>CAZPAJ010000007.1:0-157760 GCA_964584625.1 uncultured Acidibacter sp.
GAATCTCTCGGACTTCAATGCGATTACGGCCGCGTTGCGCACCGCCTCCAGCCGTTGCATCGAGATTGCAGAGCGCTTCGGCGACGACGTGTTCTATTCGGCGATGGACGCCATGCTCGATCGCAACAAGCGCGCGATGCGGGCTCTCATTCGGCAGAACGTGCCGGAGACGAAGCAGCACTTCGAAGACTACATCTGCGATGACGGCCTCAACATGGGTCCGTATCGCATCAAATGCAGCATGTGGCGCGAGGGTGACAAGTGTATCTTCGATTTCGAGGGTACCGATCCGCAGTCGATTTCTTCGATCAACTTCCTGTTGAACGAAGAAATGTTCAAGATGTTTGCGGGCATCTACATGATCATGGTGTTCGACCCGCAGATCCTCTTCAACGATGGCTTCTACGATCTGATGGAAGTGCGGATCCCACCGGGCACCTTGCTCAAGCCGCTCAAGCCCGCGGCCTTGTCCTGCCGTACCCATGCGCTCGGACGTATCTTTGACATCCTCGCGGGTCTCCTGGGTCAGGGTAATCCGGATTTCATGTGCGGAGCCGGCTTCTCTGACAGCCCTCACTTCATGTACTCCGGTTATGACAAGAACGGCGAGTGGTACCAGCTGTACCAAATCACCTTCGGTGGCATTCCTGGCAAGCCCTTTGGGGATGGTCCAGATGGTCACTCGCTGTGGCCGTCTTTCACCAACGTGCCGAACGAGTTCCTCGAGAGCTACTTCCCGCTGCGCATCGACATCTACGAGACGATCGCGGACACGGGCGGCGCCGGCAAGAACCGCGGCGGCAACGGCCTGCGCATCGGCTACCGCTTCCTCGAGCCGGGCGAGATCTCGATCCACGACGACCGCTGGCTGACCTACCCCTGGGGCGCCAACGGCGGCGAGCCGGGCGTTCGCAGCCGCAAGCTGCTGCAGCGCGCCGACGGCACCGAGGAACTGTTGCCCTCGAAGATCGACCACGTGAAGGTCGAGGCGGGCGATCTGCTGATCGCCGACACCTGGGGCGGCGGCGGCTGGGGCGATCCGCTCGAGCGTGATCCGGCCAAGGTCGCGTTCGACGTCGAGGCCGGCCTGGTGACGGTCGAGGGCGCGAAGCGCTACGGCGTCATCATCCAGGCCGACGGCAGCGTCGACGAGGCCGGCACCAAGGCGCTGCGCACCGGGATGGCCAAGAAGCGCGGCAAGAAGAAGATCTTCGACCGCGGCTTCGAGACCATCGAGGAGCTCAAGGCCCGCTGCAAGGCCGAGACGGGCTTCGAACCGCCGCGTGCGCCTGTCTTCACCAAGTGGGCGAAGGTTGCCGCCGAGGCGATCGCCCAGAAGCAGGCAGCGGCCGCGAAGGCTGCGAAGGGCAAGAAGGGCAGCAAGGCCGCCTGAGGCCTTAGCGCTCCGGGCCAACAAGGAGTCCCCGCCCCGCAAGGTGCGGGGACTTCTTCGTTTCGGGGTTCGCAATCCGGGGGTTGGGAGATGACGGACGCATACCGGCAGGTGGGATATGCCTCGAGCGAGATCGGCTACGGGCGGCGCGCCGCCGTGCTCGTGGTCGACTGGCAGCTGGCGTTCACGGATCCGCGGTACGCGCTCGGCGGGTTGCCGCGGCTGCACCAGGCTCGCGACGAGACCGCGAAACTGCTGTCGGTCGCCCGCGCCGCAGGCCTCCCGGTGGCCGCGTGCTACACGGCGTACTGCAGCCAGAAGGACATGCCGCTCTGGAAGGTCAAGGCGGTCCGCGACGAGTTCTACTATGGCCACGACTGCACGCGGATGGATCCGCTGATCCACGACCCCGGTGATTTCACCTACTGCAAGAACGCACCGTCGATGTTCTTCCAGACCCCCCTGATCACGTTCCTGGTGAAGGAGAATGTGGACACGGTGATCGTCACGGGCTGCACGACCAGCGGCTGCGTCCGCGCCACGATCGTCGATGCATTCTCCTACGGCTTCCGCGTGCAGGTTCCGGAAGACTGCTGCGGCGATGCCGAGGAGGGCCCGCACCGCGACGCACTTCGCGACTGCGGCCGCCGATATTGCGACGTCACGTCGCGTGCCGAGGTCGAGCGCTGGATACGCGAGGGGAGGGCCGCCGAATGATCACCCGACGTCACTTCATCGAAGTCACCGCCACCGCCGGTGGACTGCTGATCGCGGGCCACGTGCTCGATGCGGGGGCACAGGGCGCCCCGGGTTCGATGCCGGGTGCTCCCGGGGCACCCCCGGCGCCGACCCCGCCCCCGCAGCGCGGGCTGGGCGCCTATATCGAGATCACGGCCGACGGCCGCGTGATCATCACCTGCCCGCAGTCCGAGATGGGCCAGGGCGTACACGATTCGCTGCCGAAGATCCTCGCCGAGGAGCTCGAGGTGGACTGGTCCAAGGTGGAGGTGCGCCTCGCGCATGCCGACGATGCGTTCATCAACCCGATCACGAAGCGCCACCGAACCGCCAACAGCGAGTCTGTGATGATCTATTACGGACTGCTGCGGCGGGCAGGGGCGACCGCGCGCGAGATGCTGGTCACCGCCGCAGCGCAGCGCTGGGGGGTGCCCGCGGCCGACTGCGTGGCGCGAGCGTCGCGGGTCACGCATGCGGCCAGCGGGCGCAGTGCAAGCTTCGGCGAACTGGCGCGGGCCGCCGGGGACCTGCCTGTGCCGGCGGAGCCCGCCCTGAAGAGCGCTTCCGAGTTCACCCTGATCGGCCGCTCCACGCCACGCAAGGACACGCCGGCGAAGGTGGATGGCAGCGCCGTCTTCGGCATCGACGTGCGGCTGCCCGGCATGCTCTACGCGTCGATCCGGCGCTCGACCGCGGTCAGCTCGAAGCTGCTGTCCTTCTCGCGCGAGTCAGCGGTGTCGCAGCCTGGCGTGGTCGACGCGTTCGCGATCAGCGACGGGGTCGCCGTGATCGCCAGGTCGACGTGGCAAGCGCGGCGTGCCGCCGAGGCCATGACGGCGGAGTTCGACGAGTCAGCCTCGGCGGGTGTCTCGACCGAGGCGATCCGCGAGAAGATGCGGGCCGCGCTCGACGACGACGCCAACGCCGCCGCGAGCCGCCCGTTCGGCGGCGGTGCCTACGACAGGGCCGCCACCGACGCCGCCATCGCCTCGGCGGCCCGGCGCTATACCTGGGAATACGAGGTGCCGTTCCTGGCCCACGCTGCACTCGAACCGCTGACGGCGACCGCCGTGGTACGCGAGGACTCCTGCGAGGCCTGGGCACCCACGCAACAACCGGACCGCGCGCGTGACGCCATGGCGGAGATCACGGGCCTGCCGCGCGAGCGCTGCCGCCTGAACGTCACGTTCATCGGTGGCGGATTCGGCCGCAAATGGGAGAACGATTTCCTGCGGCAAGCCGTGGAGATCGCCCGCGGGGCGCGTGGAACCCCGGTCAAGCTGACGTGGACGCGCGAGCAGGACTTCCAGCACGACCGCTACAGGCCGGCGCACCGGGTGCGCACTCGCGTCGGCGTTGGCGCCGACGGCGCCATCCTTGGGCTGCACAGCCGCACCACCGGCATCAACATGTGGAAATACCAGGGTCGCCCCTCGCGACCCGGCATGCCGGATTTATTCGCCGTCGGTGCGCTCGTCAACGACAAGTATGCGTTCCCGAACAAGTTCGTGGACTACGTCGAGACTCCGGACCCGATCCCGGTGGGCACCTGGCGATCCGTCTCCTCGTCGATGAACGGTTTCTTTTCCGAGAGTGCCATCGACGATGTCTGCGCCGTGACCGGCGCCGACCCGCTGGCGTTCAGGCTTCGCCTGCTCGACTCCGAGCCGCGCGCGCAAGCCGTGCTGCGGCTTGCCGCGGAGAAAGCCGGCTGGGGCGGGAAATTGCCGAAAGGGCGGGGCATGGGCATCGCCCTCGCCATGGGGTTCGGCTCCTACTGCGCCCAGGTGGTCGAAGCCAGCGTGTCGGGTCGCAAACTCAAGGTGGAGCGGATCACCTGTGCCTTCGATTGCGGCACGGTGATCGATCCGCGCACGGTCGAAGCCCAGGTCGAGGGGGGCATTGTCTGGGGCCTCACCGCCGCCCTCGACGGCCAGATCCGTTTCGAGAACGGCGCCGCGATCGAGACCAACTTCCACACGGGTCCGCTGATCCGGATCGACGCCACGCCCCGCATCGAGGTACACCTGCTGCGCACCGCGCACTCGCCCGGCGGTGCGGGAGAGGCCAGCGTGCCCCCGGTCGCGCCGGCGCTCGCCAGCGCGATCCACGCCGCGACGGGTGAGCGGCCCAGGCGCCTTCCGCTGGTCGAAGCCGGCTTCGAGATTGGCTGAGCCGGCGCGCACGACGTGTCGCTGCCGCGCGCCGGATTCTGGCTGGGCCTGACGCTGGCGGCGGCGATGCTCCTGGCCGGCCCGCCGGAGGGCCTTGCCGAGCCTGCGTGGCGGACGGCGGCGGTGATGCTGCTCATGGCGTGCTGGTGGTTCACGGAGGCCGTGCCCGTCACCCTGACGGGCAGCCTGCCGTTCCTGCTGCTGCCGCTGCTCGGCGTCGCTCGGGCCGACCAGGTTGCCGGCCAGTACATGTCTCCCGTCCTGTTCCTGGTGCTCGGCGGCGCGCTGATCGGCCTCGCTTTCGAGAAATGGAACCTGCACCGGCGCGTGGCGCTGTTCGTGGTCTCGCGTTCCAGCCCAGAGCCGCGGCACCTGCTTCTCGCCGTCATGGCGGTGACGGCAGCGCTCTCTCTGCTGGTCAACAACTCCGCGACCACGGTCATGATGCTGCCCATCGCAACGGCAGCGCTGGCCGCCGTGGTTGGCGTGCCGGACGCCACGGGACCGGGTCCCGACCAGCGCCGGTTTGCGGCGGCCATGGTGCTCTCGGTCACTTACGCCTCGAACATCGGCGGCTTCGGCACCCCGATCGGCACGCCCGTCAACCCGATCATGCTCGGCGTACTGGAGCGCAGCCTCGACGTGCGGATCAGCTTCATCGAGTGGCTCGCCTTCGGCCTGCCTTTCGTGCTCGTGGCGATCCCGCTCTGCTGGTGGATGCTGTGCCGGATCACCCTGCCTTTCGCGCTGCCTGCCGCAGACCGCCATGCACTGCTGTCTGCCCTGGGCCAGCTGCCGCCGATGGGTCCACCGGAACGCAGGGTCATCGGCGTGGTGGCGTTGACCAGCGCCGCGTGGATCCTGCAGCCCCTCTACCAGCGCTGGATCCCGGGCCTCACGGACGCCGGCATTGCGGTCGCGGGCGCGCTGTTGCTGTGCGTGCTTCCTGCCGGCGCGCGCGGCGGCGACCCAGCGGCTCGACGCATGCTGCTGGAGTGGCAGGATGCCAGGGCGGCGCCCTGGTACCTGATCCTGCTGCTGGGGGGTGGCCTTGCGCTGGCGGACTCCGTGGTGAAGAGCGGACTGAGTGCCTGGATGGGCGCCGCGCTGGGCGACGTCGCGGGCCTGCCGCTGTTGCCGATGCTGCTGGTGGTCGCCGTGATGTGCGCCCTGGTCACCGAAGCCGCGAGCAACATCGCCACCGCCACCATCTTCATGCCGATCGCGATCGCGCTCGCCACGGCCGGCGGCCATGATCCCATCGTCGCCGCGGTTGCGGCCGGACTGGCAGCCAGCCTTGGTTTCGCGAACCCCGCAGGCACCTCCTCGAATGCCTTGGTGTTCTCGACGGGGCGCGTGCGGATTGCCGACATGTTCCGCTCGGGGCTGCTGTTCGACCTGATCGGCGCCGTGCTGGTCGCAATGACCTGCATGCTGGTGGTGCCGGCGCTCGGCCTGCGCTGATGCGCCACGAGGAGCACGACGTCATCGTCGTCGGCGCCGGCTCCGCCGGCTGCGTGCTGGCTGGCCGCCTCTCGGCGGATCCGGGCCGCCGCGTGCTGCTGGTCGAGGCGGGCGGAGCGGACCGCAGCCCGCTGATCCACATGCCGGCCGGCATCGGCCGGCTGGTCCACCACCCTGACCTCGACTGGCGCTTCCACACCGAGCCGGAACCCGGCCTCGATGGCCGCCGGCTGTACTGGCCCCGCGGCCGGGTGCTGGGCGGATCGAGCTCGATCAACGCAATGTGTTACGTGCGCGGGCAGCCGGCGGATTACGACGGCTGGGCAGCGCGCGGCAACCCCGGCTGGGACTACGCAAGCGTGCTCCCGTACTTCAGGCGCTCGGAGGACCACTGGGCGGGTGCGTCGACGTTCCACGGCGCCGGCGGGCCGTTGTCGGTGTCACGCGTGGCCACGCCCAACGCCTTGACCCAGGTGTTCCTGCAGGCCGCGAGGGAGTGGGGCGCGGCGCCCAACGAGGACTTCAACGGAGCGGTCCAGGAAGGCGCCGGCCCGTACGACGTCACGCAGCGTCGCGGCCGGCGCTGCTCGACGGCGGTGGCCTGGCTCGCACCGGCGCGGGCGCGGCCGAACCTGCGCGTCGTGACGCGCGGCCACGTGCTGCGCATCCTCGTCGAGCAGGGGCGGGCGCGGGGCATCGAGTACCTGCATCGCGGCCGGCGCCGGGTGGCGCGGGCCACGCAGGAAGTCGTGCTCGCCGCGGGCGCCCTCGGCTCTCCGCAGCTGCTGATGCTGTCGGGTATCGGCCCACCGGCCACGCTGGAGGCGGCTGGCGTGCCGGTGCGGCACGCGCTGGCCGGCGTCGGCGCGAACCTTCACGACCACCTCGACTACTGCACGGTCTACCGCTGCAGGGAACCGGTCAGCTACGACTTCGGCGCGCTGGCGGAGCTCGCCGTCGGCGTCCGCTACCTGCTGACGCGGCGCGGGCCGGGCGCGTCGAACCTCGCCGAAGCAGGTGCCTTCCTGCGCAGCGCGCTCGCGACCGACGGCCGCCCGGACCTGCAGCTGCATTTCGTGCCTGCCCAGCTCGACGACCACGGGCGCAACCGCCTGCCCGGGCACGGCTTCACGATCCACGCCTGCGCGCTGCGCCCGGCCAGCCGCGGCCGCGTCACGCTCGCGTCTGCCGATCCGCTTGCCGCCCCGCGGATCGAGGCGCGCTACCTCGCCGAGCCGCGCGACCTCGCGCTGACGATCGAAGGGATTCGGGTGTCGCGCGAGATCGCCGCGCAGCCTGCCTTCGATCGCCACAGGGCCGATGAGGTGTTCCCGGGCGACGGCGTCCGCTCGGCCCACGAGCTGGCAGCAGCGGTGCGCCGCAAGGGCGAGACCGTCTATCACCCCGTGGGCAGCTGCCGCATGGGGCCCGCCGGCGACCCGCTGGCCGTGGTCGATGCCCGGCTGCGGGTGCACGGCATTGACGCGCTCCGCGTGGTCGACGCCTCGGTGATGCCGGACATCGTCAGCGGCAACACCAACGCCCCGACCATCATGATCGCCGAGCGCGCGAGCGACTGGATCGCGGCCCGCGCGCGCGACTGACCGCGGCCGCTCAGTCGGGCGGGGCAGCGGCGGCAAATGCGGGCAGGGCGCGCAGGCAGGCGTCGATCGCGACGAGCGTCGGGAAAGGCGCGAGGTCCAGACCGACGCGGCGCGCGTTGAGCATCTGCGGCACCAGCAGCACGTCGGCCAGCGTCAGCTGGTCAGCGAAGCAGCGGCGCCCGAGGCTGCCCGCGCGCTGCACGAACTGCTCCAGCGCGGCGAAGCCCGCGCCGATCCAGTGGCGCTGCCACGTGTCTATCTCGGCGTCCCGGTGCCCGAGCGGCTCCGCGAGGTAGCGCCGCACGCGCAGGTTGTTGATGGGATGGATGTCGCAGGCGATCGACAGCGCCATCGCCCGCACCGCGGCGCGCGCCGCGGCCCCGGCCGGCAGCAGCGGCGGCTGCGGATACACCTCGTCGAGGTACTCGAGGATGGCCATCGACTGCGTCAGCACCTCGCCACCGTCGCGCAGTACCGGCACCAGGCCGAGCGGGTTCAGCCCGCGGAAGGCCGGCAGGTGCTGCGCTCCGCCGTCGCGCAGCAGGTGCACCTCCTCGAAGCGGCAGGCCAGGCCCTTGAGGTTCAGCGCAATGCGCACGCGGTAGGCGGCGGAGCTGCGCGGATAGTCGAACAGCACACGTTCCGGCTGGTTCCCCATGACATCCCCCGGCGGATTGGTTACAGTTGAAACTATCACGCCCCGCAGGAGCCTGCCAGCATGGCCGACACACGCGACAACCCCATCGGCCTCGACGGCTTCGAGTTCGTCGAGTTCGCGGCTCCCCGGCGCGGCGTCCTCGAGACGGTGTTCGGCCAGATGGGCTTCGCGGCGGTGGCCCGCCACCGCTCCAAGGACGTCACGCTGTACCGGCAGGGCGGCATCAACTTCATCGTCAACCACGAGCCGCGCAGCCTGGCCGCCTATTTCGCCGAGGAGCACGGTCCGGGGGCCTGCGGCCTCGCCTTCCGCGTGCGCGACGCCCACGAGGCCTATGCCGAGGCCCTGCGCCGGGGTGCGCAGCCGGTCGACGTGCCCACCGGCCCCATGGAACTTCGGCTGCCGGCCATCCGCGGGATCGGCGGCGCGCCGATCTATCTCATCGACCGCTACCAGGACGCGGCGTCGATCTACGACATCGACTTCCGCTACCTCGACGGTGTCGAGCGCAACCCTGCCGGCGTGGGTCTGGAGCGCATCGACCACCTGACCCACAACGTCTACCGCGGACGCATGGCACACTGGGGAGGCTTCTACGAGCGCATCTTCAACTTCCGCGAGATCCGCCACTTCGACATCCAGGGCGAACGCACAGGCCTGCTGTCGCGCGCGATGACGGCGCCGGACGACCTGATCCGCATCCCGCTGAACGAGGAGGCGCGCCAGGGTGGCGGGCAGATCGAGGAGTTCCTGATGCGCTTCAACGGCGAGGGCATCCAGCACATCGCGCTCGCCACCCGGGACCTCGCCGCCACCGTGGATCGCCTGCGCGCGCGCGGGGTGCCGCTGATGACGGCGCCGCCCGACACCTACTACGAAATGCTCGAGCAGCGGCTCCCCGGCCACGGCATGCCCGTGGAGTCGCTGCGCAGCCGCGGCATCCTGCTCGACGGCCGCACGCAGCCGGACCGCCGGCTGCTGCTGCAGATCTTCTCCGAGTGCCTGTTCGGGCCGGTGTTCTTCGAGTTCATCCAGCGCGAGCGCGACGAGGGCTTCGGCGAGGGGAACTTCAAGGCGCTGTTCGAGGCGATGGAGCGCGACCAGCTCAGGCGTGGGGCGCTGCCGTGATCCGCCGGATCCATCACGTCGCCTATCGCTGCCGCGACATGGCGGAAACCGTCGCGTTCTACCGCGACCTGCTGGGCATGTCGTTCACCATGGCATTCGCTGAGGACCATGTGCCCTCGACCAAGGAGCCCGATCCCTACATGCATGCCTTCCTGGACGCCGGTGGCGGCAACGTGCTGGCGTTCTTCGAGCTGCCGACGCGCCCCCCCATGGGGCGCGACCCCAACACGCCGGCCTGGGTCCAGCACATCGCCTTCGAGGTCGGCAGCCGCGAGGAACTGCGGGCGGCCCACCAGCGCCTGCAGGCCGCCGGGCTCGAGGTGCTGGGGCCGGTCGACCATGGCGTGTTCGAGTCGATCTACTTCTTCGACCCGAACGGCCACCGGCTCGAACTCGCGGTCAACACGGGCACGCCCGAGCAGCTCGCGCGAGCGCGGGCGGTCGCGCCGGCGATGCTCGAGGAATGGACGCGCACCAGACGCGCGCCGCGTCACGCCGCGTGGCTGCACGCCGGCGAGTTCGGCAGCGAGGGGGTGTCGTGAAGCTCGCCACGCTGAAAGGGGGCCGAGACGGCCGACTCGTCGTCGTCTCCCGCGACCTGCGCCGCATGCTGCCCGCCACCGGAGTCGCGCCGACGCTGCAGGCCGCCCTCGACGACTGGGAACGCTGCGCGCCTGGCCTGCGCGCGCTCGCAGAGCGCCTGGAGCCGTGGAACGGCGAGGGCGAGCCCTTCGACGAGGCGGCCTGCGCCGCGCCGCTGCCGCGGGCATACCAGTGGCTCGACGGCTCGGCCTACGTCAACCACGTCGCGCTGGTGCGCCAGGCGCGTGGCGCCGAAATGCCGCCGTCGTTCTGGACCGATCCGCTGATGTACCAGGGCGGCTCAGACAGCCTGCTGGGCCCGCGTGACGACATCCGCATGGACAGCGAGGACTGGGGCATCGACTTCGAAGCCGAGGTGGCGGTGATCACCGGCGACGTGCCGCAGGGAGCGGACCTCGACACCGCGCGACGCGCCATCCGCCTCGTCTTGCTGGTCAACGACGTCTCGTTGCGCAACCTGATCCCGGGTGAACTCGCGAAGGGCTTCGGCTTCCTGCAGTCCAAGCCCTCCTCGGCGTTCTCGCCCGTCGCCTGCACGCCTGACGAACTGGGCACGGCGTGGGATGGCGGCCGACTTCACGGCGTGATTCGCGTCGACCGCAACGGTGTGGGCTTCGGCCGTGCCGACGCGGGCATCGACATGACCTTCGATTTTCCCACGCTGATCGCGCACGCCGCGCGCACCCGGCCGCTCGCGGCCGGCACGCTCGTCGGCTCGGGCACCGTGTCGAACCGTGACGCCGACGGCGGGCCGGGAAGGGCAGTCGAGCAGGGCGGGCGCGGCTATTCCTGCATCGCCGAACTGCGCACCGTGGAAACCCTCCGCCACGGCGCGCCGCGAACCCCTTTTCTGTCCTTCGGAGAGCAGGTGCGCATCGAGATGCGCGACGCCGCCGATGCGAGCCTGTTCGGCGCCATCGATCAAAAGGTGGTCCGCCATGGCTGAGGGCCGGTTGCGGCTGCAGCGCTTCCTGCCCTACCGGTTGTCGGTGCTGGCAAACCGGGTCAGCGCCGCGATCGCCGCCAGCTACTCCGATCGCTTCGGCCTGAGCATCGCCGAGTGGCGCGTGATCGCGGTCGTGGCCGAGACGCCCGGGCTGTCGGCGGTCGAGGTGGCCGCGCGGACGGCCATGGACAAGGTCGCCGTCAGCCGTGCGGTCGCATCGCTGCTGCGCGCCCGGCGCCTGCGGCGGCGCACATCGCCGGGCGACCGGCGGCGCTCGGTCTTGTCGCTCACACCCGCCGGAGAGGCGATCTACCAGGAGATCGTGCCGCTCGCGCTGGGACACCAGCAGGCGCTGCTGGACGCGCTTTCCGCCGGCGATCGCGCAGACCTGGATCGCATCCTCGACCGCCTGCTCGAACACACGGCAGCGGAGCCCGGGACACCATGAAGCCCCCGGTCGCACCTTCCTCCCAACCGGTGCGACTGCGGGGCGACTACGCAGGGGCGGCGGCCGACTACACCGTTGCGCAGGACTACGCCCGCTACGACGAAGACGAGCACCGCCGATGGGCCATGCTGCTGGATCGTCAGCTACGCCTTGCGCGAACCCATGCCGCATCCGCGTTCCTCGCGGGGCTGCAGGCGCTGTGCCCCGGACCGCGGCTGCCGCGGCTGGAGCAGGCCTCGGAAGTGTTGAGGCGCGCGAGCGGCTGGGAACTCGTCGGCGTCCCCGGGCTCATACCGGAGCGCGAATTCTTCGCGCTTCTGGCTGGTCGGCGCTTCCCGGTCACCGTCTGGCTCCGCAGCCCCGCGGAGATGGACTACCTGCCGGAGCCCGACCTGTTTCATGACTTCTTCGGCCATGTGCCGCTGCTGACCGACCCGCACTACGCCCGCTTCATGGAGCTGTACGGGCACGCCGGCGCCCGGGCTCTCGAGCTTGGGGGCCTGGCGCTGCTGGCCCGACTGTACTGGTATACGATCGAGTTCGGACTCATCGAGGACGAGACCGGTCTGCGCTGCTTCGGTGCGGGCATCCTGTCATCGGGAGGCGAGACCCGCCACGCGCTCGAGAGCGTCGAGCCGCTGCGCGTCCGCTATGACCTCGACCGGGTGCTGCGTACGGAATACCTGATCGACCGGTACCAGAGGACCTACTTCGTGATCCGAAGCTTCGAGGAACTGGTGCGCAGCGCTGTCGAGACGGACTTCGCGCCGCTCTACGCGGCCCACACCTCGCAGCCGCCGATCCCGCCCGGGACACGCCTCACAAGCGACGAATGCGTGCGTGGCTGGCCCAGCTCACAGTGCCTTCCGGAGGCAGACTTGCCATGAGATCCCATCATCAGCGCAGGACCGCAGCACTGGCCGGTGTCGCCGCATTGCTGGCACCGCTGGCGGACGCGCGGGTGGTGGGCAGCGATCCGGGTGGTTTTGCCCTGGAGTCGAGCCGCGAGCTGCTCATCGAGAGGGCTCGGGCGTTCGAGATCGCGCTTCGCGACATCAGCTCGTGGTGGGATGGATCCCACACCTACAGCGGAGATGCCCGAAACCTCTCCATCGAGGCGCGGCCTGGGGGCTGCTTCTGCGAGCGCATGCCACCTGACGCCTCGATCGAGCACATGCGCGTCGTCTACGTGCAGCCGGGCTCGGTCATCCGTTTTTCTGGCGGGCTTGGGCCGCTGCAGGAGATCGGTGCCACGGGTGCACTGACCTGGAGCTTCGAGAGCCTCGCGGATGGCTTGACGCGAATCCGCTGGCGCTACCAGGTGCACGGCTATGACCCGCAGGGGATGGACCGCTATGCCCCGGTCGTCGATCAGGTTCTGCAGCAGCAAATGGACCGCCTGGCGCGGCATCTCGGCATGCCGGCACCTGCGCCATCGGGCGCGCCCTGATCATCGGGCCTCGGGGCTCGAACGTCCCGCGCGGCGCGACCACCAGGCCGCCAGCAGGGCGCCGCTGACGTTGTGCCAGACACTGAACAACGCGCCCGCCAGCGCCGCCGCTGGGGTGAAGAGCTTGAGCGCAAGCGCCACCGCCAGGCCCGAGTTCTGCATGCCGACCTCGATGGCGATGGTCCGCGCGCTGCGCGGGTCGGCCTTGGCGAGCCGCGCGAGGCCATAGCCGGCCACGAGGCCGAGCCCGTTGTGCAGCACGACCGCGGCGGCCACCGCGGGACCCACCTGCATGATGCGCCCCGCGTTGAGGCCGACTATGATCGCGACGATGGCCACGATGGCCAGCGCAGAGATCGCCGGAAGCGCTGCTTCGACGCTGGCGATGCGCGGACCGAGCACCCGACGCAGGAGCATGCCGGCCAGCACCGGCCCCACGGCCAGCTGTGCAACCGTAGCGACCAGTTCGCCGGCGGGCAGCGCCACCTCCGCGCCGACCAGCCGATCGACCCAGAATGGCATTGCCACGAGCGCGATCAGCGTCGACAGCGCCGTCATCGTCACCGACAACGCGACGTCGCCGCGCGCCAGGTACGCGATCACATTGGAGGCCGTGCCGCCGCTGGCGGCGCCGACGAGGTAGACGCCCAGGGCCACGTCCCCGGGCAGGTCGAGCAGGGCCACGACCAGCCAGGCGGCGGCGGGCATCACCGTGTACTGCAGCGCCAGGCCCAGTGCAACGAGCCTGCCGCGGCCGGCGACGACGAGGAAGTCCCGCGGGGTCAGCGTGCAGCCCATGCCCAGCATGACGAGCACCAGCAGCGGGAGGATCGCAGACCCGGCTGCGGCGAACGGCGCGGGCCAGACCAGCGCGAGTGCCGCACCGAGCAGGGCGAGCAGCGGGAATCCCGTGGCGAGCAGGCCGAACATCCAGTCATTGTGTCATGCGATAGAGTTGGCGGATGTCGCGTTTGCTGAGCACCCTGGCAAGCTGGCTCGCGGGCCGGCTGGCGCTGCTGCTGATGGTCCTGGGCCTGCTGCTGCTCGGGGGCTGGATGCGCGCCGAGTGGTCGCGCCTCCAGCAGGCGCGGGCGGAGCTCCCGGCGCTTGAGCAGCGGCTGGCCGAGCTGCGCGAGGAACAGGCGGGGCTGGAGCGGCGCATCACCGCCGCTGAAGCGGACTGGGCGAAGCGCCGGGAGCGCCTCGAGCATGACCTGGCAGGTCGGCTTGCCGAGATCGACGCCGCAGTTGCCCGCACCGAAGGGCCCTGGAGGGAGGCGGTGTCACGCTTCACACGGGTGGCCGACGAAGCGACTCGGGCGCGGGGCGAGGCCACCGCGGCCGCGGCACGCCGCGACCGCCTGGAACGCGAGGTCGCGTGGTGGCCGTGGCCGCTCGACATCGGCAAGCGCGCGGAGTTGGCCACCGAGACGGCCCGGGCACTCGCGCTCGAGCAGCAGGCCAGGGCATGGGAAATCGCCCGCGATCGCGTGGCTCCCGCGTTCCGCGACTCCCCGCTGCAGAGGCTGATCGATCGCAGGAGCGCAGCCTCGGCGGAGGCGTCCCGGCTCAAGACAACACCGGCACCCGGCACGACGGAACTCGAACGCAGCCGCGACCAGCGGGCCCGCGATGTCGCGCTGGTGGAGCGGCAGCTGGCTCAGCGACGCGCCGCACTCGCCGAGGACCCGGGCCAGCGACTCATGGACGGCGTGCGCGCGGCGCTGCCCATGGCGCTATGGATCCTGCTCGCGGTCACGCTGGCCCCGGTGGCGTTCAAGGCCGTGGCCTATTTCGTCCTGGCACCCGCCGCCGCACGGCTGGTGCCCCTGCGCCTGCCGGCGCCAGCCGCTGGCACCGATGAGCCGAGCGCAACGGTCTCCGCGGTTTCGATACCCGTGGCCGTCGGCCAGGACGATGAGCTCTTCCTGCATCCCGACTTCCTGCAGACGAGCAGCGAGCGCGCACTCAAGAGCACCCGGTGGCTGCTCGATCCGGCATTGCCGCTCACCAGCCTCGCCGCGGGACTGTACGCGCTGACGCGGATCAGGACGCCGGCGGGCGAGCCCCTCACGGTCACGGTCTCCGCGCTGCGTGACCCGCTGGCCGAGGTTGCGCAGGTGACGCTTCCCGAGGGTGCATCGATGGTGCTGTCCCCCCGCGCGATCGCGGGCGTGCTGACGCCGGCCGCCCGCCCACTGCGGATCACGCGGCACTGGCGACTCGGCAGCCTGCACGCGTGGCTGACACTGCAGTTGAGATTCCTCGTCTTCCACGGGCCTTGCACGCTCGTGGTAAGGGGATGCCGGGGTGTCCGCGCCGAGCGCGGCTCGGCGGAGCACCCGCGCGCGGTCAACCAGGACGCGACCCTGGGATTCAGCACGGGGCTCGAATTTCGCAACGCGCGCTGCGAGACCTTCGTGGCCTACCTGAGCGGTCGGGAGTCATTGTTCGACGACGTTTTTGGTGGAGGGTCCGGTCTCTTCCTCCTGGAGGAACTGCCGGCCGGGCGTCGCGGCGGCGGACCGCTAGGCCGCGGCCTCTCCGGCGCGCTCGATGCGGCCCTGAAGGCCCTCGGGATCTGACTCGGCTGGAGGCGACAGACACATGGCCTGGCGGAAGATCTTCAAGGCGCTGCAGGAGATCGGCGCGGTCGGCGTCATGGGCGCGTTCGCCGCCTGCCTCGTGCTCGTCCTGACGGCACCCGACCCGGAGGAATCCCTGTCGGGCCATGCGGCCGTCCGCAGCGGCATCGCGGCGGTCTCCCGCTACATCCTGGTGCCGTCCCTGCTGTTGGTCCTATGCAGCGGCCTGCTGGCGATGGCGGTCAATCCCGCACTGCAGGACGCCGGCTGGGCCTGGCTGAAGGCGCTACTGGCCGCCACGGGCGGGCCCTGGGGCCCTGCGACACTGGAGGCCCTGCTGCGCACGGAGCGAGGCGGGCTCCGGGGCCTGCTCGCCCTGTCGGTCGCGAACATCGTCATTGCCGTCTGGCGCCCGCGATTCCGGCGCGGAGACGCGCATGCCCCATGACGTCAGCCTGATCGCGACCCTGGCCGCGGGCTTCGCCCTCGCCATGCTGTTCGGCTATGCCGCACAGCGCCTGCGCATGCCGCCGCTCGTGGGCTACCTGGTGGCGGGTATCCTGATCGGCCCTGCCACGCCCGGTTTCGTCGCCGACATCGGCCTGGCCGCGCAGCTCGCCGAGATCGGCGTCATGCTGCTGATGTTCGGAGTGGGCCTGCACTTCTCGATCGACGATCTCATTGCGGTCCGCCGCATCGCGATCCCCGGCGCGCTCGTCCAGATCGGCGTGGCGGTCCTGCTCGGCGCAGGCACGGCCAGCCTGTGGGGCTGGAGCCCCGCCGAGGCCTTCGTCTTCGGCTTGTGCCTCTCGGTCGCCAGCACGGTGGTGCTGCTGCGGGCACTCGAGTCACGGGGCCAGCTGCGCTCGATGAACGGGGAAATCGCCGTCGGCTGGCTGGTCGTCGAGGACCTCGTGATGGTCCTCGTCCTCGTGCTGCTGCCGGCGTTCGCCGGCGCGATGGGTGCGGCGGGCGGGGCTGCCGAGCCGGCAGGATTTCCCTGGGAACGCATCGGCCTGACGCTGCTCAAGGTCGGGGCGTTCATCGGGCTGATGCTGGTGGTCGGGAAGCGCGTGCTGCCGCGCCTGCTGTGGGCCGTGGCGCGCACCGGCTCCCGGGAACTGTTCACGCTGTGCGTGGTCGCGGTGGCCATCGGCGTGGCCTTCGGCGCCGCCAAGCTGTTCGACGTCTCGTTCGCCCTGGGCGCCTTCTTTGCTGGCAGCATGATGCGCGAGTCCGAGTTCAGTCACCGCGCGGCAGACCAGTCATTGCCGCTGCAGGATGCCTTCGCCGTGCTGTTCTTCGTCTCCGTCGGCATGCTGTTCGACCCCGCGGTGCTCATCGAGCAGCCCGGCAAGGTCGCCTCCGTGGTCGCCATCATCATGGTCGGCAAGACGGTGGCGGCCATCGCGATCGTGCTGGCGTTCCGGTATCCGCTCAACACGGCGCTCACCGTTGGCGCGAGCCTCGCGCAGATCGGCGAGTTCTCCTTCATCCTCGCCGCGCTCGGAACCTCGCTCGGGGTGTTGCCTCCGGAGGCGCAGAGCCTGGTGCTTGCAGGCGCGCTCATTTCCATCGCGGCGAACTCCGCGACGTTCGCCGTGAACGAGCCGATACGGCGCTGGGTCATGGGAAGGTCCGCCTATGCCCGCGAACTGGAACGCTCGCACGACCCACTTTCGCGGCTGACGACACCTCCCGCGACCGGAACCACGGGTGGCCATGCGGTTCTCGTAGGCCACGGCGGCGTGGGCGCTCCGGTGGCGGAGGCACTGCGGGGCCAGGGCCTTCCCCTGGTGGTCGTGGAGACGAACCGGACGATCGTCGAGAACCTGCGCGCGACCGGCGTGCAGGCCATAGCGGGCAGCGGCGCCGATGCCAAGGTGCTGACGGAAGCAGGCATCGACCGGGCGGCCATGCTGATCGTGACGGTGCCTGGCCCTGTCGACCTGCGTGGCTGCGTGGAGCTCGCCCGCCACGCCAACCCGGGCATCGCCGTGGTGGCACGCACGCATGACGAGGAAGAGGCCGCGCTGCTGCGCCCGAGCGGCGTGGAGGCCGTGTTCATCGGCGAGCAGGAGCTTGCGCGTGCCATCGCGACCCACGTCACGAGCCGATTGTCCATGCGCAGGGGCGGGGATATGCTCGGTCCGCACCGCGAAGAGGAGTCGCCATCATGAAACGCGTATCGCCAGCCGGTTCACCCCGTGTCCCGTTCCGCATCGCGGCGGCGGTGGCAGGAATCCTCTCGTCTGGCGCCGCGGTCGCCGACGTCACCATCGAGGAGACGATGGCGCTCGAAGGCTCGGGCGTCATGAGCCTCGCCAACATGACCGGACGGACGACGAGCACCTACGCCGGCGACCGGGCCCGTATCGAGACCGACGTGCAGATGCAGTCGGGCATGATGCGGATGATGGCCCGAGGCATGGGGCCCAGCGCCGAGATCATCCGCCTCGACGAAGGCAAGGTCTACGAACTCGACCTCAAGAAGAAGCGCTACACCGAGAGCACGATCGAGGAGCGTCGGGCCGAGCTGCAGCAGGGCATTGCGCAGGCACAGGAGGCGCAGCGAGCCCAGGCTGGCGACCAGGCCCAGTGCGAATGGCTTCCACCGAAGGTGGACGTCGAGCGTACCGGGGCGAAGCAGACCATTGCCGGCCATGGCGCCGAGCAGGTCCTGATCAGCGCGCGCCAGGGCTGCAAGGATCCCAAGACGGACTCGATCTGCGAGTACGAGCTGGCGCTCGACCAATGGATCTCCCCGGACATCCGTGCCGGCGACGACGCGCTGCGCTTCCAGCGAGCCTACGCCGAGCGCATGGGGCTCACTGCCGCGCTCTCCGAGGGCTTCTCGCAGCGCGCCGAGGGCCAGTTCGGCCGCTACGGCGAGATGTGGAAGGAGATCGCGCGGCGCATGGGCGACCTGCGGGGCTACCCCGTGCGCAGCAGCTTTTCCCTGGCTGTAGGCGGTCCCCAGTGCAAGTCGCCGGCAGGCGGCGGAGCGGCCGGCGCGGGCGGCGGCGGATCGCCGCTTGGGGGGCTGGCGGGACAACTGAGCGGGCAACTGGGCGGACTGCTCGGCGGTCGCCGCAAGACCGGGCCTGAATCGTCCAGCGTTCCGGCAACCACCGCGGCGGGACTGGCGACGCTCTTCACGATGCGCTCGGAACTGGTGTCGATCCGCAACGACGCCGTCCCCGCCACGACCTTCGACATCCCGGCTGGCTTCAAGAAGGACGAGTGAGCGCCGCGACTCCCCAGGGCCTCCTCCGGATCGCGTCGTTCACGCTGACCACCGGAGACCTCGACGCCACGGTCGACGCCTATGCGCGCTGGCTGGGCTACGTCCGCGTCGAAGAGGGTTGCGTCTCAGCGTCGGCCGCGGCCCGCTGGGGCGCGCCTGCCGTCGCCGGACACCGCTGGGCACTGATGCGCGCGCCCGGGCCGCCTGCCGCCACGGTGCGGTTCGTGGAACAGGCGCCGATTCCGCATGCCCCGCTGCTGGCACATGGCTGGAACGCCATGGAAGTGCTGGTCGAGGACCCGTATGCCCTTGCGCGCAGCTTCGACGGCTCGCCATTCCGGGTGGTCGTTGCGCCGCGTCCGCTGCCGTTCGATGCCGATCTTCACGCGATGCAGGTGATCGGCCCGGCGGGCGAGCTGCTCTATTTCACTTCGCTGCCGCATCACCGGACCCTGCTGGACCTCAGCGCCGCGACGCAGCGCGTCGACCGGCCGTTCATCGCGATCCTGGGCGGGTCCGACGCCGGGGCGATGCTGCGCTTCTACTCGGAGCGGCTGCGCACGCCGACCATCGCCCCGTCTCCGGTCAACGTGCGGATCATCAACGACAGCTTCGGTCTGGGCGACGACGCCAAGATCCCGATGGGGATCGTGAAGATGCCGCGCGACTACCTGATCGAGGTCGACGAACTGCCCGCGCAGGCCGCGGCGAGGCCGCGGCGCCCGGGCGAGCTGCCGCAGGGCATCGCGCTGGTCAGCTTCCTCTACGACGGGGACCCTGGCGTGGTCGTGGGCGCCGCGGGCGAGTGGATCGAACTGCTCGAGCCGAACTGACCAAACCCCGCGGCGCAGGGCGCGTCGACCATCAGCCGCGAGTCGAGGAACTCCCACCAGTCGTCCTGGGTGACGCGCTCGGACTCCCAGCCGGCGTCGTGCTTCTGGGCATCGACGGCGGCACGGTACGCCGCAAAACCGGCCATGTCGTCGAACGCTGCCCACACCTCGACGGTGTAGAGCTCGCCCACGGAGGTGGAAAACCAGCGCACGCCGCGCACCATCGGCAGGTCGCGGTAGAACCAGCGCTCACGCGCTTCCAGCCAGGCCCAGAAGGCCTTCAGGTCGCGCCGCGCGCGCGGCGCGAGGTGCATGCGATTGACGAGATAGACCACGGCGTCCTCCCAGAGCTTGCGCTGCAGTCTAGCAGCAGGGCAGAGTGCTGCCCGGGCGCCATGTGGGGGCAGGGACGTTCCGGCGATGCAGGCACGCAGGTTCGACGGCTGGTGGGTCGTGGCGGCGGCCACGGTAGGTCTCGGTTGCGGCATCGCCACGATGGTTGCCGCCACCTTTGGCGTGTTCCTGACGCCGGTGCGTACCGAGCTGGGCTGGTCGCAGAGCGACGCGTTCTCGGCGCTGCTCGCCGTGACGATCACGGCCGCGATGCTGGCTCCGCTGGTCGGCGGCATCGTCGATCGCTACGGCGCGCGCCGCGTCGCGATCTTCTCGTTCATCGCCGAGATCCTGATCTTTGCGTCGTTCTCACGACAGGGTCCGGAGATCTGGACCTTCTACGCACGGTATTTCCTGCTCGCCGTGCTGGCACTGGGCACCACGCACGTCGCCTTCGCCCGCGTCATCACCTTGTGGTTCGACCGTCGGCGCGGCCTCGCGCTCGGGATCGCGCTGTCGGGCATCGGCCTTGGCGGATTCCTGTGGCCGCTGTACGTGCAGGCAACGATCGAGCGGTTCGGCTGGCGCACCGCCTACCTGCTGCTCGCCGCGGCCATCGCGGTGGTCGCGCTGCCGGCGATGATCCTGCTGCTGAAGGACAGCCCAGAGTCGGTGGGCCAGCGGCCCGATGGCGACCCGCCCGAGCCGGCATCGACGAGAACCGCCGCGGCAGCCATGCCGGCAACGCATGGCATCCCCTTCGGCCAGGCGCTTCGCAGCGGTGCGTTCTGGCTGGTCATGGTCACGTTCTTCCTGATCGGCTTCGCGGTGCAGAGCGTGATGATGCACATGGTGCCGATGCTGACGAGCCGTGGCGTGTCGCCAATGATCGCCGCGCTCGTGCAGTCCTCGGTGTTCGTCGCGGTGACGACGGCCAGGCTCGTCACCGGGTGGCTGATGGACCGCTTCTTCGCGCCCCGGGTGGCCCTCGCGTTCCTGGTCGCCCCGGTCGTCGGCATCGGCCTGCTGGCGGCGGGTGCCGACGGCGCGATGGCGTTCACCGCCGCCATGCTCATCGGCCTGGCGGCAGGCGCCGAGGTCGACGTGCTCGCCTACCTCACGGGCCGCTACTTCGGGCCTTTGCACTTCAGCCGGATCTACGGTTCCTACTACGGCATCTATTCGCTGAGCGGAGGCATCGGACCGGTGGTGACCGCCATGGTGGTCGACGCCGGCGGCGGATATCCGCTGGCGCTGGCAGGTCACTGCATCCTGCTGCTGGTGGCAGGCGTGATGCTCCTCAGGTTCCCGCGCTTCCCGCCACCCGCCCACCTGCCGAGGCCATCCTGAACGGCACGGCGTGCGGCGGTCGCCGCCCGCCCCAGGGTCGCGCCTGCTCCAGTTGCCCGGCCAAGCGGTAGAGCAGGGCCTCGTTGCCGAACGCGGCAGCGAACATCATCCCCATGGGCAGGCCGTCGTCGGTCCACGCCAGCGGCACCGACATCGCCGGCTGGCCGGTCATGTTGTACACCGCTGCGAACGGCCCGAACTCCACGACCTCGCGCACGAACGCGTCGCGATCCCGCGGGCTGAGCCCGATCACGCCGAGCGGCAGGGGTGGCTTGGCCACGGTGGGCGAGAGCACCACGTCGTAGCGTTCGTGGAACCGCGCCATCGCCGCACCGGCCGCGTCGAACGCCTGCCTCGCCCGCGCATAGGCGACGCCGTCGACGCCACGGCCGATCTCGGCAAACCATGCGGTGATGGGTTCGAGATCGTCTGGGCCCGCTGCCCGCCCAAGCGCCTGCTCCCGCTCCCGCACCGCAAGCAGCGTATTGACGCCGAGGGTCGCGAGCATCGCGGCGTTGGTGGCCGCATGGTCCACTGGCAAGGCGGCCGGCTCGACGCGATGCCCCAGGCTCTCGAGCAATCGGGCGGTGTCCCGCAGCGCCCCTGACACCCTCGGATCGACGGGCGTGCCGCCGAGCGGCCGCTCGATCAGCGCCACCCGCAACCGACCGGGGTCGGCACCCACCTCGGCCAGCCAGGGCCGCGCGGCTGGCGGGGCAAGATAGGGCGAGCCTGTTTCCGGTCCTGCGGTCGCGTCGAGCAGCGCGGCGTTGTCACGCACCGAAAGCGAGACGGCATGCTGCGTCGAGCAGCCGTTCCAGCCTTCGAGGCGCTCCGGACCCAGCGGTACCCGCCCGCGACTCGGCTTCAGCCCGAACACGCCGCAGCACGAGGCGGGTGTGCGGATCGAGCCCGCGCCGTCGCTGGCATGGGCGATCGGCACCACTCGCGCCGCGACGACAGCCGCCGCGCCGCCGGAGGATCCCCCGACGATGCGCTCCAGGTTCCAGGGGTTCCGTGTGGCGCCATGCAGCACGGATTCGGAGGTGCCTGTGAGTCCAAGCTCAGGCGAACTCGTCTTGCCGAAGACCACGAGGCCCGCCGCGCGGTAACGGCGGACGATCTCGCTGTCTTGCGCGTGGCGCGCCTCGCGAAAGAAGCGACTGCCATTGCTGGTGATGGTGCCGGCCATCGAGACGTTGAGATCCTTCAGCAGGAACGGCACGCCGGCGAACGGGGAATCGGGAGGCACCGCGGCGACCTGCGCACGAGCCTCCGCGTCGTGGCGCAGCGGCACGGCGTTCAGCGTGGCGGCCACGGCGTCGCAGCGCAGGATCGCCGCCTCCAGGAGCTCGACCGCCGAAACCTCGCGCCGACGTACCAGTTCCGCCATGCCGAGGCCGTCGTATCGCTCGAATACCTCGTCGAGCGCCGACGCCCGGCCAGTCGCCGCCACAGCGGGGTACAGCAAAGATGCGGCCATGATTCCCAGTGCCTCACGCCGGTCCGTCATGCCGGCCACCGGTGTCCCCGGTATCCCGGCTGGATGGTGTTCAGTCGATCCATTCCACACCCGCCCTGGTGACTGCCTCGCGCCCGCCGATCAGGTCAAAGAAGGTCCGATTCGAGCCACCCATCGCCGCCGCCGCGCTGCGCAGTTGCGCGCTCTTGGCCTCGCAGGCATCGAGTACCGCGGCAGCGTCTTCGCGACGCACCACCACGACCCCGTCCAGGTCGCCAAACACCAGGTCACCAGGGTTCACGATGACGCCAGCGCAACTGACGGGGACATTCACGGAACCGGGCTTCTCTCGCGAGCCATGCGCAGGATGGCTGCCACGGCTGAAAACCGGCACTTCCCGCGCAAGGATCGCCCGCGTGTCCATCACGGCCCCGTCGACGACGATCGCCTCGACACCGATGTTGCGTGCCGACAGGGTCAGGCCGCTGCCCCAGACCCCCTGGTGCAGCCGACCCTGGGCAGCGACCACGATCACGTCGCCGGGCTGTGCCACACCGAGCGCGGCGACGCACATCAGGTGGTCATACGCATCGAGATTCACCGTGACGGCAGGCCCGATCACCGACCAGTCCCGCGAGGCGAGCGGCTTGATCGCCGGATCCATGATCTGGGCGCGGCTGCAGTGCTCGACGACGACTTCCCGCGCGATCTGCCTGAAGCGCGCAACGAGCTCCGCGGGGGGCCGCTCTATGCGCGCATGCACCACGTGCCGTCCGAATCGCAGGCTGGTGTCGACCAGCGGCGGCACGGGCGTAGTCGCGGACGCCTCACGCGCTGCCGTGACGGCCGACGCAGCACCTGCGGCCGGCAGCGAGGCCGCGACGGCGAGAAACTCGCGGCGATCGGTCTTGCGTGACATGGGCAACTCCGGGTGCGTCAGAGGAAGGCATTCCACACCGGAACGACGACGAAGCCAAGCAGCACCCCGAGGCCGAGCAACGTATGCACCAGCGCGGGCTCGAGGCCATTGCGCTCGGCGAGCACCGCGCCGGTGATCATCGGCGCCATGGCGGCCTGCAGCACCCCCACGACGCGTACGGGTTCCGGAACATCAAGGACAGCGCCGAGCGCCAGCATCACAGTTGGGGCAAGCACCATCTTCCACGACAGGCCCAGCGCCGCGACGCCAAGCAGCGACCGGCTGACTTCCAGCCGGAAGCGCAGCCCTATCCAGAACAGCGCGACCGGCGACATGGTCGCGCCCAGCAGTCGCAGGGGCGGGTGGAAGAGGCCCGGCAAGCCGCCTGCTGCGCCAACGGCCAGCGCGATCATCAGCGCCACGAACGGCGGGAAGACGAGCGTTCGCCGCAAGACGGCGGCTGCGCCGGGGCTCTGGCCGCCGTACGCCGCCGCCACCAGGCTGCCGCCCACGGCCAGCACGGGCGTGAGCCCGAACTGGTCGGTGATCACCGCGAGGCCCAGCGCCTCGCGGCCGCGCAGCGCCTCGATCATGGGATAGCCGATGAACGTGCAGTTACCAAGACCGGCAAGCAGGGTAAAGGCGCCTACGCGCTCGCGCGACCAGCCGAGGGCGTGGCCCAGCAGCACCGCGAAGATCCACGCGCCCGCGAACACCACGAGCATCGAGGACACGAGATACAGATGACTGGGGTCGAATCGCAGGCCCGGCACGATCTCGAGGATCGTGGCCGGCAACGCGACGCCGATCAGCCAACGGTTTGCGGTCTCTCCGAGCCAGGCCGGTGCCCGATCCAGCAGTCGCAGCACGAGGCCGGCGGCGAAGCACGCGAGGAGCGGCAGGAAAGCGGACATCAGCCGTCAGCGCGCAAGGAACTCGAAGAGTTCCTCATTCGGTCCGCGCACCAGCATGGCCCGGCGCGCGCCTTCGGGCATGACGACGGGGCAGGGCGCTCGCAAGACGTCGGCACCCACCGCCCGCAGCCTGCCGTGCAGGCCCTCGAGATCGGCGCTCTCGTGCGTGAACAGCGAGAATCCCAGATGACCCGGGCGCATCCGGCCCACCAGACGGCGGCCGGTGCGCTCGAAGAAATGGATCAGCAGGATCTTGCCGCTCGCCTCGCCCGGCGCAGCGTAGAGCATGAAGTGCACACGGGTCCCCGCGGGCGCGTCCACGAGATCGTCGACCAGTGCGCGGTACTCGTCGGGTGTCTCGGCGTCGTTCACCGCGACGAGCCCCAGGCAGTCGCCATAGAACCGCCGGCTCGCGTCGAGGTCGCCGCAGATCACCGAGGCGGTGGCGATCTCGCTGAACGGCCCGTCGGGACTGCCCGGCCGCAACGACGTCTCCCTGTGGCGATGCCCCACCATCAGCAGGATCGGCAGCGCATCGGGACCGGTCACGACCACTTCCTCGCTGATCGCGTGGCCGATCTGGTGCCGTCGAGGGGCGGACCGTGCGGGGCAGCCCGCCGCCACGACCGCCGAGAGCGCGGTGGCGATCGGATCGGCGACGTAGAAGTCTATGGCCTTGGGACCTACGTCGAGCGGTGAATCCGACGCAACCGGCCCGTGGTCGTCGCGGACGCGCTGCGTGAGGCAGGGATCGAACTGGACGACGCGAAGCCGCCCCCAGGGATAGCCTCGACAGGAGAGTTCGGCTGCGCGGGCACGCGTGCCCACCGGCAGCCCCCAGAATTCGAGCAGGGACGGGTCGGGCGCGCCCTGCCAATCCACCTGCAGCGCCATCGTCCCTGCGAACAGGCGCAGCGCCGCATCGAGGTCGGAGACGCCCACGGTGATCGAACGCGTGGCCGAGACGGACATCCGGAGCTCCTGTGCTATCCCGAGTGACTGAGAAAATCGCTGCGCCCGCCGTCGACCGACAGCGCCTGGCCGGTCACGAACGCCGCATCGTCGGAGACAAGGAAGGCGATCACGCCGGCGACCTCGTCCATCGATCCGGTGCGACGCAGCGCGGTGGCAGCGACCTGGCGCCGCCGCACGTCCGCGAGGGCCTCGTGCAACGCACCGCCCGGTAGCGTGACCTCGGTATCGATCGCGCCGGGGCAGACCGCGTTGACGGTGACCCCCTGCGGGCCCAACTGCAGGGCGAGTTGCTTGCCCCATACCAGCAGCGCCGACTTCGCCATGGCCTGCGGCGCGATACCCGCTGCAGTGGTGCCGAACGCGCTCGTGGCCGCCACGTTCACGATTCGCCCCCGACCGCGCCGGATCATGCCCGGCACGAAGACCTGGGCGCAGTGCACGGCTGCGGCGACGTTGACCTCCATGGCCTCGCGGAGCGCCTCGGGGCGCAGCCCGAGCGCATCGCCGACCTGCAGGGTGCCCGCGTTGTTCACGAGGATCTCGACGGGACCCAGCATGGACTCGATCGTGTCCCTCAGCGTCGCGACCGCGCCCGGGTCGCGCACATCGCCGCAGAGCGCGATCGCCTCGCCGCCACCGGCCACGATCCCGCCCGCCACGCGCGCCGCGCCCTCGGCATCTGCGCGATAGTTCACCACGACGCGCGCGCCTTCGGCGGCGAGCCGGCGCGCCGTGGCTGCGCCGATGCCCCGCGACGATCCAGTCACCAGCGCAACACGTCCCGCGAGCCGATGGACAGGCGCGGGGCAGGGGGAGGGTGCGAGAGCTTGGGCCATGGTCGATGCGCAGCGTAACCGACCACGCTTGCGGCTGTCGCGGCCCGCGCTGCGCTAGACTCGATGTCATGGGCACCCCGACACCGACCGCCGACGCACCGACCCGGGAGTTCATCCTCCGCGACGCCACCGTGGTGTCGATGGACGACGCGCGAAACGCCTGGGAGCGCGGCTTCGTCTGGGTCCAGGGCGAAAGGATCCACCGCGTGGGCGATGTCTCCGAGCTCGGCGCGCCACCACCCGGCGTCGCGGTGATCACCGCACGCGGCCGGGTCGTCATGCCCGGGCTGGTCAACGCCCACGGGCACCTGTCCAACGGCATCCTGCGCGGCATCTACGACGAGATGCCGCTGGCCGTCTGGTTCTCCAAGGGCATGTGGCCCGTGCTGGAAGCGCTCGACGCCGACGTGGGCCGTGCGGCGGCGCAACTGGCCCTGCTGGAGCTGATGACCACGGGCGTCACCACGATGGTCACGGCCGAATTCGGCACGCCCAGGCACGACCTGTCGGACGGCGTGCTGCGCGCCGTGCAGGTCGCAGGTGCACGCGTACTGGCGTCGCGCATGACCGTCGACAGCGCGGACGACACGGACCCGTCCCAGGCCGTTCCCCCTGCATACCGCGAGCGCGTCGAGGACGCCGTGCGGGAGGTCGAGCGGCTGCAGCGCAGCTATTCGTCACCGCGCATCACGGTGGCGCCCGAGGCGCTCGGCGTGCTGCGCTGCACGCCGGCAATGGTGCAGGCGATGCACGAGCTGGCCGTGCGCACGGGTGTGCCGTTCCTGATGCACATCGCGAGCTCCCGCGACGAGCACGAATCCGCGCACAAGCGCTTCGGCCACGGCAGCGTCGCGCAGCTCGACCGCCTGGGCGCGCTGTCGTCGAGCGCCGTGCTGGCGCATGCGATCTGGCTCGATGACGCCGAGATCGCGCGCGTCGCCGAGACCGGCGCTGGCGTCTCGCACAACCCGGTCTCGAACGCGTACTACGCCTCGGGCATCGCGCGGCTCGCGGAGATGCGCAAGGCCGGCGTGAAGCTCGGGCTGGGCGTCGATGGCGCCTCGACGAACAACGGCCAGAACCTCTGGGAGACCGCCAAGCTCGCGATGATCCTGCAGAAGGAGCGCACCGGCGACCCCAGCTTCGGCTCCGCCGAGTACGCCCTGGAACTCATGACGCGCGGCGGCGCCGCGGCCCTGCACATGGAAGAGCGCATCGGCTCGCTCGAGCCGGGCAAGCAGGCCGACTTCATCTCGATCGACCCGGCAACGCCGGCGCTGGCACCGCGGCGCACGCTGTTTTCGAGTCTCGTCTACTCGCCCGACCCCCACGCCGTGCGCGACGTATGGATCGCGGGCGAGCAGGTCGTCGCCGACGGCCGCCACCTGCGGCTCGATCGCGACGCCGTGATCGCTGAAGCCGACGAGGCCCTCGCAAGGCTGCTGGAGCGCGCCGGCCTCACCGACTATCTCGCCGCGCGCTCGGGCTGGCGCTGGCACCGCGCGAGGTGAGCGCGGACGTGGGGGCGGAGGCCCGGCGGCGCCGCGCCCGGCGCACCGCGTGGGCGCTGACCGACGCCGCCCGCGAGCCGTTCCTGACGATCGTGCTGAGCCTGGTGTTCCCGCCGTACTTCGTCGCGCAGATCGCCGGCGACCCGGTGCGCGGGACGACGCTGTGGGGCTACGGCCTCTCCGCCGCGGCACTGGCGCTGGTCGTGCTCGCGCCGCTGGCCGGCGCGCTTGCGGACCGCAGCACACACCGCCTCCGCTGGACCGCGGGCTGCGTCGGTGCGGCGGCCGCCGCGCTGCTCGCGCTGTGGCCCGTCACGGCGGCGGAGGCGACACCCGTCGCGGTGCTGTCGCTCGTCGCCGTCGCGTACGTCGGCATCGAGCTGTCGCGGGTGTTCACCGACGGTCGCCTGCCGCAGCTCGCGGGCGCCGGCGGCGTCGGGGCGCTCAGCGGCATCGGTGTCGGGCTCGGATTCGCAGCCGCGCTCGGCTATCTCGCCGCGATCGCTCTGGCCACGGAACTCACCCGTGGCACGACCGACGCTGGCACCGTCGAACGCGCGGCAAGCGCGGCCACGGGCTTCTGGCTGCTGCTACTGTTCCTGCCCTTCCTGCTCGCGTTCCGCGCGCCGCGCGACGCCGCCGCGGCGGGGCGAGGCGACGCCACGGCGCGGGGGGAGGGGGGCATCGCGGCCACGTGGGCCGCCGCCTTGGGCGGCTGGCGCAGCGCGGTCGCCCTGCTGCGCGACGATCCGCAGCTGCGGCGCTACCTGCTGGCGCGGATCGCCTACTGGGACGGCACGATGGCGCTGTTCTCGTTCCTGACGATCCTTGCCTCGACGCAGCTCGCCTGGACCACCGACCGGCTCGCCACCTTCGGCATGCTCGGCCTCGTCGCAGGAGCGGCGGCAGGGCTGGCCGCCGGAGCGCTCGAGCGCGCGCTCGGTGCGCGCGGCAGCGTCCTGCTCGGCGTGGGGCTGCTGCTCGGCTGCACGCTGGCGCTTGCCGCGCTCGCCTCGGCCGCCGCGGGGCCGGCCCGGGAGCCGGCGTTCCTCGCGGTCGGCGTGCTGGCGTCGGCGTGCCTCGGCCAGATCATGGCCTCGAGCCGGTCGCTGCTGGCGCGGCTCGCGCCCGCGGCGCGAGGCGGCGAGTACTTCGGTCTCTACGTGACCGTTGGCCGTGCGGCGAGCTTTGCCTCGCCGTTGCTCGTCGCGCTCGCGACCGCGCTGACGGGCAGCCCGCGCCACGGCGTATTCGGCGTCGCGATCGTGCTGCTCGCGGCCGGGCTCGCGCTGGTGCTGCGGGTGCGCCGGTGCTGAGCGCTGCCGCACCGAGCGGCTATCCTGCGGCGCGCACCGCGTGGACCGCTGCGGTCGTGCTGACGGCCGTATACTCCGTGGCCTTTGTGCACCGCATCGGCCTCGGTTTCCACACCGAGCCGCTCAAGGCCGCGCTTGGACTCTCCGACACGGCCCTCGGCCTGCTGACCGGCCTCGCATTCGCCATGCCTTACGCGCTCGGCGGCCTGCTGGCCGGGTGGCTGACGGATCGCGGCAACCGGGTCCGGCTGCTCACCGTCTCAACCCTGGTGTGGAGCGCGGCGACCTCCGCGCTGGGCCTGGCGGGCGGATTCGCGCAGCTGTTCGTCGCCCGCGTCCTCACCGGCGTCGGCCAGGCGGCAGTGCAGCCCGCCTCCACCTCGCTGCTCGCCGATTTCTTTGACCGCGATGCGCGGGGCAGGGCGTACGGCCTGCTGGTCGCCGCGACGGCCCTGGGCACCGCCGCGGCCTTCGGGCTTGGTGCCCTCAGCGTGGCCGCGGGCCGCGTCATGGGCGACTGGCTCGGGCTCGAACCCTGGCGCGCCGGACTGCTGATGCTCGGGCTGCTGGGCTTACCGGCCGCCGCGGCGACCTGGGCGCTGCAGGAGCCGCGTCGGCAGGAGCGCGCCGGGCGGCAACCCAGTTTCGCGGAGCTGCTCGGCTTCGCGCGACGCAACGCCGTGCCGCTCTCCACACTCATCGGCGGCGTCGTCTTCGCCTTCATGGCGCCCTACGGGCAGCTCGCGTTCATGGCGGCGCTCTACTCGCGCAAGTACGGCTGGTCGCCCGAACAGCTCGCGCTCGTCTACGGCGCAGTGGCCATCGTGGCGGGTGCCGGCGGCTCGCTGCTCGGCGGCTGGCTGCTCGACCGCCGGCGTGCGCGTCGTGGCTGCGACGCGGGCTGGTGGCTCTGCCTGTGGGGAGCGTTCTGGAGCCTCGCGCCCGGCGTCGCGGCACCGCTGCTGCGCAGCGCCGAAATGTCGATCGCGTGCTTCGCCGTCGCCGCCGTGTTCTCGAACTGGCCCGCGGTGGGCGTGCTGGCCGTGATCACGGACCTCGCGCCAAACGAGCTGCGCGGGCAGGTCACTGCCGTGCAGACGGCGCTGGTGGGTGCGGTGTCGGCCGGCTTCGGCCCCGTCCTGCTCGGCGCCATGACGGACCGAGTATTCGGCTCCGATGCAGCGCTCGACCTGTCGATGGCGACGCTGTTCGCCGCCTGCACCGTCGCCTCGACCGCCTTGCTGTGGGCAGGGCGGCGTGCCGCGGCGCGATAGACCGCGGCGCGACGAGGGCTGCTCCATGAGCCATCTTTTATTTAACATAATATACATTATGCGAAGTTATAGAAGCGGGCCTAGGGCGGGCTACCGTCGGCTTTCATTCGCGTCTGCGGCGCCCGCTCAGCAGTTCTGGATGAACGTCTGGTCGGCGTTCGGGCCGACGTGCGCGAAGTCCTGACCGTCCAGGTCCAGTTCGACGTCACAGCCCGGGCCTGTGCGAACGCGCAAGCTCAGCCGCGGGCTCTCGCCTGACGCGAGCCGCAGCGTGCAGCGGAACGCGTTGCAGTCTGCGATCTCGATGCAGTTCCACGCCAATTACCCCAGCGGCCTCGAAGCCCAGTCGCGGCCCCGGCAAATTATCGGCGGTCGCAGCCCGGCGGCAAGCGACCTTCGGGCTGCAGCACGGGACCGTGGTGCTTTCGCAACAAAATTGTTGTCTACGGACCTCGATCGATCAGCACTGCGTCGACCTCCGCATCGCCCAGGCCTCGAAGCCCGTCGATACTGTGCCGATTCTCGCGTCGCAGGTAGTCGCGGATGGCCTTGTCCGAAGCCTTCGCGACGTAGTCGACCGTGTCGGTGCGCTCGCCCACCAGGGACATCCGCGGCACGCCGTAGCCGCAGGAGTCGGCGATCCGCTCGACGCCAACCCGGATCACCGCCCGCGCGGACGGGCTTCGCGGGAAGGCGGCGACGAGCGCCGCAAACTCCGGATGCCCGGGCGCGATCACCTCGCCGCGCCCGTGTAGGCGCAGCACCCGGGGGGCCCCGTCGAAGGCGCAAAGCATGATGACGATGCGGCCGTTCTCCCGAAGGTGCGCGATCGTCTCGATTCCAGACCCTGCTCCATCGAGGTACGCAACGGTTCGGGGATCCAGCACACACAGCGGGCTGCCGCCTTTCGGGGACACATTGACGTGCCCGGCTGCGGCAAGCGGCGCAGTGCCGACGAAGAACAACGGCTGCGCTGCGATCCACTCGCCAAGCGCGGGATCGATGCGTTCGTAGCTGCGTCCCATGCGTCGGAGGATGGCACAGCCCGCCGCTCCGTTGCGGTAGTCTTGTGACGCGCCAACCGAGGGGGAGACACGCATGCCAGCACCAAAGGACCGACTGCTGACCCGTCGCACGCTCATGGGTACCGCCGCCGCAGGAGCCGGCGCCCTTGCCCTCGGCACCACCGCCGGCACGGCCGACGCGCAGGCCGCCGGAGCCAAGGCGCCGGCAGGCACCGCGCCGCAGGTGCACGAGCGCGGCAGGTACGCCACGGTCCCCCTGCGCAAGGAGGCGATCCGCGTCACGGCCATCCAGTCGCGCATCCAGGCGCCGCGCGACATGAAGAACCCGGCACGCGAGGTCAAGGCCAACCTCGAGCACATGCTCGAGTTGCTCGACGCGGCCAACGGCAGCTTTCCCGGCAAGCAGGACCTCGTGTGCTTCCATGAGCAGCCGATCATGGGCTGGGGTGACTGGACGCGCGAGGAGGCCTTGCGCGTGGCCATCGAGATCCCAGGGCCCGAGACCGAGGCCATCGGCGAACTCGCCAGGAAGCACGGCTGCTACGTGACCTTCGGCACCTACGCCGTCGACAAGGACTGGCCCGGCCACCTCCTGCTCAATGGCGTGCTGATCGGTCCCGACGGCACCGTGGTCGCCAACCACTGGAAGACCAACAACAGCCGCGGCTTCAAGCCGGGCTGGGAGATCGTCACGACTTCCATCTACGACGTGCTCGACCGCTACCGGGAGATGTACGGCGAGGACGCGGTGCTGCCCATCGCGCGCACGGACATCGGCAACATCTCGTGCTCGATCACGCCGGGGCAGACCGACGTCATGCGCGCACACGCCATGAAGGGGCTCGAGCTGCGCCTGAGTTCATCGTCGGGCGGCTACAACCTCGAGGACGCCGCGATGATCTCGCTGCACAACCGCCTGTGGACCGTGGTGTGCAATACCGCGATCTCGCCGGACCAGCCCGGGTTCCCAGAGTTCTCCGGCTCGGGCGACACGGCCATCTTCGGCCCGAATGGCCGGATCGTCTCGCGCGCCCGCTCCTTCAACGAGGAGTTCATCACTACCGTGATCCCCATCGGGGAGTTCCGGCGCACCCGCGCCGTCCCCGACGTGCCGATGGAGATGCTGCTGCCCGTCTACTCGAAGTACGTGCCGCGCAACGGCCCCAACGTGCAGGCGACCTACCTGCCGACCGATGCCCTGGACGCCGCCCGCCACATCACCTCCAAGCGCAACTGGTAACCCCCATGGACCGTCGCACCGCCCTCGCCCTGCTGGCCGCCGGCACCGCCGGCGCTTCCGCCGCCCTGCCCCACGCCGCCAACGCGGCGAACGCCGCCAAGACTCCAGCCTTCGACCCAGCCGACCAGCGCCAGCTCGCCATGGCCTTCCGCAAGCTGGCGTGGTCGATGGACGACCAAGTGAGCTTCTGGTGGATGCGCGGTACGCGTTACGGCGTGCAGGGCAGCGTGGCCACGGCGTTCTGGGACATGCACGTGGCGGCCTGGTTCACCACGCGCGACACCGGCGACGGCACGTATGAGGTCAAGCTCACCGGTTCGAACTTCTACACGCCCGTGGGCCGGGACGAACTGCTCGAGAAGTTCGACAACCCCTACACGGGCAAGACGATCGACGTGCCCTACAACCGTCCGCGCGCCTCGATCACGAAATACGACCTGAAGGGCGGCAGTCCCTTCGGTGGCAAGATCCCCGGCATGACATCCACGGTGGGCTCCGATATCGGGCCTGCCTGGGTCGTGGGTGACGAGCTCGCGATCCGCGGCGACCTGATCCTGCACGCCGTGCCCGAGGAGCCGGGGCCCGGCAAGCGCACACTGACCGTGAACGACTGGTCGACTTACGTGGGTTCGCTGCGTGAGGTCCTGGACCCTGCCGTGCGTAACCCGGCGGCCACCCAGACCTTCATGGACGTGCTGGATTTCCCCGCCTGGCTGCAGATGGGCGATACGCCCGGGACGTTCGTGTCGCACTGCTACGCGCGGAAGGTGACGAGCTACGCAGCCATGCCAGCGACGTGGCGGCGACACTTCGAGGCGAAGTTCCCCGATCTGGCCAAGGATCCGGGGGCTCTCGTGCGCTTCTGACGGACGGTGCCACCCTGCCGCGGGCAGGCGTGCTGGTCGGCATCTACGTTGCAGCGATCTGCACTGCGAACCTGACGGTCGCGGCGTTCGGCCCCGCGGCTACACCGGTCAACGCGTTCCTGCTGATTGGCCTCGACCTCGCGCTGCGCGACCGCCTGCACGACCTGTGGGCGGGCCGCGGCCTGTGGCCGCGGATGCTCGCGATGATCGTGGCCGCCGGACTCCTGAGCTGGGCCGTAAACCCCGCGGCGGGCCGGATTGCGCTCGCGAGCCTGGTCGCGTTCGTGGTTGCCAGCGGCGTCGATGCGGCGGTCTACCACGCACTGCGTGGCCGACCCTTCCTGCAGCGCTCGAACGGCAGCAACGCCGCGGGCGCGCTGGCCGACAGCCTGCTCTTCCCCACCCTCGCCTTCGGCAGCCTGCTGCCCGGGATCATCGCCCTGCAATTCGTGGCCAAGCTCGCCGGCGGGGCGACCTGGGCATGGGTGATCGATCGCTGGGTGCGCCGCGGCGGGGTCAGGGCCACGTGACGCTGAACGCGCCACGCAACTCGCCGGGCTTGAAGCCCGTGGCGGCGTCTACCGGGTAGTTCGCCCGCACTGCAGCAGCAACCGCCGGCGCCAGACGCTCGCCATGGCACATGACGCACATCGGCTCCATGACGATCGCCTTCGCGTAGCGTCGCTTGCCGTCGACCACCGCATGGACCTCGACCTGTGAAGGCGCCTCCCCGGCCGCGATGCGACGCGACATCTCGCCCATGGCGGTGGCTTCCCATGCATCCGGGGCGTTCGCCGGGTTTCTGACGCGCGTCGAGGTTCGCCTCAATCGGACGCCCGACTCACTGGCGATCTCCGCGGCCAGCGCCGGCGCGTCGGCGCGGCAGACCTCGATCGCCTTCTCCGGGCCGCTGCCCATGGCCATGGACAGGCGCGTACGGAGCGTGTTGCCGAGGCGCTGGGACAGGGCTCGAGCCTCGCCTACCCACGCGGGGCTGGGAGCCGGAGGCTCGCCGCCCCGGGCACCCGCGACCATGACGGACGCCGACAGGGCGAAGCAGAGAAGATGGATACGACGCACGGCCGATTATCTATCCCAGCAGCCCGGCGACTGGAATCGTGGCTTTCCGTTGCCGCCACCCCGAGCGGAAAACACCCATCCGGATCAATCGTTTGCGAGCTGACCTACCATAACGCAAAGAACTGTGACCCCGACCCACATGGCAATATTTTTTGGTTGACGAACCGAAACCAATTTGTATATTCGGGTCCTAGTGCTCTGATTCTATTGGGGCACGGTTGGCTGCAGAGTTCAGCCAATACATGAGGTTGCGGCGCCAAGTACGCCACGACCCGCGTCAGGGCAAACAGGGGAGTTTCCATGGATCCGGTCTGGCAAAAATTCCGTGCCGCAGCGATCTTGCTGGCTCGCTCGGGCACCCTCAAGGAGCGGCTGCACGCCGCCTATCGCTGCGAACTCGCGGACCTCGACGTCGAGGCCCTCCCGGATGAGGTTCGCATCGACTTCGTCGAACTCCGCGCGGCCCTGACCCGCGAGAGGCCGATGCGGGGCGAGGATTCGCTCACCGCGACGATCCGCAAGCTGTCGACCCAGGATGCCGACGAGATCGCCAGCCGCCTGATCGACATTTTCGCGCGCCTCTCTGGTGTCGAGGTCACCCTGCCGGTGCGGATCCAGTCGGCCGCCCCGCCGCCGTCTGCGCAGGTCATCCCGTTGTTCGCGCTCGCCGCGGAAGCCTGACTTCAGCAGTCGCCGGCGAGTAGACTTGAGCCTCGCCTTCGCGGGGCCTGCCGTGCGACTGCTCGTCTACAACATCCGTTACGCCACGGGCACCGGCCCGGCGTTCCACCTGCCCGTTCCCGGCGCCGGCTACCTGCGCAGCAGTCGCCGCATTCTCGACGACATCACCGCGTTCATCCGCCAGGAGAACCCTGACCTCGTGGGGCTGATCGAAGTCGACACCGGCTCGATCCGCACCCGGATGCTGAACCAGGCTGAGCACATCGCCCAACGGCTCGGCCACTACACGGCATATGAGTGCAAGTACGGCGCCGGCTCGATGAACCAGCGCATGCCGATCGTACGCAACCAGGGCAACGCGATCCTCGCTGCCCCGCGCGTCACGGGCGAGCGGTTCCACTACTTCGAAACGGGCATCAAGCGGCTGATCATCGAGCTCGAGCTCGACGACGTGTGCGTCTTCCTGGTGCACCTGTCACTCAAGTACCGCCACCGCCAGGAGCAGTTGCGCTCGCTCCACGACCTGATCGTGGCCTCGCACAAGCCCGTGATCGTCGCGGGTGACTTCAACACCTTCTGGGGAACCAACGAGATCTTCCTGTTCATGCGCGCGGCAGGCCTGCGCAGCGCGAACACGCGTGGCCTGGCCTCTTTTCCCTCGCGTGTGCCGCGGGTCGAACTCGACTTCGTGCTGGTGAGCCGTGAGATCGATGTCCAGGACTTCCGCATCCCGGACGTGCGGCTGTCCGACCATCGTCCGATCATCTGCGACTTCACCGTGCGCGGCTCCGTCGCGCCGTCTGTCACACGCGAGGCCGGCGCCGCCGCATGAGCACGCCGGCGTGCTGGCAGCTGGAGCGCGACGCATCGGGGCTCGCCCGGCTGACGCTCGACGTACCCGACAGCAGCGCCAACGTTCTCTCGCGCGCCGTCCTCGTCGGGCTCGAAGCTGCGCTGGCGGCCCTGGAATCAGATCCGCCGCGCGGCCTCGTCATCCGCTCGGGCAAGCGCAGCGGCTTCATTGCTGGCGCGGACATCCGCGAGTTCACGAAGATCGACGACCCGGCGGTCGCCTACGAGTCGGTCCGCGCAGCCCAGCGGATCATCGATCGGATCGAGGCACTCCCCTGCCCGACAGTCGCCGCGATCGAGGGCTTCGCGCTCGGAGGTGGCCTCGAGCTTGCCCTCGCCTGCCGATATCGGGTTGCCGTGGGCAACGAACGCCTCGCGCTGGGCCTGCCTGAGGTCCAGCTCGGCATCCACCCGGGTTTCGGCGGCACCGTGCGCAGCGTCAGGCTGCTCGGCGCACGCACTGCGCTCGACCTGATGCTGACGGGCCGCACGATCCGCGCGGATCGCGCCCTGCGGATCGGCCTGGTGGACCAAGTCGTCGATGCGCCGGAGGCGCTCGACGCGGCAGCGACGGATATCCTCCAGCGTCAGCCGCGGCCGCGCCGTCCGGCGCTGCGTGACCGCGCGCTGTCATGGGCTCTGCTTCGGCCGCTGCTTCGGCCGAGGCTGCTGGCCGGCGTCCGGGCGCGCGCGCGGCCCGAGCACTACCCGGCACCCTTTGCGATCGTCGACCTCTGGGCGCGATACGGCGCACGGACCGAGGCCGCCTTCGAGGCCGAGGCCCGCTCGATCTCCGGGCTCTTCGTCACACCCACCTCGAGGAATCTCGTCCGGCTCTTCCTGCTGCAGGACCGCCTCAAGGCCCAGGCGCCTGGCGCCGCGGAGGACGTTCGTCGCGTTCACATCGTGGGCGCCGGCGTCATGGGTGGCGACATCGCCGCGTGGTGCGCATCGCGCGGCTTCGCCGTCACGCTGCAGGACCAGTCCGCCGAGCGCGTCGCGCCCGCACTGCAACGCGCGCACGCACTGTTCGACAAGCGGCTGCGCGACCCCGTGGCCCGCGAGCAGGCGATCGCGCGCCTGAGCGCAGACGTGTCCGGCAACGGCGTGGTCGATGCCGACGTGGTCATCGAGGCGATCTTCGAAAACCTCGAGGCCAAGCGTGCACTCTACGCACGCCTGGAGCAGTCCATGCGCCCTGACGCCATCCTGGCCACCAACACTTCCTCGCTGGGCCTCGAGGTCCTTTCGGAGCGGCTCGCCGACCCGGGGCGGCTCGTTGGGCTGCACTTCTTCAACCCGGTGGCCCAGATGCCTCTCGTCGAGGTCGTGCTGGGCACGGCGACGCGCGTTGCGGTCGAGCAACGTGCGATCGCCTTCGCGCGCCGCCTCGACAAGCTGCCGCTGCCCTGCCGCAGCGCCCCGGGGTTCCTCGTCAACCGCGTGCTGGTGCCCTACCTGCACGAGGCGATGTTCGCGGCCGCCGAGGGCATACCGCTGGAGACCATCGACCGGGCCGCGCTCGACGCCGGGATGCCAATGGGGCCGGTCGAACTCGCCGATGTCGTGGGTCTGGACGTCTGCCTGAGCGTGGGCGAGATCGTCGGCACCGCGTTGGGCCGCAGCCCGCCGGACATGGCGAACGTGCGCCGGCTGGTCGCCGAGGACCATCTGGGTCGCAAGACCGGCCAGGGACTCTACACCTGGCGCGACGGCAAGCCGCAACGCAACACCCGACGTGCGGCGGAGCCTCCCGCGGACCTGGCCGATCGCCTTTTGCTCGCGCTGGCGAACGAAGCCGTGGGCGCGCTGCGCGAGGGCATCGTGACCGATGCCGACCTGGTGGACGCCGGCATGGTGTTCGGAGCCGGCTACGCGCCATTTCGTGGCGGGCCGCTGCAGGACGCCAGGGGTCGCGGCGTGAGCAACGTTGTTGCGCGATTGCGTGTCCTGGCGGCGCAGCACGGTCCGCGCTTCGAGCCCGACCCGGGCTGGAGCGCTCTCGGCTGAAGCGTGAACCGGTCGACGGGGCGCAAGACGATCCTTGTGCTAGATTTATCTTAATCTGGAAGCAGCCCGCGCGCGTTTCGCGGCGGCGCCCCAATGACCGAAGACAAACCGATAGACCCCAAGCAGCTCCGCAAACTCGTGCCCTTCGAGAGCATGAGGAAGGACAACCTCGCCGCCGTTGCGCGCAAGGTGGTGGTTCGCCGCCTGCAGGCGGGCAAGCTGCTGTTCCGCGAAGGCGACACCGACAAGCGCAGCGTCTGGGTACTCTCCGGACGCGTCGAGCTGTTCTCGGGCGAGCGCTCCGTCGGCACCGTCGTGGGTGGCTCACCCGAGGCCCGCGAGCCGCTGGCCCACGAACAGCCACGCCGCTGCTCCGCTCGGGCACTGGAGGACCTCCAGTACCTGTCGATCGACACCGAGCTGCTCGACGTCATGACGATCTGGGACCAGACCGGCACCTATGAAGTCGAGGACCTGCGCAATGCCGCGGGTGGCGGCGAAGATGACTGGATGACCACCCTCCTCGCCAGCAGCACGTTCCAGCGGATCCCGCCGGCGAACATCCAGGCGATCTTCATGCGCATGCAGCGCCAGTCCTACCGGGCCGGCGAGGTGGTGATCAAGCAGGGTGACGAGGGCGACTACTACTACGCCATCGTGCAGGGCAAGGTCACGGTGACGCGCGAAACTCCGCTCAACAAGGACGGTATCCGGCTCGCGGAGCTCGGCCCGGGTGAGAGCTTCGGCGAGGAAGCGCTGATCGCCGAGGCGAAGCGCAACGCCACCGTACGGATGGCCACGGATGGCGTGCTGATGCGCCTCGCGAAGCAGGACTTCCGCGAACTCATGAACGACCCACTGCTCAACGTCGTCGACGATGCCGCGGCCCGCGAGATCATCGCGCGCGGCGGCCAGTGGCTCGACGTGCGGCTGCCCAGCGAGTTCCAGAACCTGCGGATCGAGGACTCGATCAACGTGCCGCTGTATTTCATCCGCCTGAAGCTCGGCACCCTCAACCCCGCAACGCCCTATGTCGTGTGCTGCGACACGGGCCGCCGAAGCGCGGCCGCGGCCTTCATCCTGGTTGAGAAGGGCTTCGACGCCTACGTCCTGCAGGGCGGCATCAGCAACGCCCATGTGCCGCTGCGACGCTCGGCCTGAACCCGGCTCGGGGGTACCCGCCCAAGGGCGGTCACATCGTGTGCGTGACCTTGTCGCCGGCGAGCGCGCCGGCGAGGTAGGTCTCGATCTTCTTCTGGGTCTGCCCGCGATCCTGCTCGCTGAACTGGACACCGATCCCGGCGGTGCGCTTGCCCTGGGCGCCCTTGGGCGTCACCCAGATCACCTTGCCCGCCACCGGTAGCTTCTCGTCCTCGCCCATCAGGTTGAGCAGCATGAAGACTTCGTCGCCGAGGCGGAAATTGCTGTTGGTCGGGATGAACAGGCCCCCGTTCTTAACCCAGGGCATGTAGGCGAGGTAGAGCGCGCTGCGATCCTTGATCGTCAGCGTCAGCAGGCCCGGCTTCCCGCCAGCAGGTCGCGCGCCGATTTCTTTCATCGTCAAGATCGCTCCCGCGCATCGCTGCGCGCCCGTCCGCCTGCCGAGGCGAGCCCCCAGAGGAGTCGCTCGACCAGCAGTGCCTTGTTCACCGGCGAGTCCTCGAGGCGCCTCGCTTCGCGCACGAGGTCGAGCGCCTCGAAGAGCGCGCGTATATTCAACGCCCTGGACGGGGCTGGCAAGTGTCGGCCACCGCGCATTTCAGCGGGTTCGTGGCTCCCGGACGCCCAGGCAGCAATGCGTTCCGTGATCCACGTCTCGATCGCGGCGAACCGCAGCGCGGGCTCGTCGCGGCTCCAGCGATCGGCGGTCGCCACCGGGTCGAGCTCACCAGCCGCGATGGCAGACAGCGCGCCCTGCGTGTCCTGCCGCAGCCGGGCGATCGCGGCCGGATCACGCCCCAGCGCATCGAGCGGCCGGGGCCCGAGCACCGAAAGCACCGCAGACCAGTCGGCCGGGCCCCGTTGCGCCACCAGCCAGCCCTCGAGCTGGTCCTGGGCTGGCGCACGCACCGCAAGTCGCTGGCAGCGGCTGCGGACGGTCGCGGGAAGCCGCGTGGGCTGGCTCGCGACGAGGATGAGCTGCGTCCGGCGCGTCGGCTCCTCGAGCGTCTTGAGCAGCGCATTGGCTGCAAACCGGTTCATCCGGTCGGCCGGGCTGAAGATGGCCACCTTCATCCGGCCGCCGTGGCTCGTGAGCGCGAGCTCCGCGCAGGCTGCGCGGATCTGGTCGATGCGGATCTCGCGGGAGTCGCCCTCCGGTGCCACGAACATGGCATCCGGATGCTCGTCAGCCACGACCCTGCGGCAGTCCACGCAACGCCCGCAGGGCCTCGCCGCGGAAACCGTGCAGAGCAGCCGCGCACCGATCCAACGCGCGAGCCAGTCGCCGCCCGCGCCGGGCGCCACGTGCAGCAGGAGCGCATGCCCCAGCCGGTCGGCCTCCACGGCACGATCGATGGTGCTGCGCGCGTCGCGCAGCCACGGCAGGTCCGCATCGAGCGGCAAGCCTGCCGCGAGGGTTGCCGCCGAGCTCACCATCTCTCCCCCAGCGCAGCCTCGACCACTTCGCGAACCTGCTTCGAGACGAGCTGCTCGTCTAGGCCGGCATCGATGCGGCGCACGCGGCGCGGGAATCGCCGGTGCAGCGATGCATAGGCCGCTCGAACCCGGGTGAAGAACTCGAGTGTCTCCGCCTCGAACCGGTCGGGGACAGCCTCGCCGGCAGCCTCGCGCCGCGACTGCGCCCGGCGCAGGCCCACTTCGACCGGAACATCCAGCCATAGGGTGACGTCGGGCTCGGTTCCGCGCTGCACCGCCGCCGCAAGCTCGTCGATCCAGGCATCCTGGACTCCCCTGCCACCCCCCTGGTAGGCGCGCGTCGCGTCGGTGAAGCGGTCGCAAACAACCCAGGCTCCGCGTGCCAGGGCGGGCCGGATCAGGTTGTCGAGGTGGATCCCGCGGGCCGCGAACATCAGCAGGGTCTCAACCTCCGGTGAGACGCGCTCCTCGCCGCGCTGCAGCGTGAGCTCGCGCAGGCGTTCGGCCAGCGGCGTGCCGCCAGGCTCCCGGGTGGCGACCACGACCCTGCCGCGGGCACGCAGGGCCTCGCACAGCGACCGCGCCGCCGTGGACTTGCCCGCGCCCTCGATGCCTTCGAGGGTGATGAATGCTCCAGGCTGCGATGCGCCTGCCCCCTGCCCTGAGCTCACGGCCGGACTCCTGCCGCCGCGGCGGCCCGCTGCCGCTGCAGCATCAATGCCACGGCCTGGCGGTGCTGGTCATAGGTGGTCGAGAAAACATGGGACCCGTCGCCGAGGCCGGTGGCCACGAAGAACAGCTCGCCGGTCTCGCGTGGGCGGGTCGCCGCCCGCAATGCGGCGCGACCCGGCAGCGAGATCGGGGTGGGTGTCAGGCCGGTCCGGGTGTAGGTGTTGTAGGGCGTATCGGTCACGAGGTCCCGGCTGCGGATGTCGCCATCATAGGTGTCGCCCAGGCCGTAGATCACGGTGGGGTCGGTCTGCAGGCGCATTCCCCGCCGCAGCCTCGCGACGAAGACCCCGGCGACCCGCTCCCGCTCCGCCTCGAGCCCGGTCTCCTTCTCGACGATTGACGCGAGGATCAGCGCCTCGTAGGCGCTGCGCAACGGCAGCTCGGGGGCCCGCGCCTCCCACGCCGCGGCGAGCTCCTGGTCCATTCGCCGGCGGGCGATCGCGAGCAGCTCGAGATCGGTGGTCCCCTCGGCAAAGCGATAGGTGTCGGGGAAGAATCGCCCCTCCGGATGCTCGCCAGGCTGCCCAAGGGCCACCATGAGCTCCGCATCGTCGCGCCCGCGCTGGGTCGACCGCACCGCCGGGTGGGCCTCCAGCGCACGGCGCAGGTCGCGGAAACGCCATCCCTCGACCACGGTCAGGGACTCCAGTACGACCCGGCCCTCCTGCAGCTGCGCCAGGATGTCGCGTGGCGAGGCCCGGGAAGGGAGGTCGTAGGTGCCCGCGCGCACGCGAGCCCCATGACGGCCCAGCCGCAACCAGGCCTCGACGACCCTGGGGTGCTCGAGGGCCCCGGCCGCCGCCAGCTTGCCCAGCACCGAGCGCAGTGACTCGCCCTGCTCGACCTTGACGCGCACGATGGCCGAGTGCGGCCCGGCGGCGGCCATCTGGCGATCGGCGAGCACCTTGACCGCAACCAATGCCGCCAGCGCCAGCAGCGCGGCGGCAAGGAACGACACGACTCGGGCAGGCAGCTTCACGGCGAAAGTCTAATCGGCCCCAAGGTCCCGCGCCCCCTCAATCGGGCATCGCCTCGAAGCGCTGCTGCAGGAGGCGCGTCATCGCACCGACCTGCCATTCGCGGTCCCCGATCCGCACGATCGGCCAGGCGCCGATCCGCACGTTCGTCACGAACACCTCGTCCGCGGCCTCGATGTCCGCGGGATACAAACGGCATTCACGGACCTCCCAGCCGAGGGCCAGCGCGGCACGCTGCATCGCGGCACGCGCGATCCCCGCGATGCCGCCACGATCCAGCATCGGGGTGAGCAGGTGCCGGCCGCGGGCAATGAACAGGTTGCTCATGCTGCCGCATACCACCGCGCCGCCTGCATCGAGGAGCAACGCTTCCGTACAGCCCGATCCGGCCAGGCTGGCGCGTGCCAGCACGCTGTCGAGGCGGTTCAGGTGCTTGATGCCTGCCAGCAGCGGGTTCTCGGTGACCGGGACGGGCGAATACTGCGCGGCGATACCCTGCTCGCGCCAGAGCTCCGTGTCGGCGGGCCATGGGTAAGCCTGGACGATGCAGCGCGGTCGGGCGACGAGCGGCGGTGCGTAGCCTCGCTCGCTCGACGACCCCCTCGTCAGGATCAACTTCACCATCGATCGTGGGGCGGACTCGTGCGCCGCCGCGTACGCGATCGCCTGCTCCAGGGGTTGCCGCGGCAACGCCGGAAACCCCAGGCGCGCGCAACCCAGGGCGAGTCGCTCGAAGTGGGCCGCGAGGAAGCGGGGCCGGCCCTGGCGACACGCGATCGTCTCGAACAGGCCATCGCCGTAATGCAGCCCGCGATCCGCGGCGCCGAGCGTGGCGGTTCCATCGTCCTGCACGATATCCATGCGCGTCAGCCCTCGGCAGCCAACGCGGCAAGCACGCCCCGCGCCTTGGCGCGGGTTTCCTCGAGCTCGCGCTCCGGCACCGAGTCCGCCACGATGCCAGCACCCGCGCGCAGCCGGAGCACTCCCCCGGCCAGCGAGATCGTTCGGATCAGGATATTGAAATCCGCCGATCCGTCGCGCCCCACCAGCCCGATCGTCCCGGTATATGGACCCCGGCCCTCGCCCTCCAGCGCGGCGATGATCTCCATGCACCGCAGCTTCGGGCAGCCCGTGATGGTGCCCCCGGGAAACACGGCGGCGAGCGCCGCGACGGGCGTGACGTCCGGCCGCAGCCGACCCGAGACCTCGGACACGATGTGATGCACATGGGCATACGTCTCGACGGTCATGTACTCCGGCACGGCGACCGTCCCTGCCTGGCAGACCCGCCCGAGGTCATTGCGCTCGAGGTCGATCAGCATCACGTGCTCGGCCCGTTCCTTGGCGTTCGCGACCAGTTCGCGCGCCAGGAGAGCATCCGCCCGCGGATCGCGGCGCGGGTCACGCGGCCGGGTGCCCGCGATCGGCCGCGTGCTGGCGTGACCGGATGCGTCCAGCCGCAACAGCCGCTCCGGCGACGAACTGAGTATCTCCATCCCGCCCCATCGCGCCCAGGCGGCGAATGGCGCCGGGTTGGCTTGCCTCAGGCGGCGGTACAGCACCGGCGCCAGGTCCGGGGCTGCGGGGACCCCCGCGACGCGCCAGACCCGCGAGAGATTCGCCTGATAGATGTCCCCCGCACGGATGTGCGACTGCACCTCCAGCACGCGCTGCAGGAACTGCTCGGGCGACTCCTCCTCCCAGCGCATCGAGGCGGGAATGCCGCTCACCGGGGCGGGCGCCTCGCGCGCCCGCTGCAGGTCCTGGCGCATCTGCGCAAGCAGCGCATCACCTTCCGCACCGACCTCGGCCACGGCACGCACCCGGGAGTCCACGTGGTCGAGCACCAGTGCCGCCGGGCACCGCAGCGCATACGCCACCAGCGGCTCCGGCGCAGCCGGCATCCGCCCGGCGAGGCGCGCCTCGATCCCCGCCGCGGCCTCATAGCCCAGGAACACCGCGAGCCCGCCTCCAAACGGACCGGCCTCGCGAGGGGTTTCTCCGGCAGCAGGCAAGGCCATCTGGCGCCACCAGGCGTCGAGTGCCGGGAAGAAGCCTCCAGCGCCTCGAAACGCAACCGGCGTGCCATGGGCCTGCAGCCCGCCCCGTCGATCGAGCCACAGCGCATCGCCGGCAGGGGACTGGGCGACCAGCACGCTGTGGCGGGCCAGCGGGCCCACCGAGGCGCTGTCCAGGAACAGGGGATACCGCGCGGGGAAGAGCTCGGCGAGGCGCAGCAGTGATGCCGGATCGCAGTCGAGGTCGACGATCCCGAGGCGCGCCACGGCGCGCCCGCTCAACCTGTGAACCGGCGGAAGATCAGCGTGCCGTTGGTCCCGCCGAAACCGAAGGAATTCGACATGGCGCCGTCGATGCGCATCGCACGTGCCGTTCCCGGCACGTAGTCGAGGTCGCATTCGGGGTCGGGATTTTGCAGGTTGATGGTCGGCGGAGCGACCTGGTCGCGGATCGCGAGCAGCGTCAGGATGGCCTCCACGACACCCGCGGCACCCAGCAGGTGCCCCGTCATCGACTTGGTCGAGCTGACCGCCAGTCGCGAGGCGTGCTCACCGAACGCGTTCTTGATGGCCACGGTCTCGGCGCGGTCGCCGAGCAGGGTCGAGGTCGCATGCGCGTTGAGGTACTGGATGTCCGAAGGCGACACCGCCGCGTCACGCAGCGCGTTGCGCATCGACAGCCGGGCACCCTCTCCGTCCTCGGGCGGGGCCGTGATGTGGTGGGCGTCGCCACTCATCCCGAAGCCCGCGAGTTCGGCGTAGATGCGCGCGCCACGCGCCCGCGCATGCTCGAGTTCCTCGAGCACGATCGCCCCGCCACCATCCGACGCCACGAAGCCGTCGCGGTCGCGGTCCCAGGGCCGGGAGGCCTCCTGGGGCGCGTCGTTCCGGGTCGACATGGCCTTGGCCTGGCTGAAGCCACCGATGCCCAGCCGGGTCGTCGACATCTCCGCGCCACCCGCGATCATGAGGTCAGCGTCGCCGTACTGGATCGCGCGCGCGCCCAGGCCGATCGCGTGGGTCGAGGTGGTGCAGGCCGTCACGACGCCGAGGTTCGGCCCCTTGAGGCCGTACTTGATCGACAGGTGGCCGGCGATCATGTTGATGATCGAGGACGGGATGAAGAACGGCGAGATCTTGCGGGGGTTCCGGCTCTCGAGGTAGCCCTCGAACTCCTGCTCGATCATCTGCAGGCCACCGATCCCCGCGCCGCAGATCACCCCGCAACGCTCGGGATCGAGCCGCGAGAAATCCGCCCCGGAGTCCACGACCGACTGGATGCCGGCGGCGACGCCGTAGTGCATGAACTCGTCCATCCGGCGCGCTTCCTTCGCCGAGATGTACGCCGTGACGTCGAAATCCCGCACCGCGCCGCCAATGCGCGTGGCGAACCCGGAGGCGTCGAAGCGGGTGATCGGCCCGATGCCGCTCTCTCCGCGCAGAACGGCAGCCCAGGCCGACTCGATGGTGCTGCCGAGCGGGGACACGATGCCGAGTCCCGTGACGACGACGCGACGCTTGCTCACGTCACCCTCGCGTGATGATTGAGAGCTGGGGAGGGGCGCGCCGCCGCGCGGGCGCGGCGGTCACGTCCCGGTCCGGCAGGTCAGGCCTTGCGGCGCTCGTTGATGTAGTCGATCGCCTGCTGGACGGTGGTGATCTTCTCGGCGTCCTCATCCGGGATCTCGGTCTCGAACTCCTCTTCGAGGGCCATCACCAGTTCGACAGTGTCCAGCGAGTCGGCGCCGAGGTCGTCGACGAACGAGGCGCTGTTGGTGACCTGCTCGATCTTCACGCCCAGTTGCTCCGCGACGATTGCCTTGACCTGCTGTTCGACAGTGCTCATCTGTTTATTGTCCTCTTAGACGACCGGGTGCCCACGCCCTCTCGGGGGCACGAGTGGCGCATTCTACGCCAAGTCCACGCGCGCCGTCACCCTTGGCCGGCGCGAGGCATTGATTTGAAAGGTGAAACTGGTAAAAACCAGCGGCGCCGGGCGCCGGATCACGCCATGTACATGCCGCCGTTGACGTGCAGCGTCTGCCCGGTGATGTAGGCCGCTCCCGGCGACACCAGGAACGCCACGGCCGAGGCGATGTCGGCAGGTGCGCCGAGCCGGCCGGCGGGTATCTGCCCCGCCAACGACGCGCGCTGCTCGTCCGACAACGCGCGTGTCATGTCGGTGTCGATGAAACCCGGTGCCACCGCGTTCACGGTGACGTTGCGCGACGCGACCTCGCGAGCCAGCGACTTCGTGAAGCCAATGATTCCCGCCTTGGCGGCCGCATAGTTGGCCTGCCCGGCGTTGCCGATCGCGCCCACCACGGAGGTGACGTTGACGATGCGGCCGCGACGCTCCTTCATCATCCGCCGCAGGCAGGCCTTGGACAGCCGGAACACGGAGGTGAGGTTGGTCGCGATGACCTGGTCCCAGTCCTCGGGCTTCATCCGCAGCAGCAGCGTGTCGCGGGTAATGCCCGCATTGTTGACGAGGATGGTCGGCGACCCTTCCCCAGCCTCGAGCGACGCCAGCCCCGCGTCGATCGAGGCGGGATCGGCGACGTCGAGCCGCAGCCCGCGACCCGCACCCGCCAGCCAACCGGAAATGGCTTCGGCTCCGGAATCCGTGGTAGCCGTGCCGATGACCCGCGCACCCTGCGCCGCGAGCGCCTCGGCGATGGCCCGGCCGATGCCCCGGGAGGCCCCGGTGACGAGTGCGACTTCGTTCTGCAGCGACATGTTCTAGGCCCTCCCGGCCGTCAGCGTGGCACGCGCGGACTCGAGGCTGGCGACGTCATCGAGCGCAAGGCAGGCCACCTCGGGCCGCTTGTCGATGCGCCGGTTGAGCCCCGTAAGGACCTTGCCCGGCCCGCACTCCACCAGGGTGTCGACTCCCGCGCCCAGCAGGGCGCGGATGGTCGCCACCCAGCGCACCGGACTGGCGAGCTGCCGGACCATCAGGGGACCGATCGCCGCAGGTTCTGCATATTCGCGCGACTCGACCGAACTCATGAACCGGATGCGCGGCACCGACATCGGGAGCGGCAGCAAGCGCTCGGCGAGGCGCTCGGACGCCGGCTGGAGCAGGCTGCTGTGGCAGGGCACGCTGATCGGCAGAGGCAGGCCACGCTTTGCGCCGCGCGCCCTGGCAGCCTCGATGGCCCGCTGCAGCGCGGCGGTGTGACCGGCGATGACGACCTGCGCCGGCGCGTTGTAGTTGACCGCCTCGACGACCTGGCCCTGGGCCGCCTCTGCGCAGGCGGCCTCGACGTCCTCGTCCGCGAGGCCGATGATCGCCGCCATGCCGCCCTCACCGGCGGGCACGGCGTCCTGCATGACTTGCCCGCGGAAACGGACGAGCGCGACGGCATCCTCGAACCCGAGCACGCCGGCCGCCACCAGGGCGCTGAACTCGCCGAGACTATGGCCCGCCACCACGTCAGGTGCTCTGCCACCCAGCGTGCACCAGACACGCCACGTCGCCACGCCCGCCACGAGCATCAGTGGCTGCGTGACCTCCGTCTCGGCAAGGCGCTCGGACGGCCCCTGCTGGGCCAGATGCCAGAGGTCATAGCCCAGCACCGCCGAGGCCGCGTCGAACGTCGACTGCACCTCGGGATGCGCCGCCGCGAGGTCAGCCAGCATGCCGACCGACTGGGAGCCCTGACCCGGAAACACGAACGCGACCGCCATGCCCTGCACCTGCCCGCCTGAAAAGCAGGGCGGAGTATACCGGCCGCGAGCAAACCGTCGCGAGGTGGCGACGGCCGTGGCCCGCGCCTGCGTTTGCTATGATCGTGCGCGGTCGCGAAGCGCGCCGGAGCCCTGGTAGCCCATCCATGAATCATTCCGCACGGTTCGCCATGCAGACGCGGGAACGCGGGTTCACGCTCATCGAGATCATGGTGGTGGTCGTGATCATCGGCCTGCTCGCCGCGTTCATCGTGCCGAACGTCATGAACCGGGTCGACGACGCGCGGATCACCAAGGTTCGCGGCGACATCCAGGCCTTCGAGACGGCGCTCTCGATGTACAGGCTCGACACCGCCCGCTACCCCAGCACCGCCCAGGGCCTGCGCGCCCTGGTCGAGAAGCCGGAAGACCCCAATGTTCGCAACTGGAAGCCCGGCGGCTACCTGCAGCGGGTCTCCAAGGACCCTTGGGGCAGCGAGTACCGCTACGCCTACCCCGGCACGCGGGGCCGCGAGTACGACCTCTATTCGCTCGGGCCCGACGGCCAGGAAGGAACCGACGAGACCGACAAGGACAACGTCGGCAACTGGAACCTCGACAACTGAATCCCTGCCCCGCCCTTCGCGCGCATCGGCCGTCCGGGTCCGCCGGCGGTTTTACGCTGGTGGAGGTGCTGGTCGTGGTGGTGATCATCGGCGTCATGGTCGCCGGAGCCGTGCTGGCCCTCGGGGTCGTCGGCCGGGACCGATCGATGGAATCCGAGATGCGTCGGCTCGAGGCGCTGCTGGACTTTGCCCGCGAGCAGGCGGAGCTGCAGGTCCGCGACCATGGTCTCCGCCTGACCCGCACGGGCTATGACTGGGTGATATTCGACCCGGCATCCGGTCGGTGGACCGAGGTTGCCGACGACACGCTGCGCGCGCGGAACCTGCCAGAAGGGCTTTATTTCGAAGCGGCGATCGAGGGCAGGCAGGTGGCCCTCGGGGCACGCGGGTCGCCGCCCCGCGATCCGCATGTCGGCATTGCCTCGAGCGGGGAGTACACGGCCTTCGCCATCACCCTGCGCCGGGAGGGCGTTGCCGCGCGCATGCGGCTGGCCCCGCGCGAGGACGGCACGCTTGCGGAGGCCGTACTGGTCGAGGACGGGCGGCCGTGACATCCGGGCGCGGCTTCACGCTCGTCGAGGTGCTCGTGGCGCTGGTGATCGTCGCAGCAGGCGCCACCGCCGTGCTGTCGGCGCTCAATGGCGCCGCCTCCGCCACGACCTACCTGCGGGACAAGACCTTCGCGCAATGGATCGCGGCCAACCGCATCGCCGAGCTGCGCCTTGCGCGAGCACAGCCCCGGGACGGCACGGACGATGGCGAGCTCGAGTACGCCGGGCGGCGCTGGGCCTGGCGCCAGGAGATCGCCGATGCAGAGATTCCCGGGCTGCGCCGAATCGACGTCAGCGTGCGCCCGGCGGAAGCCGCCCCCGCGGACGAAGGCGCCTGGACGGTGACCCTCAGCGGCGTCCTCGGGCGCGACCTTGCGCTGTCCACGGGCGCCGAACCCGACTGGGAACCGCAAGCGGAAGGCACACCCGCCCCATCACCGCCCGACGGCGCACCCGTGGCGCCGGACCCTGGCGCCGAGCCCGAAACGCCGGACGCGGACCCCACCCGGGCAGGTGCGACCTGATGCGGTCCATCGCGCGGGGCTTCACGCTGCTCGAGCTACTCGTGGCGCTGTTCGTGACGGCGGTGATGTTCGCCATCGGCTACGCGTCGATCACTCAGGCGCTGGAGAACCGCGGCCGTGTACAGGCCCAACAGCAGCGGCTCGGCGAGCTCCAGCGTGCCATGCGGACGCTCGTGCAGGATTTCTCGCAGGCCGTGCCCCGGCCCGTGCGCGACGTGCTGGGCACGGGCGAGGAAGGCGCATTCGTCGCCGACCCGCGGATCAACGCCCTCGTCACGCTGACCCGTGGCGGCTACGGCAATGTCTCCGGTGCCCAGCGACCGACCCTGCAGCGTGTCGAGTACCTCGTCGAGGGTGACGCGCTGCTCCGGGTCACCTGGCCCGTGCTCGATCGCAGCCAGTCCACCCCGGCACAGCGGCGCATCCTGCTGCGCGGCCTGCGCGGCGCGCGGCTTCGCTACCTCGACGTCACGGGGGAATGGGTGGCGCAATGGCCGCCGCCCGGCTCCTCCCTGCCCGCGCAACGCCAGCAGCGGCTGCGGCCGCTGGCGGTCGAGGTGACCCTCGACACGATCGACTTCGGGCCGCTGGTGCGCATCGTCGAGGTGCCAGGGTGACGCGCCGCGCTCACGCACCGGGGGCGCCGGGGCGCCAGCGCGGCGTGGCACTGCTGACTGCCGTCGTGCTCGTGGCGCTCGCGACCGTGGTCGCGGCAGCGATCGCCTTCGACACCGCCCTGACGACACGACGCAGCGGCGGTGCAGCCGCGCAGGACCAGGCCGTGCTGATCGCCGGCGCGGCGGAAGCCTTCGCGGCGCAGGTTCTGGTCAGCGCGCTCGGCGACGGCAGCTCGGTCATCCATCCCGCGCAACCCTGGGCGCAGCCAATCGGCCCCGTCGAGGCCTTGCCGGGCGCTGCGCTGCAGGCGTCGATGTCCGACCTGCAGGGACGCTTCAACCTGAACAGCCTGGTGGATGCCAATGGCGTCCGCGACGACGTGGCCGTCGAGGTCTTCGAGCGGCTGCTCGCCAACCTGGACCTCGAGCGCGACTGGGCGACAGCGATGGTCGACTGGATCGACCGCGATCTGAACCCTGGCCCAGGCGGCGCGGAGGACGCCGTGTACACGTCGGAGTCACCCTCCTACAGGCCACCCAACCGGCCCGTCACGTCGACCAGCGAACTGCTGGCACTCAAGGACTTCGGCGCCGAGCGCTACGCACGACTCGCGCCCTTCGTCGCCGCGCTGCCGCGCGACGCCCCGCTCAACATCTGCTCAGCCCCGGGGCCGCTGCTGGATGCATTGACCGGCGAGCAGCAATGGACCCGCGCACCGGCAGCGCTGGGGCGCAACCGCAACGACAAGTGCTTTCCGCGGCTCGACGAATTCCGCACGACTTTCGGCGACGGCGCCGCGTTCGAGCGGCTGCAGCGCTCGCTGGGACTCGCGGAAAGGTCGGGCTGGTTCCAGCTGCGCACCATCGCGACCATTGGCACCTCGGAGTTCGCCTTGTACAGTCTCCTGCGCTACGAGGGCGGTGCCGGATCGCCGCGAGTACGCGTCGTCACCCGCGGATTCACCGAATGACCATGTCCGAACTCCTGCTGCTTCGAATCGACCCCGTGGCCGGAACGGAGTCCGTGGCGTTCGTGACCTGTACGCCGGCGGGCCTCCTGTCATCGGAGACCGTCCGCGGCTCGCTGGCCGACGCCGCGGCGGCCGCTGCCGGCCGGCGGATCGTCGTCCTCGTCCCGGGTGCCGAGGTTGTCCACCTCCAGGCGGACCTGCCTGCGCTGCCGGCCGGGCGGCTGCTCGCGGCCGTCCCCTATGCGCTCGAGGAGAGCCTCGCGGCCGACGTGGAAACGCTGCATTTCGCGGTGGGCCGTCGCAAAGCCGGCGGCACCGTGCCCGTCGCTACCGTCGACCGCGCGGCGCTCCAGGGCTGGCTCGAAGCGCTGCGTGCCGCCGGACTGGAGCCTGACGCAGTGCACGCCGACTCTGCCCTGATGGCGGGCCAGCCGGGGCACTTGGTGGTGCTGCTCGACGGCGCCACCGCGCATCTGTTGCGCCCGGGGGAGGAGCGGGCGGTCAGCCTGCCCTCGCAACCGCTGGCAACGGCGGTCGATCTCGCACTGCAGGGTGCGGCGCTGGTCGACGGCGCCGCGGACGCCGCCGGTGGGCTCGGCCTCATCGTGATGCTCGATTCCGCCGAGTGGCCGCAGCGCTCGGCGGAGATCGAGTCCCTGCGGGCTCGCTTCGCCACCCTGCAGGTCCAGAAACTGCCGGACGGTGCCCTGCCTTGGCTGGCGTCGCAATGGGCTTCGGTCACGCCCATCAACCTGCTGCAGGGCGCGCTCGCCCCACGCCGCCGAGAGGGTGGCGACTGGCGCCGGTGGCGGCTCGCAGCGGCCCTCGCCACCGGCGCACTGCTTCTGCACGTCGGTGGGCAGGCCTGGGAGCTGCGCCAGCTGGCCCGCGGCGAACGCGAACTGGATGCCCGGCTGACCGAGACGCTGGCACCGCTGCAGTCCGTCCTGCCGGCCGAGGGCAGGCCGCGCGAGACCCGGCGCAGCATCGAGGCACTGCTCGCTCGCGTGCGCACGGGCAGCGCCGCGGTGGACTCGCGTGGCGGCCTGCTGCCCGCGCTGGCGGCGTTTGCGGAAGCGCGCAACGCAACCCCCTCCGCACGGCTCGAGTCAGTCGGCTACGACGGCGCTGCCGTGGAGCTGCGGATCCGCGCAACAGATGCCGGCAGCCTCGAGGCCCTCGGCAACGCCCTCAGGGCCGGAGGCTGGCAGGCGGACGTGGCAGGCAACACGACGCCGAATGGCAGCTACGAAGGCAGGATCCGCCTGCGGCCCGGCCCGTCGCCTGCGGGAGGGTCGTCGTGAACGGGCCCGAACGCCTGCGGGCATGGCTCGACGGCCTGCAGCCGCGCGAGCGGCGCAGCCTGCTGATCGGCGGCGTTGCCGTGTTGGTGATCACGGCCGGCGGCAGCCTGCTGACGCTGGCGCAACGCGTCGACGCGGCGCAGGCCCGGGTCACGCAGAAGGCGGGCGACCTCGCCTTCTTCCAGCAGGCAACAGCCGAGATCCTGGCCGCCGGCCCGCCGGAATCGCTCGCTCCATCGACGGAGCCGCTCGCCGTGCTGGCAGACCGCGCCGCCCGCGACGCGGGGCTGGGCGGCAATCTCGCGGGCTCGGAGACCACCGGCGAGGGATCGCTGCGCCTGAGCTTCCGCGATGCAGGCTTCGACGCGCTCGCGGCGATGCTGGTCCAGCTGTCCCGGCAGGCTGGCGTCCGCATCGAGACAGCTTCGATCGACGCCGCAGGCGAGCCCGGTCGGGTCAACGCGCTGGTCGAATTGCGCATCGACACCCGGGCCTGATGCGCGCGCCTGCCCTCGCGCTCCTGGCCGGTGTCATGGCGTTTGGCGCGGGCTTGATCTCGCACTGGCCCGCGCGCAGCCTGGCACCGATCCTGCCCGAGGGCATCGCCTGCGGACGGCTCGGAGGGACCATCTGGACCGGGCACTGCGCCGGCCTGTCCGCCGGTGGGCGCACGCTTGGCAACGCCCGCTGGCGGCTTCGCCCCGCTGCGCTGCTGCTCGGGCGGATGTCGGTCATCGTCCAGCTCGACTCCGCCGGCGGACCGCTCGCCGGCGAGCTGACCGCCCGGGTTGGCGGCCGTGTCGAGGCCAGACGGGTAATCGCCAACCTCGACCTGCGTCGCGCCCAGATGCCGGGCCTTCCTGCAGACCTTGGCGGCCGGATCGCCGCGGACCTGCCGTCGATCACGTGGTCGGGACGCGGTCTCGAGCACGTCACGGGCCGCGTCGAGGCCCGCGACCTCACCCGCGGCGACACCGACGTCCTGCGCCTCGGCAGCTTCGAACTGGCCTTCGATCCCGCCGCACCGGGCAAGCCGCCGATCGCCAGGGTCCAGGACCTGGGTGGCCCGCTCTGGCTGCGCGCGACGCTGGCCTGGGTGCCTCCGGCAGGCTACCTGCTCGAGGGCGAGGTCCAGGCGCGTGCGGACGCTTCCGAGTCGTTGCGGCGGGAACTCGAGCGGCTCGGTCCGGCCGACCCGCAGGGCCGGCGGCGCTTTGCGCAGGAAGCGAGCTACTAGGTCGAGATCAGCCCGGGCCCGCCGCCACGCGTGCGCCCATGGCATGGGAAGGCTGCTCCGCCAGCAACTCGCCGATTCGCTGGAATACGACCTTCAGCGTGGCGGCATCAGGCAGGTTCGTGATCCGGAAATGGTTGCAGTAGGGCACGTTGAAGCTGACCCCGGGCGCCACCAGGACGTGCTTCTGCTCGAGCAGGTCCAATGCGAACTGCTGGTCATCGAACTCGGGCAAGGCAGCCGTGTCCACCCCGACGAACGCATACATCGCGCCGCGCGGAGGCTGCAGCTTGAGCAGCGGATTCGCCGCGACCCCTTCGATGATCACTTTCCGCGACTCATACAGGCGACCCCCGGGGACCACGAGTTCCCGGATGCTCTGGTAGCCACCCAGCGCGGTCTGGACCGCCCATTGCCCCGGGACGTTGCTGCAAAGCCGTAGCGAAGCGAGCAGTTCCATGCCCTGCAGCAAATCCTGGGCGACACGCACCTTGCCGGACACGACGGCCCACCCGACCCGGTAGCCGCAGGCGCGATAGACCTTGGACAGGCCCGACATGGTGACGCAGAGCGTGTCGTGGACCAGCGTCGCCATCGGCACGAACACGGCACCGTCGTAGGTGATCTGGTCGTAGATCTCGTCGCTGAAGACGACGAGGCCGTGGCGCTCGGCCAACTGCGCAATACCCTCGAGCACCTCGCGCGGATAAACCGCTCCCGTGGGATTGTTGGGATTGATGACGACAATGGCCCGGGTGCGCGGCGTGACCAGCGCCGCGAGCTCGGCGGGGTCCGGCACGAACGCGTTGCCCGGATGGCAGGGGTAGTGCACCGCCCTGCCACGGTTGAGGTTCACTGCGGCGGTCCACAGGGGATAGTCGGGGCTCGGCACGAGCACCTCGTCGCCGTCGTTCAGCAAGGCACGCAGGCTCAGGTCGATGAGTTCGCTGACGCCATTGCCGATGAACACCTCCTCGGCGCTGACCCCATGCACGCCCCGCGCCTGCTGCTGCATCACCACGGCCTCCCGAGCCGGGAAGATGCCCTTCTGGTTGCAGTACCCCTCGCTCTCCGGGAAGTTCTCGATCATCGCCAGGCGCATGGTCTCCGGCGTGCGGAAGCCAAACAGCGCCGGATTGCCGATGTTCAGCGAGATGATCTCGTAGCCCTTGCGCGAGAGCTCCTGGGCGCGGCGGGCGAGCTTGCCGCGGATCTCGTAGCGAACGTTGCGCAGGCCGTCGCTGGGCTTGAACGACTCTTCCGGATTCATCGCCGGAGCATAGCGATTGCGCCCGGGACGCGCACGCCCGGATCACCGCAAGGGTGCATGGCTATCAATAACGAGCGCCGCGGTGCTCGCTTGCCGCCGCCACCCCGCTGACCTCGCGCCTGGCGCCCGGCTCGTAGCGGACCAGCATGCCGCAAAGCCGATCCCCAAGCAGAAAGGGCCGAGCTTTCGCCCGGCCCCTTCATGGCGGCATACCACCGGGCGCATGCCCGGCTGCACGCGTCAACGGCGCTTGCGGCGCTTCTTGACGTGCTTGTGCTCGACCATGCCGTCGCCGTGGTGGTGGGCCTGGTCGCCGTGGGCGTGACCGTGGTCGTAGTCGAAGTCGATCGGATGGTTGTGACCGTGGGTGTTGACCCACTTGTAGAGATTGGGATTCCGGTGCAGCAGCCGGCTGGCCGCGCGCTCCCGGTTTTCCTCGATGTTCGTCCACGGGTTGAAGTGGAAGTGGTTGTAGAGCTGCGTGTCGGTGCGGCCGATCGCCAGGATGCCGAGCTTCGAGGCGAAGGCACCGTGGTTGATGTACGGCGGACGCCAGAAGTAGCCACCGGTCGGCAGGTCGCCGAACTGCATCATCCAGGAGGTGCCCCAGATGTGGTACGCCTCCTCGCAGCAGTCGTGGTAGGAGATGTTGTCCTGCCAGAAGTTCGGGGTCATGCAGTAGAGGAAGGTGAACCCGTGGGTGCGCGGGTCGAACTTCAGGATCTTGACCATGCAGCCCGGCGCCGTGGCCGGGAAGAAGTTGGTCGACGTCCACTGCATGTCGTCGTAGGAGTTGACCGCGGCGAAACGGTTGCGCTCAGCCTGCGGGTGGTCGGTGTCAGACTCGACGAACGACGGCTCGCCGTAGTTGTAGAAGATCAGGCCGGTCGCGCCACGCGGCGAGCTCAGCGCCTCGATGGCGACGCCGGCCGGCACGAAGATGTAGCTGCCGGGGCCCCAGGTCTTCTCGCCGATCTTGACCGAGCCGCTCATGATGAACAGCTCGTATTCGGAGTAGCTCATGCCGGGCGGCTGCTTGTAGCCGGGCTCGAACAGCACGGTCATCGTGCAGGAGCCGTCGTCGGTGTCGAGCGACAGGGTCTTGTACTGCATGCCCTTCGGGAAACCCGGAAGGGTCATCTTCTTGAACGGGACGTCGCGATCGACGAACGGTTCGATGTGTGGGCGTGCCATGTGGGGAACCTCGCTTAGAACACGACGCGGAACTTGCGCTTCGGCTTCACCGGGATCTCCTCCGGGCGGACCTTGCGCATCTGGTCGAAGTGCACGTGCGTGCCGCGCGTCTGGATGCGCTGCAGGAAGTCAGCGATCCACTTGTCGCGCTTGGGGGTCAGCGCCTCCTGCTCGGCGACGATCTTGTCGTAGCGCTGCTTCTGCTCGGCCTTCTCCTGCCGTAGCCACGCCTCGACTTCCCGGCTGCGCTTGTGGGGAATGAACTTCATTCGGGTTCCTCTGGTGTCAGACCCTGTTGACGGACTTTATGCCCGCCGCGGACGATTATCCAGCCGTCCGCCGCGTCCGCGCGGGGCGCGACGCGCGATCGTGACCACCCTGCAGCCCGCCCTGGGTGTGCTGCGCCCGCCCGAACAGCGCCTCCCGCGCCGCGGCGTCGGGATTGCCGATCTTCATGCGTTCCTCGAGGAGGGCCACTCCACGCTGCACCGCGGGCCTCGCACCCATGAGCTCATACCACCGGCGCACGTTCGGGAACTGATCGAGGTCGATCTTGTGCAGCCAGCGCACCCGCACCCATGGCCAGGTGGCGATGTCGGCGATGGAATACTCGCCCGCGAGGTACTTGTGCCGGGCCAGCTGGCGATCCATCACGCCATAGAGCCGCAGCGTCTCGTTGCGGTACCGGTCGATCGCGTAGCCGATCCGTCGTGGCGCATAACCCAGGAAGTGCCCGCACTGGCCAAACATCGGACCCACGTTGCCCACCTGGAAATTCAGCCACTGCAGCACGCGGTAGCGTGCGGCCGGCTCGCTGGGCAGCAGTCGGCCGCTCTTCTCGGCGAGGTACTGGAGGATCGCGCCGGATTCGAACAGCGTGATTCGAGACCCACCCGGGCCGTCGCGATCCACGATCGCCGGGATCTTGTTGTTGGGGTTGACGCGCAGGAAGCCGGGGCGGAACTGCTCGCCCGCAAGGATGTTCACCGCGCGGACACGGTAGGGGATACCCACCTCCTCCAGCATGATCGGGATCTTGTGGCCGTTCGGAGTGGGCCAGTAGTAGAGGTCGATCATCCGCGGCTCCCGTTCGCTACCATCTCCCGACCAAGCTAGCACAGCGCTTCCCGGACCCTCCTCATGCTCACCCGGATCCTCGCCGTCACCCTGGTCGTGCCGGATCTCGACACCGCGCGAGACGCCTATTGCCGCTGGCTCGGCTACGAGTTGGTCGAGGACGGGCGCGTCGGCGAGGGCCTTGCGGCGGCGTGGAACGCCCCTGGCGCGACGATGCGCCGCCAGTCGCTGCTGCAGCCCGCGAGCCGCTGGCCCACCTACCTGCGCCTGATCGAGGGCCCGCCTGCCCCGGCGGGTTACGCTGCGCTTCGCACCCAGGGCTGGAACGCCAATGAGATCCTGGTGCAGGACCCGGATGCGCTGGCCGCCGAGCTGAGCCGAGGGTCACCCTTCCGCGTCGTCGGCCCGCCACGCAACCTCGACAGCAGCCCGACGGTCCGGGCCATGCAGGCCATCGGGCCCGCGGGGGAGCTGAATTACTTCACACGGATACCGCCTGCCGGGGGGATCTTCATCCGCACCCCGGCGCAATGTGCCGTCGACCGAACGTTCATCGTCGTCCTGGGGGGATCCTCGATCGAGGCCCTGAGCAGCTTCTACGGCACGGTGCTGGGGCTGCCCGTCACCACGCCCATCGAGACGCCGATCGAGCTGCTGCAGCAGGCCTGGGCGCTGCCGCCGGAGTCGCGCACGCGAATGGCCATCGCCAGGGTGTCGGACAGCTCGGTGATCGAACTCGACGAATACCCTGCGCAGGCTCCGCTCAGGCCCTGCGCGCCGGGAGCGCTCCCGCCTGGCATCGCGATGGTCAGTTTTGGTACCCCCCACCTGGGCGCCCGAGACCTCCCGTGGATCAGTCCGCCGGCGGCGCGGGCCGAGTCTCCCTACGACGGCGCCCGCGCAGGGATGCTGCGCGGGCCTGCGGGCGAATGGATCGAAATCGTCGAGGCGCCCTAGGACGGTTGGACGCGGGCCGCGCGCAACGCTAGTCGCGCGGGTCGCTGCGCTCGTACTCCGTGAGTTCGTAGCGCGTCATCATGTAGCCCGTGACGTAGGCGAGCAGGCAGACCCGGAACTCGTCGTCGGTGCACCACAGGTCGTAGGGCGGGTGCTTGCCCGGCTCGTTGCGCGTCTCCTGGCTGCCGTCGGTCTCGACGATCCGGTAGTGCAGCGCGTCGAACGTGCCCGCTGCCACCGTGATCCGCTCGCGGCCGACGAACGTGAGGGGCACTCCGCTCGGATGCGCCATGATCATCGGCCCGGTGGCACCACGGTGGTCGAGCGAGCAAAGCAGGATATTGCGGAACACGTCGTGCCCGGGGCCGCGAGCTGGATCGTAGAGGTTCATCAGCCAGGCGTCGGCCTGGATCGGATGCGTGCCAAAGGCATCGAGCCGCCGCTCCAGCGGCCAGCGCTGCGAGAACCGGCCTTCCGCTGCCGTAAAGCCTTCGCACTCGACCTCGCGTTCCGTGAACCGGAACCAGCTCGAGCCCATGAAGCGGTCGCCCACCGACAGCCGCACGAACGCGTCCTCGGGCTTCCACTGCGGGTCGAGGCTGAGGGTCACGTCGCGCAGCACGTTCGGCGCATCGTCGATCTCGGTGACCGCGCGCACCGTCCGTCGGCCATCGCCATGCACGGTGATCGTGAACCACTCGCGGCCACGCTCCACGCCCTTCCGGCCCTCCTTGTCACTCGTGTAGTGAAGCTTGCCGCGGACACGGCGGTGCGGAATCGGCATCGGTCTCACTCCCAGGGAAGCAATGGATCGTGGAAGATCTTCCGTCGGCTCGCCGCCCGGAACCAGTGCGCCAGTGCTGGCCGCCCGGCCAGCGGGTCGAAGCCAGGATCCAGACCCACGGCAGCGCCCCCCACCTGCGCCATCTTCAGCTCGATGAACTGCAACGCCCCGATGGTGCGTACCTGGCCGATGTCCAGCGGGCCATAACCCGGCACGTCACGCTCCAGTTGGTCGAGGATCGCCGTCATCTTGCCCCAGCAGCGCCGGATGTAGTCGGGCCGCTGCTGCGCTCTGGGCAACCAGGACTCGATGACGATCAGCACGAAGGTGTCGAACAGGCCGTCAGCCATCCATGCCTGGCGAAGCGTGGTCCAGCGGCGCGGGCCGCGAGACGGATACAGCCTTCGCCGCGAATGCAGCGAGTCGAGGTACTCGTAGATCACCGGGCCGCCGGCGAGGTACTCGCCCGACCCGAGGACCAGCACCGGCACCTTGCCGAGCGGATTCGCCGCCAGCAGCCGCACGTCGTCCTCGAAGGGCCGCGTGGGCACCGGCTCGATGCGACTGCGCAGCCCCGCGTAGCCGATCACCGCCTCGACCGTATGCACGTAGCCACGGATCGGCGTGTAGAGCAGCCTCAATGAGGCTCCTCGCCGCCCGACACGTTCATCGCCTCGGCCGTGACGTAGCAGGCTTCGTCGGAGCACAGGAAAGCGCAGGCCTTGGCGGTGTCCTCGGCGAGGCCGACCCGGCCGAGCGGGATGCGCGAACGCATCTCGGCGAGGTATTCCTCGACGCTCTGGCCCTTGATCCTCGAGCGGTACTCGTTCTGCACGCTGCCCAGCCCCGTGGTGACGTGGTTCGGGCAGATCGCGTTGACGGTGATGCCGTGCGGGCCAAGCTCGACGGCTGCGCTGCGCGTCAGCCCGATCAGCCCGTGCTTGGAGGCGGAATAGGCGGTCAGGTGCCAGGAGCCGCGCTTGGCCGCGACGCTGGCGATGTTCACGATGCGGCCCCCGCCGCCCTGGCGGATCATCTGGCGCGCGGCGTGCTTGGTGCACAGGAACGCACCCATCAGGTTGACCTCCAGCACGGCCTGCCAGCGCTCCTTCGCCACGTCCACGAGCGGCTCCATCAGGTAGCCGATGCCCGCGTTGTTGACGAGGATGTCGAGCCGCCCCCAGGTCTCCACGGCCCGCGCCACGGCAGCCTCGACCTGCGCCTCGTCACGCACGTCCAGCGCCACGCCGATCGCCTCGCCCCCCTCGGCGCGGATCGACGCCACCACCTCCTCGAGCTCGACCGAGGTCCCGATGCGATCCGCAGGCATGTTCGGCGCGGGCACGCCGATGTCGCTCAGCACCACGCGCGCGCCTTCCGCGGCGAGCCTCCGGGCAATCGCCTCGCCCAGGCCCCTGCGGCGACCGGATCCGGTGACCAGCGCCACCTTGCCCTGCAACCTTTTCATCGTCATCGACTCGACTCTCCTTCTGGATCGGCGGCGACGTAGCCACCCGCGATCTCGTGCCAGCGCAGGCACGCGACGCGACGGGTCGGGTCGACCTCCGTGAACGCGGGAACTTCCGCCGCGCAGGCTTCGATGGCTTGCGGGCAGCGGCTGCGGAACACGCAGCCCGAGGGCGGATTGAGCGGAGACGGCAGCTCGCCCCCCAGCGCCGTGCCCAGCCTCGCCGGCTGCACATCCGGGTCGGGCACCGGCACGGCCGCCAGCAGGCCCCGGGTGTAGGGATGCAGCGGCGAAGTGAACAGCACCTCCGCCGGTGCGAGCTCCATCGAGCGGCCGAGGTAGAGCACCAGGACGCGATCGCAGAGCCGGCGCACCACCGCGAGGTTGTGGCTGACGAACAGGATCGTCATCCCGAATTCGCGCTTGAGCTCCTTCAGCAGGTTGACGATCTGCGCCTGGATCGACACGTCGAGCGCGCTGACGGGCTCGTCGCAGACGAGGAGCTTCGGTCGCAGCACCATCGCGCGCGCGATACCGATACGCTGGCACTGGCCGCCGCTGAACTCGTGCGGATAGCGGTTCACCACGTCGGCGGGCAGCCCGACGCGCGCCAGCATCTCGACGACCCGGGCCCGGCGGGCGGCCGCGTCGAGTTCACGCGCATGCACGCGCAGCGGCTCGGCCACGATCTCGCCCACGGTCATGCGTGGATCGAGGCTCGCCAGCGGATCCTGGAAGACGATCTGCAGGTCGCGCCGCAGCGGCCGGAGCGACGACTCGCGCAGACCCTCGATCGGACGACCCAGCCAGACCACCTGGCCGGAGGTCGGCCGCAGCAACTGCAGCACGGCCCGCGCCAGCGTGGACTTGCCGCAGCCCGACTCCCCGACGATTCCCAGGGCCTCGCCCTCGACCACCTCGAGGTCCACGCCGTCGACGGCGCGCAGCACCGGCTTGGGACCGAACAGCCGGTCACCGACGGGAAACCAGACCCGCAGACCCTTCAGGCTCAGCAGGGACTCACTCATTCCGGCAGCACCCCGAGCGGATGGTGGCAGGCCACGCGCGAACGGCCCTGTTCAGCCAGTTCGGGGCGCCGTTCACGGCAGCGGTCGTCTGCGCGCGAACACCGCGGCGCGAACGCACACCCGGGCGGCAGCCGACGCGGATTGGGCGGCTGGCCCGGGATCGCGACCAGTGGCGCCGAGGCCGGCTCGTCGATGCGCGGCATCGATTGCAACAGGGCGTGCGTGTAGGGATGAGCCGGGTTCTTCAGCACGTCGCGGACAGGACCGAGCTCGACCAGTCGCCCGCCGTACATCACTGCGACCCGGTCCGCGACCCCCGCGACGACGCCAAGGTCGTGCGTGACGAGGACCATCGCCATGCCCTGCTGGCGCTTGAGTTCGGCGAGCAGCGCGAGGATCTGCGCCTGGATCGTCACGTCCAGCGCCGTCGTAGGCTCGTCCGCCACCAGCACCGCGGGGTCGCAGGCGAGCGCGATCGCGATCATCACCCGCTGCCGCATGCCGCCGGACAGTTCGTGCGGATACTGGCGAAGGCGACGCGCCGCGTCGGTGACGTGCACGCGCTCCAGCAGCGCCAGCGCGCGCGCGGACGCCGCGGTGCGCGTCAGGCCGCGGTGACGCACCAGGACCTCGCCGATCTGCTCACCCACCGTCATGTGCGGTGTGAGCGAGGTCATCGGGTCCTGGAAGATCATCGAGATCCGGGAGCCGCGCACCCGGTTCAACGACTCGGCGGGGCTGCCGAGCAGTTCGATCCCGTCCAGGCGTGCGCTCCCGGACACCTGCGCATTCGGCGGCAGCAGGCCCATGACGGCCAGGAACGACTGGCTCTTGCCCGCGCCGGATTCGCCCACGACCCCGACGCATTCACCGGGCCGCAGCGACAGCGAGAAGTCGCGCACCGCGGGAACCTCGCCGTCCGGAGTGCTGAACCTCACGGTCAGCCCCTCGACCTCCAGCACGGGTGCGCCGCCGGCGGGGGGCACCGCACCGCCTTCACGGGATGCCTCAGCGGTCACGCGGGTCGAGTGCATCGCGCAGTCCGTCGCCGAGGAAGTTGAAGCAGGTCAGCAGCGCCACGAGGAAGCTCGCCGGCACGAGCAGCATCCAGACCGCAGACTCCATCTCCTGCGCCCCTTCGTTGATCAGGCTGCCGAGGCTCGCCTGCGGTTCCTGGACGCCCAGCCCGAGGAAGGACAGGAAGCTCTCGAACAGGATCATCTGCGGGATCGTCAGCGTGGCGTAGATGATCACCGGTCCGATCACATTGGGCACGATGTGGCGCGCAAGGATGGACGGCGTGCCAACGCCGCTGGCCAGCGCCGCCTCGATGAACTCCTTGCGCTTGATCGAGAGTGTCTGGCCACGGACGATGCGCGCCATCGTGAGCCAGCCCACGGCGCCGATCGCCAGGAACAGCACGTAGATGTTCCCGCGATCGAACAGCGTCGAGAGGATGATCACGATGAAGATGTAGGGCAGAGAGTAGAGGACGTCGACCACGCGCATCATGAAGCCGTCGATGCGCCCCCCGAGGTAGCCGGCGGTCGCGCCCCAGGCGACACCGATGCAGAGCGACACCAGCGTGGCAAGCAGGCCGATCTGCAGCGAGATCTGCACGCCGTGCAAAGTCCGCACGTAGAGGTCCCTGCCGAGCCGGTCCGTCCCGAGCCAGTGATCGTTCGGGCCACCGGGCCCCACGGCCATGTGATCCCAGTCAATGGCGTCGTAGTCATGCGGCGACAGCAGCGGCCCGAGGAAAGCCAGCAGCGTGATCAGCACGATCACCGTGCCGGCCGCCATCGCCGCCCGGTTGCGACGCAGTCGCCGCCAGGCGTCGGCCCAGAATCCGCGCGACGCCACGGCTTCGCCGGTCGCCACGACCTCAGTCATAGCGCACCCTCGGGTCGAGCCAGCCGTACAAGAGGTCTGCGATAAGGTTCAGTGTCAGCGTCAGCGAGCCGTACACGACGATCATGCCCATCACCAGCGTGTAGTCACGGTTGATCGCGCCCTGCACGAGGTACCTGCCGCTGCCCGGCAGGCCGAAGACCGTCTCGACCACCAGCGACCCCGTGATCACGAACGCCGTCGCAGGCCCCAGGTAGGACACGACGGGAAGCAGCGCCGGCCGCAGCGCATGGCGCAGGATCACCTGCCGCTCCGGGAGCCCCTTGGCCCGCGCAGTGCGTACGAAGTTCGTGCGCAGCACCTCGAGCAGGCTGCCCCGAGTCAGCCGCGCCACGTAGGCGATCACCGGCAGCGCCAGCGTGATCACCGGCAGAACCAGGTAACGCAACTGCCCCGTTTCCCAGCCTGCCACCGGCAGCCAGCGCAGGTAGAGCCCGAAGACCAGGGCGAACAACGGCCCGGTGACGAAGCTCGGCAGCGCGATGCCGAGCACCGCGAGTCCCATGATCGAGTAATCCGCGGGCGTGTTCTGGCGAAGCGCCGCGAGCGTGCCGAGGGGGATTCCCACCAGCAGCGCCAGCAGCACCGCCGAGAGCCCCAGCGCGAGGCTGATTGGCAATCCCTGGGCGATCAGCTCCGTGACGCTGAAATCCTTGAACTTGAAGGATGGACCGAAATCGCCGCGCACGAGGCCCGACAGGTAGCTGAAGTACTGCTCCACCAGCGGCCGGTCGAGGCCGTAGGCCGCCTCGAGGTTGGCCTTGATCTCGGGCGGCAGCGCCTGCTCCTCGTCGAACGGGCCACCGGGCGCGAGGCGGATCACGAAGAACGAAATCGTGATGATGATCAGCAGCGTGGGGATCACGCCGAAGATGCGGCGCAGGGCGTAGCGCATCATGGGATCTTCACCTTGAGGTCAGGCGTCGGCACGTCCAGCGCACGCGCGCAAAGCCAGGCCACGGCGATCAGCACCGCGACCACCACGAACGAGGCCTGGTAGTCGCCCGTGGCGTCCGCGATGCTCGCGGTGATCCACGGGCCCAGTGCGCCGCCGCCCGCGTCCATCACGGTCACCGCACCCATCACGCGACCCAGGGACCGGGTGCCGAACACGTCGCCGGCCACCGCCTGCAGCAGGGTGTAGTTGGCTCCCCAGCCCAGCCCCATCACCACCGCGGCGACGGGCACCATGAGCGCGGTCATCGTCGACAGCATCAGCGCCGCGACGAGCATCAGCGACAGGCTCGCGATCCAGACCGGCTTGCGCCCGTAGAGATCCGTGAGCCAGCCCGAGGCCAGCTTGCCGACCAGGCCGGCGAGAAACAGCGGCATCGCGATCAGGGCACCGAGCTCCGGACGCACGCCCAGCGCCTGCATGTGCAGGATCATGTTGTTGTTGACGCCGAGGATCGAGTAGAACGTGGCGAAAGCCGCCACGCTCATCAGCCAGAATTCGCGCCGCCCGAGGATCTGCCCGTAGGTCAGCTCGGGACCGGAGACATCGGCGGTGCCAGCCGCGGCCAGGGCCTCGGCGCCATACGGCTTGAGACCCATGCGATCGGGCCACTCGCGCAGCAGGACCAGCACGACTGCGACCAGCCCGACCAGCATCCAGCCCGCCCATGCGCTCGCCTCGCGCCAGCCCTCGAGCTGGATGAGCCGGGTGAAGACCCAGGGGAACAGGCCGTTGCCCAGGCTCGTTCCGGCCAGCACGATGCCCAGCGCCAGGCCGCGACGCAACGCAAACCACCGGGAAACCGCAACCATGCAGATCGCCAGCCCGGCACCTGACAGCCCCAGCCCCATCCAGAACCGGGACCAGTAGAGATCCGCGAGGCTGCGTACGTCACCGAGGCTGAAGAACCCCCAGGCCAGCGCAAGGCAGCCAAACACCATGACGACGCGCACGCCATAGCGGTCGGCAAGCCAGCCGGTCAGCACCGTGAGCACGGCCGTGACGCCAAGCTGGATGGCGTCGCCGAGCTTGACCTCGGCACGGCTCACCCCGAGCTCGCGGATCAGCGTGGGGTCGAAGGCGGCAATGCCGCCGACCGTGAGGCCGTTGGTGACTAGCAGGATGACGAAGACGGCGGGCACGATGGCCCACCAGCCGTAGAACACCCCGGACGGGCCGCCAGCCGGCCCTGCCACGCTCACAGGTGGTCGGTGACGATGAACTGCGGGTTGTCGGCCATCGAGCGGAACGTGGCCGCCACCTTCTGCATGGTCTCGGTCGAGACGTCCTGACCGAGCTGCTCGAGGCTCTCGAGGTCGATGATCTCGATGTACTGGTAGGGGGATGCACCCCCGCCCAGCAGGCCTTGCGCCTTGAGCACCTCGAACCGCCGCACGGACGGGAGCGCGTTGACGATGGGCAGGTCGGTCTCGCGGGCGAACTTCTCGTAGTCCGCGACGCTGACCCCGGACTTCAGGTTGAACAGCACGACGATCTTGGCCATGGCAGGATCCTTCCCCGGCGTTGTCCTTGACGACTCCAACGCAGTCTAGAAACTCGCTCGAACTCCCGCAAGGCAGGTTCCATGCAAGCGCCCACCCCCTACCCGCTGCTGATCTCCCCGGCCGAACTCGAGCCGCTGCTCGGCGACCCGTCGCTGCGGCTCTTCGACACCACCGTGCACCTCGGACGGCGTCCCGACGGCGGGGCCCGGGTGGAGTCGGGACGCGCCGCCTACGAAAGCGCCCGCATCCCGGGCGCAGCGTTCATGGACCTGCTCGACGCACTCTCCGACCCGGACCACTCCCTGCGATTCATGCTGCCCTCCGCGGAGCGGTTCGCGGAGGCCATGTCGGCGCTGGGCGTCGGACCCGGGACACGGGTCGTGCTCTACAACTCGGGCCCGACCTGGTGGTCCACGCGCGCCTTCCTGATGCTGCGCGAGTTCGGCTTCGACGCGGCGCAGGTGCTCGACGGAGGCCTCGACGCCTGGCGCGCCGAGGGCCGCCCGCTGGAGTCCGGCGCCCGAGGCTACCCCGCGGCCCGCTTTGCCGCGGGCCCGCGCCGACCCGTGTTCGTCGGCCGCGACGACGTGCTCGACGTCGTGCGCAGCGGCGGGGGGCACCTCGTGCACGCGCTCTCACCAGAGCTCTTCAGCGGCAGGCAACGCACGGCGGCGCGCCCGGGGCGCATCCCCGGCAGCGTCAACGTGCCAGCCCTCGAACTGCTGGACCCCACCAGCCAGTCATTCCTGCCGGAGCCGCGGCTGCGAGCGGCCCTGGAGTCGCGCGGACTGCTCGACGGCAAGCCGGTGATCGCCTACTGCGGCGGGGGCATCGCCGCGACCACGGGTGCCTTTGCGCTGCTGCTGCTCGGCCACGGCGACGCCGCGCGGGTCTACGACGGCTCGCTCAATGAATGGGCTGCAGACCCGTCACTGCCCATGGAGTGCGATCCCCTGCCCTCATAGGCCCAGGCTGCCGGGGTTCATGCGGCCCTGCGGATCGAGAAGCTGCTTCAGCTGCTTGAGCAGCCACTGCGCCGAGGGCTCGAGGCCTTCCTGGTAGAGATAGAACTTGCCGAGCTGGAAGCTCACCGCACCCTGCTCCATGAACGCGACCGCAAGGTCCTCGCGCAGCCGCAGCACGGCGGCAGCGGCGTCGGGGTTCGGCGGGTACTTGTCGAGCTTGGCCAGGTAGGCCGCATCCAGCACGCGCTCGTGGAACGCATTGCGGGCATCGGGCCAGTACATCACGGGCTCGAGCAGCGTGCCGGCATTGCCGACCGTGCAGCACAGGTAGCCGCGATCGATGTCGTATTTCTCCATGGCTTCGGCGTGGCGCGCGAAGACCGCCTCGCAGACCTCGTACATCCGCGTCGCCATGCTGAATGGCACGGTGCCATGCACCGGCACCCAGCGCTCGCCGTTCGGCCCCAGCATGCTGTTGAGCTCGGCATAGGGGTTCGCCCGCATGACCTTGGGCACGGTGTTTTCCACCTCGGTGCCCGCGGCGCCCATGATGCGGCGCACGATCGCGGCCTTGGCCTCGACATCGGCCTCGTCCCGCCCGTCGACGGAAAGGTGTACCGAGAACGTGCCGTCCTTGAGGAAGCTGCGGCCGGCGAGAACGACCTTCGCACCCTCCTTCAGGCCCTTCAGCAGGCCGCCGGAGTTCTGGACGACGCTACCCAGCGCCTTGACGTCGGCCGTCAGGCTGCTCCGCTTCATGCGCACGGCCTGCAGGCCGGGGTCGAAGCCGAAACATTCCGACACGACGTCGGCACGCGCGACCTCGGCCATCGCCGCGAACAAGGCGGTGTGGCTGGTGAACGAGAACGACAGGAACCGGGCCTCCGGCTGCGGCCGGATGAGGCGGAAGGTGGCGACGGTCTTGATGCCCAGCGCGCCGCAGTCCGACAGGAACATCGCCATGGTGTCTGGCCCGAACTGCCGGAAGAACGGCTCGCCGTTGCGGTTGGCGTGGCTGCCCAGCTTCAGCACCGTGCCGTCGGCCAGCACCACGTCCAGGCCCACGACCGACTCGGCCGCGGCACCGTAGCGGCCCGACCCGAGGAAGATGCTGCCCTGCGACAGCGCCCCGCCGACACTGGAGCGCAAGCCGGACAGCGGCCCGTAGTACGGGGTGCGCACACCGCGTGGCGCCAGCTCGTCGAAGAGGTCCTTCCAGGTCCTGCCGCATTCGACCGTGACGTAGCAGTCGTCGGCGTCGACCTGTACCACCCGGTTCATGCGCAGCATGTCGACCATGATCGAGTTCGCGCGCTTGGGCAGGTAGCCGTCCGTGTACGACATGCCGCCGCCTCGCGGCACGATGGGCAGGCCGGCCGGCGCGATCGCCTTGAGGGCGCGGGAAAGCTCCTCGGTGCTGCCCGGACGGATGATCGCGGCAGGCAACTCGCCAGACCGGTAGACGTCCTGCGAGTGGAACTCGAGTTCCGCCCGATCGGTGATCACGTACGCCTTGCCGAGCACGCGCTCGAGTTCGCCGATGGCCGCGTCGACCGCGCCGGGCATGAGGTGAACCGCCTGCTGCATGATCCTGTTGCTCCGTGTATGCCTGGTCCGTGTATGCCTGGTCCGTGTCTGCCTGGATGGGGTCGAAGGGCCTGAGCCTGATCGATCCCGTTTGGTCCGATTATTCACGGCAGGCATGGCTGGCGTCGAGTCGGTGGAAAACACCGGCCGGCACGAGGGCGCACCGGCCGATCCGCACGCTCCGGGATGCTAAGCTCCGTGGCTCCGGCACGGACGCCAGACACGAGGTTCCAGGTCTGCCATGGCCATCATCCGCAGCAACATCCCCGACTTCGAATTCACGGTTCCCGTCGCCATCGTCGGGGCCGGCGCCTGTGGACTCACCGCAGCACTCGCCGCCGCGGATGCCGGGGCCGAGGTACTCGTGCTCGAGCGCGACAAGCGCCCCTGGGGCAGCACCTCGATGTCGCTCGGTGCCATGTGCGCGGTCAACTCCGCCGAGCAGCGCCGGCACGGGGTCGAGGACTCCGTGGAGCTGTTCGTCGCCGACGTGCTGGCCAAGACCGAGGGCCGCGCCGACGTCGGGCTCGCCCGCCTGGTCGGGCGCGAGTCGGGACGCGTGGTCGACTGGCTGGCCAGCGGGCACCAGGTGCCGCTGCTGCTCGACTTCAAGTGGACCGGCCTCGGCCACTCCCGCCCGCGCCTGCACATCCCCCCCGGACGCAGTGGCGAGGAACTGCTCGCACTGCTCGGCCAGGCCTGCGAGCGCGCCGGCGCCCAGGTGATGACCGAGGCCCATGTCACCGATCTCTACGCTGACTCGGACGGCCGGGTCCTCGGTCTGCGCGTGGAGCGACCGGGCGGGGTCGTCGAGCACCTCGGCTGCGGTGCCATCGTACTGGCGACCTGTGGCTTCGGCGGCAATCCGGAGATGATCGCCCGACACATCCCCGAGATGGCCGGCGCGAAGTACTTCGGCCACGAGGGCAACGAGGGCGAGGGCATCCAGTGGGGCGAGGCGCTGGGCGGTGCACTGGCCGACATGACCGCCTACCAGGGGCTGGGCACGCTGGGCGACCCTCAGCAGATGATCGTGCCGCACCCGCTGCTGCTGGAGGGCGGATTCCTGGTCAATGTCGAGGGCGAGCGTTTCACGCATGAGAACGCCAACATCTCGGGCATGTGCGTGCCCGTGCTGGCGCAGCCGCAGGGCCTCGCCTGGGTGATCTTCGACGAGCGCCGCAACGAGGCCTGCCTCGCGCACTCCGTCGAACAGCGTGCACTCGCGGAGGTGGGCGCCATCCGCAAGGCGGGGTCGTGGGCCGAACTCGAGCGCGTCTGCGGCCTGCCGGCGGGCTCGCTGGAGCGCGAGAACGCAGCCATCGACGCGGCGCGAGCCGCCGGCCAGCCTGATCGCCTGGGTCGACGCTTCGACGGCCTCGATCCGCTGCAGGCCCCCTATTGCGCACTCCGGGTCACCGGCGCGCTGTTCCACACGCAGGGCGGGCTCGTGGTCGACGACCACGCACAGGTCGTGCGGACCGACGGCACACCTCTGCCCAACGTCTTCGCGGGCGGCGGGGCGGCGCGGAGCATCTCCGGCCCTGATGTCACCGGCTACCTGCCGGCCGTGGGCATCTGCATGGCCATCACGCTCGGCGCGCTCGCGGGAGACGCCGCAGCGCGGGTCGCAGCCGGCAGCGCACCCGCATGACGCCGCGTTCGCGCGCGGTGCCCGTGGCTGCGGGGTTGCTGGCGGCGCTGGCCGCTCTGGTAGTGGGCGCGTGCGCCGCGACGGCGCCCCGTCCGGTGATGGTCGAGCGGCTCAACGTGAGCATCGCCGACCCGGGCGACGGCCGGGAGCTGCCGCTGCGCGTCGTGTACCCGACAACCGGCCGCTCGCTGCCGGTCGTGCTCTTCTCGCACGGCGCCTTCTCATCCGGCGAGGATTACGATCCCATCCTCGAAGCATGGGCCGCACGCGGCTACGTCGTGATCGCGCCCACGCATCGCGACTCGGTGCGGCTGGGCACGCGTCGCGGCGCAGCCGACCCGCGGCATTTCGCCTGGCGGCTCGACGACGCCGAGCTCATTCTCGGCCGGCTCGACGCCGCGCTCGGCACGGTGCCCGGGCTGGCGGCGCGCACGGACCGCGCGCGCATCGCCGCAACCGGCCACTCCTTCGGCGGCCTGGTCGCCCAGACCCTGGGTGGCGCCACGTATTTCGACCCGGCCGCGGGCAAGGCCGTCTCGCGCGCGGACCCGCGGGTCCGTGCGGTCATCGTGTTCAGCGGCGCCGGCAAGTTCCCGCCCATGCTGCGCAACGAAGACTTTGCCGCGCTGACCCAACCCACGCTCGTCACCGTCGGCACCGACGACCTTGCGCAGGTGCCGGGGCTCAGCGGCTACGCCTGGCGTCGCCAGCCCTGGGATCTCGTGGCACCGGGCAACAAGTACCTGCTGACCCTCGACGGCGCCGACCACTACCTCGGCGGCATGGTGGGTCGCGGCGACCTCGCCCGCCACGCCCTTGGACCGCAGCACGTCGCGGCGTTCAACCGGGTCAGCGCGGAATTCCTCGAAGCGTTCTTGGGCGGCGACGTCGCCGCGCAACGCTGGCTGGAGCAGCGCGTCAGCGCAGTCGGCTCACCCGCTGTCGCCGGGCTGCCACCCACGGCCCACCTGGCGTCCCGCTAGAACCCCCCTCAGCGTCCTGGGGTCGACGCCGCTTCCGCCCGCTACCCATGGGAGCGGGCAGCTGGGAGTGGGCAGCGGAGGCACTCAGGCCGACAGGATCTCCACCGCCGCTCGATCGGCGGTTTCCATCGCCGACTCCATGCCGAATTCCATCCTGCGCAGGTGTTCGCCGCAGAAGTGCATGCGCTGCCACGGGCGGTCCATGTCGCGGGCAAAGCGCCGGACCTGACCGGGCAGGAACACGTGACGGTGCCCCAGCGTGTAGGGGTCGGCGCCCCAGGAGAACACCGTGCGCACTCGCAGCCGCCCGCGCGCAGCCGGGCGGATCCGCTCGAGCTCACGCACCACGAACGGGCCAAGTTCGCCCGCCGGCAGCGCGTCGAGCCGGTCGGCGCCGTAGCCGTTGACCCAGACCCGCAGGAACGGGATGCGGTCGCCGATCCCGGGGGCGAAGACGCGCTCGAGCAGGCCGTCGGTGAACATCGTGGGGCCGTAGCCGTCCTCTTCCCAGAACGGTTGCGTGGGCTCCAGGATCACGTGGGTGGTGCCGCCGTAGACGCTGGCCGCCACGGCCTCGGCCTGCGGCGCAGGCAACTCGGGCAGGATGGTGACGCGGCGCAGGGTGGAAAACGGCAGCGCGCAAACGACGAAATCGGCTCGGTATCGCGAGCCGTCGAGGCAGGTGACCTCTGCCTTGGTACCCTCGTTGACGATCCGTACCACGGCCTTGCCGAAGCGCACGGGCGCGGCGAGCTGCCGCGCCATCGCCTCCGGGAGGCGCTCGGCGCCCCCCTCGAAGTTGAACCAGTCGTTGTTGCCTGCGCCGTAGAGCGGCGTGTTGCGGTCGCGGCCCGAGAATCCGCCCAGCCGCGAGCGCGCCACGTCGCGCAGCATGGCGAGCGCCGACGTGTTCCACATGTCGGTGTAGTCGGTGCCGACGCTCATCAGCTCGACCGCCGCCTGCGAGACCCCCTGCTGCATCAGCCAGGCACCCGCGGATATGTCGAGCCCTTCCCACCTCGGGTCGAGCCACGCGCCGACATCTTCGCCGAAGGGATTCAGCCGGAACATGTAGGCCGTTTCGAGCACGTGCGGCAGCACCGCCCGCTCCTCGCCCACCGTCGGGTTGGCGGGGGAATCCTTCCACTCTTCCTTGCGCAGCAGTTTCCCGCCGATGTGGAAGCTCGTCTCGCCGGGCCGGCGCGGGTCACTGCCGAGCTTGACCCCGGCGCGGCGCGAGGCGTCGATCACGCGCCCGTAGTTGAAGCCGATCTGCGACGCGCCGAGATCGAGCGGAATGCCGTCGAGCGTGACCGTGCGGCAGCGGCCCCCGACGCGATCGCTCGCCTCGAGGACGGTGACGCGGGCGCCCTGCTCCTCGAGTTGCAGCGCCGCGCGGAGGCCGGCGAGCCCGGCGCCCAGCACGAGCACTTCCACCTTCTCGGCCGCTCGCGCGAACCGGGGTCCGAAGCCGAGGGAGCCGCCGACGAGCGCCGACGCCGCGCCGGCGCCGCCCCGCGCGATGAAATCGCGCCGCCTCATTGGGTGGCCGCCTTGAGCGCCGCGACGATCTGCTCCCGCGCGACCGGATCCTTGATGGGTGCATAGCGCATGCGGTGTCGTCCTCCTAGGAAAGCCTCGGGATCGGCGATCAGTTCGGCGATCTTCTGGTCGTCCCAGACGAGCCCGCCCTCGCCGGCCTCCACGAAGGCCGCGGAATAATAGAACCCGGGGGCACTCGCGGCACGCCGCCCGAATACCCGGTGCAGGTTCGGCCCGACGGCGTGCGCGCCGCCCTGCTCGAAGCTGTGGCAGAAGCGGCACCACATGAAGTCCTTCTGCGTCTGCCCGGTCAATGTCGGCGCCTCGCCCACGCCCGCATAGGGATCCACGGCCGGCGGCGGGCCGGAGGCCACGAGCTGCTTGGATGTCGTGAATGGCACGACGCCGAATACCCGGTAGGGCGTCCAGGCTGCGAGCGCGAGCAGACCGGCGAAAATCGCGCCGTGCACGCACTTCGCGCCCAGGCCATAGGTGTCTTTCGCGCTCATCGCCCGCCTCCCCACCCGAAACCCGGCAACATGCGCCACGGCCCGATGCGGTAGCGCAGGCCCTGCCAGAGCGCGACCAGCACGCTGAAGCCCGCGAGGTACAGCACGAAGAAGCCGAGCAGGCTGTGCAGGTAGCCCAGCGTCACCGAGGCGCGATAGCTGGCCTCGAGCATGGGGGGAAACGTCACGACCCCGAACCACGACACCGCGTGCCCCTCGGACCACGCGAACAGTGGCCCGGTGATGCAGAACGCCAGGATCGTGAGGTACAGGCCAAGATTGCAGTGCCGCGCGAGCGCGTCCGCGGCGGCGGGCACGCGCGCGGGTCGAGCCGGCCGCGGCAGCCTGGCCCAGAGCCAGAGGCGCACGACGACCAGCACCGCGGTAGTGAGCCCGACCGAGATGTGCAGGTGCTGCAGCGCCTCGCGTGCTGGCGTGCCGCGCGGCGTGACGCCGACCTTGGTCGACTGGTACATCTGGAACAGCACGATACCGAGGATGGCAATCGAGACGATGCGCTCCAGCGCGACGAGGGCCGGCGACGGGGCACGTCCCGGGGCCGCGGCGCTCACGGCGCCGCCACCGGCCGGATCGCCCGCAGGATCGCGTTCGGGATCCGGGCGTCGTCCCAGTCGGGCTGCCCCCTTCCCGTGCGGACGACGATCAGCTCCTGCGATGGCACCATGTACACGCGCTGCCCCCCGAAGCCGTCGATGAAGACCATGTCGGGGGCGGCGAACGGCTCCGAGTGAAAGGCCTTCACGGTCCAGTCGTGGTACTTGCGCTCGGTTCCGGGCGGCGAGCCAAGCCACAACTGGTACCCATAGTTCGCATTGGTCGGGGACGGCGTGATCATGTCGCGCACCCACTCCGCCGGCACGACCTGGTCGTCGCCGACCCGGCCACCGTTCATGATCAGACGGCCGACGCGCAGCCAGGAGCGGGCCGTCGTGTGGAGGCAGCAGAACGTCCGCGGCGTGCCACCCTCGCGGTCCAGCCATACCGTGGCGGGCGGCGCACCGAGCCGGCTCCAAAGACGCTCCGAAAGGTACTGCGCGTAGCGCTTCCCGGCCGCCTGCTCGATCACCAGCCCGAGCAGCTGCGCATTGGAGTTCGCGTACTGGAATTCGGATCCCGCCGGCGTCGAGGGCTTCAGGCCGGACATCACGGCCGGCAGGTCGCTGCCGAGCGTGATCCGCCACGCCGTCCAGGTGCCAAAGCGCGGGATCTCGAGACCCGAGCGCATCTGCAGCAGGTGGCGGATCGTGATGCCCTGGCGCCCTTCCTGCATGAACTCCGGCAGGTACTTGCCCACCGGATCGTCGACCGACCCGATCAGGCCATCGGCGATGGCCGCGCCGACCAGCAGCCCGAGCACCGTCTTGTGGGCGGAGAAGGTGTCGGTGCGGAAGCCCGCGTCATAGCCCGGCCAGTACTTCTCGTAGCGCAGCGCTCCGCGGTGATAGACCAGCAGGGCCACCGACTGCGTCTGGCTCGCATAGGCCTCGGCGAGCGCGAGCCCGGCGGGATCGATCGTGTCGGCCGCCGCGGAGGCGATGTCGTCGCGCTCGACGCCGGGCACGGCCTCCTGCGGTTGTGATTTCTCGGTCTTGTCGACCACTCCGATGCCGGGGCCGCCCACCAGGCGCCGCATCACGGCAGGGTCGCGCGCATAGAAGAACAGCACCACGGCCACGACCAGGATGAGCACGCCGAGCAGCGTGCGCCCCAGGAAACGCAGGATCTTCAAGCGACACCCCCTCTGCCGCGGCGTCGGGTGTCAGGCCACCTTGGCTGCCCCGCGCCGCGCATCGAGCGCCCGGCGGATGTCCGCATGGCGCTGCGAGTCGATCGGAAAATTCCACATCAAGGCCACCGGCACCAGCAGCAGCAGCACCGGCAACCACGACGCGCACAGCCGGATGCCCAGGGCAGCGTCAGCGTCCAGCGACTGCCCGGCCTGCTGATAGCCGAACGATGCGAGGAAAAGACCGCCCAGCAGCGGACCAAAGGCCATCCCCGCCTTGAAGACGAAGGCCAGGAAAGCCATGTGCCCGCCCATCTGTTGCACGCCCGACTGAAGCTCGTCATGGTCAACGGCGTCGGCAGCCATGGCGGGCGGGGTAATCATCGTGCCGCCGTTGCCGAACCCCATGACCACGTTGGCGAGCAGCACCATGGCCAGCCCGCCGGGCTCGGCGACGAAGAGCAGCGCATACGCGAACATCGTCACCACGTTGGCGACGCAGTACGAGCGGTGCTTGCCGAGGCGGCGGGTGATCGGCACCCAGGCCGGTGCAAGCACTACCGCGGCCAACGTGTTGGTCAATGCGACCCAGAGCACGTTCTGCGGCATCTCGAGCGCAAAGCTGATGAACAGCGGCTGCACGAAGAAATAGGTTCCCATGGCCAGCCGGTCGACGAGGAATGCGCTGGCCAGCCGCGCAAACGGGCGATTGCGCTTCAGGATCGCGAACAACTCCGACCACGAGGGAGGACGCTCGCCCTCCGCCCGCGCGGCCACCGGGACGCTGCGGAAGCACCACAGCACGGCGAGAGGCAGGGCCACCACGAAGAACACGCCGACCGTCTGCACGATCTGCTCGTAGGTCGGTGCGGCGATGCCGAGCACGAACTGCAGGTAGACCAGCGGCACCGCCGAGGCCAGCAGATAGCCCACGAACGATCCCGTCTCGCGAAAACCCGCGATGCGGGTGCGCTCGTGGTAGTCGCCGGTCATCTCGCCGCCCCAGGTCTGGTGCGGGATGAAGACCATCGTCCAGCCGGCGTAGAACACGATGAGCCAGAGCAGAAGGTAACCCGCCGACGTGCCGGGCCCGGGCGTCAGGAGGAACCAGGTCGCCACCAGCGCGATCGGCGTGCCCGCCGCCATCCAGACCCGGCGGCGACCGAACGCCGCCGTGGTCCGGTCCGACAGCGCACCGATCAGCGGGTCCGTGACGGCCTCGAAGGCCCGCCCGATGGCGAACATCGCGCCGACCACGGCCAGCGAGATGCCCGCCACCTGCGAATAGGTGGGCGGCAGGAACATCAGCAGCGGCACCATCATCGCCTGCAGCGCCACCGTCGGCGCCGCATAGGCCAGCAGTTGCCCGGTCGTCAGTCTTGATTCGCCCGCCATTCGTCGCACCCCCTCGACGCACCGACGTCCCTGAACGGTCAGATCACGGCGCAGACCGTCTTGGTTTCCAGGAAGTTCTCGACGGCCTGATGCCCGCTGTCGCGACCCCAGCCCGACTGCTTGACGCCGCCAATCGGCAGGCTGGCGTCATACATCGAGTGGCAGTTGATCCACACCGTGCCGGCGCGGATCTGCGAGGCCAGCCGGTGCGCAGACGACAGGTTGGTGGTCCAGACGCTCGCCGCGAGGCCATAGACGGTGTCGTTGGCGATCGCAGGAACCTCGTCGATGGACTTGATGGGCGAGGCCACGACCACGGGTCCGAAGATCTCCTCCTGGACGACCTTCATCTGCGGCTTGACGTCGACCAGCACGGTCGGCTCGATGAACGTGCCGGAAGGCCCCAGCTGGCGTCCGCCCGTGACCGCCCTGGCACCTTCACCCAGCCCGGAGCCGATGTAGCCCGCGACGCGATCCGCCTGCTTGCGGCTGACGATCGGGCCCATCTGCGTGGAGGGATCGAGCCCGTGGCCCAGCTTGATGCCCTTCGCGTACACCGCGACGCCCTCGATCACCTTGTCGAAGATCTTCTCGTGGATGTAGAGGCGCGAGCCCGCCACGCAGACCTGGCCGCTGTTGAAGAAGATCGCGTTGGCGGCCCCCGGGATCGCGAGGTCGAGGTCCGCGTCGTCGAGCACCACCGCCGGCGACTTGCCCCCGAGTTCGAGCGTGACCTTCTTCAGGTTGCCGCGCGCAGCACCGAGGATCAGCTTGCCCACCTCGGTGGAGCCCGTGAACGCGATCTTGTCGACGCCAGGATGCGCGGCGAGCGCCGCACCTGCGGCCTCACCGAGTCCGGTGACGACGTTGAGCACGCCCGGCGGGAAGCCCGCCTCCAGCATCAGCTCGGCGAGGCGCAACGCCGTCAGCGAGGTATCTTCCGCGGGCTTCAGCACCATGGTGCAGCCCGCCGCCAGGGCCGGCGCGATCTTCATGCAGGTCAGCACGATCGGCGAGTTCCACGGCACGATCGCGCCCACCACGCCGATCGGCTCCTTCGTGGTGTAGGCGAAGATCTTTTTGCCGGCCGGCTGGTAGTTGATCGAGGTCGGAATCGTCGTGCCCTCGATCTTGGTCGCCTGGCCCGCAAAATAGCGGAACTGCTCGATGCCGCCCGGGATCTCCGCGTACTTGCCGACCCACACGGGCTTGCCCTGGTCGAGCGTCTCGAGCTCCGCGAGCTCGTCGAGATGGGCCTCCATCAGGTCGGCCATCTTCCACAGCAGCCGCGCACGTTGCGCACCCGTCATGTCGCGCCAGGCCGGGTCCTCGAAGGCGCGCCGCGCGGCAGCGACGGCCCGATCGACATCGGTGGCGTCGGCGGCCGGGATCGTGGCGAGCACCTCGCCGGTGGCAGGGTTCACGGTGTCGAGACGCGCGCCGGAGGCCGCGTCGACCCAGTCGGCACCGATCAGCATCTTGCGGTCGCGGCGCGCCAGGAAGCTGCGGGCGCCTGCGGTCTGGGGTTCGAGCCTTGCGACTTCGATGGACATCAGCGTGGCCTCCTTGCGGGTATTCAGCGCTTGCGGCGCGGGGCAGGCTTGCGTGCCGCGGCCTTGGCCCGGGAAGACCCGGAGGCGACGGCGCCCGTGGGAATGTGGCTCTCGTGGTTCTTCAGGTACCACTCCGCGATCTCCTCGCGGGTGGCGAACCAGACGCCCTTGAGCGACTTCGCGTACTTGACGAACTCGCGCAGCGCGCGCACGCGGTACGCTCGCCCGCTGACGTGCGGGTGCAGGCCGACGTTCATCATCTTCCCGGTGGCCGCGGCTTCCTTGTACAGCACCGAGAGCTCCTCGATCAGGATGTCGCGGAACTCGCTGGTGGTGTGGTTGCGCCGCGTGAGGATCGTGAAGTCGTTGATCTCGTTGGTGTACGGCGTCGAGACGATCGGGCCGTGCGGGGTCTGCACAAGGTAGGGCTGGTCGTCGTTCATCAGGTCGCAGTAGAACAGCAGCCCGTGCTCGGCGAGGATGTCGGCGGTGTTGAGCGTGCCGCGCAGCGACGACGACAACCACCCCTTGGCCTTGCGGCCCACGTGCTGCTCGTAGACCTTCAGGCTGCGCTCGATGATGTCGCGCTCGGTGGCCGGGTCCTTGGCGAAGTTCGTCAGCAGCTCGCCCTGCTCGTAGTTGTGCGCGAGGATCTCGCAGCCGCGCGCCAGCGCAGCGTCGAGCATCGGCTTGCGACGCAGCGCCGTGACGGCATTGATCGTGCACGAGGGCTTGACCTTGACCTCGTCGAACACGTCGAACATCCGGTAGACGCCGACGCGCTGGCCGTACTCGCGCCAGGTGTAGTTCGGGAAATCGGGCGTGTTGCCCGGGAGCACGTCGGGGAGGATGGCCGGACCGCCCGCGTAGTAGGGCTTGTCCGTGTCCTTGGTGAGGTCCCAGGTCTCGAGGTTGATCGTGATGATCAGCGCGACGCGCTTGCCACCCGGCCACTTGAGCGGCCGCCGATGGTTAATGGGTACGTAGTCGTATTGCATCCGTGCCTCCGTCAGGGCTTCATCGCGATCAGAGTCGCCGGCCCGGGACTATGCCGCCCTGCCGCGCCCGCCGCCAGTGATTAACGGCATGGCTGCCGCCCTCGCGATTATGGAGAGCATCGGGAAGCCACGTCCGCCCAGCGGAACGATGACCGCCCGATGGACAGTGAATTGGTTGCTTGCCTACACTGGGCGCAAGACGCGACCAGGAGGAACCGCTGCATGGAATCCACCCGCCCGATCCGCGCCCTGATCCGGGGCCTCGACGCCCTGACGGTGCTCAACCTGCGCAATGGCGCAACGGTCTCCGAGGTCGCGCAGGAGATCAGGCTGCCGCGGACGACCACCTACCGCATCCTCGAGACCCTGAGCCACGCGGGCTTCGTCTACCGCGACGCCACCGACGACCGCTACCGCCTGACCATCATGGTTCGCGGCCTGTCCGACGGCTACGATGACGAGGCGTGGATCACGCAGATCGCCCGGCCCTACATCTACGACCTCGGCAAGGACATCGTCTGGCCGGTCGCCATCTCGTCGCTCTCGGGCACCTCGATGATGGTGCGGGAGTCCACCGACCACCGCAGCCCGCTGGCCGTCGAGCGGTATTCGGCGGGTTTCCGGGTGCCGATCCTGACTTCATCCTCCGGCCGGGTGTACCTCGCCTTCTGCACGCCGGCCCAGCGCGACTCGCTGCTCGAGATCCTGGGTCGCTCGAACCGCGAGGAAGACAAGCTCGCGCGCAACCGCCCGGAGCTCATGAAGATGCTCAACGAGGCGCGCATGCAGGGCTATGCCTACGCCGTACGGCCGCGCCGCGTGTCGGACGAGATCAGCATGGCGGTTCCCATCATGATCGACGACCGGGTGCTGGCCGCCGTCATGGTCCGGTTCAGCGGCAGCGCCGTGCCGCTGAAGCTCGCGGTCGACCGGTTCCTGCCCAAGCTCCGGGATGCCGCGAACCGTATCCGGCAGACCTTCCTCGAGCAGCAGCGTGACCCGCCGCACCCCCACCGCGCCGGGTCGCCCGCGCGCTGAACCCGGCGCTCGTCTGCTAGACTTGGCGGCCCGCTGAAGGGAGTTCAGATCGATGAAACGGATCCTGGTCGCGATCAAGCGCGTCGTGGACTACAACGTCCGCATTCGTGTCAAGCCGGACGGCACCGGCGTCGTCACCGACGGCGTCAAGATGAGCATCAATCCCTTCGACGAGATCGCCCTCGAAGAAGCCCTGCGCATCAAGGAAAAAGGCCTCGCCGACGAGGTGGTGGTCGCCACGATCGGGCCGGCCGACTGCCAGCAGCAGCTGCGAACCAGCCTCGCGATGGGCGCGGACCGTGCTCTGCACGTCCAGACCGACTCGGCCATCGAGCCGCTGGCAGCTGCCCGCATCCTTCACCGTCTCGTCGAGAAGGAACAGGCCATCCTCGCGATCCTCGGCAAGCAGGCGATCGACGACGACGCCAGCCAGACCGGGCAGATCCTGGCCGCGCTCTGGGGGCGGCCCCAGGCCACCTTTGCCTCGAAGGTCGAGATCGAGGGCGAAAGCGCCACAGTCACCCGCGAGGTCGACGCGGGCCTCGAGACGCTGTCGGTCGACCTGCCGGCCGTCATCACCACCGACCTGCGGCTCAACGAGCCACGCTACGTCAAGCTCCCCGACATCATGAAGGCCAAGAAGAAGCCCCTCGAGACCCTCGAGATCGGTTCGCTAGGCGTCGACGTCGGCACCCAGCTGAAACTCGTCAAGTTCGAGCCCCCCGCCCAGCGCTCCCGCGGCGTGATGGTCAAGAGCGTGCCGGAACTGGTCGAGGCGCTGCAGAAGAAAGGCCTCGTCTGAGGCTCGCGGAGAACCCCCCATGAGCAAGATCCTGATCGTTGCCGAACACGACGGCACCCGTCTCAATCCCGCGACCGCCAAGTGCGTCACCTGCGCGAAGTCCATCCCGGGCGCCGAGATCGACATCGCTGTCCTCGCCACCGACGCGGGCGCGGTTGCGGCACAGGCCGCAGGCCTTGCGGGCGTCTCCCGCGTGCTGCGTGTCGAGCACCCCGCCAACGCGCAGCCGCTGGCTGCCGTGCTGGCACCCCAGGTCGCTGCCCTGGCGGCGGGCTACAGCCACGTGTTCGGGCCGTCGACCACCTTCGGCAAGGACCTCATGCCGCGCGTCTCGGGGCTGCTGGGCGCTCCGCAACTCTCCGACGTCATGGCCGTCGAGAGCGCCACGCGCTTCCGTCGGCCGATGTACGCGGGCAACGCGATCGTCACGGTCGAGGTCGACCCGGGCACACAGGTCGTCGCCACGGTCCGCGTCGCGTCGTTCGAGGCGGCTGCCGCGGGGGCGACCGCAGCGCCGGTGGAGCTGCGCGACGTCGCGGTCGACCTGCCTGCGCACACCCGGTTCGTCTCCGTCTCCGCGGCGCGTACGGATCGCCCGGACCTGCAGACCGCAGCCCGGGTCGTCTCGGGCGGGCGGGCGCTCGGCAGTGCGGATAACTTCCAGATCCTCTACCGCCTCGCCGATCGTCTCGGCGCTGGGGTTGGCGCCTCGCGCGCCGCCGTCGACGCCGGCTACGCCCCGAACGACATGCAGGTGGGCCAGACCGGGAAGATCATCGCTCCGGAGCTCTACCTCGCCTTCGGGATCTCCGGCGCGATCCAGCACCTGACGGGCATCAAGGACGCGCGAACGATCGTCGCGATCAACAAGGACGCCGAGGCGCCGATCTTCGAGGTCGCGGACATCGGGCTCGTCGGCGACCTGTTCCAGGTCGTGCCGGAACTCGAACAGCTGCTGTCGGCGGGCAAGTAGTCCGCGGCCAGGCGTGAACGCGCGGTCCGCCCGGAGGGCCGCCGCCGGTCCGCCCTGGGGCCTGATCTCTCTGCTCGGGGTCGCCAGCGGCCTGTCTGCTTTCGGCATGTCCTCGGTCGTGCCGATACTGCCCATGCTCGGCGGCGCGTTGCAGGCCGACTTTGCGTCGCTGCAGTTCGTCGTTTCCGCGTACCTGCTTGGCCTGGCCCTGTTCCAACCGCTGCAGGGCCTGCTCTGCGACCGCTTCGGGCGGCGCCCTGTGATCCTGGGCGGCTTCGCGGTGTTCCTCGCCGCGAGCCTCCTCGCCAGCGTCACCCAGTCGCTTCCGGCCCTGATCGCTGCCCGGCTGCTGCAGTCGATGGGCGCGAGCGTCGCCACGATCGTGCCACGCGCCATCGTCCGTGACTCCCTCGCTCCGGAGCCCGCCGCGGTCGCGATGGCATTCATCTCCGCCGTGATGGGGCTGTCGCCGGTGATCGCGCCGCTCGTCGGGGCCGGCGCCGCTGCCACGCTCGGCTGGCGCGCCGTCTTCTGGCTGCATGCCGCGGCAGCGGCGGCCCTGCTGGTGTTGCTGGCCTGGAAGCTCCGCGAGTCCCGTCCGCCGCAGACCGGCGCCATGAACCTCCGCCAACTCTCTGGCGGGTTCGCCGTGCTGCTGCGCGACCGAAGCTTCCTGTCGAACTCGCTGGTCTACAGTTTCATCAGCTCCGCGTCATTCGTGTTCATCACCATCGGCGCGGACCTCTTCCAGCGCCTCTACGACATGCCGGTCACCCGCTTCGGCGTGCTCTGGGCGCTGCTGGCCCTCGGCTATGCAGCGGGCTCCGCTGCGGCAGGAGGGCTCTCGAGGCGCTTCGGCAGCCGGCCAGTGATGCGGCGCGGCCTGCACATCGGCCTCATCGCGGCGGCGATGATGCTCGTCGCGGCGTTCTCTCCGGCGCCACCCCTGTGGGCGTTCGTCTCCGGACTCACTGTCCTCGTGTTTGCCGCCGGCCTCGTCTCGCCGCTGGCACTTGCCGGTTGCATCGTGGGTCACCCAGAGCGGGCCGGAGTCGCGGCAGGTCTTTCGAGCTCGATCGCCATGCTCTCGTCGATGGCCTTCGCGATCGTCACCGGCGTCGTCTACGATGGCGACCCGGGTCCGGCGTCGGTGCTGCTGGCCCTGGCCTGCGTGCTGGCCTGGCTATCGCCAAGGATCGCAAGATGATCGACACCAAGGATCGCGCGGAAATCCTGCGCCTGCTCTCCGAACTCGAGCAGGCCTGGTGCCGGCTGGATTTCACGCGGATACGCGGCCTGTGGGACGAGTCGCAGGATCCGGTCTACGTGGCCGAGGAGAACCCGCGAGTCCACCTGAGCTGGCCGCAGCTGCAGGCGTACTTCGACCTGACCTCCCGTACCATCGAGCGGATGTCGATGCGGATCGAGGGGGAGCCTGCCTTGCGCGAGATCGCCGCGGGCGTGGTCACCGCGGCGTATTCGATGCACTGGGACGCCGCGGTTCGGGGCGAGTCGAGGCCGATGGGCGGGGACAACAGGGTCGTGGACACGTTCCGCCGGACCGCCCACGGCTGGCGGTTCGTACAGCATGTCGAGGCGCCGCTCGCGCCGATCAGCTATGTGCGCGAGCTCTACGCCAGATCGACCACCCCCGGGTTCTGATCCGGGGCGTGCCCGGCCGGCGGGCTACTCGGCCGCCACCCTGACCAGCGACTTGCCGAAGTTTCCGCCGCGCATCAGCCTGCAGAACGCCTCGGGCGCGCTGCCGAGCCCCTCGGTGATGTCCTCGCGGTAGCGGAAGGATCCTTCGCGGATCCACCCCGAGATCACCCGGGTCATTTCCGGCATGCGCTGCATGTGGTCGTACACCACCAGCCCCTTCATCGTGGCCCGCGCCCCCACGACCGGACCCAGCCACGGGCCCGGCGGCGGCGTGTCCATGCTGTAGGCCTCGATCATGCCGCACAGCACGATGCGTGCACCCATCGCGAGGTTGCGGGTGACCGCGGCGAGCGTGTCGCCCGCCACGTTGTCGAAGTAGACGTCGATGCCGTCCGGGCAAGCGGCCTTGAGCTGCGCGTGCAGGTCGCCTTCGCGGTAGTTCACACAGGCCGCAAAGCCGAGTTCCCGGACCGCGTAATCGCACTTCTCGGGCGACCCGGCGATGCCGACGATCCGCGCACCCATGTGCCGGGCGACCTGGCCCGCGGTGCTGCCCACAGGCCCGGTGCAGGCGGAGACGACGAAGGTCTGCCCCGGAAGGGGCTGGCCCAGGTACACCGTTCCAGCCCAGCCCGTGAGCCCAGGCATGCCCAGCACACCCAGGGCCGTGGAGACAGGCGCCGCCGCCGGGTCGAGCTTCCGAACGCCCTGCCCCGAAGACAGCGCGTACTGCTGCCAGCCGTTACGCACCGCCACCATGTCGCCGGCGCGATATTCCGGGTGCCGGGACTCGATCACCTGCGCCACCGTCTCGCCGACCATCACGTCGCCCGGTGCGAGCCGGTCGGCGTAGATCTGGCTGTTCTTCATCACGTTCCGGTAGTACGGATCGAGCGAAAGATAAAGCGTGCGGGACAGGAACTGCCCGGGCCCGGGAGTCGGGATGGCGGTTTCATCCGCGCCGAAATCCTCGGGAACGGGCAGCCCCTTGGGGCTGCGGGCAAACGTGACCCTGCGGTTGCGGTCGGGCATCGATCGCTCAGAGCTGCCCGAGCACGTGCTCGGCGGCGGATACGCGGAACTCCCCGCCCTGCTCCACATTCACCTGCGTCGCGACGCCGTTGCGAACGATGATCGCGAAACGCTGACCACGGGTACCCATGCCGAAGCCCCGGGCGTCGAGCTCGAGGCCCAGCGCCCGCGTGTAGTCGGCGTTGCCGTCGGCGAGCATCAGCACCTTGTCGCCGACCCCACCGGCCTTGCCCCAGGCGTTCATGACGAAGACGTCGTTCACCGCCATGCAGGCGATGGTGTCGACGCCCTTGGCCTTGAGCGCGTCGGCCTGCTGGACGTAACCCGGCAGGTGCCGCGCGTCGCAGGTCGGCGTGAAGGCGCCGGGCACCGAGAACAACACCACGGTCTTGCCGCCGAACAGCGCGTCGGTCGAGATCTCGGACGGCTTGCCGTCCACCATGGTCTTGAACGCGCCGCTGGGCATCGTGTCGCCGGACTTGATCGCCATGTCTTCTGCTCCTTGAAGAAAAACGGATGGGGTCGGGATTCCTCGGGTGGGCTCAGGCGTAGGGCCGGTGCAGGTACCTGCCGCTCGGCTTGCCCACCGCCTTGCCATTGTCGTAGATCAGCTGGCCGCGCAGGTAGGTGCTGGTGATCGAGGCCTTCATCTCCATGCCCTCGAACACCGAGTAGCCCTGCTGCGACTCCGAAAGCTCGCCGCTGGCGACGAAGCTCTTGTTGGTGTCGACCAGCACGATGTCGGCGTCGAAGCCGGGCGCGATGTCTCCCTTGCCGTGCAGGCCGAAACGCCGGGCCGGTGCCCAGGAGGTCAGTTCGGCCATGCGGTTGAAGGAAAGGCCGCGCGGCTTGCCCTCGGTGATCAGCGCCGGGAGCATGAACTCCGTGCCGCCGAAACCGGACTTCGCCATGAAGATGTTCTTCTTGTCCTTGCCCTTGCCGAGCTTCTTCTCGGTCTTGCAGCAGGCATGGTCCGAGCACACCCAGTCGAGCTTGCCGTCGAGCAGTGATTCCCAGAGGAACTCGACGTCGGCGCGCGAGCGGATCGGCGGGTTGACCTTGGCAAGGTTGCCGACCTTGGCGTCATAGTCGAGGCAGAGATGGCCGATCGTGACCTCGCGCCGGAAGTTCACGTGAGGGAACGCCTTGGCCATCTTCAGCGCCGCCTCTACCGCCTTGCGGGAGGTCAGGTGCAGCAGGTTGATGTTGAGGCAGTTCGTCTCGTGCGCCAGGTACGAGGCGATGGTGATCGCGAGCCCCTCGGAGTGCGGCGGGCGCGCGGCGCTGTAGGCACGCAGGCCCGTCAGCGGCGCGCAGTCGATGCACTCGGGATCGTGTGTCTCGCCCGTCAGGTAGGTGTCGAGATCGGTGACCTTTGCACCGCCCTCCACCATCTTGGTGTAGGCGCTGAGGATGTCGGCGAGCTCGCAGTGCAGGCCCAGCGAGATCGAGTCCTTGATCTTGGGGTTGCGCAGCATGGCGCGGTGCACGCCACGCATGACGAACTCGAAGTGGGCGATGTCGTACTTCTCGTCCTCGCCGATCTTCAGGAACTCGCGCTGCGAGTTGGAAGCGCCGTGCAGCCCGTAGCCACCGTAGAACATGAAGATCTTGAAGGACGTGACGCCGTACTTCTGGATCAGCATGTCGATCTCGCCGATGTGCGTGCGGTCGAGCGGCGCCAGGTGGTAGGCGTAGTCGACCCAGAAGTTGTCCTTCGACTGCGCGAGAACCTCCGGGTATACCTCGGCGTAGGGGCCGCCACGCTCCATGTAGTAGCCACCCGTGCGCATGTAGTTGAGACTCGAGGTGACCCCGCCCTGGGCGGCCGCGAGGCTCTCCGAGCGCGCATCCTGGGCGAGCGGCCCATAGATGCCGGTATGCATGTGCGGATCGACGAGGCCGGGGAAGGCCAGCTTGTTCTTGCCGTCGACGACCTGGGCCGCTTCGGCAGCGGCCAGGCCCTTGGCCACCTTGACGACCTTGCCGCCGGCGATGCCGATGTCCATCTTCTCGACGGTGGTCTTGCGCGGACGCACCACGCGGACGTTCTTGATCAGCAGGTCGTACTTCTTCGGTTTCTCGGCCATGGATTACCCCGGTGGACTGCAACGAAACGGGCGGGAGCCAACCTCCTCGCTCCGGGCCATTATGCCGCAGTCATCGACCGAGCACCGAGCGGACCCGGGCGACGGCTGCAGCACGGGCGCATGCCTGCCTCAGCGCGACGCTTCAGCCTTGCGACGCGCGTCGACGCGCTTCTTGAAGAAGGTCCAGCTGGTCTCGTCGGGTGCCGAGAACGCCGCAGGTGCCTCGAGGTAGCGTGGTGCGTCGCGGGCCACGCGCTCGCGAAGACCCGCGGGAATGCCGTCGAGACCGTCGACGGGCTTGAGGCTGCGGCTGTGGTAGAGCAGGTAGCCCGGGCGCTGCCCCATTTCCATCCACGGCAACCATGGTCCCACCCGGGTCCAGCTGCCTGTGGCGGGCACCGAGGTCTGGCGGGGATCGTCGAGGTCCGCGCGGCGCACGAAGGTATTGAACATCTCGATCGCCTCGTAGAACTCGCCCGACGAGTACTCCGGATAGTTCTTCGGATCCAGGGGGTTCGGATAGCGCAGCGGAACCTCACGGTAGAACATGACGTCCGCACCCGCCTGCGTCACCCGGTAGTTCGGGCTCGCGGCGAGGAAACGGCGGTTGACCGGATCGTTCTGGATCGGCACCACCTCCACCTCGCGCTGCAGCCACGGGTTCATCCAGCGCTCCAGCACTTCCCCCGTTTGCAGGTCGGTGTAGTAGCCGATTTCGCGCGACAGCCGCAGGTAGCCGCCCTCGATCCGCTCGTAGCGGGACATGCCGAGCACCTCGAGACCGAACAGCGCCCGCGGCTTCTCGCCCGGCACATAGGCATAGATGGTCCCCGATGCCCACTGCGCGACCGGCTTGCCGCTGGTGTCGCCGTTGGCGCGCACATAGGCGTCGAGCCGCTGCGCCGGATCGTCCAGGTCGACTCCCGCCGCGAAGGACGGCCGCGGCGCCGCGGCGATGCCGCCGAGGACCAGGGCCACGCCGAGCAACGCCAGGGCCTTGCCGCGTCGCCCCCATGTCGCCACACCTGCTCGTCCTGCCATCTGGATCATGTTCCGCCCTCCCTGTGTCGAATCGATCCGGCTCAGCCGGCGTCGCGGTTGCGCCTGAGGCGCGTGTGATACTGGTAGGCGTCGGCCCGGTAGAGCGCGACCACGCGCTCCACCGGCCGTCCGGAGGTATCGAAGACGACGCGCGTCAGCCGCAGCAGCGGCGCGCCGATCTCGACACCGAGGGCGAGCGCCGCCTCGACGCCCGCGAGCGTCGCACCGATCAGCTGGTCCGCCTCGGCAACGTCGATGCCTGCCTTGTCGAGAAGCTCGAACATAGACTGGCGGGCCAGCGCCGCCTCGCCGACCTGAGCGGCAATGTCCAGCGGCACGAAGGTCGTGATCAGCCCCAGCGGCACGCCACCCAGCTCACGGACATGCGAGGACCGGCGCACCCGCTCGTCGGCGTCGAGCAGCAGCGCCGCGCGGGTTTCCTCGTCGGGCTCGACATCGGCGCCCGCAAGGCCGACGACCTCGGTGGCCGCGGTGAAACCGGCCACCTGCTGCCGGGCCTCGTCGAGGTCGATCGAGGCAGCAGTCCGGGCCGCCGAAAGCTGCACGAAGGTTCCGCGGCCCTGCTGCCGCACTAGCCAGCCCTCACGCGCCAGCTCATCGATCGCCTTGCGGATCGTGATGCGGGACACCCCGAACAGCTGGCACAGCTCGGGCTCCGTCGGGATCCGCTCGCCAGGTCGATAGCTGCCGTCCCTGACCCAGGATCGCAGCGTGACGTAGACCTGATGGTACCGCGGAGACGCCAGGGGGCCGCGTCTTGCGGCGGATCCTGCGGGCGTCAATCGAGCACCAGGCCGCCAGAGAGATTCATGACCGTGCCGGTGACGAATGCGGCATCGGGGCTCGTCAGGTAGCCGATGGCGTGGGCCACATGTCGCGGATGGCCGATCATGCCGAGCGGCACGGTGGCGCGCAGGCGCGCCTGCACCTCGGGCGTGAAGCGTCCCGAGACCATGGGCGTGTCGATGGGTCCGGGCGCGAGGCAGTTCACGCGTATTCCCTCCGCGGCCCATTCCTTGGCAAGGTAGCGCGCCAGGTTGACGAGGCCCGCCTTGGCGACCGCATAGGCGGGGCCGGACAGCGCACTGCCGCCGTTGATCGCATTGGTCGAGGACGTGAGCACGAGGCTGCCCCGCGACTGCGCCAGCGGCGCGTGCACCGCCCGCGCCAGCAGGAATGCCGAGGTCAGGTTCACGGCGAGGACGGCGTCCCACTCGCTGCGAGCCACCGCGTCGAGCGGTCCGGCTCCGGCCCGTCCGGCAAGGTGCACGACGTGGTCGAGCCGGCCGTGCCGCGACAGCACGCCCTCCACGCAATCCGCTATCGCCGCCTCGTCGGTCACGTCGAGGCTGGCCATCTCGAACCCTGGGTCGGTGCAGGGCAGCGCGGCGAGCGCGAGGTCGGTCGCGACCACGCGCATGCCGCGCTCGCGCAGCAGCGCCACCGCCGCCCGCCCAAGGCCGCCGGCCGCGCCGGTGACCAGGGCGACGGGCGCGGCACGGCCCTCGGCACCGCCGGCGACTGTCACGCCGGCCGCCTCACGCAGCCTCGCGCCGAACGACGCTCGCCATGATCCCGTCGAGCATCGAGAAACGCATCTCCGCCGAGGCGCGCACGGCGGCGATCGAGCGCGACTGCAGCTCTGGGGTCGTCGAGTAACGAGCCGTCAGCTCGAGGCCGATGTGCGCGTGCTCGGTGTCGCCCTCGATGTGCACGTGGAAGAACTCGAGGTCGTCGTCGCTGAACCCCATGCGACGCATGGCGTCGACGTACTTCGGGTATAGCGTCGGCAGCTGCCCCTCGAGGGCCACCATGATGCCGGCGCAGGCCTCGCCGAGCGGCCGGATCCCGGCAAGTTCCCAGATCCAGGCCCGCATCGCCCTCGTCGTGGGCAGGATCTCGCCATTTTCCTCGGCACGCAGGATCCTCTCGTCCGGTACGCCACAGGCGCGGGCGAACTTGCGCAACAGGTCCGGATGCCGCTTGCCAGGCTTGCCCGGCATTTCCTCCCCGAGCAGGTTCTCGAGCAGGTGCTGGCGCGCGTCGAGGTCGGGAAGCCGCGCATAGAGCGCGGCAAACTGCTGGGGTATCGGGTCGATGTAGTAGAAGTGCTGGATCGCCCACTCGCCCAGCTGGGCCCGCGAAAGCTCGCCGGCCGCCCAGGCACGGCTGAACGCATGCCCGCCGCCGTGCTTCGGCTGGCGGGCCGCCTCGAGCGCAGCGAAGAGCTGGGCCGTCTGCATGATCTCGGTCATCTTGGATCTCCTTTGTCGCGGCGCGCCGCCGCGGGAACGAACTCGTGATGGCAGCCAGGACAGCAGGCGGGCGGCGCGCCGGGCGCCAGCATCGACGGACTGGCAGGGAACACCGTCGCGCAGGCGGGGCAGTGCAGCCACAGCGCGTTACCCCGCTTCTCCCAGTGCGGTCCGCCGGGGTCCCGCTGCACACCCATGGTCACTGCCTTGGCCACGCGCGGTCATCCGCGCCCCCCAGCAGGGCACGCGCACGCTTGACGTCAGCCTCCGGCACCGCGGCGACCGGCGGCACGGGCCGCGGGCCGCCTGCACGCAGGGCCGGCGGCAGGGTCGCGTCGATCCCCATCTTGGATGCGGTGGTCGCCCCCTCGGGCAGCGAGGGGTCGAGCGTGGAACCGGACAGCCCATCGACCACCACCGCATCACGTGACCACTGGACCCGCGTGGCCACCGCCCAAAGCATGGCGCCGTGCGAGAACACGTCGACGTCCTCGTCGACGGCCACGACGGTCTTGACCCGACGATACGCGAGCGCCGCCATCAAGGCATCGCGCGCCTCGCCTCGAGCAGGATTTCGCAACTGCAGGTAGGCGTGGAAGCGGCGCCCCTCGGTGGGCACGTGCACGTTGACGAGCGACGGCGCGACCGCGCGCACCATCTCGAACAGCTTGCCCTCCATCACCATGTTGTCGGGCACGAGCATGTCCGCGAGCCCCGAGCCGTAGTCATGGTACAGCGGGTCATGCCGCATCGTGATGCAGCGGACCTCGACCAGCGGTGCCGGCACCTGCGCGCCGAGGTAGCCAGTGTATTCACCAAAGGGCCCGTCGGCGACGAGCGTGCCAGGAGGGGCAAAGCCCTCGATCACGATCTCCGCGTCGGCGGGCACCATGATCCGCTCGCCATGCAGCACCGACGGCACGAGCCTCAACGGCGCGCCCGACACGCCACCCGCCGCACTCCAGTGGCTCTCCGGATATCTCAGCTTGGCCTGGCTGCCGAGCAGCACCGCCGGGTGGTGGCCGATCCAGAAGGCCACCGGGCAGGGTTCGTTGCGCGCCCAGAACTTGCGCAGGTTGCGGGCGTTGTGACTGGAAGGGTAAGGGAACCAGGTCATCGAGTGCGCGGACTTCAGCCAGCACCGCTGGATCGCGGTGTTGTCGGTCCCCGAGTCCGGATCGAAGGTCGTCGCGTGGGCTGCAGTGAGGTAGGGACCGGGCTCCAGCAGGTGCTGCGTCAGGGCGGGCAGCAGCGCAAGGTTGGCCTCCGGGCCCTCCAGGACCACCTGCTGCACCGGCGCCTCGGACCGGGCGACGCGAACCGGTTCGATGCCGGCGCGGACGCGCGCCGCGAACCAGGCCGCCGCCTGCCGGTGGTCCGCGAGCCCGAGCGCTCGGGCCGTCAGCTCGCGGCTTGCCGTAAGGTTGGTGACGACCCCGATGCTGCGCAGTCGGGACCCCGCGTCCGACACGCGACTGGCACGCAGGATCGGGTAGAGGCCGCTCGCGTCGAGCTCGTGCTGCAGCGCGGTGAGCTGGTGACGTGCGGAGATGCCGTCGGGCAGGTCCCAGACGGCTGAAGCATTGTCGGCGAGGAAACTCCGCAAATCGGCCATCTTGTGCCCGGGAGCGGCCACACGCTTGTTCAAGGAAGGTCATGATGACATGATGTTTTCCGAGGTCGCAACACAACTCGAATGCTCAAGGGGGCACACGATGAACACGAAATCCGGCATCAAGCGCGGCTGCAGCGTCGCGGCCACGGTGGCACTCATCCTGGCGGGGCCTGCGGCGCTCGCGCAGGGAACGGCTGGCCAGTCCGGGGCAGACGACTCGCTGGCCCTGCAGGAAATCGTGGTCACGGCCCGCAAGCGGGAGGAGTCACTGATCGACGTTCCCCTGACGGTCACGGCGGTCAGCGCCGCGAAGATCGAGGAGCTCTCGATCCGCGACTCGCGCGACCTCGCGCTCTACACCCCCGGCTTCTCGAACGTCGCGTCCTTCGGCCGCAACGCCAGCGAGCGCCCGGTGATCCGCGGCCAGTCGAACATCCTGGGCGAGCCGAACGCGTCCTACTTCATCGATGGCGTGTACCTGTCGGGCAGCGCCACCAACACCGAGACCGCAAACCTCGAGCGCATCGAGGTGATCAAGGGACCCCAGGCCGCGCTGTATGGTCGCGCCACGTTCGCGGGTGCCATCAACTACGTCACGCGCCGGCCCACGGAGGACTTCGAGGGCAAAGTGAGCCTGACGCTGGGCGAGTATGGCCAGAAGGACGCCTCGGCGTACGTGTCGGGGCCGCTGGTCGACGACACGCTGTATTTCTACGCCGCCGCCACCCACACCGAGATCTCCGGGTTCTACGACAACCCGCTGGACCAGCGTGACGATCTCGGTGCCGAGCAGACCGATGCGGCGACCGTCAAGCTGCTGTGGACACCCCTCGATGGGCTGGAGGTCACCGGCATGCTGACCTACAGCAAGGACAAGGACGGCCCCATCGCCATTGGCCTGCAGGGCAGGCAGTTCAACAACTGCCAGCTGCGCAGCGCCGACCGGCCCCGCTCCAACGGCTACTACTGCGGCGAGGTGGTGCCGATCGAGCAGCTGGTCGTGCAGCAGCGCACCGACCTCTTCCCCGAGCCCGGCACGCGCCGCGACCGCACGCGCGCCGCGTTGACAGCGAAGTACGAGTTCGCGGGCGGCTACGAGCTGACCTCGGTCAGCGCATACAGCTACGAGGACTACAAGGTCCAGATCGACGTCAGCTACGCTGGCTACGACGCCTTTGCGGGGCTCGACGCAATCCCGCCGAGCTTTGTCGTGCCGCTGCCGCCCCCGCCAGCCGGCGCGGCCGGCGACCTGACCCGGCAATTCCGCAGCTCGGGCGCGTTCTGGCGCTTCAACGAGGAGAACCGCAACGACTTCTCGCAGGAGCTGCGGCTGCGCTCGCCGGGCGACCGCGCGTTCCGCTGGACCGTCGGCGCGTATTTCTTCAAGCAGAGCGACGACTTCACGCGCGACGACAAGGCCTTCCCAGACGGGCGGATCGTTCCGAATGGCGCTGCAGCCATCTCCGATCGCGACGTCGAGAACCGCGCGCTCTTCGCCGGCCTGGAATACGACTTCAACGACCAGTGGACCGCCACGGCCGAATTCCGCCACGCCGAGGAGGACAAGGAGCAGGTCAGCTACGCCTTTGGGACCAACGCCACGGTCCGCACGCCGTCGGCGCCGCTCACGGGCTCCTGGAAGAGCGACAAGCCGCGCTTCACGCTGCGCTACAAGATGAGCGAGGACGTCAGCTTCTTCGCCAACTACGCGCAGGGCAACAAGCCGGGCGGCTTCAATTCAGCGACCGTGCTGCCGCTGCTGTCGGCGATCGGCAAGGGGCTGATCTACGAGGAGGAGGAATCCACCAACATCGAGCTGGGCACCAAGATGCGCCTGCTCGACGGCCGCGCCTTCCTCTCGCTGACGCTGTTCGACACCGAGCTGACGAACCAGCAGCTCACCCAGAACATCTCGGGCACCAACGCCGCCGGCCAGATCCTCCTGAACTCCTATATCGACAACGTCGGCAAGACCGATTCCCGAGGCGTCGAGCTGGAGTTCACGGCAAGGCTCACCGAGCGCTTCGACCTGAGCGCGGGTGCGGCCTATGTCGACGCCAAGATCAAGGAATACTTCAACGTCGACCAGGCGAACCTCTACAGCAACCGCCCGGCTTCGGTCTTCAACCCGCGGACGCCGACCAACCCCACCGGTTGCGCGAGCGCAGCGGCCTGCCAGGCCATCCGCGACCTCGACAACCAGGAGTTCGGCAACGTGGCCGGCAACCGCACTCCGCGCTCGCCGGAGTGGAACGGCTACGTGATCGGCCGCTACGCCTATCCGCTCGCCAACGGCATGACCCTGTCGATCGGCGGTGACGTCGTGTACGAAGGTTCGAAGTTCACCCAGATCCACAACCTCGCCGAGACGGGTGCCCGCACCTACCTCAACGCGCGCATCGGCCTGGAGACCGACAACTGGAACGTGGCGCTCTGGGGCAAGAACATCAACGACGACGACACCGGGCTCGACATCCTGCGCTACATCGACTCGCGCGGGCTCCCGGGCCCGGCGGGCCTGTCCACGCGCGCTTTCGCGGTCACGCTGCCCAAGCCCCGGCAGTTCGGCATCACGGCGAGCTACAGGTTCTGACCCGGGGCCGCGGCGATGGTGCGCAGCGTCCGTCACGAGATGCTCCCGGTGCCCACGGCCGACGAGGCGGCACGGCAGAAATTCGTCGTCGCCTTCAAGCAGGCCCTGAACCGGGATCTGCGCTCCTCGCAGGAGGCGCTGTTCGAGTCGGTGGTCGCGCCGGGCTTCGAGGCCCGGCGCGGCCATCGGCCTGCCACGCGCGCCGAGATACGGGAAGCCATGGAGTCTGACCCGGCCTACCGTGCATGGTCGTCGCTGGCGCGCGCAGCCCAGGAGCAGATGTGGGTCGCGGTGGGCGACAGCGTCTTCCGGGAGCGACAGCGGCTGTCGGAGGCGGCCCGCAGGTTGATGTCCTCGCCCGGCCGGCGCGGCAGCCTCGAACTGGACCCTTCGTTCACGCCACCCCGTGGCGTTACCGCAGTGGACATCCACCTGCAGACCGGCGGCTACGCCATGGACCTCGGCGAAGACGACTGCTCCGCGGGGGCCCTGTATGAAGCCGGCGGCAATCTCTACGCCTTCGGCCAGGGAATCGGTCGCAACGACAGCAAGGCGGCGCACGTCCAGCGCTTCCTGCGCGAACGATTCCCGTCGCTGCAACCGAAGCGCATCCTCGACATGGGCTGCTCGGCGGGCTCCGCCAGCGTGCCCTACGCACTCGCCTTCCCCGACGCCGAGGTGCACGCGATCGACGTCGGATCAGGGATGCTCCGCTACGCGCACGCGCGCGCCGAGTCACTCGGCGCGGCGGTCCACTTTCACCAGATGGATTGCGCGCACACGCGATTTCCGGACCGGCACTTCGACCTCGTAGTCTCCCACAACATGATGCACGAGATCAGCGACGCAACCCGGCGCGGCATGCTGCGCGAGAGCTTCCGCCTGCTGGCGCCGGGTGGCGTCTGCGTGCACCAGGACGTCCCCCTGCGGTTCCGCGGGCTCAGCGAGTTCCGCAAGTTCGAGCTCTCCTGGGACACGCTGCACAACAACGAACCCTACTGGGAAGCCTACGCATCCTCGGAGCTCGAGCCCGAGCTGCTCGCGGCGGGTTTCGACCCCGCCTGCATCCACGTTGGCAGCCTGCCCGCCGCGGCCGGCTCGCTGCCGTGGTACGTCGCCTGTGCCTGGAGAACCGAATGAACGACGTCGCGATCACCCGCAGCTTCACCGTCAACCCCCACGTCACCAGCCTGATCGACGGGGAGGCGGTCGCCGCGCGGCCCGGTGGCCACGACATCGCCGTGGTCAATCCGACCAATGAGGAGGTCATCAGCCAGCTGCGCGAGGCGGACGCCGACGAGGTCGACGCGGCGGTGCGCTCTGCCCGGCGTGCGTTCGACAGCGGACCCTGGCCGCGGCTCGACATCAACGACCGCAAGGACATCCTCTACTCGATCCGCGACCACCTGCGCCGCAACGCCGAGGAATTGGCGTACCTCGAGTGCCTGAACACAGGCCTGCCGCTGCGCAGCGTCCGCGGGCACGTGCAGCGCATGGCGCGCAATTTCGAGTTCTTCGCCGAGGTGGCCAGCACCATGCACGGCGAGACCTACACCCAGACCAAGGGCTACCTCACGTATGTGACGCGTGAACCCAAGGGCGTCGCCGGTTGCATCGCCCCGTGGAACGCACCGCTGGCGCTGGCCTCGATGCGGGTCGCCACCTGCATCCCCTGGGGAAACACCTGCGTGCTCAAGCCTTCGGAATACACGCCCCTTTCGATGCGGCGGATGGTCGAGATCTTCCATGAGGCCGGGCTACCGCCTGGCGTGGTCAACCTGGTCAATGGCCGCGGTGCCGTCACGGGCAACGCCCTGGTATCGCACCCCGGCATCGACATGGTGGGATTCACGGGCGGCACCGGCACCGGTCGTGCGATCGCATCCACTGCAGGACGCAACCTGAAGCCCGTTGCGCTCGAGCTCGGTGGCAAGTCGGCCAACATCATCTTCGATTCGGCGGACATCGACCGCGCGCTCGATGGCGCACTCGCAGGGATCTTCGGCAACAACGGGCAGCAGTGCCTGGCCGGCTCGCGGATCCTCCTGCAGCGCTCGATCGCCGACGCCTTCGTCGAACGCTTCGTCGAGCGTGCGCGGCGGATCCGGCTGGGCGATCCCATGTCGGCCGACACGGAGATCGGCCCGCTCGCCTTCCGCGAGCACATGGAGCGCGTGCTGTCCTACGTCGACGTTGCCAAGGCCGACGGCGCCCGCCTGCTCACCGGCGGCCGCCGCGCCGGCCAGTTCCCCAAGGGCTGGTTCATCGAGCCCACCGCGGTGATGGCCCCCTCCAACGACAGCCGGGTCTGCCAGGAAGAGATCTTCGGACCCTTCGCGACCTTCCTGACCTTCGACACGCTGGACGAGGCGATCGCGATCTCCAACGACTCGAAGTTCGGTCTCGTGAACTACGTCTGGTCCGACGACCTGACCACCGTCATGCGCTGCTCTCGCGAGATCCGCGCGGGCACCGTGTGGGTGAACACCCCGATGATGCGTGAACTGCGCGCCGCCTTCGGTGGTTTCAAGGAATCCGGCATCGGTCGCGACGGCCCCTACGCCAGCCTCGAGTTCTTCACCGAACTCAAGTCGACGATCATCCCGATCGACCCGGTGCCGCTGCCGCGCTACGGCGCCTGACGGTACGGCCAGCCACTTGACCCCCCGGTTCGTCACCGTCGGGAGCCGCCAGATCCACGTGCGTTCCGGGGGAAGCGGCCCCCCGGTCGTGCTGCTTCACCCGTCGCCGCTTTCCGGTCGCGCCGTCATGCCGGTCGCCGAGGCCTTGCTCGGGCGCTTCACGGTCCACGCGATCGACAGCCCAGGCTATGGTCTGTCGGATCCCCCGGACCGGCGACCCGAGGCACTCGACGACTACCTCGATGACTTCCTGCAGGCCTTCGACGCGCTGGGCATCGGGCAGTGTGCGATCTATGGCGCCGCCACCGGCGCCCAGCTCGCCATCGCGCTTGCGCGGCGAGTCCCGGATCGTGTTGCGCTGCTGGTGCTCGACGCCGCGGGACATTTCGACCCGGACGAGACCACGCGCATCGTCGGCAGCTACTTCCCGGACCTGACCCCGACCGACGACGGACGCCACCTCGCCACGACCTGGACGATGGTCCGCGATCTCTTTGCGTTCTTCCCTTGGTGCGACCGGCGGCCCGCCGCAAGGCTCGACCGCGACATGCCACCCATCGGGGTGGCGCAGGATTTCCTGCTGGACTACCTGCGCGCCGGCGCGCGCTACGACTGGGCCTACCGGCCCGCCTTCTACCACGAGCGTGTCGAGCGCGCGCGGGAGGTGACCGTGCCGGCGCTGCTGGTCCGCTGGCCGTCGAGCCCGGTGGTCGGCGCCACCGATGCCATGATCGCCGAGGGACTGCCGTCGAACTTCGGCGTGCTTCGCCCCGGACCCACCCCAGGAGAGCGCTACGCCGCCGTGGCCGGCGCGCTGGTCGAGCGCTATGGCCAGGCGCCTGCGGCGGGGCCACCCCGTCCGCTGCGACCGCCCGTGGACCGCTTTGCCTCGACCTGGATCGAACTCGACCCTCTGCGCCTGCATGCGCGCACCCGGCTCGAGGGCGGCGGGCGTCCGCTCCTGCTGCTGCACGGCGCGGGCGGCTCGGCCTCGGCGATGGAGCGGCGCTGGGCGGCGGATTCCGGTAACCGGCCGAGAGTCTGCATCGACCTGCCGGGGCACGGCGAAAGCGGACCGTGGCCCGGCGGGGAACCCGCGGAAGCACTTCAGTCACTGGCGGACCATCTGGAGGCCGCACTGGGCCAGCTCGGAATCGATGAATTCGACGCGCTTGCAGCGCCGCTGGGCCTGCAGGTGCTGGACTTGATTCGGTCGCGCCGGCCGGGTCGCGTGGGCTCGTTGCAGGCCGTCGACCCGCTGCCCCCGCGGACGCTTCCCCCGCGGGACTGGGTCGCGAGGCAGGTGCCCGACCTGAGCCCGGCTCTCGACGGCACCCACCTCTGGCGCGCGTGGCACCACGTTCGCGACTCGGCCCTGTGGTCGCCATGGTGGCAACGGACCCGCGCGACGGCACAGTCGACGGCGCTGCCGGCCGCGGACGAGCTCCACGCCCGGGTCGTCGACCTGATGAAGGCAGCGCCCGCCTACGCCGCCGCGATCGAGTGTGATTACGCGCTATAGCGTCCCGTGATCGAGGAACCGCGCGTAGAGCGCGGCCTTGCGAGCCAGCGCGCCGGGTGCCGAGGCATCGGGCAGGATCGCCTTCAGTGCACCCGGCATCAGCGAGGCCGCCAGGTCCACGCCGGCGCGCAAGGGGTCCGTGTCATCCGCCATGACGAGCGCCGGCACCCGCACCAGCGGGAGGCGCTCGCGGTCCCGGTGCGCGAACGCGGCGCGGTAAGCAAGATGGTACGTTCCTATGGCCTTCAATACCTCGACGGTCGTGCGGTGCAGGGCCTCCGGTGACGGGGGATTGGTTGCCCGCAGGTGAGCCTTGTCCCGGCGGAAATACGGGAAGTACCAGGCCTGGTCACGCACGAAGTTCCAGGCCCAATGGACCTGCGAGCCAAAGAAATCAGGCTGCATCGCCGGCGCGTAGTGGGCCAGGAAATCCTGCTTGTCCTCCGGGCTGAACATCGCGATGCCGTCGAGGATGACGCGGCCGAAGCGGTCAGGGCGGGCGATCGCCATCTCCGTGACGATGTGGGCCCCCGTGTGGCTGCCGTAGAGGTCCGCCCGCTCGATGCCGAGGGCATCCATCACCCGAAGGCTGGAATCGGCGTAGTACACGATGTCAGGGGCTGCAGGCTCCGGCGGTGCCGAGTCGCCGTTGCCGAGCGTGTCGGGCGCGATCACGGCGCGACCGGGCGCCAGCGCCATCATCAGACCGGTCAACGACACCGACGACGCGGGCGAGGCGTGCACCATCCACAGTGGCCGCGCGGCGCCCTCGCACGACGGTGGCCCCCCGGCGCGGCGCAGGTGCACCTGGCCCTCGCGAATCCTGACGAATGAGCGCTCGATTTGCGCCATCGCTTTGTCCTCCTGCAAGATCAGCCACCATGATAGACCTGCACACCACGGCGACGGCCAACGGCTACAAGGCCTCGATCATGCTCGAGGAACTGGGGCTCGAATACCGGGTTCATGACTACGACCTGACCAAGGGCGAGCACCTGAGGCCTGAATTCCTGGCGATCAACCCGATCGGCCGGGTGCCTGCGATCGTCGACCACGACTCGGTTGGCTACGAGGACGTCGTGGTCTGCGGCACGGCAGCGATCCTCCAGTACCTCGCCGAGAAGACCGGCCGCCTGATGCCCTCGGACCTGGCGGGCCGCGCCCGCGTGCACCAGTGGGTGGGCATTGTCTCGAGCGACGTGGGGCCGGCGTTCAGCGGCCAGTTCGTGTTCAACGTGATCGCTCCCGAGAAGCACCCCTGGGCGATCCAGTTCTACGACAACCTGTGCCTGCGCATGCTCAACGCGATGGAGACACAACTCGGGCGCAGCCAGTATCTCGCGGGCAGCGACTACTCGATCGCCGACATCATCGGCTACCCGGTTGCAGCGGTTTCGATGAAGCGCTTCCCCGGGAACTTCGACAGCCACCCGAACATCGGTCGCTGGGCCGCCGAGGTGGCTTCGCGGCCGGCCGTGCAGCGCGGAATGAAGATCCCCCGCTAACCCTGGCCGAGGTCGGGCTTCGCGATCCCGATCCACGCGGCGAGCACCAGCAGGCCCCAGATCGCGAAGACCCAGGGGCGCACCGCGCCCGCGGCCCGCGCCACCGCGGCCTCGCGCTCCGGGGTCGAGCCGTGCTCCAGGAGCTCGCGCAGCGATGGCGCGAGCGCACTGCCCCGGATGCGGATCAGGATGCCGCAGAACATGATCGCGGCGAACGCCAGGAATTTGGCTGAGATCCAGTCGGAGAACAGGTGCCCGGTTCGTTGGAAGCCCTGCCAGGCGTCGAAGGCCAGGCCAGCGGCCAGCACGATCCGCCAACCCAGATCCACCCGCCGCAGGCGGTCCCCGCGTGGCGTGCCGGCGTGCCGGTGCACCGCCCAGACCAGCCACAGCCAGGCCAGCGACACCCCCCAGAGTATCGCCATGAAGGTGTCCGGCAACCGCGCGACACCGACGCGGAGCGCCAGCGTGTAGCCCACCGGCAACATCAGCACCAGGCAATAGCGCGGGATCATGTCGACCCACGTCATGATGCGCAGCGCCACGCGCCGGCCGTCAATCGACAGCGACCCGTCGCGGACGAACCGCGCCGAGTAGAAGACACCGATGTCGCCGCCCAGCCAGTAGGCGAACAGCAGCAGGTGGGCAAGCTTGAGCAGCACGTAGGTCTCGAACATCGCGTGGCTCCATGCGGGGCGTCACCGGCCCGGGTCGCTAATGTAGCGGCCTGCCGTGGCAGGGTGCCATTCCGTACAATCACGCGTCTGCAGGGAGGAACGCCATGCCCATCGCGCGCATCAACGATCACGACATGTACTACGAGGTCCTGGGCCAGGGAGAGCCCGTGCTCTGCATGGGAGGCTGGGGCACCTTCTGCCACGACAACCACCACCACCTCGCGCGGGGCCTGACCGACCGGTACCAGGTCATCCTCTTTGACTACCGGGGCATCGGTGACTCGACCGATGACCCGTCCGTCCCCTCGACGATGGCGCTGCACGCGGCCGATGCGATCGGCCTGCTCGACCACCTTGGTCTGAGCAAGGTGCACCTCGTTGGCCTCGTGGGCATGGGTGCCTGCGTGTGCCAGGAGATCGCGATTCGCCGCCCGGACCTGGCACGCAGCATGCTCAATACCGGCGCCTGGTGCGAGGTCGACACCTTCCTGCGCGACCAGCTCGAGATGTTCCGCTGGCTGCACCGCGACCTCGGCTTCGAGGCCTTCCAGAAGGCGGTCACGCTGCTGTCATTCACGCCCGAGTACTACATCGCCAACAAGGACAAGCTGCTCGGACCGACCGGGGGCTGGAAGGAACTGAACGGCCGCTATCCGGCTCACTCGCGCCTGATCGACGCCTGCGTGGGCTTCGAGTCGAAGAGCCGGCTCGCCGCAGTGCGTTGCCCGACGCTGGTGATCCACGCCGCGCTCGACGTGGTGACGAGTCCGCGCACCACGGTTCCCATCGAGAAGGTGATACCCGGCGCCATCGGCGAGACCTGGGACGACCTCGCCCACGTCGTGGCGGGCAAGGCGCAGAAGATCCGCTTCTGCAACCGGCTGTTCGACTGGCTCGACAGCCACTGAACCCCTGGCGGCGCGCCGGCTTGCCGCGTCGGCCCACGGCAGCAGGGGCGCCCTCAGCCGGCGCTGCGCACCGCGCGCTCAAGCCCGGGCTGGCGGTATTCGCGCATCCAGTTGGCGAAGGCCTCGGGCGCCATCGGGCTCGCCACGTGGAATCCCTGCATCGCGTCGCAGCCCGCGCGGCGCAGGTACTCGAGCTGGGCCGAGTTCTCGACGCCCTCGGCGATCACACGCTTGCCCAGCCCGTGGCCCATCGCCACGATCGTGTCGAGCAGTCGGCGCGCTGAATCGTCCTGGGGAACATCCCGGACGAACACCCGGTCGATCTTGACCGTGTGGATCGGGAACGCGCGAAGGTAACTCAGCGACGAGTAACCGGTCCCGAAGTCGTCGATCGCGAGGCGCACGCCCAGCTCCGCGATCCGGCCCAGGGCCGTGCGGGCCTGGTCGCCCTCGGCGAACACACCCTCGGTGATCTCGACCAGCAGATCCAGCGGGCGCAGGTGGTGCCGCCGCAGGATCGTGGCGAGCTTGTCCGTGAAGTTCGGCTCGGCGAGCTGGCGGGGCGACACGTTGACCGACACGTACGGCAGCGCGAGACCCTTGGCGCGCCAGTCCCGGAGGTGTGCGCACGCGCGGTCGAGGGCCCACTCGCCAATCCCCACGATCAGGCCGGTCTGCTCCGCCGCCGGAATGAACTCCGCGGGCCCCGGCGCGTGATCCGGCGCACCTGGCCAGCGCAGCAGCGCCTCGGCACCGGCGAGCCTCGCGTCGCCGATCGACACGATCGGCTGGAAGTACAGCTGGAACAGTTCGTCCTGGAGCGCGCGCTGCAGCCCGCTCTCGAGGGCGACCCGCGACTCCATGCGCTCGTTCATCTCGGGCTCGAAGAACACCACGCGATTGCGCCCGCCCTCCTTGCCCCGGTACATCGCGATGTCGGCGTGCTTGAGCACCGCCTCCAGGGTCTGGCCGTCGCCCGGAAACAGCGTGATGCCCACGCTGGCGGAGACCACATGCTCGCGACTGCCCACGCGGATCGGCTGGGCCACCGCGACCAGGATCCGATCGGCAATCATCCGCACCGTGTCCGGATTGGAACCGTCGCGCACGACCACGGCGAATTCATCGCCTCCGAGTCGCGCGACCATGTCCTCGCCGCGGCAGCAGGCGCCGAGGCGCTGGGCTACGACGCGCAGCAGCTCGTCGCCATGGCCATGCCCCGCGGTGTCGTTGACCCGCTTGAAGTTGTCGAGGTCGACGTAGATCAACGCGCCCTGCGAACCGCGGGCCCCAGCCGAGTCCATCTCGGACTGCAGGTGCTTGTGGAAGTAATGCCGGTTCGGCAACCCGGTAAGGGAGTCGAAGTGGGCCTGGCGATACAGCGCGTCGCCATGCGCGATGTTGGCCAGCGCGACCGACAGCCGGTCGGCGATCTCGCGGCTGTGCTCCCGGCCGTCTGCGCCGGCGCTCCCCGTCTCGTCCGCGTAGCCGAGGCACAACACACCCGCCAGCGCCGTGTCATGGATCAGGGGCAGCATCACGATGCGGGCCGCACCCGCCTCAGCCAGCGACGACACGAAGACGTAATCGCCTGTCGCCTGCGACGCCGGGATCTGCAGCGCAGGTTCGCGCATCAGCGGCCCGCGCAGGCGGACGGGATCGAACGGCAGTCGGCGCACCGGAAGGGCCTCGGCGAGCCCGGGCAGGTACTCGAACACGCGCGCGCGATCCGGCGCCATGGCGTCGACCAGCACGACCGCGACGCTGTGGCAGGCCGCGACGCGGCTGATGCGCGGCAACAGCGCGTCGAGCACCGTCTCCAGGCCGCGGGACTCCAGCAGAAGCCTGTCGACCTGGGCCATCGCGTCCACGGCCTCGAATTCGCGCCTGAGCGCCTCCGCCATCTGGTTGAAGGCGTCACCGAGATCGCGGAACTCGTCGCGCGACTCGATGCGCACCGGCGCGGTGAAGTCGCGGCGCGCCAGGCGGCGCGTCATGCTGATCAGGGTATCGAGCGGCCTGAGCTGCTGGTGCAACTGGCGCACCGCGAGCCACGCGGCCAGCAGTACGCCGGCCAGCATCAGGGCCGGAAAGACCAGCTGCCGCGTGGACAGCGACGCCAGCGCCACGGGCGAAGGCTCCCACGCCACGACGTTGATTGAGGGCGCGCCGAAGTTGCGCTCCAGCGGAAGCTCGAATCGCCGGGCCTGGTAGTCGCGGCCACCGGACGTCAGGCTCACCATCTGGCGCAGTCCGGCCGCGTCACCGGCCCAGTCCGGCAGCCGGCGCAGCTGCGCCAGGACGGGGTCCCCCTCGGCACCGCCGGACGCCGCGAGCACCGGCCCCCCATGCACAAAGGCTGCGAGGCGCGCGCCCTGCGCGAAGTCATCGGCCCCGCCCCACAGGAAGCGGCCCGAGAGCTCGGTCATGACGTAGGCGCCTGCGGGGTGGCGCAGGAGCATCCAGGATGTCGGCGTGCCCAGCTCGCCTGCCGCGTCGTGCCACAGCACCGTGCCGCCCGCCTGGAGGGCTCGAAGTTGCCGGGCGTCGAGCTGGGCGGGCGCCCCGCTGCGGATCGCCGCGTCATCGAGCACCTCGACGCGCCCGGTGAAGAGGCTGCGCTGGGCAAAGGCCGCGCGGATCGCCGCGCGCTCGGCCGGAACCTGATGGAGCTCGGCCTCCAGCGCCTCGCGGGCCATGTCCAGCGATCCGCTCAGCGACAGTGCATAGTTCTTGGCGATCGAGCCGAGCCTGTTGGAATCGCTGCGCCCCGACACGCGGCTGATCTCCAGCAGCGCGTAGCCGCCGGTGAGCACGAAGGGCACCAGCGCGCACAGCAGGAACACGACGAACAGGCGGCGTGAAACGCGGCTGTTCAGCAGGCTGCGCGAACCCGGCGGGACCGAAGCGGCATCCATCAGGGCGGTGTCGCTCAGAAGTCCTTCGCGTAGCCGATGAACGACCCGTCGAGTGCCCGCACGACGTCGTCCTGGCTCGCGGCGTTGTTCAGCTGCTTGTTGGTCTCACCGTCCTTGCCGACGCTGTAGAGGTCGTAGTCGGTATTCAACGGCTTGAGATTCTGGTCGCGGCGGGTCGGGTCGGGCGTCGCACCGTCGGCATAGTTGTAGTAGACGTAGGGACGACCCCAGGGATCGGTCAACACCGATTCGGGAAGCGCGGTCGTGGCCTCCGCCAGGGTTGCCGGCAGCCGCATGTTGCGCGTCCGGAACCTCTCGATCTGCAGCTGGATGCCGCCCATGGCCTGCACCGCCTCCGACACCTTGGCCCGCTCCATGTAGCGCTGGTAGCTCGGGACGGCGATCGCCGAGAGGATCCCGATCAGCCCAACCGCCATCATCAGCTCGAGGAGACTGAAGCCGCCCTGGGTCCGGGACGCTCCGCACAGGTGCGCAAAGGAGGAATCGTTCATGGAAGAATTCTGTTCATCCGGCGCCCGCTGAAACCTCGACTGCGTCACAACCCCCGCCGAAGGCACCACTCACTGCGCGGCCGGCCGTGAATTGGTTAACATGAGGGTCGGCCCTTACCCTTGGACCTCCCGAGCGCATGCTCCGTCTCGCCCCGGTCACCCGCGCGCTGGTGGTTGCCAACGTGCTCCTGTTCGTGGCGCAGGCCGCTCTGCCGGGCTTGCTCGAGTCGCACTTCGCGCTATGGCCGACGGGCTCCGGGCACTTCGGGCCCTGGCAGCTCGTGTCCTACGCCTTCCTCCACGGCGGGCTCATGCACCTGCTGTTCAACATGTTTGGACTGGTCAGCTTCGGCAGCGAGCTCGAGGACTGGTGGGGCCCACGGCGGTTCCTGGCGTTCTACGGCGCGAGCGTGCTCTCCGCGGCGTGCGCCCAACTGGCGCTGACGGCCGCTCTGGGCGAGAACGTGCCGACGGTCGGCGCGTCCGGCGGCATCTACGGCCTGCTGCTGGGGTTCGCCATGATGTTCCCGCGGCGACGGGTCATGCTCATCTTCCCGCCGATCCCGATGCCGGCCTGGCTGTTCGTGCTGCTGTTCGGCTGCCTCGAGCTCTACCTGGGCGTCACGGGCACGCGCAGCGGCGTGGCACACTTCGCGCACCTGGGCGGCATGGTCGGCGGCTTCCTGATGATCCGCTACTGGCGCTCGGCGGCCTCACGCTGAGCGCCCGGCCAGAGCGCGATGGCCCGCCAGCGGCCGCTGCGCCACCGAAGGGCCATCGCGCTGCCCAGCAGGATCGCGTAGCACATCAGCGCGATCCACCCACCCTGGGCGCCGAGCCCGAACTGTGGCAGCCCTCCGATCCAGCCTTCCCCCGGGGCGAACACGAGCATGTGGCTCAATGGCACGAACAGCAGCCACGAGAGACCCAACGCCGTCAGCGCCGGCACGCGCGTGTCGCCAGCAGCACGCAGGCAGAAGCTCGACCCGAAGTAGAGCCCGTCGAACAGCTGGTAGGCCGCGGCGAACCACAGCATGCCGAGCGCGAGGCGGACCGCCTCGGCCGCCTGCGCGTCGGCGCTGGCCACGAACCACGGCAGAACCCACGGACCTGCCACGAGCAGCACGACGGCAATCGACACCATCATCGTCGCGCAGAGGATGATGACCACGCGACCGACGCGCGCCGCCCAGTCCCGCGCGCCGGCGCCGATCGACTGGCCAACCACCGTTGCGCCGGCGGTCGCCACGCCGAGCGTGGGCATGTAGGCGATCGACGTCAGCATGATCACCACCTGGGTGGCGGCTGCGCCCGCCGTCCCCACGCTGGCCACCATCAGCTGCATCAGCGCCAGCCCGAGGATGTCGGCGCCGAACATCACGCCAACCGGGAACCCCACCGCGAGCTGTCGTCGAACCACAGGCCAGCGGGGGCGCCAGGTCAGGCGTGAGCGATAGCGCCGGGACACGTCCCCGGTCAGCATCAAGCCCAGACCCACGGCCAGCCCGCAGGCCTGCGCGATATTGCTGCCCCACGCCGCGCCGGCCATGCCCAGATCGAGATGGAACATCAGCCATTCATTGGCCGGTACGTTGGCGACGGTGGTCACGAGCGCCACGACCAGCGTCAGGCGGGTGGCGCCAATGCCGTTGAAGAAGCTCATCAACGCCCAGGTCATTGCCCCCAGCGACGCGCCCAGCAGGCGCGGCTCCCAATACTCGACGGCCAGGGCCTCGATGCCGGGATCGAGCCTGAACACCGACAGCAGCGGACCGCCCGCCGCCGCAACCAGCACGAACAGCGGCACCGCAGCCAGGGCGGCCCAGACGGCGTTCCACGTGGCCTGCGAGGCGCGCGCGCGTCGCCCTGAACCTTCGGCCTGCGAGACGAAGGTCTGCACGGCGAGGCCGACTCCGCCGAGCACGAAGACCGCCACGGAAAGCAGCCAGTAGATGGCGCTCATCGCGGCGACGGCGTCGGTCGACAGGCGACCGATGAACCAGGTATCCGTGAGGTTCAGCACCGCCTGGATCGCATTGGTCACCATCAGCGGTGCAGCCATCGCGAAGATGGAGCGCAGGCTGACGTGCAGGCGACCGTCAGCCCCCACCCGGGATGCCGGGAGCACCGCGGGCTCGCGACTCGGCGCGGCCTCGCTCATGGGCTGGCCGGACCGGCTTCCCTGCGCCCGAAGACCGTGCCCACCCAGGCCGCGACCGCAAGCATGACGAGCGAGACGCCTGCGAGCACCGCCGAAACCCCCGCCAGCCCGAGACCGGCCACCAGCGGATATGCGGCCTGGCTGAGGCTGTCGCCCCCCCGCTGCAGCACGGTATCGATCAGGCTCTTGCTCTTGAACTTGCTCTCGGGGTTGAGGACGGTGAAGAGCATCTCGCGGGTCGGCTTGAAGAGGCCGTAGTCCAGGGCCCGGCGGAACACCTGGGTGGCAATCAGCACGGCCCCGACCGGAACCAGGGCGAGCACGACGAACGACGCGCACAGCAGCAGCGGCACCGTGCCCAGCGCCGCGCGCAGGCCACCGCGCGCGGCGAGCACGCCGACGACGCCGGCCTGGAACACCAGCGAGAGCAGGTTCACCGCGAGGTCGATGCGCGCGAAGAGCGCCGCGCGCTCATTGATCGACTGGTAGGCCGCCTCGACGTACTTCGCCTGCTCCTGGTACATGAAGCCGCCGATGATCTGGCCGCCGACGATCAGGCCGGCGATCGCCAGCAGGTAGGGCGACGTCGCCAGGCGTCGCAGGTCGTCGATGGCCCGTCCGCCGACCGCCACCTCGAGGCGCCCCGTGCCCGCGCTGTCGCCGCCCTCGCGCTGCAGCCGCTCGGCCTGGGCGGCGCGTCCGCAGGCGATGGCGAGCCCGAGCAGGCCGCAGGCCACGTAGATCACCGCACTCGGACCGAGTCGCTCGACGAACAGCGAGTTGAACAGCGGACCGAGGATCGCGCCGGTGCTGCCCCCGGCCGCGATGAAACCGAACAGCCGCCGGGCCGAAGCCGATCGCCAGGCATCGACCATCACGCTCCAGAACACCGAGACCAGGAAAAGGTTGAGGGACGTCACGGCGACGAAATAGATCGCCGCGATCGCCCGGCTGCCTGGCGCCTGGAGCAGGCCGGTCGCCAGCACGGCGAACAGCAGGATGACCGCCGAGTAGATCACCGGGAACAGCGAGCGACGCGGCAGGCGGGCCACAACGAACCAGTAGACCGGAAGGATCGCCAGCATCACCACGAAGGTGGCGTAGAAGAGCGAGCCGATATGCTCGCGCCCCACCTCGAGCGCGAAGGCCTCGCGCAGGCTGCGCAGCATGTAGTAGCCCGCGAGCAGCGCACAATATGCCGCCGCCGCCGTGACGAGCCCACGCCCCTCGCCCTTCAGGACGAGCGCCCGCCCGGTCACGGCGGCGTGAGCGCGTCGATCACGAGCGGCCGCTCGCTGTCGCGACCCACCTGGTACTCGATCCGCCCAAAGGGGTCGCCCGGCGATGCCGTAGGCTGCCCGGCCAGCGAGACCCGGGCGACCACCTCGACGCGATCGCCGTCGCCGAAGCCCCGTCCCTGGATCATCAGGTCTGCGCTGCCCAGCTGCACCGACGCCGGGAACACCGCCGAGAGTCGCCGCACCGCGAGCGGCGGCCCCGATTGCGCGGGCGTGCGCACGAAGACGAAAAGGGTCGCCCCGGCCGGCAACGTCCTGGCGATCGCGGGATCGATGTCGACACGGACACTGACCGTGGGCCCGGACGCCGCGGCGGATTCGGACGGGAGCGCGCGCAGCACGGCGATCTGCTGCTCGAGGATCGGCCGGACATTGTCCGGGGCACCCAGGTCGATCAGCCGCTGGTAGCGCCCGATCGCCAGCTGGGAGTCGCCACGCCGCTGCGCCGCCAGCGCGGTGAAGAACAGCGCGCGCCGCTCGTCGGGATCGATGGCGAGCGCCTGCTCGAACAGCCGGGCTGCGCGTCCCTCGATTTCGGCCGGGTTGCTGAGCACCAGCGCCTCGGCCCATCCAGTGAGGGCCTCGGCGTTGCGCCCCTCCTCGAGACGGTCGGCGCGCTGGAACGCCCGGATCGCCAGCGGGTACTGCTCGAGGGCAGCGTGTGACCGGCCCAGCATCAGCCAGCCCTGCACGTCGTCGGGCTCGTTCTCGAGACGCTTCGCCAGACGCGCGACCATGTCGGCCGGTGTGTCACCCGACGCGGCCGGATCCCAGGTCCAGTTGCTCCAGGCCAGGTAGAGGCCCGCAGAGCCTCCCAGCATCGCCAGCGCCACCGCGGCGAATGCCGCGCGCGCCGGCGCGTCCTCCCCGGAGCGGCGCAGCAATGGCCAGGCGACCCAGGCGAGCGCGACGAGTGCCGCCAGGGCGGCAGTGACGACGAACCCGGCGGTCACGTCGTGGCTCCGCCGCGGTCGTTGCCATTCTCGTCACCTTCGCTACCGACCGGTAGCGCCGCGCGCTGGCGGACGATCCGGACCGCCACCCCGACCCCGAGCAGCAGCAGGACGAGCGGCGTGGCCCACAACCAGGCGTTGCGCATCGACAGTGTCGGACGGAAGAGGATGAAGTCGCCATAGCGCTCGCGCATGAAGTCGCGGATCTCCTGGTCGGTCTTGCCCGCCTCGAGCAGCTCACGCACCTCGCGGCGCAGGTCCCCAGCCAGCCCCACGGGCGAATCGGCGATCGACTGGTTCTGGCACTGCATGCAGCGCAACTCATGGCTGAGCGCACGGTAGCGCTGCTGCAGGACGGGGTCGTCGAGTTCGACCGGGTCCACGCCGAACGCGGCGGGCGCCGCCAGCGCCAGCAGCAGCAAGACGATGAGCCGCGCGGTCACGAGCGACCCTCCCCACCGGCGGGAGCCGTGGCCGTCGCGGCCCCGGGCGGCAGCCGGCTGAGGAAATCCCGTTGCCATACAGCCGGCGTCAGCGGGCCGACGTGCCGGTGAACCACGGTGCCCGAAGGGTCGACCAGGAAGGTTTCGGGAGCGCCGTACACGCCCCAGTCGATGGCCACGCGCCCGTCGCGATCGACCGGTACCACAAGATACGGATCACCGAGTTGCTCGAGCCACTGCGCCGCCAAGCCGTCGTCGTCCTTCCAGTTGAGGCCCACGATCGGCACGCGCCCCGAGCGCCTGACCTCGAGGAGCATGTCGTGCTCCGCGCGGCACTCGGCGCACCATGTGCCCCAGACATTGAGGAGATACCAGCCGCCGCGCATCGACGCGGAGTCGAAGGTGCCGGCGTTGCCCAGGGTCGGCAGCACGAATGCCGGGGCCGGGCGGCCCACCAGCGCGGACGGGATGACTGATTTCTCGGGCGCACGCTGGATGCCCACGGCGAGCACCACGACGAGCAGGCCAAACAGGCCCAGCGGGAGCAGGAAGCGCTTCATCCGGCCGGTCCAGGTGCGGCCCCCGAGGGCAAGGATTCCTCCCCCGCCGTGCTGGCGGACTCGCGCACGGGCACCCGGTAGCGACGATCGCAGGCGGCGATCACGCCACCCAGCGCCATGAGGAACGCAGCGAGCCAGACATAGTTGATCAGCGGGCGGACCTGCGCGCGCACGCTCCAGCGGCCCGCGCCGAGGTCCTCGCCAAGCGCGGCGAAGATGTCGCGGGACAGTTGCATGTCGATGCCCGCCTCCGTCATCACGGAGTTCTGCACCCAGTAGTTGCGTTTCTCCGGATGCAGCAGGCCGACCTGGCGCCCTCCCTCGAACACCGCGATCTCCGCCTTCACGCCGTCGTAGTTCGGTCCTTCGACGGGCCCGATCGAGATGAAGCGGTATTCGAACTCGCCCACCGTCGCGGACTCGCCGACGCCCAGCGCAACGTCGCGCTCCCGGGTGTAGGTCTCGACCACGGCCACCGAAAGCACGAACGCACCGAGCGAGAAATGCGCCAGCGCCATCCCGAAGATCGCCGGGGTGATCCGGATTCCACGGCGCAAGCGGTCGATCGGATCGACCAGGGCGGACAGCGCGAGCCAGACGCCAATGCCGACGGCCACGGGCGTCAGCACCTTCGCACCCTCGTAGGCACCCAGCACCAGGGCCAGCGTCAGCAGCACCGCCGCGGCCGCGGTCAGCATCAGCGCCCCGCGGCGCTCGCCAATGCGTCCTTTCCTCCAGCTCGCATGGATGCCGACCGCCCCCAGCGCGATCAGCGGCAGCACCGGCAGGAGGAAGGTCGGGTTGAAGTACTGCGGCCCCACGGACAGGGTACCGAGGCCGAGCGTGTCGGAGATCAGCGGCGCCATCGTGCCGGCAAACACGGTGGCCGTGGCCACCACGAGCAGTATGTTGTTGAACAGCAGGAAGGATTCACGCGAGGTGAACTCGAACCCCGCACTGGACTTCAGCAGCGGGGCCCGCCACGCATAGAGCGTCAACGCACTGCCAATCACGATTACGAGGAACGCGAGGATGAACATGCCGCGCGCCGGGTCGGCCGCGAAAGAGTGGACCGACACCAGCACGCCGGAACGCACGAGAAAGGTGCCCAGCAGCGACAGCGAGAACGCCAGGATCGCCAGCAGCAGGGTCCAGCTCTTGAACAGCCCGCGTTTCTCCGTGACCGCCAGCGAATGGATCAGCGCCGTGCCGACCAGCCACGGCATGAACGAGGCATTCTCCACCGGATCCCAGAACCAGTAGCCGCCCCAGCCGAGCTCGTAGTAGGCCCACCAGCTGCCCAGGGCGATACCCACGGTCAGGAACGCCCAGGCCACGGTGGTCCACGGCCGCGTCCAGCGCGCCCAGGCCTGGTCGAGGCGACCCTCGATCATCGCCGCGCATGCAAATGCGAACGCCACGGCGAAGCCCACGTAGCCCGCATAGAGCATCGGAGGATGCGCGGCGAGCGCGGGGTCCTGCAGCAACGGGTTGAGGTCGCGGCCGTCCGGGGCCGCCGGCGACAGCCGCAGGAAGGGGTTCGAAGTCGCGAGCGTGAAGAGCAGGAAGCCGACGCTGATCAGGCCGAGCACCCCGAGCACACGTGCGGCGAATCGCGCCGGCAGCTGGCGCGAGAGCACGGCAACCGCGAACGTCCACGCCACGAGGATCCAGCACCACAACACCAGCGATCCCTCGTGGGCGCCCCACAAGGCGGAGACCCTGTAGAACACCGGGAGCGCGGAGTTCGAGTTCGCGGCGACGTACTCGACAGAGAAGTCGTTCTGTATGAAGGCGTGGATCAGCGCGGCCATGGCGGCGCTGACCATGACGAACTGCGCTGTCACCGCCGGTCCGACCGCGGCCATCCAGCGACCCCGCGACATCGCGGGACCCACGATCCCGAAGAACGATTGCAGCACGGCCAGCACCAGTGCGAGCACCAGCGCGAAATGTCCGAGTTCGGGGATCATGGGAGCCTCGTCAAAGGGCCGGAGGCGCGGCGATCCGCGCGCGGGAGGGATCGGGATCGACCGGCATCACGCCACCGTGCTTGTCCTTGATGGCCCGAGCCACCTCCGGCGGCATGTAGTTCTCGTCATGCTTGGCCAGGATCTCGTCCGCGACGAAGATGCCATCGGTACCGAGGCGGCCGTGCGCCACCACGCCCTGGTTCTCCCGGAAAAGGTCGGGCACTACTCCCGAGTAGCGCACGGTGACGTCCCGCTGGAAGTCGGTGACCACGAAGCGCATGTCGAGGCTGCCGGCCTGGCGATCGACGGTGCCCGGCTTGACCATGCCGCCCAGCCGGAATCGCTCGCCGGTCGGTGCCTCGCCCGAAGCGACCTGGCTGGGGTCGAAAAAGAACATCACGTTCTCCTGGAACGCGCGCAGCGCCAGCGCGCCCGCGATCGACACACCCGCGAGGATCCCCACCACCAGCACGATGCGGCGCTGGCGCGGGGTCATGACTCATCCCCCGCGCCGGTGGCCAGGCGCCGCCGTGCCTGCTCGCGGGCGCGGCGCAATGCGCGGCGGGCCCCGAGGACATTCAGGGCGACCGCGGCGAAGGTCACCGCATAGGCCGGCCAGAGGTAGGCGGCGTAGCCACCCATGTGCAGGAATTCGCTCACGACGCGACAACCTCCCGGATCCAGCTCGCCGATCGCTCTCGCCGCAGGATCTCGGCACGCAGCCGCACGAGCAGCACGGCGGCAAAGTACAGGGTGAAGCCCAGCAGCATGATCAAGAGCGGCACCAGCATCTCGGCCGGCATCGACGGCCGGTCCATCTTCATGACAGACGGTGTTTGGTGGATGGAGTTCCACCACTCCACCGAGAAACGGATGATCGGCACGTTGACGACGCCGACGATCGCCAGCACGGCGCTGGCGCGGTCGGCGCGCGAGGTGTCCTCGATGCCGCTGCGCAGGCCCATGTAGCCGAGGTAGAGGAACAGCAGGATCAGCTGCGCCGTCAGCCGGGGATCCCAAACCCAGTAGGTCCCCCACATCGGCTTGCCCCAGAGCATCCCGGTGACCAGCGAAACGACCGTGAACCATGCCCCCACCGCGGCGCAGCTCGCCGCCACCGCATGGGCGACCTTCATCCGCCAGATCAGGCCGACCGCCGCTGCCGAGGCCATGACCGAGTAGATCATCAGCGAGAGCCACGCCGAGGGCGCGTGCACGTAGATGATCCGGAAGCCGTCGCCCTGCTGGTAATCGGGCGGCGCCAGCACGAGGCCGCCGTAGAGTCCCGCCGCGATCAGGGCGGCCGCAGGCCACGCGAACCACGGGGTCAGTCGGGCGGCGAGCCGGTAGACGTGGGGCGGAGACGCGAGGCGGTGAAACCAGGTCCAGTCCATGACTTCTCGTCACTCCAAGCCGATGCGCACGGCGGCCGCAGCAGCCAGCGGCGCGAGCGTCATGCCCAGCACAGCGAGGGCGCCCAGCAGGTAGAGCGGCCCGCTCGCCGAAGCCCCCTCGATGGCCAGTTCCGTGGCCCTCGCGCCAAACACCAGCACGGGCACCGCCAATGGCAATGTCAGCAAAGACAGCAACACTCCGCCGCGGCGCACCCCGAGCGTGAGCCCCGCGCCGATCGAGCCTAGCAGGCTGAGCGTCGCCGTGCCGAGTGCCAGGGTGCCCATTATGCCCGGCATCGCCGCCAGCGGTACGCCCAGCGCAACCCCGATCACCGGCGCCATGACCGCCAGCGGCAAGCCGGTCAGCAGCCAGTGCGCGAGCGTCTTGGCGAACAGCAGCGCAGTCAGGCTTTGTCCAGACAACGCGAACTGCTCCAGAGTTCCGTCCTGGGCGTCCTCGCGGAACAATGATTCGAGCGCCAGCAGGGAGGCGAGCAGCGCCGCGACCCAGAGCACGCCCGGCGCGATGTCCCTCAACCGGCCAAGCTCGGGCGTATAACCCAGGGGGAACAGCATGGTCACCACCGCAAAGAACGCCAGCGGCTGAACGACCTGGCCTGGCCGGCGCAACGCGAGGCGAAGGTCACGCTGCAGGACCAGCGCCCAGGCGGCCAGCACGCTGCGCGGCGTCATCCGATCACCAGTCCGTCGAGCCGGTCCTGCGACACGGCGAGTTCGTGGTGCACGGCCGCCACCACGGTGCCGCCGGCGACCAGGCGCTCGTCGATCAGGCCGGCGACCAGCGCCTGCCCCTGGGAATCGAGGTTGGTGGTGGGTTCGTCGAGGATCCACAACGGCGCCCCGGCAAGCCATAGCCCGGCCAATGCAATGCGCCGCCGCTGCCCTGCCGAGAGCGCCCTCACCGGGCGATCGGCGAATGCGCCGGCACCCACCCGCTCCAGGCCTCGCTCGAGATCTCCCGGTCCGAGCACGCGCCGGATGCCCACCGCGTAATGCAGGTTCTCGCGCCCCGTGAGATCGGCCTTCAACGGCGCCTCGTGCCCGAGGTAAGACATCTGCAGGTGAAAGCCGGCGGCGCCCGCCCCCGGCCGACAGCGCTCACCCTCCCACCAGACCTCGCCCTGCTCGGCCTCGACGAGGCCGCACAGACAGCGCAAGAGGGTCGTCTTGCCGGCACCATTGCGCCCGGTGACCTGCAGCAGACGCCCGCGCCCGACCTCGAACGACAGACCGCGGAGCACGTGCCGCTCGCCACGGAAGACGTGAAGGTTGCGGACGACAAGACCCGGTATTTCCATCTAATTCAGTTACTTGTGATGTAAAGCCAGCACGAGAACCGCGGTGCCGCCCGCCAGCCGACGCAGTATAGACACAGAGCCATGACCCGCGCGCCAGCGGCATCCCGTCCATCCATTGTGAGAGACTGGACAGCGGCCCCGGTGGCGGAACGGGTAGACGCAACAGACTTAAAATCTGTCGGCCGCAAGGCCGTGCCGGTTCGAGTCCGGCCCGGGGCACCAGGGGATCACTGGCGGTTGTGAGCCGATCGATGGCGCCGACGCCGCGGGTGGGGCAGCTTGAACAGCATGAAGAGGAACCCGCGGACGCTCGACTCGACCACCTTCGACGTCCTCGTCATCGGAGGTGGGATCACCGGGGCCTTTGCCGCGTGGGACGCCGCGACCCGCGGACTGCGAACCGCCCTGATCGAGAAGGCCGACTTCGGTGCCGCCACGTCGGCCGCCTCGTCCAAGCTGCTGCATGGCGGTATCCGGTACCTGCAGCAGGCCCAGCTGCACAAGGTGCGCGAGTCGGCGATGGAACGCGCGCACCTGCAGTACATGGCCCCCCACCATAGCCATTTCATCCCGTTCCTGGTGCCGAGCTACCGGAGCCTCGCCAAGAGCCGCCTCGCGCTCGAAGTGGCCCTCCGGGCCTACGCGGTGCTCTGTGCCGGCGAGCGGGGCATCATCCGCGATCGAGCGAAATACCCTCCGCCGTTCCAGACTCTGTCGCGTGCGGAGACCCTCCAGGCGGCACCATGGCTGGACGCGCCCCGCCTGACGGGCGCCGTGGTGCTCCCGGAAAGCCATATGCACAGCAGCGAACGGATGACCCTGAGCGTCGTGCGCTCAGCCGTGGCGGCCGGTGCGACGGCCTGCAACTACGTCAAGGCCACCGGCCTGCTGCGGCGAGGGAACCGGATCGAGGGTGCCAGCGCAGCCGATGTCCTCACCGGCGACACCCTCGACATCCGCGCCCGCGTCACGATCAACGCCGCTGGACCCTGGATCCCGACACTGCCCGCCAGCTCCGCGATCCGAGCACCGACGACCGGCTATGCGCGCGGGGCACACCTGGTACTGGAGGGCATGCCCCTTCGACACGCGCTCGCGCTGCCGACCCGCAAGGCCGCGCAGTCGGTCCTGGATCGCGGTGGGCGCCACGTGTTCCTGATTCCGTGGCGCAACCGCACCCTCCTGGGCACCAGCTATGCGGGCTACGCCGGGGACCTCGATGCCCTGAGGGTCGAGGAATCGGACGTCTCGGAACTGCTCGACGCGGTGAATGACGCCGCCCCGGGCCTTCAACTCGACCGCGGACACGTTCGACACGCCTTTTGCGGGCTGTACCCGCTCCAGGCATCGGACATCCGGACCGGGGTCTATCAAGGCACTGGCGAGTATGCGGTGATCGACCACGGGCGGACGGACAAGACCCCAGGCCTGGTGACCGCACTCGGTGCCAAGTACACCACGGCGCGCCGCGTCGGCGAAATGGCGGTGGACGTCACCCAGCGCCAGCTCGGCACTACCGCGACATCGAGCGGCACGACTGGCCGGCGATGCGACGGCGGCGATATCGACGACATCGCGGCACTCGAGCGCGAGGTCGCCGGTGCCACCGGAGACGCCGCGATCGCAACGCACCTCGTCCAGGCCCATGGAACCCACGCGCGATCGATCGCACGGCGCATCGCCGCCGGAGATCGGGCCATCCTCTCGCCGAACCAGCCGGTCACCCTCGCCGAAATCGATCATGTGCTCGAGCACGAGATGGCCTGCAGGCTCGACGACGTGGTCTTCCGCCGGACGGGACTGGGCACCGTGGGCCACCCTGGCGAGGAATGCCTTCAGTCCCTGGCGCAGCGGATGGCGGAGCGGCTCGGATGGCCGGCTTCGCGCCTCCACGCGGAACTCGAAGAAGTGCGTGGGCGCTTCGGGTTCCCGGGAACGCCGTGATGGATGCGGACACGCCGGAGCCTCGGCGCGTGCTGCATGTCGCGCCGACCCCGTTCTTTTCGGATCGTGGCTGCCACATGCGTATCGCGGGCATCGTTCGCAGCCTGCAGGCTGCGGGCTACGACAACCGGGTCTGCACCTACCATCTCGGGCGCGACGTGGATGGGGTGAAGACCGTGCGGACCTGGCGGATACCCGGATACACCAAGACGGGGGCAGGACACTCGCCCTTCAAGTACCTCGCCGACCTGCTCCTGTTCGTGGTCGTATGCCGCGAGGTCCTGCGCTACCGCCCGCACGTCATCCACGGGCACCTCCACGAGGGCGCCCTGCTGGGCTACTTCGCGCGCCTCGTGGCCCCCTGGCGACGGACCCCGCTGGTCTTCGATGTACAGGGAAGCCTCGCGGGCGAGCTCGTGGCCTACGGCAAGCTGGAGTCCGGCAGCGTTGCGCACCGGGTATTCCGCAAGGTGGAGTGGTTCGTTTGCCGGCTCCCGGACGTGTTGATGTGCTCATCGTCGAACAGCCTCGCGCTGATGCGGGATGAATACGCCGTCCCCGAGCGCAAGCTGATGGTGACTGCGGACGGAACCGACGTCTCCGCCTTCGAGGTGCCACGCGATGAATCGCTGGCCGCGAGACTCGGCCTGCCTCGCGATCGCGCGGTCGCGGTGTTCTCGGGCTCCCTGCTGTCCGCCAAGGGCGTCGAGGAACTCAAGATCATGATCGAGGGTGCCGCCAAGGCAGCGTTGCCGGTTCATTTCCTCGTGATCGGGTACCCGCACGAGGAGCTTCGTGACTGGCTGGAAAGTCGCGGCATGGCCGGATACGCGACGCTGACGGGACAGCTCCCCTTCGAGACCCTGCCTGGCTACCTTGCGCTCGCGGACCTCGCGATAGAGCCCAAGGCGGTGTTCGCCGGGGAAGCCAGCGGAAAGCTGATCAACTACATGGCCGCCGGGCTGCCTGTGATCTGCTTCGAATCGAAGCACAATCGCGAAGTGCTGGCCGACACGGGCTTCTATGCAGACCCCGCGACGCGCGACCTTCTTCCTGCACTGCGTGAGGCGCTGGCGGAATCGCCCTCGGCGCTGGCTTCGCGGGGCGCCGCGAATCGCCGGCGCGCGGCGCAGCGATATTCCTGGAGCGCCACGGCCCGGGCGATCACCGAGCGCTACGCGCAGCTGTAGGCGCCGGATCGAGCGCCCGCTTCAGCGGATCAGCCCCTGCTCTCGGTACCAGCGCGCTGTGTTGGCGAGCCCCGTTGCGTTGTCCGTTCGCGGCACGTACCCGAGTTCCCGTCGCGCCTTCTCGGTCGTGAAGGATCTTTGCATGACGAAGAACTCGACGCGTCGGGGATACAGCGGCGGCGTGATGCCCAGAGGCCTGCAGACGGCCTCGCAGGCCACCGCGGCGGCGTGCACGGGCCAATGGGGGACCCGCAGCCGGGGCCTCGAGCACCCGAGGGTGTCGGCCACCTGGTCGACAAGCTGGCGCACAGGGACCGAGGCGGGCCCGGCGATGATGTAGGACTGCCCGATCGCCTCGTCACGGGTCGCAGCAAGCAGGAATCCCTCCACCAGATCGTCGATATAGACGAGATGATAGTGGCTGGTGCCGGGGCCGATCATCACGAACAACCCTTTCTGCACCGACTTGAACAGCTTGAGGAATCGCAGGTCTCCGGGCCCGTAGATCGCGGCGGGGCGGATCACCGCCCCGGGTACCCCCGCGGCGAAATAACTGCGCGCGAGCTGCTCACCCTCCCACTTGCTCTGCTGGTAGTGGTCGTTCGGCGCCGGCCGGTAGTCCTCGCTGGCCGGTGGATGCTCGATGTGCCCGTGGATGCCCACGGTCGAGCAGTGCACGAACCGGCCCACCCCTGCCGACTTGGCTGCATCGAGCAGGTACCGGGTGGCGTCGACGTTGATACGTGCGAACGCGGCGCGGTCCGGGGTCTCCGTGCGGTACTGCGCGGCCACGTGGAAAACGGCGTCTGCGGGCCGGTAGGCAGACAGCACCTGTTGCCGATCGCCGATGTCCAGCTCCACGCAATCCACCCCGAGCGATCGCAACGCCGCCACGCGGGGCGACGGCCGAACGAAGGCTCGCACGGCCCAGCCGTCGCGCAAAAGCCGCCGGCAGAGCGCCTGCCCCGTGAAACCCGTCGCCCCAGTCACCAGCGCCGTTCGCATGCCGATAGTGTATCCCCCGGTGATCCCGGCCCCAGGGACGCGGTTCGCAGATCGCGTCAGGCCGCCTCTCGCGTCACGCGATAGATCACGCCGGCGTAGTCGTCCGAGACGAAGATCGCGCCGTCGGGGGCTTCGGCGACATCCACCGGCCTACCGATCAGCCCGGCGGCTCCACGAAAACCTCCGACGAAGATCCGCTCCTCGATCCGACCGTTCGGATCCCAGTGCAGCGAGACCACCGCGTAGCCATCGGGAATGCTGCGGTTCCACGAGCCGTGCAGTGCGACGAGCGCGGCGCGGGCGTAGCCGGGTCCGTGGACGGGATGCCTTAGGAAGCGGATCCCGAGCGGCGCGTTGTGCGCGCGGAATGCATGGGCAGGCGGCCGCGCCGCCGCCAGCAGCTGCGCCGGCCCTGGGCCCATGTCGGGATCGGTGACATCGGCGCCGTGCCGCCATGGCCAGCCGTAGAACGCACCGTCCTCGATCCGGTTCAGTTCGTCGGGAGGCAGGTCGTCGCCGAGCAGGTCGCGGCCGTTCTCGGTCGCGTAGAGCGCGCCATCCCAGGGCGCCCAGTCGAACCCGTAGGGGTTGCGCAGACCGGTGGCGTAGACGCGGCCGCTGCGGCCGTCCGCCTCGAAGCGCATGATGGCGGCGCGTCGGGGATCTTCCTCGACGCAGGCATTGCAGGTGGAGCCCAGCCCGACGTAGAGCGCCCCGTCGGGACCGATGCGCAGCGCCTTGCGCCAGTGCGCGCCGTCGCCGGTCAGGCCAGTGACGATGCGCTCGTAGGTCCCGGTGGCGCGTCCGCCCGATTCGTCGAACGGCATGCGCCCTACCGCCGACCGCTCCGCCACGTAGAGAAAACCACCGGCCACATCGACCCCGTTGGGCCCGTCCAGCCCTTCGAGCAGGACCTCCGTGCCATCCGACAGCCCGTCGCCATCCCCGTCGGGCCGCAGCAACACGACGCGGCCTCCCCGCGGCTGGGTGGCGACCAGAGAACCGTCTGGCAAGGGCCGCAGCAGCCGGACGCTGGGCAGGTCGCGCGCCCATATCCCGATGCGGTAGCCCGGCGGCACGGTCAGCTGGGCCGCGACGATTTGCGCCGACGGCGGCTCGGCAGGCGTACCGCGGATCATCCGCCACAGCATGGCGCGATCGGAGATCGCGACCGGCCCTAACCAGAGGAACCAGGTGACGAACAGCACTGCGGCGGCGACCACGGCCAGCATGATCCAGAGCGTGATTCGCAGCGGCTTTGGCATGGGACTCCTCCGGTCGTCGTCGGGCCGGCGTGTGGGCTAGCGGCAGCATAGCAACCCGCACACCCTTGCGCGGCGACGGTGCGCGCGGCGGGCCCCTCGCAAGTGGCCGTGGGCAGCCGCACCTGTGCCGAGCACCTGATCGCGTTCGGCCCGGGCTGCTGCCCGCCGCGCCTCAGGATGGCGCCAGCATCCAGGCCGCGACACCGGCCGGCGGCAGTTCGTCGGCGCCGATGACGAGGCAGCTTTCCGCCGGCCGAAGACCGCGCAGCGACACCGCCTCGGGCGAGTAATTGAAGGCAAAGCCCAGCCTGCCGCGCCGCCGCAGGCGCAGGCCGGGCGGCAGCTCGTGCGCCGGCAGGCCCGCCTCCCCCGCCATCTCGGCCAGCAGCCGCCGCAGCGCCATCGCATCGACCGCACCCGCGAGGTAGCGCAGCCTGCCGTGGCGGTACAGCACGCCGCGGCCGTCTCGCAGCCTCCACTCCGGGACCAGCTCGGTCTCGACGTGCTCGAGCCAGTGCGCCACCTCGAAGCCCGCACCGCGCTCGGTCAGGCCCTCGCGCAGCGACTCCACGCGCGTGACGCGCAGCGGCAGCAGCGCGGCGAGTTCGCCCGGCGGCAGTCCGGGCGGGATCGAGAAGCCCGCCGTCTTGCTGCCGGTGCGCGGCCCGACCAGCACCTGCGCCGCGCAGGACCGCAGCTGCGCGACCAGCGCCGCGTCGACGACGGGCAGGCAGGGGATCGCGAGCAGCGCATAGCCGTGGAGTGCGGCGCTCGAGGGCAGCACATCGACGTCGAGCCCAAGCTCGCGCAGCGCGCCGTACCACTCGAAGGCCGTGCGCAGCGCCGAGAACCCCTCGCCCTGCGGCTGCACCTGCGTGACCCACTCAGCCTCGTAGTCGAAGAGCAGCGCGACGCGGGCCGGCGCGTCGCCCGCGGCAGCCAGCAGCGGCAGCTCGGCGGCCACCTGCCGCACCTCGTCCGCCGCCACGTCGTCGCGGCGGTCCGGACGCAGTAGCCCGGCGTGCATCTGCTCCTGGCCGAACGGCGCCTGGCGCCAGCGGAAGTAGGACACCACCTCCGCGCCGTGCGCCATGGCCTCGAGCGTCCACAACCGCACCATGCCGGGCAAGGGGGCCGGATTGGAGCGCGCCCAGTTCACCGGCCCGGGCTGCTGCTCCATGACCCACCAGCGGCCGCGCCCGACGCCGCGGTACAGGTCGTGGTGGAACGCGGCGACGTCCGGGTGGCCCTGCCGCGCGTAGCGCAGCTTGTCCGCCAGCGCGAACCGGAACTGCTCGAGGAAACCGAGCGGGTAGCTGTCCCAGGCCGCGACGTCGAGGTCGGCCGCCACGGCGTGATGGTCGAAGTCGGTCACGAAGCCCATGAAGTTGTGCGCGAGGTCGCGCCCGGGCGAACACTCGCGCAGGATCGCGCACTGCTCGGCGTTGAAGCCGGCGACCTGCGCCGAGGAGAAGCGCCGGAAGTCGAGCAGGGCCGCCGGGTTCGGCTCGGTCACGGTCAGATGCGGCAGCTCGATCTGCGCGAACGAGCGGTACTCCATGCTCCAGAACACGTTGCCCCATGCCACGTTCAGCGCGCCGACGTCGCCGTAGCGCCGCTGCAGCCAGCCGCGGAACGCCGCCAGCGCCGCAGCCGACCAGCTCAGCACCGTGTCGTGGCAGCCGTATTCGTTGTCGGTCTGCCAGCCGGTCACCGCCGGGTGCCGGCCATAACGCTCGCCGAGCGCGCGCGTGATGCGCCGCGACTCGCGGCGGTAGCCTTCGTGGGAAAAGCAGTAGTGCCGGCGCGAACCGAAGCGGCGCGGCCGGCCCGCCGCGTCGACCGCGAGCATGTCCGGCATCGAGTCGACCAGCCACTTCGGCGGCGTGGCGGTCGGCGTGCCCAGCACCACCGCCAGTCCGGCACCGTGCAGCACCTCGATCGCCTCGTCGAGCCATGCCCAGTCGTAGCGGCCCGGCTCGGGCTCGAGCCGGCTCCACGCGAACTCGCCGATGCGCACCTGTGCGAGACCCATTGCGCGCATCCGCTGCGCGTCGTCGCGCCACCACTCGCGCGGCCAATGCTCGGGGTAGTAGCAGACGCCGAGTCGCGGCGTCGCGAGGGGTCTCGGTGTCGGCGAGGTCATTCGGCCTCCAGCGCAATCAGCCACGCCGTGCAGGGGTGGCGCAGCGGCAGCGCGAGCCCGGCATGCGCGAGGGCGGCACCGGACATCACCAATCCCTCGGCTCGCAGCGCGGACTCGGCCAGGTAGCGTGCCGCCGGCTCGGGCCAGGGCGCGGGCAGCGTGACGCGATAGCGCCGCGCCGGTTCGAGCCCGGGAATGCGCACCGGTGCGACCTCGAAGTGCCGAGCGAACCCGCTCTGCGCCACCAGCGCCAGTGCGCGCGGGCCCTGCACCGCCACCCAGCCGCACACGCCCGGGTCGTCCGCCGCCAGCTCGCCGAGGTCGCCCGAGTGCAGCACGTCGCGCCAGCGCTTGTACAGCACGACGTGCGCGGCGAGCGTGCGCCGCTCGTCGGCGTCCATGCGGCAGGGATCGGCCTCGATGCCCATGTGACCAAACAGCGCGACCTTGGCCCGGAAGTCCATGGGCAGCGCCCGCCCGGTAATCGGGTTGGGACTCGGGCCGACGTGGTTGCCGCAGGCGCGCAGCGGCAGGAACTGCAGCCAGGAGCGGTTGATGCGCAGCCGCTCGACCGGATCGTTGTTGTCGCTGGCCCAGAAGCGCGTGCAGCGCCGGAGGATCGCGTAGTCGACGCGGCCACCGCCGCTCGCGCAGCTCTCGATCTCGACCGCCGGATGTGCGGCACGCAGCCTGTCGAGCAGCCGGTACAGCGCGAGGGTCTGCGCGTGGCCACGGCCGGCGCGCGGGAACAGCTCGCGGTTGTGGTCCCACTTCAGCGCGGCGATCGCGTGCCGGCGCAGCAGCGCGTCGAGCGCGTCGAACAGGTGCTCGGCGACCTCCGGCCGGGCGAGGTCGAGCACCAGCTGGTGGCGCTGCGTGGCCCGCGGCACGCCGTCGAGCGCGAGACACCAGTCGGGATGGCGCCGATACAGGTCCGAGTCCGGGCTCACCATCTCCGGTTCGACCCACAGTCCGAAGTCCATGCCCAGCCGCTGCACGTGGCCGATCAGCGGGTCGAGGCCCTGCGGGAACACCGCGGCCGAGGGTTCCCAGTCGCCGAGGCTGGAGCGGTCGTCCCGGCGCCGGCCGAACCAGCCGTCATCGAGCACGAAGCGCTCGACGCCCAGCGCGGCCGCGGCCTCGGCGAGGCGCTCGAGGCGCGGCAGGGACAACCCGAAGCCGCAGGCCTCCCAGGTGTTGAGGTGCAGCTTGCGCGGCGTCGCGGCCCCCGCCTCGGGCAGCACCTCGTGATTGACGTGCCGGTGCAGCATGCGCCGCAGCCCGGCCCGCCCCTGCGCCGAGAAGGCGAGCACGGCGGGCGGCGCGTCGAAGCGCGCGCCCGCCGGGAGTTCGACCTCGCCGGACTCGAGCCCCGCGCCGATCCACAGCACCGCCGCGCCGTCGGCGTCCTGCTCGACGTGCCAGGCGTGATCGCCGCTCCAGGAGAGGTGGACCGCCAGGCAGGGTCCCGCGTGTTCGGTGGCGCCATCGCCGTCGAACACCAGCCACTGCCCGCCGCCGAAACCCGCGCGCCCGCCGCGCGAGGCGCCGCCCAGCCCCGGCGCACCGACCAGCGGCGTGCGCGAGGCGTGCATTTCGGCCGCCCAGCGCCCCGCGTAATGCGTGACCGCGGCGACCCACCGCGGCAGCGGCAGCACCAGCGACGCGCAGGCCTGCAGCTGCAGCGCCGCGTGCGCTGCACCCGCACCGACCTGCTCGACCGCCACCGATTGCGCCACGACCACGACGCCGCTCGCATGCGCCCGCCAGCGGCTCTCGATCCGCAGCCCCAGTCCAGCGTCGGCGAGGCTGAACCGCAGTTCCGTCCCGCCCGCCTGCCAACCCTGCACCGGCTGGTCAACCTGCACCGTCTGCGGGGCGAGCGCAACCTGCCGCCCCTGCCTGGAGAGCTCGAGCACCGCCCGGCCCAGGTAGCCCGTGTGCCCGAGTGGCAGGATCGAGCGCGGCACGCGCAGGTCGGGCTCGCACTCGTGCCCGCCACGGTGCTGGCCCGCGCACAGGGCGCCAAGCGGCTCGCCGACGGGCAGCGTCGGCCCCAGGTAGGCGAGCTCCGCGTGCCCGCCGGCGAGCTCGAACACCAGCGTGGTCGCCGGTGCATCCAGTCGCGGTGTCGACGGGGTCGTTGCCACGCATCCTCCGGTTGTCCCTATTATTGCCGACCCATCCGGGCTGCGGGGAACGCTCATGCCGGTCAACCTGCTGGCCGACGGGATCGTGCAGATCGCGATCTTCGTCGGACTGACGCTGCTGGTCGCGGTGGCGACCTGGTGGAAGGTCCGCCGCTCGCGCGCCGCGCACGACGGTTCGGTCAGGGACGTGTTCCTCGCCGGCGGCGGCCTCAGCTGGCTGTTCGTGGCCGGCTCGATCACGCTGACCAACCTGTCAACCGACCAGCTGGTCGGCATGAACGGCAACCAGATGCTGCTGCTCGCCTGGTGGGAGATCGCCGGATTCTTCGGGCTGCTGATCCTGGCGTACGTATTCGTGCCGCTCTATTACCGCAACCGCTGCACCACGGTGACCGAGCTGCTCGAGCGGCGCTACGGCGGCACCAGCATCCGCACGCTGATCTCCGGCCTGTTCCTTTTCGGCAACGTGGTGATCTACCTGCCGGCGGCGCTGTACAGCGGCGGCCTGTTCATGCAGTCGCTGTTCGGCGGCGGCACGCCGGTGATCGTGTTCGCCGCGATCCTCGCGGTGGTCAGCGCGGCCTATACGATCCTCGGCGGCCTGCGCGCGGTCGCGGTGATGGACACCTTCTCCGGCATCGGCGTGCTCGGCCTCGCGCTGCTGATCGTGTTCCTGTCGCTGGCGGCGGTCGACTTCGACATCGTCACCGGGGTGCCGCCCGAGCGCCTGACGATGGTCGGCGGCGACGACTCGCCGATCCCCTGGCACACGCTGCTGACCGGCATGGTCTTCATCCAGATCTTCTACTGGTCGACCAACCAGAACATCACGCAGAAGGCGATGGCGGCACCGACCGTGGCCGAGGCCCGCAAGGGCGTGCTCGTCGCGGCCGCGATCCGCATCCTCGTGGTGCCGCCGATCGTCGTGATCCCGGGCGTGGTCGCCTACAAGCTGTTCGGCGACGTCGGCGACGCCGCCTACGGGCGCCTGGTCGCCGAGGTGCTGCCCGGCTGGCTGTCCGGCGCCTTCGCGGCGATGGTCGCCGCCGCGGTGATCACCACCTTCAGCGCCGTGCTGAACAGCACCGTCGCACTGTACTCGGTCGACTTCCACGACCGTTTCCTCGGCGGCGTGCGCAACCACTGGCGGCTCGGCGCCGTCGTCTCGGTGCTGGTGACGCTGGTGGCGATCACGCTGGTGCCGGTATTCGAAGACGCCGACAGCATCATCAACCTGCTGCAGCAGCTCAACGGCCTGTTCTCGATGCCGATCCTGTCGGCCTTCGTGGTCGGGCTGCTGTTCCGCAACGTCGACGCCTGGGCCGCGATCTTCGGCGTCCTCTGGGGTTTCGGCACCTACGCCCTGTACACCTTCGTCTGGCAACCGGCCGGCATCATCACGCTGCACTACATCCACTTCATGGTGATCGTGCTCGCCAGCTCGGTGCTCGCCGCACTGGCGTTCAACAGGCTTGCGCTCTCGCGCCGCGCGCGCTGGATCGGCCTGCAGGACCTGCGGGCGGCATCGACGTGAGCCGCGCCGCGCCCGCCGGGCAGCACCGCCGGCACGATCCCCTGACCGGCCGCTGGGTGCTGGTCTCGCCCCACCGCAACGCGCGGCCCTGGCACGGCGCGGTGGCTGCGCCCGCGACCGCGCCCGCGCTGCGCCACGACTCTGGCTGCCACCTGTGCCCGGGCAACCTGCGGGCGAACGGCGAACGCAACCCCGGCTACCGCTCGGTGCACGTCTTCGACAACGACTTCCCGGCGCTGCGCGCCGAGCGGCCAACGACGCCGGGACAGGCCCCCGAGCAGGAACAGGCGCCGGCGCCGGGCCTGTTCGCCAGCGAGCAGGTGCGCGGCACCTGCCGCGTCGTCTGCTACTCGCCCGACCACGACCGTACGATGAGCCGGCTGACGGCGGGCGAGATCCGCGCGGTGATCGACTGCTGGTGCCGCGAGGCCGCCGCGCTCGGCACGACGCACCGCTGGGTGCAGGTGTTCGAGAACAAGGGCGAGACGATGGGCTGCTCCAACCCGCATCCGCACGGCCAGGTATGGGCCTCGGACCACCTGCCGGGCGAACCGGCGCTCGAGGACGCGCGGCAGCGCGACTATTTCGCACGGTACGGCACGCCGCTGCTGGCCACCGTCGCCGCCGCCGAGGCCGGCGGCGAGCGCCAAGTCGTCGCCAACGCGCACTGGCTGGCGATCGTGCCCTGGTGGGCGACTTGGCCGTTCGAGACGCTGCTGCTGCCGCGCTTCCCGGTGCGGCGCCTGGACGAGCTCGAAGCCGGCGCGCGCGACGCGCTGGCCGCTGCGCTGCACGAGCTGACGCGCCGCTACGACGCGCTGTTCGGCTGCGACTTTCCCTACTCGATGGGCTGGCACGGCGCGCCCTACGTCGCCGCCGGGGCCGCCGCCGATGCCGCCGGCGCCGACGACGCGCACTGGACGCTGCACGCGCACTTCTACCCACCGCTGCTGCGCTCGGCCACGGTGCGCAAGTTCATGGTCGGCTACGAGATGCTCGCCGAAGCGCAGCGCGACCTGACGCCCGAGCAGGCCGCGGCCCGGCTGCGCGAGCTCGTGGTGCCCGACTGAGCCGGCGCGCCGTGACCGCCCCCGCACTTGCCGCCAGGGCCCGGGCGCTGCTGCAGGCACAGTTCGGCCGCGAACCGCTCGCCGAATGCTTCGCGCCAGGCCGCGTCAACCTGATCGGCGAACACACCGACTACAACGGCGGCTTCGTGCTGCCGGTGGCGCTTGGCTGCGGCACCGCCGTCGCGGTCGCGCCGCGCACGGATGGCGAGATCGTCGCAGTAAGCGCCGTCGGCAGCGCGCTGCGGCGCGAGCGCTTCACGCTGCGCGGGGCGCCTGCGCCCGGCCCCCGCGGCTGGTGGGGCAACTACCTGCGCGGCATGGTCACCGAAATGCTGGAGGCCGGCGTCGAGCTCGCAGGCGCGGACCTCGCGATCGTCGGCGACATGCCGCAGGGCGCGGGGCTGTCGTCCTCCGCGTCGCTGTCGGTCGCGCTCGGCCGCGCGCTGCTTGCGGCCGCAGCGGCCGAGGGCGCCGGGAGCGCCGGCGACACCGCACACCCGTCGGACCCGGCGGCCGGGGCCGCGGCGCTCGCGCGCTGGGCGCAGTCGACCGAGCACCGCTACGCCGGCTGCCGGTGCGGGATCATGGACCCGATGACGGCCGCCGTCGCCGCACCCGGCGAGGCGATCCTGCTCGACTGCCGCGACCTGAGGCTCGAGCGTCTCGCGCTGCCCGAGGGCTGGGTGGTGCTGGTCGCCGACTCCGGCGTCCGGCGCGAACTGGTCGCGGGCGAGTACAACCTGCGGCGGCAGCAGTGCGAGGAGGCAGCGCACCACTACGGCGTCGCCACGCTGCGCGAACTCGACCCGGCCCGCCTGGTGGCCGACCGCGGCGCCCTCGCCGGGACGGCGTTCCGCCGCGCGCGCCACGTCGTCGCCGAGAATGCCCGCGTGCAGCAGGCCGCCACCGCGCTGGCCACCCGCGATCTTGCGGCCTTCGGTCGCGCCCTGCGCGGCTCCCACGAGTCGCTGCGCGACGACTTCGAGGTCACGGTCCCGCAGCTCGACGCGCTGGCCAACCACGCCAACGCGCTGGTCGACGCGCAGGCCGCCGGGCGCGGCGGCGCGCGGATGACCGGCGGCGGGTTCGGCGGCTGCGTCGTCGCGGTCGTCGACGCGTCGGCAGCCGCGCCGCTCGCGCGGGGCCTCGAGGCGTTCACCGGGCGACCGCTGGTCGCGGCACTGGGCAAAGGGCTGGACTGAGGATTTCTTTGATGATATCCCGTAGCCGGTGACGCAACCGACCCTCAGCCAGCGCATCCCCGCCTTGCCCGGTCCGCATCCGGGACGCACCCTGCTGGCGTGGCTGGCCGTGGCGGCCGGCCTGCTGCTGGTCCTTCGGTTCTGGGTCAAGGACGCCCTGCCGTACTTCGAGTTAACCGCCGAATCCTACGGCCGCTTCTGGGCCAACTCGGGCTGGGTGCTCGCGCACGTCATCGGCGGCTCCGCCGCTCTGCTGATGGGCCCGTTGCAGTTCTGGTCGGGACTGCGCCGGCGCCACATGAGCCTGCACCGCTGGTCCGGCCGGCTCTACCTCGCAGGCATCGCCGTCGGCTCCGCCACCGCGTTCCATCTCGCCTTCCACGCCGCCAGCTGGACCTTTGGCGTTGCACTGTTCACGCTCGGCGTCGTCTGGCTCGCCACCAGCGCAGCGGCACTGATCGCCGCGCTGCGCCGCAACATCCCGGCGCACCGCGAATGGATGCTGCGCAGCTACCTCGTCACCCTGGCATTCGTCACCTTCCGCCTGCTGCTCGAGATCCCGGCCCTGCGCGCCCTCGGCACCCGCGCCGAGGTCTCCACGACGCTCGCCTGGCTGTCCTGGGTGCTTCCGCTGGTCGGCTACGAACTCTTCCGCCAGGCGCACCGCGATCGGCTGCTGGGCTGACTCGCGGCGGAGTCCGGCCCCCGGTGCGCCACGGCCGGCCCGGGGCCCGGGGGCCCGCCGCGTTGCGCAAAGCGAGACCTGCGTGGCAGCGAGCCGGTCGGGAACGCGTAATCTTTGGCCGATGAATGCGCTGCGCCCGCCTGCTGCGCGTGCTCCGGTCGGCAATACCGTCGCGCTGGTGTTGCCCGGGGGCGGTGCGCGCGCCGCATACCAGGTCGGGGTGTTGCGGGCGATCGCGGACTTCCTGCCCGACCGGCCGAATCCGTTCCCGATCATCGTCGGCACCTCGGCGGGCGCCGTATCCGCCGCCGTGCTGGCCACGGAGGCGTTCCGCTGGCCCCGCGGCGTGGCGGCGCTGGAGGCGGTGTGGGCGGGTTTCCACGTCAACCAGGTGTTCCGCGCCGACGCGATCAGCATGCTGCGCTCCGGAGCGCACTGGGGCGCGTCGCTGGCGCTGGGCGGCACGCTGATCCCGCCACCGCGGGCGCTGTTCGACAACACCCCGCTGCGCGAGCTCCTCGCCCGCAACATCAACTGGCAGCACCTGCAGCGCAGCCTGCGCGTCGGGGCGCTGCGCGCCCTGTCGATCTGCGCCACCAGCTACGGCAGCGCCGCCTCGGTCGCGTTCTTCGATGGCGAGGCCGGCCTGCGCGACTGGCGGGAGCACCAGCGGGTGGGTCGACGCGAGACCCTGACGGTCGATCACCTGATGGCGAGCGTGGGCGTGCCGTTTCTGTTTCCGCCCGTGATGCTCGACGGCGAGTACTTTGGCGACGGCGCGCAGCGCCAGATGTGGCCGCTGAGCCCGGCGACGCGGCTCGGCGCCGACCGGCTGCTGATCATCGGCGTGCGCGCGGAAGCGGGCGACGGCGTCATGGCGCAATCGCGCCAGGCGGTCCGGCCGCCGACCCCGGGGCAACTCTTCGGCTACATGCTCGACACCCTGTTCATGGACCAGATCTACGCCAACGTCGAGCACATCGCCCGACTGAATCACGTGGCCGACGTGGCGCCGCAGGCCGAGCCCGGGGCCTCCAAGGTCGGCGCGCTGATGATCGCACCCAGCGAGGACCTGCGCGCGATCGCGGCCCGGCACCTGCGGAGCCTGCCGCGCAGCGTCCGCGCGCTGCTGCGGCTGATGGGCGCGCGGGGCAATGGCGGAGCGCAGCTCGCCAGCTACCTGCTGTTCGAAGCGGGCTTCACCCGCGAACTCATCGCACTCGGCCGCCGTGACGCCCTCGCGAAACGCGACGAGCTGGTCCACTTCCTCGAGGGTGACGCGCTCGACAGCACCATCAGGGTGCCGGCGCTCAGGACGCCGGGTTGAGCCGTTCCGGCGATGGCACAATGGCTCGCGCCCGGCCGCCGTCGCTTCGCCCGTCCGCAACCCGAATTGACTCGGGCGCCCATCCGGATGCAAGTTGGCAGCCCCGCCATGAGGCCTCGAGACAGGGACGACCCGACCATGGGAATGTGCAGCAGACTCCTCGCTCGCTCTCTCTGCATCGTCGTCGCGGCATTCGCGATGCACGACGCGCTCGCGCACGAGCCGGGCGACATCATCAAGGACTGCAGGGTCTGTCCGGAGGTCGTCGTGGTGCCTCCGGGCTCCTTCCGGATGGGCTGGGACGGCGCGGAGCCGGTGCGACCCAACGAGATCCGCCGCTACGAGGGGCCGGAGCGAACGGTGACGATCACGCGCCCGTTCGGCGTGGGTCGCTTCGAGGTCACGAACGAGCAGTTCGCGACGTTCGTGAAGGAGACCGGATACGTTCCCCTGCGCGGCTGCTATTACTGGGACGGCTGGGACGCCGAGTTCGTGAAGACCCGCGGCTGGGAAGACCCGGGCTACGGGCGCCCGGCGGGGCCACGCGAGCCCGTCGTCTGCGTGAGCTGGCACGCGGCGCGCGCCTACGTGGATTGGCTGTCGCGCAAGACCGGCGCCTCCTACCGCCTGCTGACCGAAGCCGAGTGGGAGCACGCCGCGCGGGCCGGCACGACGGGCGCCTACCTGTGGGGCGACCAGCCCGAGCGCGCCTGCGAGTACGCGAACGTCTTCGACGCGTCCGCCGTGAAGCGCTCGCCCAATCCCCGGCTCACGGCGGCTCCGTGTGACGACGGTTTTGCGCAGGTCGCGCCGGTGGGTTCGTTCAAGCCGAACGCATTTGGTCTCTACGACATGTCGGGCAACGTCTGGGAGTGGATCCAGGACTGCCACGTGATGCCCTACCCCGCAGACGCGCCGACGGATGGTTCGGCGGTAGTCAGCAAAGTCTGCGACCGGCGAGCCAACAAGGGCGGGGCCTGGATGACGACGGTGGATCGCCAGCGGTTCACGTTCCGCGGCCGCGATCCCGCCCATCAGAACAGCCTCGCGTTCGGCTTCCGCGTGGCCCGCGATCTCTGAGGCGCCGCGCACCGAAGCCTCGCTCATCGCTCCTGCAGCGCAGGTCGCCCCAAAGAAATCCGGAAGGTCGCCCGCACGCAAGAAGCTTGCCATGGGGGCACGCTGGGTTCACTCTGGCACAGACACCCTCGGAGAACCCCATGACGCCAGTCGAGACCATCAGGTCCGCCTACGCGGCGTTCGGGCGCAACGATCCCTCCGTTCTGTTCGGCGCCATGGATGCCGCGATCTCCTGGAACGAAGCGGAGGGCAACCCGCTCGCGGACCGCAACCCCTACGTGGGCGCACAGGCGATTGGCGAGGGCGTGTTCGGGCGGCTGCTCGCGGCCATCGACGCCTTCACCGCCGTGCCCACCGACTTCATCGACGGCGGTGACGCTGTGGTCGTGCTCGGCCGTTACGGCGGCACGATGAAGGCGGGCGGCGCCACGCTCGACGCGCAGTTCTGCCACGTGTACCGCTTCCGGGACGGCAAGGTCGTGGCATTCCAGCAGTACACCGACTCGGCGCAGTGGTCGCGGCTGATGGGCGGATAGCCTGCTTGGGGAGATCGTGTACGTCGTCGTCGCGTTGCTGACCCTCGTCATCTCCGCGCTGCTGGTCGTAGCGCCGCCTGTGGGTGTCTGGCACTCCATTCCCGTCGCTGCCGCGGCGTCGCGGGGATGGCCGCGTGTCGTGCTCGCCTTGATCGGTCCCTCGGTCGTCGCCTCCGCCGTCGTCGTCCTGATGGGTCTCGCGGGCTACGCCGGGCAATGCGGCGGCTGGCTCGGCGAGACCCGCCCCTGCAGCGGTCTCGGCCAGTATGCGTCCGAGACGATGTTCTGGGCCGGCATGGCCATGGCCGTGCCAGGCTTTCTCGGAGTGCTCCTCGGCATCGCCGTGCTCGTGTTTCGCCTGATCCGGCGCGGCCGGTGACGGATCGGCGCTGCGAGGAGCCTAGCTCCGGGCCGTCGGCAGGGAATTGGGGCGATGGCCGCCGTCGAGGATGAATGCGTCGCCGGCCTGGACGGCCGCGACCAGCGCGGCCCTGCGTTCCGGGGTCAGACACTGGATTCTGTAATCGTCGTACGGAAACGTCCGCGAGGACGCGATCCGCACGCGCGCCGGAGCGCCCGCGCCGCCGGCCCCGGCCGCCGGCTCACCTAAACCGGCGCAAAGCGCCCGACGGCGCTGCGGGCGCCCGAGAGCACCTGCCGTATGGTGTCCGCCGCTTCGGCCGGGCGCTCCTCGTGGAGCAGGTGCCCCGCGCCTTCCCAGGTGACGACCGTCGCCGTGGGCAATGAGGCTGCGACACGACGCAAGGCGGCGACCCGCACAAATCCGTCGCGGGTGCCGTGCACGAGCGTGACCGGCACGAGCGGGGCCCCGGCGAGCGGGCGCAGCAGACTCGCGAGATCCCAGTGCGCCATCCATGCGAGCGCGCCGGCGATGTGCGAGCGCGATTCGAAGAGCGCGCGGTACCGCGCGCGCTGCGCCTCGGAAACCGTCGAGCCCGTGCCCGCAAGCAGCCGGTCACTGACGCCAGGGCGGGCGGCAAGCGAAGCCACCAGGGACGCCGTTGCAGAGGCCGTGACGAGCGGCCGCAGCAGCGGTGCGACCAGGCGGCGATACACCTCGGGCGGCGCGACGAGCGCGGCGCCGAAACCTGCGATGGCCTCGAGCGGCAGCAGGCGTTCCCGGGCCATCGCGAGCAGGATCGCGACCCCCGCGGAGTGACCTGCCGCAGCGACGGGCCCGAGGGAGAGGCTGGCGCACAGCGCATGCACCGCCCGGGCCATCGCGTCGATCGTCGGAGGCTCCGGCAGCGCCGGGGTGAAAGCCTGGCCGGGAAGATCCGGCACGATGACCGTGTGGTCGCGCGCGAGCAAGGGCAGGACCTCGCCCCACGAGTGAGAGGCCCCGCCGGTGCCGTGCAGCAGCAGGATGGCGGGGCCCGCCCCCGCGACCTGCACGTGCCAGCGCACGCCGGCGGCCTCGACGAAGCGGCTCGCCTCCGTGTTCGGCCAGGTCGTGCGAAACGCGGTCCAGTCGGGCACGTCGGAGGTGACGGTCATGGCCGGATTATGGCGGAGCACGACGTGCTGATTCGAGTGGGTGCACCGCTCGCGGCTCGACGCGCGGTACGGGTCCGTCCGCCTCCGTATACTCGCCCAATGGCTTACGTTCCAGGCTCGCCCGCTGACCTTGCCGTCGACCGGGCTCGCGTGGCGGGATGGCGCGACGTTGCTGAGCCCGGGCCCTCAGTACTCGAGAGCGCGTAGCCCATGACGGGGCCGCGGTGCGCGCTCGTCCTGCTGCTGGGGGTCTGCGCGGCTGCCGCGGCCGCGCAGACCGGAGACACACGGGTGCAGGACGCGTCGGGGCCGCTCCCCGAGGTCACCGTCTCCGCGCCCGAGCCGCGTTACGTCGCGCCGACGCTGCGCGACCGCATCGGCCGCATCTGGGCGCCGGTCTACATCGATGGCCGGGGCCCCTACCGGCTGGTGCTCGATACGGGCGCGAACCGCTCGGTCATCGTCGAGCGCGTCGCCCGCGAGCTGGGCGATGGGGCGCGCTCGGACACCCTCGTCCGCGTGCGCGGGGTAACGGGTGAGGCCGTCGTGCCCGTGGCGCGAGCCGAGCGGCTCGAGATCGGCGAGCTGCTGATCGCGCCGATCAACCTGCCGATCGTCGCCGACGTGTTCGGCGGTGCGGACGGCATCCTCGGCAACGAGGGGCTGCGCGACAAGCGCATCGTCATCGACTTCCGGCGCGACTCGATCACCATCAAGCGCTCGCGACGCGAGCGGGTCGGCCCCGGTTTCCAGACGCTGCCGATCACTTTCCGGCACCAGCACCTGATCCTCGTCGACGTGCTGATCGGCAACGTGCGCGCGAAGGCCATCATCGACACGGGCGCGCCGGACTCGCTGGGCAATACGGCGCTGCTCGAGGCGCTGCGACGCAGCCTGAAGAACGCGCCCGAGACCGATATCGTCGGCGTCACGCTCGACGTCGAGCGTGGCACTCGCGTGCGCATGCCAGTGATCCGCATGGGCGACGTCACGGTCCGCGGCGCCTCGTTCACGTTCAGCGACGTGCACATCTTCCGCCACTGGCGCATGACCCGCGAGCCGGCACTGATGCTCGGCATGGACGTGCTCGGCCTCGTCGATCAGATCATCATCGACTACCGCACGCGCGAGCTGCACCTGCGCATGCGAGACAGCATGCGTGGCGGCGGGCCCGCGACGGCGGCGCCCGGCCATGTCGGGTCTTTGCGCAGAAACTGAAGGCTACCGGACAAACTGCGCAATCTGCGCATGGTATGCCGGCCACACCTGCAGATCATTGTGACCGAAGCCTTCCGCTTCGATGATGCGCGCGGTTCCAGGTGAAAAAGCCCCAAGCAGCTTCCTCGCGTGGCGGGGCCGCACGATGTCGTCCTCGGAGGCGATCACGAGCAGCGTGGGCGCCTGCACCGCCGGCGCCACCTTCGCCGACTCGAAACGATCCCGCGCCAGCAGGCCCACCGGTATCCACGGCATCGCCGCCTGCCCGACGCTTACGATGCTGTCGAATGGCGTCACCAGCACGAGTCTGCTGACCGGCCTTTGCGCGGCGAGTTGCGTTGCCACGCCGCTACCCAGGCTGCGGCCCACTACGGCGATGTCGTCGTGATCCGCGGCGAGGCTGTCGAACAGCGCCAGGGCGTCGGCGACCAGCGCGCGCTCGCTGGGCGAACCGGTGCTGCCGCCGTAACCGCGGTAGTTCGCGAACACCAGCGTTCGATCGCTGATGGCCGCTGCGAACGGCGCTGCATTGGCGCCGACGTCCTCGGCGTTGCCGCCGAAGTACAGCAGCGCGCGACGCCCCTCGCGCCGGACGACCCAGTTCCGCAGCACTGCGCCATCGACATCCAGCGCCAGTCGCGTGGCCGGGGGTGCGGCGCCCGAAGGCACCGGGTAATAGATCATCGAGCGCTGCGTCAGGAACAGCAGCAGGCAGACCGCGGCATATCCCGCCAGCAGCAATCCGAGCAGCTTCAGCACGTGCCGGGCTCCGCGCCAGTCACCTCGGCGGCATCGGCGTCTGCTGCCTCGAGTAGAGTTCGAGGCTCGAGTGGCTCGGGCCGTAGTCCTCGGTAGGCGCCGTCAGCATGTGCGGACAGTTCTTCTCCGCGAACTCGCGCACGTGCGCAGGCAGAATGCCGATGTCGCTGCCAGCCGTCATCGTCGACGCGTACATGCAGTGACCCGGCGCCTGGCCCATCAGAAGCCACGGCAGCCACGGCGAAACGCGATGCCAGGTGCCGACATACGGCACCGCCGTCAGGTCCGGGTTCTCGAGATCCTTGCGCTTGACGAAGTAGCGCATCATCTCCGTCACCTGGGCACGCGGACCCGCCGATTCGCGCGGCCACTTGTCGGGCTGCAGCGGATTCGGATAGTTCAGATGCATGTCCGTCGCGAGCATCAACGTCTCGGCATCCATCTGCTGCCAGGGGAAGATCAGCGGGATCTTCGGCAGATTCGTGCGATCGCCGCGGAAGTCCTCCGGCACGAGGATCAGCGTCTCGCTGATCGTGTAGTTGAACGGGTCGTTGATCGCGTGCACCACGCGCACGTCCTCGTCCGTGAACGGGTTGTGGAACTGGTCGATGATCTCCCCAGCCTGACCCAGGCGCGTCAGGTTCGCGTAGAAGATCACTTCCTTGTTGACGCGGCGGATGTTGCCATCCGGCAGCGGCAGCAGCCGGGTGGCGAGGAAGGTATGAAAGCCCAGGAACGGCTTGATCGCCTCTCCCGGGCGCACGGCCATGATGGAGCCGGTGCAGTAGCAGATGCGCTCCTTGCTGCTGTCCATGTCGGCCTGCATGCGGGACCAGGCATCCCGGTTCCAGCGCGGGCTCGCGAAGTCGATCTTCGTCGTGTACGGGATGATGGCCATGATGAAATCCTGCGCAGCGAGGCCGGAAAGAGCCCCGACGCAAAGAGATACCGGGGCGGGCGGCGTTCGTCACGCCCCCGGGCCTGCCCTGTTCATTCCGAGCGAACTCACGGCTGGGGGTCGCTCGTCGCTCTTCATCATCTTCCAGCAGCTTGCCGTTCGCGGGCGGCGGATGGGCCTCAGGCGTCGCGGGCTACCGCACCGCCAACCCGCTGTTGCGGTCCAGGCCATGCGCCGTGCGCCATCGGGAGGGCCGGACCGTCAAGAACAAAGGGGTGGAGGCTAGGGTCGGAATCGAACCGGCGTACACGGCTTTGCAGGCCGCTGCATGACCACTCTGCCACCTAGCCGCGGTGGACGCTCCTCGGTGCTGCCCGGGGGCAGAAACCAAGAAGCCCCGGGGCTGCCGCCACCAGGGCTTCCGGAGGAAAACTGGAGCGGGAAACGAGACTCGAACTCGCGACCCCGACCTTGGCAAGGTCGTGCTCTACCAACTGAGCTATTCCCGCGTCGCAGAAGCGGAATTGTAGGGCCAAGGCAGCGCAAGTCAAGGATTCGCAGCGCCCTTGAGTTCCGGCCAGGCCGCGCGGAGGTAGTCGATCATGGAGACCAGGGTCAACACCGCCGCGATGACCGTGAGGGCCAGGCCGAGCGCGTAGATCGGCAGGCCAAAGAGGTCCCAGCGGTAGAGCATCATCGACAGACCGACGATCTGCAGGATCGTCTTGAACTTGCCAAGGCGGGATACCGCGACCTTGCGCCGCGCGCCGATCTCGGCCATCCACTCGCGGAGCGCGGAGATCGCGATCTCGCGACCCACGATGACCACGGCCGCGAGCACGACCACCGCGCGTGGATCCTTGGACACCAGCAGCACGAGCGCCACCGCCACGATCAGCTTGTCGGCGACGGGATCGAGGAAAGCGCCGAGGCGCGAGGTCTGGCCCAGCTTGCGGGCGTAGTAGCCGTCCAGCGAGTCCGTGATCCCGGCCGCCGCGAACAGGAGGCCGGCGGCAGGATCCGCCCAGTGGTACGGCAGGTAGAACAGCACGACCACGAGCGGAATCGCCACGATCCGCATCCAGGTCAGTACGTTGGGGACGGTCCAGAGCATCGTTCACTCGCCGGGGTGCAGGGCATCATAAAGGCTTCGGGCCAGCGCCGCGCCGATTCCCGGCGCCTGCTCGAGGTCGGCGACGCCTGCCCTCATCACGCCCTGCAACCCCCCGAAATGCTTCAGCAGCGCGCGCCGCTTGGCGGGCCCCAGGCCCGGCACGGTCTCGAGGATCGACTCGTTGAAGCGCCGGGCACGCCGGCGGCGATGTCCCGCGATGGCGAAGCGGTGGGCCTCGTCCCGAATGCGCTGGATCAGGTTCAGCCCGGGAGACTGCGGGCCGGGAATCAGCGGTGGCGACGACGGATCGCGCCCCCGGTGCAGCCGCTCCTGGCCAGGCCGACGGTCCGGGCCCTTGGAGACCCCCAGCACCGGGAGCGAACTGAACCGGAGGGCATCCAGCGCCTCGATCACGCCGGCCACCTGCGCCGGCCCGCCGTCGATGACGAGCAGGTCCGGGGCCGGGAACTCCCCGGCCGCGATGCGCTGGTAGCGCCGCTCGATCGCCTGGCGCAGCGCCCCGTAGTCGTCGCCGGGCGCAATGCCCGTGATGTTGAAGCGCCGGTATTCCTTCTTGAGCGGGCCGTCGGGACCGAACACCACGCAGGAGGCGACGGTGCCCTCCCCTTGGGTATGGCTGATGTCGAAGCACTCCATCCGTGCCGGTGGCGAGGCGTCCAGCAGTTCCCCCAGCGCCGCGTAGAGCTCGTCATAGCCCTCGCGGCGCGCGATGCGCATCCGCAGTGACTGCAGGGCATTCTCGCGCGCGAGCTCGACCCACCTGGCGGCAAGGCCGCGCTGCGCCCGCCGCAACCGCACGCTCCGTCCTGCGCGCTGGGTCAGCGCCTCGCCGAGAGCGTCGGCCTCGTCGAGCACCAACCCCGTGTAGATGAACGGCGGCGGCTCCTGTTCCGAGTAGTACTGCATGACGAACGACGCCAGCGCCTCGCCAGGCTCCGCCAGCGCCGCGCGCGGAAAGTAGCCGTAGGTGCCGAGGCTGCGCCCGCCGCGCACCGGCATGACGCTGACCGCATACCCGCCAGGATCGCCGACCAGCGCGAAGATGTCGGCGTCGCGCTCGTCGTCGGCGGATACGACCTGCCGTGACTGGATCTCCTTGAGCGCGGCAATCTGGTCACGATGCACGGCAGCGGCCTCGAAATCGAGCCGCTCCGCCGCCGCTTCCATCCTCGCCGCAAGCTGCGCGTTGACCTCGTCGTTGCGCCCCTCGAGCACGCGCATGACCGCCTCGACGTCCCGCGCGTAGTCCTCGCGCGAGACCAGCCCGACGCAGGGCGCGGAGCAGCGTCCGATCTGGTGCTGCAGACAGGGCCGGCTGCGGTTCGCGAAGTAGGTGTCCCGGCAGCCACGCAGGCCGAAGATCTTTTGCAGGTGGTGCAGCGTCTCGTTGACGGCGCCCGCGTTCGGGTAGGGCCCGAAGTACCGCCCAGGGAGGTTGCGTGAACCACGATATACGGACAACCGAGGAAACTCGTGATCGCCGGAGATCCACAGGTAGGGAAAGCTCTTGTCGTCCCGGAGCACCACGTTGTACCGGGGCCGGTGTGCCTTGATGAGGTTGTGCTCGAGCAGCAGCGCCTCGGTCTCCGATCGAGTGATCGTGACCTCCATCGAGGCGATCTGCGCGACCAGCGCCTGGACCTTCGGGATGACGTTGCCGGGGCTGAAGTAGCTGCCCACGCGGTCGCGCAGGCTCTTGGCCTTGCCGACGTACAGGATCTCGCCGTCGGCGCCGAACATGCGGTAGACCCCGGGCCGGCGCGGCAGGCTGGCGACGAAGGCCTTGCCGTCGAATGCAGGGCCCGCCACGGCTCAGCCCGCGAGGGCGACGGCCCGCTCGATCACGGCCCTGAACATGCCGGGCGTGAGGCGCCGGGTCTGGGTGTTGTACCGGCTGCAGTGGTAGGAGTCGGCGAGCCAACGGCCGTCGGCCAGCCGATGCTCCGCGCCGTGCGCGAACCGCCGGGCCGAACGGGGCTCACCCAAGGCGTCGAGCACGGCATCGTGGGCGATGCGGCCGAGGGCGACGATCACCCGGAGGCGCGCGTGCCGGGCGAGTTCGGCACGCAGGAATGCGTTGCACGCCCGTGCCTCGGCCGGCGAGGGTTTGTTCTCGGGCGGCACGCACTTGACCGCGTTGGTGATGCGCACGCCGCGCAACTCGAGCCCGTCGCCGGCTGACTCGGAGACGGGCCGGCTCGCGGCGCCCACCGCGTGGAGCGTCTCGTAGAGGAGCACGCCCGCATAGTCACCTGTAAAAGGACGACCGGTCCGGTTCGCCCCGTGCATCCCGGGCGCCAGCCCGACCACCAGCCAGACCGGATCGGGGTCGCCGAAGGCCGGTACCGGCGCCGCATGGTACCCCGGGTATCGCCGACCCGACTCCTCGCGGAACTCGGCCAGCCGGGGACAGCGGCGGCAGCCGGCGTCGAAGAGCTCAGTCATCCATGTGCCGTACGATGGCGTCGCCAAAGCCGGAGCAGCTCATCAGCCTCGCACCGGGGATCAGCTGCTGCATGGCCTCCTCGACGTTGCGCCGCGCGGCGAGCTCGCGCTTGCTCGCGCGGATCGCCTCGCGCAGGCGCGCGAGGTCGTAGGTGAGTTCCTTGGCGGCAATGGTGTTGGCCACGCCCTTGATGATCAGGTCCGCCGCCTCGGTCCAGCGCAGATAGCGCAGCATCATCTCGGCCGAGAGCACCAGCGACCCCGGGTTCACGCGGTCCTTGCCCGCGAACCCCGGGGCCGTGCCATGCGTCGCCTCGAAGACCGCCAGCCCGTGCCCGATGTTGCCGCCGGGCGCGATGCCGATGCCGCCAACCTGCGCCGCGAGCGCATCGGAGATGTAGTCGCCGTTGAGGTTCAGGGTGGCGATGACGTCGTACTCCTCGGGTCGCAGCAGCACCTGCTGCAGGAAGTTGTCGGCAATGACGTCCTTGACGACGATGTCCTTGCCCGTGAGCGGGTTGCGGAAGCTCAGCCAGGGCCCGCCGCCGATCTCGGTCGCACCGAACTCGTCCTTGGCCAACTGGTAGCCCCAGTTGCGGAAGGCACCCTCGGTGTACTTCATGATGTTGCCCTTGTGCACGAGCGTCACCGAGACGCGATCGTTCTCGATCGCGTACTGGATCGCCATGCGGATCAGGCGCTGGCTGCCCTCCTTCGACACGGGCTTGATGCCGATGCCCGAGCTGGCCGGAAAGCGGATCCCGGTGGCGTGCAACTCGGACTGGAGGAAGTGGATCAGCCGGTGGACCTCGTTCGACCCCGCCGGGTACTCGATGCCCGCGTAGATGTCCTCGGTGTTCTCGCGGAACACGACCATGTCGGTCAGCGACGCGTCCTGCATCGGGCTGGCGACACCCGGGAAATGTCGGATCGGCCGCACGCAGGCGTAGAGGTCCAGCACCTGGCGCATGACGACGTTGAGCGAGCGGATGCCGCCACCCACCGGCGTGCCCAACGGACCCTTGATCGAGACCACGAACTCCCGAAGCGCATGCAGCGTCTCGTCCGGGAACCAGGTGCCGCAGATCCGGTTGGCCTTCTCGCCGGCGAAGACCTCCATCCAGTGCAGCTTGCGCCGCCCCCCATACGCGCGCTCCACCGCTGCATCGACGACCTTCAGCATGACGGGGGTGACGTCGACACCGATGCCGTCGCCCTCGATGAAGGGAATGATGGGGTGGTCGGGAACCTGCAGGCTCCCGTCGGTGTTCACGACGATGCGTTCACCGCCCGACGGGACCTGGATGTGCTCGTATTTCATGCGCGCCGTGGATTGCTGACATCGGCGCGGATTCTACACCGCCGGCCTTACCCCGCGGCCGTGACGAACTGCTCTTCCTCCGTGGAGCCTTTCATCGCCGTGACCGACGACTGGCCGGCCGTCACGACCTGCGTCACGTCGTCGAAGTAGCCGGCACCCACCTCGCGCTGGTGCTTGGTCGCCGTGTAGCCGTGCTTCTCGGCGGCGAACTCCGCCTCCTGCAACGCCACGTAGGCCGACATCTGCGACTCGCGGTAGCCGCGGGCGAGCGTGAACATCGAGTAGTTAAGGGCGTGGAAACCGGCGAGCGTGATGAACTGGAACTTGTAGCCCATGGCACCGAGCTCGCGCTGGAACTTCGCGATCGTGACGTCGTCCAGCTTCTTCTTCCAGTTGAATGACGGCGAGCAGTTGTAGGCGAGCAGCTTGCCCGGGAACTGGCGGTGCATGGCCTCGGCGAAGCGCCGTGCCTCCTCGAGGTCCGGCTTCCCGGTCTCGCACCAGATCAGGTCCGCGTAGGGCGCGTAGGCGAGGCCACGGGCGATCGCCTGGTCGAGGCCGGCCCGCACGTAGAAGAAGCCCTCCGACGTGCGGCCCCGGTCCGCGTCGATGAACGGGCGGTCGCGCTCGTCCACGTCGGCCGTGAGCAGGTTGGCGCTCTCGGCGTCGGTGCGCGCGACGAGGACCGTGGGTACGTCGCAGACGTCAGCCGCGAGCCGCGCCGCCACGAGCTTGTTGACGGCCTCCTGGGTCGGGACGAGCACCTTGCCGCCCATGTGGCCGCACTTCTTCGCGGAGGACAACTGGTCCTCGAAGTGCACCCCGGCAGCGCCCGCCTCGATCATTCCCTTCATGAGCTCGAAGGCGTTCAGGACGCCACCGAAGCCGGCCTCGGCGTCGGCGACGATCGGCTGCAGCCAGTCGATGGAGTCGTCGCCCTCGGCATGGTGCAGCTGGTCGGCGCGCAGCAGCGTGGCATTGATCCGGCGCACGACCTGCGGGACGGAATTCGCCGGGTACAGCGACTGGTCGGGGTACATCTCTCCGGCGAGGTTGGCGTCGCCCGCCACCTGCCAGCCTGACAGGTAGATCGCCTTGAGCCCGGCGCGCACCTGCTGCATCGCCTGGTTGCCCGTCAGCGCCCCGAGCGCATTGACGAACGGCATGGTGGCCATGTGGCGCCAGAGCTTCTCGGCGCCGAGTCGGGCCAGCGAGTGCTCGACCTGTACGGTGCCGCGCAGCCGGACGACGTCGGCCGCGGAGTAGGCGCGGCTGACGCCGCGCCAGCGGGGGCTTTCCTTCCAGTCGCGGTCAAGCTCGTCGGCGGTGCGAAGTGCCATGGGTGTCGTGCTCCGGGGGATGTCAGGGGGGATTGGGATCAGGGAAGCTCGCGGTATGCCGCGAGCGTCAGGAAGGTCGCGAAGCCGGGCGCCGTGGTGATCTCGTCGACGAGTCGGCCCGCCAGCGGGTAGTTGGCAGCGGACCAGGCCGCGTCGCCGAGCTCATCGCGCAGCCTCGCCTGCTCGGCGGCCAGCACCTCGCGGAACAGGTCGACCGTCACCCGCCGTCCGTCTGCCAGCACGCCACCGGGGTCGCGGATCCATTGCCAGACCTGGGCGCGGGAGATCTCGGCCGTGGCGGCATCCTCCATGAGGTTGTAGATCGGCACACAGCCATTGCCGGAGAGCCAGGCCGCCATGTACTGCAGGGCCACACTCACGTTGTTGCGCAAGCCGGCCTCGGTGATCTCGCCCTGCGGCACCCGCAGCAGGTCCGCCGCGGAGACCTGCACGTCCTCGCGCAGGCGGTGGACCTGGTTGGGGCCCGGCATCAGCCGGTCGAAGACCTCCATTGCGACCGGCACGAGGGCCGGATGGGCAACCCAAGTGCCGTCGTGCCCGTCGCCCGCCTCGCGCTCCTTGTCGGCACGAACCTTCGCCAGGGCAGCCTCGTTGGCGACCGGGTCGTTCTTGATCGGGATCTGGGCGGCCATGCCCCCCATCGCCAGCGCACCACGCCGATGACACGTCTGGATGCAGAGCAGCGAATACGAGCGCAGGAAGTGCGTCGTCATGGTGACCTGCTGCCGGTCCGGCAACAGGAACCCAGGCCGGTTCGCGAACTTCTTGATGAAGCTGAAGATGTAGTCCCAGCGGCCACAGTTGAGCGCCACGATGTAGTCGCGGAGCTCGAACAGGATCTCGTCCATCTCGAACGCCGCGAGGATCGTCTCGATGAGCACGGTACACTTGATCGTGCCGTGCGCAAGACCGAGCCGGCGCTCGGCGAAGTCGAACACCTCCGCCCAAAGCCGCGCCTCGCGGTATGACTCGAGCTTCGGCAGGTAGAAGTACGGCCCCGTGCCGCGCGCCAGCAGCTCGGCGTGGTTGTGGAACAGGTAGAGACCGAAATCCACCAGCGCGCCCGGGACCGGCTGCGCCTCCCAGAGCAGGTGTTTCTCCTCCAGGTGCCAGCCCCGGGGCCGCACCACGAGCACGGCCGTCCGGTCATTCAAGCGGTACTCCCGGCCATCGGGCGCCGTGTGCGTGATTCGCCGCCGCACGGCATCGGCCAGGTTCGCCTGGCCGCGGATGACGTTCTCCCAGCCGGGGGAAAGCGAGTCCTCGCAGTCCGCCATGAACACGCGCGCGCCCGAGTTCAGGGCGTTGATGATCATCTTCCTGTCGGTGGGCCCGGTGATCTCGACGCGGCGGTCCTGGAGATCCGCGGGGATCCCGGCGACCCGCCAGTCGCCACTGCGGACCGACGCGGTCTCCGCGGGGAAATCCGGATTCTCGCCCGCGTCGATCCTCGCCTGCCGGGCCTCCCTCGCCGCGAGCAACGGCGGCACCCGCTTTGCGAAACGCTCGGCGAGTTCGCCGAGGAAGGCCAGAGCCTCCGGACTCAGGACGCCCGACACGCCGGTCGAAGGATCGAGAGATGCGTTCGGTGCGAGTTCGATGCGGGCCATTGGCGCTTCCCGTGCAAGGACAGGTGCACAGCCTAAGCGAATGGTTTAGAGTATTTACACAATAGAAATTTTACAGAGTTAATTTCACATGGCTGGCCTGATCCGCCAAGGGCACTTCCTGGGCTCGAAGCTGCGCACGCTGCGCCGCCGCAATGGCCTGACCCTGGAGGAACTCTCGGCGCGCTGCGTGCAGGTTGACGCGGGCCACGCCCCTTCGGTGTCCTACCTGAGCATGGTCGAGACGGGGAAGCGCATGCCCTCCCCGGAAATGCTCGACGTGCTCGCAGGGGTATTCGGCAAGGCGCCCGGCTGGTTCCTTGATCGCAACACCGATGTGGGACCCGCACCGCCCCGGCCCGGCGCGACGCTCGCCCCATCAGGGGGCATGCCGCTCGAGCCCGCCTTCCTCTTCTCGAAGGACCTGCTGCAGAGCGCGCTGCCGGAACTGCTGGTCCAGACCGGCACCAGCGGGTCCCAGTTCGCCAGGCTGCTGGTGCGCGTCTGGCAGGAGACACACCAGAACGACTTCCCGGACATCGAGCGGGCCGCGGAACGCGTGGGACGCCGGCGCATGCCCCTGTCGACCGAGGATGTTCTCGGCATCGCCGGGCAGCTCGGCCTGTCCATACGCTGGACCGATGCGCCCCGCGCGGCGGCCGAACGCCGGCTGATGCGCGCGCGCTTCGAGGCACCGGGGACGGTGATCGTCAATCGCCTGCTCAAGGCTCAACCCGAGCGGCTCCGGTATACCCTCGCGTACTACATCGGGCACCGCATCCTGCACGCCGGTGACGGCGTCATTCCGCCTCACAGCACCGTGGGCACCGGCAGCGACGACGTCAGCGCGGTGGCCCCGGCGACCATGGCGCCGCAGGACGTGCTCATGGCATGGCGCGACTTCGAGTGCAGCGCGTTCGCAGGCGCCCTGCTGTGCCCGCGGGTTCCCTTCCGGCGCTTCCTCGCTCGCGAGGGGCATCGCGTGGCCAGCGGCGCCAAGCTGGGCGTGACGCCAGCGGTCATGATGCGCCGGATGACGGCCGTCTCACCCTACCGGCACTGGCACTTTTTCGATGGTTATGAACCCGGCTACCTGCGAGCCGTCTACCGTGGCAACGGGATCCCCTTGCCCTGGGGCAACATGAGCCTGGTGCCCGATCCCTGCCCGCGCTGGGCCGTGTTCCGCCTGCTGCACGAGGCCCGCGCCGTGCCCGGGCGATCCGACGCAGGCGCGCCGGGCCAGCCTGCCTCACAGATCTCGGTGATGCGCGACGGGCGCGAGCCGCGGCTGTACTGCTGCCATTCCATGCTCACGCAGGACGCGGCCAACGTGCCCCACGTGCTGTCCGTCGGGATAGATCTTGCTCCGGCGCTCGCCGCCCAGGGCCACGACGCCAAAGCACTGACCGCGGCCATCGATGCGAGCTGCCAGGCGGGCGGAGGGACGGGCGCACTGCCCGATACCGCGGCTCACGCCATCCGCAACGCCGCCCACGTGCTCAACATCGCCTGGGTGGGCGAGGCGGCCGAGCGCCCCGCAGTGATCATCTGCCCGCGCAGCCGCAGCTGCCCGAGGCAGTCGCCCTGCACCAGCGCGCGCGGCGACTCAGCTTGAGAGCCCACGACGGCGACGCTGCGGCGCGCGCGTGCGCTCCGCGATGAGCATCGCCAGCTCGAGGGACTGCTCGTAGTTCAGCCGCGGGTCGACCGTCGAGCGGTAAGCGCGCTGCAGGTCGGTGTCGGAGAGCCCGCGGGCTCCGCCCGTGCACTCGGTGACGTTCTCACCGGTGAGTTCGACGTGCACGCCCGCCAGGTGCGACCCCATCTCGGCGTGGATCCTGAACGAGAGGTCCAGTTCGCGCAGGATGTTCTCGAAGCGGCGGGTCTTGAGCCCACTCTGGCTGTTCTCGGTGTTGCCGTGCATGGGGTCGCAGATCCACACGACCCCGTGGCCCGTGGCCCGCACCGCCTGGATCGCCTTGGGCAGCGCCGTCTCGATGTCCTTGGCGCCGAAGCGGTGGATCAGCATCAGCTTGCCCGGGATGTTCTGCGGATTGAGCCGGGTGACGAGCTCCTGCAGCCACTCGGCGTCCATGGCGGCACCGACCTTGACCCCGACCGGATTGGCGATGCCGCGGCAATACTCGACGTGGGCACCGTCGATCTGTGCGGTGCGCATGCCAATCCACGGCGTGTGCGTCGACAGGTTGTACCAGCGCTGCTGACGGGGGATGAACCGGGTCTGGGCCTGCTCGTAGTGCAGCACCAGTGCCTCATGGCTCGAGTAGAACTCGGCGCGCAGCGACTGGTGGACTTCCTTGGCGCTGATCGTCTCGAAGAACTCGAGGCCGTCGGCGACGGAGGCGACGATCTTCTCGTACTCCGCCTTCAGCGGGGAATGGCCAACGAAACCCAGGTCCCAGTATTCCGGGTGATGCAGGTCCGCGAAGCCGCCATCGATCAGCGCCCGCACAAAGTTGAGCGTCAGGGCGGCGCGCTCGTAGCCCCGCAGCAGCAGCGTGGGATCGGGCTCGCGCGCCTCGGGCGTGAACTCCGCCCGGTTGACGATGTCGCCGCGGTACGAAGGCAGCGTCACGCCGTCCCGCGTCTCGGTATCCGCCGAACGAGGCTTGGCGTACTGGCCCGCCATCCGGCCCACGCGGATCACCGGCTTCTTCATCGACTGGGTGAGCACCAGGCTCATCTGCAGCAGGATCTTCAGCCGGGTCGCGATCTTGTCGGACTCGCAGTCGTCGAAACTCTCGGCGCAGTCACCGCCCTGAAGGAGGAACCGCTCGCCGCGCTGGGCCGACGCCAGTTCCTCGCGGAGCTTCTCGATCTCCCACGAGACGACGATCGGCGGCAGCCTCGAGAGCTGGGCCACCGCGGCCAGCAGCGCTGCGGGGTCACGGTAGGTCGGCTGCTGCCGGGCGGGCCGGGTCTGCCAGCTCGCCGGATTCCACGGCTGGTGTGCGGGGGTTTTCATGGGTCGTGAATTTTAGCGCGGCGAGGGCCTCCACGGCAAAAGCGCGACGCCGTTCGCTGGACCGGCGTGGCGCCGCGCCGCGACGGGGCGCAGAATCCTTCCTCTCGGATCGCTGGTACGGGGGCTTTAGCATGCAACAGGTGTTGGTGCTCGGCGCCGGCAAGATCGGCTCGTTGATCTGCAGGCTGCTCGCAGGTTGCGGGGACTACCGCGTGGCAGTGGCCGACGAGGACGCCGGTGCCGTTCGGTCGGCGGTCGCATCGATCGATGCCGAACCCCACGTGCTCGATGTGCGCGATGCCACCGCGCTGCGACAGCTGCTGGAGGCGCGCCCAGCCGACGCCATCGTCTCCAGCCTGCCGTACTACTGCAATCCTGGCGTCGCCGCCGCGGCCCGTCGCGCCCGCGCCCACTATTTCGACCTGACCGAGGACGTCGAGGTCACGCGCGCCGTGCGGTCGATCGCCGAGGGCGCAGATCGCGCCTTCGTGCCCCAATGCGGCCTGGCGCCGGGCTTCATCAGCATTGCCGCGCACGAACTCATGACCCACTTCGACTCCCTGCGGTCGGTGCGGCTGCGCGTGGGCGCGCTGCCCCAGCACCCGAACAACGTCCTGAAGTACTCCCTGACCTGGTCCACCGAGGGATTGATCAACGAGTACGGCAACCCGTGCCAGGCAGTCTCCGCGGGCACGCTGGTGGAAGTCGCCCCGCTGGAGGGCCTCGAGGAGATCGAGATCGACGGCACGCTCTACGAGGCGTTCAACACCTCGGGCGGACTCGGCTCCCTCAGCGAGACGTATGGCGCCCGCTGCGAGGCCATGAACTACAAGACGATCCGCTATCCCGGCCACTGCGCCCAGATGCGCCTGCTGATGAACGACCTGAAGCTCAACGACGACCGCGCCACCCTGAAGCGCATCCTCGAGAACGCCGTCCCGCAGACCCTGCAGGACGTCGTGATCGTCTATGCGGCAGTCTCGGGCATGCAGGAAGGGCAGTTCCGCGAGGAAAACTACGTCAGCAAGATCTACCCGCAGGTGATCGACGGCAAGCTCTGGTCGGCGATCCAGGTCACCACGGCCGCGGGGCTCGCGGCCGTGCTCGACGAGGTCATGCAGTCCGCCACGCCGCCACGGGGCTTCGTCGCGCAGGAGTCCTTCAGCCTGTCGACCATCCTCGCCAACCGGTTCGGCCGTCGGTATGCCGCGACCGACGGCAAGGAAGTGTCGGGTGCCTACGTGGCCCGCGGTGGGTCGGGAGCCCGCCCGTGATCCCGCCCGTGCTCGAGCGGCTGGGCGTCTCGGGGGAGCAGCCCGGGGCCACGGACGGCGCGTTTGGCTGGGCGAATGGCGGCGCCAGCAGCGGAGGTGCCCTGCTGCAATCGATCAACCCCGCCACGGGGACGGTACTGGGCCAGGTTCGTGCGGCCAGCGAGGGCGACTACGAGCGCATCATCGCCGGGGCGCTCGCGACCCAGCAGGCGTGGCGCAGCGTGCCGGCGCCGCGTCGCGGCGAGGCCGTGCGACTGCTGGGCGAGGCCCTGCGGGTCCGCAAGGACGACCTCGGGGAACTCGTGACGCTCGAAACCGGGAAGATCCTCTCCGAGGGGCTCGGCGAGGTGCAGGAAATGATCGACCTCGCCGACTTCGCGGTGGGCCAGTCGCGCATGCTCTATGGCCTTTCGATGCACTCCGAGCGCCCGGGTCACCGCATGCTCGAGCAATGGCACCCGCTCGGCGTCGTGGGCGTCATCACTGCCTTCAACTTCCCGGTCGCCGTGTGGGCCTGGAACGCCTTGCTGGCGGCGATTTGCGGCAACGTGACGATATGGAAACCCTCGCCGCGCACTCCGCTCACCGCCCTCGCCGTGCAGCGGCTGTGCAACGCGACACTGCGCGCCCACGGTTTTCCCGCCGTGTTCCAGCTGTTCGTCGACGCCGGCACGTCGCTCGCAACTCGGCTCGTCGACGATCCGCGGGTTCCCCTGATCTCGTTCACGGGCTCGACGGAGACCGGACGGCAGGTGGCGCAGCGGGTCGCCGGCCGCCTCGGCCGCAGCCTGCTCGAGCTGGGCGGCAACAACGCGCTCGTCATCGACGAATCGGCTGACCTCGATGCCGCCCTGCCGGCCGTGGTGTTTGGCGCCGTTGGCACCGCCGGGCAGCGCTGCACCACCACGCGGCGACTCATCGTCCACCGCAGCCGGCTGGAGGAAACCTGCGAGCGGCTCGTCACGGCCTATCGCAGCGTCCCGATCGGCGACCCGCTCGATCCCCGCACGCTGATGGGACCGCTGATCGACGCCGGGGCGGTCGAGCGCTTCGAGGCGGCGCTCGAGGAGGCCCGCGCCGACGGCGCCAGCGTCCTGGCTGGCGGGCGCCGCCTCGCCGACCGACCGGGCCACTTCGTCGAGCCTGCCGTGGTGCTGGCGCGCAACGACGCGCCCTACGTGCAGCGGGAAACCTTCGGGCCGATCCTCTGGGTGGTGGCCTGCGACGACCTCGATTCCGCCATCGAACTGCAGAACGCGTCGCGACACGGGCTGTCCTCGGCGCTGTTCACGCGCTCGCTCGCGGCTGCGGAGCGCTTCCTCGGCCCGACGGGCAGCGACTGCGGCATCGCCAACGTGAACCTCGGCACCTCGGGCGCCGAGATCGGCGGCGCCTTCGGCGGCGAGAAGGACACGGGGGGTGGCCGGGAGTCAGGCTCGGATGCCTGGAAAGCCTACATGCGCCGCCAGACCTGCACGATCAATGGCACGGGCGCGATGGCTCTCGCGCAAGGCGTGCGTTTCGAGCTCGGCTAGCCGCTGGAGCCCGGGGGACCGACCGTACCCCGCTTGCCACGGGTGTCGGCCGACACCAGGGAGGCCTTCGCCTCGACGTAGAGCGCTTCCCAGTCGGCGGCGGGCAGCGCGCCCAGGTCGAGTCCACGGGCAGCCGCCAGTTGCTCCATCGCCGCGAAGCGGCGCTCGAACTTGCGGTTGCTGCCTCGCAGCGCAGCTTCCGGGTCGAGGCCGAGGTGCCGTGCCCATTGCGTGATCGCAAACAGCAGGTCCCCGAGTTCCTCCTCCTGGCGCTCCGTGCCCTCTGCGCCCGAGATGGCCTCCTCGAGCTCCGCCAGTTCCTCGTCGAGCTTTGGCCTGACCTCATCCGCGGAGCTCCAGTCGAAGCCGACCCGGGCCGCGCGCCTGCCGAGCTTCACCGCCCGCGTCAGCGCCGGCAGCGAGAGGGCGACGCCGGCAAGCGCGCCGGGGCGCCCGGCGCCCGCCCGCTCGGCGGCCTTGACCGACTCCCACGCGAGGGTCTGGTCGGCCGCAGACAGGCCCGCCCGGGGCTCGCCGAACACATGCGGGTGCCTGCGCACGAGCTTGTCCGAGATCGTCGCGGCGACTCCGTCGAAATCGAACCAGCCGCGCTCCTCGGCGAGGCGTGCATGAAACACGACCTGGAACAGCAGGTCGCCCAGTTCGTCACGGATCGCCACCGGATCGCCCGACGCGATGGCCTCTGCGACTTCATGCGCCTCCTCCAGCGTGTGCGGAACGATGGTCGCGAACGTCTGCTCGAGATCCCAGGGGCACCCCGCCCGCGGGTCGCGCAATCGCCGCATGGTAGCGAGCAGCCGGCCCATGCCCTGCCCCGCGGTCAACGGATCGCCTGAACCGCTCACAGCGGCTCCCCGCCCAGCACGCGGTAGAAGGTCAGCAGCATGTTGGCCGTCGCCCCCCAGATGTTGCGGTGCCCGAAGGGCATGTCGATCAGCGTGACCTCGTGCCCCTCGAAGCGCCGCGTGCGGGGCACGTGGTTGCGCGGATCGAGGAAGAAGGGCAGCGGCACCTCGAAGGTCTCGGCGACCTCGCTGCGGTCGATGCGCAGATCGAAGCCGGGGCGCACGAAGGCGACCACCGGCGTGACGCGATATCCGCTCACCACGACATGGTCCGGCAGGAATCCGGCGACGTCGACATGCCGGCGCTGCAGGCCGATTTCCTCCTCGGACTCCCGCAGCGCGGTGGCCACGGCGTCGGCGTCGTCGGGCTCCATGCGGCCGCCCGGGAAGCTGATCTGGCCGGCATGGTGCTTGAGATGACCCGCGCGCTCGGTGAACAGAACGGTCAGGCCATGCTCGCGCTCGACCAAGGGCAAGAGCACCGCGGCGGGCGTCGGGCGCTCGGGAAAGAACGCGCTCAGCTCCGGCCGTCGCGCCAGCGACGAGGCGCCATAGCGCAGGTCGCCCACGGCCGTTCCACCGGGCGCCGGCAGCAGGCGATCGCGTATCAGCCCGCGCAGCAGCGGCTCGGGCAACCCAGAGAGAGGTTCGGGCGCGGCAGCGGCAGTGAGGGGCATGCTGTTCAGGGAGCGGCGCGGGCCTCGGCTATAATCCCCGATTCTACCACCCGCCCGGCTCCCTCCCGCGATGACGATCGATACGCTCGATGCCATTTCCCCGGTCGACGGCCGCTACGCCGCGGCCGCGGCCCCGCTGCGCGACTGCCTGTCGGAGTCCGCGCTGATCCGCGAGCGGATCCGCGTCGAGGCGGCCTGGCTGCTGCACCTGGCGTCGCTGCCCGAGCCGCCGCTCGCCGCCGCCAGGCAGCTCGCCACGCCGGTGCGGGAAGCGGCGGAGGCGCTGCTGCGAGACCCCCAGCGGCAAGCCGCCGCGGAGGTCAAGCGGATCGAGGCCCGCATCAACCACGACGTCAAGGCCGTGGAATATCACGTCCGCGAGACCCTCAGGGCGGCTGGGGCGCCTGCGGCGGTGCTGGAACTCGTGCACTTTGGCTGCACCTCGGAGGACATCAACAACCTGTCCTATGCACTGATGCTGCGCAACGCGCGGCAGGCGCTGCTGGGACCGCTCGGTGCGCTCATCCACGCACTGCGCGAGCTCGCTCACCGGCATGCCGCGCTGCCCATGCTCGCGCGCACCCACGGCCAGACGGCGAGCCCCACCACGCTGGGCAAGGAGTTCGCGAACGTCGTCGCGCGCCTCGACCGGGCGCGGGCGCGCTGGGAATCCGTGGCCATCCTCGGCAAGTGGAACGGCGCCGTCGGCAACTTCAACGCGCACCACGCCGCGTCGCCCGGCACGGACTGGCTCACGATCGGCCGGTCTTTCGTCGAGTCACTCGGCCTGGCCTGCAACACGCACACCACGCAGATCGAGCCCCACGACTGGATCGGCGAGTATTGCGATGCGGTCGCCGCGCTGAACGTCATCCTGCTCGACCTGGCTCGCGACACCTGGGGTTACATCAGCCTCGGCTACCTGCGCCAGCGCCCGGTGGCGGGCGAGGTCGGATCCTCGACCATGCCCCACAAGGTCAACCCCATCGACTTCGAGAATGGCGAAGGCAACCTCGGTTTGGCGAATGCCCTGCTACGGCACTTCGCCGAAAAGCTTCCGGTATCGCGCTGGCAGCGCGACCTGACGGACTCCACGGTGCTGCGCAACCTGGGCGTCGCGCTGGCCCACTCCCTGATCGCATGGCGATCCATCACGCGCGGGCTCGGCAAGGTCGAGCCGGATGCGGCGAGGCTCGCCGCGGACCTCGACAATGCCTGGGAAGTACTCGGCGAGGCCGTACAGACCGTACTGCGGGCCTCCGGGGTGCCCGACGGTTACGAACTCCTGAAGGACTTCACGCGAGGCCGCGCGATCGACGCCGAGAGTTACCGCGATTTCGTCGCCTCGCTGCCGCTCCCGGCTGCCGACCGTGACCGGCTGTCGGCGCTTCGACCGGCCGACTACATCGGTCTGGCTGCCGAGCTCGCCCGGGGCGCCTGAGGCAGCTCGGGCGGGTGAGACGCAGCGCGCGTTTCCGCCGCCCCGCTGTCATAACAGCAGCCCCGCTTGGCCGAAACGTGAACCGGTCCACGTTCACCCCACCCTCGAACGGCCTAACGTGCCCCTCGAGCGGCGCGCTTCGCCGCGTCGTGCATCGTCCAGATGGAAAACCGGACCGAGGAATTCGAGCTTGGGATACTGCTGAACGGGTCGGCCCCGCCGCCTCCTCCGGTGGTGCTGCCCCCCTCGAAGCTGCCTTCCTCGTCCATGACGGTATTGACCTCCGTCGAGGAGATGCGCGGCGCCTGCAACCAGGTGGCGGCGAGCGCCCAGCGGCTCATCTCGATCTACACGCCGGACTTCGAGCCCCAGCTCTTCGACCATCCGGAGTTCCTCGGGATCATGAAGCGCTTCGTGCTCGGCCGGAACTTCGCGAAGGTGCGCGTCGTCTTGACCGACGGCTCGAAACTGCTGCGCGAGGGCAACCGGTTCGTCGGCATGGCGCGGCGACTGACGAGCTACATCGACATCCGCATCATGCTGGTCAAGGTTCCCCAGCGCGCCGCCGCGTACATCATCGCGGACGATCGCGCGATCGCGCTGCGCACCCGGCCGAAGGGCTGGGAGGGCATCGCCGACTTCAACAATCCGCCGATCGCCCGCGCCCACCTCGCCGAGTTCGAGTCCGTGTGGGCCGCCAACGAGCCGGAACCGATCACTGCCCGCGTCGGCGCGCGCTGATCCCGGGCGGCCAAGCCGGCGGGGTGAGGTGCCGGGCATGAGTGTCCAGCCAGCCATCACCGTCGCGGCGATCATCGAGCGGCAGGGCCGCTTCCTCGTTGTCGAGGAGCGCGTCGACGGCAGGCTCGTCTACAACCAGCCGGCCGGGCACGTCGAGCACGGCGAGGACATCCTCGAGGCCGTCATCCGCGAGACGCTCGAGGAAACCGCCGGTCGCTTCCGCCCCGAGGCCCTGCTGGGCAGCTACCTGTGGCGGCACCCGGGCACGGGCGTTCTGACGCTGCGCTTCGCGTTCATCGGCGAGATCACCGGGTTCGATGCCGGACGCGCCCTCGACCGCGACATCGAACGCACGGCCTGGCTGACGCGGGCGGAACTCCTCGAGCGGGCCGACCGTCTGCGCAGCCCGCTGGTGCTCGGCTGCATCGACGACTACCTCGCGGGACAGCGCGCACCGCTGTCCGCCGTGCGCTGCCTGGGTCTCCGAGGGGACTGAACCGCCAGGCGCTACAATTGCGCATGACCGGCGCGCCCAGCATTCCCGACCGCTCGACTCCCGTGATCGTGGGCATCTCGGGAGGCGTCGACTCCGCCGTGGCCGCGCTGCTCCTGCGGCGCGCCGGCATCCCGGTCCAGGGCCTTTTCATGAGCAACTGGGACGAGGACGATGCGTACTGCACCGTGTCCGCCGACTTCCAGGACGCACGGGCAGTGTGCCGGGAGCTCGGCATCCCGCTGCATCGCGTGAGCTTTGCCGAGGAATATCGCCAGCGCGTATTCGCGGACTTCCTCGTCGAGCACCGCAAGGGGCGAACGCCAAACCCCGACGTGCTGTGCAACCGCGAGATCAAGTTCGGCGTCTGCCTGGCGTACGCACGGCGCCTGGGCGGCGAATGCCTGGCGACCGGCCACTATGCACGCCGCGTCGATGGCACTGACGGGCCCGCGCTCCTCAAGGGCGTGGATCCGGGCAAGGACCAGTCGTACTTCCTCCATGCCATCGGCCGCGCGGAGCTCGCGAGAGCGATCTTCCCGCTCGGCGAATTGCCCAAAGCCGAGGTGCGGGCGATGGCGCGGGAGGCCGGCCTGCCCGTGCACGACAAGCGGGATAGCACCGGCATCTGCTTCATCGGCGAGCGTCCCTTCCGCGAGTTCCTCGCGCGGCACATCGACCCGACGCCGGGGCCGATCGAGAGCGACAGCGGGGAGCGCCTCGGCGAACATGCCGGGCTCGCCTTCCACACCATAGGCCAGCGCAGCGGCCTCGGGATCGGGGGCCGCGCAAGTCGCCCCGAATCGCCCTGGTATGCGGCGATCAAGGACACGGCCCGCAACGTGCTGGTCGTCGTGCAGGGCCACGACCATCCGCTGCTGATGAGCATCGGGCTGGAGTCGGAGCGCGCGCACTGGCTCGTAGACCCTCCGGTGTGCCCGTTCGACGCGACGGTCAAGCTGCGTCACCGGCACCCCGACCAGTCGGCCCTTGTCACCCCCCTGCCGGACGGTCGCCTGCGGGTCGATTTCGCCGAACCGCAGCGTGCCGTGGCGGCGGGCCAGTCGGTGGTGATCTACTCCGGCGAACGCTGCCTCGGTGGCGCGGTGATCGAACGCACGATCCCGCTGCCGCGCCGTGGAGCGGCCGGGGGCGTAACGGTATAATTCCGCGCTTCCAAGGCCCGTTCGGGCATCGTTTTTCCGGGGAGGATTCATGACGGACAGCTTCAAGGCTCGCACCGAGCTCGCGGTCGGCCCACGCAAGTACGACATCTGGAGCCTTGGCGCACTGCCGGCGGAAAAGGTCGCCCGACTCCCCTACTCGCTGAAGATCCTGCTCGAGAACCTGCTTCGCTTCGAGGACGGGGTCAACGTCACCCGCGCCGACATCGACGCGCTGCTCGACTGGGACCCGAAGGCCACGCCCTCGCACGAGATCAGCTTCACGCCCGCGCGCGTGATCATGCAGGACTTCACCGGCGTCCCCTGCGTGGTCGACCTCGCCGCCATGCGCGAGGCCATCCAGCGGCTCGGCGGCGACCCGCGGAAGGTCAACCCGCTGGCACCGGCCGAGCTCGTCATCGACCATTCCGTGCAGGTCGATCACTACGGCACCGCCGACTCGCTCGCGCAGAACACCCGGATCGAATTCGAACGCAACGGCGAGCGCTACGCGTTCCTGCGCTGGGGCCAGACCGCGTTCGAGAACTTCAAGGTCGTGCCGCCCAACACCGGCATCGTGCACCAGGTCAACCTTGAGCATCTGGCGCAGGCCGTGTGGTCCAGCGAAGGGCCCGACGGCGTGATGGTCGCCTATCCCGACACCTGCGTCGGCACCGACAGCCACACCACCATGATCAACGGCCTCGGCGTGCTCGGCTGGGGCGTCGGCGGCATCGAGGCGGAAGCTGCGATGCTCGGCCAGCCGGTCACCATGCTGATCCCGCAGGTCGTCGGCTTCAAGCTGACGGGCCAGCTGCAGCCGGGCGCGACCGCCACGGACCTCGTACTGACGATCACCGAGATCCTCCGCAAGAAGGGGGTCGTGGAAAAATTCGTCGAGTACTTCGGCGACGGTCTCGCCAACCTTCCCCTCGCCGACCGCGCCACGATCGCGAACATGGCGCCGGAGTACGGCAGCACCTGCGGCATCTTCCCGATCGACGAGGAAACGCTCCGTTACCTCGAGCTCTCGGGACGGCCCGCCGAGCAGATCGCCCTCGTCGAGGCCTACGCCAAGGCGCAGGGGATGTGGCGCTATGCGGGCGCGCCCGCAGCGGCCTACACCGACGTGCTCGAGCTCGACCTCGGCACCGTGGTGCCGTCGCTGGCGGGTCCGAAGCGCCCGCAGGACCGCGTGCCCCTGACGGACGTCAAGCAGGTGTACCGGAAGACCCTTGGCCAGATGTCCGAAGAGCGCGCGAAGAAGAACCCGGGGGCGACCGGCAAGGGCACGGTCAGCAATGGCGAGTCGTTCGACGTCAAGGACGGCGCCGTGCTGATCGCCGCGATCACCAGCTGCACCAATACGTCGAACCCCTCGGTGATGCTCGGTGCCGCGCTGCTGGCTCGCAACGCGGCCCGGGCAGGCCTCAAGGCCAAGCCCTGGGTCAAGACCAGCCTCTCGCCGGGCTCCAAGGTCGTCACAGACTACCTCGAGAAGGCCGGCCTGCTCGACGACTACGCCGCCGTGGGCTTCCACGTCACGGGCTACGGCTGCATGACCTGCATCGGCAATTCAGGTCCGCTCAAGCCTGAGATCTCGGCAGCGGTGAAGGCGGGCGACGTCATCGCGACCTCGGTGCTGTCGGGGAACCGCAACTTCGAAGGCCGCGTCCACCCGGAGGTGAAGATGAACTTCCTCGCCTCGCCGCCGCTGGTGGTGGCCTTCGCACTGGCGGGCACGACGGACATCGATCTCGACACCGAACCCCTCGGCACGGGCGCCGACGGCAAGCCCGTCTTCCTGAAGGACATCTGGCCGAGCCCCAAGGAGGTCGCGGACACGGTGCGTGCGTCCATCGACTCCGGCATGTTCCGGCGCAGCTACGGCGACGTGTTCGCGGGCGACGCGAACTGGCAGGCCATCGCCGTGCCGGCTGGGCAGATCTACGCCTGGGACGAGTCCTCCACCTACGTGCGCAACCCGCCCTACTTCGAGGGCATGACGATGACGCCGGGCGCGGTGCGGCCGATCAAGGGCGCGCGGGCGTTGGCGCTGCTGGGCGACTCGGTCACCACCGACCACATCTCGCCCGCGGGCGACATCGCGCGCGGCAGCCCTGCGGCCCGCTACCTCGAGTCCAAGGGCGTGCAGAAGGCCGACTTCAACTCCTACGGCGCGCGACGCGGCAACCACGAGGTCATGATGCGTGGCACGTTCGCCAACATCCGGCTGCGCAACCTCCTGGCGCCGGGCACCGAGGGTGGCGTCACGATCCACATCCCCTCGGGCGAGCAGATGTCGATCTACGACGCTTCGATGAAGTACCAGGCCAGCGGCACGCCGCTGGTCGTACTGGCGGGCAAGGAATACGGCACGGGCTCGTCGCGCGACTGGGCCGCCAAGGGCACCATGCTGCTCGGCGTCAAGGCGGTCATCGCCGAGAGCTTCGAGCGCAT
>CAZPAJ010000008.1:0-120906 GCA_964584625.1 uncultured Acidibacter sp.
AGTGGCGGAGAGGGTGGGATTCGAACCCACGTGCCGGGATTAACCGACCATCCGATTTCGAGTCGGCGCCGTTATGACCGCTTCGGTACCTCTCCGGAGCCGGGTATTCTAGCCGATCATGGCACTGTGCGTAACAGGCGTCCGGGCCCGCCTTGCGGCCATTGCACTGGCGGCGCTGGTCCTCCTAGGGGCCCCAGGCTGCGCCCGACGCGAGCCTCCGCTGCTGGAGCAGATCCAGCAGCGCGGCGAGCTCCGCGTCGCCACGCTGAACTCACCCACCACGTACTACCTCGGGACGCACGGCCCCGAGGGGCTGGAGTACGCGCTGGCCTCCCGCTTCGCCGCCGGGCTCGGCGTGCGTCTCCGGGTGGTCACGGCGGCCGATCGCGAGGGCCTGCGGGCCGCGCTGGCCGATGGCCGGGCTGACCTGGCAGCCGCACAGCTGACCTTCCACCGGCGCTGGGAACGCGTCGGCACGCCAGCAGAGCCCTACGCCGAGGGACGGATGCTCTGGGCGTACCGGCGCGGGCAGCGCCGGCCGGGCTCGGTGGCCGACCTGCAGGGGCGACGCATCGCCGTGCCGGAGGGTTCCGCGGCATCGGACTACCTGGACGCTCATCCCGAGCCCGACGGGCTGGCACTGGACTGGGAGGTGATCCCCCGCCGTCAGAGCCTGGACGGACTGGAGGCGGTGAGGATCGGCCGCGCAGAGGTCACCCTGGTCGACGCCAACGAGTACACGTTCGCGCGCCCAATGCACCCTGAATCGGCGATCGCCTTCGCTGCCGGGGAGAGCCGGCCACTGCAGTGGATCGTTCGTCGCGGCGCACGCGACCTGCTCGCCGTGGTCAACGCGTTCTTCGCCGAGGAGCGCCGCTCGGGACGGCTCGAACAGGTCATGAGCGTCGCCTTGCGCCCACCCGTCGACCTGACGCGCAATACCCTGCGCGAATTCACCGCCCTCGTCGACAGCCGGCTCACGGCGCTGCAGCCGCTGTTCGAGCAGGCCTCGGTACAGACCGGGGTGGATTGGCGGCTGCTCGCCGCGCTCGCCTACCAGGAGTCGCAGTGGAACCCCGCGGCGCGATCACCCGACGGGGCGCTTGGCATCATGATGCTGATGCCCGATACCGCCCGCTCGCTCGGCGTACAGGATCCCTTCGATGCGCGGGAGAGCATTGCGGCCGGGGCCCGCTACTTCGTCAAGGTACGCGAGCAGGTCCCGCGGCGCATTCCCGAGCCGGACCGAAGCTGGTTCGCGATTGCCTCGTACAACATGGGCTACGGCCACGTCGAGGACGCGCGGGTGATCACCCAGAAGCTGGGCGGCAATCCCGATCGCTGGGACGATGTGGCTCGCAACATGCCGCTGCTGTCCGAGGAGGCCTGGTACCTCCAGGCGCGCCACGGCTACGCACGGGGCTGGGAAGCGGCCTATACCGTGGAGCGCGTCCGGGAGTTCGCGCGCGTCCTCGAGTGGCGCACGGCCGGTCGGGCGCTGATCAACGCCAGTCCAGGAACGTCGAGCGCAGCTGACGCTGCTCCTGGTAGATCACCCGAAGCGGGATCCGGCTCGCCGCGTCCAGCTCGATGACCCATGAGTCGGCAGCAACCCGCTTGAGCTGGCCGGTAAACGGCCACGCAAGGCCCTGGGCGAGCTGGACCTCGCCGGCCAGCGCCGTCCCGGGCAGGGGTGCCGCGAGCAACCGGGGCGGCTCGACACGCAGCCCGCGCTCCGAGCAGTCGAGGACGGCGAACACGTGCTCGCCGATCTTCGCCGCGGGCCGGCCAAGGATCGGATAGACGATTCGGAACTCGGAACGGGACTCGTCCAAGGTTCCCTCCTCAGGCGCCCCGCGCCACCGCCATGCGAGCGGAGCGCCAGCTGCCCGCGAGGTAGTACGCCACGGTCAGCGCCATGGCGACGATGGCCGAGATCGTGAAGCTCCACCACACCGCATCGGCCCCCCACCGGTCCACCGTCAGCCACGCCAGCGGCGCGCGCACCATGAGCAGGGCAAAGGCAAGGATCAGCAGCGGGGCAACGACCGCGCCGGCCGCACGCACCACCCCGGAAAGCACCATCGACACGCCGAACAGCGGGAACGACCACAACACGATCAGGTTGAGGTGAACGGCAATGCCGATCGCCGGGCTGTCGGCGGGCAGGAAGATGCCGATGGCAGGCCGGCTGGCGAGGTACAGGAGGATCACCGGTATCCCCGTGAGCAGGAAATTGTAGAGCACGCCGAACCTGGCGGTGTCGCGCACGCGGTCCCAGAGGCCGGCGCCGATATTCTGGGCGGCCATCGACGAGACCGCCGCGCCAAGCGCCAGCGCGGGCATCTGCACGTAGTTCCAGAGCTGTTGCGCCGCGGCAAAGGCCGCGGCCGTGTCGGAGCCGAAGCGGTTCACGAAGCGCATGAAGATGACCATGCTGGAGGACAGCACGATCATCTGCAGGCCCATCGGGATGCCCTTGGCCACGATGGTGCGCACGATCCCCCAGTCGATCCGCAGCAGATGCACATCAGCGCGACGCAGCGTCAACGGGTTGCGCTTGCGGTAGATGTAGTGCACCAGTGCCGCCACGCTGACCAGCTGCGAGACGAGCGTGGCCGTCGCCGAGCCCGCGATGCCCATCTCGGGGAACGGCCCGAGCCCGAAGATCAGGACGGGGTTGAGCACGATGTCGAGCAGCACCGAGAGCACGAGAAAGGCGAAAGGTGTCCTGGAGTCGCCAGCGCCGCGCAACGCCGCGTTGATGAAGAAAAAGGCGTAGGACGCCGGCAGCGCGAGGAACATCACCCGCATGTAGCTCACGCCCAGCGGCAGCGCGTCCCCGGGAGTACCCATCCACGCCAGGATCGCCGGACTGAGCCAGAGGCCGACCAGCGCGAAAACCAGCGACAGCACGAAGAAGAAGGTCGCGCTCGTGCCGACGACACGCCGGGCATCGTCGAGGTTGCGCGCGCCGACGGACTGCGCGATGAGGATGGTCGAGGCCATCGTGATGCCAAACACCGCGCCGAGCAGCAGGAACATGACGATGTTCGAGTTGTTGGTCGCCGTCAGCGCCGCCGTGCCGAGGAAGTTTCCCACCCAGATCGCATTGATCGAGCCGTTGACGGACTGCAGGACGTTGCCAAGCAGGATCGGCAGGGCAAACGTGAACAACCGGCGCGGGATCGACCCCGTCGTGAGTTCGGCGCCGGGCCTCATTGCCGCCTCGCGGCGAAGAATCCCCGCAGCAACGCACCACACTCCTCGGAGAGCACCCCACCGAAGACGTCGACCCGGTGGTTGAGCTGCGGGATCCCGAAGATGTCCGTGATGCTGCCTGCGGCGCCCGCCTTCGGATCCCAGGCACCGAACACGACCCGGCCAACCCGCGCATGGACGATCGCCGAGGCGCACATGATGCAGGGCTCGAGGGTGACGTAGAGCGTGGTCCCTGGCAGGCGGTAGTCGCCGCAACGACGACCCGCGTCACGCAGCGCCTCGATCTCCGCGTGCGCGGTAGGGTCGTGGCGCGCCACGGGGCAATTGGCGCCCTGCCCGATCACCTCGTCGCCCCGCACCAGGATCGCTCCCACCGGCACTTCGCCGCGCGCCGCGGCAGCCTCGCCCAGTGCGATGGCCCGGCGCATGAAGTCGGTGTCGAGGATGGGGGGCATGAGGCGGCGGCCGAGGCTCAAACCCGAATTATAGGGCGAAGCCGGGGCCCCGGCTGCGCGTCAGCGCGGTCTCTCACGCACCGGAAGGAGCGCCGGATCGTCAGGATTCACGGCCTGCAGGGCCCGCAACGCCGCGGTCGCGCCCGCCTCGTCCCCGGCTTCGCTCCGGAACGTCGCCAGCGCCAGCAGCACGTCGCGGTCGCCACGGCGCGCGGCCGCGCGCTCCAGCACGCGGATGGCCTCCGGGCGACGACCCGCGTCGGCCAGCGCCAGCGCATGCAGCCACGCATAGCGCGGTGCCTCGGGCGCCGCACGATCCGCGGCAGCAAACTCGATCAGCGCGTCGCGCTTGCGCCCTTGCCGCACCAGCGACATGCCGAGCGCTTCGTGCAGGGCCGGCGCCCCCGGCGCTGCGCGCAGCGCCTCCCGAAGCAGCGCCTCAGCGGCGGCGTCCTGGCCGCGCTGGCGTTCGAGATCGGCGAGGTTCACGTATCCGGGCACGAAGCCCGGATCGATCGCGAGTGCCCGCCGGTAGGCCACCTCGGCGCCGGGGCTATCGCCCCGTGCCAGGGCGAGGTTGCCCAAGTTGAGGTGCGACTCCGGACGGTCCAGTGACTCGCGCTGCGCCAACTCGAACTCGGCCACGGCCGACCGGAACGCCGAACCGGACGACGCGTCGAGCCGCGTGGCGACAGGCGCCAGCACCCTCGCCGCCTCGACCCGAACCGCGCGCGACGCATCCGACAGCAGCGGCGCCAGCAGCGCCGTCAGGCCTTCCGGCGGCAGCCCCTCGAGCGCACGCAGCGCCGTATGTCGTACGAGCGCGTCCGGATCCCGCAAAGCCCCGCGCAGCGTCTCGAGGCTGATCGCGCCCGGGAACCGGGCCACCAGGTCGACAGCCGTGGCGCGCACGATGGCGGGCTGCGATCCGTCCAGCGCCACCTTGGCCAGGCCGCGCGCCGCGCCCGGGGCAGCCTCCCGTCCTGCGTGGATGGCCTCGCCGTAATGTGGCGTGCCGCGGCGACGCGTGCCATGGCGGGCCGCGACGGCCTCGGCAGCCCACGCGGCGTCTCGATCCGCGTGGCAGCTGCCACAGGCGTTCGGCGTGCCGATCGACGCCGTCAGGTCCGGCCTCGGGACCCGGAAGCTGTGATCTCGGCGCGGATCGACGACCATGTAGGTCTCTGCCGGCATATGGCAGTTCGCGCACTGCGCTCCCGCAGAGCCGGCGTCGTGGAAATGATGCGAAGGCGCCTCGTACTTGGCTGCCGAGTGGCACTGGGCGCAGACCGCGTTGCCGGGCGCGCGCAACTGCTGGGTATGCGGGTCGTGACAGTCGCTGCAGCCGACGCCCGCCGCGTGCATCCGGCTCTGCAGGAAGGACCCCCAGGTGAACACCTCGTCACGCTGCTGGCCGTCGGCGTGGTAGAGCCCCTCGTCGAGGATCGCCGGGAGATAGTGGTCCATGAACGCCGCGCCGGCTCGCCAGCCCTCGGCGAACTGCGACCGGCGCGAGTGGCAACCCGCGCAGGTCTCGAGTTCGCGATTGGATGTACGGGCGGGTTCGCGCACTGCGTTGCCGGTCGTCGCGTCGATCCGCCAGCGCGCATCGCGACGCTCGTCGAGCTGGACCGCCAGCCCGTTGGGCTGCCCGGCGGCAGGGCTGCGACTGCGCTTCCGCGCCCGTTCCACGTGCTTCGAACCCGGTCCGTGGCAGGATTCGCAGCCGACGGAGATCTCCGCCCAGCGCGTGTCGAAACGGTCGCTGGCCGCGTCATAGCCCTTGCGGATGTCGGTCGAGTGGCAATCCGCGCACATGAAGTTCCAGTTCTGCGAGCGGCGGGTCCAGTGGAGCTCGTCGCGATGATCGATCCGCTCGCCGGGATACTGGCGAAACCACCGCTGCCCCCCCTGCTCGCGGGGACGCGTGTCCCAGCCCACCGACAGCGCCTGCAGCCGCCCACCGGGCAACTCCACCAGGTACTGCTGGAGCGGCTCGACGCCAAAGGTATAGCGGACCTCGAAATCGGCCAGTCGTCCGTCGGGACCATCCGTGCGGACGACGAACGTGCCGTCGCGACGGAAGAAGGTGGATGTGACCCCGTCGTAGGTGTGCCGGACACCCGAGAAATCACCGAGCACCGTGGCCTCGGTGGCGTGCTGCATCGCCCGCGCATGCTGGGACTGCTGCCAGGCCGCGTGCTCGGCGGCGTGGCAGCTGGCGCAGGAGGGGCTTCCCACGAAACGGGCGTCGGGGGCTGCGGCGCCCGCCGTCACCGGCGCAACGGACCCATCAGGACTTGGGGCCGGCACGGCCCCCGGCGAGCGCAGCGCCAGCCACGCCGCCACGCCGGCCAGCAGGAGGCCGACGAGGGCGGCGGCAGCGATGCGGGCCTTAGCGGCCACGCACCGCCGGGAAGATGCTGTTCCAGTCGTTCTTCATGCTGACCACCGACCAGCCACGCGAGGCCGCCTCGTCGAGGCCGCGCTCGAGCTTGCCAATGTGCGAGCCACGATCGTACGCGAACTCCCGCGCCGCGTCGTCATGGTGGACGATCACGCCCAGCCGCGGCCCGCCACCGGCCGTGGTCCACTCCAGCATCTGGAAATCGCCATCCGAGTTGCCGAACGCCGCGATCGGCCTGCGGCCGATGAACTTGCTGGGGGCCACCGGCTTGCCGGTATGGACCTCGTAGGCCGTCTCGATGCTCGAGCCGATCACCTGCTCGGGCGGTACCCCGTACACCTGCTCGGCGAAGACGCGCATGAACTCGATGCCGCCCCCCGAGACGATATAGGTCTTGAAGCCGTTGGCGCGAAGGTACGCCAGCAGCTCCAGCATCGGCTGGAACACGAGCTCGGTGCAGGGACGCTTGAGCGTCGGGTGCCGTGCCGTCGCGACCCAGTCGCGTACCGTGGCTGCGAACTCCTCGGTGGTCATGCCCGCATGGGTCGCCATGACGAGCTCGAGCAGGCCACGCTCGCCCGTCGCGGCAACGGCCTTCAGGTCACCCTCCAGCACGCCCTGGAAGGGCTGCCTGGTCTTCCACTCGGGGTGCTGAGGCGCCAGGGCCTTGACCCGGTCGATCGCGAACGCGAGCTGGAAATACGCCGGCTGCTCCGACCACAGCGTGCCGTCATTGTCGAAGACCGCGATACGCTCGGCCGGCGGCACGAACGACCGGCTGCGCGGATCGGTGACCTGCTCTACGAAAGACACGATCCGCTGGCGCGACGCGCCGTCGCGCCAGGACGGCAGCCCGTCGGCGGCGGTCGCCTGCGCCGGCTGCAGGATTGCCAGCAGCAGCGGCAAGAGGATCAACGATCGGCGGATGATCGGCAAGGGCATGTCGATGCTCCTGAATGAAGAGGGCCGCGCCCGATTGCGCAGGCGCGGCCCCCCGGTCCAACGGTCGACGCGATCGCTTGCGGCGTTATTGCTTGCCGCCCGACGTCACGGCTTCCATGACCCGGTCGAGGTTGAAGCCGCCCGGCTTCTGCCGCGGCGGGAACTCGCGGAAGCTCTGCAGCCAACGACCCACGTAGGCCCCTGCGGGGGCGATCGCGAACATCCGATCCAGGTACCAGCGCTGGTAGCCGATCGCGTGTTCTTCCTCGGCGCGCTCGAACGGATCCATGCGCAGGTTGGTCAGCTTCGGAGCACGCAGCTGCGTGAAGGGCTGCTGCCACACCTCGAGGCCGTGCGCCTGCTGCTCGAGGAAAGTCACCTTCCACGGGCCGTAGCGCAGCGCCGCGACGCTGCCGTCGTCGGTCCAGTAGATGAACTCCTGGCGCGGCCAGCCGCCCTCGCCGCGCAGCGCGGGACCGAGGTCGTAGCCGTCGATATGAACCTTGTAGGTCATCTTGCCGATCTTGCGGCCCTTGAGCAGGTCCGCGGTGGCGGTCTTGTCGCCCGCAGCAGCCAGCAGGGTGGGCAGCATGTCTTCGTGCGCGCCGATGTCGTTGATCACGGTGCCCGGCCAGCGGATCGCGGTCGGAACGCGGTAGCCACCTTCCCAGTTGGTGTTCTTCTCGCCGCGGAACAGGGTCGTGCCGCTGTCGGGCCACGTGAAGGTCTCGGCGCCGTTGTCGGTCGAGTACATCACGATGGTGTTGTCCTCGATGCCAAGCTGCTTGAGCCTGGCGAGCAGCTGGCCCACGTGGCCGTCGTGCTCGACCATGCCGTCGGCGTAGATGCCGAAGCCGGTCTTGCCCACGGACGAAGCCTTGAGGTGGGTGAAGATGTGCATGCGGGTGGAGTTCCACCAGACGAAGAACGGCTTGCCGGACTGAACCGCGCGATCCATGAAGTCGAGGGTCTTGACCATCACCTCGTCGTCGATGGTCTCCATGCGCTTCCGGGTGAGCGGACCCGTGTCCGTGATGCGTCCGTCGGCGAAGCTGTGGATCACGCCGCGCGGGCCGCGGTACAGCTCTGCTGGCCGTACCAGTCGGTGAAGAGCGCGCCGTTCTTCGCGATGCTGTCGATATTAGGGGTGCGGTATCCCATCATCCCCTGGTTGTAGGCACTGATGTTGAAGCTGCCGATGTCGTCGCCCCAGATCACGAGGATGTTGGGCTTCGACGGAGCCTGGGCGTGGGCCTGGGCGCCAGCGACGAGCAGGCGCGGGACGCACCCGACTTGCCGCAGCGGGAGGAGAATAGGCGCGCCGCACCGGCGCGAAGTACTGCACATTCGGGCAGCACTGCGCGCACGGACCTGCACCTTCGGGCAGCGCCCGCGAGGTGGCGGAGCCGCCGCTACTTCCGTAGCGCGGCCTCGAGGCCCGGCGCGTGCTGCGCACCCTCCGGCACCTGGGCCGATGACACCCGCAGGGTGTCGCCGATGGGCTCGGCGCGACCACCGAGGCAGCCGCCGAGGAAGCTCTCGGTCACGGCGTTGAAGGCGATGTTGTTCTCGGGACGCGCGAACCCGTGCCCCTCGTCGGGGAACAACACATAGGTGACCGGGATGCCCCGGGCCTTCATCGCGGCCACGATCTGGTCGGACTCCGCCTGGTTGACGCGCGGGTCATTGGCGCCCTGCCCGATCAGGAGCGGGCGGACGATCTCTCCAGCGCGGTACAGCGGCGAGCGCTCCTTCAGCAGCGCGAGGCCTTCCGGCGTGTTCGGGTTGCCCATGCGCTGGTGGAACTGGTCGACGACCGCGGTCCAGTAAGGCGGGATCGTCTTCAGCAGGGTCTCGAGGTTGGACGGCCCGACGATGTCGACGCCGCAGGCGAACGTCTCGGGCGTGAAGGTGAGCCCGACCAGCGTGGCGTAGCCACCGTATGACCCGCCCATGATCGCGACCTTGTCGACCGGCGCGACGCCCTCGCCGACGGCCCACTGCACCGCGTCGATCAGGTCATCGTGCATCCGCCGCCCCCACTCGAGGTCGCCGGCCGAGATGAATGACTTGCCGAAGCCGGTGGAACCGCGGAAGTTCACCGACAGGACCGCATACCCACGGTTCGCGAGCCACTGGTGGTACGGGTTGTAGCCATAGTCGTCGCGAGCCCAGGGACCGCCGTGGACCAGCAGCACCATCGGCACGGGCGAGGCCGGGCGACCGTCACCGTCCGGGTCAGTGCCGGGTGGGAGCGTCAGGTAGGACGGCAGGACCAACCCGTCGCGGGCGCGGATCTCGCGCGGGTGCATGGCCTGCAGGGGCGCACCCTCGAGCTCGGGCCTCGACACGTACAGCCGCTCGAGGCGCCGCGCGGCCCGTTCGAAGAGGTGGACCGACGCCGGCGCGACCACGGGATCCACGGACACCGTCCACAGCCGGTCGTCCTCGGTGCGCGAGGTCACGGCAATGTCGCCCTTCAGCTGCCCGCGAAGCCACTCGAGATCGGCGCCGACCTTCGGATCGAGTGCCGTCCACTCGTCACGCAGGTAGGTCACCGCATAGGCCTCGACCTCGCCGGTGCGCGGGTTGCTCATCGCATTGCTGACGTCCGCACGGGGATTCTCGCCGATCACCCGGGTCGCGCCGGTCGCCACGTCCTGGGCCACCAGGGCCGCCGTGTTGCGGCCACGGCTGTCGATCCAGTAGAGCGTGCGGCCGTCGGTCGTGAAACCGGCGGGCTGGGTGGTCAGCGAGTCATCGAGCGACGTCGACGCGAACGGCTTCTCCTCGACTGCCCCGGCGGCGACACGGAAGAAGTCGAAGCCCCCCTCGGCGTTTGGCCGCAGGGCGAGCCGGAGCGCCAGGTTGGCGTCCGCGACGAATCCCGCGTAGCCGTCGCCGCGCTTTACCTCGGTCAGCTTCCCGGTCCTGAGCTCGAGGCTGTGCACGTCATGCCAGCGCGCATCGCGGTTGTTGATCCCCACGAGGATGCGATCCTTCACCAGTGGTGAGACACCCACGATCTGGACGCGGGTCTTCTCGAACGGCGTCAGGTTGCGCTCCGTTCCGCTGGCCACGTCGACGCCATAGAGCAGGAAGTTCTCGTCGCCCCCCTTGTCCTGCACGTACATGACCATCGTGCTGTCGGGCGACCAGAACTGCTGGCGGATGGGTCGGTCCCTCGAGGCGGTCACCGGCCGGGCCGCCGCGAGCTCGGCCACCGGGGCGACCCAGACGTTCATCACGCCATCGCGCGGCGCGATCCACGACAGGTACCTCCCGTCGGGCGACAACTGGGCACCGGCGCGCGAAGGGTTGCCGAACAGCGCGCTGCGCGGGATCAGCGGGGCCGCGGCCGCCGGCGGTGCGACGGCCGAGGAAGCCGGCGCCTGGGCTGCCGGTGCAGCCGCTGCGGGCAACGACAGCGCGCAGGCGAGCGCGAAGGATCGGGAAACGGGATTCATCGCAGTATGCTCCGGCAAAATCGAATGGTGTGTATTATTGAAATACAACACCATAACGCCGTCAATGCCTCACGGTATTCCCCGACTGACTGCCGCAAGGCCGCCGACCAAGATTGCCGTCAGACAGCCACGGTCAGGAGGACCCCGATGAAACGCCTCGAAGGAAAGACCGCCATCGTCACCGGGGGTGCCGTTGGCATCGGCCGCGCCTGCGTCGAGCGGCTCAGCGGCGAGGGCGCGCGCGTCGCTATTTTCGACCTCATGGACGCAGAGGGTAATGCGCTCGCGGCCGCGCTTTCGGCACAGGGCCGCGACGTGGCGTTCTGGAAGGTGGACGTCGCCAGCGAGCAGGCCCTCGAGGCCGCCATCGACGCCACCGTGGCGCGCTTCGGCGCCCTGCACGTGATGGTGAACAACGCCGGCATCTCCGGTGCACCCAAGCCGACTGACCAGGTCAGCGAGGCCGAGTGGGACCGCGTGCAGTCGATCAACGTCAAGGGCGTGTTCTTCGGCACCAAGCACGCCATCCCGCACCTGCGTGCCGCCGGCGGTGGCTCGATCATCAACCTGTCGTCGATTGCGGGCATGGTGGGGATCGGCGGTATCGCGCCCTATCACGCCTCCAAGGGCGCGGTCTGGATGATGTCCCGCAACGATGCCATCACCTACGCCCCCGAGCGCATCCGCGTGAATTCGATCCACCCCGGTTACATCTGGACTCCGATGGTCGAGCAGCACCTGCGCGCGACATCCGATGACCTGGAGGCCGCGAAGGCCGCCGCTGGTGCGGTGCATCCGCTGGGCCACATGGGTGAACCCGACGACATCGCCTGGGCCGTGGTCTATCTCGCCTCGGACGAGTCGAAGTTCGTCACCGGCTCGGCGCTGGTCGTCGACGGCGGGTACACCGCGCGCTGAGGGATCTCAGCGCTCCGCAGCGGCCAGTCGCCAAAGGGAAGTCCGTTCGGCCTTGCGCGCCGCATGCAACGCGTCGTCCGCATCTTCGGCCCGCGGATGCGAAGGACGCTGCTCGAGACACCCGAGGACCCGCAACCCGGCCGCTGAGATGGCGCCCTGGAGTTCGCCGGCCCGCCGCAAGCCGAGGTGCTCGGCCAGGTCAGACATGACCAGCCAGCCCTCCCCGCCCGGCACCAGGTGCGCGGGCAGTCCGCGCAGGAATCCCGACAGCATCCGGCCTCCGTGATCATAGACGGCGTGCTCCAGCGGCGACGAGGGGCGCGCCGGTATCCACGGGGGGTTGCACACGACCAGCGCGGCGCGGCAATCGGGAAAGAGGTCGGCGTGCCTGACCTCCACCCGCGACGCCAATCCCAGGCGCCCCAGATTGTCGCGCGCGCAGGCCATCGCACGGGGGTCCTGATCCGTCGCGATCACACGCCCGACGCCGCGTCGCGCGAGCACCGCCGCCAGTACCCCCGTCCCGGTACCGATATCCAGGGCGAGATCGACGGTGGCCAGCGCAGCGGGCAACGGCGCGTTCGCGACCAACGCGATGTACTCGCTGCGGATCGGCGCAAATACCCCGTAGTGCGGATGGATCCTGCCCCCCGCCTCCGGGACCTCGATGCCCTTGAGGTACCACTGATGGGCACCGACGAAACCCAGCAGTTCGCGCAGCGCCACGACCGAGGGCTCGCCGCGGCAAGGACCGAGGGCCGCCGTGCAGGCGGCGCGCAGCTCCGGGGCGCGAGCCGCGGCAACGCGGTAGTCGCCGTCCAGTTCGATCAGCAGCATGCCGAGCGTGCGCGCCAGATGCCCCCTCCTCTGCCGCTCGAGGTCGAAAGCCGTGGAGAGCTCCGCAGCGCCGGCTGGCGCCCGGGACCGGGCGGGCCGGCGTGACCGCCGATCCGCGCGACGGCCCATCGCGGCCAGCAACTGGCGCGCGTCGTGGAAATCGCCCCGCCACAGCAGCGCGACGCCCTGGCAGGCCAGGCCATACGCATCGTCGGCACTGATCTCCCCGGCGACCACCTGCACTCGCGTCGGTGGCGGCGCGCCGCGCGCGGAACACCAATGCGCCTCGCGGTCACGGCCGTCCTCCGACCAGCGGATTCGCGGGGCGCCCGTCACGCCCCGCTCAGAAACGCTCGTCGGTGCGCAGGTAACGCCACTGCCCCACCGGTAGCCCAGCGAGTCGGACATTGCCGCTGCGGACCCGTTTCAGGCCCGTCACAGACAGACCGACGAGCTCGCACATGCGACGGATCTGACGCTTGCGACCCTCGCGCAGCAGGAACCGCAACTGGTCCTCGTTCTGCCAGGTCACCTGCGCGGGCTTGAGGCGCACCCCGTCCAGCATCAGGCCATGTCGCAACCGCTGCATGCCACCCTCGACCATACTGCCCTCGACACGCACGAGGTATTCCTTCTCGACCGAGGAGTCCTGGCCGATCAGCTGCTTGGCGACGCGACCGTCCTGGGTGAACACCAGCAAGCCGGTCGAGTCGATGTCGAGCCGTCCGGCCGGCGCGAGACCGCGCAGATGCTCAGGGTGGAACCGCAGCGGCGCCCGGTCCTCCACCCACCGATTCTCGGGACGAATGAGCACGATGGCCGGCTCATACCCGTCCTCCGCCTGACCCGACACGTAGCCGATCGGCTTGTGCAGGAGGATCGTCACTTGTTCGCGCTGGTGGGCGGTCGCGGCGGGATCGACCTCGATCCGCGCCTCCCGTGACACCCGGACGCCGAGTGTGTCGACCCGTGTGCCGTCGACCCGCACCCAGCCGTTGACGATCCACTGCTCCGCCTCGCGCCGCGAGCAGAGGCCGAGCTCGCCCATGCGCTTGGACAGGCGCGGGCGATCGGGGTTGTCAGGGCCAGGGGAACTCAAGGGCGAGGCAGCGGCAAGGCGACGGGCGCCAGATCATACCTGCAGGGCACCGGCTCACGCCGCTGTCCGACCCTCGCTGGCACCGTCACCGTCTACCAGAACTGGTTCTTGGACGGCGGCGGCGGCTTGGGTGCCGGCGGAGGCTTCGGCGCCGGCGGTGGGGGCCTTGGCGCCGGCGGCGGCGGGCCGGCCGCGGGCGGTGGCTTCGCCGGTGGCGGTGGCGGCCTCGCCGGCGGCGGCGGCGGCGGGGGCGGCGGCTGGGGCGACGGATTGGCGCCGACGCCGGTCTTCGACGGACCGCAGCTCGTGGTCACGCCCCCACCCGTCAGGTTGCCCCAGCGGGTGCTTTGGCGCCCCATGCCGTCGATCTCCGGAAGCATGCCGACGGAACACCGGCCGTAGCGCGCGTCCCCGTCGAGCCGCAAACCGTTCAATCCGGGGCCGAAGGTCGCCGCCCGGGCAGTCAGGCCGGCAGGCAACCCGCTGAGGTCGAGGCTCCCCCCCGGCTGGATCTGCTTGGTCCAGTCGCAGCCGGACATGCCATGGGCGGTCAGGCAATCGTGCATCCTGACCTCTATGCCTCGCATGGCGACGATGGCGGAGGCCCACCGGGACCGCAGCACGTAGTTGTTATAGATGGGATAAGCGGCCGCCCCCATCGCGGCGACAGCCGCCATGGCGACCGCGATTTCCACCAGCGTGCGGCCCTGCATCGCAGCCGGGCGGCCTGGGGGCCTGCCTTGTTCGCGATCTTCCGTCATCGATGGTGGCCGCGCCGATTCATGTGCGCCATTCGACCGCCAGGCTCGCAAAGAAATATTGTTGCAGCTCTCACTGAAAGGGATTCATTCAGTGAAGCGCATCGCCCTTTTGCAGGTGAATCCAAGCCGTGGAACCCAACGAATGGTTGAGGGTCAAAGGAAAGCCCGCGACACCATTCCGTGTGGCGGGTTCATTCCATCAAGGAGGATGCCCGAATGTTCCAGCTTTCATCCCCCCAGGCCCGGGGGTTTCGTTCGATCATCGGTGCGCTCACGCTCGCGGCCGCCAGCCTGGCCCTGTCACCCGTCGCCGCGGCCAAGGACCATGGTGCCAAGGACATCGTCGACACCGCCGTGGCGGCCGGCAGCTTTGGCACCCTCGCCAAGGCGTTGACGGCAGCAGGGCTCGTCGACACCCTCAAGGGCGCGGGCCCATTCACGGTCTTCGCCCCGACGGACGCAGCGTTCGCCAAGCTCCCCGCAGGCACGCTCGACGATCTCCTGAAGCCCGAGAACAAGGCAAAACTGACCAGCATCCTCACCTATCACGTCGTGTCCGGCTCGGTGAAGGCAGCCGACGTCGTGAAGCTTTCCGAGGCGAAGACCGTGCAGGGTCAGTCGGTGAAGATCACGGTCAAGGACGGAAAGGTGAAAGTCGACGAGGCGAACGTCACGGCGACCGACATCTCCGCCTCGAATGGCGTCATCCACGTCATCGATTCGGTGATCCTGCCCAAGTGACCTGCCGGTTCCGCGGGCCAGGGAGACGCGGTGGATGAATGAACCGCCCGGCGCATGGTCGACCATGCGCCGGGCGTACAACCTTTGGCCCTGCGGCCTGTCAGAACTGGTGCACCACCTTCAGGCCGAGCCGCCGGCGCTCCGGGAGTGCCACGTACGGCGTAAGGTCATAGAAGCTGGGAATGTGGGCCGCGCGCTGCAAGCCGACCGGCGTCGTGTCATCCGTCGCGTTGTGCAGGTAGAGCTCGACGGTCGTCGAGCCCAGCTCGAGTCCCGCGCGCAGGTTGACGATGTTCCGGTCACCCGAATGCGCGAGGTTCACCTCGTCCGCGTAGATCTTGCTCGTGTACTGGTACTCCGCGCGGCTGTACCAGCTGCTGTCCTGGCCGAATGGCCGCGTGTAGCTGACCGCGAGGCTGCCCTTGTACTCCGGCACGCTGGGCAGCATCTTGCCGATCTGCGCGGTATTGATGTTCACGGAACCGGGGTTGCCGAAGGGCGCGCAGTTGCCACAGACCGACTTCTTGATCTCGAGGTGGTTCCAGCTGCCCGTCAGATGGAGTTGCAGTGATTCCGTGAGGCTTGCTCGGCTCTCGATCTCGATGCCGTGGATGTCCGACTCGCCGGTGTTGCCGATGTAGCTCAGCGTCTGCGGCGGACCGCCGGCGGTGAGCGGCACGATCTCGAAGTTCGTGATCTGCTGGTCCTTGACCCGGCCGACATATCCGACCACGGAGGCCTGCAGGCGGTTGTCGAGCAACGCCGCTCGCCAGCCGAACTCGACCTGCTCGAGGGTCTCCTCGTCGACCTCGAGCGTGGCGCCCCGGGATTCGAGGATCGCGAGGGTGGACGGCGGCAACGTCACGAAGCGGTTGTTGAACGTGCCGGGCCGGTAACCGTTCGAGATGTTGGCGAACAGTGTCGAGTTCTCGCTTGGCTTGAACTTGAATGTGAGCCGGCCAGAGATGCTGTCAAACGTCTTGTTGAAAGAAGTGATCGGCTGGCCCGCCGAATTCCTCAGTCCAAATGGCAGGCTCTCGACGTCGTCGCTCTGGGAGCGGATCTCGGCACCCACGTCGAAGCGATCGCCCAGCCGGAGGAAAGCGCCGCCGAAAATCCCCATCGTCTCGATCTTCGTGCGACCCTGGTTGGTCGCAAAGAAGATGCCGCCGATGTTCGGAGGGTAGTCGACCGCGATGTTGCCGGTCTGGCCATCGAGGTCGACGTAGTTGGCGCCAATCACCCAGCGCAGGTCGCGCTGCTGGTCCGACTCGAGTCGCGCCTCGACGGAGAAGTCATCGAAGGTACGCTCGAAAAGCTGCTGCCAGAGGACGTAGGGCCTGTTGCAGGCCACGGTCGCGGTGGCCACGCAGGGAATGCCTGAGAGATCCTCCGTCGAAGCGTCCTCGACGGTCTGCAGGTCGCTCGAATTCGCCGCGACGACGGCCTTGAACCTGGAACCGGCCCAGGGCGTGTTCCAGTCGAGGATGGCGTGGGCCTTGAGGTTCTCCGCGGCGAGGCCCGGCCGGTCGACCATCGTCTTCTTGAAGAGCGAGAAGCGGTCGATCACCCGGGTGCGAAACAGCTCGTCGACGCGTGCGGAATCGGACGCAACCCGCCCGGCCAGCGAGGCCACGTCCACTGGACCACAGAAGTAGTCGACCGCCGCCGTGCCACGGATGTCGCAGTTGCCGTAGAGGTCACCCCTTGCCAGGTAGGTGGCACTCGCACCATCGCTGTACTCCGAATACTCGGCGAAGAGCTTCAGCGACAGGTCGTCGTTCGGGGTGAAGTTCAGGGTCAGGCTCACGGCGTCGGTGCCGCGGTCGCCCAGCGTTCCGCTCGTGGCGTTGTTGCGCCACGAACCCACGTAGCGCCGGGAACCGGCGGACAGCCGGAACGACAGCCGGTCGTCGAGGATCGGCCCCTCGATGGAGCCCGAGAAATCCGTGGTGCCCTCTTCGTCGAGCTCGCCACGGATGTCGCCGCGCCACTCGTTGCCGGGAACCTTGGTCACGATGTTGACGGCGCCGGTCATCGTGTTGCGGCCGAACTGCGTCGTCTGCGGCCCCGGCAGCACCTCGATGCGCTCAATGTTCTGGACGGTCGCAAGCTGCCCGCCGAGCACGGGCGCGCCGTCGACGAACAGGACGGCGGCGTCGACCAGGCCCAGCGGCGAGAAGAAGTTCATGCCGCGGAACATCAGGTTCACGTAGTTGCGGTCCTGACGGCCGCCGGCGAATTCCATGATGTAGAAGCTCGGCGTGATCGCCGAGAGGTCGCGCAGGCCGTCGATGTTGTATTCCTCCAGGGTGGAGGCCGACACCGCGGTCACCGCGATCGGGACGTCGAGCAGACGCTCCTCGGTGCGGCGTGCCGTTACCGTGATCTCGTCCAGCTTCGCACCGTCTTCAGCGGCGGTCGCCAGGCCCGCTGCGCAGGACGCGGCGAGTGGCAGTAGGAAAAGATAGGGACGGCAATTCGCCCGGCTAGAAAAGGCGTCGTTCATGGCGGAACCTCGCTGCGTGCCGGGCCTGCTGGGCCGGCTGGTGTTCGTACCGGGGGCCACCACGACTACGCGTGCGCGATTTACCCCCCCCGATGCCGATTACGCCACAGGCAACGATACCGCCCAATGCGTTGATCTCCATGGGCCCATGCCGCGTGCGCATCGCCAGCCTGCGCAGGTGGGCGATCAGCGGATCAGGTGCCAGCGCGTCTGGCGACCGGCGAGGTAGATCACCCGCTCGCCGTCAAAAACGGCGTCCTGCTCCAGCTTCATCTGCACCAGCTGGCCTGCCCACTCGGGAACGGCCTGCTTGATGTTCCCCTCGATCGCATAGACGGTGCTGGGGTGCAGCGGCCAGTCGCCCTGCACGGGAACCGGCCCCTGGTTGTCCCACATGCCGATGGTGGGCCCTGGCGCGTGCCCGAACATCCCGAGGGCGTGGGTGTAGACACTCGCTGCGATCCGCTGCTTGGCGGCCGCCTCCTGCGCGAGCACGAAAACCTGGTTGCCGGTGCGCCCGGCAGCGAAGCTGGACGTCAGCAGGTCCTGCCAGCGATTGCCGGTCTGCATCGCCGAGCGGAGCCCTGCAGGAACCTCGGTCTCGCCGAGATGCGCGACGTACCCCATCTCCTGGGTGTCGGTGCACAACTTGAGGTAGCAGATTCCGACGTCCGTGTGCAGCACGTCGCCCCGCTCGATCACCCCGCTGCCACCGCAGAAAGGCGCGTCGGCCTGGCAGGGCACGCCCTCGCGCTGGCGGTTGACGTCAGGGAAAAACCAGATGGGAAGACCCAGGCTCTCGAAGCGTGAGCGGATGTACCAGGCCACATCCTGCGTCGAGGTCACGCCCGGAGTGATCACCCGGTTGCTGAAGGCCTCCGCGATCACGCCACGGGCGATGGCGACGATATGCGGATACACGGCCAGTTCCGCCGGACTTCTGGTCTCCAGCCAGCGGATCACGAGCGCCTCGGCGGACTCGAGCCGCGACGCGTGGCTTGCGGGAAGCACTTCGCGCAACCGGGCATGCAAGGCCGACGTGAGGCCATCGGCGACAGGCCAGTCGCGGGAGACATTGATGCCGATGCGCTTCGGGTCTCGACTGACGATCAGGTCTGAGAGCGCCTGCCATTGCGCATCGAGATCGCCCCCGGCCCAGGCGGAAGTGTAGGGATCCCCCAGCGGGTAACGATTGACCGAGAGCCGAGCGACGGTCCCGTCGGGCTGCCGGTGGAAGACCAGCATGGTGGTCCGTCGCGCCGCGAAGCTTGGCTGCGGCACGAGCGTGAAGTAGACCGGGTCCTCCGCATACTCGCGGTTGATCACGAGCCACATGTCCAGCCCTGCCTCGGCCATCAGCCGCGGCAACAGCGTGTCCAGCCGCTCGCGGACCATGCGGTTCTCGACCTCGACCCTGTCCCGGCTGGAGAGGATGTCGAACCCGTCGGCCGACTCGATGACGCGCCCTTGCGCGGGCTCGGCCGCGACGGGCTGCGCACACAGCGCCAACGCCACAGCCATCGCCCACAAAAGGCGCCCGCCCGACCGCGCGCGATCCACGGGGGAGTTGCGCATCGTCACGCCCCCTCCCCCCACTTCGCAGCCCTCTGGACGGCGGTGCGGTAGCCGCTGCGCCCGAGAGTGACAAGCATGAGGCCGATCATGCCGCCGGTGAAGCACACCAGCGCGAGGCTCGGCGCGATTCCCGTGGCGTAGTTGAAGACGTAGTCGGACAGCACACCCACCGCACCGGACCCGACGGCGATGCCGACCAGGCCGGTGAGCAACGTGTACACGGACACGACCTGGCCGCGGAGCTGGTTGGGTGTGACCTGGTTCAGGGCGGTCAGCGCCGCGGTCAGCGCCCAGGTGGCAAACAGCGAGGTCCCGGCGTGGCCAATCAGCGCGAGCTCCGGAGTCGGCGCCAGGCACTTGGCGGTACCGAAGACCACCCACGCCACGCATTGCAGGCCCATGACCAGTATCGGACCGTCCTGGCGGCCCCGCTGCGCGAGCCAGCTGAGAACCCAGCCCGCGGTGATCGCACTGAGGATGCCGCAGGGCACCCCGACCAGCGCGAGCGACAGCGCGACCTCCCGTGCCTCCATGCCGTGCACCCGCACGAACAGCGTGGGGAACCACGCCAGCTGTGCGTTGACGATCATGACGTTCATGATCGAGCCCATCATGACCGCGACCAGCGCGACGCGATTGGTCGACAGCTCGCGCCACAGCGGCACCAGGGAGAAACTCGCCGAGCGCCCGGCCAGCATGCCGCGGCGTTCCGGCTCGCGGATCGTCGCGGCCATCAGCAGGGCGAGCAGCAACCCGGGGAAACCCACGATGAAGAACACGATCTGCCAGCTCGCGAAGCCGCCCAGCAGACCGGGGAACCAGCTGCGCACGGTGTCGGCGAAGCCGATCGCGATGCCGCCAAGGAAATACGCGATGCCGATGCCGATCGAGCCGCCCATGGCGAATACACCATAGGCCCGCGGACGGCTCTTGGGCGGGAAGTAGTCGGCGATCAGCGACGACGACCCGGGCGTGATCGTGGCCTCGCCGGCGCCCATGACCACGCGCGAGGAAAACAGCGACCAGAACGAGTTGGAGAAGCCACCGGCGACCGTCCCGCAGGACCAGATGAACGAACCGCCCCAGATCACCGAAGTGCGCTTCCAGCGGTCTACGAGGAAACCGATCGGCAGGGTGAAGAGCGAATAGAACAGGGCAAACGCCAACCCCTGGATGACACCGATCTGGGTGTCGGAGAGCCCCAGGTCGGCCTTGATGGGCTGCACCAGCAGGCCGATGACGATGCGGTCGATCACCCCGCTCGCGTAGGACAGCACCAGCAACGCCACCACATACCACGCGTAGACCGGGTTCGGCCACGGTTTCTCGCTCGTCATCGGGATCCTCGTTAACGTGCGGCGGGATACTAGCACCATCACCCGCGCGATTCGCACGACCGGACCTGTAGCGTCCCAGGGGCCCTGCGCCTAACATCGTCGGCGCATGGAGAGCTCGATCGTCACCAACGTCCTGTTGCCGCTGGCGCTCGGCGTCGTCATGCTGGGCCTTGGGCTGTCGCTGACGGCTGCCGACTTCGCACGCGTGTTGCGGTACCCGCGGGCGGTGCTCGTCGGCCTCGTCACGCAGACCGTCGTCCTGGTCGCCGTGGCATATGTCCTCGCGCGGCTGTTCGCGCTGCCACCGGCATTGGCCGTCGGGATGATGCTGCTCGCCGCCTCGCCTGGCGGGGCAACGGCCAACATCTACAGTCACCTGGCGCGCGGCGACGTGGCGCTCAACATCACCCTGACCGCCATCAATAGCGTCCTGGCCCTCGTGACCCTGCCGCTGATCGTCAACGCGGCTCTCGGGCATTTCCTCGGCCAGGACCAGTACGTGCCGCCGCCGACCCGCAAGGTCGTCGAGGTCGCGGCGATCATCGTGCTCCCGGTGCTCGTCGGCATGGCGCTGCGGGCCGCCCGCCCCGGCCTTGCCGCGCGGATGGAAAAGCCGATCCGCATCTTCGCCGTGGTGGTGCTGGTCGCCGTGATCCTCGGGGCGATCGCCGCGGAGTGGGCGCGGCTGCCGGGGTTCATCGCGGCAGTGGGTGCCGCCTGCCTGGCCTTCAATGTGCTCAGCATGGCCATCGGCTACGGGCTCCCGCGGCTGTTGCGGCTGCCGCGCGGGCAGGCGATCGCGATCTCCATGGAGATCGGGATCCACAACGGCACGCTGGCCATCTTCATCGCGCTCAACGTGCTGGAGGACGCCCGGATGTCGATCCCGGCCGCCGTCTACAGCATCATCATGTTCATGACGGCCGGAGCGTTCACGCTCTGGCTCAATCGCCGCAATCCGTCGTAAGGAAGACACCATGCGCCCGATGCCGCTGCTTGCCGCCGCCCTCGTGCTCTGCATCGCCGCCCCGGCGGCACGGTCGGCCAATCCCGACATCCCCTTCGAACGCTTCCGTCTCGACAACGGCCTGACGGTCGTCGTGCATACGGACCGCAAGGCACCGGTCGTCGCGGTCAACGTCTGGTACCACGTCGGGGGCAAGGACGAACCCGCTGACCGCCAGGAGTTCGCACACTGGTTCGAACACCTCATGTTCCAGGGCTCCGAGAACTACCGCGACGAGTTCTTCAAGCCCTTCGAGGAGGTGGGCGCCACGGACCAGAACGGCACGACCAGCCAGGATCGCACCAACTACTTCCAGAACGTGCCCACCACCGCACTCGACCGGGCGCTATGGATGGAGTCCGACCGGATGGGCCACCTGCTCGGCGCGCTCGACCAGAAGGTGATCGACGAGCAGCGCGGGGTCGTGCAGAACGAGAAGCGCCAGCGCGAGAACCAGCCCTACGGCAAGGTCTGGGACCGGGTATTCGCCGAGAGCTTCCCGGAAGGCCATCCCTACCATGCGCCCGACATCGCTGCCCGCGACCTGCTGAAGGGCGCCACGCTCGAGGAAGCCAAGGACTGGTTCCGCAAGTACTACGGGGCCGCCAACGCCACGCTGGTGCTCGCAGGCGACATCGACGTTGCCACGGCGCGGGAGAAGGCCCAGAAGTTCTTCGGCCACATTCCCGCCGGACCGCCGCTGACCCGCCACCAGGTCAATATCGCGGCGCGCGGCGACGCGCGGCGGGATGTGATGTACGACCGTGTGCCGCAGCCGCGGATCGTCCGCGCCTGGAACGTGCCGCCCACCACCGACGCCGAAAGCGAGATCCTCGGCCTGTTCGCACAAGTGCTGGGCGGCAGCGCCGCCTCGCGCCTCGACGCGCGACTCGTGCACGGCGACCAGGTGGCCGACAGCGTCAGCGCATTCAACTTCCCCATGGAGATCTCCGGGCTGTTCGCCATCCAGGTGGACGTCAAGGCGAACCGTGATCCGGCGATGGTCGAGAAAATGCTCGACGAGGAACTCGGGCGCCTGCTCCGCGAGGGCCCGACGCGGCAGGAACTCGAGCGCGCGCGCACGGCCGTCCGTGCCGGGTTCGTGCGCGGAATCGAGCGCGTTGGCGGCTTCGGCGGAAAGTCCGACGTGCTGGCCGAGTGCCAGGTCTTCCACGGCGACCCGGGCTGCTTCCGCAGGTCGCTCGCGATCATTGACTCGGCCACGCCGGCGCAGCTGCGCGACGTGGCCCGGCGCTGGCTCTCGCAGGGCAGCTACACGCTCACCGTGGTGCCGTTCGGCACGATGCGCAACGCGCCGCAGAGCGCGGTCGATCGCAGCCTCGGCGTGCCGGCGGTCGGCTCGTTCCCGGACCTCGGTTTCCCGGCGCTCGAGCGCTTCGCGCTGTCGAACGGCGTACCCGTGGTTCTGGTGCGCCGTCCGGAAGTCCCGGTCGTGCAGGTGCAGGCGCTGTTCGACGCCGGCTTTGCCGCCGACGCAGGCGGCAAGCTGGGCACGGCGGCTTTCGCCATGGCGATGCTGGACGAGGGCGCCGGCGCGTACGGGGCGCTTCAATTCGCTGCCCGGGCCGAGGATCTTGGCGCCGTCGTGGGTGCCAGTGCCTCGCTGGATTCCTCGAGTGCTTTTGTATCGGCGCTGACCGACCGGCTCGATCCGTCCCTCGCCCTGCTCGGCATCCTCCTGCGCGAGCCACGACTCGAACCCGCGGAGATCGAGCGCGTGCGCAAGCAGTGGCTGGCACAGATCGCGCGCGAGAAGACCCAGCCGAACAGCATCGCGCAGCGCCTCCTGCCGCCGCTGATGTACGGCACGGCGCATCCCTACGGAATCCCGTTCACGGGATCCGGCGATGAATCCTCGATCACCGCGCTGACACGCGAGGACCTGGTCAGCCACCTGCAAGCGTGGATTCGCCCGGACAACATGCGCCTCGTCGTGGTCGGCGACACGACGCCCGAGGCGATCCGGCCGCTGCTGGAGAAGCACCTGGGCAGCTGGCGTGCGCCCGCGTTGGCCCGTGGTACCAAGGCGGTGCCCGAGGTTGCCCTGCCCTCGGCCCCGCGCGTCTTCCTGGTCGATCGCCCGGAGGCCCAGCAGGCGTTCATCCTGGCAGGGCACGTGATCCCCTCCTCGAAGTCGCCTCAACTGCTCGAGATCGAGAGCGCCGTGGGCGTCGTCGGCGGGCTCTTTACGTCCCGCCTGAACATGAACCTTCGAGAGGAAAAGAGCTGGTCCTATGGCGCCTATGCCACCAGCATCGCGGCGGCCCACCAGCGTCCGATGCTGGTGTTCGCGCCGGTGCAGACCGACAAGGCAGTCGATTCACTCCGGGAGCTCCGGCGCGAGTTCGACGAGTACGTATCGACCCGCCCGGCAACCCCCGACGAGGTCGCCAAGATCATCGCCAACGACGTGAGGGCTCTTCCCGGATCCTTCGAGACTGCCGCCGCGGTGCGTTCGGCAGTCACGGGCATTCTGCTCTACGACCGCCCCGACGACTGGGTGCGCACGCTCAAGGCACGAACGGAGGCGCAGACGGTGGAGTCGGTCAACGCGACGGCGCGCTCGGTGATCCGCCCGTCTGCCATGACCTGGGTGGTGGTCGGCGACCTGTCGAAGATCGAGCAGGGCATCCGCGAACTCGGCATCGGCGAGGTACGCGTGCTAGACGCCGACGGCAACGTGGTTCGCTGAGCCGCCCGCTGGCGGTCGCCGTCACTGGCGACCACCGGCACGACCCTGCACCGCGCCGGCGAACGGCGCCTCGCGCGCGATGCCCGGCAGGTAGCGCGGCGGCCGGCGCGCCTTCGCGCGCTGCTCGAACGCATACGCCAGCGCCAGCAGCCTCTCCTCCGACCAGCGTGCACCGATCAGCGACAGCCCCACCGGCAGGGCGGCCGCGAAACCCATCGGCACGCTCACGTGCGGATAGCCGGCGACCGCGGGCAGGCTGCTGGCGCCGCCGCCGACGTAGTGGTCGCCCAGAACCAGGTCGGTGACCCATGCCGGCCCCGTCGTTGGCGCCACCAGGGCGTCGACGCGGTGCGCGCCCAGCCAGCCGTCGAGGATCCGCGCCGCACGCGCGGGCGCGCGCGCCAGGGCCTCCCGATACGCAGGATCGTCGGTTCCTTCGGTCGCCTGGGCGCGCTCGAACAGCGACTGGCCGAACAGCACCATTTCGTCCGGCGTCTCGGAGTTGAACGTGATCACGTCGGCCAGGGAACGCACGGCGACCTCCCCAGGTGTCGTGGCCAGGTAGGCCCCCAGCCCAGACTTGAGCTCGGCGAGGAGTATCGTCAGTTCGTCACTGCCGATTTCCGCGAGGTCGTTCGGCGCATCCTCGATCTCGACCAGGGTCGCGCCCGCGGCCTTCAGGTGGCGGAGCGCCTCGGCGAAGCGCGCGTCGGTCTCGCGATGAAACCCGGTCATGAAACGCAACACGCCGATCCGGCTTCCCTCGAGCGCGCGGGCATCCAGCGCCGCGCGATACTGCCCCCGTCGCCGGTCTGCCTCCAGCGTGGCCGGGTCTGCCGGGTCGGAGCCCGCCATCGCATCCAGCAGCAAGGCCACATCGGCCACCGATCGACCCATCGGGCCTGCGGTGTCCTGGCTTTGACTGATGGGAACGACGCGGTTGCGCGACACCAGCCCGACCGTCGGCTTGATGCCGACCACCCCGTTCACCGAGGAGGGACACACCACGGAGCCGTCGGTCTCGGTACCGACGGCCGCTGCGGCCAGGCTCGCCGCGACTCCTGCGCCCGAGCCTGAACTCGAACCGCAGGCGTTGCGGTCCAGGGCGTAGGGATTGCGTGTCAGGCCACCTGTTGCGCTCCAGCCGCTGACGGACGCCGCGTCCCGGATATTCGCCCACTCCGAGAGATTGCTCTTGCCGAGAATGATCGCGCCCGCCGCGCGCAGTCGCGCCACCGCCGGGGCGTCGCGCCGGGTGACATGGGTGGCCATCGCGAGGGACCCCGCGGTGGTCGGCATCGGATCGGCGCTCTCGATGTTGTCCTTGAGCAGGATCGGGACGCCATGCAACGGCCCGCGGACTACCCCTGCGCGGCGCTCCGCGTCGAGCGCCCGAGCGTCGGCCAGCGCGCGCGGATTGACCGCGAGGACCGCATTGATCCCGGGCCCGGCATCGTCGATCGCCGCGATCCGGTCGAGATAGGCCTGCACCAGCCGCTCGCTCGTGACGGCCCCCGAGCGCAGGTCGGCCTGCAGCGCCTCGATGGATTTTTCCTCGACGTCGTAGGCTGCCGCGCACGCCGGGACGAGTGCCGCGAAAAGGGCGACGAGGCAGCGTGCGGCCAGATTTCCCATGATGCAGTCCCCGATCCGATGACCGCCTGCGGCTGGCGGCACGTGCCCCCTGCCCCTAGCATAGCCACCCGTGACGATACTTCTGACTGAATTTGCCCGACCGCGGCTGTTCCCGTCGAAGCCGAGGCCGAACACCATCCAGGACATCACCCCGGAAGCCTTTGAGCGCCACCTCAACGAGCACCCGCCGCTCCATGACCTGCCGGGCTATGCACCGTTCTGCCGGCTGCATGTGCACCGCAACTGGACTACCACGCGGTGCCTCACGGTGGCGATCACGGACGCCAACCGCCACCTGCTCCGCTCCGCCTACGAGGCACGTCACCGGAACGAGCTGCCGGTACTGGTGCGCTGGTTCGAGGGGATCGTGGCGCCGGTGGCGAACTACCTGATCCCCATCCTCTACAGTCGCGAGCAGCTGGCCCTCGAGGGCAGCCCGATCGACGCGGACTGGGGCATCGTCGGGTGCATCTATACGGAAACCCCCGAAGAGATCCCCATGGCGCCGATCACGATGATGCGCAACGCGCTGGGCGTGGCCGAGGGCGGCTCGGGCGTGCCGCTCGACGCCGCGGCCTACCGGCGTAGCGTCGAATACTGGGACTCGCATGCCAACTGGCGTTGACATGGATCCCATGGGCCCACCCCAAAGCCCTCTGCCTCACGCGCGTCTTTCGCTCGAGCCCATCGGCTACGCACGCACGGCATTGGCGACGAAGGTCGACGCGCCGCGGCAACCGCAGGCGGCAGCCGGCATACGCGGACGCATCGAGCTGCTGCCCGGCCGCCACTTCGAACACGCCCTGGAGGACCTCGAGGGCTGGTCCCGGGTCTGGGTGATCTACTAGTTCCACCTCAACAGCTCCTGGCGGCCGAAGGTACTACCGCCACGCAGCCACACCGGCCGCAAAGGCGTGTTCTCGACCCGCTCGCCCCACCGCCCCAATCCCCTTGGGCTGTCCGTTCTGCGGCTGGAGCATGTCGAGGGGCTGACCCTGCACCTTCTCGACTTCGACCTGGTCGACGGCACGCCCGTACTCGACATCAAGCCCTACGTGTCCTACACGGACGCGCACCCCGACGCGCGCAGCGGCTGGCTCGAAGACCCTGACCAGCGGGAACCACGCCTCAAGACGGCGCCCGCGGATCCTGTCGCCCCCTACCAGGTGGAGCTGGAAGGCACGGTGCTCGAACGCTGCGCATGGATCGCGGCGCGCACCGCGCTGCCAATCGAGCAGCGGATTCGCGCGACACTGTCGACGGGCCCGGCGCCGCATCCATACCGGCGCATCCGCCGCGAAGGCGCCGGATTCATGCTCGCCATCAAGGAATGGCGGGTGTCCTTCGGGGTCGAGGGCCGCTGCATACGAGTCGCTGCACTGGTCTCGGGCTACCGCGCGTCGCAGCTCGACCGCGTGCGCGACGGCGAGGACCCGCTCCTAGCCGTGCACCGGGAATTCCTCGCTCGCTTTGGCCGGGGCAGTTGAACGGCGCGCTGCGGTCCATGGCCGCCTTGTATGCCCGCCGCGGCACGAAGTAAGGTGAGCCATGCTCAAGACACTGAACGAATTGCTGGAGCGGCTCGCGCCCAAGCCCGGTGCCGTGGCTGACGACGAGCGTGCGCTGCAGCTGGCCACGGCCGTGCTGCTGATCGAGATCAGTCGCGCCGACTCGAGCTTTGGCGAAGACGAGCGCGCGGCCGTGCGGCAGGCGCTGGACAGCAAGTTCGAGCTGACCGCCGACGAGCGCGAACGACTGCTCGAGCTCGCGACCCGAGAGTCGATCGTGGCGCATGACCTGTATCAGTTCACGACGGTAATCAACGCGCGCTTCGACGATGCCGGCAAACTGCGCATCGTCCGCGCGCTGTGGCGAGTGGCGTTCGCCGACGGCCGGCTCTGTGCCCATGAGGAGCACCTGATGCGGCGCGTCGCCGACCTGCTGCACGTACCCCACGCAGCCAACATGGTGGCAAAACTGCGCGAAGCGGAGGCTGCCCAGCGCTGAATGCCGCACTGCCCCGCGGCGGCCAGGGGCAGGCCCGCCGTCCCGCGATGCGTCGGCTACTGCTTGGGCTGTTGCAGCGACGCGAGCTCGGCCAGGACCATCTTCGAGTGGCCCTCTGCCTTCACGTTCTCGTAGCGGCGCGCGACCCGACCCTGCGGGTCGATGATGTACGTGTCGCGGCGCGCGATGTTGAAGAGGTTGAACTGCGGGTAGCTCGTCAGCGCGCCATAGGCCTTGGTCACCTGGGTGTCTGCATCGGACAGGACCGGGAACGGCAGGCTGTGCTCCTCGGCGAAACCCTTCTTGGAATCCACCGAATCCACGCTCACGCCCAGCACCACCGCATTGGCGCGGCGAAACGCGAAGATGTCATCACGGATCTCGCAGGCCTGCGTGGTGCAGCCCGGGGTGTTGTCCTTCGGGTAGAAGTACAGCACCACCCACTTGCCGCGATAGTCCGACAGCGAGCGCCACTCGCCGGTCTGGTCCTGAAGCTTGAAGGCGGGCGCGGCCTGGCCCACCTCCGGGGTGGCATTGGCGGCGGGCACCGCCGACAACCCAAGGACCAGAGTGGCCAGCAGGCGGGCAAGCCAGCCGTGGAAATTAGCGGCGGTTCGGGACATGGCGACAGGCCCTCCGGGGCGGTAGCACGGCCATGAATGATGGGGCAGCCGCCGGCGGCTTGGCAACCGTGCCTCAGCGAAGCACCACCAGCATCAAGCCGACCGTCGCCAGCAAGGCGATCGCCGCGACACGGACGCCCGGGCCCGCCGACCGCCATCCCTCCCACCACGGCGACAGCACGTGACGCCCGCCATAGGCTCTCCGGCACCCGATCAGGGCGAGGGCCGCGCTGACCAGGAACACGACACCCGCCGATTCCAGGAAGTGCAGTGGCCATTGGCCCGCGCGTGACATCGCGGCGAGCACCACCCCAAGGCAGTGCCCCGCGACCATCGCCGCCACGGCAGCGCCAGGCGCAAGCCGCAGGTTCAGGGTCGCCAGCAGGATCACGGCTGCAATCGGTGGCGCCGCGACCGCGAACATCTGCTGGAGGTAGCTGAACAGGCCCGGAAAGCGCTGGATGACAGGCGCCCACGCCACCGCGACGACCAGCAGCAATGCCGTCACACCCCGCGCGATCATGAGTTCGCGCCGCGGGTTGACGCCCGGTCGCCGGTCAATGCGCAGGAAGTCGTAGCTGATCATCGCGGATGCGGCGTTGATGGTGCTGTCGATCGTCGACATCAGCGCCGCGATGACCCCGGCGATCGCGAGGCCCCTGAGGCCCGCAGGCAGCAGTTCCCGAACGAGCGTCGGGTACACCTCGTCCCCTCGCGCCAGGTCCGGGAACAGCGACACCGCCAGGGCCCCGGGAAGCACCATGATGAAAAGCGGCAGCAGCTTGAGTGCCGCGCCCAGCATCGCGCCTCGTTGCGCGGCACCGAGGTCTTGCGCCGCGAAGAACCGCTGCGCGATGTAATGGTTCATCGTCCAGTAGTACAGCCCCAGGATCGGCACGCCGGTGAGGAGCCCCGTCCAGGGCATGTCCGGGTCATCCGCGGGCCTGATCAGCGACATCCGCTCCGCGGGCAATTCGGCGACGATGCGGCCCCAGGAGAAGTCGAACTGCGAGAGCACGACCAGCGTAATCGCGATCGAGCTCGCGATCAGCGCGCCGGCCTGCAGCACGTCGGTCAACATGACCGCTCTCAATCCACCCGAGACCGTGTAGACCCCCGCGAAGAGCGCAAGTCCGACCATGGTCGGAAGCAGCTCCAGCCCGGGAACGAACACCGTGATCACGATGGCGCCCGCAAACAGCGAACCCGCAGTGTCCACGAGTATGGACAGGCCGATCATGAATGCGGCAACGTACCGCCGGGCGAACTCGCCAAACCGCTCGCCCACGTACTCGGGGACCGTCCGCAGCCTGCCGCGCAGGTAAGTCGGGAGCATGACGAACGCGGCGAACACGAGCACGACCGCGGCCATCCACTCATAGTTGACGACTGCCAGGCCGCTGTCATACGCGGCCCCGGAAAGCCCTATCAGCGTGGTCGAGGAGATGTTGGAGGCGAAAAGCGACAGGCCGATGACCCCGAAGCCGAGCCCGCGACCGGCAAGGAAGAGGTCTTCCGCGCTGTGGGTACGCCGGCTGGCCCGGTAGCCCACCCAGACTACGATTACCGCATAGGCGGCAATTACGGCGAGGTCCGCGGCATTCATCGCGTACGCATGGGCAGCCCAAGCCCGTGGAGCATCTCGGCGCTCCAGCGCGCGATGCTGTTGCGCGACTCGCGTCGGTACATGCGCCGACTACGCTCGACGCGCTCGTCACGCGGCATGTCGATTGCCCGATCCATCGCCGCATCCATGCTGCGCGTCGAATAGGGATTGGTGTGCACGGCTTCGTCGAGTTCGATCACGCAGCCTGCGAAGTCGGATATCACGAGCACGCCGGGACCGCCCGCATTGGCAACAACGAACTCCTTGGCGACCAGGTTGAGTCCGTCGCGCAAGGGAGTGATCCAGCAGATGTCGCATGCGCGGTACCAGGCGACGAGCTCGTCAAATGGCATCGGCTGCATGAAGAGCAGGACCGGAGTCCACTGCAGCGTCGAGAACCGCCCATTGATCGCGCCGACCCGTCGCTCGATCTCCGCCCGCACGTCGTCGTAGACGTCGATGCCCGTCGCCGGCGCGACGCAAGTAATGCAAAGCTTGACGCGGCCCTGCAACTCCGGCCGGCGCAGCAGCAGGCGCTCGAACACATCCAGCGTTTCGCGCGATCCCTTCGTGTAGTCCACGCGGCCGACCGAGAAGATCACGATGTCGCAGCCGAGCTCTTCCCTGATGTGCAGCGAGCGCCTCTGGGTGGCCACCCGGTCCCGGATCTGATGGATCAGCGCGACATTGGCGCCGATCGGCGTCGCGTCGATCGCGGTCACATGCCCGTTTCGTTCGAGCGAAGTCACGTATTGCGGCTCGTGAAGCACGCTTCCCACCTGCGAAAGCAGGTCGCTGACCTGCACGCGAGGACCGGCACGGGCACCGCAGAGCGCACGAGCACAGGCCATGAAGTTCTGCGAGTAGCGCGGAATGTGGAAGCCCACCCGGTCGCAGGCCAGGAGGCTCTCCAGGATCTCCGTGCGCCAGGGAAGGATTCCGAAGACGTCCGGCGCGGGAAACGGGGTATGCAGGAAGAACGCTATGCGCAGGTCGGGCCGCCGCGCACGCACCAAGCCCGGTACCAGCCAGAGGTTGTAGTCGTGGACCCACACCACCGCACCCGGCTCCGCCGTCGCGCACACCCCCGCGGCGAAGATCCGGTTGACCTCCCGGAAGGTATCCCACTGTGCCGCGTCGTAGTCGAAGCGCTCCGGGAACGAATGCAGGATCGGCCAGAGCGCGGCTTTCGATGTGACGTAGTAGAACGAGTGCACCTGTCTTTCGGTAAGGCCGACCCGCGCGACGTTGAGCGGCTCCTTTGCCGAGCCGAGCCGAATCGATCCGAGAAGCTGGCCGGCCTGGTCGTCGCTGCAGCGGCTCCACGCTATCCACGTGGCGTCGTCGGGATTCGCGAGGGCGTTGCAGAATCCACGGAGGCTGGGGAGGATACCGTTCGGACTGCGGTGCTCCCGGTAGCTGATCCCCTCGGGGGTGACGACCTCGTCGAACGGCTGCCTGTGGTAGACAATCAGGAGCTTGGGCATTTCAGCTGATCCAACCCAGCTCGCGCATCGCCTCGACGATGCCACCCGCGCCTTCCGCCTTGGCATGACGGACATGCGGCGCTCCGCGCAACCCGGCGCGCAATTCGGCATCCGCGTTCCCCACGGCCACGGATCGCACCGGAAGTTGCAGCATCGAGAGGTCGTTGAGCGTGTCGCCCGCTGTCATCACCCGGTCCGGCGCCAGCGACCACATGTCCATGACGCGGGAGACCGCGAATCCCTTGTTGACGCCCCGCGGAAGCACGTCGAGATAGCAGCCCCCCGAGATCAGTGCGTCGTAGCCCAGTGGTGCGATGGCTTGCGCTGCCTCCTGGGCAGCGCCGTGTCGCTCATAGATGAACGACGCTCGTCGCGAGCCAATTGCGGCCTGCGGCGCGAGGCCCGGGATGCCCGCCAGAACCTCCGGCACGCGTTGCGACCCGTCGTGCCACAGAGCGCCGATCCACTCATGGGTGTCCTCGCACAGTGCATTGCCCTGCGCGTCCCAAAGACCCGTGCCGACGTCGCCGATGATCGCATCGGGCTGGACCAGCAAGCCCGACGCGATGTCGGGCATTATCCGCTGCAGCGAGCGCCCCGAGCAGTAAACGAGGCCAATTCGCCGATCGAGGGACCCGAGGTGGTCGCGAAGCTCGCGCTGATGGGCGGGCTCGCCACCGATGAACGTACCGTCGATGTCACTGAACAACCAGTAGTCGAAGTGCCGTGGAGGACATGCGCGCTTGCTTGATTGGATACTGGCGATCATCGATGGGTCGCGGGCAGCCGCGCCGTCGCGCTGGCATGCCGTCGCGAGAAGTCATTGCGGGACACCCGGGCACCGTAGCAGCGAAAGGCTGTGATGCCATCGGGCAGCGCCCGTACGGCCTTTGCGACACCCCTCGGCCGGCGCCGTTGCAACGCCGACACCTGCGGTGGCGCGGAAGGCCCGAATCAATCGTCGCGCACGACCCGGAAGCCAAAGGTGAACCTGCGATCCGTCGCGTTCATCTTCAGCCGAAAGGCCGCGCGCGTGCTCGCCGCAATTGCCGTCCAGCCCTGGCCGCGCATCACGCGCGACCCGCAGTCCGCGCCGGTCAGCCGCGGGGCCTGCGTGCCTGTCGCGCCGCGATGGTCTTCGTTCCAGCAGTCCGCGACCCACTCGTTGGCGTTACCCAGCAGCCCGTGCACGCCTGTCGCGTTGGCGGCCGTCGCTGTCACCGGCGCGGTTGTAGAAAATCCGTCTCGGCACGGCTGACCTTTCCAGTCGCTCAGAACGTCGTACTTGATCCGCGTCTTGTCCCAGCCAAAGCGGTCCTGGGTGTCGAGGTCGCCGAGGTTCACGTGGCGACAGATGTCGTTCGGCGCGTCGCCGAACCAGTACGCCGTGGTCGTGCCCCCGCGCGCAACGTACTCCCACTCAGCCTCGCTCGCGAGCCGGTAGTGACGGCCCGTCCTGGCGGACAGCCAGCGAAGATACGCGTGGGCGTCGTGCCAGTTCACGCAGGTCACTGGATGCTCGTCGGTCTGGTCGATCCTCGCGTCGCGCCAGCTGCGCGTCTCGTCGAACAGCCACTCCGAGCCAACGAAATGCCAGCAGCCCGGCGCCGGACCGTAGCCGGTCTCGCGCGCGAATGCCGCGAACTGGCTGCGCGTGACCTCGTAGCGTCCCATCGCGAACCCTCGCGTGACGGAGACGCGTGAAGGCGGCTGCTCCCGCGTAGCCCAGTAGTCCGGGAGGCCAAGACGGCGCGGTTCGTGGATCTCCGCACCCATTGTGAACTCGCCCGGCGGGATCGCCACGAGTTCCGGGCACTCGGCACAGTCCTGAACGACGGCCGGCGGCAAAGGCCTGCCCTCGATGGGCGCCGGCGCGTCGGGCACGGCGACCTGGCATGCCACGCCCACGGAGATCGCCAGGGCCCAGGCGCGCCTCATGCGGGCGGCGCTCGGAGCGCTCGCTCGGGATCATCGAGCACGTCGGGGTGACGGCGCTGCGTCATCTCGAGGAATTCCGCCGGACACCCGGACCAGTCCGATGCCTTCGCGCCATGACCACTGTCTACGGTATGGCCCGGAATGGCACCCATCTGCATCCATGGTCGCCAGCTCGTCAGTGCCGTATAGCCGTATTCCGCATGCACGGAGGCGCCTCGGCTGTGTGCAAGATCGGATGCCAGCGCCTGCCAGACCATCCATTCGCGGTAGTAGATCGTGTGCGGCTTGGAGCGGTCGGGATACACCCGGCCATACTCGTTCGCACGCAGCGCGATGCGCTCGCCTACCGCAGCGGCCGGACCAAGCGAGCGCAGCAGGTGCACGGAGGACCTGGGCACGAACTCCGTTGCGCCGCTGCCGCCCTGCGGTGGATCGAACTCCTCCCACTCATCGAGCACCACGGCGAAGCGCGCCTTGACCGGTCCGAAGCGATAAGAAGGGACAGGCACGCTGCGGCCCGTCACGGGCATCGTGACCGTGTCGAGCAACTCGCCAGTCACTGGGTGAGTGTAGTGCGCGACCTCGAGGATGGTGGCTTCGTAGGTATCCTCGGATATCCGGTCAAAGCGCTGGATCGCGCCCGCCAACACCCCGCAGAGCGGCATGACGTCACCGTCGACCACGGTGGAGCGCTGCGACCGCAGCCAACCGTAGGCCGTCCGTCCATCCGTCCGGCCCCGCATGCGTACGAAGGCCTCCAGCAGCGCCGGGCCCCGCAAGCGCGCGGCAAGTTCAACGGCGTCGGGGGATGCAAACGAGGCTGCGCGAGCCGGGCTACCGCCGACCGCGATGCCCATCGCGGCGACCCCACCAGCCAGAATGCTGCGCCTTTGCACGAGTCCTCCTCCTACCGCCGCACATCCGGGTTCGCGGGCACCACGAGTGGAAGCGAAGCGGCACAAGCCGCGACCCCCAGCAGACCCCGGGTGACCATAGACCCCTCGCGCCGGGTGGCGCGAGGGGTCCGGGCTCAGAACCGGTAGGTGGCGGTCACGCCGAACTGCCGCTTGTTCGCCAGCACGGCCTCCGAGGACGCGAGCTGGAAGAAGAAGGGGTCGGTTGCACTGTCGCTCTGGTAACGGGATGCCTCGAGGGTATCGTCGTCGAACAGGTTGTCGATGAACGCGGTGACCTCCCAACTGCCCCCGCGCAGGCCGGCACGCAGGTTGGTGCGCACCTGCCCGGGCACGTAGGCCAGGTTGAGGATGCTGTCATAGCGCTTGCCGATGTACGTCATGTCGGTGCGCAGGAACCAGCTCCGCTCGTCAGCCAGGGGCGCCTCGTACTGTGCGAATGCCGCCGCGGTGAGCTTGGGCACCAGCGGGAACAGGAACCCCGCGGAGTCCGTGCGACCGAAGAACCTCAGCGGCACCGCCTCGTTGAGTGCCTTGGTGATCTCGGTGTCTGCATAGCCGGCGCTGCCGCCGAGCGTCCAGCGCTCGCCGAGCTGGTACGCACCGTCGACTTCGATGCCCTTGGTGTTGCTGTCACCGGCGGCAAAGGGCACCACGTTGAAGGTCTCGCCCACGGGTGCCGCGCCCGTCTGGATGATGCCATCGCCGTTCAGGTCGATCTGGATGGTGCGCAAGCCCTGCCGGCCCACCCACTCGAGGTAGTACAGCGAGGCGTTGAGGTACCAGCTACCGTCCGAGGCCCGGTGCTTGATGCCGATCTCGTAGTTCTCGACCTCGGCCTCGGGCGCGACCGGCGTCACGCCGTTGGCGAGGGCCACCGCCTGCTGCGCCGGCGTCAGCTGGAAGAAGGTGGCATAGCCCTGCGTCGGCTGGTTGCCCTTGGCGTAGTTGGCGAACAACCGCGTCTGATCGTTGATCGCATACCGCAACAGCACGCGCGGCAACGTCGCCGTGGTGTCGACCGAGAACTCCGACACCGAGCCAACGCCGCTGGTCTGAGTGTCCTTCTGTCGCCGCGCCTCGACGCTGACATCGAAGGCATCCGTGACGCGGAACCCCAGGCTGCCGAACACCGAATCGGTTTCGGAGGCGCTGCGGATCGGATTGAAGCTCGCGGGAGAAGGAGGCGCGGCGGTCGGGCCAAACAGCGCCCCGTTGATGAATGCACCGACGACCTCGAACTTGTTCTCGAGACGCGAGACACCGACCATCCAGGTCAGGCGCTGGTCCGCAGGCGAGGTCAACCGGACTTCGTAGGTGTCCTGCGACTGGTCGTTCTCGTAATAGAACTGGTAACGATCCTCGGGTGCAAGCTCGAAGTCCCGCAAGCCCTTGACGTTCTGCTCCTGCGTGCTCGCGATCGCCGTGAGCGTGTAGCCACCCAGGAAGGACCACTCGGCAGTGAGAGCGCCGAGCTCATGGTCCAGCGTGGTCTTGTGCTCGGTGAACGGCAGCAGGCCCTGTGCCACGACCGAGGCGGGTGTGGTGGTGTTGATGCCGACCGCGCCACTCGGAGCGCGCAGTTCGCCGCAGTACAGCCGCCTGGACTGCTCGAGCGTGAAGCCCGCGGGCAGGCCGGCGAGCGAGCGCGGCTGGAACCCCGGGAAGGGCCCGCAGTTGTGATCGGTGGAGCGGGCGATCAGCGTCGTGGCAGCGGGTCCGTATTCGTCAGCGCGGTTGCTGTATCGCAACCGGAGGGACAGGTCCTCGGTTGGCGTGAAGTTCAGGGTGCCTGCCACGTAGCGCTCGTCCGTCTCTCCGAGGCGGCCCCCGAACGCGTTCTTGTAGAAGCCGTCGAAGGTGCGGCCGTCGACGAGCAGCCGGCCGGAGAGCTTGCCCTCGACGATCGGCCCTTCGATTGCACCGGAGAGCCGGTAGTCGCCATACGTGCCTACCGTGCCGCTGAGCTTGCCCTTGAATTCATCGCCCGGCGTCGTGGTGATGAGGCTGATCGCGCCGCCGAACGTGGCACGGCCGAACAGCGCGGACTGCGGCCCCTTGATGACCTCGACGCGTGCGAGGTCCTCGCTGCCGATGCCCGAGGGATTGCCGATGTAGGGCACGTTGTCGATGAAGACGGTCACCAGGTCCCGGCGGTTGTCGCCCACCGCGGAGATCTGCGTCATGCCGCGGATCGAGAAGTCGCTCGCCGCACGCGAGGAACCCGCGTTGAACGTGAGGCCAGGCGTAAATTTCGCCAGGTCGGCGAGCGACTGGGCGCCGCGCTCCTCGATCTGGGCCTCGGTGAAGGCCTGGATCGTCAGGGGCGCCTCCTGGATCGATTCCGCGCGCTTGCGAGCCGTGACCACCACCTCTTCCAGGCCCGAAGACTGAACTGCCGTGTCCTGCGCGGACACGTTGCCCGGACCCGACACGATCGCCAAGCCGACCGCTGCAGCAACGCCATGACTGATTTTCATTTGACCCCCCGTGAGCCCTGTGGAGTGCCAGCGAGGCACCATCTCCCGACTCTAGGGGTGCTTTGACGCTGGGCGATGCAATCTGTCTATGACAAGCAGTGACCGCTGTATGGCGGCCAGCCCGGGCAGACCGCCGTCACCAACCGGACCCACGCCCGGGCACGCGAGCGGCCCCCGCGTTCACTCACTCGCACGAAGTCGCCGGATGACCCTGCAACCCCACGATTCGAATCATCTAACCTGGATCGCCAGCAATGCTGCTTTGCGAGGTCCCGATACGCTGGCTTGCTTGGTGCCGTGGGTGGACGCGATCCGCTGCGTTGATCCGGCCCGCGGCCTGAACAACACTCGGGTCCCGATTTGGCCCACATGCGGGTTCCACTCTTTCGACCATAGGGTTCGACTTTGCCCTGCAGGTTTGGAGGCGTACCTCGATCCTGGCCGCGCCATGAAGGGACGAAGACGCCACTGCATCGGACCGTAGTGAGCGTCAACGCTGGCTGCCTCGAATGGCAGCGCGCCCAGGGATGCATTCACGGTAAAGCTACGATCCGCGAGTCCTGCCCGTGCGGCACGAGATCGAAGCACCTCGAGGAAACCCGGCAGCAGGTCGAGGGCACTGACCTGCGCATCGATCTCTCAGGCCAGGACAAGGGTCGACGCGGTTCCTACTCTCCCCCCAGCCCTGGCCGGTCGGCCGCGATCAGCAGCGACGCCACGCCGCCGAAGCGGGCCGTGTAGTCACGAGTAAGGTCGCGTCGAGGAGGGCCGGCATGGCCAAGGGATCGAGCATCCACCCTGAAACCGTCGCGACGTTGGGAGTCTACCCCTAAGGCCGATGACCTGCCTCGCCGCGGAGACTGGCCACGCGCCGGCGATATTCCCGCAAGTTCTCGCCGCTGATGCGCCTGGCACGCGTGCCGTTGTTGGTTCCCACCTTGAGGTCCGAACCGGTCACGGGCTTTGCGTCGACCCGGGTCTCGCGCTCGAAGGCGTGCGATTTGTCGGTATTGCGGTAGTACCGGTACAACGCCCAGTAGAGCCCGGCCGCCCCGGCAGGCCCCAACGCTAGCAGTAAAAGTCCACTGTCGTCGCTCATCAGCCGTTCACCAGGATCCAGATGGCAATGGCCTCGAGGAACGTGCCGGCGGTCAGCGCGGCGAGCAGCAACTTCCACTGCTGCACGGGCACGCTGCCCATGGTTTCGCCGGTGCGGCCGTTCACGGCGATGTAGTGCAGCATTCCGGACCGCCCGCCCGGCTGGTGGTAGGAATACAGCCATACCGGGAGGTACATCGACACCCAGCGGGTGCCGTGCACGTCGATGCCTTCCTGCTCCCAGCGCACGCCGCGGTCATAGCGGCCGACCGAGCCCTCGACCTGCGCGCGCCCGATCGACAGCAGCTGGTCGGCGACCCGGGGCTGGAGGTGCGAGACGTCGAGATCGCGCGCCTCCGACGAGCATCCCCGCAGGTACGAGGCGTTCCACTTGACCGCGTTCTGGGTGTCGAAAGGCAGGATCGTATTGATGATGTTGTTCGAGTTCACTTTCGTGTCGAGGTTGCCGCGTTCGCGCGAGGACTCGAGCGTCAGGTCATCCACCGTGAACTCGATGCGGCGAACGACCTGGTAGACGTCGGCGTCGTAGTAGGTTTTCTTGTCGTTCCCGCTGCCACGGGTGTAGCGGCGCGTCTCGATCTCGCCCTTGCCGGCGAACTCGGCGCTGGCCCGGGCGTCGACGATCATGTAGGGCAGGTATACGGCGACCACGTTCTCGGGCGTGAACTCCTCCTTGAACGCCTTCAACGCGAACATCCGGCGCTTGTCGACAAACTGGCGGATGCGCGCCACGGCGTCGTCTTTCGTGACGCGGAACGGCAGCACGGCATCCGGCACCGCGCCGTTCGGCACCTGCTCGTTGACGCCGAACACGTGCCGGCACCAATGGCAGCGCGCCGTCATCTCGCTCTGCGTGTTGACCGTGACCCCGGCGCCGCAGCCGCTGCACTTGAACGTGAGCAGCACCGCGGCGTCGGCCGCGATGTCGCGTGCGCCCGAAGCGACGACCGTGCCTTCGAGCGCCTCGTGGCCCTCGCCGAACCCGAACTGTTCCTCGACGCGCTCGGCGTGCCACTCGTGGCGGCAGTACGCACAGATCAGCAGGTCCGAACCCGTCTTGTGACGGAAGTCGGTCGCGCCGCACTTCGGGCAGTGGTTGAGACCGTCCTTGAGACGCGGGTCGGCGGTGTCGAGCGCGGACGGGTCCGGCGCCTGCAACTCGTCGCGGATCGCCGGCGGAAGCGTCGACGGGTCGATGCCGAGCTCGCCCGGCAGCGGCGGCACGTCCCGAGGCGATCCGGGCCCGGTGAACGGCGGCTGCGCGTTCGCGTCCGACACGTCCGCCCGCCCCTAGAGGCCGAGCGCCTTCGCCTTCAGCGCGTCGTAGTCGGCCTGGGTGATCAGCCCGAGGTCGAGCATCTCCTTCGCCTTCTTGAGCTTGGCCACGGGATCGTCGGCTGCCGGCGCCGGGGGCGCAACCGGCTGCTGCAGGCCGCCGACGCCCATCATGCCGCTGGCCATGCCGACGCCAACGAGACCCGCCGCCCCGCCCGTCTCCCCGGCCGACTGGATACCCGCCGCAACGCTCGCCTGCAGGTTGGAGTTGCCGCGCGCGCCCGCCAGCGCATCGGCGCGCTGCACCGTCTTCAGCAGCTCGCGCGTATTGGCGTCGTACTCGATCGAGACGATCGCCACCTTGACGATCGCCAGGCCGCGATCCGAGCGCCACTGGTACGCACTCTCGACCGCATGCGACAGACTGCTGGCGAACCCGACCGAATCCTGCTGCAGCCTCGTGATTCGATTGCCCTTGCCCGGATCGTTCGTGTAAAGGCTGAACGCCGGCGCGAGCGAGCCGACCACCTCGTTGAAGAGCTGGCCGGCAGCAGCGTTGTCCATGTCCGTAAAATCAAAGACCTTGCCGGGCTGCAGATACGACGCCGGGACGAAGTTCTTCACGAACAGGATCGGGTCGACGATCCTCAGGGTGTAGGAGCCGCGCGTGACCGCGCCGACCTGCGTGTTGAGGAAGCCATCGTCCCAGTAGATTTCGGACTGCGTGCCGAAGCGGTTGTCCGGCAGCTCCTTGAGTGAGACGAAGAACGCAGCCTGCTGCGAGCCCGGCTGGCCGCCGAACTTGAAGCGCTCCCAGCTCTGCTTGACCAGGCTGCCCATCAGGTCGTCGCCCGCGAAGATCGACTTCGAGTTGGGGTCGTCCGACTGCCAGATATAACCGCCCGCCTCAGCCGCGAGTCCGGTGATCTTGCCGTCTTGGAACAGCAGCAGGCCGTAGCCCTCAGGCACGACGATCTTCGTGCCGTTCGTGATGATGTTGGACGAGCCCTTGGTGTTCGAGCCGCGCCCGGCATTCGTGCCCTGCGGCACGGCCGCGAACACGGCCGCGGTGCTCGGCAACCCCGCCGGGATCGTGTAGAAGTCCTTCCACTGGTCCGCCAGCATGCCGCCGATCGAACCGGAAACCGCCTTGATCAGACCCATGAGGTGCCTCGCGCAGGTGACCGCACCGGATGCCCGGCATGGGCGAGACTATACATCCTCGAGCGCCCCGGCCTAGCGGGACCCGACGGCCTGCCGGTGCAAAGCCTGCTCAGACCCATCCCTGCCTCCAACGCTCCCCATCCCTCAGCTCCCGCCACGCGATCACCTGCGTGCGCTTCGAGTGGACTGCCTCGATCTCGACCGACACCACCGGCGATCCCGCAGGCACCGGCTCGATGACCTGGGTGACGAGGAAATGCTTCTCCTTGTTCCGCGGCGCAGCCGCCGTCCACTTCGTGTGGAGCAGTTTCTTCGGGCTCAGTGGGTTCGGTGCTGCACGCGTCATCAGGATCCCTCGCGACGAGGCCACCTGAGAGCCCCGATGGCACATTCATTTTATCGCGTTATCAACGCCGGGCGTGATTGACGCCGCGTGTGAATATCGATCACCCGAACCGCGGACTGACCGAAGCCCGGATCGCGGCTTTCCCGCACGGAAGTTTTCTCGTTCGACAAACGGGTTCAGACTAGCCCTACAGGAGCCGACACCGAAAGCCTGGGGGTACGTCATGAGCGAGCTTTCCAGCAGGGAGGTCGCAGCGCTGCGCGATGCGCTGGACGACGAGTATCAGGCCTGGGCGACCTACGACCAGGTGATCGCCGACTTTGGTGAAGTCATGCCGTTCGTGAACATCCGCGACTCCGAAGCGCGGCACATCGAGGCACTGTCGGCGCTGTTTCGCACTTACGGTGTGCCCATTCCGACCAATGCATGGCCCGGCAAGGTTCCCCGCTACGGCAGCGTGCGCGAAGCCTGCGACGCCGGCGTTGCCGCCGAGGTGGCCAACGGCGCGCTCTACGCGCGGCTGCTCGCCGCGACGCGTCGGCCTGACATCCTCACGGTGTTCCAGCGCCTGCAGGAAGCCTCGCAGCAGCGCCACCTGCCTGCCTTCCGGCGTTGCGCCGAACGCGGCGGCGACGGCGGCGGACGCGGCCACCAGCATCGCCATCGAGGCGGGCGCGCATGAGCCCGCCCGCCACGCCCTGAACACGGCAGGGCGCGCGCATGCCAGGCAGCTTCTGGACCGCCCTGCTCACCAGCCTAGCGGCGGCGGTGGTGACCTCGCTCGGCATCTGGACGATCCGCAGCTTTGCCGGCTGGGGACAGCGCAACATCGCGTACTTCATGTGCTTCGCCGCCGGGGTACTCATTTCGGCCACGTTCCTGCACATGATCCCGAAGGCGTTTTCGCTGAATCCCCACGGTCCGGCATTCCTGCTCGTCGGGTTCTTCGGCATGCACGTCTTCAACCGGTCCCTGACCGCTTTCGTCTGCGAGAAAGACCCCGAGAAAAAGGACTACGCAATCGGCGTCCTGCCCATGCTGGGCATCGGCTTTCATTCCTTCATCGACGGTTTCATCTACTCGATCGCCTTTACGGTCAGCATGCTGACCGGGTTCCTCGCCACGGTCGGCATGGTGCTGCACGAGTTCCCCGAGGGCATCGTGACCTACCTGCTGCTCGTCAAGCGTGGCTTCGCCGAGCGCCGCGCGGCGGTTCTTGCGTTCGCGGCGGCGGCGGCATCGACTCCGGCAGGCATGCTCCTGTCGTGGCCCATGGTCAGTTCCATCGATCAGCCGGCGCTCGGGCTGCTGCTGTCGGTGCCTGCAGGCGCGCTGATCTACGTGGGCGCAACCCACCTGCTGCCCAGGGCAGAGCAGGAGCACCGGCGCTACAGCCTCGTTGCGCTGGCCGGAGGCGTCCTGGTCGCCGTCGTCATCGTGCTCTCGAAGGCGTGACGCCCATCATCGCCGCATTGCTGCTGTCCCTGTTGTGGCGCGCGGCGACGTGGATCGGGCTTGCGCTGGCCATACGCATGCGCGAGAGCGAGAAAGCCCTCCGTGCCGGCATCGGTTTTTCGGTCGGCCTCATGCTCCTGATCTCCCCGGCCGAGCTCTTGCCCGAGTCGCACGGCCAACTGGGCTGGGGACCCAGCGGTCGCCCGGTCGGTCTATCTCGTGATGTTCGGGCGGATCCTTCACGACGTTCCGGAAGGCTTCACGATGGCCGTGCCCGCAATGGCCCTGGAGGCGGCGCTTGATCCATGCCGCGCGAGGAGCCCTGCAAGACGCGGCCCCAGCGGACCGTCGTACGCATCGAGCCAGCGATGGTCGGGCAGCACGGAGTACCCCACCGCTGAATCGTCATCGCGTTCGAGCACGGCCAGCTCGGCCGAGGCCGTTTCGACGCCCAGCAACCACGCGGTAGGGCGGAGTAGCGGCGAACCCTCACCAGAGCCTTGGGTCGTCGAAGCCGCCGACGCAGGACGCGGGGGCCTTGAGCGGCGTCAGGGGGGCGCCCTGCAGCGACTGGGCCTGCCAGCCCTCGGGATGCTGCAAAAAATGAGGTGCGGGGATCGTGGCCTCGGTCACGGGCGCAAACCCGACGCGTCCGTAGAAGGCAGGGTCGCCATAAGTCACCGCGATGTCGACACCTTCGTTGCGCAGCACGTCCAGGCCGTGGGTGATCAGCGCCTGCCCAATGCCCTCGCCCTGGCGGTCCGTTGGCACCGCTACAGGCGCAAGCATGAAGACCATTCGGGGGTCGTCGAAGACAAGACGTGTGAACAGGATCGCCCCCACCAGCGCGCCTCCGTCCCACGCGGTAAAGACGCGCAACGCGTCGGGCGCCGTCTCGGCCAGCAAGCGGCGAACGAGATCCCCGATCAGGGTCCCTTCCTCGGCCCCCTCCGAGGCGGTGAAGGTCGCCTTGAACATCGCTGCAATGGTCTCGGCGTCCGGCCTGACATTCGACGAATAGTCCATGCTTCATTCCTATCTGGCGCGAGAGGGGTTGAAGGCCGTCGCAGCACGTCGAGCGCCCGCTCTCGGCGTCCAGCGGTCAAGCGGAGCGCCTGCCGTCCTTGGCGCGGGCAATGCCCGCTTGCCGCCGCCGCTTGGCTCCACCGCCCAGCAATACAACCACCGAATCGCCAGCTTTGGCGAGATGGATCCGAGGCCCAAGACCCCAGCCGGCGAAGTATTGGCCGATACCCGCGAACCATCCCACGCTGGACGCATCCCCGAATTACCAGCGCAGCTTGGCGGTTGTCACCCGCGCGGCGCCCCGAGCACCACTACCCTCGAACCAATCAATCAAGTCCAATCTTTTTAAGAATCTCGTCGACCAACCATCTAGAACCCTCGTGTGAGATCACCACGTGCTTTGGACGGTTACACACTAATGTCGGTTTACGTTGGGCAAAAAAGCAACTCCCAGCCAGATCAAAGACCTGGCCGGGCGTTCAGCGATTTTATGGAAATCGAAAGCGGGCAGCGGTCGATAAATCAGGCCAATAAATCTACTCCCACTCGATCGTCGCAGGCGGCTTCCCTGAGATGTCGTAGACCACGCGGCTGACTCCCTTGACCTCGTTGACGATGCGGCGCGAGCAGACGTCGAGCAGCTCGTAAGGCAGGTGCGCCCAGTGCGCCGTCATGAAGTCCACCGTCTCGACGGCGCGCAGCGCGATCACGGGGTCGTGGCGGCGGCCGTCGCCGGTGACCCCCACGGACTTGACCGGCAGGAACACGGCGAAGGCCTGCGAGGTCTTGTCGTACCAGCCGGCCTTGCGCAGCTCCTCGATGAAGATGTGGTCGGCGAGGCGCAGGGTGTCGGCGGCGGCCTGGGAGACCTCGCCGAGGATGCGCACGCCGAGTCCGGGGCCCGGGAAGGGGTGCCGGTAGACCATCTCGTGCGGCAGCCCGAGCTCGACGCCGATGCGCCGCACTTCGTCCTTGAACAGCTCGCGCAGCGGCTCGACGAGCCTGAGCTTCATGTGCGCCGGCAGGCCGCCGACGTTGTGGTGGCTCTTGATGACGTGGGCCTTGCCGGTCTTGCTGCCCGCCGATTCGATCACGTCGGGGTAGATGGTTCCCTGGGCGAGGAACTCGACGCGGTCAGCGGCGGCGACACCTGCGCTGCCGCCCTCACCGCCCGCGAGCTTCTTCGCTTCCTCGTCGAACACCTCGACGAACAGGCGGCCGATGATCTTGCGCTTGGCCTCCGGGTCGGCCACGCCCTCGAGCTCGCCGAAGAAGCGCCCGGCGGCGTTCACGCGGATGACGCGCACGCCGAGGTTCTTCGCGAAGATGTCCATGACCGCGTCGCCCTCGCCCAGGCGCAGCAGCCCGTGGTCGACGAACACGCAGGTCAGCTGGTCACCGATCGCCTTGTGCAGCAGCGCCGCCACCACGGAGGAGTCGACGCCGCCCGAGAGGCCGAGCAGCACCCGCCCCTGCCCCACCTGCGCACGGACACGCGCGATCGCGTCGTCGATGATGTTGCCCGGGTTCCAGCTCGCCTCGCAGCCGCAGATCTCGCGCAGGAAGCGCTCGTAGACGCGCGTGCCCTGGCGGGTGTGGGTGACCTCGGGGTGGAACTGCAGGGCGTAGTAGCGACGTGATTCGTCGGCCATGCCGGCGATGGGCACGTCGGCGGTGGAGGCGATCGCCTTGAAGCCCGGCGGCAGAACGGTGACGCGGTCGCCGTGGCTCATCCAGACGTCGAGCAGGCCGTGGCCTTCGGCGTTCACGCGGTCCTCGATGTCGCGCAGCAGCGCGGAGTGACCGCGCGCGCGCACCTCGGCATAGCCGAACTCGTGCACCGTGCCCGGCTCGACCCGGCCGCCGAGCTGCGCCGCCATGGTCTGCATGCCATAGCAGATGCCGAGAACCGGCACGCCGAGCTCCCAGACGGCCGCGGGCGCCGCCGGGCAGCCCGGCTGCGTGACCGACTCGGGGCCGCCCGAGAGGATGATCCCGCGCGCCCCGAAGGCGCGAACGTCGGCATCGCCGGCGTCCCATGGGTGGATCTCGCAATAGACGCCGAGCTCGCGTACGCGGCGCGCGATCAGCTGCGTGTACTGCGAGCCGAAGTCCAGGATCAGGACGCGGTGCGCGTGGATGTCGCGCGCGCTCATGAGACGCGGTAGTTCGGGGCTTCCTTGGTGATCGTCACGTCGTGCACGTGAGACTCGCGGACGCCGGCGGTGGTGATCCGCACGAAACTCGGCCGCGTGCGCATCTGCTCGATGTCCTGGCTGCCGGTGTAGCCCATGGCGGCGCGCAGGCCGCCGGCAAGCTGGTGCAGGATGGCGACGATGCTGCCCTTGTAGGGCACCCGGCCCTCGATGCCTTCGGGCACGAGCTTCTCGAGCTCGGTCGTGGTGTCCTGGAAGTAGCGGTCGCTGGAGCCGTGACGCTCGGCCATGGCGCCGAGCGAGCCCATGCCGCGGTAGCTCTTGTAGCTCGCGCCCTGGTAGAGCTCGACGTCGCCGGGCGACTCCTCGGTGCCGGCGAACAGGCCACCGATCATGACGGCATGGGCACCGGCGGCGAGCGCCTTGGCGAGGTCGCCGGAGTAGCGGATGCCGCCGTCGGCGATCAGCGGCACGCCCTGGGCGGCGAGCGCCGCGGACACCTGCGCGACAGCCGTGATCTGCGGCACGCCAACGCCGGCGACGATGCGCGTGGTGCAGATCGAGCCGGGACCGATGCCGACCTTGACCGCGTCGGCGCCGGCCTTGACGAGATCGAGCGCGGCCGCGCCGGTGACGATGTTGCCGGCGATGACCTGCTGGTCGGCCCAGCGCGACTTGATCTGCTCGACGATGTTGAGCACGCCGCGCGAGTGGCCGTGAGAGGTGTCGACGACGACCACGTCCACCCCAACCTCGCGCAACGCCGCGACGCGGTCGAGCGTGTCGGGCGAGGTCCCGACCGCCGCTCCCACGCGCAGCCGCCCGCTCTCGTCCTTGCAGGCGCGTGGACGCTCGGTGGCCTTCTGGATGTCCTTGACGGTGATCATGCCCTTGAGCTGGCCGCCGTCGTCGCCCACGACCAGAACCTTCTCGATGCGGTGCTTGTGGAAGAGCCCGAGCACCTCGTCGCGCGGAGCGTTCTCGCGGACAGTGACCAGGCGCTCCTTCGGCGTCATCACGTTGGCGACGGGTTGGTCCAGGCTCTTCTCGAAGCGCAGGTCGCGGCTGGTGACGATGCCGACCAGCTGGTCGCCGACGACCACCGGCACGCCGGAAATTCCGCGGGCGCGGGTGAGGTCCATGACCTGGCGGATGGTCGTGTCGGGCGCGACCGTGATCGGGTCGACGACCACCCCGCTCTCGTACTTCTTGACGCGGCTGACCTCGCGGACCTGCGCCTCGACAGGCATGCTCTTGTGGACGATGCCGATGCCGCCTTCCTGCGCGATGGCGATCGCCAGCCGCGCCTCGGTGACGGTGTCCATGGCGGCCGACACGATCGGCAGGTTCAGCCGGATGCGCCGCGTGAGCTGGGTCGAGAGGTCGACCTCGCGGGGCAGGACCTCGGAATAAGCCGGGACCAGCAGCACGTCGTCGAAGGTGAGTGCTTCTTCGAGAATACGCATCGGGGGGCGTCCAGCGGGAGTTGGACGGCGCATTCTACGCACCCCGCCAAACACGGTAAACTTCGAGGCTTGGCACCCCTCCCCGGCATCCAGCCCTCCCGCCCGGACCGCGACGTCTACACGCCGTCGCGCCTGAACCGCGAGGTGCGCCTGCTGCTCGAGCACGGCATGCCGGTGGTCTGGATCGAGGCCGAGCTGTCGAATTTCTCGCGCCCGGCGTCCGGTCACTGGTACTTCACCCTCAAGGACCGCGACGCCCAGGTGCGCTGCGCGATGTTCCGGCAGCGCAACAGCCTGGTCCGGTTCACGCCCGCCGAAGGCAAGCTCGTGCTCGCGCGGGCCCGGGTCGGGCTCTACGAGCCCCGCGGCGAGTTCCAGCTCGTCGTCGAGCACATGGAGGACGCCGGCGTCGGCGCGCTGAAGCGCGAGTTCGAGCGCCTGAAGGAAAAACTCGCTGCCGAGGGGCTGTTCGACGCGGCGGCCAAGCGCCCGCTGCCGGCGGTGCCGGGCCGGATCGGGGTGATCACCTCGCCAACGGGTGCCGCGATCCGCGACATCCTGAACATCCTCGGGCGGCGCTTCCCTGCCGCCCCGGTGCTGATTTACCCGACGCCCGTGCAGGGTGCCGCGGCCGTGCCCGGTCTGCTCGCAGCGCTGGCCCTGGCCGCCGGGCGGCGCGAGTGCGACGCGCTGATCGTCGCCCGCGGCGGCGGTTCGATCGAGGACCTCTGGGCCTTCAACGACGAGCAGGTCGCGCGGGCAATCCGCGCCAGCCCGATACCCGTGGTGACCGGGATCGGCCACGAGGTCGACTTCACGATTGCCGATTTCGTCGCCGACGTCCGCGCGCCCACCCCCTCCGGGGCGGCTGAACTCGTCGTGCCGGACGGCGAAGCCTGGCGCGCCGCGCTGCAGCGACTCGAAGCCCGGTTCCAGCAGGCCATCCGGCGCGAACTCCGGGTCCAGACCGAGCGTCACGGGGCGCTCGAGCACCGGCTGGGCCGCGCGGACCCGGCCCGGCGCCTCCAGGACGCATCGCAGAAGCTCGATGAACTGGCCGAGCGGCTGCGCCGGGCCGCTGCGGCGGCGCTCGCCTCGCGCGAACTGCGGCTGCAGCGGCTGGCCGCAAGGTTCGACCGGACCTCGCCGGCGGCCAGGCTGCAGGCATTGCGACTGCGCGAGATCACCCTCGGCGCGCGACTGCGCGCGGCACTCGCGCGCAGGGTCGAGCAGGCGGGACGCCGCCTCGCCCTCGCGCAGCGCGGACTGCATGCCGTGAGCCCGCTCGCCACGCTAGGGCGCGGCTACGCGATCGTCTCGCGCACCGAGGATGGCACCCTGCTGCGCAGCGCCGGCGACGCGAAGCCCGGGGATATCATCGAGGCACGCCTCGGGGCTGGCCGGCTGCGGGCCACGGTCAACGACGTGCTGCCGGAGACACCATGAACCGACGCTCCCTGTTCGTCCTCGCACTTGGCGTGGCGGCGATCCAAACCGCGAGGGCGGTGGACGGTGCCCCCTCTCCACTGCCCGAGCCGAGCGCGGTACCCGGCGGCCTGGTATTGCTCGACCTCGGCCCGGACACGGGCGACGCGCCGGAGGTCCGCTTCGAAGGCGACCGGGTGCTTCGACTGCGCCACGAGGACCGCTGGATCGCGGTCGTCGGCATCCCCCTGGCGCGCCAGCCAGGCTCCGCCGCGGTCGAGGTTGCCGCGGGCAGCGCCACCCGCCGGCTGGCGTTCACGGTCGAGGGCAAGCAGTACACCACCCAGCACCTGAAGGTACCAGCGCGCCAGGTGAACCTGAGTCCAGAGGATCTCGCACGGGTGGAACGCGAGCAGGCGCGGATCCGCGCGGCGCTGGCCACGTTCAGCGATGCCGCGCCGGCGAGCCTGCGCATGCGGCCCCCGGTTGGCGGGCCGCGCTCGAGCTCCTTCGGCCTGCGGCGCGTCTTCAACGGTCAGCCACGCAATCCGCACAGCGGCATGGACATCGCCGCGCCGGTGGGCACTCCCATCTTCGCGCCCTCGCCCGGGCGAGTGATCGACACCGGCGACTATTTCTTCAACGGCAAGTCGGTCTTCATCGACCACGGCCAGGGCCTCGTGTCGATGTACTGCCACCTCGATGCGATCGAGACCACGGTGGGACAGTTCGTGCAGGCGGGCGAGCAGATCGGCCGTATCGGCGCCACGGGCCGCGTGACCGGCCCGCACCTGCACTGGGGCGTGGCGCTCAATCGCGCTTTCGTCGACCCCGCGCTGTTTCTCGTTTCCTCTTCGGGCGGCCGCTGAGGCGTACGAAAGGGTTCGACTCGGTCCGATACTCCACCACCACCGGCGAGGCGAAGAGATCGAATTCGCGCCGGAACACGTTGGCCAGGTAGCGCGTGTAGGCGTCGGGCACGTCCTTGGTCTGGTTACCGTGCACGATGATCCGCGGCGGATTGCGTCCGCCCTGGTGGGCATAGCGCAGCTTGATCCGTCGGCCACGCACCAGGGGCGGCTGGTGCTGGACGATCGCCTTCTCCAGCGCCTTGGAGAGCCGGGGCGTGGGGATCTCGGTCATCGCCGCGTCGAAGGCGCGGATCGTCGCCTGGACGAGCTCGCCGACGCCCGTGCCGTGGCGCGCCGAGATGAAGTGCACGGGCGCGTAGGGCACGAAGTCGAGCTTGAGCTCGAGCTGGCGGCGGATCTCCTCGCGCTGGTCCGTTGGAATCCCGTCCCACTTGTTCACGGCGATCAGCAGCGCACGCCCGCGTTGCAGCGCGAGGCCGAGCACCGAGGCGTCCTGCTCGCCGATGCTGTCGTGGGCGTCGACCACGAAGATCACCACGTGGGCCGCGTCGATGGCCTGCAGCGTCTTGCTGACGCTCGCCTTCTCGACTTCGTCCTCGACCTTCGCCCGGCGACGCACGCCGGCGGTGTCGATCAGCACGAAGTCGCGCCCGTCGCGGGCAAAGGGCACGAAGATGCTGTCGCGGGTAGTGCCCGGCATGTCGCTGGCGATCACGCGATCCTCGCCGATCAGCCGGTTGACGAGCGTGGACTTGCCCACGTTGGGGCGGCCGATCACGGCGATGCGGATGGTGCCGCCCGGAAGATCAGCAGCCGCAGCTTCGGCGGGCTCGTCGAAGCCTTCGAGCGCGCGCTCCATGAGCTCACGACAGCCCTCGCCGTGGGCCGCGGCGATCGCGATCGGCTCACCGAGGCCGAGCGCGTGGAAGTCAGCGGCCGCCGCCGACGGATCCAGCCCCTCGGCCTTGTTGACCACCAGCAGCACAGGCTTGCCCGAACGGCGCAGTTCGCGTGCGACCCAGTAGTCCTGTGGGTTGAGTCCGGCGCGGGCGTCGGCCAGGAACAGCAGCACGTCGGCCTCTGCGACCGCCCGCTCGGTCTGCGCGCGCATCGGCGCCTCGATGCCCGAGGGGTGCTCGACCAGTCCCCCGGTGTCCACGACGATGTAGGGCAACGGCCCGAGGCGCCCGTAGCCGTACTGGCGGTCGCGGGTTACTCCTGGCATGTCGGCGACCAGGGCGTCCCGCGTGCCGGTCAAACGGTTGAACAGCGTCGACTTGCCGACGTTCGGCCGGCCTACGAGGACGACGACGGGCAGCATGCGCGGCCCGGCCGCCGCGATCGCGGGCGGGACGCCGGCGCCGCGCCGCCCGCTCAGGAGCCCTCCGCTGCGGCGGCGTTGCGCGGACGGAAGGCCGAAAGCCGCCCCTTGTCGTCGAGCACGACGAGGATGTCGCCCACCACGACCGGGGGATTGCTGACGCGCCCGCCGGCCGACGTGCGCGCCACGAGGGAGCCATCGTCCTTGGAGAGCCAGTGCATGTATCCCTCGAAGTCCGTGACGACCACGTGATCGCCCACGGACGACGGCGCCGACAGGTTGCGCCGCTTGAACGCGTCCTGACGCCACAATTCGATGCCAGTTCGCCGGCGCAGCGCGATCACGTCGCCGTCGGAAGCGGAGACGTAGACGCGCTCGTCGTCGTAGTCGAGCCCGCGGTGGCTGGAAATCTCGCGCGACCACCAGACCTGGCCACTGTCGAGCGCCAGCATCGCGACGCGCCCCTGGAACCCGGCCACGAATACATCGGGCCCCGAGATGCGGATCGCGGAGTCGATGTCGACCAGCCGCTCGAGTTCGGTACGCCCGCGCGCCGGACTGACCAGCGCGTCCCAAAGGATCTCGCCGTCGTCGGTGCCAACGGCCAGGACGCGGCCGTTGTCGAAGCCGCTCACGGCGACGGTGCCCTCGACCGCAGGCGTAGCCGCGCCGCGCAGCGAGAGACGCGGCACGGCCTGCTGCTCGCGCCAGAGCTCGCGACCATCGGCAGCCGAGAGGCCGATCATCCGGCCGTCGACGGTACGGACGACGACCGCGGATTCAGCGACGGCCGGCGCGGACAACACCTCGCCACCGACCTTGACGCGCCACCTCTCGGCACCGTCGGCTTCTCCGAGGGCGATCACCTCGCCATCGGAAGAACCGACCACGACGAGCCCGGCACCCACCGCGGGACCGCCGGACAGCGCAGCGTCGGTGCGGGTACGCCAGATCTGGCGCCCCGTCGCGCTCGCGAACGCTGCGACGTCACCCCCATGCCCGGCGGCGAACACCGCCTCGCGCGACGCGGCGGGCGAGAGACCCAGCCGCAGCACCGGCTCCCCTCCCGAAAGGCTGGAGCTCCAGACGCGGTCGACGCGCAGGCTCTGCTTGAAATCGACGAGTTCCGCGGGCGGGTCGACCTCCTTGTCCTTGGAACAGGCCGCGAGCAGCGCCAGCAACGCCAGCGCGGCAAGGCGGAGCGCCGAAGTGGATCGCGGGTTCATCCCTGGCTCCGCGGTGGCTGGGTGGCCTGGGCGGGCGCCGCAGGGGTCGACGAAGCAGGGGCCGGGATCTCGACGCCGTCGGCCACGAGGTCCGCGATCTTGAGTTCGAGCGTGACCTGGTCGAGCACGCCGTCCTCGTCGGCGTCACGCGCCCTCTGGTACGCCGCGAGCGCAGCCGGGCGGTCGCCCTTGGCCAGGCGGGCGTCACCACGGACCTCGTCGAACCGAGGCGCGAAAGCGCCGGCTTCGGCGGCATCCAGCGTGGCCAAAGCGGCGTCCGCGTTGCCCTGGGCCAGCTGGACCCGGGCAAGCCGCAGCCGCGCCACGAGCTTGAGCTCGTCGTCCTTGGAGCCCTGCATGACCCGCTCGAGGCGCTCGGCCGCCTTGGCGAGCTCGTTCTGGTCGACGAGGTCGCGCGCGCCGGCCAGGTCGGCCTGGTCGGCATAGGGTGAGGCCGGGAAATCGTCGCGCAGCGAGTCGATCAGCGTGAAGGCGCGGGTGCGATCCGAACGGTTGAACGCGCCGAGTATCTCCTCGTAGCGCGCGCTGGCATCCTGCGCGCGCTGCTCCACGCGCTGCTCCCACCAGCGCCAGCCGGCCAGCGCACCGACGCCGATCAGCACGCCGGCCAGCAGCCAGAGGCCGTTCTCCCGCAGCCAGAGCTTGACCCGCTCCCACTGCTCCTCTTCGTTGTACGAGTCGTCGATCACGATCCTTCTCCCTTCGGCCCCGCGACGGACGCGAGCCATTGTGAAACGGTCTGCACTGCCGTGGCGAGCGGCGCCTCCGCAGGTGCCGCAGCACCCTCACGCAGTGGCTTGACCTGCACCACGCCGCGAGCGAGTTCATCCTCGCCGAGCACCAGGGCCAGCGGCGCGCCGCTGCGATCGGCACGCCGGAACTGGGCCTTGAAGTTCCCACCGCCGAGATTGAGCTCGATACGCCTCCCCGGCAGCGCCTCACGCAGTTCGTTGGCCAGTCGGAGCCCGGCCCGCAGCGCCAGGTCACCCTGCGTGACGAGGTAGACGTCCGCTCCAGCGGTGGTGGGCGCGCTGCCGGCCTGCTCGATCAGCGACACCACGCGTTCCACGCCCATCGCGAAGCCAATCGCGGGGGTCGGCTCGCCACCGAGTTGCTGGACGAGACCGTCGTACCGCCCCCCCGAGCACACGGCATCCTGCGCGCCGAGCGCGTCGGTGATCCACTCGAACACCGTGCGGGAATAGTAGTCGAGGCCGCGCACGAGGCGCGGGTTCACTCGGTAAGCGATGCCAAGGTCGTCGAGCATCGCTCGCAGAGACTCGAAGTGCGCGCGCGACTCCGGATCGAGGTGCTCGGTGAGCACGGGGGCCGAGGCGACGATGTCCTGCATCTCCGGGTTCTTGCTGTCGAGGATCCGCAGCGGATTGCCCTCGAGGCGGCGGCGGCTGTCGGCGTCGAGCCGGTCATAGTGGGCGCGAAAGTGCGTGACCAGCAACTCCCGATAGCTCCGCCGCGAGTCGGGCGTGCCCAGCGAGTTGATCTGCAGGGAAACGCGCGAGATGCCGAGCCGGCGCCAGAGCGCAGCGGTCATCGCGATGAGCTCCGCGTCGACGTCCGGGCCCTGGAACCCGATCGCCTCGACGTCGATCTGGTGGAACTGCCGAAACCGCCCCTTCTGCGGCCGCTCGTGGCGGAACATCGGCCCGACGCACCAGACCTTGCTGCGCACGCCACGCAGCAGGCCGTTGGAGATGTGGGCACGCACGATCCCCGCCGTGGCCTCCGGCCGCAGCGTCAGCCGCTCACCGCCCTGGTCGACGAAGCTGTACATCTCCTTCTCGACCACGTCGGTGTACTCGCCGATCGCCCGCTTGAAGAGGTCGGTCTGCTCGACCACCGGCACGCGAAACTCGTCGTAGCCGTGCGCGGCAAGCACTTCCCGCGCCGTGCGCTCGAGGAACTGCCAACGCCCCATCTCTGCGGGCAGCACGTCGTTCATGCCGCGGATTGGCGCAATCTGTGTCATCAGGGAATCCAGTAGCCTGCAGGGGGACCGTCAATCGCCTGGCGGCAGCACCGTGCCGTCGGCCGCGAGCCGGAAGCGGGTGGAACGAAGGCCCGGCGCCGGAGACGGCAGCACGACGCGGCGACCCGCCACCTCCAACTGCGCGGCCGACTGCACGCCGACCAGCACACGCAGCGGCGCCGCTCCGGAGAGCGACACACGGCCTCCCGCGGGAACGAGCCCGTAATAGAGGCGCCTGCCGGCGGCGTCGGTGACGTCGACCCAGCAGGCTTCCGAGAAGCTGCCGGACAAGGCCACCTGGCCAAGCGGCTGCGCGGCAGCTGCCGGCATGGGCTCCGCCTCGGATGCCGGTGCGGGCGACGGCGCGGCTGCAGGGGGCAGCGCGGGTTCCGGCTGCGGTTCACGCAGCGCCGGCAGCGCCTCGGGTTGTGCGGGCTCGGGTGCAACCGCACGCACGGCCGGCGTGGCGAAGCGGAGCACGGCCCACGCCACGCCCACGAGGACCATTGCGAGGAGCGCATAGCTGGCGACGCGGACCCAGCGCCTGAACTCCAAGCGCCTGGGGGCCTGTGGGCGCTGACTGATGTCGGGCTGGGGCGCAGCGCCGGAACCCGACCACTGGGCCACCAGATCGTCGGCAGGCTCTCCCAGCAGGTCCGCGTATCGCCGCAGGTGTCCGCGGATGAACACCGCTGCGCCGAGGCGCTCGAACTGACCTTGCTCGAGCGCGGCGAGCACTTCCGGCGTGCAGTGAAGCTTCTCGAGGACAGCCTCGCGACTCATCCCCCGGCGCTCGCGCGCGTCGCGCAACCGCCGGCCGATGGCCGCGAACTCGGGGCTTGCGGCGTCCTCGCTCATCGGTGCTCAGCCCGCACCGCGCATGCTGGCGAGCGCGCGCGTCTGCGGCGCATCGGGGAACTCGACGCGCAGGCGGCGCGCATACCGCTCCTCGGCGGATCGATCACCCTGCGCTCGCGCCAGCCGCACGCCCAGCAGCAGCAGGTCGGGTGTCGCGCGCTGGGTATCGAGGAACCGGTCCACGACCGTGCGGCCCTCCGCCAGCATCCCGCGCTCAAGGTCGAGATCGCCCAACTGGAAAGCGGCCTCGGCGTGAGCAGGCCGCAGGGTGAGAGCCTTCGCGAACTGCATCGAGGCCTCCTCGTGACGGCCCGCCGCGCGCAGGCAGACACCCGCGTTCGTGTAGGCCGCCTCCGGCGACCGGTAGAGTGGATTGCGCGCGACCTCGGTGAACCCGCGCACGCCGTCATCGACACGACCGGTGCGACAGAGGTAGACGGCATAGTTGTTGCCGATGTCGGGGTCCCGCGGGGCGAGCCGGCGAGCCGCCCGAAAGTTCCGGTCGGCCTCGGCCGGGTTGCCAAGCCGTTCCTCGAGCAGCGCGAGCGCGCTGAACACGCGTGGGTCGCGCGGATTCTGCTCGCGGGCGCGATCGAGCTTCTCCCGGGCGAGTGCGAGGCTCCCCTGCTGCATGTAGGCCACGCCCAGCTGCAGGTTGTACGACGCCGCCGATTCCGCTTGCGTCGGCTCGGGCCGCTGCACCGCCCCACCCCCACCGCAACCCGCCAGCAGGAGCGCGAACGCGCACAACATGGCCGAGTGCCGCGAGGCGCGGATCATTGCAGCACCAGCCCGAAGGTCTTGCTGCCGAGGCGAACCCGCGTGCGATCGTTGACACGCCCAGCGAGCTGCCCGCAGGCCGCGTCGATGTCGTCACCGCGGGTACGACGGATGGTCGCGAGCACCCCACGCTGGATCAGCTCGTCGCGGAAGCGCGTGATGACCGGCATCGGGGAGCGACGGAACTGCGTTCCCGGGAAGGGGTTGAACGGGATCAGGTTCAGCTTGGCGGGGCGCCCCTTGAGCAAGCGCACGAGCTGCCGGGCGTGCTCGAGCTGGTCATTGACCCCATCGAGCATCACGTATTCGAACGTGACGCTGCGACCGTTCTGCTCGTCGATGTAGTGCCAGCAGGCCTCGAGCAGTTCCCCGATCGGGTGCTTGCGATTGATCGGCACGAGTTCGTCGCGAAGTGCGTCGTCGGGCGCGTGCAGCGACACGGCCAGCGCGCAGTTGACCTCTTCGGCAAGCTTGTAGATCTGCGGGACCAGGCCCGAGGTCGACAGCGTGACCCGCCGGCGCGAGATGTCGAAGCCGAGGTCGTCCATCAGGATGCGGATGGCGGGAACCACGTTGCGGAAATTGGCGAGCGGCTCGCCCATGCCCATCAGCACGACGTTGGTGATGCGGCGCTGGCCACCCGGCTCGAAGCCCAGCTCACGGTTGGCCAGCCACACCTGGCCGACGATCTCCGCCGTAGTCAGGTTGCGGTTGAAACCCTGCTGCGCGGTGGAGCAGAAAGCGCAGTCGAGCACGCAGCCGACCTGCGACGATATGCAGAGCGTGCCCCGGTCCACCTCGGGAATGAAGACGGTCTCGAAGGCCTGCGATGAGTCGGCACGCAGCAGCCACTTGCGCGTCCCGTCGGCCGACACGTGCGCAGAGACGATCTCCGGCACGCGGATCTCGGCGCGCTCCGTCAACTGCGCGCGGAATTCGCGCGCGAGGTCTGTCATCGCGTCGAAGCGGCCCTCGTTGCGCTTGTAGAGCCAGCTCATCAGCTGGCGCGCGCGGAAAGGCTTGCTGCCCAGCGCCGCGACGAACGACTCCAGGTCGGGCCGCGGGAGCCCGAGCAGGTTCGTGCGCGCGTCGGGGGCAGCGTCGCTCATCGGGTCCTCAGCCGCGCGGGCAGATCTCGATGGAGCGGAAGAAGTACGCGATCTCGTTGGCGGCGGTATCGGCCGCGTCGGAGCCGTGCACCGTGTTCGCCTCGATGCTCTGTGCGAGGTCCGCGCGGATCGTACCCGGCGCAGCCTTCTTGGGATCGGTGGCGCCCATGATCTCGCGGTTCTTGGCGATGGCGTCCTCGCCCTCGAGCACCTGGACCATGACAGGGCCAGACGTCATGTAGCTCACGAGGTCACTGAAGAACGGGCGCGCGCGGTGGACGGCATAGAAGCCCTCCGCCTCGCGCTGGGAAAGGTGGATCATGCGGGCCGCGACGACGCGCAGGCCGGCCTGCTCGAAGCGGCGATAGACCTCGCCGATCAGGTTGCGGGCAACGCCATCGGGCTTGACGATCGAAAGGGTGCGCTCCAGCGCCATGAGGTATTCCTTCTTGAGACGGACAACGAGGCGCGAAGTCTACCCGCGGGACCTGCGGGGGACAATGGCAACGAGATCGCAAGTGCCTGCGATCTAAGGGTTTTTCTCGCGGCCGGCGTGGCGGGTCAGACGTTGAAGCTCTCGCCGCAGCCGCATTCGCCCTTGATGTTGGGATTGCGGAACCGGAAGGCCTCGTTGAGGCCCTGCCGGACGAAGTCCACCTCGGTGCCGTCGATCAGGGGCAGGCTGGCGCGGTCCACGTAGACGCGCACCCCGTGGTCCTCGAACACCACGTCGTCGTCCTGGGTGGTGTCCGCGTAGTTGACGACATAGGCGAACCCCGAGCAGCCGGTCTTGCGGACGCCAAGCCGAAGCCCGAGCCCCTGGCCGCGAGCGGCGATGAAACTGCGGACCCTGTCCGCCGCCGACGCCGTGAGAGAAATCGCCATGTTATGCCGTCCTCCTGACGAGACGATAGTTTAGTGCGCCCAACCGGCCTGTAAACCGATCGGAACCTACTCGAGGCAGCGCGCCGCCCGTCCCGCGGCAGACACGGCGTCCTCGATGGCCAGCAACCGGCCCATGCGCTCGACCGGCACGGCCAGCGCCGACGCCCAATCCGAGGGCGTGCCGGGAAGCAGGTCGGCCACCGACCGGCCCGGCAACCGGGCCGCCACCCATTCGGCCACCGCGACCGTCCAGGGGCACCCGTACACCTGGAAGCGGGCATCCAGCACCCGCCCCCCGGCATCCACCTGCAGGTGGATGCGCAACTGCGCGCCGTCACGCCTCCGCCCGGCTTCTCCATGGACCCACCGGGCGGCCGCAGGTTCCGCTGGAGTGGCGGGTGCACCCGCGTGCGCGGGCGATCGGAACAACGTTGCGACGAGCTCGGGTAGCGGACAGGGATCGACCGGTGGCCTCATGGCGCCAGGGCCCTGAGGCGGCAGACCTCGCGATGGATCACCTCGATCGCGAGCTCGACATCGGCGGAACTCGTGCTGCGCCCCAGCGTCAGGCGAAGCGTGGCCTGGGCAAGCCCGGCATCCAGGCCGAGCGCCCGCAGCACGTGAGAAGGCTCCCCGCTCGCCGAGTCGCAGGCGGCACCGCTGGCCACTGCGAGCTCCGGCAACCCCGCCAGCAGGCTCTCGCCGTCGACACCTTCGAAGCTGGCCGATACGAAGCCCGGCAGCCGGGGTGCTCCGGCGCCGTTGATCCGCACCCCCCCGATGCCCAGCAGGCCCGTGGCGAGGCGCTCTCCAAGCGCAGCGAGGCGGGCGATGTCGGTCCCGCGCGACGCAAGCACCAGTCGCGCTGCTGCCGCAAACCCGGCCACCTGGTGCAGGGCCACCGTGCCGGGGCGCAGGCCGCGCTCCTGCGCGCCACCTGCCAACTGCGGCGCCAGCCATGGCCGCGCGCGCGGCGACACGACGAGTGCGCCAACGCCTTTCGGGCCGTAGAGCTTGTGCGCCGAGAGGGACAGGAGGTCGGCGCCGAGCTCACGAATGTCGACCTGCAGCCGACCGGCCGATTGCGCCGCGTCGGTGTGCAGCAGCACACCGCGTGACCGACAGACCGCGGACAGCGCTGCGATGTCCTGCACGACGCCGGTCTCGTTGTTGGCGTGCATGATCGAGACGAGCCGGGTCTCGGGGCGCAGCGCGCCCGCGAGCTCGTCGGGGCGCACCCGGCCGTCGGGGTCCGTGGGCAGCACCGTGATCTCGAACCCGGCGCGCCGCAGTCGATGGCAGGCGTCAAGCACCGCCTTGTGCTCGGTCGCCTGGGTGATGATGTGTCGGCCACGGTCCGCGCCAGCGCTGGCCACCCCGAAGATCGCGAGGTTGTCGGCCTCCGTGGCCCCGGATGTGAACACCACGTCGACAGGATCCGCAGCCACCAGCGCCGCGACCTCCGCGCGTGCCGCCTCCAGCCGACCCGATGCCTCGCGTCCATAGGCATGGGTCGACGACGAAGGGTTGCCGAAGACACCCTCCCCGGTCAGGCAAAAGCCCATCTCGGCCGCGACCCGCGGGTCGACGGGCGTCGTGGCCGCGTGGTCGAGGTACACCGGAGCCGCTGGCGTCATCGAGACCCGGCCTGCCGACGCTTCCGTTGCACAGCCGTCAGGATGCCCCGGAGGATGTTCGCCTCGTTGCAGTCGAGTTCGGCGCGGTTGATGAAACGCCGGATCCGCTCCATCAAGTGACGGCCGCTGGCGGTGCGGTCGCGGAACCCGACCTCATCCAGCACCTCCTGCAGGTGCGAATAGAGCCGCTCCATGTCCGCAGCCGATGCGAGCGGCACCGCCGGAGGCATCGGCTCGTGCCGAGCGCCGGAGGCAAGCCGGATCTCGTAGCAGACGAGCTGCACGGCCTGCGCGAGGTTCAGCGACGGATAGACCGGATCCGTCGGAATGCGCAGCAGCAGGTGCGCGAGCGAGAGCTCCTCGTTCGTCAGGCCGGTGCGCTCGTTGCCGAACAGCAGCGCAACCGGCCCGCGGCGAGCCTCGTTCACCACCCGTGCAGCCGCGTCACGCACGTCGAGCACCCGCACGTTCTGGTCGCGATCGCGAGCGGTCGTGGCCACCACGAGCCCGCAGTCGGCGATGCCCTCGAGCAGCGTGTCGACCACCCTCGCGCTCTCCAGAACGTCGGTTGCCCCCGAGGCGCGTGCGCTCGCCTCCGGATCGGGAAACGACCGTGGCCGCACCAGAACCAGCTGGCGCAGCCCCATGTTCTTCATGGCCCGGGCAGCCGCCCCGATGTTGCCCGGATGGGAGGTCCCGAGCATGACGACGCGGATGTCCGCAGGCGCAGGAGTGGTCATCGTGGTTGGGCGCGGCATGAGGGCCGGTTGGCAGCCGCATGGTATCCTACCGGCCTTTACGCTTCCGCTCTTTGCCAGATGCAGCCACTCCTCAACATCGGCGTGCGCGCCGCGCGCCGCGCCGCGGACGTCATCGTCCGCAGCCTCAACCGGCTCGACTCACTGGACGTCTCGAGCAAGGGCCGCAACGACTTCGTCAGCGAGGTCGACCGCGCCGCGGAGGCGGAGATCGTGGCCACCATCCGCAAGGCCTATCCGGATCATGCCTTCCTCTGCGAGGAGTCCGGCGAGCTCGGCTCGGGCCCGGTGCAGTGGATCGTGGACCCGCTCGACGGCACCACCAACTTCCTGCACGGCTTCCCGACCTTCTGCATCTCCATCGCCTGCAAGGTGCGCGACCGGATCGAGCACGCGGTGGTCTACGACCCGATGCGCCAGGAGGTCTTCACCGCATCGCGTGGCGGTGGCGCGCACCTCGAGAACCGCAGGATCCGCGTCAGCAACCTTCGCGGCCTCGACGGCGCGCTGATCGGCACGGGCTTCCCCTACCGTGCCAACGTCAAGTACATCGACCCTTACCTCGCCATGCTGAAGTCCGTCATGCAGGTCGCCGCAGGCGTGCGCCGGCCGGGGTCGGCGGCGCTCGACCTCGCCTACGTGGCCGCGGGTCGCGCGGACGGTTTCTGGGAGATCGGGCTCAGCCCCTGGGATACCGCGGCGGGCACGCTGCTGATCCAGGAGGCAGGCGGTCACGTGGGCACGCTGACCGGCGGGGAGTACCGCCAGGGTGGGAACATCGTGGCGGGCAATCCGCGGGTCTACGCGGCGCTGGTCGAACTGCTGGCACCGCACGTCCCGGAGAGCCTCCGGGAGCCCTGAGGCAGGACGGTCAGGCAGACGTGCCCTCCGACCCGTCCACGATGGACGCGGTCACGAGGTCCGCTCCGACGTTGACCATGGTGCGCGTCATGTCGAGGAGCCGGTCGGCGCCGAGCACGATGCCGATTCCCTCCGGGGGGATACCGAAGGTCACCAGCAACCCCGCGATGATGGGCAGCGATCCCCCCGGTATGCCCGCCACGGCGACGGCGCCGAGGACGGACAGCAGCAGCAGGGTCACCTGCTCCACGGGGCTGAGAACAACACCGAACACCTGGGCCACGAACAGCACGACGCAACCCTCGTAGAGTGCGGTGCCCGCCATGTTCATCGTGGCCCCAAGCGGCAGCACGAAACCGGCCGTTGCGGGCCGTATGCCCAATTCCCCCCGCGCGACCGCGAGGGCCGCCGGCAGGGTCGCGCTGCTCGAACTCGTCGAGAATGCCGTGACGAGCACCGGGCGCGTCGCGCGCCAGAACGCGAGCGGGCGCCGCGTCGAGAACAGCCGGAGCCAGACAGACATGGTGCCGAACAGGTGCAGCAGCATGACGAGGACGCAGGCCACGACGAACAGCCCCAGGGCGATGAGGATGTCCCAGCCGATCTTGACGACGACGCTGAAGATCATCGCGGGTACGGCGTAGGGGGCCAACTGCAGGGCGAAGCGCACGATTCCCGTCATCAGATCGGTGATCACATCGAGCGCCGAGAGCAACTGCCCACGCCGTTCCCCTGCCAGCCGGATCGCGGCAGCGCCCACCAGGATCGCGAAAAGGATCAGCGGCAGCACCTCGCCGAGCGCGTTTCGGTCGGTACCGACGACGCTGCCCAGCAGGTTCCTCGGCATGAACATGTCGACCAGGGCCTGCGGCGACATCTCCGGCTGCTGCGCCTGGCGCTCGATGTGGCGCGCTGATGCTCCACCGTACTCCGCGACGAGACTGGCGCGGGTATCCGAATCGATCGCATTACCCGGCTGAACGACGTTCATCACCAGCAGGCCAAGCAGGACCGCGATGGCCATGTTCAGCGCGAAAAGCCCGAATGTCCGGCCTGCCAGCGGGCCCAGCTTCGACAGATCGCCGAGCTGCGCGACGCCCGCGGCGAGCGAGGCGAACACCAGCGGCATCACCACGAAGAACAGCATGCGCAGAAACACCTGGCCCAGCGGGTCCAGGATGGTGGTAGACAGCGCCCTCGCTCCTTCGAGGACCGCCGGCGCCCGCTCGCCGATCAGCAGGACCGCGGCGCCGGCCACGGCGCCGACGGCAAGACCTGCAAGGATCCGGTTGGCAAGCCGGGAATCAACCCCCGTTGCCATTCTGGGTCGCCAGCGGGCTCTTGCGGAACCCGTAGAGGAGGTAGATCGCGAGCCCGGCCAGGCTCCAGTAGACGAACGTCAGCTGCGTGGCGGGCGGCAGCGAGAAGAACAGGAAGCCGCAACCGAGCAGCGACAGCGGCCCCACCAGCCAGATCGCCGGGGTGTGGAACGGCCGCGGCCGGCCCGGCTCGCGCACCCGCAGCACCATCACGCCCAGCGACACCGCGAGGAACGCGAACAGCGTACCCGTGTTGGAGATGTCGGCCAGTTTGCTCACGGGAAAGAAGGCCGCAAGCAAGGTCACCGCCACACCCGTGATCATCGTCACCACATGCGGCGTCCCGTAGCGCGGATGAACCTTGCTGAGCGCGTCATTGAAAGGCAGCAGCCGGTCTCGCGCCATGACGAAGAAGATGCGCGTCTGCCCGAAGAGCATCATCAGGATGACCGAAGGCAGGGCCAGGAAGGCCGCCAGCCCGATCAGCTGGGAAACCGTCTTCCAGCCGAGCGTGTCGAGCACCTGGGCCAGCGGCTCGCCACTGCAGACGATCTGCTGGGCATTCTCCGGGCGTGCGCAGGCCTCTGCCATCGCCTTGCTGCCCGGCGCGATCGCCTGGCCTGCCACATCGGTGACCGGCTGTGCACCCACGGAGCCGACCACGCCACCGGCGACCAGCAGGTAGAAGACCGTGCAGATCGCGAGGCTGCCGATGAGCCCGATCGGCACGTTGCGCTGCGGGTTCTTGGTCTCCTCGGCTGCCGTCGAGACCGCGTCGAAGCCGACGTAGGCGAAGAAGATCGACGCGGCCGCCCCGGCGATGCCGAGGCCCGTGGCGTCCCAGAATCCATTCGGCGCGAAAGGCGCGAAGTTCTCGCCGTTGATGACGGGAATCGCGAGGATGACAAAGGCGGTCAGCGCCACCACCTTGATGGCAACGAGCACGGCATTGATCCTGGCGCTCTCACGCGTGCCGATCACGAGGAGGCCCGTCACGAGCAGCGCGATCATGGCGGCCGGAACGTTCATCAGGCCACCCGCGAAGGGCCCCCGGCTTAGCGCGTCGGGAACGTCGATGCCGAGGCTGCGTTCCAGGAGGCCGATGAAATAGTTCGACCAGCCGACCGAGACAGCGCTGGCGGCGACCGTGTACTCGAGGATCAGCGCCCAGCCGACGATCCAGGCGACGAGCTCTCCCATCACTGCGTAGGAATAGGTGTACGCGGAGCCGGAGACCGGCACCATCGAGGCCAGTTCGGCATAGCAGAGCGCTGCCACCGCGCACACGAAACCCGCGATGACGAACGACACCATCATGCCGGGACCGGCTTTCTGGGCAGCCTCCGCCGTCAACACGAAGATGCCGGTGCCGATGATCGCCCCGACGCCCATCATCATGAGCTGGAAGCCGCCCAGCGAGCGGTGCAGGCTCTTCTTCTCGGCGGTCGCAAGGATCTCGTCGAGTGGCTTGATGCGCCAGTTCATTGTTGTTGCCCCCTGGATCTGCACCCGATTGTAGGGGGCTGGCGCCATGGGGCGCCACTGGTCAGGGCATGTCGTCGATCGCAAGCTTCTTGCGGGTCGGGAACAGGCTCTCGGCCGTCAGCCCGGCGTCCAGCGCCGACGATGCAGCGATGTAGATCGACGAGTAGGTGCCGACCAGGATGCCGACGATCAGCGCGATCGAGAAGCCCTCGAGCACCGGGCCACCGAGCAGCAGCAGCACCACGACCACGATCAGGGTCGTGAGGCTGGTCATGATGGTGCGGGACAGGGTCTGGTTCACGGAAAGGTCGATCACGGCCGCTGGCGAGAGACGCTTGCTGGTCTCGAAGCGCTCGCGGATACGGTCGAAGACCACGACGGTGTCATTCAGGGAGTAGCCGATCACCGCCAGCAGCGCCGCAACGACCGACAGGTCGAAAACGAGACCGGTCAGGGAAAAGAAGCCGACCACGATGATGGGGTCGTGGATGGCCGCGAAGATGGCACCCATCGAGAGCTGCCAGGCGTGGAAGCGGACGAAGACGTAGATGCCGATCAGCAGCAACGTGAACACCAGCGACCAGATCGCGCTCTCCTGGAGGTCCTTGCCGACCTGCGGTCCGACCACCTCGACGCGGCGCAGCTCGACGCCGGGGTCGAGCGCGCGAAGAACGGTCTCGACACGCGAGCGGATCTGCTCGGAATTCTCGCCCACACCCGGGGGTGGAAGGCGGATCGCCACGTCCCGCGAGGAGCCGAAGCTCTGGACCTGCGGGTCGGCAAAGCCAGCCCCCTGCAGCCCGGCGCGAACGCGCTCGATGGGGGCGTCGCCCTTGAAGGCCGCCTCGATGGTGACGCCGCCAGTGAAGTCGATCCCCAGGTTCAGCCCGCGGGTCAGGATCGAGCCAATCGACACCACGAACAACAGCAACGACAGGCCGTAGAACAGCTTGCGCAACCGGACGAAGGGGATGCGGGTCTCGGCCTTGAAGAATTCCATGGTTCAGGCTCCTGGCACGCCGGTCAGATCACGAGCCGCGTCGGCCGCCGCTTGCCGCCGTACATCAGGGTCAGCAGCGCACGCGCCCCGACCAGCGAAGTGAACATCGAGGTCACGATGCCGAGCGACAGCACCACGGCGAAGCCGCGGATCGGACCCGTGCCGAACACCCAGAGCACGATGCCGGCGATCAGCGTGGTGATGTTGGAGTCGGCGATCGCGGAGAAGGCGCGGTCGAAGCCCTTGGCAATGGCCGCCTGGGGCGTGACGCCATTGCGCAACTCCTCGCGGATGCGCTCGTAGATGAGCACGTTGGCGTCGACCGCCATGCCGACCGTGAGCACGATGCCGGCGATGCCGGGCAGGGAAAGGGCCGCCTTGAAACCCGTGAGCAGCGCAGCCAGCAGAACGACGTTGGACAGCAGCACGAGGTTGGCGACGATCCCGAATACACGGTAGTAGACGATCATGAACACGAACAGCAGCGCCATGCCGATGAGCAACGCCCGCACGCCCTTGTCGATGTTGTCCTTCCCCAGCGCCGGACCCACCGCCCGCTCCTCGACCACGAAGATCGGCGCGGCAAGCGCGCCCGCGCGCAGCAGCAGGGCAAGCTCGCGCGCCTCGGCCTGGCCTAGACCGGTGATCTGGAAGCTGTTGGAGAACACGCCCTGGATGGTGGCCGTGTTGATGACCTTCTCTTCCTTGATGTCGCGCTGGACCTTCTGGCCACCCACCTCGATCTCCTCGCGACGCTGCTCGATGAACAGCACGGCCATGGGCCTCTTGAGGTTGGCGCGGGTGGTCCGCAGCATCTCCTCCCCACCCAGCGCGTCGAGCTTGACCGAGACGCCCGGGCCACTCTCGGTCGCGACCGTGGTCGCGTCGATCAGCTGGTCGCCCGTGACGATGATGTCGCGCTTGAGCAGCACCGGCTGCCCGTCCTTGTCCTCGAAGAGCTTGGAACCGAGGGGCGCGCGACCGCGCTGGACTGCGTCCGCAATGCTGTTCTGCACGTCGACGAGGCGGAACTCGAGCGTCGCGACCTTGCCGAGGATGTCCTTCACCTCGGCGGAGTTCTGCACGCCGGGCAGCTGCACCGCGATGCGATCGAGACCCTGCCGCTGCACGACAGGCTCCGACACGCCGAGCTCGTTGACGCGGTTGCGCAAGGTGGTGAGGTTCTGCTGGATCGCGTAGTCCTGGCGCTCCTTGACCTGGGCCGGCGTCAGCACCGCCTCGATCACTGGGCCAGTCGCGGCGTCGGATGTCGAGTAGCTGAGGTCGGGCAGGATGCGCTGCATCGACTCGAGCGCCGCGTCGGCGTCGGCCCCCTGCGGCAACAGCACCCGGAGCCCGTTGGGTCGCGGGCTGTCGACGGTAACGACGACCAGGTCGCTGAAGCTGATCTTGTCCTGGGTGAAGAGGCGCCGGAAGTCCTGCTCGTAGACCTCCAGCAGCTGCGCCACCGCGCCCTCGACATCGACCTGGTAGAGCAGGTAGAGGCCGCCACGCAGGTCCAGCCCCAGCGGCATCGGCCGCAGCCCGATGCCCCTCAGCCAGTCAGGCGATCGCGAGGCGAAGGACAGCGCGGTGACGTATTCGCGACCGAGGCGTTCGTTGACCACGTCGCGGGCCTTCAGCTGCTGGGGCACGTCGTCGAAGTGCAGCATCAGCCGGCCCTGGTCGACGTAGCTGCGGGTAAATGCGACGCCCTCGCCCCTCAGGACCTCCTCGACGCCCTGGCGCCCGGAATCGTCAAGTGCCGAGCGGTCCTTTCGCGCCACCTGAAGGGCGGCGTCCTCGCCAAAGACGTTGGGCAACGCGAACAGCAGCCCGAGCGCCAGCACGACGGCGAGCAGGATGTACTTCCAGCGAGGGTATTCGAGCATGGCGGGATCCGCGTCGGAGCCAGGGCGAAAGGAAGGAGGTCAGGCCCCCTTCAGCGTTCCCTTGGGCATCAGCGAGGTGACCTGGTACTTCTGCACCTTGAGCTTGACGCCGTCCGACACCTCGATGGTGACGAACTGGTCGCTGACCTCGGTGACCCGGCCGAGGATGCCACCGGCGGTGACGACCTCATCGCCCGCGGCGAGCTTGGAGAGCATCGCCTGGTGCTCCTTGGCTTTCTTCTGCTGCGGGCGGATCAGCAGGAAATAGAAGATGACGATGAAGAGCACCATCATCAGCAGGGGGGCGAGCTGGCTGCCCGCGGCGCCGGCGCCGGCGGCCTGGGCGTGGGCTTCAGGGATCAGTGCGTTCATGGGTTCCCATCCTTGAGGAGCGGGCGATTATGCCACAGGCGCCGCGGGGCGCCTGAGGGCCAGGAACTCACGGGCAAACGCCTCCACCCTCCCCTGGCCGATCGCCTCGCGCAACTGGCGCATCAGGTCGAGGTAGAAATACAGGTTGTGGATGGTATTGAGCCGCGCCCCGAGGATCTCCTTGCAGCGGTCGAGGTGCCGCAGGTACGCCCTCGGGTAGTTCTGGCAGGTGTAGCAGCTGCAGGCCGGGTCGATCGGGCCGGGGTCACGCTGGTGGACGGCGTTGCGGATGTTGATCACCCCGGTGGAGGTGAACAGGTGGCCGTTGCGGGCATGACGGGTGGGCATCACGCAGTCGAACATGTCGACCCCCCGCAGGACCGCCGCGACGATGTCCTCCGGGCGCCCGACGCCCATCAGGTAGCGCGGACGATCGGTCGGCATGTGGGGCATCAGGTCGTCGAGCACTGCCAGCCGCTCGGCCTCGGGCTCACCCACCGCCAGCCCGCCGACCGCCAGCCCGGGCAGGTCCAGTTCCAGCAGGCGGTCGAGCGATTCACGCCGCAGGTCGGCATACATGCCCCCCTGGACGATGCCGAACAGGTCGCCGGGGGCGGCGGTGCTGTAGTACCGATCGCGGCAACGGCGCGCCCAGCGCATCGAGCGTCGCATCGAGTCCGCTGCGCCGGCGTGGGTCGCGGGCCAGGCGGTGCAGTCGTCGAAGGCCATGGCGATGTCAGAGCCCAGCAGCCGCTGCACATCCATCGAGGACTCCGGCGTCAGGTGCACCTCGGCGCCATCGACCGGTGACCGGAACCGGACCCCCTCCTCCGAGATGCGTCGCATCTTTTGCAGGCTGAACACCTGGAACCCCCCGGAGTCGGTCAGGATCGGCCGACTCCAGTGCATGAAGCCGTGCAGGCCACCCAGCGAGGCGACCAGCTCTGCACCCGGCCGGAGCATCAGGTGGAAGGTGTTGCCGAGGATGATCTCGGCACCCAGCCCCTCGAGTTCCTCGGGGGTCATCGCCTTCACCGTGCCGTAGGTGCCGACCGGCATGAAGGCCGGCGTCTCGATGCTGCCGTGCGCCGCATGCACGCGGCCGCGACGGGACGCGCCGTCGGTCGCCAGCAGCTCGAAGCGCAGGCTCATGCCTCACCCGACATGGCGCGACGCTCGATGAACATGGCGTCCCCGTAGCTGAAGAATCGATAGCGCCGGGCAACCGCATGGGAATACGCGGCCCGCATCACCGGCAGTCCGGCAAACGAGGCCACGAGCATCAGCAACGTCGAGCGCGGCAGATGGAAGTTGGTCACCAGCGCGTCCACGACGCGCCAACGGTATCCGGGGCGGATGAAGATCGATGTGTCGCCCGACCAGGGCTGCAGCGACCCGGTCGCCGCGGCCGATTCCAGGGCCCGGACGACGGTCGTGCCGATGGCCACGACCCGACGCCCCGCCGCCCGGGCGGCGCTTACGGCGTCGCAGGTGACCTGCGACACCTCCGCACGCTCCGCATGCATCCGGTGCTCCTCGATGCGCTCGGAGCGCAGCGGTTGGAAGGTGCCCGCCCCCACGTGCAGCGTCACCGTGGCGCGCTGGATGCCGCGCCGGTCGAGCTGCTGCAGCAGCGCCTCGTCGAAGTGAAGGCTGGCCGTGGGCGCGGCCACGGCACCGGGAACCCTGGCCAGCACGCTCTGGTAGCGCTCGATGTCGTCCGCATCCGCCTCGCGCTGAATGTACGGCGGCAGCGGGACGGCGCCGTGCTGCGTGAAGAAGTCGATTGCGGGCCCCGGCAGGCCCACCTCGAAGAGGTCGGCGTCACGGCCTCGCACGACGAGGTCGCCCCCCGGGCTGTGGATCACCTGCCCGGGCCGCAAGGGCTTGCTCGCGCGCATCTGCACCCACGCGCCATCGGCACCACAGGGCCGCTCGAGCAGGATCTCGACGCGTCCGCCGGAGGGACGACGCCCGACCAGCCGTGCCGGAACAACCCGTGTGTCGTTGAACACCAGGAGATCGCCGGGCTCGAGCAGGCCAGGCAGGTCCACCACCGCCAGGTCGCGCATCGTGGCGCCACCGGGATCCACGGCCAGGAGCCGGGAGTCGGCACGTTCGGCGAGCGGACGCTGGGCGATCAGCTCGGGCGGAAGTTCGAAATCGAAGTCGGCGATCTGCACGGGCGATATACTCGCACTCCGCGCCGGGATGGCGGAACTGGTAGACGCGTCGGACTCAAAATCCGATTCCAGCAATGGAGTGTGGGTTCGATTCCCTCTCCCGGCACCATTTGAACTCGCGGCCGAGATGAACTACTGCAGCAACTGCGGCTCACCGGTGGTCCTGCGCGTGCCGGAAGGCGAGCACCTCCCGCGGCACGTGTGCCCGTCCTGCGCCACGGTCCACTACCAGAATCCCAAGCTGGTCGTCGGTTGCGTGCCCGAGCACGAGGGGCGCATCCTGATCTGCCGGCGGGCGATCGAGCCGCGCGTGGGTTTCTGGACGATCCCGGCCGGCTTCATGGAAAACGGCGAAACCCTGCAGCAGGCTGCGGCGCGCGAGTCCCAGGAAGAAGCGCTCGCCGACGTCGAGATCGGCTCGCTGCTGGCGATCGTCCACGTGATCCACGCCCACCAGGTCCACGTGTTCTTCCGCGCGCGGCTGGCCGCGCCGGTATTCGGCGCCGGGGTCGAGAGCCTGGAGGTCAAGCTGGTCACGCCGGACGAGATCCCCTGGCAGGAGATCGCCTTCGCGAGCACCGACTTCACCCTGAAGCGCTACCTCGAAGACCGCTCGGCGGGCGTCGAGCGGCACCACTTCGCGGAGTTCAACCGGCGCGCTCCCTAGCCACCGCCGCCGTGGCAATATAGGGGTTCCGCTCCAGTCATGCTCCAGGGTCGCCCATGACGTTCGTCGTCACCGAAAACTGCATCAAGTGCAAGTACCAGGACTGTGTCGAGGTCTGCCCCGTGGACTGCTTCCACGAGGGTCCGAACTTCCTGGTCATCGACCCGGACGAGTGCATCGACTGCACGCTGTGCGAGCCGGAATGCCCGGCCGAGGCGATCTACTCCGAAGACGAGCTTCCGGCGGGCCAGGAGCAGTTCAAGGCCCTTAACGCGGAGCTCGCGCGCAAGTGGCCGGTGATCACCGAGAAGGGCGACGCGCCCGCCGACGCCAAGGAGTGGGACGGCAAGCCCGAAAAGCTCAAGCTTCTCGAGCGCTGAGCCGGCCCCCGGCCAGCTCCAGGAGGCCAGTCAGAGGCCTTCCGCCTCCAGCCGACGTGCCAGCATCGCCGGCGGCACGTAGCCCGGCAGCATCTCGCCGCTGGCCAGCACGATCGCAGGGGTGCCCTGCAAGCCCATCTCCTGCCCCAATTCGAAGTCCCGGGCCACCGGGGCATCGGAGCACCTGGCCGCGCGAATGGTCTCGCCCCGCTTGGCCCGCGTCAGCGAATCATTGCGGTTCGGGGAACACCAGACGGCCACCGCCTTGTCCCAGGATTCCGTGTCCGGTCCCGTGCGCGGGTAGAACAGGTAGCGCACGCGGATGCCCAGCTCGTTGTACTTGGCAATCTCGCCGTGCAGCTTCCGGCAATAGCCGCAGTCGATGTCCGTGAAGACCGTGACGGTGTGACGAGGCTGCTTGGGCGAGAACACCAGCATCTGCGACTCGGGGACAGCCTGCATCAGCTGCCGTCGGGCCTCGCGGCGGCGCGCCTCGCTCAGGTTGGTCTCCTTCGCGACGTCGAACAGGTCACCCACGAAGGCATGCTTGCCGTCGGCCGAGACATAGATGATATCGGCGCCCTGGGCGTACTCGTAGATACCAGCGACCTGGGAAGGCCGGAAGTCCGCAGGCTTCGAACCCGGAAACTTCCGGGACAGCTCGACGCGCACGTCCTTGGCACCTGCCGGGGCCCCGCCCCGGGGCGATGCGAGCGCCGTAGCCAGCGCAGCCAGCGACACGAGCACCAGGGCAGGGAGAACGAAGCGCGACGTCATGGGGCGGGGGTCGTCCTGAAGCTGGGCCTGAGCCCGATGGGCACTCGGACCGCGCCCGACCCGAAAGGTTCGCGGGCCGGCGCGGCGGGCACGAGTCTAGCAGAAGCCATGGCGGCGACCCGCCCGGCAGGTCAGCCCCGCGGGTGATGGGCCGCGTGGAGTTCCTTCATGCGCTCACGCGCGACGTGAGTGTAGATCTGCGTGGTCGACAGGTCGCTGTGACCGAGCAGCATCTGCACCACGCGAAGGTCCGCGCCGTGGTTCAGCAGGTGAGTGGCGAACGCGTGGCGCAGCGTGTGCGGAGAAAGATCCTTTTCGATGCTCGACTTGCGCGCATAACGCTTGATGATGTGCCAGAAGGCCTGGCGCGTCATCCGGTCGCCGCGCCGTGTCGGGAACAGGTAGTCGGTGGTGCGATCGAGAAGGATCTCGTTGCGTGCACCGGCGATGAACTCCTGGAGCCAGCGCACCGCCTCGTCGCCAAGCGGGATCAGGCGCTCGCGGTTGCCCTTGCCGAGCACGCGGATCACACCCTGGTTCAGGTTCACCTGGTTGTACTTGAGGCTGACGAGCTCGGAGACCCGCAGGCCGGTGGCGTAGAGCACCTCGAGCATCGTCCGGTCGCGGTGACCGAGCGGATCGCTGACCTGTGGCGCCGACAGCAGCGACTCGACCTCCTCCTCGGTCAGCGACTTGGGCAGCGATCGCCCGATCTTCGGCATGGCGATGTGCGCGGTCGGATCCTCGCGCAACGCGCCTTCGCGGAGCAGGTGCCGGAAGAAGCGGCGGAAGGATGACAACTGACGGGCCGTCGACCGGGGCCGCGCCCCGGACTCGACGCGCCAGGCGATGAATCCAAGCAACTGCGCGCGGCTGGTCAACTGGATCGGCACGCCGTGCTCGCTGGACAGCCAGCGGCTGAGCGCCGTGAGGTCCGCACGGTATGCGGCGAGCGTGTTCGCCGAGAGCCCGCGCTCCATCCAGACGGCATCTAGGAAGCGCTGGACCGCCGGGTCGCAGCCGTCCGCGCTCGACACCTTGGGTACGGGAGCCTGAAGGACGGAGTTCATGTCGTTGCGTGCCTCTGCATTGGAGGCCAGTATGCGAAGCGCCCCGGGGATCCGGCGTGACCCCCTTCACACAGGTCTTCGGGCGTTAACATAAAGAGAACTGCGTCACACAAATGCTGCGAATGAACGAACCCGCAGTCGCGACCCGGCAATCCCGCGCAGGCCTCGCGACTCGCGCAGGCCACTTTGCCTACGGAGTTGCGGTGGGCCTGCTCTTCACCGTTCTCGCCCTGTCGACGCTGCTCGCGATCCTGCTGCTCCCGGGGCTCGACCGCAGGCGGCGCACGACCCACGCCGCCGCGAACCTCTTCCTGCAGCTCTCCGGCATGGCGCCCAGGATCACGGGTATCGATCGCCTTCCGGCAGGCCAATGCGTTGTGGTCGCGAACCACGCGAGCTATCTCGACGGTGTGATCATGAAGGCTGCGCTCCCGCCGCGCTTTGCTTTCGTCGTGAAGCGCGAAGCCAACGCCTTCCCGCTCGCTGGCCTGCTGCTGCGGCGCATCGGCACGGAATTCGTCGAGCGCTTCAACCGGCACCGCGGGGCTCTCGATGCCCGACGCGTGCTGCGCCGCGCGTCCGGAGGTCAACCGCTGGTGTTCTTTCCGGAAGGCACCTTCATCCAGGAGCCAGGGCTGCTCAAGTTCCACACCGGCGCCTTCGTCACCGCGGTTCGTGCGGGCTGCCCGGTGGTACCTGCGGTGATCCATGGCTCGCGCGCGCTTCTTCCGGCGGATAGCGTGCTGCCGCGCCCTGGTGCTCTCCAGGTCGAGTTCCTCGAACCGCAGGAGCCCGTCGCGGAACGCAACTCCCAGCGCGAGCCCGATGCAATCGAGTTGCGCGACCGCTGTCGCCGCATGATCCTGGAGCGCCTCGACGAGCCCGACCTCGCCGCCTGAGACGCGTTCATCGCCTTGTATGCAGTGCAGTAGGCGACAGCCCACGGCTTGGCTACACTCCGGCTCCCCGATTCCTGCGGGGCTGTCGAGGATCCACTGAATGACCGAATCTGTCGTGATCGTCGCCGCGAGGCGCACCCCCATTGGCGCGTTCCAGGGCGCGCTCTCGAACGCCACGGCGCCGCAACTCGGCGCGGCGGCGATAACCGGTGCCGTAGCAGCGGCGGGCCTGCGCCCCGAGGACATCGAGGAAGTCATCATGGGCTGCGTGCTGCCGGCGGGCCTCGGTCAGGCCCCTGCACGCCAGGCTGCGATTTCCGCCGGGATACCCCGGGCGACGCCGGCCACCACGATCAACAAGATGTGCGGCTCCGGCATGAAGGCACTGATGATGGCCGCGGACCAGATCCGAGCGGGCGGCATCACCACCGCCGTCGCCGGTGGCCTCGAGTCGATGACCAACGCGCCGTACCTGCTCCCCAAGGCGCGCGCCGGCTACCGCATGGGCCATGGCGAGGTGCTCGACCACATGTTCTACGACGGACTGCAGAGCCCGTGGGATGGCCAGCTGATGGGATGCTTCGCGGAGAACACCGTCGACCGCTACCGGTTCACGCGTGAGCAACAGGACGCGTTTGCCGCCGAGTCGGTGCGTCGTGCGCTGTCGGCGATCGAGTCCGGCGCGTTCGCCGGCGAGATCGCGCCGGTGCGCGTCAAGGGCCGCAAGGGCGAGGTCGTCGTCGATCGCGACGAGACTCCTTTCACTTGCGACCTGGGCAAGATTCCCCAGCTGCGTCCCGCGTTCCGCAAGGACGGCACCGTGACCGCGGCCAGCTCATCGTCGATCTCCGACGGTGCCGCAGCGGCCGTGCTGATGGGCGAGACCGCCGCGCGCGAGCGCGGCCTCAAGGCGACCGCCCGCATCGTGGCCTATGCCAGCCACGCGCAGGAGCCCGAGTGGTTCACCACCGCGCCGGTCGGCGCGATCCAGAAGGTCCTGCAGCGCGCCGGCTGGGCGTCGGGCGACGTCGATCTCTTCGAGGTCAACGAGGCCTTCGCAGTGGTCACGATGGCGGCGATGCAAGACATCGGGATCCCGCACGACCGCATCAACGTCAATGGCGGTGCCTGCGCCCTGGGGCACCCGGTCGGCGCGACCGGGGCACGGATCGTCACCACGCTCATCCACGCGCTGGCCGCCCGCGGCCTGAAGCGCGGCCTCGCCGCGCTCTGCATCGGCGGTGGCGAGGCCACCGCCATCGCACTGGAGATCCTCTGATGGACATCACGAAGGCGCGCGCGGTCGTCACCGGCGCCGCATCGGGGCTGGGTAACGCCGTCGCCCGCCATGTCGCGGCGCGAGGCGGCCTCGTCACGCTGCTCGACGTGCAGGAAGGCCCGGGCCAGAAGGCCGCGGCGGAGATCGGTGCGTCGGCCCGCTTCGTACGCTGCGATGTCACGTCCGAGGCCGAGGTCAACGCGTCGATGCAGTCCGCGGCGGACTGGATGGGCGGCATCAACCTGCTGGTCAACTGCGCGGGCGTGATTGGCGCCGGGCGCGTGCTCGGCCGCAACGGCCCCATGGCCGGCGACTTCTTCAGCAAGGTCGTGCAGATCAATCTCGTCGGCACCTTCCTCTGCGACAAGGCGGCCGCGGCGCTCATGCAGCACAACGAACCCAACGAGGACGGCGAGCGCGGCGTGATCGTGCACACCGCCTCGGTGGCGGCCTTCGAGGGCCAGATCGGCCAGGCGGCCTACTCGGCGACCAAGGCCGGCATCGCCGGCATGACCCTGCCGCTCGCGCGGGAGTTCGCGGCTTTCGGCATCCGTGTCAACTCGATCGCCCCTGGGATCTTCCACACCCCGATGGTCGGCGGCATGCCGGCCGACGTGCAGGAGTCCCTGGGCCGCCAGGTGCCTTTCCCTTCCCGGCTAGGGCGCCCCGACGAATATGCCAAACTCGTCGAGTCGATCTTCACGATCGCGATGATCAACGGCGAGACGATCCGCCTCGACGGCGCGATCCGCATGCAGCCGAAGTAGACTGGAACGCCAACGCAGCAGGGAGCAGCCACGATGACCGGTACGATCGAACGCGACGTCATGGAATACGACGTGCTCGTGGTCGGGGCCGGTCCCGCCGGGCTCGCGTGCGCCATCCGGCTGAAGCAGCTCAAGCCGGAGCTGAGCGTCTGCCTGCTCGAGAAGGCATCCGCGGTGGGCGCGCAGATGCTGTCGGGGGCCGTGCTCGAGCCAGGCCCGCTCGACGCGCTCCTGCCGGAGTGGCGGCAGTCACCCCCGGCCATCTGCGTCCCGGCGAAGCGCGACGAATTCTCGCTGCTGACCAGGTCGGGACGCATCAGGCTGCCTACCCCGCCGCAGCAGCACAACGAAGGCAACCTCATCGTCTCGCTGGGCCTGCTCGCGCCGATCCTCGCGCAGAAGGCGGAAGCGCTCGGCGTCGACGTGTTCCCGGGGTTTGCGGGCGCCCTGCCCCTGTTCAACGACGACGGCTCGGTGGCGGGCGTGCAGATCGGCGACATGGGCATCGAGAAGAGCGGCGAGGCAGGCCCCAACTTTGCCCCAGGCCCTGAGGTGCGAGCCCGCATCACTGTGCTCGCGGAAGGCTGCCGCGGCAGCGTCACCAAGCAGTTGGTCCAGCGCTTTGCACTCGACCGCGATTGTGACCCTCAGACCTACGGGCTGGGCTTCAAGGAGCTTTGGCAGCTTCCCGAGGGGCGCGTCGAGCCCGGGCTGATCCAGCATTCCATCGGCTGGCCGCTGGACTCGGGCACCTACGGCGGCAGCTTCCTGTACCACCTCGACAACAACCGCATCTACATCGGCTACGTGGTGGGGCTCGACTACCGCGATCCCCGGTTGAAGCCCTTCGAGGCGTTCCAGCAGTTCAAGCATCACCCGACGATCCGCCCGCTGCTCGAGGGCGGCGAGATCGTGGCCGCCGGCGCCAGGACGATCTCCGCGGGCGGCTGGCAGTCGACGCCACGCCTCGAGATGCCGGGCGCGCTGCTGGTCGGTGACGCGGGCGGCACTCTCAACGTGCCCAAGATCAAGGGGATCCACCAGGCCATCCGCAGCGGAATGCTCGCAGCGGAGCACCTCGCCGAGACCGGCGCGCCCGCGGGCTTCGACGCGCGCTGGCGCGCCTCGCCGGGTGGCCAGGAGCTGCGCCGGGTGCGCAACATCAAGCCCGGCTTCAAGCGCGGGCTGTGGTTCGGCCTGGCCAACGCCGCGCTGGAAACCGTCACCGGCGGCCGTACGCCCTGGACGCTGGCCAACAAGGCCGCGCACGCGGAGACCGCGCGGCTCGCCGAGTACGAATCGCCCGACCGGGACTGGGTCGACCGCAGCCTGCCTCCGCGTGACCGCCTCGCCTCGGTGTTCTTCGCGAACAACTCCCACGAGGAAAACCAGCCCGTCCACCTCAAGGTGCGCGACACGAGCATCTGCGCCACCACCTGCGCGACCGAGTACGGCAACCCCTGCCAGAACTTCTGCCCGGCGGGCGTCTACGAGATGGTCGATGACGGTCAGGGCGGTCGCAGGCTGCAGATCAACGCCGCGAACTGCGTGCACTGCAAGGCCTGCGACATCAAGGACCCGTACCAGATCATCGACTGGACGACCCCGGAGGGCGGCTCAGGACCGATCTACCAGTCGCTCTGAAGCTGCCCTGAGCGCCGCCGTGGAGCCCCTCATGGACCTGCCGCTTTGGACTCCCGCCGCCGAGCGTGTCAACGACTCGCACATGACCCGCTTCGTCAGGCGCATCGAGGCCCGCCACGGGTTGTCACTGCCCGACTACGCCGCACTGCATCGCTGGTCGATCCAGCATCCGGGCGAGTTCTGGCGCGAGCTCGCGCACTTCGCGGGGGTCGTCGCCGATTGGGGCGAGGGCCCGGCGCTCGAGCAGCCCGCGACGATGCCCGGCGCCCGCTGGTTCCCGGACGCGCGGCTCAATTTCGCGGAAAACCTGCTTCAATACCACGACGAGCAACCCGCGCTGCTGTTCCGCGGCGAGCGCGGCACCCGTCGCGTGCTGTCCTACCGGCAGCTGCACGACGAGGTGGGTCGGGTCGCAGCAGGGTTGCGCGAGGCGGGCGTCGCACCGGGCGACCGGGTAGCCGGCTTCCTGCCGAACGTTCCCGAGGCGATCGTCGCGATGCTTGCCAGCGCGAGCATCGGCGCGGTCTGGTCGTCGTGCTCGCCGGACTTCGGGATTCCGGGCGTGCTGGACCGCTTCGGGCAGATCGCCCCGAAGGTCCTGTTCACCGCCGACGGGTACCACTACGCCGGCAAGACGATCGACTCGTTGGCGCCGGTGGCCGGGGTGGTCACCCAGCTGCCCTCGGTGAAGCGCGTCGTCGTCGTGCCCTACGTCGGCAGCGAGGCCAGCGAGTCGTTCCCCGGCCTTCCGGGTGCGATCGCCTGGGCCCGCTTCGGGCTTCGCGGCGCACGGCCGGCGTACGAGCGGCTCCCCTTCGATCACCCGCTCTACGTCCTGTACTCGTCAGGCACCACGGGCAAGCCAAAGTGCATCGTCCATGGCGCCGGAGGCACGCTGCTCCAGCACCGGAAGGAGCACCTCCTGCACGCCGACCTGCGCAGGTCTGACCGGCTGTTCTACTTCACGACCTGCGGGTGGATGATGTGGAACTGGCTGGCCAGCGGGCTGGCCACCGGCGCGACGCTCGTGCTCTTCGACGGCTCGCCATTCCACCCTGACCCCGGCGTGCTCTGGAGGCTGGCGGCGGACGAGCGCATCAGCGTCTTCGGCACCAGCGCGAAGTACCTCGCGAGCCTGGAGAAGTCCGGCTATCGTCCAGCTGCGGAAGTCGACCTTCACCCACTGCGCACGGTGCTTTCCACCGGGTCACCGCTGTCTCCGGAGGGCTTCGACTTCGTGTACCGCGACATCAAGTCCGACGTGCTGCTCGGGTCGATCGCAGGTGGGACGGACATCGTCTCGTGCTTCTGCCTGTCGAACCCGAACCTGCCGGTGCACCGCGGCGAGATCCAGTGCCTTGGCCTCGGCATGGACGTACGGATCCTCGACGCGGCGGGCCGCGAACTGCCACCCGGCGAGAAGGGCGAACTCACCTGCGGGACGCCCTTCCCGTCGATGCCCGTGGGCTTCTGGAACGATCCCGACGGCGCGCGCTACCGTGCGGCGTACTTCGAACGGTTCCCCGGTTGCTGGCACCACGGCGACTACGCGGCGGTCACGAAACATGGTGGCGTCGTGATCTACGGCCGCTCCGACGCCGTCCTGAACCCGGGCGGCGTGCGGATCGGGACGGCGGAGATATACCGGCAGGTCGAGACGCTCCCGGAAATCGTCGAGTCGCTCTGCATCGGGCAGGACTGGGACAACGACGTCAGGGTGGTGCTGTTCGTTCGCCTGCGCGACGGCACGACGCTCGACGACGCGCTCCAGAAGCGCATCCGCGACACCATCCGGGCAAACACGACGCCCCGCCACGTGCCCGCCCGCATCGTCGCCGTCGGCGACATACCGCGGACGCTCAGCGGCAAGATCGTCGAGCTCGCCGTGCGCAACGTCGTGCACGGCAGGGCGGTCGAGAACACCGACGCGCTGGCCAACCCCCAGGCCCTCGAGCAGTTCAGGAACCGGCCGGAGCTGGCCGTGTGACGACCACGGGCGGTGCAGATCCGCTCCGCGAGCGCTACGAGCAGGCCGCCACCGCAGCCGGCTTCGCCTCGGACCCTGCCCAGCTCGCGGCGCTGGCCCACCTCTCGCGCCTCCGCGCGGAACTGGTGCGTGCCGAGCGACGCTCGATGACGGCGCGCCTGCTGTCGAGGTTCTCCGGCAAGCCAGGCCACGGAACCACCGTGCGCGGGGTGTACCTGTGGGGCAGCGTCGGGCGCGGCAAGACCTGGCTGATGGACCTGTTCTTCGACAGCCTGCCGTTCACGCGCAAGCGACGCAGCCACTTCCACCGCTTCATGCAGGGTGTGCACGAGGGCCTGCGCCAGCATCGCAGCGAGGTCGAGCCCCTGGCCGCAGTGGCGGACGACGTGGCCGCGGAAGCCCGCCTCGTATGCTTCGACGAGCTTTTCGTCAGCGACATTGCCGATGCAATGATCCTCGGAACCCTGTTCGGACACCTGGTCGACCGGGGCGTCACGCTGGTGTTCACCTCGAACGTGCCCCCCTCCGGGCTGTACCGCGACGGGCTGCAGCGGCAGCGATTCCTGCCCGCCATCGCCCTGCTCGAGCGGCATGCAGAAGTGGTCTGCGTCGACGGTCCCACCGATTACCGCCTGCGGCAGCTCACCCAGGCCCCGATCTACCTGCAGGCGGGTAGCGCCCAGGCGCTCCGGGACCTCATCGTCATCTTCGAGGACCTCGCGGACGGTCCGGGATCGAGCAGCGGATCGATCGAGGTGGCCGGGCGGCAGGTCCCCGTGGTTCGAAGCAGCGATAACGTGGTCTGGTTCGATTTCGCTGCGATCTGCGACGGCCCGCGCGGCAAGGACGACTACGTCGAGATCGCGCGCGAATACCAGTCGGTCATCGTCTCCGGCGTGCCGGTCTTGTCCGAGCAGCGCGAGGACGCGGCGCGACGGTTCATCGCGCTCGTCGACGAGTTCTACGACCGCCGCGTCAAGCTGGTGCTCTCTGCGGAGGCAGCCCCCAGCCAGCTCTACCGAGGCTCCCGCCTCCGCTTCGAGTTCGAGCGCACGGCGAGCCGGCTGATCGAGATGCAAACCGAGGAATACCTGGCGACCGAGCACCGACCCTGACCGGCCGGCGGACCCGGCTCAATTGACGCTGCCTGACCCCGGGGGCCGCGCCTCGGCACTGCCGAACAGGCGATCCACGTCGACTGCGTCGAAACGGTAGGGGCGATGGCAGAACTCGCAGGTGACCGTGACAACCCCCTGCTCGCGCAGGATGTCGCGCGTCTCGGCCTCACCCAGGGAGCGCAGCATGCCCGCGACGCGGCCCGCGCTGCAGCGGCATTCGAAGCTCACGCCCTGCGACTCGAAGATCCGCAGGTCCGTGCCCGACAACGCCCGTTGCATCAGCTCGGGCGCAGGCCGCAGCAGCAACTCGTCCGGCCCGATCCCGCCGAGCGCCTCGCGGGCCCGCTCCCAGGTCTGTCGCGCCTCCGCCTCCTGGGACCGCCGGGCCGCTGCGTCGTCCGCGGCTGCGTGACCACCATGCGCCGGCATGCGCTGGACGAGCATGCCGCTGGCGCCAGCGTCGTCGGCGGCCAGCCGGACCGCCGTCGGCAACTGCTCGGACGTGTCGAAATAATGCTCGAGCGATGCCGCGAGCGAGTGGCCGTCGATGGGGACGATACCCTGGTAGCGCGAGGCCATGCGGTCGGACTCGACGGTCACCGCGACCTGCCCCTCGCCAGCGAGAACGGCGAAGTCGTCGGTGACACGGGCTGCGTCGAAGCGCGCCACCGCCCGCACGCGGAAATCATGGGTGCACTGGGCAACCAGCAGCCTCACGGCGCCGCTGCCCTGCAGCTGCAACGTCAGCAATCCGTCGAACTTCAGGGTCGAGGCGAGCAGGACCGCGGCGCTGGTCGCCTCGCCGAGCAGCGTGCGAACGGGTGCCGGATAGGCACCGTGCTCGCGCAGCGCGAGCCACGCCGCCCCGAGGCGCACGAACTGCCCGCGCACCGGCTGGTGCTCCACCGCGAAGCGGCGCACCACGTCGGCGTCGGGACGCGCACTCATCCCGGGAGCTTCTTCTTCAGCAGCTCGTTGAGCTGCGCGGGATTGGCCTTCCCGCCCGTCGCCTTCATGACCTGGCCGACGAAGAAGCCGAACAGCTTGTCCTTGCCGGCACGGTAATCGGCCAGCTGCCCGGGGTTGCGGGCCATGACGTCGTCGATCGCCCGCTCGATGGCGCCCGTGTCGGTGATCTGCCTCAGGCCCTTGCGCGTGATGATGTCGTCGGCCGAGCCGCCCTCGCCCCACATCGCCTCGAAGACGTCCTTGGCGATCTTGCCCGAGATCGTGCCGTCGAGGATGCGCGACACCAGCCCGGCCAGGTCGGCCGAGCCGACGCGGGACGCGCCGATCTCGAGGTTTTCCTTGTTGAGGAACGCCGCGAGGTCGCCCATGACCCAGTTCGCGCAGAGCTTGGGATCCGCGCCCACACGCGCCGCCACGTCCTCGTAATAGGCGCCGAGCTCGCGGCTGGCGGTCAGCACGCCCGCGTCATACTCGGACAAGCCGTAGTCCCGGACGAACCTCGCGGCCTTCTGGTCGGGCAGTTCCGGCAGTGATGCCCGCAGCGTCTGGAGGAACGCCTCGTCCAGCACCACCGGCAGCAGGTCGGGATCGGGGAAGTACCGGTAGTCGTTGGCCTCTTCCTTGGAGCGCATCGAGCGCGTCTCTCCCCGGTCGGGGTCGTACAGGCGGGTTTCCTGCACGACGCGACCGCCACCCTCGAGCAACTCGATCTGTCGCTCGACCTCGTAGTTGATCGCTTTCTCGACGAAGCGGAACGAGTTGAGGTTCTTGATCTCGGCGCGCGTGCCGAACTTCTCGGCGCCCCTTGGCCGGACCGAGACGTTGGCGTCGCAGCGAAACGAGCCTTCCTGCATGTTGCCGTCGCAGATGTCGAGGTAGCGCACGAGCGTGTGCACCTTCTTCATGTAGGCGACGGCTTCCTTCGCGGAGCGCAGGTCGGGCTCGCTGACGATCTCGATCAGCGGGGTTCCGGCGCGGTTCAGGTCGATGCCCGTGGCCCCGGACAGGCCCTCGTGCAGCGACTTCCCGGCGTCCTCCTCGAGGTGGGCGCGCGTGATGCCGATGCGCTTGCGCGTGCCGTCGTCGAGCACGATCTCCAGTGAGCCCCGGGCGACGATCGGCAGCTCGTACTGGCTGATCTGGTAGCCCTTGGGCAGGTCCGGGTAGAAGTAGTTCTTGCGGGCGAACACCGAGTGGCGGCAGATCTCCGCGCCAACGGCGAGGCCGAACTGCACGGCCATGCGCACCGCCTCGCGGTTGAGCACCGGCAGCACGCCCGGGTATCCCAGGTCGACGAGGTTCGCCTGCGTGTTGGGCGCTGCGCCATACGCGGTTGCGGAAGAGGAGAAGATCTTCGAGCGCGTCGACAGCTGGGCGTGGATCTCCAGGCCGATGACGGTTTCCCATTCCATGGCGCGCGTCAACCGAAGGCCGCCGGCGCCCGCAGGTGCCAGTCGGTTTCCATCTGGTAGCGGTGGGCGGCATTGAGCATGCGGGCCTCCGAGAAATGCGGACCGATCAGCTGCAGGCCGACGGGCAGGCCCGCGGCGAACCCGCAGGGCAGCGACATGGCCGGCAGTCCGGCCAGGTTCGCGCCGATCGTGTAGATGTCGTTGAGGTACATGGTGATCGGATCCTCGCTCTTCGCACCGAGCGGGAATGCGGTGGTCGGCGACGTCGGGCCCAGCAGCAGGTCGACCTGGCCGAAGGCGTTGGCGAAGTCGCCGCTGATCAGCTGCCGCACGCGCTGCGCCTTGAGGTAGTAGGCGTCGTAGTAGCCGGCGGACAGCACGTAGGTGCCGGTCATGATGCGGCGCTTGACCTCGGCGCCGAAGCCCTCCCCACGCGAGCGGCAGTACAGGTCGGCAAGGTTGCGGGGTTCGGCGCAACGGTGCCCGAATCGAACCCCGTCGAAACGGGCGAGGTTCGAGGAACACTCCGCCGGCGCGACCACGTAGTAGGTCGGCACCGACAGTGGCAGGCTCGGGCAGCTCACCTCGTGCAGCGTGGCGCCCAGTCTCTCGAGCACGGCCAGCGCCTCGCGGATGCGCTGCTCGCACTCGCGATCCAGGCCCTTGTCGAAGAATTCCCGCACTAGGCCGATCCGCAGCCCGGCGAGGGGTTCCTCGAGCGTGGCCGAGTAGTCCGGGACCGGTGTGTCGACACTGGTGGAGTCGCGCTCGTCGAACCCCGCCATGGCGCCGAGCAGCAGCGCGGCGTCCTCGGCACTGACGGTGATCAGCCCCGCCTGATCCAGGCTGGAGGCGAAGGCGATCATCCCGTAGCGGGAGACGCGACCGTAGGTGGGCTTGATGCCCGTGACGCCGCAGAGCGCCGCGGGCTGGCGGATCGAGCCCCCGGTGTCGGTGGCCGTTGCGGCCGGCACGACCCGGGCTGCGACGGCGGCGGCCGAGCCGCCCGAAGACCCCCCGGGGACCCGCGTCGTATCCCAGGGGTTGCGGACCGCACCATACCAGCTGGTCTCGTTGGACGAGCCCATGGCGAACTCGTCCATGTTGAGCTTGCCGAGCATCACGGTGCCGGCGGACCGAAGCCGCTCGACAATGGTGGCGTCGTAGGGCGACACGAAGTTGGAGAGCATCCTGGACCCGCAGGTGGTCAGGACGTCCCGGGTGCAGAAGATGTCCTTGTGGGCGAGCGGAATGCCCGTGAGACGGCCTGCCTGGCCAGCCTTCCGCATCGCGTCTGCCGAGGCCGCCGCAGCCAGTGCAGACTCGGCCGTGACCGTGACGAAGGCGTTGAGGGCGGGCTGGGACGCCTCGATGCGTTCGAGGCAGGCACCTACCAGCTCGACGCTGGAGTAGCGCCCGGCCGCCAGGTCGCTCGCCAGCCCGGCGATCGTCGGGGCAGGAAGCACCGGCGGGGTCATTCGATCACCTTCGGGACGAGGTACAGGCCGGCGTCGACCTGGGGGGCGTTGCGCTGGTAGGCCTCGCGACGGTCGGTTTCCGTGACGACGTCCGGCCGGAGCCGCTGGGCCTGACCGGGCAGGGGGTGTGCCATGGGGTCGATGCCGGTCGTGGAGGCCCGGTCGAGCTCGCCCACGAAGTCCATGATCCGCGACAGGGAATCGACGTAGACGGGGATCTCGGCCTCGGTCAGCTGCAGGCGCGCGAGCTGCGCGATGTTCTCGATGTCGGCACGGGTCAGGCTCATGGGGATGCCTCGCGGGCCTCCGGGAAAGGGCGGGGAAAACCGCGGCGAAATCATACACAATCGCCTTGTGAAGGGCGCCGTAGGTTGCTAAATTGCCGCAACTTTTTCTTCGCGCGCCTCGCGCCCCCGGTCGCCCCGATGTTCAAACGCCTGCGCGGCTATTTCTCCAGCGATCTGTCGATCGACCTGGGCACGGCCAACACCCTGATCTACGTCCGCGACAAGGGCATCGTGCTCAACGAGCCCTCCGTCGTGGCCGTCCAGGACGAATTCAACCGCGGCGGCAAAGTGATCGTCGCGGTCGGCGCGGAAGCCAAGAACATGCTCGGGCGCACGCCGGGCCACATCACCGCCGTGCGGCCCATGAAGGACGGCGTCATTGCCGACTTCACGTACACGGAGAAAATGCTCCAGTACTTCATCAACAAGGTCCACGGCAACCGGCTGCTGAAGCCTTCGCCGCGGGTCCTCGTCTGCGTGCCCGTCGGATCGACCCAGGTCGAGCGCCGCGCGATCCGCGAGTCAGCCGAGGGCGCGGGCGCGCGCACCGTCGCCATCGTCAGCGAGCCGATGGCGGCCGCGGTCGGTGCCGGCCTGCCCGTGCAGGAGGCCTGCGGCTCGATGGTCCTCGATATCGGGGGTGGCACCTCCGAGGTCGCCGTCATCTCGCTCAACGGCATCGTCTACGCGCACTCGGCACGCATCGGTGGTGACCGCTTCGACGAGGCGATCATGAACTACGTGCGCCGCAACTACGGCATCCTGATCGGCGAGACGACGGCCGAGCGCATCAAGATCGAGATCGGCTCCGCCTACCCTGGCCAGACCGTCCGCGAACTCTCGGTCAAGGGCCGCAACCTCTCCGAAGGCGTGCCCCGCAGCTTCACCCTCAACAGCAACGAGATCCTCGAGGCCCTGCAGGAACCCCTGCAGGGCATCGTCAGCGCCGTCAAGCAGGCGCTCGAGCAGACGCCCCCGGAACTCGGTGCCGACGTGGCCGACCGCGGCATCGTGCTGACGGGCGGCGGCGCGCTGCTCCGCGACATCGACAAGCTGCTGACCGAGGAGACCGGGCTTCCGGTCGTCATCGCTGAGGATCCGCTGACCTGCGTGGCGCGGGGCGGCGGCCGGATCCTCGAACTGATGGACGAGCTCGGACCGGGTAACTTCGGCCTCGAATAGCGGCCCGCAGGCCGCTCGGACGCGCAAAGCGCGGGAGCACAGTTGGCCGTGTTCGCGTCAGCCCAGGGCCGTTCCCAGCGCGGGATGCCGCCCGGCTTCCGTTTCTTCATCTACGGCGCCTTGGCCATTGGGCTCATGTACCTCGACCAGCGGGGCGGCTGGCTCGAACGTGTTCGCTACGGCCTCCAGGCCGCCGCGTATCCGCTGCAGCTGGCCATGAATTCGCCCTCGGCGGCATGGACCTCGACCCGGACGACCTTCGAGGCGAGAGCCAAGCTGCAGGAGGAAAACCGCCGCCTGCGCCAGGCCAACCGCCAGCTCGAACTGCAGAGCCTGAGATACGCTGCCCTGGAGCGCGAGAACGCAGCCCTGCGCGGCCTCCGGCAGATGCTGCCCGGCGTCGCCGAGAAATGGCTGCCCGGGGAGATCATCGGCACCGAGTCGACGAGCCTGAGGCAACGCCTGACCGTTCGTCGCGGAGCAGTCAATGGTGTCTTCAAGGCGCAGGCGGTTGTCGCCGACGGCGGACTGATCGGGCAGACGCTACGGGTAGGGCCGTGGAGCTCGGAAGTCATCCTGATCTCCGACCCCGAGCATGCCTTGCCCGTGCAGGTCGTCCGCAACGGCCTGCGCACGATCGCGATCGGCACGGGCGACCCGGAAGCCATCAGCCTGCCCTACCTGCCCATCCAGTCGGACATCCGCGAGGGCGACCAGCTCGTGACCTCCGGGCTCGGCGGCGTGTTCCCGGCTGGGTACCCGGTGGCCAAGGTGACGCAGGTGCGCCGGGACGGCAGTTCGCCGCTTGCGCAGGTCCGCGCGAGTCCGCTCGCGGGGCTGGATCGCGACCGTATCGTCGCGTTCGTCTGGTTCACCCCCGGGCACCCTGCCGCCCCCGCCCCGCCCCCGCCCCCGCCCGGCCCAGCGGAGCCTGCACCATGATCCAGCGCGACGACCTGCCCCGCGGCTCGATGACATGGACGGCGCTGGCAGGACTCGGTCTCCAGCTGCTGCCGCTGCCCGCACTGGTCGCCCCGGTCCGTCCGGCGTTTGCCGTGCTCGCCGTGGTCTACTGGTCCATGCTCGCGCCGCGCGCCGGCGGGATCGCGCTGGGGTTCCTCTGCGGCCTCGCCATCGATGTATTCCGCGGAGCGGTTCTCGGCCAGTACGCCCTCGCGACCGGGCTGGTCGCGTATGTCACGATCCGACAGCACCTGCTGGTGCGGAACAAGCCGCTTTTCGAGCAGACCCTGTTCGTTGCGGCCATGTTGCTGGCCTGGGAAATCGTCGCGTGGGCGATCGACGGCTGGACGGGCCAGGCGCGCGGCGGCTTCGCGCGGTGGCTGCACGTGATCAGTGGCGCAATCTGCTGGCCACTGATCCTTGCGGTGCTCGGGCGAACCCACTCGGCCCGCTGAGGTCGAAACACTCGAATGGCATCCAAGGGGCGCATCAAGGACCAGTGGCGCGAGCAGCGGCTGTTCGAACAGCGCGCGATCGTGGCCGGCGTGGCGATCATCGCGCTCACCGGGGCGCTGCTGGCGCGATTGGCGTGGCTGCAGATCCTCCGCACCGACTACTACGCGGAACTCGCAGAGGGCAACAGGGTCAGGATCGAACCGCTGCCAGCCCCACGCGGGATCGTCTATGACCGCAACGGCGTCATCCTGGCCGAGAACCGCCCCGCCTACCAGCTCGAGCTGGTACGCGAGCAGGTGCCCGATCTCGATCGCACGCTGCGGGGCCTGGTGGAGATCGGGCTGATCGCAGCCAACGATCTCGAGGACGTGCGCAGGACGATCCGCTCGCGACGCCCGTTCGACAGCGTGCCGATACGGCTCCGGCTCACCGAAGAGGAGATCGCTCGCTTCGCCGTGCGTCGGTTCGAGTTCCCCGGTGTCGATATCCGGACGCGCCTCGCGCGTTACTACCCGCAAGGCGAGCTGGCCGTGCATGCGCTCGGCCACGTGGGCGCGCTGTCGGAGGCCGATCTCGGCAAGATCGATCGCGCCGCCTACGCCGGCACCTCGACGATCGGCAAGCTCGGGATCGAATCGGCCTATGAACCGCAGCTGCACGGCAACAACGGCTCACGCGAGATCCTCGTCAATGCGCGCGGCCGGTCGGTGGAGCGTGCCGGGGCCATGCGTGCGCCGCTCGAGAACGTGTCGGCGAAGCCGGGCAAGGACCTCATCCTGTCGATCGACTTCGAGGTCCAGAAGGTCGCCGAGGAAGCGGTCTGGGACCAGCGGGCGGCCATCGTGGCGCTCGACCCGCGCAACGGCGACGTCCTCGTGCTGGCCAGCAGGCCGGGGTTCGATCCGAACCTTTTCGCCAGGGGCCTCAGCCGGAAGGAATTCCGCTCGCTCAATGAAGACCCCGATCGCCCGCTGTTCAACCGGGCGCTGCGCGGGACCTACCCCCCGGGGTCGACCATCAAGCCTGTCGTGGCGCTCGCCGGGCTCGCCTACGGCGTGACGACGCCGCTCGACGCGCGGTACTGCCCAGGTGCCTTCAGCCTGCCTGGCAGCAGCCATAGGTTCCGCGACTGGAAGCCGAGCGGGCATGGCAACGTGGCGATGGTCGAGGCGATCGCCCAGTCCTGCGACGTCTATTTCTACGCGCTCGCGGACCAGATCGGCCCGACCCGCCTTGCCGACTTCCTGAAAGGCTTCGGACTCGGCGCGACGACGGGCATCGACATCGGTGGCGAGAAAGCCGGCATCCTGCCCTCGCCCGAATGGAAGCGTAAGGCATTCAAGAGCCGCGCCAACCAGGTATGGTTCCCGGGCGAGACCGTGATCTTCGGCATCGGCCAGGGGTTCATGACCTCGACCCCGCTGCAGCTGGCGCACATGACCGCGATCGTGGGGGCGCGCGGCACCAACTTCCAGCCGCGGCTCGTGACGGCCATGCGCGATCCGCTCACGGGCAAGCGGACCGAGATCCCGCCCGTGGAGCTGGAGAAAGTCGCGACCGCATCGCCCGAGCAATGGCAGGTCGCGATCGACGGCATGCTGGCGGTGATGAACGGAGGGACCGCGAGCCGCAGCGCGGCGGGGGCCGAGTACTCGATCGCGGGCAAGACCGGTACGGCGCAGGTCTTCACCGTCGCGCAGAACGCGAGGTACGACGAGAAGGCGATCGACGAGCGGCTGAGGGACCACGCGTGGTTCGTCGCGTTCGCCCCCGCCGAGGACCCGCGGATCGCGGTCGCGGTGCTGGTCGAGAACGGCCGGAGCGGCAGCGGCACCGCGGCCCCGATCGCCCGCAAGATCATGGACGCCTACCTCCTGCGCAAGTTTCCCGGGCCTGGTGCGACACCCGGCGCCACGGCGACGAACCAAGACCCCGGAGACGACGAATGATCTACGAGGAAGTCGAGAGCTCGACACGCCGGACGATCTCGCAGACCACGCGCGTCCTGGGCACGCTGAGGCTGGACGGCCCGCTCGTGCTCGGGCTCGCTCTGCTGGCGGTGTATTCACAGGTCGTGCTGTACAGCGCATCGGGCCAGGACTGGGACAAGGTGATCAAAGGCACGGTGCGCCTGGGCATCGGCGCCGTGGCAATGCTTGCCCTCGCCCAGGTCAAGCCAGGCTTCCTCAGGCGCGTTACCCCCTTCCTGTACGCCGTCGGCATCGTGCTCCTCGTGATCGTCGACGCGATCGGCTACGTGGGAAAGGGCGCGCAGCGCTGGCTAGACCTGGGGTTCGTGCGTTTCCAGCCCTCGGAGATCATGAAGATCGCCGTGCCGATGATGTGTGCCTGGTACCTCCGGGACCGCCCGCTCCCGCCGGACCTGCGAACCCTCGGGGTGGTGTCGGCGATCATCTTCGTGCCGACCGCGCTCACCATCGCGCAGCCCGACCTGGGGACAGGACTGCTGATCCTCATGGCGGGCGCGCTGGTCGTGCTGCTCGGCGGCCTGTCGGTGCGGATCATCCTCGGGCTGGCGGTCGCGGGCGTCGCGGCCGCGTGGGCAGGCTGGCATTTCCTGCACGACTACCAGCGTCAGCGGGTGATGACCTTCCTCGATCCGCAGGCCGACCCGCTGGGCGCCGGCTACCACATCATCCAGTCCACCATCGCGATCGGCTCAGGCGGGCTGTTTGGCAAGGGGTACCTCAACGGCAGCCAGGGCCAACTCGAATTCCTTCCCGAGCGATCGACCGACTTCGTCTATGCGGTGATCGGCGAGGAACTCGGACTGCTCGGTGCCGCCGTGCTGCTGGCGCTCTACCTGTTCGTCGTCATGCGCGCGCTGTTCCTCGCCTCGCAGATGCTCGACACCTTCGCGCGGCTGCTCTCCGGCAGCCTGGCGATCATCTTCTTCGTCTACGTGTTCATCAACGCCGGGATGGTCAGCGGCATACTGCCGGTCGTCGGCGTCCCGCTGCCGCTCGTCAGTTACGGCGGTACGTCCACGGTGACCCTGCTGGCGGGCTTCGGTATCCTGATGTCCCTCTACTCGCACCGGAAGTTCGCCTCCTCATGACGAACCCGCGCCGCGTGCGACGGCCACTCGCCGCGCTCCTTTCGATCGCGATCGCCGTCGCCGCACCTCCAGTACTCAAGGCCTCCCAGGTCGACGAGCCGCGAGGCTTCGACCTCGATCGCCCCGAGATCCGCCAGTTCATCGAAGATGTATCGACGCGCCACGGGCTGGCTACCGAGGATGTCTCGGCGCTGCTGGCCGCGGGTCGGTTCCAGCCCCGGATCATCGAGGCCATGACCCGGCCGGCCGAGCGGGTCGTGCCGTGGTTCGAGTATCGCGCCCGCTTCGTGACGCAGCGCCGCATCGACGAGGGCGTCGCCTTCCTCGCCGAGCACCGGTCCCGCCTCGAGGCGGCGGAACGTGCCACCGGCGTCGATCCGCACTACATCGTCGCCATCATCGGGGTCGAGACCTTCTACGGCCGCATCACGGGCTCCTGGAAGGTCCTCGACGCGCTGATGACGCTCGGTTTCGACTACCCGCCACGCGCCACGTTCTTCCGTGGGGAACTCGAGCATTTCCTGCTCCTCGCGAGCGAGGAGCGGATCGATCCACGCGCTGCGCTCGGCTCGTACGCGGGCGCGATGGGCGCACCGCAATTCATCCCCTCGAGCTATCGCCGCTACGCCGTCGACGGCGGCGCGGACGGCACGCGGAACCTGTTCGGTGACTGGGACGATGTCATCGCGAGCGTGGCGAACTACTTCCGCGAGCATGGCTGGCAACCTGGCGGTCAAGTGCTCGCGGATGCGGATGCCGCGCCCGAGTTCATGGCTTCGCTGGACCCGCGAAACCTCGAGCTCGACGCCACCGCCGCTTCACTGCGCGAACGTGGCGTGAGCTTCACCGCCGCGGTGCCGGACGATGCGCCGGCAATCCTCGTGCCCGCCGAACTTGCCGACGGGCCCTCGGTACGCGTCGGCTTCGCGAATTTCCGCGTGATCACGCGCTACAACCGCAGCATTCGCTACGCCATGGCGGTTCACGACCTGGCCGAGGCGATCCGCGCGCTCGCCACGGAACAGGCCGCTGCGGCGTCGCGTGCCGAGGGCATTGCGACGACCGTGGGCCAGCCGTGAGGCGCCTGGCGGCGTTGCTGGCCACGGCCCTGGTCGCGGGCTGCAGCACGCTCGCGCCGGATCGGTCGGACTCCCCCGGGCGGCCGGCCGCAGCCCCGGCACCCGCCGTGCCCGCGCCGCCGCGCGACCTGGCCGCGATCCCGGATGCCGTCCCGCGGCCGGAGCCACGCAGCCGCTATGGCAACCCGGTGTCTTACGAGGTTTTCGGGCGTCGCTACGTCCTGCTGCCAACGGCCGCCGGACACGTCGAACGGGGGCTCGCCTCCTGGTACGGGCCCGGTTTCCACGCCGAACGCACGTCGAGCGGCGAGCCCTACGACATGTATGCGATGACAGCGGCGCACAAGACCCTGCCGATCCCGGCCTACGCGCGTGTCACCAACCTGCGCAACGGTCGATCCGTAGTCGTGCGCGTCAACGACCGGGGGCCGTTCGTCGGCGACCGCATCATCGACCTGTCCTACACGGCGGCGTGGAAGCTCGACATGCTGCGCGAAGGCACGGCGCCGGTCGAGGTGAGGGTGATAGAGCCTTCCGCACCGCCATCGGCGACGAGGCCGACCCTGGCCTATGACCTGCCCGGTCCAGCAGCTGGCACGGGGGAACCCCCGATCGTCTCGCAGTGGCTGCAGGCCGGCTCCTTCGCCAGCGCCGGCAATGCGCAGGCGCTGGTCGCGCGGCTCGCGGGAGCGGGCATCCGCAATGCCTTTGTCCGCGAGGGGACATCGGCCGGCCGCACCGTGTTCAGGGTTCGTGTCGGTCCGATCGCAGGCATGCTGGAACTCGACGACATGGTCGAGCGTCTACGGCTAGCCGGCATCCCTGACGCACGGCTCGCCCATGACTGACGGCATCGCTGCACGGCCGCGCGCAGCCGCTACAATCCGCCGCTTTCCCGATTCCCGGAGCCTGCCCAAGATGCGTCGAATCCGCATGGTCGCCGCCACGCTTCCCACCCTGCTGCTGGCGCTGTGCCCGGCCTTCACTGCCGCGCAAGCGCCCCCGCCGCTGCCCTCACCGCCGACCGTCGACGCGCGCAGCTACATCCTCGTCGATCACCGGTCCGGGCAAATCCTGGCGAGCCTGAACGCCGACCAGCGCGTCGAACCTGCGAGCATCACCAAGCTCATGACCGCCTACGTGGTCTTCCGCGCGATCGCGGATCGCCGCCTCGCACTGACCGACACCGCGACGATCAGCGAGAGGGCATGGCGTTCCGAGGGATCCCGATCGTTCGTGGAGCTCGGCACACAGGTCCCCGTGGAGGTCCTGCTCAAGGGCATGATCGTCCAGTCCGGCAACGACGCCACCGTGGCACTTGCCGAGAAGGTGGGCGGCACCGAGGAAGGCTTCGCGCAGATGATGAACGCCTATGCGAAGCAGCTGGGCATGAAGGGCTCGAGCTTCGCCAACAGCACGGGCCTCCCGGACCCGGCCCTCTACACGACCCCCCGGGACGTCGCGACGCTGTCGCGCGCGCTGATCCGCGACTTTCCCCAGTACTACGCGTGGTACTCGCTACGGGAGTTCGAGTGGAACGGCATCCGCCAGCAGAACCGCAACGGCCTGCTCGGCCGCGACCCCACCGTCGACGGCATCAAGACCGGCCACACGGACAGCGCGGGCTATTGCCTCGCAACCTCGGCACAACGGCAGGGCACCCGGCTGGTCAGCGCGGTCTTTGGCTCCAAGTCGATGCGTGCCCGCGAGGACGCGAGCGCGGCGTTGCTCAACTACGGGTTCACCTTCTTCGAGTCGGTCACCCTCAAGAAGCGCGGCGAGACGGTGCTCACCGCGCGCGTGTACAAGGGCACGGAGGATCTCGTCCCGGCCGTGCCGGCCCGCGACGTGGTGGCCACCGTGCGGCGGGGCACCCCGCAGCGACTGACCACTCGGGCGACGCTGAAGGATGAGGCTCTCGTGGCACCTGCGCCTGCGGGCAAGGTCATCGGCGAGTACCTCGTGCTCGACGGCACCACCGTCGTCGCCCGCGTGCCGCTGGTGACCGGCAAGGCGGCCCCGGAAGGAGGCCTGTGGAGCCGGCTGAGCGACACCGTCGCGCTCTGGTTCCGCTGAGCGACGCGCGATGGCCGAGCCGCTGCCGGTCTGCCACCTGAACGGCGAGTGGCCCGCCTTGCGCGATGCGCGCATCTCGCCGCTTGACCGCGGGTTCCTCTATGCGGACGCCGTGTACGAGGTCATACCGGTCTTCGACGGCCGGCCGTTTCGCTTCGACGAGCACTTCGATCGCCTGGACGCGAGCATGGCGGCGATCCGGCTCCGCAGCCCCCATTCCCGGGACGCGTGGCGCCAGCTGCTGCGTGAACTGATCGCGCGCAACGGCGGCGGCAACCAGTACGCCTACCTGCAGGTCTCGCGCGGCGCGGAATACGGCCGCAACCATGCGCCCCTGCCGTCCGTTGCGCCGACGGTATTCGGGTTCTGCGCGCCCCTGCCGCGCGCATCGGCTGGACAGCGCGCATCCGGAATCGCCTGCATCACGGCCCCGGACACGCGCTGGGCGCGCTGCGACATCAAGTCCGTGGCGCTGCTCGCGAACGTCCTCCTGCGGCAACAGGCTGTCGACGCCGGGGCGCAGGAGACCATCCTGCTGCGCGACGGGCAACTCACCGAAGCCAGCTCCTCGGCCGTCCACGTCGTCATCGACGGCACCCTGGTCACGCCGCCGCACTCGCCGCGGATCCTGCCCGGCACCACCCGGACGGTGGTCGAGGAGCTTGCGACACGCTGCGGCATACCTCACCTGGACCGCGACGTCACCGAGCAGGAACTGCGCAGCGCTTCCGAGATCCTGCTGAGTGCGGCCACGCGCGACGTGTCGTCGGTCACCCGGCTCGACGGGGCGCCGGTCGGCGACGGGCGGCCCGGGCCCGCATGGAAGAGACTGGACGCCGCGTTCGACGCCTACGTGCGTGAACTCGCAGGGCTCGGTTGGTAAACGGCATGACGGAAGCTGAGTCGCCGCTGAAGTTCCCCACGGACTACCCGGTCAAGGTAGTCGGGCGTGCGGGCTCCGGGCTGCGCGCCCGCATCGACGAGGTCATCGAACGACACGCGGGTCTCACGCCGCCGGAGCGCGTGTCCGAGCGCGCGAGTGGCGCCGGCAACTACCTCTCGATCACCTACGTGATCGTGGCCACCAGCCGCGAGCAGGTCGTGGCGCTCGTCACCGAGCTTTCCACGACCGACGGCGTCGTGATGGTGATCTGACGGGGGCGTCAGCGGCCGATCAGCGACAGGAACTCGCGCCGCGTATCGGCGTTCGCCTTGATCGACCCACGCAATGCGGACGTCACGGTCGCCGTCCCAGTGTGGCGAACGCCCCGCGATTCCATGCACATGTGTCGACACTCGATGACCACGGCGACCCCGAGCGGTTGCAGGTGGGTGTGGAGCGCGTCCGCGATCTGGTTGGTCAGCCGCTCCTGCACCTGCAGGCGCCGGCTGAAGATCTCGACGAGCCGGGAGATCTTCGACAGCCCGAGGATGCGCTGGTCGGGCACGTAGCCGACGTAGGCCTTGCCGAAGAATGGTGCAAGGTGGTGCTCACAGAGCGAATAGACCGGGATGTCGCGGACGATGACCATCTCGTCGACACTCTGGGCCCCGTCCTCGAAGACCTTCAGGACGTCTTCGGGCTTTTCACGGTAGCCACGGGTGTATTCCGTCCAGGCCTTGAGGAACCGGGCCGGAGTCTCGCGCAGCCCCTCGCGGTCGGGGTCTTCGCCGATGAACGAAAGCAACCGGCGAACGGCCTGCAGGTCTTCAGGGTTGGACATGTCCGTGCTCCTTAAGGGTCGCGACCAGCACCGGGGAGAATTCCCCGGCGACGGCTTCGACCGACGATGCCACCCCCCACTGCGACAGCTGCGTCATGGACAGCCCTTCGTACCCGCAGGGGTTGATGCCGCGGAACGGCCCGAGGTCCATGTCGACGTTGAGCGCGAGGCCATGATAACTGCAACCGCGTCGCACACGGATGCCGATGCTGGCCAACTTGGCCCCCTCGACGTACACGCCTGGCGCCCCTGGCCGCAGCGTGGCTGTAATCCCGTGACGCGCGGCGTACCGGATCACCGAGGCCTCGAGCACCGTGACAAGATCACGTACGCCGAAGCCCGCACGCCGCAGGTCAATCAGCGGATAGGCGACGAGCTGGCCCGGACCGTGATAAGTCACCTGCCCGCCACGATCGATCCGCACCACCGGGATGTCGCCCGCCGCGAGGACGTGTGCCGGGTCAGCATTCATGCCGAGGGTGTAGACGGGGGGGTGCTCGAGCAACCACAGCTCGTCCGGCGCATCGGGCCCGCGGCTGTCGGTTAACTCCTGCATGGCCCGCCAGGTCGGCTCGTAGTCGACGCGGCCGAGCCAACGGACGCGAATGTCCGGACTCACCCGGCGCCGTCCACCTGGGCCGCACCGGCAAGGCGCTGGTTGTCGAGGCCGGCGTTGTTGCCGGCGAGTGCCTGCTCGGCGCGATAACTGGACCGGACCAGCGGCCCCGACACGCACTCCCGGAAGCCGCGCTGCAGCGCCCAGGCGCGGTACCTGTCGAACTGCTCAGGAGTGACGAAGCGCTCGACCGGCAGGTGATTGACCGTTGGCCGCAGGTACTGGCCCAGCGTCAGCAGGTCGACGGCGTTCGCACGCATGTCGTCCATCGCCTCGGAAATCTCGTCGTCGGTCTCGCCGAGACCGAGCATGAGGCTGGTCTTGGTCAGGACGTCCGGTCGATGGCGCTTGGCGTGTGCGAGCACTCCCAGCGTCTGCTCGTAGCCGGCACGGGGGTCGCGCACGGGGTGCGTGAGCCGACGCACCGTCTCGACGTTCTGAGCGAAGACCTCGAGGCCGGAATCGACCACCGTCTCGACGTCGCGCAGCACGCCCTGGAAATCAGGAGTCAGGGCCTCGACCGCGGTATCAGGGCAACGGGCCTTGATCGCGCGCACCGCGGCGGCGAAATGGCCGGCACCGCCGTCGGGCAGGTCGTCGCGATTCACCGAGGTCAGCACCACGTAGCGCAGCCGCATCAGCTCGACCGTGCGCGCGGTGTTCTCGGGCTCCTCGGGGTCGAGCCAGCCTCGCGGATTGCCGGTGTCGACTGCGCAAAAGCGGCAGGCCCGCGTGCAGACCTCGCCCATCAGCATGATGGTGGCGGTGCCGGCGTTCCAGCATTCGCCGATGTTCGGGCACTTGGCTTCCTCGCACACCGTGGCGAGACGGTGCTCGCGCACTGTTCGGCGAACGGCCTCGTATCCGGTGCCGACCGCGAGCGGCGCCTTCAGCCAGCGCGGCTTGCCGCCAGGAACCCGGGCCGGCTGGTCCTGCGCTGCCGCCTTGATGCCGTCACGAATCGCCGAGAAACCCTGCGCAGTGCGGTATTTCTCGCCGCTGCGCGGCGCGGAAGCGGGTACGGCCGGCTCAGGCACGACCGGGATGTCCTTTAAGCTGCTCACGCGCCGAATCTTACGCGTTGCCGGTCCGTGCCGCTCAGCCGATGGCACCGGCGCCGAGCCGCTCGTCGAGCTCGCGCAGGCGCTCTGGGGTGCCGACGTCGGACCAGCTGCCCAGATAGAGCGCACCGCGCAGCCTTCCAGCGGCCGCAGCGGCCCGGAACAACGGCAGCATCGGGAAGCGGCCTGGCTCGCAGCCGTCGAAGAACGCCGCACGGTAGACACCGATACCTGAGAACGTGTGCCGCCGTGCATCGGGTCCAGGCTCCGCGACGACATCGCAACCCCGCCCGCTGCGCGCCACGAGGGCGAAATCCCCACGCGGGTGCTGGGGCGGGTTCGGCACCAGGACGAGCGATGCGAGCGCCGAATCGTCCAGTGCCGGGGCCCGGGCGAAATCGAAATCGGTCCAGACGTCGCCGTTGACGACCAGGAATGGGCCCGGACCCAGCCGCGGGAGCGCCCGGAAGACGCCGCCACCGGTCTCGAGGGCCTCGGTGCCCTCGTCCGAATAATCGATGCGGAGCCCGAAGCGGCCGCCGTCGCCCAGCGTGGCAGGGATCTGCGCACCCAGCCACGCGTGGTTGATGACCACCTCGCGGAACCCCGCGCGGGCGAGCGCAAGCAGGTGCCACTCGATCAGCGGACGGCCACCGACGGACAGCAGCGGCTTGGGCATGCGGTCGGTCAGGGGCCGCATGCGCTCGCCACGCCCGGCGGCGAGGATCATGGCCTTCATGTCGCGACGGGGCTTGCGGCTGCCCTCGCCCGGGCACTGGCCGCTGCCAGCAACGGCGCGGCGCGCCGGGCCAGCCAGGCGCGCAACGGCGCGAGCTCGGGGTACCGCGCCGCGGTATCGAGCACGTAGTGGAGTGTGAGGGGCAGGTCGTCTAGGTAGCCAGGCTTGCCGTCGCGCCAGCACAGGCGCGCGAAGATGCCGAGGACCTTGATATGGCGCTGCACGCCGATGAAGTCGAACCAGCGCAGGAACTCGCGATCCGAGGTACCGGCCTCGGCGCGTCGTCCTGCCGCGAGCAGCCGGTCTCGGAACACACGCAGCCAACCCTCGACGCGCGCACGCGGCCAGCTCACGTAGCAGTCCTTCAGCAACGACACGAGGTCGTAGCCGACGGGCCCCGACAGCGCGTCCTGGAAATCGATGACGCCCGGCCCGCCCGCCGGCAGGACCATGAGGTTGCGCGAATGGTAGTCGCGGTGGACGAAGACGCGCGGCTGCGCAAGCGCCTCGCCCTCGAGCAGATCGAACGACGCCCGCAGCGTCGCGTGGTCCTCGGGTGTGAGGTCGAGACCAAGGTGGCGACCGCAGAACCATTCGGGCATCAGCGCCATCTCGCGTTGCAGCACGGCCGAGTCGTAGGGCGGCAACTCGCGCGCGGCGTCGCAGCCACGGACCTGGATGGCGCACAGTGCATCGAGTGCATCGCCGTAGAGCTGATCGACGCGCTCGCAGCGCGCCAGTAGCGCCAGGTAGGGCGTGGAGCCAAGGTCCTCCATCAGCACGAAGCCGCGGGACAGGTCGACAGCGTCGACGCGGGGCACGTGTACACCGATGCCAGCGAGCAATCCTGCGACGTGCAGGTAGGGCTGGATGTCCTCCCGGTCCGGCGGAGCGTCCATCAGGACGGCCGTCGAGCCATCGGCGAAGTGGGCGCGAAAATACCGGCGGAAGCTGGCGTCCGCGGACGCGACCTCGACGCGGGCAGCCGGTCGCCGCAGGTCCTGCGCAAGCCAGTGGGTCAATTGATCGAGGCGGACGTCGGCAGCGTTCATGAAAGACAGCCTGGCGATGCGTGCGCGGATTATAATCGCGGCCCCATGTCGCCGCCGCGCCGCAGATCCCCGATGCAAACGGCTCGGCACCGCGGCGCGCTGCTGGCCGTCGCGCTGGCGGCGAGCGCCCTGGCCAGGGCGGCGCCTGCGCAAGCTCAGGCCATCCCGCCCGCCGAAGCCACCGCAAGCACCGACGCAGCCGCGTCGAGGCCACCGTTGCGCTGCCCTGCGCCCTCGAGGGGTTACCGGTCTGACCCCGGCGGCACCGGCCTGACCGGCCCGCCCACGCCCGTCCCGACGATCGAGGCCGACACGCCCATCGAGGTATCCAGCGATGCCGCGACGCTCGGGGTCGACGGCGACGCGGCCTTGAGCGGTAACGTACGCATTGTCCAGGGTGTGCGGCGACTCGAGGCCGACGACGTCGAGTATGACGCCTCGACCCAGGATTTCCGGGTGCGTGGGTCCGTGCGCTACGAAGACCCGGTGCTGCGAGCTCGCGGCGGAGCAGGTCGTTACTCCCCCACGGGCGGCGCAAGCTTCGACGGGGCGTCCTTCGAGCTGCCGGACCGCCCGGCTCGCGGCGAAGCGCGCAACATGACGCTGGACACCGCCGGCCAGCTCCACTTAGAGAACGTCTGGTTCAGCACCTGCCCCGCCGAAACCCCCGACTGGCGCATCCGCGCACGAAGCATCGATATCGACCTGAACGCGCGCAACGGCACCGGGCGCGATGCAGCGGTCGAGTTCAAGGGTGTCCCCCTGCTGTACTTGCCCTATATCTCCTTTCCCGTCGGGGACCAGCGCAAGAGCGGCTTCCTGTTCCCCAACGTCGGTCACTCCAACCGCGGCGGCGCGCAGCTGACCGTCCCTTACTACGTCGACATCGCCCCGAACCTCGACCTCACGCTCGAGCCCACCTGGTACAGCCGGCGGGGCATCGACCTCGGCGGTGAGTTCAGGTATCTCACGCGCCGGCAACGCGGCGAGCTGCGGGTGAACTACCTGCCGGGCGACGACCTGTACGACGACAGCCGAAGCTGGGTCCGGCTGCGTCACCGAACCGAGCTACCTGCAGGCTGGCGCGTCACCCTGGACGCCCAGAACGTGTCCGACGCGGAATATTTCGAGGACTTTGCCCAGGGACGGGAAGGCGCCAGCACTGCCTTCCTCGAGCGAGTCGCGCAGGTGTCCTACCGCGACGAGCACTGGCGCCTCAGCGGCGAATTCCAGCACTACCAGTCCATCGACCGGGCGCTCGCCGCCGCGGATCGCCCCTACGCACGCGTGCCCCGCCTGCTCGCCAGCGGCCGCTCTTTCGCGGGTCGGAGCGGCCGGCTGGCCTATGGACTGGACGCGGAGCTGGTGAACTTCGACCGCGATACCGGCGTGACGGGCTGGCGCATCGACGCGGCACCGAACGTCGGGCTGGAACTCGCCGGTGCCGGCTATTTCATTCGCCCGTCGGCCGGCTATCGCTACACCCGGTACGATCTCGCAGGCACTGCGCCGGGCGTCGACGCGTCGCCCCGGCGCTCGCTGCCGTTCGCCGCCCTGGACACCGGCCTGCTGCTGGAGCGCAGCAGCACGTCGCGGCGCGTGACGCTCGAGCCACGCCTGCTCTACCTCTGGACGCCGTTCCGGAAGCAGGACCATCTGCCGGTCTTCGACACCGCCATCCCCGACCTCAATTTCGTGCAGTTGTTCAGCACGAACCGCTATGTCGGCGCGGACCGCGTCAGCGATGCCAACCAGGTCAGCGTCGGCGTGACGGCGAACCTGTTCGAGGGGCGCAGCGGCACGCGCTACCTCTCGGCCACGCTGGGCCAGGCCTATTACTTCGGCGATCCCCGCGTGACGCTGCCCGACGAGCCGAGGCGACGCGCGAATACCTCGGACCTCGTGGCGCAGCTCGCGCTGACGGCTTACCGGGACTGGACGCTCGACCTCGGCCTGCAATGGAATGCCCAGGAACGGGCGCGCGAGCGTGCCCAGGTGCGCCTCCAGTACCGGCCCGACCTCGACCGCGCGATCAATCTTGCCTACCGCTTCCAGCGTGGACGCCTCGAGCAGGGCGAAGCCTCCGGCGCATGGCCCATCGGCCAGCGCTGGAACCTGTTCGCACGAGTCGTCTATGACCTCCAGGAGAGCGACGCCCTGGAGCGCTTCGCGGGGCTCGAGTACCGCGCCTGCTGCTGGCGCGTCCGCGCCGTCGCGCGGCGGTTCGTGTCGAGCCGGACGGGCCAACAGGACACCGGCATCTACGTCCAGCTGGAACTGAACGGCCTTTCGAGTGTCGGAAGCGGGGCTGACACTTTCCTCGAGCAGGCAATTCGTGGATACTCATCCGCCAGCGTAACCCGCTGAAGAAACAATGTTTTTTACCGGAAATCGGCCATGACACTGCGTCTCCTGATCTGCTGCGCCACGCTCGGCGCAGTCCTCGCCCAGCCGGTGTCGGCCCAGTCGCCCGCGCGCTCCCTCTCCGACCGCGGCGTCCCCCTCGATCGCATCGCCGCAGTGGTCAATGAAGGGGTAGTGCTGCAGAGCGACCTGGAGGAACAGGTGCTGTTGGTCGCGCAGCGACTGCAGGGGCAAGGCCTGGAGCTGCCTGCAGAGTCGGTGCTGCGGCAGCAAGTGCTGGAGAGGTTGATCCTCCAGGAGATCCAGATGCAGCGCGCACAGCGTGCCGGCATCCGGATTGGCGACGAGAACCTCAACGAGGCGCTCGCCGAGGTGGCGCAGCGCAACGGGATCCCCCTGGCGCGATTGCCCGAAGCGCTGGCCTCGCAGGGTATCGACTACGCGGCCTACCGCGAGAGCATCCGCAAGGAGCTCACGCTCCAGGTGCTGCGCCAGCGCGACGTCATCCAGCGGATCAACGTCTCGCCTCGGGAACTCGAGCAATTCCTCGAGAAGCAGAAATCGCGCCCGTCCGAGCTGAACGAGTACGACCTCTCCCACATCCTGATCGCCGTACCGCAGGCCGCGACGCCGGCGCAGCTCGATGAGGCGGCGAAGCGTGCGGCGGACGTTGGCGAGCGTGCCCGCCGCGGCGAGGACTTCTCGCAGCTGGCGGTGGCCTACTCGAACAGCCAGACGGCGCTCGAAGGGGGGGCGCTGGGCTGGCGCCGGGGACCCGAGATCCCGACGGTGCTCGCCGATCTCGTCGCCCGCCTCAAGGCGGGCGAGGTCAGCGAGCCTCTGCGCACCCCGTCCGGTTATCACATCGTGAAGCTCAACGATGTGCGCGGCAGCGACCTCCAGACCGTGATCGAGCAGGTCAACGCGCGCCACATCCTGCTGAAGCCCACGGAGATCCAGGACGACGCCACGGTCGAGCAGCGGCTGCGCACGATCCGCGAGAGGATCCTGGCGGGCGAGGATTTCGCGGGACTCGCCAAGACCCTGTCGGAGGATCCGGGCTCTGCAGCCGAGGGCGGTGACCTGGGCTGGACCGGCCCGGGCACGTTCGTGCCCGAGTTCGAGGCCACGCTCGGGCAACTGGCGGAGAACGAGATCAGCCAGCCGTTCCGCACGCAGTTCGGCTGGCACATCATCCAGATGCTTGGACGCCGTCAGTTCGACAATACCGAGGAACTGCGACGCCAGCGCGCGTTCGTCCAGCTTCGCGAGAGCAAGGCCGACGAGGAAACCGAGCTCTGGCTACGCCGACTGCGCGACGAGGCGTATGTCGACGTCAAGGGCTAGGCGGCAGGAGGCTTCCCGCCGCCCGCGCATCGCGCTGACGTCCGGAGAGCCGGCGGGAATCGGCCCGGAGCTCTGCGCTCAGGTCGCCGCGCTGCGCGAGTTCGACTGCGACCTCGTCTGCCTCGGCGATCGTGGGCTGCTCGCGGAGAGGGCTTCCTCGGCACGCGTCGGTCTCGATCTGCTCGAGCCCGGGGCTCCCGGCCGCGGTCGCCCCTCGCTGCAGGTGGAGCACCACGCCCTGGCCACCCGCGCACAACCCGGGCGCCTGGACCCGGCGAACGCCGGCTACGTGGTCGGCCTGCTCGACGCCGCGCTCGACGGGATCGCCAATGGCCGGTTCGACGCCATGGTCACCGCTCCAGTCCACAAGGGCGTGATCAACGACTCGGGTCGGCCGTTCACCGGCCACACGGAATACCTTGCGGAGCGCACGGGAACACCCCGTCCGGTCATGCTGCTGGTCGCCGATCGGCTGCGGGTCGCACTCGCCACGACGCACCTGCCGCTGCGGGACGTGCCTGGCGCAATCACCGCGGAGGTGCTCGACGAGACGCTGCGGATACTGGACGCCGACCTGCGTCGCCTGTGGCGCATCGTGCGCCCGCGGATCGCGGTGCTCGGGCTGAACCCCCACGCCGGCGAGTCGGGGCACCTCGGAGACGAGGAGCTCCGGGTGATCATCCCGTCTGTCGCCCGGGCCCGCGCGGCCGGCATCGACGCATTTGGCCCCCTGCCCGCCGACACGGCCTTCGTGCCGCGTGAACTGGCCCGGTGCGACGCGGTGCTGGCGATGTATCACGACCAGGGCCTGCCCGTGCTCAAGCACGCGGGCTTCGGCCACGCCGTCAATGTGACGCTGGGTCTGCCGATCATTCGTACGTCCGTGGACCACGGCACCGCACTCGACCTCGCCGGATCGGGTCGCGCAGACCCCGGCAGCCTCGAGGCCGCGATCCGCCTGGCGACGCACGCCTGCCTGATGCGCGACGCGGCAGGCACCGCGGGATGATCTTCGCCCGCAAGCGCTTCGGCCAGCACTTCCTGCACGACCCGGGCGTGATCCAGCGGATCCTCGCGGCGATCGATGCGAAACCCGGTGAGGCTGTCGTGGAGATCGGCCCGGGACGCGGGGCGCTGACCGCCGCGCTGCTCGAAGCGGCAGGCGCGCTCGACGCCGTCGAGATCGATCGCGACCTGGCCGCGCAGCTGGGCGACACATTCCACGCGCGGCCCCTCACACTGCACGTGGCCGACGCGTTGCGGTTCGATTTCGCGGCCTTGGCCAACGCCCGCGGATCGCGGCTCCGGGTTGTGGGCAACCTCCCCTACAACGTCTCCACGCCGTTGCTGTTCCACCTGCTGGAGCATCCGGGCGCCATCGCGGACCTCCACGTGATGCTGCAGAAGGAAGTCATCGACCGCATCGTTGCGCCACCCGGCAGCGCCGAGTACGGGAGGCTGACCGTGATGCTGGCGCCCTGGGTCAGCGCAGAGCGGCTGTTCGACGTCGGCCCCGGCGCGTTCCGCCCGCCGCCCAAGGTCTGGTCCGCGGTGGCACGGCTGGTCATGCGCGAACGGCCGGCCTTCGAGGTCGACGAACGCTTCGGCAGGGTCGTCGCCGCGGCATTCGCGCAACGCAGGAAAACCCTGCGCAACGGCCTGCGTTCGCTGCTCGACGCAACCGAGATCGAGTCGGCCGGTGTCGACCCGGGCGCCCGGCCCGAGACACTCGCTCCGGAGGCATTCGGCGCGCTTGCGCGCCTGCTGCCCACCCGCTAGCGTGACGCCCATGGACGAGTGCCCCATTCGCATCGACGTCGAAACCACCTTCCTTCCCGACCAGTCGGAGCCGGGCGCACATCGCTACGCATTCGCCTACACCATCACCATTCGCAACGAGGGCCGCAACGCCGCCCAGCTCGTGTCGCGGCACTGGATCATCACGGACTCCAACGGCAAGGTAGAGGAAGTCCGTGGTCGCGGAGTCGTCGGCGAGCAGCCACAGATCGCGCCGGGCCAGGGCTTTCGCTACACGAGCGGCGCGGTGATCGAGACACCGGTAGGCACCATGCAGGGCAGCTACCAGATGCTCCGCGACGACGGCCAACGGTTCGAGGCGCCGATCCGCCCTTTCCGCCTCGCGGTGCCCGGCGTTCTCAACTGACCCCGGCGACTTCGAGCCATGGCGAGGATCGCGATCGGCGACGTCCAGGGTTGCCTCCCGGAGCTTCGGTGCCTGCTCGCGCAGGTTGGCTTCTCGTCGGACCGTGACGAACTGTGGTTCGTCGGCGACCTCGTCAATCGCGGGCCTGACTCCCTGGGTGTGCTCCGTTTCGTGCGCAGCCTGGGCGGGAACGCGAGAGTCGTACTCGGCAACCACGATCTGCATCTGCTCGCTGTCGCGATGGGTGGCGGCGCGCGACGCCTGCGGGACGACGACACGCTGGAGGCCGTGCTGTCGGCGAGCGACCGCGACACACTCCTCGAATGGCTGCTGCAGCGCCCCCTGGCCATCGCCGACGAGACCACCGGTGACCTGATGATCCATGCGGGCCTCGTGCCGTCGTGGACCGCGACGCGTGCGCTCCAACTCGCCGGGGAAGTCAGCGCGCGCCTGCGTTCCAAGCCTGAGTCCGTACTGTCCACGATGTACGGCAACCGGCCAGACCGATGGGACGAGGGCCTCGCAGGCAGCGACCGCGACCGATTCGTGATCAACACCCTGACCCGCCTGCGCTTTTGCCGCAGCGATGGCAGCGTCGACATGAAGCTCAAGGGACGCCCGGGCAGCCAGCCGGCAGGATTCCTACCGTGGTTCGACGTGCCCGGGCGGGCCAGCACCGGCACGCGGGTGATATTCGGTCATTGGTCGACCCTGGGGCTGATCGAACGCCCCCGGCTGCTGGGTCTCGATACAGGATGCGTCTGGGGGGGCGCGCTGACGGCCCGCTCGCTGGACGACGAGCGCCGCTGGCAGGAACCGAGTGCAGGATATCGGTCGCCCGGAGGCGACTAGATCAACGGGATATCGGCACGCGGGTGCCCCAACGCACGCGGATCTCCGGCGTCGCCGGCGAATGCAGCGCGTGGGGGAGCCCGAGATCGACGGCGCTGCCCACGGGACCCTGGCTCGCCGGCCAGCTGAGGCGCTGATCCGCCAGGACCTCGAGCGCCGGGGTGATCCCGGGCACCACCCGCAGGGCGATTCGCTCGGGCCAGCCTGCAGCACCCGGGGGGCGCAGCACGCACTCGCCGGCGCCGGCCAGGCCACGAAGGTCGATGACCATCGTGTCGCGCTGCCAGGAATAAGGCAGCGATCCTGGGGCAGCGTTCGCGCCCCCGCTCTCGCAGCGCAACGACGGGGCCGCGAGCGCCGGCACGCCCCGGCCGTAGGGCGATGCGGCACAGCCGCATGCGAGAGCCAGCAGGACGATGGCCGGAATTCGGAATACCCTCACGCACTGCACCCTGCGGACCGCGGCTGGTGCTCGTAACATACGCCAGACGCGCCGCTGCAGGTACCCGGATGAGCACGCTGAAGCCCTTTCACCTCGCAGGCTGGATCGACGCCAACCGCCACCTGCTCAAGCCTCCCGTCGGCAACCGCTGCCTCTATCGCGACGGCGATTTCATCGTGATGGTCGTGGGGGGGCCCAATTCACGCAAGGACTTCCACGTCGACCCCGGCGAGGAGTTCTTCTACCAGCTCGAGGGCGACATGCTGCTGCGCACGGTCCAGCAGGGGCGAGTCGTCGACGTACCGATCCGCCAGGGCGAGGTATTCCTGTTGCCGGCCGGCGTACCCCACTCCCCCCAGCGCTACGCGGGCACGGTAGGCCTCGTCATCGAGCGACAGCGGCGCCCAGGCGAGCTCGACGCGCTCCAATGGTACTGCGAGCACTGCGACGCCCTCCTCTACGAGGAGCGTTTCGTGCTGACCGACATCGAGTCCCAATTCCCGCCGGTGTTCGAGCGCTTCTTTTCCAGCGAGGCGCACCGGCGCTGCCGCGCCTGCGGCCATGTGATGGCGCCACCCGCGTGAGCGAGGCAGAGCCATTCGATCCGCTTGCCCCGGTGAGCCTTGCGCGAACATTGCGCTTCGACGGGCTGGATCCGCGGCACTTCGGCGCGCCACCGCCCGCCGCGCCGCCGCTGCGCCTCGTGGGCTTCAGCGGCGCAGTCGGCACGGGTGCGAGTTGCAACTGCCGCGTGCTGACCCTGGTGCCCCATTGCCACGGCACGCACACCGAGAGTGTCGCTCACCTGACGCACGAGCCGCTCGACGCCTGCGCGGTCGCGCCGCTGGCGGCGATCCCTGCGTGGCTCGCCTCGGTACAGGCCTGCCCGGCGCGCGACACCGCCGAGGACAGCCTGCCGCACCCCCAACCGGGTGACCGACTCCTGACCCGTGCTGCCCTCGAGGCCGCGTGGCCACGCCTGCCCGGCTTCTCCCCGCGTGGCCTCATCCTGCGCAGCGGCGACGCCGGCTGCGCGGAGGCAGGGCACGAGGAGGTCCCGCCATACCTCTCACGCCAGGCCGTGCAGCTGATCGTGGAGCGTGGCATCGAGCACCTCGTGGTGGAGTTGCCGTCGATCGACCGCAGCCACGACGAGGGCGTGCTGTGCGCCCACCGGTTGTTCTTCGGACTGCCACCCGGCAGCCAGCGCCTCGCCGACGCCACGCGTCGGCACTGCACCGTGACCGAGTACGCCGAGGTGCCCCCTGCACTCGCCGACGGCCCCTGCTTCCTCCAGCTCGCCATGCCGCGCATCGCAGGCGATGCGGTCCCGAGCCAGCCGCTGTATTTCCCTTGGCGGCCGCCGGCCCGGCCCACCGGGAGCCCTGCATCATGACCCTGCCCACACCATTGGCCCTCGCGCGAGCACGCGACGCAGCTGATCCGCTCGCGTCGTTCCGCGCCGCCTTCGCCCGCCCGATCACCGCGGACGGCTCGCCGGCGATCTACCTCTGCGGACACTCGCTAGGCCCCATGCCCCTCGCAGCCCGTGATCGCGTGACCGAGGAACTGGATGACTGGGGCCGACTGGCCGTGACGGGGCACCACGCCGCGCGCCGGCCATGGATCGACTACGCGGAGCGCGCCAGCGCCGGGCTGGCGCGGCTGGCAGGCGCCCAGCCGGCCGACGTCGTCGCGATGAATTCACTGACGGCGAACCTGCACCTGCTGATGGCGAGCTTCTACCGGCCATCGGCCGTGCGTACGCGCGTGCTGATCGAGGCCGGGGCCTTCTCCTCCGATCGACACGCCGTCGCCGCGCAGATCGCGTGGCACGGGCTGGACCCGGCCCAGGAACTGCTCGAGGTCACGCCGCGCGAACCCGGCGGCGTGCTGGGCGAGGACGACGTCGAGGCGGCGATCCTCGCGGCAGGCGACCGCCTCGCCCTGGTGCTGTGGCCCGGGGTGCAGTACCTCACCGGACAGGCCTTCGATTGTGGTCGGATCGCGCGCGCGGCGCATGTGGTTGGCGCGCTGTGCGGCTTCGACCATGCCCATGCGATCGGCAACCTGCCGCTCGCGCTCGAGCGCGATGGCGCGGACTTCGCCGTGTGGTGCAGCTACAAGTACCTGAATGCGGGGCCCGGCGCGATTGGCGGCGCTTTCGTGCACCCCCGTCACTCCATCGCCGGCGGAGCGTTCCGGCTTGCCGGGTGGTGGGGCCACGATCCGGCATCGCGGTTCGCGATGCGTCCTGGGTTCGTGCCGGCCCCAGGCGCCGCCGGCTGGGCGGTCAGCAATCCGCCCATCCTGTCCACGGCCCCGCTGCTCACGTCGCTGTCGATCTTCGATGCGGCCGGGATCGCGGCGCTGCGCCGCAAGTCGGTGGAGCTCACGGCGTTTCTCGAGGCGCTGCTCGCGCCGCATGTTGGCCGGGAGCTGGAACAGGCGACCCCGTCCGCGCCGTCACGCCGCGGCTGCCAGCTTTCGCTTCGCCTGCGCGGCGGCCGCGATGCCGCGCAGGCGGTGATGGCGCGCCTCGAAGCGGAGGCCGTCGTGCTCGACTTCCGCGAGCCGGACGTGCTGCGGGTCGCGCTGGCCCCCTTGTACAACAGCTTCGAGGATGCCTGGCGCTTCGCCGATATCCTCGGGCGCGCGCTGCACGAACTCGGCGCATGAGCGGACCCCGGCACGCGAGCATCATCGGCGCGGGCCTGGCTGGCGCCCTGCTCGCCGTGCTGCTGGCCAGGCGCGGCATCCGCGTCACCGTGTACGAGCGCAGGCCCGACCCGCGTCTCGCCCCCGCCGAGCGCGGCCGGTCGATCAACCTGGCCCTCGCTGCCCGCGGCGTGCGCGCTCTGAGGCTCGCCGGCCTCCTGGATGAGGTCGAGCCGGAGATGATCGCGATGCGCGGCCGGGGCGTGCACGATCGCTCGGGCGGGTATGCCGTGCTGCCTTACGGTCAGCGCCCCCACGAGGTCATCCACTCCGTCTCGCGCGCCGGCCTCAACCTCGCGCTGATCGAGGCGGCAGCGCGGATCCCGGGCGTGGAGTTCCTCTTTGGCCACGCCTGCACCGGACTCGGCACGGCGCACGGGCGTGCGCGCATCCTCGACACCGCGACAGGCGCTTCGTTCGACTCCGCCGGGGACGTCACGATCGGCGCCGACGGCGCGGGGTCGGCGCTGCGGCGCGCCCTCGAGTCCGCCGGACTCACGCGTTCGCGCGAGGACCCACTGGGCCACGCGTACCGGGAGCTCACGCTGCCCGCGGGGCCGGGCGGCACGCATCGCCTCGACCATGACGTGCTGCACATCTGGCCGCGCGGCGAGTTCATGCTGATCGCGCTGCCCAACACGGACGGCAGCTTCACGGCGACGCTGTTCCTGCCGCGCCGCGGACCGGGCGGTTTCGAATCACTGCGCGATCCGCCGGCGGTCCGCGCTTTCTTCGAACGCGAGTTCGCTGGCGTGCTGCCACGGATCCCGGACCTCGAACGCCAGTTCCTCGCCAACCCCGAGGGCCTCCTCGGCACGCTGCACTGCGAACGCTGGCACGCCGGCGGCATGCTGCTGCTCGGCGATGCGGCGCATGCGATCGTGCCCTTCCACGGCCAGGGGATGAACTGCGCCTTCGAGGACTGCGCCGAGCTCGCCACGCTGTTGGACGAGGGACTGGGCTGGGAGACCGCCTGCGCCGAGTTCGAGCGGCGGCGCAAGCCCAACGCCGACGCGATCGCGCGCATGGCCCTGGAGAACTACCTCGAGATGCGCGACACGGTGCTCGACCCTGCATTCCTGCGCCGCAAGGCACTCGGTATGAGACTGGAACGCCGACATCCCCGCCGCTTCATCCCGCGTTACTCGATGGTCAGTTTCCACCCGGAGATCTCCTACGCGGACGCGTACTCGCGCGGAATGATCCAGCACGACATCCTCGCATCCATCGATGCCACGGCGGATGGCGCCGAACCCGGTCAGGTCGACCTCGCCCCCTTCGACGCCATGGTGACCGCGCGACTGCCCGAACTCGCGCACTGAGCGGATAGAATATGGGGGTCAACCGCGACCGGGGCGCACCCATGACCGTCATCAGGCAGCAGGATCTCATCGACAGCGTCGCCGACGCGCTGCAGTACATCTCGTACTACCACCCGATGGACTACATCGAGGCGCTTGGCCGTGCTTACGAGCTGGAGCAGGGCCCAGCCGCCAAGGATGCGATCGCGCAGATCCTCACCAACTCACGGATGTGCGCCGAGGGCCACAGGCCGATCTGCCAGGACACCGGAATCGTCGTCGTGTTCGTCAAGGTCGGCATGCAGGTCCGCTGGGACGCGACGCTCGGCCTCGAGGAGATGATCAACGAGGGCGTCCGACGCGCCTACCTGCACCCGGACAACAAGCTGCGTGCGTCGATCGTGGCGGATCCGGCCTTCTCGCGGAAGAACACCCGAGACAACACGCCTGCGGTGATCCACGTCGAGCTCGTGCCCGGCGACAAGGTGGACATCACGGTGGCGGCCAAAGGTGGCGGATCGGAAAACAAGTCCAAGTTCGCGATGCTCAATCCCTCCGACTCCATCGTCGACTGGGTCATCAAGACGGTGCCGCTGATGGGCGCTGGCTGGTGCCCGCCGGGCATGCTCGGCATCGGCATCGGTGGCTCCGCCGAGAAGGCGATGCTGCTCGCCAAGGAAGCCCTGATGGAGCCGATCGACATGGCGGAGCTCAAGGCCCGCGGGCCGCGCACGCCGATCGAGGAGCTGCGCATCGAGCTGCACGACAAGGTCAACGCCCTCGGCATCGGCGCGCAGGGACTGGGGGGTCTTTCGACCGTGCTGGACGTCAAGATCCTCGACTACCCGACGCACGCGGCCTCGAAGCCGATCGCGATGATCCCGAACTGCGCAGCCACGCGTCATCTGCACTTTACGCTCGACGGCTCTGGCCCCGCGAGGCTCGAGCCGCCGGACCTCGCACGCTGGCCGAGGATCGACTGGACGCCATCGGCGGAATCGAAGCGGGTGAACCTCGACGCGTTGACCCCCGCCGAGGTGGCGACCTGGAAGCCCGGTGACCGGCTGCTCCTGAACGGCAAGATGCTCACCGGGCGCGATGCTGCCCACAAGCGCATTGCCGATCTGTTCGCCAGCGGCAAAGGCCTGCCCGAGGGCGTCGACCTGCGCAACCGCGTGATCTACTACGTCGGCCCGGTGGACCCCGTGCGCGACGAGGTCGTTGGCCCGGCGGGCCCGACCACCGCGACCCGCATGGACAAGTTCACCGAGATGATGCTCGAGAAAACCGGCCTGATCGCAATGGTCGGCAAGGCCGAGCGCGGCCCCGTCGCCATCGACGCGATCCGCAAGCATCGTGCGGCGTACCTGATGGCGGTGGGCGGCGCGGCGTACCTCGTGTCGAAGGCGATCAAGGCCGCACGCGTGGTCGCGTTCGAGGACCTTGGCATGGAAGCGATCTACGAGTTCGAGGTCAAGGACATGCCGGTGACCGTGGCGGTGGACTCGGAGGGCACGTCCGTGCACCAGACCGGCCCTGCCGAATGGAGTCAGCGCATCGCCGCATCGATCCCCGTGCGAAGCCGCTGAAGGTCCTCGAAAGTCATGGCCTGCGGATGGCGGGCATCGGCGGGGAAGTGCTCCCGCGAGACCACCCGCCACTCGGCAGGATCAAGCTCCGCGAAGACCGTGTCGCCCTCGATCCGCGAGTGGACGCGAGTGAGCAGGATCCGCCCGGCGCGGGGCAGGCATAGCGCGTAGATCTCGGCGCCGCCGATGATCATGATCTCGGGCACGTCGCCCGCAGCGCGCAGCGCATCGTCGAGGTCGTGCGCGACGGTGACCGACGGATCCGCGGGGCGGAAGCCGGCATGCCGCGTCAGCACGATGTTGTGCCGGCCGGGCAACGCCCTGCCGATCGAATCGAAGGTGCGGCGCCCCATGACCACCGGCTTGCCCAGGGTGGCGGCCTTGAAGCGTCGCAAGTCCTCGGGCAGGTGCCAAGGCAACCCGCCGTCACGCCCGATCACGCCGTTCTCGGATACGGCGACGACCAACGTGATCAGCGGTAGCGCGGGCATTGCTGGAGCCTCAGCGCCCTCGTCGGGTCGTGGCGCGGGTCTTTGGCCTGGCCTTGGCCTTGGCCTTGGGCTTGGCCTTGGACTTAGGCTTGACAGTGGTCTTCGACGCGGTCTTGGTCTTGACCCTCTTCGCGGACTTGCGCCGCGGAGCCGGCCGCTTCGGCGGCCACAGCATGGTTCCGCGGCACTTCGGCGAGCCGCAGTGGCAGGCGAAGATTTCGTCGACGTTCGGCGGATCGTCCTTGTCGCGACCGATCTCGTAGTCGTAGCCGAGTTCCTCGCCCTTGGCGATGTCGCGGGTCGTCTCGATGAAGACGCGGCGATTCTCGATCACCGACTCGCAGTTGCCGTCGCAGGAGTGGTTGATGAAGCGCGAGTCGTTGCCACCGGTGGTCGCGTCGATCACGGTCCGCCGGTCGACGATGAACAGGAAGGTGTGGTTGTCCTCGATCGGGTTGTCGGCGTAGCGTGCGTCGGCCTCCGCATGCGACAGCCGCTCACCCACGTATTCGGCGATCCGCGTTCCCTTGGGGATGGCTCGCGCGGCGAACACCCCCTTGCCGTGGATTTTCGAGTTGCGGACCTTGATCCAGGGGTTCACTGGGGCGCTCGGCATCTGCGGGGTTCTCCTAGTCGTCAAACGGCCACCGGCGCGCGGATCGCGGGGTGGCACTGGTAGTCACGGAACTCGAAATCCTCGAACACGTAGTCGAACAGCGTGGGCGGGCGTCGCCGGATGTGCAGCACCGGCAGCGCGTAGGGCTCGCGCGAGAGCTGCAGGTCAGCCTGCTCGAGGTGATTGAGGTAGAGGTGGCAGTCGCCACCGGTCCAGACGAAATCGCCCGGAGCAAGATCGCATTGCTGGGCGATCATGTGGGTCAGGAGCGCATAGGATGCGATGTTGAAGGGCACGCCCAGGAACACGTCGGCGCTGCGCTGGTAGAGCTGGCAGGACAGCCGGCCGTCGGCGACGTAGAACTGGAAGAACGCGTGGCAGGGCTGCAGGGCCATGCTTTCGAGTTCGCCGACGTTCCAGGCACTGACGATGATCCGGCGGGAGTCCGGGGTCTCGCGAAGCTGGCGCAGCACCACGCCGATCTGGTCGACGTGGCTGCCGGAGGGCGTCGGCCACGAGCGCCACTGGCGACCGTAGACCGGGCCCAGCTCGCCGCTGGCGTCCGCCCACTCGTCCCAGATCGTGACGCCGTGCTCGCGCAGGTAGCGCACGTTGGTATCACCGCGAAGGAACCAAAGCAGCTCGTGCACCACGGACTTCAGGTGGATCTTCTTGGTGGTGACCAGCGGGAACCCGGCGGCGAGATCGAACCGCATCTGGTGACCGAAAACGGAAAGCGTGCCCGTGCCAGTGCGGTCCGCCTTGCGGGTGCCCTCGAGCCGGACACGGCGCATCAGGTCGTGGTAGGCCTTCATGGCAACGGCTTGTAGTTGCCCGAGGGATCGTTGCGACGATACGCGATCACGAGCAGCGCAACGCCGACCGCCGCCATCGGCAGTGACAGCAACTGGCCCATCGTCAGCCCGCCGCCCAGGTAGCCGATGTGAGCGTCGGGCACGCGCCAGATCTCCACCAGTGACCGGGCCGAGCCGTAGAGCACCAGGAAGAGACCCGACGGCGCCAGGCGTGGCCGCGGCCGCGAAGTGAACCACCACAGCACGGCAAACAGCACGAGCCCCTCGAGCGCGGCCTCGTAGAGCTGGGTGGCGTGACGAACGACGCCATCGACGCGGAAGCCCCAGGGCACGTCGGTCTCCCGCCCCCACAGCTCGCCGTTGATGAAGTTGCCGAGCCGACCGGCAAGCAGGCCAATGCCCGGCACCGCTGCCGCGAAATCGAACACGTCTGCCACGCGGCGCCCCCGGCGGTGCGCGAACACCGCGGTGGCCACCAGCACCCCGAGCAGGCCGCCATGGAAGGACATGCCCCCTTCCCAGATGCGCAGCGGGTAGAGCGGGTCCTCGCGCCAGTACGGGAACCCATAGAACAGCACATAGCCCACGCGGCCGCCGATGATCACGCCGAGCATCGCGAAGAATATGAAGTCGTCGACGTCCGTCGCCGTCCAGGTCGAGCCCGGCTGCGCGGCACGCCGCCGCCCCAGCCACCATGCGGCGGCGAAGCCGACCAGGTACATGATCCCGTACCAGTGCACCTTCACGGGACCAAGCTCGAAGGCGATCGGGTCGAATCCGGGGTAGACGAGCATCGCGCGATTCTATCCGGTTCGGCAGACGGGGGGTCAGCGGTGGATCAGCCGGGCATGGCGCGGCAGAAGAACGCCTTGAGGTAGCGCGTCTCCGGGATCGCCGGGTGGACCGGGTGATCCGGCGACTGTCCCCCTGCATGCAGCACCTGAAGATCCGTGCCCGCCTGCCGCGCCGCGGCGTGGATCGCGCCCAGCAGGTCGTCCGCGCCGAGGTGATACGAGCAGGAGCAACTGACCAGCAGGCCGTCCGGGGCGAGCAGGCGCAGCGCGAGCTGGTTGAGCTTGCGGTAGGCGGCCTGCCCCTGAGGAAATTCCTTGCGTCGCTTGATGAAGGCGGGAGGATCCACGATCACCGCGTCGAACTGCTCGCCCGCATCGGCCATCGCGGCCAGCACCGCGAAGGCGTCGCCGCGACGCAGGCCCGCCTGCCCGCCCTGGGCCTCGACATTGCGTCCCGCGAGCTCGAGGGCTGCTGCCGAGGCGTCCACGCAGGTCACGGTGGAAGCGCCAGCCGCCACCGCCGTCGCAGCCCAGCCGCCGGCGTAGCTGCAGACGTCCAGCACGCGGGCCGCGCGGGGGAGGAACCTCGCAAGCAGGCTGCGATTGAAGGCCTGGTCGTAGAACCAGCCGGTCTTCTGGCCATCGGCCAGCGCGGCCGTGAAGCGCAGCCGCGGCCCACCCGTCCAGCTCTCGATGATCTCGATTTCGCGAGGCACGCCACCCCAGGCGGACTCGACGACCGAGGGCAGCCCCTCGAGCGCACGCGCACCACCGTCGTTCTTCCAGACGAACGTGGCTGGGTCGAGCACGGTGCGGACCGCCTCCTCGATCATGGGCCGCAAGCGCTCCATGCCGAGGGTCGAGGCCTGCCCGACCACGACGTCCCCGTAACGGTCGAGCACGAGGCCGGGCAACCCGTCGGACTCGCCGAAGACCCAGCGGTAATGGGGGGTCGCGTAGAGGCGGTCGCGCAGCGCCAGCGCCTGGCGCAGCCGGGACGCCACGAGGGCCGCATCGACCGCCTGCGCCACCTGCCGCGACATCAGGCGGGCCGTGATCAGCGTCGAGGGGTTGGCATAGGCGTAGCCGATGAACTGGCCCCGCTCGGCCAGGACGCGCACGAGCCCCCCGGGCTCGAGACCGGCAAGCGGGGTGGCAGCGGTGTCGATCTCGTTGCTGAACACCCAGAGGTGGCCCGCGCGCAGGCGACGGTCCTCTCCGCGTCGCAACACGAGCGCGGGCAATGCTGCGGGGTCGGTGGAGTGCGGCAAACGGCGGATCCGTCGCGTCGGCTATAGTGCGCGCCCATTCTACCCAATCCCGACCGGATCCCGCCGATGACGACGCCCCAAGACAACGCGTCGCCGCGCATCCGCGCGCTGGCATCCAGCCCCTACCTGCGACGCCACGCGCTGCAGGCGGTGGACTGGCTAACGTGGGGCCCCGATACCCTCGGGCGCGCCCGCGCGCTCGATCGCCCGATACTGCTCTCGATAGGACATGCCTCGAGCGAGGCGTGCCGGCAGATGGCGCGAGATCGCTTCGAGGACCCCGCGACCGCGGCCCTGATCAACACTGCCTTCGTCAGCGTGGTCGTCGACGCCGAGCAGCGACCGGACATCGATCGCTGCTACCAGGCGGCGCACTCACTGCTCACGCAACAGCCCGGCGGCTGGCCGCTGACGCTGTTCCTGTCGCCGCGGGACCTCGTGCCGTTCTTCGGCGGCACGCAACTCGGGACGACACCCGGGGGGAGCCCGGACCGGTTCCTGGCACTCCTCGAGCGCGTCGCGCGCGCATGGCGCGAGCGGCCCGAACTGGTGGCGGCGCAAAACGCTGCGCTGATCGCGAGCCTGCAAGGCACGCTCCCTCCCGGCTCCGCGACGGACGCGATCCTGGACGACAGCGTCCGCCGGGCAAGCCGAGCCGCACTTCAGCAGCAATTCGACCGGCGCAACGGCGGCTTCGGCGGCGCGCCCAAGCACCCCTACCCCGCTTCCCTCGAGCGCCTGCTGCGTGACTGGCGCCGCACCGCCACACAGGTCGAGCCCGACCTGCAGGCCCTCTACATGGTCGCGCTGACGCTGACGCGGATCGCCGAGGGCGGGATGCGCGACGCCTCGGGGGGCTTTTTCCATTACGCGCTCGACACCGCGTGGTCGGAACCGCGACGGGAGCAGCGGCTTGGCGACAACGGCTCGCTGCTGGCGATCTACGCGCAGGCGGCGATCGCGACCGGCGACCCGCTGTTCGCGAGGATCGCCGGCGAGACCGCCGACTGGCTGCTCCGCCACATGCAGTCGCGCGCGGGCGGCTTTCGCGCCGGCACCGAGGCGCGCGCCGCCATGGCCGACGCGGCGCGACACCAAGCGGCTCCTCCCGGGCCGGACAGGCAGATCGCGGTGGCCGGAAATGCGCTCGCGATCCGCGGGCTTGCCCTCGCCTCGCGCGCACTGCAGCGCCCGGAGCTCGCCGAGGCCGCGGCCCGCGCCCTCGATGATCTGCGACGGCACCACTGGCGCGGGGGCCTGCTGATCGCCGCGCGACCCGAGGAAGGCGAACCGGCTGACGGGATGCCGCGCGCCCCGCTGGACGACCACGCGCTGCTGGCCGACGCGATCGTCGAGCTCGCGCAGGCCGGCGCAGCGGAGGCAGACCTGGCATTCGCGCGGGAGCTCCTCGAATCCGTGCTGCGGCACTTCGAGGACACCACCTCGGGAGGATTCTTCCACACGGCGGATGACTCCGAGCCGCTGATCCATCGTCCCAAGTCATTCGAGGATGGCGCGAGCCCCTCGGGCAACGGCATCGCCGCGCGCGCCTTGGTCAGGGTCGGATGGCTGACCGACGAACCACGATTCCTGGACGCCGCATCGCGGGCGCTGCGGGCAGGCTGGCCCTCGATGCAGCGTTACCCGCTGGCCCACGCCTCGATGATCGGTGCGCTCGAGGAATGGCTGGAACCGCCGCAGATCGTCCGGCTGCACGGGCCTCGAACCGAGACCGCACGTTGGCGGCAGGAACTGGATCGACTGTATGGACCGTCGCGGATCGTCGTGCAGGTCGTGGCCGACGGGCCCGTCATCGCCACGCTCCGGCGAGGCCCGGAGATCTCCGGGCCGTTCGATTCGCTGGAGCACCTTGCGCGGGACCTACGCCTGGGCCTTGCCGAGCAGCCGCAGCCGAACCCGGTCGGCCAGTGATGCCATCGCGACCGGGTCGAACTCGGGTGCGGCGGACCAGTCGTAGGCCCATGGGTGGGCGGCGTGCATCTCGGCGGGCTCGTCGGCGTGGCGCGGCACCACGTGCGCGTGCAAAGCGGGCTCGAGGTTGCCGAACATCGCGTAGTTGATACGCAACGCCGCGGTCTCGACCAGCAGCGCGTCACCCAGCCGCGCCATGTCGTCGAGGAACTGCAGGCGGGCTGCGTCGTGCAGCGAATTGAGGTCCGGCACCACCGGGTCGGGCAACAGCAGCGCGTAGCCGCGCACGAACTGGCGACGACCGAAGACCGCCCAGCCGGAAGGCAGGCGCGCGATCACCGCCGGGTCCCCGCCCGCCCTCGCCGAGTCGACGAGCCGGTGGATCGCTGTGCTCATGCGGCCGGTGCCCTGGCACTGAAATGAACGGCGGGCACGCGATCACCCCACTTCGATGCCGAGCGCACCGAGCCCGGCGACCGTCGAGGCATGGCCCGAGTGGACGATGCCATGCCAGCCACGGGCGCGCGCCGTGGCGACGTTGTCAGCGCGGTCGTCGATGAACACCGTCGCGGCGGGCTCGAGGCCGAACCGGCGCTCCGCAAGTGCGTAGATGCCGGGATCGGGCTTCATCACGCCCGCCTCGAAGGATCCCAGGCGGTCGTGCCCGACGGAGCCGATGCCGTGCCGGGCGTGCAGGTGCGCCCAGTGCAGGTCGCCCACGTTCGAGAGCAGGAACACCCTGTGGCGTTCAGCGAGCTTCGCCGCCAGGTCGAACATCTGCGGCTGGGGATCGAACATGTCGAGCCAGGCCTCGCGGGCCTCGTCGCGGGAGATCGGCCGCGGCACCAGCGCGGCCAGGTTGGCGAGCAGGCCAGCGCCGTCAAGGCGCCCGCTCTCGTGATCCAGCAGGCCGATCCGGGCAGTCACATCCTCGAGACCGGTCGGCATGAAGCCACGGGAGCCGAGCAGGGCCATCAACGGCCGGTAGTCGAGGTGCACGAGCACCTGGCCGATGTCGAAAACGACGTTGCGCATGAGTTCCGGAACGGGTGCGGTCAGGCGGGTTCGAGGGCCGCCGGAGCGTCTGGGCGCTTGACCAAGCGGGCCACGACGCCCAGTGTATCGACCGTCGAGCACAGCGCGAAGTCCTGCTCCGGTGCCCAGGTTGCGGCAGGGTCGAAGAACTTCTGCGCGGCCGGAGCGGCGCGCAGGAGGGCAGGAATGGCCGCCGTATCGAAGGCCCGGCCGCTCAGGCGGGCGACCATGAGGTCGCGGCACAGGTCGTCCTCGACACAGCGCTCACGCGCCTCGTGCCCCATGGCCACGATCGTGACCTGCTCGGGGGCGAGCCGGCGTATGAAGTCGACCGTGGCCGAGGCGTTGACGAGGGCGCCCGCGAGCACCACCTCTGCGTTCCGAGCGGCGGCAACGAGGCCCTGGGTGCCCGCGTGAGTGGTGTGCAGCACGGTCCTGCCCGCCAGTGGACGCCGTAGCAGTTCGGCGGGCGAATTGCCGCAGTCGAAACCTGGCAGCGGCCGGGTATGGCGTTCACCGACGAGAAGCCAGTCGGGGTGGGCCGCCTTGAGACGGCGGGCGTCTTCGACCTCTGCGATCGGCACGATCCGGGATGCGCCAGCGGCCAGCGCGTGCGCCACCAGTGAACAAGCCCGGAAGACGTCGATCACCACCGCAACCCCGCGGGCCGACGCAGCGCCGGCCACGAAGTCCGCCGTGACGATGCGCAAGGAGCGGCGGCTCAGCCCGCCCAGCTGCGCACGCGGCCCGTATCGAGATGCACGAAATTGGAGCTGCGGTAGTAACCCACCCCACCCCGCCCGGCCGCGAGGGCCAGGTCGCGCAGGTCGGCGCAGGAGATGCCCTTGAGGCGCACGTCGATCGCGCGGCCTTCCATGTGCAGGCTGCGACGCGCCACGCCGCGCCCGGCGCCTGCCAGCATCGCGTTGGTGCGCGACGAGCGATAACCCGAGATGATCTCGTAGCGCGGCTCGACGCCCGCGGCCTCGGCGAGGTCGGCGAGCTGGTCGAACAGCGCCGGGTCCATCGGGGCAGCCTCGTTGGCACGGTGGTCACGCAGGATCCAGTGCAGCTTGCCCAGTGCCGGCGCGACGAGGCCACGCGCGTCACGATAGGCGAGGCTGATGGCCTCTGAGGTGTGGGTGTTGAAAAGCTCGAGCCAACGCGAGGCCCAGCGAACGCCCTGCACACCCCCGGCGGCGCCCGCTGGCGCGGCGGCCACGCCCTCGGCAGCGGCTGCGGATCCCGTCCCGCCGGCCAGGGCGAAGACCCCGGTGCTGGCGGCGGCGAACAGGAAACGACGACGCGTCAGTCCGGGAACGAGTGTCCGCATGGCTGGCTCGCTGGAAAAGCTGTGGATAACTCATGCTGCCAGCCGCGTTGGCGGCGCACAACCGCCGCCCGCGATGCGGTCACCGGCGCGCCCGTGTCAGCGATCGATCGTGAGCACGCTACCCAGATCCCCGGGCTCGAGGTTCACCGACACGACCGTAGCCCTGGGAAAGAAGTTGAACTCGGAGGCGCTCGCCCAGGTGTAGGCACCCATGGAGCGGCCTACGACGAGATCGCCCTCCTTGAGCGGCGGGAGCATCAGGTTCTCGGCAATCACGTCGATGCTGTCACAGGTCGGCCCGGCCAGCACCGAGGGCAAGCGTTCCTCGGCATCGACCAGCGCCTCGACGGGGTACCGGGCGTGGTCGAACAGCTGGCCGCTGTACGAGCCGTAGAGACCGTCGTCCAGGTAATACCACCAGTGACCCTCGCGACGCGCCCGCCCCATCACCGATGCGACCCCCAGCGCACTGGGTCCGACGATGAATCGCCCTGGCTCGGCGATGATGCGGATACGGGCGGGCAGCTTGGCGAGGGCGGCCCGTATCGGCGCGCAGAAATGCTGTATGGCCGGGGCCCGTTCCGCGTAGTCGATCGGGAACCCTCCCCCGATGTCCAGCGTGTCGAAACGCCCGAGTTTCTCCCGGCGGGCCGCCGCGATCAGCGCCGCACAGCGCTCCACGGCCTCGACGTGCTTGCCCGGGTCGGCGGCCTGCGATCCGACGTGGAATGACAGCCCGCGCACGGTCACCCCGAGGTCGCGCGCCTGGCGCGCGAGCTCGAGCAGGTCCTCGGGATCGCACCCGAACTTGCGCGACAGGTCGCAGACCGCCCCGGGGCTGCGGAACGAGACCCGCAGCAGGAGTTCCGCGTCGCCGGCATGGCCCGCGAACTTCCTGAGCTCGTCCGGATTGTCGGCAACGAACACCCTAACGCCCCGCGCCAGCGCGGCGCGTATGTCGGAGTCGCGCTTGATCGGGTGCGTGTGGATGCACCGGTCGGGATCCACACCCATTCGCGCCACGAGCTCGACCTCGCCCGTGGTCGCCAGGTCGAGGTACCCGCCCTCCTCCAGCACCGTCCGGACCACTGCCGGATGGGGCAGCGGCTTGAGGGCGTAGTGAAGGTCGACCCCCGGCAGCGCGCGACGCAGCTGCCGGTACTGGCGCCGGATGCGCTCGCAGTCGACGATCAACAGCGGGGAGCCGAACTGCGCGACGAGGCGCTGGACATGCTCCCGCTCGAACGGATCGATGGGCCCCGCCTTCTTGCGGGATGCGGGACGGGCACGGCGTGCACCGGCCCTCTTGGCGGCAACAGGCATTCTCGGAATCACCTCGGGTCAGGAAGCGGGAGTGGTGCAGCGGCCGAGGCGGTCGCGCACGGCCGCCCATTCGTCGCGCTCGGGGACATCCTCGATGAGGATCACGCCGGCGCCCGCCTTGTCCAGGGATCGGAGGTTGGCATAGAGGTCGTGCGCATACGCGTCGACCCGGCTGCCGGCATTGACCCAGGTCAGCCCCTCCCGGGCGAGCGTCGGCGCGCGCAACGCCAGCACGGCGACGCGACTGGCCTTGCGAAGTTGCTCATCGACGCGCGCGTCCAGCGACACCGAGGGCACGCGGCTGACGGGCGTGCGCGGCGCATAGTGCCGGAGCGCGCTGCCGGGCACCCGAGGTGACGCCGCGTCGGCACCGCTGTCGACGGGACCAACGACCTCGACCAGCTGGGCGAGTGACACGTGGCCCGGGCGAAGCAGACGGGGCCGCTCTCCTACCAGCGACACGATGGTGGACTCGAGTCCGAGCGTGCACTCACCGCCGTCGAGGATGACCTTGACGGCATCCCCGAACTCCTCGCGGACATGCTCCGCGCGTGTCGGCGACACGTGGCCATAGCGGTTCGCGGAAGGCGCGGCGATGCCGCCCCCGAATGCGGTCAGCAGTTGCTGCGCAACAGGGTGTGAGGGCACGCGTACCGCCACGGTGTCCTGGCCGCCGGTGAGCACGTCGGATGCATCGGGCCCTCGCGGCAGCACCAGGGTCAGCGGACCCGGCCAGAACCGGCTTGCGAGCCGCTCCGCCGCGGGCGGGAACTCCGCGGCCCAGCGACGCACGAAGCGGGGGCTGTCGAGGTGGAGGATCAGGGGGTGATCCGCAGGCCGGCCCTTGAGCTCGAATATCCTGCGCAGCGCCGCGGCGTCGCGCGCGTTGGCACCGAGCCCGTAGACGGTCTCGGTGGGAAACGCGACGAGCTCGCCGTCACGCAGCGCGGCGACGGCGGCGTCGAGTTCGGCCTGGGTGGCGCGGCGCGGGCGGCTCATGGTGGCATTCTATCAATCCGCCACGCGCGGACCGGCAATCTCCCGCGCGAGCTCGAGCACGGACAGGGGCGCCGAGCCCTCG
>CAZPAJ010000008.1:120916-147291 GCA_964584625.1 uncultured Acidibacter sp.
GTTGTTGATGATGACCGTGGCGTCGCGGCCCGCCGCGACGGCGGACGCGACGAGCCGCGCCACGTCGCCGCGAACCCCCGGATCGGGCTCGACCAGCCGGTCGAAAGGCGCAAACGCGGCCCGGGCCTCCTCGTAGCCGCGGCCAACCCCGAGGAGCCAGCGCAGCACCAGCGGGCCGCGCAGGCCCCCGGACGGGCACTGGGCCGCCCGCGCGGGCATGCGCGGGTGGGCACAGTAGCCATGCACTGCGCCGACGGCCTCGAGGGCGGCGTGGTAGTCGTCCCCCAGTATCCACGGGTCGCGCCACTCGACCGCGTAGGTCGCCACGCGCGGCAGATCCGCGAGGAACGCACCGAGCCGCTCCAGCAGCAGCGCGCGATGCCGGAACACGCGCTCACCGAGCGGGGAAAACTGGAATAGCACGACACCCAGACGCGGGCCGAGCGCCCCGGCAGCGGGCTCGATCACGACACGCCGCGCGTAGTCGGCGTCCAGGAAGGCCATCGGGGCATCCGCGAGGAACGCCGGACGCCGGGCGCCGCGCGGCGTGGTCAGCGCGGCATGCGCCTTGAGCAGGAAGCGGAACCCCGGATCGACGTCAGCCGCCCAACGGTGCAGTTCGTCGCGGGGTACCGGGGCATAGAACCCCCGGTCCACCCCGACGGCCCGCAACAGCGGATGCCGCGCGTAGGCACCCAGTCCGCGCCGCGCGAGTTCCGACTCGCGATACTCGCGTTCATAGACGATTCCCCGCCAGCCGGGAAACGACCAGGTCGAGGTGCCGAGCCTCACCGTGGCGGGAAGCAGCCTCGAGAGCGCGGCCTGCGCCTCGCCCGACGGCGCTGGGCGCGGCCCGGGCTCCGAGCCGAACAGCTCGCCCTGCGCGCCGCTCATTCGAGCGCGATGCGCTCCCAGCCGTCACCCCGGCGCCGCAGTTCGTACGCCGGCCAGTAGTGCTGGTCCAGCCGAAGCGTGATCAATTCAGGCGCGTTGTTCCAGCCGATGGTGCGCAGCCGCACCGAGGCCCGGTCGGACCGTCCGCCAACCGCCGCCAGGAAAGCGTCGAGGTCGGGCGTCGGCACCCCGTCGACCTCGACGATGCGACGACCCGGGAACAGGCCGGCACGCGTCGCGGGCGACCCGTAGCCGAACCATGCGACGTACACGCCATCCGGAGCAGAGCCGCGTTGCGCGAGCAGCGCACGATGCGGCGCGTGAAGCGTGGCACCACCCCACTGGACGATTCGATCCACATCGACACCGCTCAGAGCCACCGTCGGCACGCGGATGCGGGTGGCGGACGCCTCGCGCCAGACCGTGACTTCCACCTCGGTGCGGTCGGCGACCGCGCGCTCGACGTCGCGGAAACGCGTGACGATACGGCCGTCGATCTCGAGCAGGAGATCGCCCTGGCGAAGCAGCCGCTGCGCCGGCGAGCCGCCGACCAGGCGCACGATCGACAACACCTGACGCGGGACCGCCCCGGCCTGCTCGAGGCGCAGGAGCCATTGCGGGTCGAGGCCCAGGCGTCGCGCCTGGGCGAGCGGCTGTGGCGCCAGCTCGACCTCCAGCGAGTGCAGCGGGCGGCCCGTGCGCAGGCGCTCGACCATGTCGGCGACCAGCTCGATGCCGACCCCACGGCTCGCCTGCTGCGGCTCGCGCCCACCGTCGTAGGCGAAGCTCGCCCAGATGCCACGCACGCGGCCTGCGCGGTCCGCGAGCACGCCGTCGTCGGAGCCCGCCTGCGACGCCAGCGTGGCGACGTCCAGGTTCGCGTCGCGGAACTTCAGGGTGCGCGACAACGGCAGCGAAAGGGGCTCCACGTCGCCGATCTGCGTGGCGCGCAGCTTGACCTCGCCATCGCGACCGAGGCCGACCACCCAGACATCCTCGCCCGGCGACAGCGGGCGCGGGTCCAGCGCAGCCGCCCGGATGGGCGTGTCGCCGACGGCCCCCGGATCGAACTCGACCACGGCGAAGTTGTGCAGCGGATGCACGTAGGCCACACGGGCGGGAACCTCGAGCGTCCCGGCAAAGGTCAGGCGCACGTCGCCGACGGAGACCGGCACCGTGTTGCGGTCGACCACCACCCAGCCGCGCTCGGCGTCGACCAGCAACCCCGTGCCGAGGTAATTGCGCTCGGTGATGCCACCGATCGAGTAAGGCATGCTGAACGCGACGCCGACCAGCGAGGGCGCGAGCCGCCGCGCACGGGGATCCGCCTGCTTCGGGAAACGCGTGCCCGACACCGGCGCACCGGCGGACGCCGCGGGGCCGACCTGGCCCGCCACGGGCAGGTCGCTGCAATCCCAGCGGCCCGTGCCATCGTTGCGGTCGCAGCGGCGGGCGGGGAACCAGCGGCGGTCCATTCGCACCGAGCGCAGCTGGCTGCCGGCGGGATCGTCCAGCGTGGTGAGCCGGAGTGTTGCTCGATCACCATCCGCGAGCCGCTGCAACTCGCGCGCAAAGTCGTCGATGCCCGCGACCTCGCGCCCGTCGACCTCGGTCACCACCGCGGCGCGGGGCACGCCGACTGCCCCCAGCACATAGCCGGGGTTGGCGACGTAGGCCCCGCGCACGGGGCGATGGAAGTGGCGAGCCTGCTGGTAGGACAGCGTATGCACGATCGCGTCGCCGAACTCGAGGTAGCTCGACGGCGTGATGGCATGGAGGTCGTCGACGCGCAGCTCGGCTGGCACGACGCGACCGCCGCGCGACACATCGAGCCGCACCGCCGCGCCCACCGAGTCATCGAGCACCGCTGCCACCGGATCGAACTGGTTGACCAGATCGCCATTCAGCCGCAGCAGGATGTCGCCGGGCTGCAGCACCCCGTCGGCCTGCGAGCCCGGCTGCACCTCGTCGACAACGAGCATCCCCGTGTCCACCGGGAAGCGCTGGCGAACCCGTGCCTCGGTATCAGGATCCAGGCCGAGCCGCCTGAGCTGGTCGTAGGGGGCGTAGGTGAACACCACCTGCAGCGTGCCGCGGGGCACGGGAAGGCCCGCGCGCACGAGATCCAGCGCGCGTTTCACGCGACCGAGCGGGAGGTAGAAGCTCGACGCGGCACCCGAGGCCCCACCCGCATTCAGCGCGACCACGCGACCCTCGATGTCGACCACCGGGGATCCCGAGGAGCCCCCCGAGGTGCCGGACGCCGCCTGCAGGTAGAAGGTGTTGAAGTCGTTGTACTTGCCGACGCCATATTCCGGCGCGAGCCGGTCGAGCTTGGCCAGCGTGCCCTGCAGGATCGACAACTGCTCGCCGGCGTTGTTGCCGATCACGCGGATCTCGCGACCGACCTGTGCGCCATCGGGATGGAGCGGCAGGGACTGCGGCCGGATGAAGCGCAGCCTGGCGGGGTCGTAGCGGAAGATGCCGAAGTCGTGGACCGGATCGCGGTAGACCGGCTGCAGCGGGACTTCCTCGCGGTTGAGGAACGTCGCCTCCGCGGTGACGGGACCAGGCGTCACCACGTGCCGGTTGGTGAGGATCAGCCCACGCTCGGCGTCGACGACGAAGCCCGTCGCCTGGCTGGAGGAGTTCCACTCGGTATCGAAGGCCCGCGTCTGGTCGATCGAGATCGACACGACGCTGCCGGCGATCCGCTCGAGCGTGCTGGCCCAATCGGCCGCTGCGTACGCCGGCGCGCGCTCCCTGGCGGCGGCGGAACTGCTCCAGCCTGCGCCCGACAGCACGATCGCCGCGGCACACAGCGCGGCGAAGACCCTCCCCGGGCGCGGGCGCCGGCTCACAGCGCAGTGCCGAAGGTCTCGCGATAGCGCTCCGCGAACTCTTCCTTGCCGAAGCGATGGTTCTGCGTCCCGTGTTGCTCGATCTTGATCGCTCCCATCAGCGACGCCACCCGGCCGGTCGTCGGCCAGTCGAGCCCGTTCTGCAGCCCGTACAGCAGGCCCGCACGGTAGGCATCGCCACAGCCCGTTGGATCGCTGATGCGCTGCGGGCGGGCCACCGGGATCTCGTGCCGCACGCCGTCGGCGTAGATGTGCGAGCCCTGCCCTCCTCGGGTCACGATCAGCGCGCGAACGCGTGCGGCGATCTGCTCGAGCGACATGCCGGTCCGCTCGCACAGCAGGCTGGCCTCGTAGTCGTTGGCCGCCAGCCAGGTGCACTGGTCGATGAAGTCGCGCAGTTCGTCGCCGTTGAGCAGCGTCATGCCCTGGCCTGGGTCGAAGATGAACGGGATGCCGGCCGCAGCGAACTGCGCCGCGTGCTCGATCATCCCGCTGCGACTCTCCGGCGCGACGATGCCCAGCCGGATCTGCGGGTCGGCCGGCACGGTGTTGAGGTGCGCGTGGTTCATCGCCCCCGGGTGGAATGCGGTGATCTGGTTGTTGACCGAGTCAGTGGTGATGTAGGCCTGGGCCGTGTATTCGTCGGCCAGTTCGCGGATGTGTTCGAGCGACATGCCGCAGTCCTGCATCCACGCACGATACGGCGCGAAATCCATGCCGACGGTGGCCATGACCTTGCCGTGCCCGCCGAGCATCCGCAGGTTGTAACCGATGTTGCCCGCACAGCCACCGAAGTTGCGCCGCAAGCCGGGGACCAGGAACGCCACGTTCAGCATGTGGATCCGGTCCGGCAGGATGTGGTCCTGGAACCGGCCCTCGAAGACCATCACCGTGTCGTAGGCCACGGAACCGCAGATCAGCGCCGTCATCGGATTCTCCTCAGCGATCGGACAGCACCAGCAGCCACGTCAGGGCCAGCAGTGCAAATGAAAGGAAAACCGCCGCGGACCCGATGTCCTTGGCGAGACCGGAAAGGGGGTGACGCTCGAGGCCGACGCGATCGACCGTGGCCTCGATGGCGCTGTTGAGCAGCTCGACAATGAGGATCAGCAGCATCGGCGCCGTCAGCAGCGCCCGCTCGACGCCGTTGCGGCCCAGCCAGAGCCCGGCGGGCAGCACCACCAGCGCCAGCGCCAGCTCCTGGCGGAAGGCCGCTTCCTCGCGGAACGCACCCAGCAGCCCCTTCCAGGTGTTGCCGAAGGAACGGACGAGGCGAAGCAGCCCCTGCGGCTTGGGTCGATCGGTGGTTGCCACGCCCGGCAGTCTAGCCTGTCGGGCGCCAGGCGAGGTCGAGCTGCTTCGCAGCGCGGACGTCGTCGAGTCGCCGGACGGGCATGGTCCACGGGGCACCCTTGAGCTTCGCGGCATCTTCGGCCGCCTCGCCCAGGATCGTGACCATGGCCTCGACGAAGGCGTCGAGCGTCTCGCGGCTTTCCGTCTCGGTCGGCTCGATCAGCAGGCACTCGGGCACCAGCAGCGGGAAATATGTCGTCGGCGCGTGGAAGCCGAAGTCGAGCAAACGCTTCGCGACGTCCATCGCGGTCACGTTCAGCTCTTTCGCCTGCCGCCGCATCGTCACGATGAACTCGTGGCTGGCCCGGCGACCAGGGTATGCGAGATCGAACCCGGCCGAGCGCAGACGCGCCATGACGTAGTTGGCGTTCAGCGTCGCATACTCGCCGACCCGGGCCATGCCCTCCCGACCCAGCATCCGCATGTAGACGTATGCGCGCAGCAGCACACCAGCGTTGCCCATGAACGCCGAGAGCCGCCCGATCGACTGCGGGAGGTCTGCTTCGGTCAGCCAGCGATAAGCGTCGCCGTCGCGGCCCACGATCGGAATCGGCAGGAACGGCTCGAGGCGGGCACTGACGCCCACGGCCCCCGCGCCCGGTCCGCCGCCGCCGTGCGGCGTCGAGAAGGTCTTGTGCAGGTTCATGTGGATGACGTCGAAGCCCATGTCGCCCGGCCGCACCTTCCCGAGGATCGCGTTGAGGTTCGCGCCGTCGTAGTAGAGCAGGCCGCCGGCATCGTGGACGATGCGCGCGACCTCGGCGATCTTCCGCTCGAAGACCCCAAGCGTGGAGGGATTGGTGAGCATGATCCCCGCGGTGTTGGGCCCGACGACCGCGCGCAGCGCGTCGAGGTCGACGTCGCCCTGGGCGTCGACCGGGATCTCGCGCACCGTGCAGCCGCACATCGTGGCGGTCGCGGGGTTGGTGCCGTGGGCCGCCTCGGGCACGATGATCTCGTTCCGGGCGAGGTCGCCACGGGCGCGGTGATACGCGCGGATCATCGCCACGCCGGCGAACTCGCCGTGCGCACCGGCCATCGGGTTGAGCGACACCGCCCGCATGCCCGTGACTTCCTTGAGCATCTCCTGCAGCTCGTGCATGCACGACAGGAAACCCTGGCCCTGCGAGTCCGGCGCCAGCGGGTGCCGGCCGAGGAACTCGGGTAGCATTGCGTACTGGTTACAGGCCTTGGGGTTGTACTTCATCGTGCACGACCCCAGCGGGTAGAAGTGCGTGTCGATGGAGAAGTTCAGCTGCGAGAGGCGCGTGAAGTGGCGCACGGCCTCCAGCTCGCTCACCTCCGGCAGCAGCGGCGCCCGCCGCCTGCGCAAGGCCTCGGGTATGGTGCTCTGCGGGGCAGCTTCCGCCTTGGGGGGCTGCTGGGCAGCCGCGCTGCGGCCCGGCCGGGAGTACTCGAAGATCAGCTTTTCGCGTCGGTTGGACATGTTCGTGATTCCTTGGAGGCGCACCGCTCAGGCGGCGCGCACCGCCTTGAGGGCGCCGCCGAGGCAGGCCGCGAAACGTTCGATGTCGTCGCGGGTCTTGGTCTCTGTCGCGCAGACCAGCAGCGCAGGCCCGAGCTCGGGATAGTCGGCCGCGAGATCGAAGCCGCCCAGCACGCCGTCGGCTTCCATTTGCTTCAGCACGGGCCCGACAGGCCGGTCCAGGGTGACCACGGCCTCGTGGAACCGCGGCCCCTCGAACGCCAGCCGGACGCCCGGCAGGCGAGTCAGCGCGGCGACGAGCTCGCCCGTGCGCGCCTCGGCAACCGCCGCGACGCCCGCCAGGCCCACCGGACCGAGCAGCGTCATGTAGATGGTGGCCGCGGTCATCAGCAGCCCCTGGTTGGTGCAGATGTTCGACGTCGCCTTGCCGCGGCGGATGTGCTGCTCGCGCGCCTGCAGGGTCAGCGTGAACCCCTCGCGCCCCTCGAGGTCGACGGTGCGGCCGACGATGCGGCCGGGCATCGAGCGCACGTATTCCATGCGGGTGGTCATGAAGCCGAAGTACGGACCGCCGGACGACAGCGGCACGCCGAGTGGCTGCCCCTCGCCGACGACGATGTCGGCACCCTTCGCACCCCACTCGCCCGGCGGCTTCAGCAGGGCGAGCGAGGTCGGATTCACCACCGCGATCACGAAGATGCCGCGGGCATGCGCCCAGTCGGTCAGCGCATCGACATCCTCGAGCCGGCCGAAGAAGTTCGGTTGCTGGATGACCAGCGCCGTGATGTCCTCGCCCTCGAAGCGCTGCAGGGCCGCGGGATCGATGAGCCCGGAGCCCCGGGCATAGGGCACCTCCTCGAAGCGCAGGCCCTGGTTGCCGGCCGTGGTGATCGCCACCTTGCGGTAATTCGGGTGCACCGTGGTCGGCAGGAGGATGCGCAGGCTTCGCGACTTCCGGTGGGCGCGTACCGCCATCAGCGCCGCCTCGGCGACGGCGGAACCGCCGTCGTACAGGGACGCGTTCGACACCTCCATGCCGGTGAGGCTCGCGATCATCGTCTGGTATTCGTATATCAGCTGCAGCGTGCCCTGGCTCGCCTCGGCCTGGTAGGGCGTGTACGCGCTGTAGAACTCGCCGCGGGTCGTGATCGCCCAGACCGCCGCCGGGATGTGGTGCTCGTAGGCCCCTGCGCCGATGAAGCTCAGCGGACGACCGTCGCGCCGGGCGCGCTCGGACATCAACCGTCCGATCTCCATCTCGCTCAGGCCCGGCGGGATGCCGTCGAGCCCCTTGATCCGCAGCTGGGCCGGAATCTCGTCGAACAACGCGTCGATCGAGGGCGCGCCGATCGCGCCCAGCATCTCGCGAACGTCGTCGTCGGTATGAGGGATGAAGGGCATGGTCAGCCCCCCTCGGACGCCAGCAGGGCCTGGTAGGCGTCGCCAGGCAGCAGCGCGTCCAGCGCAGCCGGGTCGGCAGGCCGCAGCCGGATCATCCAGCCCTTGCCATAGCAGTCCTGGTTGATCAGCTCGGGCGCGGCCGCCAGCTCCACGTTCGACTCGATCACCGTTCCGGACAGCGGGCTGTAGACGTCCGACGCAGCCTTGACCGATTCGACCACCGCGCAGGCCGAGCCTGCCGCGAGCTCACGACCCGCTTCGGGAACCTCCACGAACACGAGATCGCCGAGAGCGTGCTGGGCATGGTCGGTGATGCCGACCTCGACCGTGCCGTCGGGCAGCGCGCGCACCCACTCGTGGGACCTGGCGTAGCGAAGATCGGCGGGAACCTGGCTCATGGGGGACTCCGGTATGTCGGAAATGTTGAAGATGGGAAAGCGGACGGCGGCGGGCGGGCTCAGAGGGCGACCAGCACCCGGCCGCGACGGACGAAGGGCAGCTTGACGACGCGGGCCTTGAGCAACCGGCCGCGGATGTCGACCTGGACCTCGGCGCCCGTTGCCGCAGGCACGCGGGCAAAACCGATCGAGCGCTCGAGCGTCGGCGAGAAGGTGCCGCTGGTGACCTCGCCCTCGCCGGCACCGGGCGCAACGACCCGCTGGTGACTGCGCAGCACGCCGCGGTCCTCGAGTACCAGCCCAACCAGGCGGGACGGCACACCGGCGGCCCGGACGGCCTCGAGCGCCGCGCGACCGATGAAAGAGCGGCCGGGCGGATCGAAGGCCACCGTCCAGGCAAGACCTGACTCGAGCGGGTTGCGGCTCGCGTCCATGTCGTTGCCGTAGAGATTCATGCCGGCCTCGAGGCGGAGGGTGTCCCGCGCACCGAGGCCGCAGGACGCGACGCCCGCGGCGTTCAGGGCGCGCCAAGCGGACCCGGCTTCATCCGCCGGCATGACGACCTCGAAGCCGTCTTCCCCGGTGTATCCGGTGCGCGACACGAACCACGCGCCGCACTCGCGCGCGAAGAATGGCTCGAGAGCGAGCGCAGGTGCGACGTCCTCCGGATCGAGAAGGCCGGCAACGGCCTCGCGGGCACGCGGGCCCTGCACTGCCAGCATCGCAAGCTCCGAGCGCTCGGTGATCGAGACCTCGGCGCCGATCCGCTGTGCAACGGCGCGCATCCAGGCCAGGTCCTTGTCGCGGGTACCGGCGTTGACCACCATCCGGAACCAGGCCTCGGTCATGCGGTAGACGATGAGGTCGTCCAGGACGCCACCCGTCTCGTCGAGCATGCAGCTGTAGAGGGCCTTGCCCGGCTGCCGGATCTTGTCGACGTCGTTGGCAAGCAGCTGCGACAGGAACGGCCGCACGCCAGGGCCGCGCAGGTCGACCACGCACATGTGGGAAACGTCGAACACGCCCGCGGCCCGCCGGACGGCGTGATGCTCCTCGATCTGCGACCCGTAGTGGACCGGCATGTCCCAGCCGCCGAAATCCACCATCCGGGCGCCGAGGCCAACGTGGAGGTCGTAGAGCGGTGTGCGGCGTGCCATCTTGCGGATCTCCCGATACAAAAGAAAAAGGGCGGCGGGAGCCAAAGCCCCCGCCGCCCCTCTGTCCTTGAACCTGAGAGATCAGGACCGGCGCGAACGCGACGGACCGCTCCCCTTCGGTGGGCCCCGCCGCGTGGCGCGGGCCGCTCTCCAGAGTTCGCCTGCGACCTGCCGTTCCTGGTGCCTGAGCGTTTCCGGGCGGAACTTGCGCCTTCGGCGCCCCGCCGGCCGCTGTGGCCACGGGGACTCTCCGGCTAGGTCTGGGTACGCGAACGAGGCGATAATAGCAGCCCGGCGTCCCGCCGGCCTAGCGGAATTGGCTGCCCATGGCCCGTGCATACGGCTCTGTCACTGCGTTGCTGCTCGCCCTGCTGCTGGCTGGCTGCGCCACCTCGCGACCCGTTGGCGCGCCGGCGGACGGCGAGAGACTCCTGCGCGAGCGCTTCGCCGCGATGACCACTGCCGACGTCGGCGCGTTGCGGGACTTGCTCGCCGCTGACCTCGCCTACTGCCATTCCGACGGCCGCTGCGAGACGCGGGACGAGTTCCTGGCGGCGATCACGGCCGGCCGGACGCGATACCGCAGCCTGACCCTGACCTCTGCCACCTCGCGCGCCGAGGCCGGCACGCTGGTGACACGCGGAGTCGTCGACATCGACGGCGAGAGGGAGGGCGCGCCCATGCGGGCGCGGCTGGCGTTCCTCGAGATCCAGGCGTGGCGCGACGGTGCCTGGCGGCTGCTGGCCTGGCAGTCCGCCCGCCTCCCTCCGGCATCCCCCTGAATGGGTCCGAACCGGACCCACCCCCTGCGCGCCCCCTCGGAGTTCTGCCTCATGCGCAAGCCCCTCCTCGCCACCTTGGCAGCCCTCGCAGCCCTGATGCCCGCGGCGACCACCGCCACGCCAGCGGAGGACACCAAGGCCACACTCGAACAGCTGTTCGAGTCCACGTGGGAACGCGAGTTGCGCGATGACCCGACCAGCGCGACCTACCTCGGCGACAGCCGCTACAACGACCGCTGGACCGACATGTCGGCCGAGGCGATCGCGAGTCGCTATGCCGCGGACGAACGCACGCTCGCGGCCTTGCACGCGATCCCTCGCGAAGCGCTGTCGCCGGACGCGCGACTAGACTACGACCTTTTCGAGAGGGAGTACCGGCAGCGGCTTGCGCAGCGCCCTTTCAAGCCATGGCTCTACGCCATCAACCATCAGGGCGGCATACAGACCCTGCACGAAGTCGCGGAACTGCTGCCCTTCCAGACCACCCGGGACTACGAGGACTGGGTGCGCCGGCTGGAGGGGGTCGGGACACTGGTCGACCAGCACGTGGCGATGCTGCGCGCCGCGGCCGCCGAGGGCCGCACGCAGCCGCGGGTCATCATGGAGCGCATCCCGCCGCAACTGGCCCTGCAGGTCGTCGACGATCCGCGCCGGAGCCCCTTCCACGCGCCCTTCGACCGTTTCCCGGAGAGCATCGAACCGGCGGATCGCGAACGCCTCGGCGCGGCCGGCCGGTCGGCCATCGAGCGGGTCGTGATCCCCGCCTACCGGCGCCTCCAGCGCGCGTTCCTCGACGACTACCTGCCGGCGACGCGCGCGACCATCGGGATCGACGGGACGCCGGGCGGCCGCGATTACTACCGGGAGCGCATCGCGTTCCACACGACGGTGGGCGATCTCGACGCCGAGCGCATCCATGCCATCGGCCTCGCTGAAGTCGCCCGCATCCGCAACGAGATGCGGGTGATCAAGGAGAAGGTCGGTTTCCAGGGGAGCCTGCAGGAGTTCTTCGTCCACCTGCGCGCCGACCCGAAGTTCTACTATGCGAGCTCCCGCGAGCTGCTCGAGGGCTATCTCGAAGTTACGCGACGGATCGACCCGAACCTGCCGCGCGTGTTCCGCACGCTGCCGCGCACGCCTTACGGCGTCCGGCCCATACCCGACAGCAGCGCACCCAACACCACGACCGCCTACTACCAGCCGCCGGCCAACGACGGCTCGCGGCCCGGCTACTACTACGTCAACCTGTATCGCCCGGAAGTCAGACCGAAGTACGAGATGGAGGTGCTGTCGGTGCACGAGGCGGTGCCCGGCCATCACCTGCAGATCGCCCTGGCGATGGAGCAGGCGAAGCGGCCGAAATTCCGCCGCAACGCCGGGTATACGGCCTATGTCGAGGGCTGGGCGCTCTACTCCGAGAGCCTCGGAGAGGAACTTGGCCTGTACCGCGATCCGTACTCCAAGTTCGGGCAACTGACCTACGACATGTGGCGGGCGGTGCGGCTGGTCGTGGATACCGGGATCCACGCCAAGGGCTGGAGCCGGCAGCAGGCCATCGATTTCTTCAAGGACAACGCCGCCAAGACCGAGGCCGACATCGTCAACGAGATCGATCGCTACATCTCCTGGCCGGGCCAGGCACTGGCGTACAAGATCGGCCAGCTCAGGATCCTCGAGCTGAGGCGCCGCGCCGAACGAACGCTCGGCGAGCGTTTCGATCCGCGCGATTTCCACGACGCGCTGCTCTCGACGGGCGCCGTGCCACTGGACGTGCTGGAGTCGCACATGCAACGCTGGATCGAGACACAGGAACGCAATCCATGATCAAGCGCCGGCACAGCGTCGCCGCCCGCATCGGCGGCAAGGTCAGCATCGGGGGCACGGCACCGATCGTCGTGCAGTCCATGACCAACACGGACACCGCGGACGCCGAGGGCACGGCCCTGCAGGTCCACGCCCTCGCCCGCGCCGGATCCGAGATCGTGCGCATCACCGTCAACACAGACGAGGCCGCCGCCGCCGTGCCGCGGATCCGGGAGCGGTTGATCCAGCTCGGCACCGACGTCCCGCTGGTCGGAGACTTCCACTTCAATGGCCACAAGCTGCTGCGAGCCCACCCAGGCTGTGCCGAGGCACTCGCCAAGTACCGGATCAACCCGGGCAACGTCGGGCGCGGCAGCAAGCGTGACCCACAGTTCGCCGAGATGATCGAACTGGCCTGCCAGTATCAAAAGCCCGTCCGCATCGGCGTGAACTGGGGCAGCCTCGACCCCGAGCTGCTCACGCGGATGATGGACGAGAACAACGCCCTGCCCGAGCCGCGCAGTGCCAATGCCGTGATGCGGTCCGCCGTGGTCGAATCCGCGCTGCAGAGCGCTCGGCGCGCCGAGGAACTGGGCCAGCCACACGACGCGATCGTGCTGTCGGCCAAGGTGAGCGGCGTGCAGGACCTCATCGCGATCTACTCCGACCTCGCCGCCCGCTGCGACTACCCACTGCACGTGGGCCTGACGGAGGCCGGGATGGGCAGCAAGGGCATCGTCGCCTCCACCGCCGGCATCGGTGTCCTGCTGCAGGCCGGCATCGGCGACACGATCCGCGTGTCGCTGACCCCGGAGCCCGGGGGCGACCGCACGAAGGAGGTCATCGTCGCCCAGGAGATCCTGCAGACCATGGGCCTACGGTCCTTCGTCCCGATGGTCATCGCCTGCCCCGGTTGCGGGCGCACCACGAGCACCTACTTCCAGGAACTCGCGCAGTCGATCCAGTCGCACATCCGCCACCGCATGCCAGAGTGGCGCCGGCATTACGTGGGCGTCGAGGACATGAACGTCGCCGTCATGGGCTGCGTCGTCAACGGGCCGGGCGAGAGCAAGCACGCGAACATCGGCGTCAGCCTGCCCGGTACGGGAGAGCGCCCGGTCGCGCCTGTCTACGAGGATGGCGAAAAGACCGTCACACTGAAGGGCGACCGCATCGCCGAGGAGTTCCAGGAACTCGTCGAACGCTACGTCGCCCGGCGCTATGCGCGCCGCGACGCGGACAGCGGCTGAGCAGCACGCGGAGGACCACGCCAATGACGACCCTGGCCGACCGGAAATGCGCCCCCTGCGAGGGCGGCGTTCCACCCTTGACCCTGGCCGAGGCACGGGCCGAGCTGGCACGCCTGGCGCCGGGCTGGCGGCTGTCCGACGACGGTCGGCAGCTGCTCCACGACTACGCGTTCAAGGACTTCTACCGGACCATGGGGTTCGTCAACGCGGTCGCGCACATCGCCAACGTCGAGGACCACCACCCGGATCTCGAGGTCGGCTACGACTATTGCAGGCTGCGCTACTCGACCCACGCGATCGGCGGGCTCTCGATCAACGACTTCATCTGCGCCGCCAAGATCGACCGGCTCGCAGGCTGAACGGCAGTTCAGGCGCGGTAGCGCGCCGCGTCCGGCAGGTCGCCGCCGACCCCCATCGCACGCTCGACGAACAGCCGCTTCAGCGGCCCACTGCGATCGACCCAGCCCAGCGCCCGCTGGGCCATGTCGCCGACCGGGTCCCGGCCGAACGCGAGGAAACGATTCATCAGGTCGAACACTCGACCCATCGACTCGTTCTCGCCCCGGCGCCAGCGCTCGTAGCGCCGCAGGACCCGCAGCGCGCCAGGGTCCTCGCCTTCGCGGCCCGCGGCCAGCAGCACGTCGGCGAGCGCCGCCGCGTCGAGCAGGCCGAGGTTGGCGCCCTGGCCCGCCAGCGGGTGCACGATGTGCGCCGCGTCGCCCACCAGCACGCAGCGCTCCCGTGCGTAGCGGGGCACGCTGACCCGCGAAAGCGGGAAGCTGCGGCGTTCGCTGCGCAGTTCGAGGTGCCCGAGCACGCCGGCACTGGCGGCCTCGAGCTCTGCCTCGAATGCAGCAGGCTCCAACTCGAGCATCCGGGTCGCCTCGCGCCGCAACAGCGACCAGACCAGGGACACCTCCCCGCTCGCGAGCGGCAGCAGCGCCAGCGTGCCGTCGCCAAGGAACCTCTGCCAGGCCGTCCGCTCATGCGTGCGCTCGGGCGCCAGGTTGGCCACGATCGCAAGTTGGCCGTAGTCCTGGAACTCGGCCCGCAAGCCGGCTTCCGACCGCACCCGCGAGCGCGCGCCGTCCGCGCCGACGACGAGGCGCGCGGCATGGACCCCGAGGCCCGTGTCGAGATCCACCTGGTCGGCACCAAACGAGAGCCCGCGCAACTCCGTGTCGAGCACCTCGCCACCGGCCGCGCGAAACGCCTCGAGGGCCGTACGCTGCAGGCGACCGCTCTCGACGATGTGGCCGAGGTCAGGCTCGGCGATCTCGGCGGCGTCGAAGGTCAACGAGAGAGCCCCGCGCGGCAGGCCCGACTCTGGCCAGACGTGCATGCGCTCGTACGGACTGAGCACGCCGGGTGCCGAAGCCAGCGCCGGCCATGCGCCGGCGGCCCGCAGGATGCGGGCACTGGCGCGCGACAGCGCGAAGACCCGCAGGTCCGGGCCCGATGCGGCCTCGACCGGGGGTGCACGCTCGATGAGCAGCACACGCCCCCCGCGGCGCTGCGCGGCGCCGGCCAGCAGTGCGCCGAGCACCGCGCCGACCGGCCCGCCGCCGACGATGGCGACGTCCGCGATCATGGCTCGAGAGCAAGGCCACGCGCGAGACGCGGCATTCGGCCGGTGAATCCCCAGCTGAGCCGCGACAGTGCGGACTTCGCTGGCGGCATGAGGTCGAAAAGCAGCAACGCGAGGTCACGCGCCGCCACCAGCGGTGCCCGCTCGCTGCCGAAGAGGCGAACGAGGCCGTCCGTGAACCGCGCGATCCCGTCACGGTCGCTTGCGCGCGCGCGCGCGAACTCCTCGAGGAATGGGAGACTGCCCGGGTCGAAGCCGGGCTGGCCGCATTGCGCAGCGAGGAGCTCTGCGAGCGTCGCCGCATCACGCAAGCCCAGGTTGAAACCCTGGCCAGCCACGGGGTGCAGCGCCTGGGCGGCGTTGCCGACCAGCACCGTGCGCTCCCCCACCACGCGGCCTGCGCGAGCGAGGCGCAACGGATAGGCACTGCGCCGCCCGACCTTGAGCAGGCGTCCGATCCGCCAGCCGAATGCGTGCTGCAGCGCCGCGAGGTAGCCGGCATCATCGAGCGCCATCATCCGCTCCGCCGCGTCGGGTTGCAGCGCCCATACAACGCCGTGACTGCCGTCGCGCAGCGGCAGGACGGCCAGCGGGCCTGCGGAGGCAAAACGCTCGTAGGCCGTGCCCTCCGCCGGCTGGGACGACACGACATGGGCCGTCAACGCCACCTGTCCATAGTCCTCGATCCTCGCCTCGAGGCCGGCGGCCTCGCGAACGAGCGAATTCGCGCCGTCTGCGGCCACCACCAGACGCGCACGCAGGGTCGACACCGCGCTCGACACAGTCGAATCGAGCGACAGCGTCACCCCACCCCCATCGCTCGAGGCCGCGACGACACGGGCGGGCTGCAGGGTCTGCAGCGCGTGAGTGCCCAGGTCTGCCGCTCGCGCCAGGCCTGCACGCAGCGCGCGACCGAGATTGCGGTTGGTCACCACGTAGCCAAAGGCGTCGATGCCCTGCTCGGCGGCGTCAAGGCGGGCGAACCCAAGGCGACCGGCATCGGACACGTGGATCCGCTGGATGGGCGCGGCCTCGGCCTCGACCAAGGGCCAGATGCCCAGCGACTCGAAGACACGCCGCGAACCGTTGCCGAGCGCCGTGGTGCGATCATCGAAGCTCGGCTGGCTCGCTGCGTCGGGGGTGCTGCCCTCGACCAGCGCGACGCGCAACGGCAGCGGGGCGAGCGCCAGTGCGAGGCTCGCACCCACGAGCCCGCCGCCCACGATCGCGACATCCACTTGGCTGGCCGCGTTCACGCCGCGGCCATCAGCGCCTCGATGGCGCCCGGGTCCTTGGGGACATCGGCCGTGAGCACCGCCCGGCCCTCACGCGTGACGACGACGTCATCCTCGATGCGGATGCCGATGCCCCGGAAACGCTTGGGCACCCGGCGGGCTCCGGGCGCGATGTAGAGGCCGGGCTCGATCGTGAGGACCATGCCCGGCTCGAGCTCCCGCCATACGTCGCCGACCTTGTAGTCCCCGACGTCGTGGACGTCCATGCCGAGCCAGTGCCCGGTGCGATGCATGTAGTACTCGCGGTAGGCCTCGGAGTTCACGAGCGCCGGCACCTTGCCCTTGAGCAGGCCGAGACGAACGAGACCAGCGGTCAATGCCTGGACGGCCGCCTCGTGGGGCTGGTTCCAGTGATGCCCCGGCTTGACCGCGGCGATCGCCGCGAGATTCGCCTCGAGTACGACCTCGTAAAGCGCGCGCTGCTCCGGGCTGAACCGGCCGCTGACAGGGAAGGTACGGGTGATGTCCGAGGCGTAGTACTCGAACTCGCAACCTGCATCGATCAGCAACAGGTCACCGTCCTGCAGGCGCGCGTCGTTCTCACGGTAGTGCAGGATGCAGCCGTTGGCGCCACCTCCGACGATCGGGTGGTAGGAGGTGTCGGCACGAGCCTGGTGGAACTCATGCAGGATCTCCGCCATCACCTGGTACTCGTACAGGCCCGGGCGGCAATAGCGCATTGCGCGCACGTGGGCGCGGGAGGCGATGCGCGCCGACTCGCGGAGCAGGTCGAGCTCGGCGCGGCTCTTGAACAACCGCATGTCGTGCAGCACGTGCTCGAGGGCGGAAATCTCGTGCGGGGGGTGGCGGCCATGGCGCGACTGGGCCCGCAGCCCGTTCACCCAACCGACTACCCGCGCGTCGAAGTCCCGGTTGACGCCCACCGTGTAGAAGACCCTCGCCCGGTTCTCCATCAGGCCGGGCAGGATCTCGTCGATGTCGCCCACGGGGAAGGCGCAATCGGCACCGTGATCGCGCACCGCGCCCTCGGGCCCCGCGCGGCGGCCGTCCCAGGTCTCCCGAAGCGCGTCACGCTCGCGGACGAAAAGGATGAATTCGCCCTGCTCCCGTCCGGGCACGAACACGGCAACGGCCTCCGGCTCACCGAAGCCCGTGAGGTATTGGAAGTCGCTGTCCTGCCGGTAGCCGTACTCGACGTCGTTGTTGCGGATCCGGACCGGCGCCGCAGGCAGGATCGCGATCGAGTCGCGACCCATCGTCCGCATCAGGTGGCGACGACGCCGGGCGTACTCGTCACGGGTGATCGGCCTCGCCGGCCGCGGCTGCGGGGGAGTCATCAGTGCAGCGAGGGCGGACTGGCCGATTCCGGAGCGGGCCCCCCGCGGTAGCGGGCGAGCTCCTCGAAGAGCAGCTGCGCGCCCACCCGCACGAACTCGACGAGCTCGAGATAGGCCAGCTCGTTGGATTCCTCGGATTCGGAGTCGTCGACACCCACCTGCGTGATCGAAGTCAGGTCTCGGACGATCTCGCCCACCTGCTCCGGAAGGGCATCGGCGTCGGGCAGTGGCCGGCTCCCGAGCCCGTAGAGGAAGCCCTGGCACCACTGCCCGAGGGCGCTGGCCCGGTCGCCGATCGGCGCATCGTCGCCGGGCAACAGGGCCGCGAACTGCATTTGCCCCAGGGCAAGGGCATGACGCGTACCCTCGAACAGCGCAAGCAGCTGCGGGCGGGCCGCATCCGTCGGACGCCCTTCCGGGTAGATCTCGCTCATCCAGTCGTCGAAACCGTAGTCGGCCGCTGCGCACAGGGCGCCGGCAAGCGTGCCGTGGGCCTCGGGAACGTCTGTGAGGGCCCTCGAGTCGGCCAGCAGCCGCTCGTACTCCCGGTAGTCGAGTTCGGACATCGCGCAATTATGCCTCAAGGGCGTGTTTTTCATTGATCCCGGGACAGGCGGGCACTATATTTTTCACATGAGTGACATCGCAAAGGGCAGCCTCGAATCCGAGCTCAAGCGGCTCGAGAGGCAGGTCGAGGAGCTTTTGGCGGCCGTGCAGCACCTCAAGGAAGACAATCGTGCGCTGCGGCACCGTCAGGACTCCCTCGCTGTCGAGCGGGCGAGCCTGCTGCAGAAGAACGAACAGGTCCGCACCCGGGTCGAAGCCATGATCGGTCGGCTCAAGATGCTGGAGCACGGTTCGTGAGCGCCGACGATCGTGACGTCGCCCGCCTGAGCGTGCGCATCCTCGAGAAGGAGTACTTCGTCGCCTGCCCGGTGGAGGAGCGCTCCGACCTCCTCGACTCCGCGGAATTCCTCAACGCGCGCATGCGTGAGATCCGCGACAGCGGCAAGGTCATCGGCCTGGACCGGATCGCTGTCATCGCCGCGCTGAACCTCGCAAACGAACTCATCAAGCTGCGCAACAAGGACCGGCGGGTCGAGGAAGAACTCGGCGGCCGGGTGCGGGCGATGCGCGAACGGATCGACGCGGCGCTCGCCGCCGGCCAGCAAATCGAGATCTGATCCCCGCCATGCTCACGGCGGTCGCCGCGGGTGGTAGAGTAGCCATGGCGTCGCCTGCGGTGTTCGACACGCGGATCGGGTTACCTCTCGACCCTAAGTTGGAACGCCCAGGGGCATTTGGGCTTGCGTGCAGAGCTGTGCAGGTCCGCCGCGAGCGGAAAGCCTTACCTGCCGCAGTCCGCCCCACTTGTTGCTCTGTGTCGAGAGCAACGGTCCACACCGGCACAGGCGGGCGACGCCGCCTTCCACTCCTCCCGAGCGGGCCCGGGCTACCCTCCAGCCGGCCGGCCGGGGGCACCGGGCAGACCACCGATGCCTGACGCGGAGCGCCGGCGGGAACTGCGTACGAGCCTTCGACGCGCCCGACGCGCGCTCGCCCCAGCGGAACGCCATTCGGCGTCCCTCGCCATCGCCCGGGCGCTCGACGCCTCGGGCTGGTTGCGACCCGGGCTGCGCGTTGCCGGCTTCGTCTCGACCCCTGAGGAGATCGACTCGGCCCCGATCCTTGCGGCGGCGCGCACGCGCGGCTGCGCGCTGTTCCTGCCGCGACTCACGCATTGGCGCAGCGGCCGGATGGTGCTGGCGCCCATCGGCCCGCGACGGCGGATCAACCGCTACGGGATCCCCGAGCCGGACACGCCCGATCGCGTCGGGGCCCGCTGGATGAATATCGTCCTCGTTCCGCTGGTCGGCGTGGATCACCAAGGGCATCGTCTCGGAATGGGCGCGGGCTTCTACGATCGCGTGCTCGCGTTCCGCAGGCTGCGCGGCGCCTGGCGCGGACCCCGGCTGGTGGGCATTGCGCACTCGGTGCAACAGGTCGACGGACTGCCGGCCGCAGCACACGACGTTCCGCTCGACGCGCTGGTCACCGAACGGGGGATCACCCTCTTCCGACGAGGCACATCATGAAGTACTGGCTGATGAAGACCGAACCCTCAACGTTCAGCATCGACGACCTCGAGAAGGCACCGAAGCGAACGACCTGCTGGGACGGCGTTCGCAACTACCAGGCCCGGAACATGCTGCGGGACGACTTCGCGGTGGGTGACCGCGCATTCCTCTACCACTCGAGCTGCGATGAACCCGGGATCGTGGGCATCGTCCAGGTCGTGCGCGCAGGTTATCCGGATCCCACCGCGCTGGATCCGAAGCACGATCACTACGATCCGAAGGCAACGCGCGAGGATCCACGCTGGTTCATGGTCGACGTGCAGCTCGAGCGGCGCTTCGCGAGGCCCGTCTCGCTCGATGCGCTGCGCGCGCACGCTGCGAGCAAACTCGAAGGCATGCTGATCCTGCGCAGTGGCAATCGGCTCAGCGTCACTCCCGTCGACGAGGCGCATTGGAAGTTCATCGTGTCGCTCGCCTCGTGACGCGAAGCGCATAGCATGAAAGCGAATTGGGGTCGCTTGTTTTTTACAATGTCGTGTATATACTCGCTCGCGGACTAACCCTAAATCAGTGGAGATGCAACATGGCTAAAGCCAAGAAGAAGGCCGCGAAGAAGGTCGCCAAGAAGAAGGTCGCCAAGAAGGCTGCCAAGAAGAAGTAAGGCCCTTCGAGACCTTTCGGCGGGTGGAGACACTGATTCACCCGTTGACTTAAGGATCTTCAGTAGATGCCCGCGAAAGCGGGCATCTTCTTTTACGGAACCCGCAAGCACGAGCAGTACCATGCAGAACCAAGGCAAGCAGGCTGCCGCCGCAGCGGCAATGGAATGGGTCAGGGACGGCATGATCGTCGGCGTGGGCACCGGCTCGACGGTGAACCTCTTCATCGAGCAACTCGCGGCGTTCCGCGGCCGACTCGGCGGCACGGTCTCGAGTTCGGAAGCGTCGACCGCGCGGCTGCGCGCCGCGGGCATCGAGGTGCTCGACCTGAATGCCACCGGCGACCTCGATCTGTATGTCGACGGCGCCGACGAGACGAATGCGCACCGGCAACTGATCAAGGGCGGCGGCGGCGCCTTGACGCGTGAAAAGATCGTGGCGGCCGCCTCGCGCCGCTTTGTCTGCATCGTCGACGAGTCGAAGGTCGTCAACGTGCTCGGTCGGTTCCCCGTGCCGGTCGAGGTGATCCCGATGGCACGTTCCTACGTCGCGCGGCAGGTCGTGTCGCTGGGGGGCCACCCCGTATGGCGCGAAGGCGTGGTCACCGACAATGGCAACCAGATCCTCGACGTGCATGGACTGCAGGTACTCGACCCCCCGGGGATGGAAGCCCGGATCGGCGGGATCGTCGGAGTGGTCTGCGTGGGGCTGTTCGCCCGCCGACCCGCGGACGTCGTGCTGGTGGGCGGCCCGGCCGGCGTAAGACGCCTCTAGCAGGGCCTCAGTCGTACTCCGCCCAGGTGCGGCCCGACCTGCGCTCGTAGTGGATCGTGATGCGAGAGACTTCGCAAAGGTTGAAGTCCGCCCACTCCGCTTCCTCGCCGTCGTCGTAGACCACCTTCAGGTCCCAGCGGCAGACATCCTCGCGCTTCGAGAACCGGATGTTCACCGACTCCCCGTCGTCGAGCACATCCTGGCCGAGCACATCCTCTTCCCAGTCACGCGCCTTGATCGGCGACACGTAGACCTGCTCGATGGTGTAGCCCGTGCGGTTCACCAGGGTGAAGTCCTGTTCACCCGCCAGGGCGGCAGGCGGAACGGCCGACAATAGGACGACCGCCAGCGCGGCCAGCAAGTTGGAAATACGCATGGTCTCCCCTATGGCCCGATCGCGTGCATGCGTCGGCCTTCTGGGCCGGAATCATAGCGAGAGGTCCGCCAAAAAACGAAGGCCCGCATTGCTGCGGGCCTTCGGGTTGGCTGGGGGACTAGGATTCGAACCTAGGTAAACGGAGTCAGAGTCCGTTGTCCTACCGCTAGACGATCCCCCAAAACCGTTGCCGGCGCCTGGATCAGCGCTTGGAGTACTGCGGACCACGACGGGCCTTGCGGCGACCCACCTTCTTGCGCTCGACCTCGCGTGCGTCACGAGTGACGAAACCGGCGATACGCAGCGGCTTGCGCAGGGTCTCGTCGTATTCGATCAATGCGCGGGTGATGCCGTGGCGGATCGCACCGGCCTGGCCGGTGATGCCGCCGCCCGAAACGGTCACGGAGACGTCGAAGCGGTTCGCCATCTCGATCAACTCGAGTGGCTGCCGCACGATCATCCGGCCCGTCTCGCGGCCAAAGAACTCATCGAGCGGACGCTCGTTGACGGTGATGCGGCCGGTGCCCGGCTTGAGGAACACGCGGGCCGTGGAGGTCTTGCGGCGGCCGGTGCCGTAGTTCGTGGAAGGCATTCAGTCGATCCTCGTCAGAGACTCAGGGGCTTGGGCTGCTGGGCCGAATGCGGGTGGGCACCGCCGGCGAACACATGCAGCTTGCGATACATCTTACGTCCGAGCGTCGTCTTCGGGAGCATTCCCTTGACGGCGAACTGGATCACCCGCTCCGGGTGCTCCTTGAGGAGCTTTTCCAGCGCGATCGACTTGATGCCGCCGATGGCACCGGTGTGGTGGTAGTAGAACTTGTCGGTCATCTTCGCGCCGGTGACACGCACCTGCTCCGCGTTGACGACGACGATATGGTCGCCCATGTCGACGTGGGGGCTGTAGTCTGCCTTGTGCTTGCCCTTGAGACGCAGGGCAATCTGCGAGGCAAGCCGCCCGAGGGTCTGGCCCTTGGCGTCCACCACGTACCAGTCGCCACGCACGGTGGCGGGCTTCGCGAAAACGGTGCTCATCGCTGGTTCTCCACCCGCCACCTGGGCCGGGGTTGGCCGTGGCGAGTCCTGAAAAAGGCGCGGAAGTGTACTGAAGACGAGCGGGCTTTGCAAAACCCGTATTGAGGGAGCTCATGGCGCCCCGCCTCCACGGCCGCAGGACACCGACGTCATTATAATGTTTCCCATGCGTCACTTGAGCCCTCTCGACGAACTTCTTGCGACCACCGACCGCGCGCTCCGCTCCGTCTTCGCCCCGGCTGCGGCCGCGCGCCCGTTGCCCGGCACATCGGCGGCCGCCGCCAACGAACCCCAGGCGCTCACCGAGGCCGAGCGGCGGGAAGCGGCCAACCTCATGAGGGTCAACCATTCCGGCGAGATCGCGGCACAGGCGCTCTACCATGGGCAGGCAGCCTTCGCGCGCCGACCCGAGGTCAAGGCCCTGCTGCTGCAGGCCGGGCGCGAGGAGGCCGATCACCTGGCCTGGTGCGAGCAGCGGCTCCGGGAACTGGGATCCCGCCCCAGCCTGCTCGGGCCGCTGTGGTACGCGGGTTCGTTCGCCATCGGCGCGGCCGCGGCCCTGGCCGGGGACCGCGTCAGCCTCGGTTTCGTCGCGGAGACGGAGCGCCAGGTCGAGGGGCACCTCGACGACCACCTCGGCCGACTGCCGGCAGGGGACCAGCGCAGCCGGGCCATACTCGAAGCCATGCAACTCGACGAGAAGGCGCACGGCGACGCCGCGCTGGCCGCCGGCGGCGCGGAGCTGCCCGCGCCGGCCCGCGCCGCGATGCATGCGACGTCACGTGTGATGACGTTCACAAGTTATTGGGTATGATGGGAAAACGCTTGCGCGCCTCGTGGCTTATGTATAAAAAGCCCACGTCCCCGACATAAAAACGGCGAAGGGAGGGGTTTGTGGCAGAAGAAAACATCAAGCCGCTGAGCGACATCCCAGCGATCAACCGGTTCCTGAGCTACTGCCGGATCCGCACCGTCCCCTCCAAGACCGTCGTGATCCACGCGGGCGACCTTCCCGACGTCCTGTACTACATCATCGCGGGCTCGGTCGAGGTGATGATCGAGGACGAGGAAGGCAACGAAATGGTGCTGGCCTACCTCAACAAGGGGCAGTTCTTCGGCGAGATGGGCCTGTTCCACGAGCAGCCCACCCGGACCGCCTGGGTCCGCACCCGCGGCCAGGCCGAACTCGCCGAGATGACCTACCCGCGCTTCCGTCAGATTGCCGCTGAGAGCCCCGGGCTGATCTTCGAGCTCGCGACCCAGTTGGCCACCCGCCTGGATCGCACGAACCGCAAGCTCGGAGACCTCGCGTTCGTCGACGTCACCGGGCGCGTCGCACACGCCATCATGGACCTCTGCGGCGAGCCCGACGCGATGACCCATCCGGAGGGCATGCAGATCAAGGTCTCGCGCCAGGAACTGTCGCGGCTCGTGGGCTGTTCGCGCGAGATGGCCGGACGCGTGCTGAAGGTGCTGGAGGAGCAGGGCCTGCTGCGCGCCACCGGGAAGACCATCGTCGTCTACAACGCGCGGCCGAAGATGAAGACCCGCCCGGTCATCGTGCCCGTCAAGCAGGTGGCGAATGCGCCGAAGGGGCGGCTCGCCGCCGCTCGCCCGGTCGACGATGACGACGACTGGGACGACGACGACGAGGATTGATCGTTTTTTGGGGCCCGCGGATGCGGGCCCCGTCGCTTTCGGGATCAGCCGGCGCCCGCCCGTGCGGCGTCGATGGCGGCACGCATCTGGCGGATCGTCGCGGCGTAGTCGGCGCTGCCGAAGATCGCCGATCCGGCCACGAAGGTGTCCGCACCTGCGGCAGCCACGGCGCCAATGTTTTCCACCTTCACACCGCCATCGACCTCGAGGCGGATGTCCCGGCCACTCGCGACGATGCGCTCGCGCGCGGCTCGCAGCTTGCCGAGTGTATGGGGTATGAACGCCTGGCCACCGAAGCCCGGGTTCACCGACATCAGCAGCACCATGTCGATGCGATCGATGGTGTGATCGAGCCAGTTGAGTGGCGTGGCCGGGTTGAATACCAGGCCAGGCCGGCAACCATGCTCACGAATCAGCCCGATGGTGCGGTCGACGTGCTCGCTCGCCTCGGGGTGGAAGGTGATCCATGTCGCGCCGGCGCGCGCGAAGTCGGGAATGATCCGGTCGACGGGCCGCACCATCAGGTGCACGTCGATCGGCGCCGTGATGCCGTGGCGGCGCAGCGCCTCGCAGACGAGCGGCCCGACCGTCAGGTTGGGGACGTAATGGTTGTCCATCACGTCGAAATGGATGATGTCGGCACCCGCAGCCAGCACGGCCTCGACGTCGGCGCCGAGCCGCGCAAAATCCGCCGAGAGTATGGAGGGCGCGATCCATGACGGAGCCCTGCCCGGCGCTTGCTCAGTGCTGCCTTTCTGACTCAATTCTTCAATCCCCTTGCCTGACGGACGACGTCCCATGCCTCGATGACCTGCTGGGTACGCTGCTTGGCGTGCTCGATCATCGACTCGGGCAGGCCGTTGGCCTTCAGCTTATCAGGGTGGTGGCGTGACAGTTGCCGGCGGTAGGCCCGCGTGACCTCGTCGTCGGTGGCGACGGCGGGCACCTCGAGGATCTGGTAGGCCTCGGCTGCGGTCATGCGCCGCGGCGCAGCCACCTCGCCCCTCGCACCGGCGCCCCGCCGCAGCCGAAGCACCGCCTCCAGCTGCGCGAACTCGCTGCCACCCACACCCAGCATGGCCGCGATGCGCGTCAGCACCAGGCGCGAGGGACCGTGCAGGTCGGCTCCGGCAATCGCGGCTCGCACCTGGATCTCGAGGAACACACGCAACAGGTCGGGTCGCCCTGCGCACGCGCGGCGCAGCGCCATGATCGCGCGCGGGAGATCGTAGTCAGCGGACTTGCCGCGGGTGAAGCACGCGATTGCCGCAGCCACCTGCTGCGCGTCGAGGTGGAAGTCCGCCATGACGCCTCGCGCGGCGTCAATCTCGCGCTTCGACACGCGGCCGTCGGCCTTGGCCACGTGGCCCATCACCTCGAAGGTGGTCGCAAAGAAACGCGCCGACACCGATGCGGCACCGGGCGCGGAGCCGGCCGCGGCGCGCGGGGCCGCACCCTCGCCGATCGCGCCGAGCTTGTCGTCGACGAGGTGGCCGGCGAGGCCGCCGAGCGCCGCGCCCACCGGGCCGCCTACCGCGAAACCCAGTGCGCCGCCCACGAGTTTTCCCGTCCACTTCATCCTGCAATACTACCAACCCGCGCCCCGCCACCGTGAAGGTCACCCCGCCGTGCAACCCTCCCCCACCGTGCACACCACGGCCCTCCGGCACCTGCGCCGGCTGCACACCGGCAAGGTGCGCGACATCTACGAGATCGACGCGAGCACGATGCTGATCGTCACCACCGACCGGCTCTCCGCGTTCGACGTGGTGCTTCCCGACCCGATACCCGACAAGGGGCGCGTGCTCACGGAAATCTCCAACTTCTGGTTCGCCCGCACGGCACACCTGATCCCCAACCAGTTGTCCGACCGCGGCCTCGATGGCCTGCCGCTTGATCCCGACGAGCGCAGGCTGCTGGAGGGCCGGACGGCGGTCGTGCGCCGGCTCAAGGCGCTGCCCCTCGAGGCGGTCGTCCGCGGCTACCTGATCGGTTCCGGCTGGAAGGACTACCAGCGGACGGGCGCCGTGTGTGGCATTCCCCTGCCACCCGGCCTGCCGCTGGCCGCGCGACTGGAGCAACCGCTGTTCACGCCAGCCACCAAGGCCGCCGTGGGGGAGCACGACGAGAACGTCTCCTTCGAGGAAGCGGGCCGCATCATCGGCGTCGACCTCGCCGCGCGCGTACGCGAGGCGGCGCTGGCGCTGTACGGCTACGCCGCCGAGCATGCCCGGCGCCGCGGCATCATCATCGCCGACACCAAGTTC
>CAZPAJ010000009.1:0-139683 GCA_964584625.1 uncultured Acidibacter sp.
CGGCGCGTGGCGCTTGTTCGGGTCGTGCGCGTCAGGAACCATGTTCGACGCCGCGCCGTTGGCCGGGATCCACTGGATCGCGCCCGCAGGGCTGCGCGTCTGCACCCATTCGAACGCGAACAGGTTGTCGAGGTAGCTGGTGGTCCACGCGATGGGATTGACGGTCCACGCACCCTCGAGGCCGCTGGTGATCGTGTCGGCGCCCTTGCCGGTACCGCACTTGTTGGTCCAGCCGAAGCCCTGCTCCTCGACCCCCGCCGCCGCGGGCTCCTTGCCCACGCACTCGTCGGGCTTGCGGGCACCGTGGGCCTTGCCGAAGGTGTGGCCACCGGCGATCAGCGCGACGGTTTCCTCGTCATTCATCGCCATGCGGCCGAAGGTCTCGCGGATGTCACGCGCGGCGGCCAGCGGATCGGGCTTGCCGTTCGGGCCCTCGGGATTGACGTAGATCAGGCCCATCTGCACGGCCGCCAGCGGACGCTGCAGGTCGCGATCGCCCGTGTAGCGCTCGTCGGCGCCGAACTTGGCCTCGGGGCCCCAGTAGACGATGTCCGCCTCCCAGTCGTCGATGCGACCACCGGCGAAGCCGAAGGTCTTGAAGCCCATCGACTCGAGCGCGACGTTGCCCGTCAGGACCATCAGGTCGGCCCAGGAGATGCTGCGGCCGTACTTCGCCTTGATCGGCCACAGCAGGCGGCGCGCCTTGTCGAGATTGACGTTGTCGGGCCAGCTGTTCAGCGGCTCGAAGCGCTGCTGCCCACCGGCAGCGCCGCCGCGGCCGTCGGCCACGCGGTAGGTGCCGGCACTGTGCCAGGCCATGCGGATGAAGAACGGGCCGTAGTGGCCATAGTCCGCAGGCCACCAGTCCTGCGAGGTCTTCATCAACGTCTCGATGTCCTTCTTGACGGCGTCGAGGTCGAGCTTGCTGAACTCCGCAGCGTAGTTGAAGTCGTCGCCGTAGGGGTTCGACGACAGCGCATGCTGGCGCAGCGGGCGCAGGTCCAGCCGCTCGGGCCACCAGAACTCGTTGCCCATCGCCTTGCCCGCCGCACTGGCGGGGGCCGGTCCGGCCAGCGACGCCAGCGCGATAGCGGCCGCGACGGCCATCGATACGGTCGATTTACGCATCATTCAGTTCTCCTCGATGCTCTTCGGACAGGGGGCGGACGCCCCCTTTATGTCCGACAGGATGACCAAGCGCGACGGATCGAGGAAGTACGAGTTTTCTATTAGTTCGATTGACGCTGTCGATCGCCGGAACCCGGAACGATGCGCAGCGCCTCATCGAGCGCCGCCAGGAGCTCGGCGTCGGGCGGGCGGCCCTGGAAACGCCTGACCACGCGACCCGCCCGGTCGATCACGTACGTCGTCGGCGCGACCTCGTTCCAGGCAGGATCGACCACGCTGGCCAGCGCATCGATGTCGCCATCGACCCGCGCGTAGCTGACGAGGCCGGGGAAGTAACGCTGGCGGAACGCCTCGACGGCGACAGCGCCCGGCGTAGGATCGTCGATCGCCACGCCGATCAGCCGGACGCCGGAATCGCGGAAGGCAGTCTCGATGGCCAGCAGTTCGGGAATCTCGCGCAGGCAGGGCGCGCACCAGGTCGCCCAGAAGTTCAGCACCAGCACGCTGCCCCGCTGCGCCTCGAGCGCGGCACGGAACTCGGGCGCCGTCACCGGCCGAACCGGCACCTCGCTCCGGACCAGCGCGGGCCATGCCAGGCACAGGCAGAGCCACGCGACCAACCGGGAGGCTTTCACTCCAGATGCCCTGGAGCGCCCGCGCGCGCGGGAATCGCAGTGGTCCAGATGCGCTCGCCCTGCTGCCAGGCGACCTGGAAGCCGCCGTCCGGGCGCGTTGCGACCACCGGCCATTGCGCCACACCTTCGGCCGTGTCCAGCGACTGCACGCCGCCCAGCGGCGAACCCGACAGGTCGTACAGCCGATAGAACACCCGGCGCGGCCCCTCGACCTTGGCATGCCACGCCACCAGGACGACCCCGCCGCTGATCGCCATCGCGGGAGCGTCGGAGACGGCCGCCTCCGGATGCACGAGCCCCAGCGACTGGAAGGAGCGGCCGCCGTCCCGCGAGTGCGACAGGATGACACCGGGCCTCGGCTCGCCGCCGCTGTGAACGGCCGCGAACACCTGATCGCCCTGCGCCACCACCACGGTGGGCTTCATCGGACAGCCCGCGATCTGCCAGGGCGCAGCGCCGATCTCGACCGGCGCGATCGGCCCGGTGCTGCGGGGATCCAGCCGGGCTACCGTGGCCGGGCGGAAATCGCCGTCGCGCACCGCGCGGGAGGCGAGCAGCACACCGCGGCGCGCGTCCGGCGACGCCGCCAGCTGGCAGCACGGGCAGACGCCGCGCTCGAGGACGCGCTGCGGGCCAGTAAAGCTCGCGCCATCGTCGCGCGACGACACACCATACAGCGCAGCCGTGTCCTGCGCCGGCGTCATGTGCCGCGTGTCGATCCAGTAGGCGTGCACGCTGCCGTCCGGCGTCGCGGCGATCGTGCCGAAGGCCGCCGCGCTCGCGAACCCGCCGTGGAGGATCGCGGAGAGGTCCTGCGTGGCAGGCGCCGAAAGCCGCCGCGAGAGTTCGAACGAGCGGCCGCCGTCGATCGAGCGGGCGTAGCGCATGCCCAGCCGCGCGGCCGTCGATCCCTCATCACGTTCGTTGGCCGTGTAGGCCACGTGCCAGCTGCCGTTCGCCGTGCCCACGATCCGCGGGCGGCTGATCGCCTGCCCCCACACCGCGCCCGGGTCGGGATTCACGCGGACGGGCGGGCCGAAGACCGCACCGCCATCGCGCGACACGGCGACGTAGAGATCGGTCAGCGCAACATGGCGGTCACCGGCCGCGCCGGCGACCACCTGCGGCGACCGGTCCACCCACAGGAGCGCCAGCTCGCCGCGGCCGTTGGTCGCAAGGTCAGGCGCCGCGGCCGGCTGGCCTGGCGGCGACACCGCGATCGGTGCCGCGCCGGCCCAGGCCGCCGCGCCCGCGCAGAGCCCCAAGAGCAGCAGCGACACCGGCAGCATGCTGCCCATCATAAACCCGGTGCGGGTGCGGGCGCAGCAGCAGGCGTCGCCGGCGCCCGCAGGCGCAGGTCGTGCAGTGCGACCGACGTCTTCCCGGCTGCGGAAATCTCCACCGAGAGGAACTCCAGCACCTCGGGCGAGACCGCCCGAACCTTGCCCGCGATGCCGACGGACTTGAGACCGCGGAACTGCCGCGCCGACTCGAGCGGCACCGACGCCTCATAGGTCAGCCCCGCGATCCCGAGCCGCTGCAGCTGCGGGTCGGCGTCGTAGCCCTCGAGCTCGACCTCGCCGGACGCGCTCGCCACAGTCTGCGCCAGGCGCTGCTCGTAGGCGGCCGTCGTCTCGTATTCGTCCTTCGGCAGCGCCTCGATCAGCGCCTGCAGGTCGGCCGCCAGCGGAGGCTCCATCCGCCAGATCATGCGCAGGTACGGTCGACCGCGCTCGGGCGAATAGGTAGCACTGAGGAAGTGCTGGTCATCGAGACGGGTGAGCCTGTGCCCCCGGACGGAGATCGGGACGCGCCGCCCGTCGCGCGCGAAGACCGCCGTGAAATTCCCGGACCGCGCCGGCTGCTCGTCCTTGACGGACATCGACGGCGCGCTGGCAGCGGCCGCGCCAGACTTCGGGGTCAGGAAGTTGTCGATGGCGCCGCCCAGCGCCCCACCGTCAGGGGGATTGAAGTAGGCGTATTCGTAGGCGTAAGCCTCGCGGGTCGGGTACACGACATGGACTGCCAGCCGTTCCGGATCCACGTCCTCGGGCGAGACGCTGGGATACTGCGCCGGTTCCTTTAAATCCAGCTGCGAGTATTCCTCCGCGGGCCGCGATCGCAGCCGCGACACGTTGGGCGTCACGATCGGCACGCTTTAGAGCGTGCTGCCCGACTCCCAGTCGAGCGCCGCGAGCGCGGCCGGACTGCGGGTCGCCACGTAGAGCCGCACGCCGGGCGCCGGGTCAGCCGGGGTGGGCCTGCGCAACAACAACGCATCCGCCTTCGGGAATGACCGCCGTTGCAGCACGCGGCCCGTGGCGAGGTCGATGGCCAGGGCCTCGAGCGGCTTGCGGTCGAGCGGCTGGTTCAGCCGGATCTTGCCGACTGGCAGGTGACGGGAGACCCAGACGTCCAGCACCCCCTGGTGATCCGTCGACCACAGCGCGCGCGCGGCGGCACGCTGCTTGGGCAGCCGCCCCGCCTCGTACTCCTCGGCGTAGGCTGCGATGCCGGTGTCGACCCCGGGCACCAGCGGCTGCCCCTGCGGGTCCAGCACGTGAACCACATACGTGCCCGACACGTGCTGCTCGATCACCCGGAGAACGCGGCGGCCGTCTGCAAGCACCAGCTCGCGGATGCTGGACACGCGCCCGATGCCCGGCGGGCGGCTCTGGCCGGTGGAAAGGTCGACCCGGAGCAGCTGCCCGCTCGCGCCCTCAGTCTCGAACGCCTGCTGGCCTGACCCGTAGAACAGCCCACCGGCGAATCTGCCAAGAGGCTGGCCGTCGGGCACCTCGGCGAAGGACCGGAGCCGTGGCCGGTTCGGGTCCGGCGACACGAGCTGGGCCGGCACCACGGCCCGACCCGGGTAGCGACCCGCCAGTTCCCGGGCCGTGTTGTCCAGCGCCTCGCGGAACGCAGCCTCGCGTGCCTCGGCCTGCTGCCGCAGCGCCACCTCCCGCTCTTGCTGCGCGGCATTGCGGGCCTCGCAGGCCGCCTGCTGCTCGTTGCAGCGGTTGAGACACTGCAGCGCCGCGCAGGTGCTCGGGGTGCCCGCGCATCCCACTGGTATGAAAACGGTGATAATTTTCATACATGCTGCGATGCGCACTGATCGTGATTTTGTTGCTGCCCGGGTTCGCGCTCGCGCACGGCCTTCGCCTGTCCGCCACGGTGGGCAGCGAAGCGATCGCGGGGCAGGCGACCTTTGCCGATGGATCGCCGGTCGCAGATGCCCCGGTCGAACTGCGCCCGGACGTCGAACCGGCGGAATCGGCCACCCTGGCGCGCAGCCGCACGGACGCCGACGGGCGCTTCGCATTCCCGACACCGCGCCTGCCGGGCGCGTATCGGGTCACCGTCGACGACGGCCGCGGTCATCGCCGCGAAACCTTCCTCACGCTGGCGTCACCCTCGCCGCTGCCGGCGAGCGCGCCGGCCTCCCCGCCCGTGGTCGCGATCCCCGACCGCCACGCCCAGGCCGGCTGGCAACAATGGTTGAGCGGCCTGGGCTACCTGCTGGGGCTGTTCGGCCTCGCGTCCTGGTGGGCGTCGCGCCGCGGCGGCGACCGCCGCCCGGGCTGATCCGATGCATCTGGCTGACGGCGTACTCAGCCTGCCAGCGCTGGCGCTTTCCGCGGCCTGCACCGCCGCAGGGCTGGCCATCGGCCTGCGCCGCCTGACGCCCGAGACCATGCCGGTCGCCGCGCTGCTTGCCGCGGTGTTCTTCGTGATCGGCACGATCCACGTACCGGTCGGGGTTGGCAGCGTCCATCTCATCCTGAACGGCCTGATCGGCCTGCTGCTCGGCTGGCTGGCCTTTCCCGTGATCTTCGTCGCCCTGATCCTGCAGGCCCTGCTGTTTGCCTTTGGCGGCTTCGCGGTACTGGGCGCCAATACCCTGCTGCTCGCGGCGCCGGCCGTGCTCGCCCACTACGCACTGCGGCCCCTGCTGCGGGCGCCAGCTCCATCGCAGCGGCGATTGCTGCTGGCCGGCGCGGCGGCGGCCACGATCGGCATACTGGGCGCGACGCTGATCGCCTCTGCACTGCTCTGGAGCACGGGACAGGACGCCTTCATTGGCCTGATCGCCCTGCTCGGCGCCGCGCAGCTGCCGGCGTGGCTGGTCGACGCGGCGGTGAGCGCCCTGGTGCTCGCGGCACTGGGACGCGTGCTGCCGAGGGCGCTGGGCCCTGGGACCCAGTCGCCCCGATGAGCCACGACCCTCGCCCCGATGGCAGGCTGCGCCTCGTCGCCGCGTTGCTGGTCGGCGTCAGCGCCGCGCTGATCCGGTCGGTGGACGCACTGCTCCTGCTGCTGCTGATCGCGCTCGTGGCGGCGCTCGGAGTCGCCGCGCGCACGGAGCTGTCGTGGCGGACGCTTGGCCGGCGCCTCGCCGCGGTCAACCTGTTCGTGCTCGGGGTCTGGCTCGCCGTGCCGATCGACTGGCGCACCTTCGCGCCCCACGACGCCGGCATCGCCCTCGCCTGGCAGATCACCCTTCGCGTGAACGTGATCGCACTGTCGGCGAGCCTGCTGCTCGCGCGGATGAGTGGCATCGACCTCGCGCGCGCGGTGACCGGTCTCGGCCTGCCTGCCTCGCTCGGTGCGCTGCTGGCGCTCGCGGTGCGCTCGATTGCGCTGCTGGCGGAAACCCATGCGCGGCTGCAGCAGGCCATGCGCGCGCGCGGCTATCGGGCGACCTTCGGCCGGCGATCCGTCCGGGCGAGCGCCCAGATGGCCACCGCGCTGCTCGTCCACGCATTCGTGCGCAGCGAGCGGATCACGCTCGGGCTGCGGGCGCGGGGCCTGTCCACGACCCGCTGGCCGACGCGGAATACTGCGCACTGGCGATCCCTGCCACGCACGGAGTGGCTCATGCTGGCCATCGTTGCCGTGTCGATCGCGCTCGCTGCCCTCGTGGCCGGGAGCGCCCCGTGAGCCGCGGACCATGACGGCGCCAACGCTCCTGAGGATGCGCGACGTGTCGCTGCGCAGGTCGTGGCGGCCGGTGCTCGACGGCATCGACCTGGAGGTGCAGGAGGGCGAGCGGGTCGTGCTGCGCGGCGGCATCGGCGCGGGCAAGACCACGCTGCTGATGACGGCACTGGGGCTGCTGCCTCGCGACTCGGGCGAGATCGAGCTGATGGGCCGAGCCTGTCGCTCCGAACGTGACTTCGCCCCGTTGCGTGGCGCGGCCGGCCTGGCGTTCCAGGACCCCGATGACCAGCTGATCGGGCCGACCGTGCTCGAGGACATCGAGTTCGGCCCGCTCAACCTCGGCTGGAGCGCGCAACGCTCGCATGGCGCGGCGCACGAAGCGCTGGCGCGGGTGGGACTCGCAGGACTCGCCGATCGGCCGGTGCACGAACTGTCGGGCGGCGAAAAGCGGCTGGTGGCGCTGGCCGGGCTGCTCGCCATGAGCCCGCGCCTGCTGCTGCTCGACGAACCGACCGCATCGCTCGACGATCGCACGACGGCGCGCGTGCTCGGTATCCTTCGCGACAGCGGCCTGTCGATGCTGATCGCCACGCACGACCCACAATGCGCCGACGTGCTCGGCACCCGCCAGCTTTGGCTCGAGCACGGCAGGATCCGCAACGCGCCCTCGATGCCACAAGTCGCCACCGGGACACCTGAGGACTCGACATGACCACCATCCGCTCGATCGTGCTGCTCCTGCTGTGGCTGTCGTCGCCCGCGCTCGCCGCGCTGCGCCCCATCGATTTCGCCGAGCCCGCCCGACCCGCCGACGGCATGCTCGTGCTCCCCGTCGGCAAGGGCCCGGCGCTCGACGGGCTGGCAGAGCAGGTCGACGCAGCCACCCGCGGCGCGATCGGCGAGGCGATCCGGCTCGCCGGCTTCAAGGGGGAAGCGGGCCAGACGCTCGCGCTGTACGGCGTGGGACCCTACGCCGCCGTGCAGCTGATCGGCACCGGTGAGGGAGTGAAGTCGGCCGTGGACCTGCGCAGCTACGGGGCTCTGGCCGCCAGGGGCACGGCCAGCTGGCCGGGTCCCGCACGGGTCGTCGTGCCTGAGGCAGGCGGCGTCGCGCACCCGGCCGCCGAGGCCGCGCTGGGCGTGCGCCTGGGCGACTACGATTTCGGCAAGTGGCGCGATCCGGCGCCGTCGGGCCGGCCAGCCGCGGCCGGCGCGGTCGCTGCGCCGCGCGCCGCCCTCACCTTCCTGGCGCCCGGGGCCGCCTCCTCGGCTGGCGCCTTCCAGCGTGACGGTGAGGCCGTTGCCGCGGGGGTCTGGTTCGCCCGCGACCTCATCTCCACGCCGTCGAACGTCAAGACACCCGAGTGGTTCGCGACAGAGGTCCAGCGGAAGTTCCGCGACATCCCCGGCACCACCGTCACGGTGCTCGACGAGCGCCAGATCCAGAAGCTCGGCATGGGCGCGCTCTACGGCACGGGCCAGGGCTCCGTTCGCCCGCCGCGCCTGGTGGCGATCGAATATCGCGGCGGTCGCGGCGGGGAGCCGCCGGTCGCGCTGGTCGGCAAGGGCATTACCTTCGACACCGGCGGCATCTCCATCAAGCCCGGCGACGGGATGTGGCGCATGCGCTCGGACATGTCGGGCGCCGCCGCGACGGCGGGCGCCGTGCTCGCGCTGGCACAACGCAAGGCGCCGGTGAACGTCGTCGCCGTCCTGGCGCTCGCGGAGAACATGCCGGACGGCAACGCCATTCGGCCGGGCGACGTGCTCACCTCCATCAGTGGCAAGACCATCGAGGTGCTCAACACCGACGCCGAGGGCCGGCTGGTGCTGGTCGATGCCCTGTGGTGGGCCCAGGAGACCTACAAGCCCCGGCTCGCGGTGACGATCGCGACCCTGACCGGAGCGGTCGTGCGGGCGCTCGGGCCGGACCACGCCGGCCTGTTCACGATGGACGATGCGCTGGCCTCGAGGTTCATCGCGGCCGGCGACGCCGCGGGCGAGCTGCTGTGGCGCCTGCCCGTCACCCCCGCCACGATCAGGGCGATCCGCAGCGATGTGGCGGACGTGCGCAACGTCGTCGAAGGGGGATCGGCGCCGGGCGCCTCGATCGGGGCCGCGTTCATCATGGAGTGGGTCAAGCCCGGCACGCCGTTCGTTCACATCGACATCGCCGGCACGGCCTGGGATCAGGTCGGCAGACCCACCGAACCGAAGGGCGCGGTCGGCTTCGGGGTCAGGCTGTTCGACGAGCTGCTGCGGCGCGAAGCAGTGAAATAGGCGGTGGCTCAGCCGCCGGAGGGGCCCTGGCGCGCCAGCTGGCGCTGGTAGACGAGGCCGCTGCCATAGAGCGTGACGCCCAGCGTCAGCAGCACGAGGATCCGCGTGACCGGCTCCGCGCCCGAGAGATCGTAGAGCAGCACCTTGCCGGCGAGGAACGCCAGGATCAGCAGCGCGGAGCGCCCGAGCTCGCGGTCGCGGCTGCGGATGCCCAGCGCCATCGTCACGGCGGCGAGCGCCGCCCAGCCGATCGCCACCCACAGCGGGTCCTCCAGCACGATCAGCAGGGTGTTCAGCGCCATCACGTGCGCGGAGTAGAGGATCGCGTTGGCGAGCTCGCGCGAGGCCTCGCCGCGGACCGCGCGATACGCCACGTAGAGCTGCGCGGCGAACAGGCCGGCCATCAGCCGGTCCTGCATCGAGGCCCCGCCGGGCGAGCGGAACTGCAGCAGGTCGATCACGTTCAGCACGTAGACGAGGCCCGCGCCCAGGAGCAGCGGCCACAGGTCGCGCGCCAGCCCTGACCTGCGCAAGGCAACCAATGCAGCCAGCGGAGCGACCACCAGTGCAACCACGGGCGCGGCCCAGTCGGGCAGCAGCTCGAGATAGCCGGCGTGGAAGGCCACCAGCGCCACGTAGCCGGCGACCAGCTGCAGGCTCGCCATCCGCGACTCGCCCAGCCGCTTGCGGGCCGCGAGGAAGATCGCCACGACGACCGCCGCGCTCGCCAGCGCCGCCACGGGCGCCAGTTCGGGCACGTGCCGGGACAGCGTGGCGTACTGCAGCGCGTAGAAGATCAGCAGCGCAGGCGCGTGCGCGGTCGCCTCGGCGCTCGACATCGGCCGGGCCGTGCGGACGCTGAACAGCGCTGCGGCGGCGCCGAAGATCAGCAGCTGCAGGGTCTGGAAGACCACGGTCGAAACCCAGGCCTCGTCCAGCTTCGGCAGCGCGGCGAAGAGGATCAGCCCCAGGTACAGCGCGACGAGGTACACGGCGCGCCGGTTCACGAAGATCGCATAGGCGGAATACAGCAGCCCCCAGGCACTGAAGTACAGGGCGAGCCCGAGCGGATCCTGCGTGAGCACCGGCAGCAGCACGGGCACGGAATACGAGGTCACCGCCGACAGCAGCGCGTAGATGTCCGTCTGCAGCAGGCGCCCCAGCGGCAGGGCCAGGAGGCTCAGGCCCATGACCACGAGCCCGGCGACCCAGGGACCGATCAGGGCATAGGCGAAATGCGCGCCATAGGTGCACAGGTAGAGGATCGCGAGGCCGCCCGCGGGCAGCAGGCTGGCGTAGCGCCGCTCCTGGCGCAGCAGCGCGATGCCGCCCGCGATCATCGCCACGCCCAGCGCGGCAGCCAGCCCGATCTGCCGCGACGGCGTCAGCCAGCCGGATTCGAGGGCGAGCCGGATCAGGTAGCTCGCGGCGAGCAGCAGCGCCACCACGCCGCCGATGCCGAGCACGCGCGCGACGTCGAATCCTGCCCGCGTCGAAGGTTTCGGCGGTCCTGCCGGGCTTTGCCAGCCGGCCCCGGGCACCGCGGTCGCGGCGGCGACCGGCGGCGGCGCGGGCGCGGGCGCGGGCGACGTCACGATCCCGAGTCGCGCCTCGATCGCCGCGAGGCGTGACTCCAGCTGGGCGATGCGCTGCTCGGGGGTCATCGCGCCGGAACTTAGCACAGGCCACGTCGAACCTACGCGTGCCCCCGGTGAAGTCCGCGGTTAGAGAGCGGCTCCCGCGGTGCCCGTGGTCGCGAGCAGCCGCCCGAGGAACTGCACGTCGTCGAACTCCCGAACGCCCTGCGGTCCGTTTCGCACGACGGTGAGGCCCCGCGAGGGAATGACATACAGCCGCTGGTAGAAGGCTCCCGCGGCCATTACGAAGTCGTCGGGAATCCGCGGATCGTCGACGATGGGCTTGATCTCTCGGGTGTACTGCGACTTGTTGTTCGCATCGATCGTCGCCGCCAGATCGGCCGGCACGGGTCGGTTGAGCCACCAGTAGAAGCCGTAGGCCGGGTGCGCGGTATTGGACCTGAACACCTCGTCGAACAGCGCCGGCGCCAGCAGCGATGCACCGGCCCACCGGCGATCCAGCGAGAGCCGGATGAACTCGCCGAACTTCGCCCAGTCGCGTGCCGTCACGTAGGCGCCGCCGGAGAGCTGTGGGCGGCCGTCCGCGAAGTTCGTCGCCCAGCGCATCGAGCTCATGCCGAGCGGCCTGAACAGCTTGCGGTCGAAGTAGTCGACGACCGACTCACCGCCGAGCCGCCTCTCCAGCGCCAGCCCGAAGATGTTGGGATCGCCGCTGTAGACGAACACGGTGCCACCCGGCTGCCGCGCCGGTGCCCCGAGGTAGTCCAACCAGCCCGACAGGTCGTTCAGCTCCTCGAGGCGGCGATCGCGCCCACCAGCCCCGTAAACCCCTTGGTCGCACTCGCCAGCAGCTGGATCCGGTCGGCTGAACCGCCGTTGGCGTAAGCCTCGTCGAGGATCTTGCCGTCGTGCATGACGAGGAAGGTCTGGCCGCCGGTGCTGAAACTGTACTCGCGTGCCGCCTGGATCGCCGCAGCACTCGGCGGCGCGGCGACCCCGGACGGCCCGGACGCGGTCAGGCGAGACTTGAAGAAGGCCCACGCGATCTCGGCGAACTCGACGTCGCGGTTCTGCGCGCCACTGACCGGATCGGTCGCGATGAGCACGCTGCGGCTGGCCACGGGGTGACCGGCCCCATCCATCCGCCACCACTCGACGGGCGTCGCGCCGTCGTACACGAAGCGATTGGCCGGCCCGGCATCGGCCGGATCGAGGTCGACGATCGTCCGCACCGCAGCGGCGCCGCGCAGACCGTTGACCGCGAGCCAGTAATCGCGGGTGGCTTCCGCGCCGGTCACCCGACCGCGGGCGCAGCCGCCGCCAAGGTTGGCGACGCAGCCCCCGCCGTAGGGCATCGGCTCGTCCAGCGTGCCGTGCACCATCAGGATCGGCACGGCGCGCGAGGGGGCGGCGCTGCAGGCGCCCGGCTTCGGGATTTGCGGCAAATTGCCGTTGGAGGTCGCCACCGCGGCGACGTTCGATGCGCGCGAGACCGCGTAGGCCAGCGTCATCTGGGCGCCGTTGGAGCCCCCAGACATGAAGACCTGCGCCAGCGGCAACCCGTATTGCACGCGGACCCGCTCGATCAAGGCGTCGAGGAACGCGAGGTCGTCGGCGTTCCCGGCCATCTGGTTGTCCGCGCGGCAGTCGTTCCAGCCCGGATTCCCGTCCATTGCAGGGAGCCCGCCGGGATACACCACGACGAAGCCCTCGCGATCGGCGACCGTGCGGAACACCGACAGCGGGTGCACACCGGTATTTGCGACATTGAGCCCCTGGCCGCCCCCGCCGTGCAGCACCAGCACGAGCGCGCGAGGCGTGCCCGTGAGCCCCGCAGGCACGTGCACCCGGTAGTCGCGGACGACGCCGCCCACGGTCAGCGTCGCGGAACTGAGCCCCGCGGGATACGGCCCTGCAGCCGCTGCGACCGTCACGGTCGTCGAAGCCGTGACGCTGCCGGCGGCGTTGCGCGCGGTCAGCACGTAGGTCGTGGTGGCCGTCGGCGACACCGTCCGGCTCGAGGCACCCGTAACGTCGCCGATCCCGTTGTCGAGAGCGAGGCTGGTGGCGCCCGAGACCGACCACGACAGCGTGGAGCTCTGGCCAGCCGAAATGCTGGCGGGCGAGGACGCAAAGTTCGAGATGACGGGTGGCGCCACCGGTGGTTGGGGAGCCGGCGGCGTCGATGCGGAACCCGAGCCACCCCCGCCTCCGCAACCGACCGCAAACGCAGCGACTAACCCAAGGAAACCCAGGCGCAGCGCGAGCACCATCCCAACCTCCCCGGCGACCGGCAGACCCGTTCCGCGGCCGCATGCCCCTTAGGATGTTCGTTCGGGCGGGAAATTCGGTTCCGCGACGGAAAAGATTCGCAAAGAATCATCAAGCCGGGCGCCGCGCGCGACGCGTCATCCGGATGCGCTGCGCAGCATCACGGCAGACCCCGTCCCCCTGCCACCGACGCCGCTCGTTCATCGCTCCGACCGCTCGTTCACGCGCACGAGACTCGGGCGCAACGACCGCCCTAGTGTCGCGGTCCATCGCGGCACCGGGAACGCGCTGCAGCGATCTCGCGAGAGTGATCAATACGTCAAACGGAGTAGTCAGATGTTCAGTGTGTCGAAGTCGAACAAACAGGTCGGGGTGCACGCCCTCCCCGCGGTCTGCGCCCTGGTCCTGCTGGCGGGCGCCGGTGGCGCCAGCGCGGAGACGAGGAACGGCGAGTGGTACGCCACGGGCATCCTCGGCGCGGTGACCCAGTCGGATCAACGGCTTGCCTACAGCCGACCCGGAGTAACCGCCGTGGCGTCGCCGACGCTGCCGCTCGACACGGGCTTCGCCGCCGGCGGCTCGATCGGTCGCTACTTCGGCGACGCCTGGCGGCTCGAGGCCGAGTTCATGTACCAGTCCGTGGACCACCCGGTCTTCACGCTGGCGGCGGGCGGTCCCTCCGGCGACGGCAACTATGCGTCCACGAGCGTCGCCGTCAACGCGCTGCGCGAGTTCGACCTGTTCGGCTCGCCGCGGGCCCGCACCTACGCGGGGCTCGGCGCCGTCTACGCGACGGAAGTCGACCTCGACTTCGAAAGCGGCGGCATCGAGCAGTCCTTCAGCGGCTCGGGCGCGGGAGTACAGGCGCTGATCGGGGCACGCTACTCGCTCGGCGAGCGCGCGTTCATCGACGCCGGTTTGCGCTACCTGCTGGTGTCCAGCGTCGAACTCGACGGCGAGGAAGGGGCGGTGGGCCGCATCAAGGCCGACTACGAGCCGCTCGCGCTGACGGTGTCTTTCGGCTGGCGGTTCTGAGGGCTCCGCCCCCGCGTTCACTCACCCTCGACGGCGCCTTCACGCGCGCTTCACGCCCAGGCCGGCAGGATCCACCCCGCACCCGCATCACGCGGCGCAGCGAAGGACGGATCCGATGAAGGTAGAACCGAAAGTCATACTCAACTTCTTCACCTGCCAGCTCGCGTGGTCGGCGTGCGTGCTCGGCGGCGCCAACGGCCGGCCCGTCGAGGGCACGCTGGTCGCCGCCGCGGTGATCGCACTGCACCTTGCTCTCGCCAAGCGGGCCGCGCCGGAGGCGCTGCTGATCGCTGCCGCCTCCGGGATCGGTCTCGTCTGGGACAGCCTGCTCGTGGCGACCGGCCTGATCGCCTACCCGACCGGCCACCTCGCACCCGGCCTCGCGCCGTACTGGATCGTCGCGCTGTGGGCCGTGTTTGCCACCTCGCTCAACCTGTCGATGGGATTCCTGAGGGGCCGCCTGTGGCTGGCGGCGCTGGTCGGTGCGGTCGGCGGTCCGCTCTCTTACCTGGCCGGCGGCCGGCTGGGCGGGCTCGAGATGACCGACCCGGTCCTGGCGCTCGGCGCGCAGGGGATCGGCTGGGCCGTGCTGCTCCCGCTGCTGACCCGGATGGCGACCCGGTTGGACGGCTTCGCGCCCTCGGCCCCGCGCTCGGCCGCACCCGCGTGGTCGCGTGCCACTGCGCAGGTACGCAGCCATGTTTGACCTCCAGCTCTGGCTCGCCGGGCTCGCAGCACTGGGCCTGTTCGCAGCGGCGGGATGGCTGCTGAGCCTGCCGCTGCGCAACGTGAGCATCGTCGACAGTCTGTGGTCGCTGATGTTCCTGCTGGCCGCGTCCGTGTACCTTGCGGGCCAGGCGTCGGTGGGCCCGCGCGCCTGGCTGGTGATCACGCTGGTCGCCGTGTGGTCGATCCGGCTCGCCGCCTACATCACCTGGCGCAATCACGGCCAGGGCGAGGACTTCCGCTACCGGAAGATGCGCGCCGACAACGATCCGGGCTTCGCCTTCAAGAGCCTCTACATCGTGTTCGGCCTGCAGGCGGCGCTCGCCTGGGCGGTCTCGCTGCCGCTGCTGGCCGCCATCGGCTCGTCGACGCCGCTCGGCTGGCTGGATGCGGCCGGTGCGGGATTGTGGCTGGTCGGAATGGTGTTCGAGGCGGGCGGCGACTGGCAGCTCTCGCGCTTCAGGCGCGATCCGGCCAACCGGGGCAAGGTGCTCGACACCGGGCTGTGGCGCTACACGCGCCACCCGAACTACTTCGGCGACTTCTGCGTGTGGTGGGGCCTGTTCCTGATCGCGCTGTCGGCAGGCGGCTGGTGGAGCGTGGCCGGCCCGATCCTGATGTCCGTGCTGCTGCTGAAGGTGTCCGGGGTGGCACTGCTCGAGAAGGACATCGGCGAGCGCCGCCCCGCTTACCAGGCCTACGTCCGCCGCACCAACGCGTTCTTCCCCGCCCCCCCGCGGGCATCCTGACCGGAGGCCAATCCCGATGCGCACCCTCACGACCCTGTCCGCTGCCGCGGCATCACTGATCGCGATCTTCTCGGCGCCTTTGAACGCCAGCGTCGACGGCGGCATCCGCAAGCTGAGCTTCGACGTCTTCCTCGACGACCGGGCCATCGGCTACCAGCGGTTCTCGCTGACGCCCACCGGCGACGGCACGCGCATCGAGACGCAGGCGCAGTTCGAGGTGAAGCTGCTGCGGATCACCGCCTTCGCCTACGACCATCGCAACACCGAGTTGTGGCGCGGCGACTGCCTGCGGGCGATCGACGCGCGCACCGACTCCAACGGCAGGATGTTCACCGTCAACGGCAGGCTGCAGGGCGCCGCGTTCGTCGTCTCGACGAAGGAAGGAGAACGTACGCTGGGCGACTGCGTCGCCAGCTTCGCGTACTGGGACAAGGACGTCCTGCTGCGCCGCCAGGCCCTGCTCAATTCGCAGACCGGCGAGTACGTGCCGGTCCGGATCGCCCCGCTCGGGCCGAGCACCCAGCGCATCGGCGCACGGGACCTGGCCGTGGAACGGTACGCGATGAAGGGCGACGGCATCGACATCACGCTCGCTTACGCCGCGGGCAGCAAGGAGTGGGTGGCGCTCGACAGCAGGCTGGAGAGCGGCCGCACGCTGCGCTACCGGCGGAACGCCGCCGAACTGGAGCGGCTGTCCGATGCGCCGCAGGCTCGGCCGGGCGGACCGGCGACCGGCGGCTGAGGCCCCGCGCTACACTGCGCCAACAGGATCACGAGCGCCATGATCGACGAGCCGAGACAGCCCCACATCCTGCTGGTCGACGACCATCGCGACATTGCCGGCGCGATCACCGATTTCCTCGAGCATCGCGGCTTCGCGGTCGACTATGCGGCGGACGGCGTCACGGGACTGCACCTCGCGGTGACGAACACCTACGACGTCATCGTGCTCGACCTCATGCTGCCCGGCCTCGACGGCCTCGCGGTTTGCCGCAAGCTGCGCGAGGAGGCCCGCAACGACACGCCGCTGCTGATGCTCACGGCCCGCGACACCCTGGACGACAAGATCACGGGGCTCGGCGCAGGAGCCGACGACTACCTCGTCAAGCCTTTCGAGGTCCGCGAGCTCGAGGCACGCATCAGCACGCTGCTGCGCCGACACCGCCGGGCGGTGGCCCGCGAGGTCTACACCGTCGGCGACCTGACGCTCGACACGGGCACGCTGCGGGTCGCCAGAGGTGGCCAGGCGCTCACGCTCACACCGATCGGCCTGAAGCTGCTCACCGTGCTGATGCGCGCCTCGCCCCGCGTCGTGACCCGCCAGCAGCTCGAGCGCGAGGTGTGGGGCGACCTGCTTCCCGACAGCGACACGCTGCGCAGCCACCTCTATTCCTTGCGCAAGACCATCGACAAGCCGTTCGAGCGAACGCTCCTGCACACGATCCCGGGCACCGGATACCGGCTGTCGGACGACGATGGCCGCTAGCGGCGTGCGCGCGCGGCTCGGACGCGCATTCCTGCTGCAGGCCGCGTTCATCGGCGCCGCGGCCGTCGTCGGCGTGTTCCTCGCCAGCCTGCTGCTCGAAGGCGTGCTGATCCGCCAGGCCTTGCGGGAGGAGGTCGCCCACTTCTGGCAGCAGCGCGAGCGCGACCCGGCGTTTCCGCTGCCCGCAACCGTGAACCTCACAGGCTACCTCGGAACCGCGCCACCGCCGATCGCCGGGCTGACGCCCGGCCATCACGAGCGCGTGATCGATGGCGTCGAGACGGTGGTCTACGTCACGGACCGCAACGGGCAACGCCTCTACCTCGTATTCGACCGCAGCGGCGTCGGCAAGCTCGCCACCATGTTCGGCCTGCTGCCGCTCGCGATGGTGCTGCTCGTGCTTTACCTGTCCACCTGGCTCGCGTTTCGCGCCTCGAGGCGGGCATTCTCGCCCGTCATCGCGCTCGCAAGGGCCGTGCGCGGACTCGATCCGGCGGCACCGGATCCCGCGCAGCTCGATCCAGCACGGCTGCCGCGCGAGGCCGACGACGAGGTGCGCGAGCTCGCGGAGGCGCTCACCCGTTACGCCCAGCGTCTCAACGAGTTCGTGGCGCGCGAGCGCGACTTCACCCGCGACGCGAGTCACGAGCTGCGCAGCCCGCTCACCGTCATCCAGCTGGCTGCCGGCATGCTCGAGGCCGACGCCGGGCTCAGCGAAGCCAGCCGACGCTCCGTGGCGCGTATCGCGCGCGCGGCCCGCGACATGGAGGAACTGACGAGCGCGTTCCTGCTGCTGGCGCGCGAATCGCAGACGGGCTTGCCGCTCGAGGCCACCTGTGTCAACGACGTGCTCGCCGACGAGCTCGACCGCGCGCGGCTGCTGGCGGCCGGAAGGCCCATCGAGTCGCGACTCAGCGCCACGCATCGCCTCTCCGTCGATGCGCCCGAAAAGGTTCTGCCCGTGCTGCTCGGCAACCTGCTGCGCAATGCGTTCTCGTACACGGACGCCGGCGAGGTCACGGTGGACGTCGGCGCGGACTCGGTCGTCATCCGCGATACCGGCGTAGGCATCGCGCCCGGGCAGCTCGATGCGATGTACCAGCCGTTCGTCCGCGGCGACAGCGGGCGACGTGGCGGGCACGGCGTCGGGCTCACCATCGTTCGCCGGCTGTCGGACCGGTTCGGCTGGCCCGTGACGATCGACAGCAGCCCCGGCGTCGGCACGCGTGTCGAGATCGCCTTCCCCGGTGCGCGCAGCGAGCGGCTCTCCGGCTGAGCGCTGCGGTGCCGGGAACTCGCAGGATCCGTCCATGCCAGCCGATACCCGATCAGAATCGCCAGACCAGCGCCAGGAACCGCTCGAACTCGGTGTCCTTGCGTGCGATCGGGCTCTCACCGATCTCGCTCGAATAGAACTCGACGCCGGCCCCGCGCGCGCGCGAGGCCAGGACCACCACTGCGCCCAGGCAGCGGCTGTGGATCCGATTCATGTGAGTGTCTCCGGTGCAGCGTCGAGGCGGACGGCGCGCCTGGAATTCCGTCAGGACGCGAGGATGGAGGGCGACGGGGCGCGGCCTGTAGGGTGGCGGCCACGAACGGACCGGCCTTGCCACGAGCGGCAGTCCCTGCGCACCAGCGACGCCTCCATGACGCCAAGAGCCCCATGACGATGCGACCTTCCAGTCCGCTCCAGCGATGGGGGCGTTTCGCAGCGACGGTCTTCCTGCTGACGGGCCTGACGCTGGCGTGGCTGCAGGCCGGGCCGGTGGCGGCACACGGCACCGCGGCGCGCTACGCGTTCTGGATGGCGACGGCTGCCGCAACCTTCGCCTGCTGGTGGGCGAGCCAGTGGCTGGTCGTGTCGGGCCGGGACCGGCTGAGCCGGAGACTGCTCGTCCTGTCGAGCCTGCTGGCCACCCTGCTGTTCGTGCCCGCGTCACTGGCGATCGACGCCCTGTTCACGATGCCCGAGGACGAACCCTTCGGGCTGGAACTGTTCGTCGACGAGTGGCTGGCCAGTGCGCTTCCCGTCTTCTCCAGCTGCATGATCGCCAGCCTGCCGGCGTGGCTCTCGACGGCCGAGTCCGCCTCAGTCCTGCGGCCACCCGAGCCAGCGCCAACGCCAGAGCCAACCCCGGAGCCCATGCCGGGGCCCTCGGCCGAGCCCGCCGCCGATGGCGGCCTGCTGCCGATCGCCGTGCGTGGCGGCGTGCTGCGCGCCACGGCCGACCTGCAGTACGTCCACCTGCACAGCCCCGAGGGCGTGACCACGGTTCCCGGTCCGATGCGCCGCGTCATCGGCCTGCTGGGCGATCACGGGCTCGAGGTCCGCCGCGGCGAATGGATCGCCGACCGCCACGTCAGGCAGGTCAAGTCCGTGCGCGGACGCTGGATAGTGCTCCTGAAGGACGGTCAGCAGGTCGCGGTGAGCCGGCGTCGGCTGGCGGAAGTGAAGGAGCGCTGGGGCTCGACGCGCTACACCTGAGCCTCACCAGGACCGCTCGAAGATCAGGCCGATGATCGGGAACGCCTCGCCGTCGTCGGCGATATTGATGCCGCGCCGCGGGTCGAACCCATCTGCACCGCCACCGCCCGGCCCGCCGTAGACATTGATCACGTCGACGAACAGCACGAGATCCACCGGGCCGACCGGGCGCCTGTAGTCCACGCGGATGTTGAGCGAGTGGTAGTCGTCGCCGCGCAACGCGTTGCGCCGCGTGAGTTCCTTCGAGTAGCGCAGGGGCTGGCCTGGCCCCAGCACATCCCGGTTGATCACGAAATCGTCGGCCGGGCGGGCCGTCGCCCACTTCCAGCGTGCCCCGACCTTCCATCGCTCATTGATCTCCCAGCTCCCTCCAATCGAGAAGAAGTGCTCTCGGTTGAAGTCGGCGTCGTACTTGCCGAGGCCGTCGTTGTCGTCGAGCCGCGCCTCATTGAAGGCATAGACGACGTTGCCGAACCAGCCGTCCGCGAAGCGCCGCGACAGCACCACGTCGACGCCGAGGTTGGTGCCCTCCCCGTCGTTGGTGACCCGGCCGCTGGTGCGCCCTTCCTCGACGATCAGGTTGTCGAGCTGCTGGTAGTAAGGCTCGACCAGCAGCGACCAGTTGGCGCCGAACTCACGCTCCAGCCCGACGCTGAAGTGCGCGACCCGCTCGCTCTCGATCCCGAAATTGCCGGGACTCGCGGAGCGAACCAGCAGCCGTGGCGACTGGTGGAAGATGCCGGCCGTAGTCGAGACGCGCAGGTCGGACTGCGGCCGCCAATTCAGGGCGAAGCGCGGCGAGAAGAGCGACTCGTCCGAGAACCCGTCGCGGTCATAGCGCAGCCCCGCCCGCAGGTCCCAGGGACCGCGCTCCACCAGCTGCTCGCCATACACCGCAAGGTTCGTCTTGCTCTCGGAGTACACCGAATCGATGGCCGCAGGAGTCAGCGTGATGTACCGCTGGCCGGGCGGGCGCGGGTCGGTGCTGCGGTAGACGAAGCGGTCCAGTTCCTCGCGCAGGCGCACCGAGTAGTCGACGTCGGTCCGCCAGAGGTGCAGTCCCATCGAGCCCTGGCCGAAGCGATTGCGCTCGGCATAGTCGCTGCGCCAGCCGGTCTCGGTCTCCTTCTCGGTGACGGTGAGCAGTCGCTCGCGAACAGGGATGCCCGCGGCCGGCGTACCCGGCGGCACGAGGTCCGGATACGCCTCGCCCTCGGAGCTGGTCTTGTCGTTCGCCCGGACATAGACCCGGTTGATCCACTCGCCGGTCTCGCCGACGAGGCGACGCCAGGTCAGGCCGGCGAGGTAGAGGTCCTGCTCGGAATCGACCAGCGAGACATCCTCGAAATCGGGCGAGGCCAGCACGTTGGCCAGGTCGCGCGTGTACTTCTCGGGCGCGAAGATGCCGAGGAACTCGATCGAGTCCCCGTCATCGAGCCGGGTGACCGTCTTCAACACGATGTCGGTCAGTTCGGGCTGGCCGATGTCCTTCTCGTCGATCTGGTCGAACACGCGGCCGAAGTCGAAGCTGCGGGCCGTGAGGAACATCGTCGTGTCGTCGCGGACGCCGCTGGGGCCCTCGTAACCGACCTCGAAGCCCGCGATGTCGACCCGGAGGCTCGCACTCGGTGTCGGGGTGCCGCCCGCCACATCGAGCTTGAGGAGCGAGCCGGAGCGGCCACCATAGGCGGCGCTCCAGCCGCCAGGCGAGAATTCCGCACCCGCGATCGAGTTGGGGGCGAAGATCGAGAACCGGCCGCCGCCGCCGATGTCCTCCTCCTCGCCCAGCGTCTGGTCGAAGTGCACGACGCGGTCGAAGGGAAACCCGTCGATGTAGATCAGGTTGTCGCGGGGCCCGCGGCCGCGCACCGAGAAGTTCGCGAAGTCGCCGGTGGAGACCAGCCCCGGCATGCCGTCGAGGGCGCGCATGGCGTCGCTGCCGGCACCGACGGCGCTGCGCAATTCCTCGCGGTTGAAGAACGCATTGCTGGCGGAACCGTAGGGATCGGCGACGCGACCCCGCACGCGGGCGCGCACGACGACCTCCTCGAGCTCGGCATCCGGCGGGACCTGCATCTCGAGCCGCAGCGGCGTCACCTTGCGGCGGACGACGCGTACGCTGGGCTCGATGGCCGTGATCAGCCCGGGCCGCGTGGCCGTCACGTCGTAGAGCCCCGCCTCCAGCGGGCCGAACTCGATGACGCCATTCTCGGCCGTCAGGCCGGTGACGACAGAGCCTTGCCGGGGTGTGACGGTCACGGTCACACCCTCGAGCGGCCGGCGCGTCTCGGCACCCAGCACCTCGATCCGAATTCCGGCGTCCGGCTCCCGCGCGACCAGCGCCTGGCCCGCGAGAAGCCCCAGGCCCACCATCAGTATCCGGATGAACATCGTGCTCGGTCTCCCCGGTCGCTGCATGTCGTCCATCATCGACCCTGGCGCAAGTCCATTTGTTCAATCCCGAACCAGAGGCCGGAGCCCACAACGGGCGGGCAAGCGGCGCTCGCAAACGGCGAAGGCTGGCGGTCCCGTCTGGATGCCGCCTTGCAAGATTGGCACGGTTGAGACTGGGCCCGCTGGGATTCGAACCCAGGACCAAGGGATTATGAGTCCCCTGCACTAACCGCTGTGCTACAGGCCCGCCGGTGCGCGCGATTGTACCGCCCTTGCGTCGCCGTGGCCCGCCGGTAGCATGGCGTGCCCTGTTCGACCCACCCCATTCGACCGCACCTACCGAGGACTCCCCGATGAAGCTCTATTACGTACCCGGTGCCTGCTCGCTCGCCTCCCACATCGCGCTGCGCGAGGCCGGCGTTGCCTTCGAGGCCGTCAAGGTCGAGGGCCGCGGCCAGAAGACCGCCGGCGGCGTCGACTACCTCACCGTCACGCCCAAGGGCTACGTACCGGCACTCGCGCTGGATGACGGCGAGGTGCTCACCGAGGGCACGGCAGTCCTCCCCTACATCGGTGACCTGAACGCTGCGGCGAAGCTGGCGCCCGCGCACGGCACCATGGCGCGCTACCGGCTGCACGAGTGGCTGGGCTACGTGGCCACCGAACTGCACAAGGGCTTCGGCCCGTTCTTCACGCCGGGCACCACCGACGAGCAGAAGGCGGCGGCAAAGGCCAGCCTCGGCAAGCGCTTCGACTTCGTGCAGCAGTCGCTCGCCGGACGCGCGTTCCTGCTCGGCGATGACTTCAGCGTCGCCGACGCCTACCTGTTCACGGTGCTCGGCTGGACGGGCTACGTCGGGATCGACCTCGGCCAGTGGCCGGGGCTCAAGGCCTGGCACGCGGGCGTGGCGGCACGCCCTGCGGTGCAGGCCGCGATGCGCGCCGAGGGCCTCGTCAAGTGACCGGGGCGGCGAAGGCGCCGCCCCCGGCCTACCTGCTCGTGCAGGGCCAGGTGACCGACATCGAGGGGTTCAAGGCCTACAACGCTGCGCTGCCGCCGATCTACGCGAAGTTCGGCGGCCACTACCTCACGGTGACCCCGGCGGCCCGTGTCGAGGTCGCCGAGGGTGAGCCGCGCAACGAGAGCATCCTTATCGCGCGCTTCCCTTCGAAGGAGGCCGCGTGGGGGTTCTGGAAGTCGGCGGAATACGAAACCGCGAAGAAGCTTCGCGAAGGCAAGGGCCGCTTCTATGTCACGGTGCTCGAGGGCATCCCTGGCGCCTGATCGTCGGCACGCGGCGGTCGCCCTGGGGGGAAGCTCAGCGCGGAGCCGGCGCGCGACGAGCGCAGGAACGGGTAGAACAGCTGCACGGCCCAGCGCTCGGGCCCGTTGGCGCGGTCATCCGCCAGCCCGAAAGCGGGCGGATAACGGCGCGTGATGCGCGCCGTGCCGAAGATCACGTCCCACAGGAACAGCAGGTTGCCGTAATTGCCGGCGTAGTGGCCCACGCCGTCGTCCTGGCTGAGGGCGTGGTGGGCGTGGTGCGTGGCCGGCGTGGAGATCAGCCGCTCGAGCACCCACATCAGCGGGTGCAGCGCGGGCCGCAGGTACAAGGCCTCGTCCCAGCGGCAACTGGAGTGCGCCCCGACGATCACCAGCAGCTTGAACGCCAGGTAGCACGTGTAGACCCAGCCGAAGCCCAGGTAGGACAGCAGTCCGCCGAGCCAGAGCCCGGGCATGAACGCGTAGTAGAGCGCGTTGTTGCGGTACACGACCCGCACGCTCATGTAGGGCGCCGAATGATGCACCCGGTGCAGCGGCCACAGCAGGCTGGTGTGCGACAGCCGGTGCCACAGGTACTGGGTGAGGTCGTCAGCCAGCAGCAGCGTGAGCACCATCAGCCACCACGGCCAGTGCGCCAGCGCCCCACGCTGCTCCGGGATCAACGCTCCGGCCAGCGCGGTCGAGACCAGCAGCACGCCGGAGGACACGAGCGGGAACACCACGAGGATCGCCAGGTCCAGCCGGTCGTCCTCGCGGGTCGCACTGGCCGGGCGGAACCGGCCACGCAGGATCTCCAGCAGCGCGACGCCACCGAGGACGGTGAGCGCCACCAGGGCTTGCACGTGCTCCGGACGCAGTTCCATGCGACGAGCATCCGCCCTGCGGGCCGCGCAGGCAACTAGACCCTGAGGGCAGGGCGTCATGGATCTGTCATCCGGTGCCCTGGCGCGTTGCGGCAAAATGGGCCCCATGAAGCACGATGACCTGCGCGCTGGCGCCCCCGCCGCCACGGAACCCTTCGCGTCGATCCTCGAGCGCCGGCTCTCGCGCCGCGGCGCCCTGGTGGCCGGACTCGCCGCCGGGGTGTCCGCCGGCATCGCCGGCGCCCTGCCGGCCGTCTCCGCGCCGGCTGCCACGGGCGCGTCGCCCGCGCGGCGCAGCGCGTTGCCGCGCATCGAGCCCTCGCGGCAGGACGCGCTGCTGCTCGCTCCGGGCTATCGCTACGACCTGGTCGCGGGCTGGGGCGACCCGGTCACGAGCCGGGGCGCGGGATTCCCGGTCGACTCGCGCCGCACACTGGCGTGGCTCGACGCCCGTGCCGCGGAGCGCCAGGCCGCGAGCTTCGGCGAGAACTGCGACGCGATCGCCTACTTCCCGGCCTCGGGCCAGTCCTCGGCGCGGGGGGTGCTCTGCGTCAACCACGAGTACGTGGTGGCGGAACTGGCGTTTGCCGGGCTCCCCGAGGACGCGAAGGCGCGGGCACGCGGCCGGCGCGCGTGGATCGAGGAGCACCCCCAGGCCGTTGGCTGGATGCAGGCCGCGCATGGCGTGAGCGTGATCGAGGTCGAGCGCGGCCTGCGCGGCTGGCGCACGCGGCCGGGCGGACGACTGGCCCGTCGGATCACGGCCAATACGCCCTGCGAGATCATGGGGCCGGCGCGTGGCGCTGCGCTCCTGCGGACCGTCGCGGACCCCACCGGCACGCGCGCGCTGGGCACGTTCGCCAATTGCGCCGGCGGCAAGACGCCCTGGGGCACCTACCTCACGGCCGAGGAGAACATCCAGGATTACTTTGGCGGCGCGGAGTCACTCGCCGATCCTGCGGTCGACGCCCTCACCCGCGACGCGCACGCGCGCTGGCCGCTGCTGAGGAACTCGGCCTACGGCTGGGAATGGGTCGATCCGCGATTCGACCTGCGCCGCGAGCCGCGCGAACCGCTGCGCCACGGCTGGATCGTGGAGATCGATCCGCGCGATCCGCAGGCACCGCCCAGGAAGCGCACCGCGCTCGGCCGCTTCTGCCACGAGGGCGCGAACACCATCGTGGCGAAGGACGGTCGCGTGGTCGCCTACATGGGTGACGACGCCAAGTTCGAGCACGTCTACAAGTTCGTGACCCGAGGTCGATTCGATCCCGCCAACCCGGCGGCCAACCGCGACCTGCTCGACGAGGGCACGCTCTACGCCGCGCGCTTCGACGCCTCGGGCCGGGGCCGCTGGCTGCCGCTGGTGCACGACGAGAACGGCCCGCTCAACTCGGCCGCCGGCTTCCGCAGCCAGGCCGATGTGGTGATCAAGTGCCGCGCGGCCGCATCGCTGCTCGGCGCCACGCCGATGGATCGCCCCGAGGACGTCGAGCCCAGCCCACTCACAGGCCGCGTCTACGTGGCGCTGACCAAGAACGGCGACCGCGAGCCGGGTGCCCGCGGTTTCATGTACGGCCGCGAAGTCGAGTTCGATCCGAACCCCGCCAACCCCCGGCCCGACAACGACTTCGGCCACATCGTCGAGATGATCGAGGACGGCGACGACGCCGCGGGCGAGACGTTCGCATGGAACGTGTTCCTGCTCGCCGGCGACCCCCGCGCCGAGGGCAGCCGCTTCCTGACCCGCCCCGAGGAGCTCGAGGCCGGTCGCCTGGCGCGCGGCGACACCTACTACGCGGGGTACCCGGATCGCAGCCAGGTCAGCCCGCTCGCCTGCCCGGACAACCTGGGGTTCGATCCGCAGGGCCGCCTGTGGATCGTCACCGACGCGGAATCCGGCCTCGTGGCCAACAACGGCTGCTATGTGGTCCCGACCCAGGGACCCGATCGCGGCCTGCTGCGCCAGATCGCCAGCGCGCCCGTCGGCTCCGAGGTCTGCGGCTGCGAGTTCACGCCGGATGGACGCACCCTGTTCCTGGCGATCCAGCACCCGGGTGAGGGCGGCGTGGTCGAGCGCCCCGCCAGCCACTGGCCAGACGGCGGCACCCGCCAGCCGCGATCCTCGGTGGTCGCGGTGACGCGCGAGGACGGCCAGCCGCTCTAGACGGGCTAGAATGCGGGCCCGACCCGGAGGCGCGCCCGCATGAGCATTCCCAAGAGCCAGCTGCAGTACCAGCTCGTCCGCCAGACCCAGGGCTTCAGCCTGCAGTTGCGCGAAGGCGCGCCGATCCGCGCGCCGGGTGCCGGCGAGGTGCTGCTGCGGGTTCGCGCCACGTCGCTGAACCGTCGCGACGTCATGATCCGCAAGGGCTTCTACCCGGTCGGCGCCAAGGACGCGCTCGTGCCGCTCTCCGACGGCGCCGGCGAGATCGTCGCCACGGGCCCGGGCGTCACGCGGTTCAAGGAGGGCGACCGCGCCGCGGCGATCTTCTTCCAGCGCTGGCTCGGCGGCCGGCCGTCGGCCGAGACGGCCCCCTCGGCGCTCGGCGGCGCGCTCGACGGCATGCTGGCCGAATACGTCACGCTGTCGCAGGAGGGCCTGGTACCCGTGCCGGCCCACCTCTCGCTCGAGGACGCGGCGAGCCTGCCCTGCGCGGCCGTGACCGCCTGGCACGGGCTGGTGTCGCGCGGTCACATGCGCGCCGGCGACACTGTGCTGCTGCAGGGCACCGGCGGCGTGTCGATCTTTGGGCTGCAGCTCGCCGCCGCGGCGGGCGCGCGTCCGGTCATCACGAGCTCGAGCGACACCAAGCTGCAGCGTGCCAGGCAGCTCGGCGCCCTGGCCACGATCAACTACAAGGCCACGCCGGAGTGGGCGGCCTCCGTGCGCGAGGCGACCGGCGGCGTCGGCGCACACCACATCCTCGAGGTCGGCGGTGCCGGCACGCTCGCGCAGTCGCTGGCCGCGGTGGCGCACGGTGGCCACATCGCGATCATTGGCGGCCTCACGGGCTTTGGCGGCGACATTCCCGCCGCGGCGCTGGTGGGCCGCAATGCCGGCGTGACCGGTATCTTCGTCGGCTCGCGGGCGGATTTCGAGGCGATGAACGCCTTCATGACCCAGCATGGCATCCGCCCGGTGATCGACCGGGTGTTCCCGTTCGCCGAGGCCGACGCTGCCTACGCCTACATGGACGAAGGCAGCCACTTCGGCAAGGTCATCATCCGCCACTGAACGCCGACGTGACCTCCCTCGCCGAATTCTTCGCCGCCGAGCGCGTGGCAGGCCGGCCGCTCGTGGCGGCGTTCGTCGTGGCCACCGAGGGATCGACCTACCGCAAGCCGGGCGCGCTGATGCTGTTCTCCGCGGCCGGCACCCGTTGCGGCCTGCTGAGCGGCGGCTGCCTCGAGGCGGACATCCAGGAGCACGCGCTGCGGCTGCTCACGGAGGGTGCCCGCGCCACCACGCGCAGCTACGACAGTCGCGGCTCCGACGACCCGATCTGGGGCCTCGGGCTGGGTTGCGAGGGCCTGATGCGCATCCTGCTGCTGCGCGTCGACGCCAGCACCGGCTACGAGCCGCTGCGATTCCTGCTCGAGTCGGCCGAGGGACGCGACCGCGGCGCCAGCGCGATCGTGGTGTCGGCCACGACCAAGGGCGCGCACTTCGCGGGCGCCTTCTGGAACTGGCATGAGCGGCGCGGTGCCCGCGCCGGCACACCTGCCGCGGTCACCGCGGCCTGCCGTGGCCGCGCCACCCGCGGCGGCGCGTCGCTGCAGCGCGTGGCGCTCGATGGGCAGGACGTCGAACTGTTCGTGACCTCGGTGGAGCGACGCCCCTCGCTGCTGCTCTGCGGCGCCGGCCCCGACGCGCTGCCCGTAGCTGCGATGGCCGGAAGCCTCGGCTGGCGCGTCACGCTGGTGGATCACCGCCCGGCCTACGTCGAGCCCGGGCGCTTCGGCCCGGACCAGGTCGTGCAGCGTGTCGACGCGGATCGCCTCGGCGAATCGCTCGACCTCGCGGCCTTCGACGCCGCCGTCGTGATGAGCCACCATCTCGTGGCCGACGGCCATTACCTGGCGCAGCTGGCACCGTCGCCGATTCCCTATATCGGGCTGCTCGGCCCTGCGGCACGCCGCGAGCGGCTCTATGCCGAGATCGGTGATGAACGCACGCAGCTGCTGCGCCTGCGGCTGCGTGCCCCGGTGGGCCTGGACCTCGGCGGGCGCACGCCTGAGGAGATCGCGCTCTCCATCGTGGCCGAGATCCAGGCAGCGCTGAACGGGCGTCGCGGCCTGCCGTTCTCAGCGCTTCACCACGGGACCTTCTCGCCGGTATAGAGAACGATCTCGGCGTCCTGGGTCAGGTTGTCGATGTTGCGGATCACGGCCGTGACGCTCTGCTCGGGGGTCAGCACGCCGGGCATTCCGCCGTAGCCGCTCTGCTGGAGCAGGCGGGTTTCCACCATGCCCGGCGCCATGATGCCGACCTTCACGCCCTGCGGCTTGAGCTCCGCCTGCAGCGCGCGCATGGCCATGTTCACGCCAGCCTTGCTGATCCGGTAGAAATACAGGTTGCCGGCCCGCCGGGTGTTCGTGATCGACGACAGGCCGCTCGTGATCGTGACGATCTTCTTGTGCTCGCCGGCGAGCACGTTCGGCAGGAAGGCCCGCGCCATCGCCAGCGGCGCCCAGGTGTTGACGCGCAGCACTTCCTCGAACGTCGCGTAGTCGAGCTTCGCCAGGGCCTGCTGCTCGGGATCGCCGAGGGTTCCCGCGTTGTTGAGCAGCACGTCGATCGGCTGGCCGGCGTATTTCGCCGCCAGCGCGTCGATGTCGGCCGCACGACCGACGTCGAGCTTCTCGATGGCGACACGCGGATTGGCCGCCGCGATCGCGGCGAGCTCGGGTGCAGCGGACGGATCGCGCGCCGTGGCGACGACACGCCAGCCCAGCGCCGCGTACTGCCGGACGAACTCGAGGCCGAGGCCGCGATTCGCCCCAGTGACGAGCACCACCGGGGCCTGCTGCGGGCCCGTCGAGGCTGCGACGGGCATCGGCCCGGCCAGCACGGCCAGGGTGAGCAGGATGACGATCCCGGACTGCAGAAGACGATGCATGGTGACCTCAGGAAGTGCGGCGCCAGACTACCGGGAACAGCTCCTCGGGCGGCGGCGCGTCGCGGCGCATCAGCGGGTGACGGTCGAACGGCGCGATCCCGAAGGTCAGGTCGTTCGGCCGCCAGACGACGTCGCTGCCGATCCAGCGCAGCGTGAACGCCAGCCGCCGGCCCTGCGGCGCGCCGCGCCGCGGCGGAGCGCCGTGGATCGTGCGCGGGTGGATCAGCAGGATGTCACCCGCCTTCGCGGTCCAGGTGCGGATGTCGGCGCCCGGGGCGTGCACTCTCTCGAGCAACTCGCTCCACGGACGATAGTCCGCGGGCATCGGCTTGCCGGCCGCGAAGAACGTGGAGTAGTAACGCACCGTGTCGCGATGCGAGCCCGCAAGGGTCTGCAACGGGGAGTTGTCCTCGTCGACGTCGGTCAGCGCGATCCAGAAGCTCGGCAGGTGCTGGCCCTGCAGGCTGAAGGTGCACTCGTCGTTGTGCCAGGGCGTGGCGGTCTCGCCAGCCAGGCCTTCCTTGGAGAAGCTGGCGTCGAGCCACACCCGCAACGACGTGGCGCCCGTCAGGTCGGCGACCGTCTCGGCGGCGAGCGAGGCGAGCACGATCCGCGCGATCTCGGGCACCTGCGGCATGAGGTTGACCAGCCGCACATAGCCGTCGTGGTCCTCGAACTCGATGTCGCGGAACACCGGGCCTGCGCCCTTGCGATGGAAACTGCCGGCACGCAATGCGGCAATGCTCGCGTCGAGCTGGGCGGTGAGCCGGTCGATGAACGCGCGATCGAAGACGCCCTCGACGCGGACCGCGCCGACTTCGTCATAGATCCGGCAATGCTCCGGGGTGACGCGGCTCATGTGCTCCGGGCTCCTTCGAACTCGCGGTACTTCGCCACCAGCGGCGCGATGAACTCCCCGGCGCGCGCCCGCGAGTGCACGGGGTGGTCCCCCGTGTAGCAGTGGCCGGTAGCGTTCGGCACGCGCTGCAGCACGGTGGCGTGGCAGTCGTGCAGCGGGTCGTCGGTGGCCGTAAGCGCGAGCACCGGCACACGCACGGCGTCGAGCGCCGCGAAGACGTCGTACTCGAGCAGGGCGCGCGCGGGGCGCATGTCGAAGTTCGCCAGCATGCGGGCCTGCAGCAGTTTCATCGCATAGGTGCCGAGCTCGGTGTCGTAGGCGGCGTTGGGCCGCCACATCTTCACTTCCCACAGCATGTGCTGCCACAGGCGCTGCAGGTGGCTGCCGTCCTCGGCGAGCTCGACGGGCCGAGGGGTCGCCTTCTCGAGGATCTGCTGGCGCTTCTCGGCGTCCCAGGTGGGCGTGCCGTCGAGCGCCACGAACACGAAGCGCTGGGGCTGCCGCAACGCACAGTCGAGGGTGATCTCCGACGACAGGTGCCCGCCGAGCAGCGCGCAGCGCTCGACGCCCCATGCATCAAGGCACTCCAGCAGGTTCCCGGCGAAATCGCCGATGCTCCAGTGCCCCTCGCGCCGGCACGACGCGCCGAAACCCGGCAGGTCCGGCGCGATCGCACGGAAGCCCTCGGCAGCGAGCGCGTCGATCGCGGCCGAATACTGGCGGGACGAACCGGGCGCCCAGTGCAGCAGCACGATGACCGGCCCGCGGCCCGCCTCGCGGTAGTGCACCTGCCCGCGCGTAGTGTCGACGTATCCAAAGCGTTGCATCATCGAACCTTAGCACCCTTCGCGCGCGGTGCAAGATCGCGGCTCAGCGCCGTCGAGTACCTCGCATCGGCTCGGCCTCCAGCGGATTCTCGGGCCAGTAGTGCCGCGGGTAGCGGCCGCGCATGTCCTTGCGAACCTCGGCATAGGCATTGCGCCAGAAGCTCGCCAGGTCGCGAGTGACCTGCAGCGGGCGCTGCGCCGGCGAGAGCAGCTTGAAGGTCACCGGCAGCGCACCGCCGCCTATACTCGGCGTGGCCGCGAGACCGAACACCTCCTGCATCCGCATGGCGCAGCTCGGCGCGAGGTCGTCGAGGTAATCGATGCGGGCGCGTGTGCCGGTGGGGAGTTCGAGGTGCGTGGGCAGCCAGTCGTCCAGGCGACGCGACCGCTCGTAGCCGAGCCGCGCGCGCAGCGCCTCCTCGAGCGGCACGCGCGCCAGCTGCGCCGCGCGGGTGACGCCGTCGAGCCAGGGCGCCAGCCAGTCGCCGACCGACCCAGCGAGCGCCTCGTCCGAGAAGTCGGGCCAGTCGGCCGTGCCAGGCAGGCCCGCGCGGCGCGCCAGCTGCACCCGCGCCTGCCAGCTGCGCGACGACTCGTCCCAGGGCAGGCGCGCGACCCCCAGCTCCCGGACCCCGTCGAGCATCGCCGCGAGCGCGGCGTCGGCGGGCGGCGGAGTCAACGGCTGCTCGCTCACGATCAGCGCGCCCAGCCGCTCGACGCGGCGCGCGACCACGGCCTGCTCCCGCGACGACCACTCGACCTCGCGCGACGTGACGAGCTGCGCGGCAAGCGCCTCGCGCAGGTCCGCCACGTCGAGCTCGGCAGCGAGCAGGATCCGCGCCTCGCGGTCGCGATCGTCGAGATCGATCGCCACGATGAACTCGCAGCGCGCCAGCCTCTCGGGTCCCGCAAAGGCGGCACCGCGGCCGTTGCTCAGCAGGTAGCGTCCCGGCGCGCCGCCGCGCAGGCGGCCGATGCGGTCGGGCCAGGCGCAGGCGAGCAGTCCGCCGGGCGCAAGCGCCGGCGCGACCGCCGCGGCCGTGCCAGCCGCGCGCTCGAATACCGCGACGCCGCGACGGGCGCGCTCGAGCGCGCCGCGATCGACGCCCATGCCGCCCTCGCCTGCGGCACCCCGGCCGCGCAACAGATCGAGGCGCACCAGGACGTCGGCGTCGCGCGGAGCACCGCCGCCGCCGCCGCCGCGCAGGATGTCGCGGTCGGCCAGCAGCGCCGCCAGCTCGGCGCCAAGACGGGGCGTGCCGCGTCGACACGCCTCCAGCAGCAACTGGGCGAGGCGCGGATGCGCAGGCACGGCCGCGAGCCGGCGCCCGTGCGGCGTCAGCCTCCCGGCCGCGTCGAGCGCACCGAGCCGGGTCAGCAGGTCGCGCGCCGAGGCCATCACCGCCGCGGGCGGCGGATCCAGCCACGCGAGGCGGGCGGCATCCTCGACGCCCCAGCCCGCAAGCTCGAGCGCCAGCGGCACGAGATCGGCGCTGAGGATCTCTGCAGGCGTGAACGGCGCGAGGCTGCGCTGCGAGCCCTCGCTCCACAAGCGGTAGCACACGCCCTCGGCGACGCGGCCCGCGCGGCCCGCGCGCTGCTCCGCCGATGCACGTGAGATACGCTGCGTTTCGAGGCGGCTCATGCCCGTCACCGGGTCGAACATCGAACGCCGCACGAGACCCGAGTCGACGACCACCCGCACGCCCGGCAACGTCAGGCTGGTCTCGGCGATGTTCGTCGCGAGGATCACGCGGCGCGGCCCGCCGGGCGTTGGGTCGAGCGCGGCATCCTGTTGCTCCGCCGCGAGTTCGCCATACAGCGGCAGCACCCGCGCGCGCTGCGCCACGACCTCCCCTGCGCCCTCCAGCATGGCTCCGACACGGCGGATCTCGGGGGCACCCGGCAGGAACACCAGCACGTCACCCTCGGGCTGCTCGCGCATCGCACGCTGCACCGCCGCGGCCGTGGCACGCTCGGGCGAATCGAAGCCGCCCGGCAGCAGGGGCAACGCCTGGCCCAGGTAGCGCACGGCCACGTGGAAACTCCGCCCCGGCGCACTGACGAGCGGCGCGCTGCCACGCTGCGCGTCGCCGAGCAGCGCCGCGACGCGCTCGCCGTCGAGCGTCGCCGACATGACCAGCACGCGCAGCCCGGTGTCGAGCTGCGTGCGCGCATCGAGGCACAGCGCGAGCCCGAGGTCCGCCTGCAGGCTGCGCTCGTGGAATTCGTCGAACACGACCGCGGCCACGCCCTCGAGCGCGGGATCGGACTGCAGCATGCGGGTGAGCACGCCTTCCGTGACAACCTCGACCCGCGTGCGCGGCCCGACCCGCGTGTCGAGCCGCATCCGGTACCCGACCGTCCCGCCGACGCGCTCGCCCAGGCTGCGCGCCATGCGCTCCGCGACCGCCCGCGCCGCCAGGCGGCGCGGCTCGAGCATCAGGATGCGCCCGCCCCGCGCCCAGGGCTCCTCGAGCAGCGCCAGTGGCACCACGGTGCTCTTGCCGGCGCCCGGCGGCGCCTGCAGCACGGCCTCGCGCCGCGCCAGCAGCGCGGCGCGCAGCGCGGGCAGGGCTTCGACGATGGGGAGTCTGGGCAGCTCGGGCACGGAAATGGGGCCTGCCCACCCGGGGCGTTGCACGACGGGCGGCAATTGTATGGAATCCCGGCATGCGCATCCTGCGGCGAATCGGCATCGGGCTGCTGGCCACATTGGTCGCGCTGTGGGCGCTGGCGGCGGCCTGGGCGTATTGGCCGCAGCCCGCGGGCGTTCCAGCCGCGCAGCTCGCGGCGCCCGAGGATCGGTTCGTCGAGATCGACGGGCTGCGGCTGCGCTATCGCGAATACGGCGCTGCGAGCCCTGGCAGGCCACAGCTGCTGCTGATCCACGGCTTCGGCAACTCCCTGCAGAGCTTCCGGTTGCTCGCCCCGAGGCTCGCGGACTGCTGCCACGTGGTCGCGATCGACATGCCGGGCTACGGACTCTCCGACAAGCCGGCCGGCCACGACTACCACAACGGGCCGCAGGCCGCGGTGCTGGTGCGTGCCGCCGCGAAGCTCGGCATGCGCGAGGTGGTCTACGTCGGGCACTCGCTCGGCGGCGCGGTGGCGCTGCACGCCGCGGTGCAGGACCCGCGCGCCACGGGGCTCGTGCTGCTGAACCCGGGGATCATCAGCACCGGGGTGCCGAAGATCGTGCAGGTCAGCGTGCCGCCGCTGCCGCGGATGTCGGCCCGCTTGTTCGCCAGCCGGGACTTCCGCGGCAGCTTCCTGCGCAAGTCCTACGTCGACCCCTCGCTGGTGACGGAGCAGGTCATCGACGACGTCATGCTGGGCGCACGCACCGACGACTGGTACGCCGGCGTGACCGCGCTGATGGGCCAGTACGTCGAGGGCGAGGAGATCGCGCTCGCCGCGCGCGTCCGGGTGCCGACCCTGATCCCCTGGGGCAACGCCGACCGCAACAAGCCGCCCGGCGAGGCCGACGAACTGCGGCGGATGCTCCCCGGGTCGACGCTGGTGCGTTTCCCCGGCGCAGGCCACTATGTGCACGAGGAGGCTGCCGAGGGCGTCGCGCGCGCCATCGTGTCCTGGCTGCCCGTGACAGGTGCGGCGCGCGGCTGAGCACGCGCGCCCCGCACGAGACCGCACACGACGCGAACGACGACAACAACGAAGGCGAGGGAGCATCCATGCGCACCGACGGTAGCCGACGCAGCCAGAACATCGAGGATATCCGCGGGCAGGCACCGCGCCGCGGCATGGGTCGCGGCGGCGGCATGAAGCTCGGCCTCGGCGGCATGCTGATCGCCCTTGCCGCGTCCTACTTCCTCGGCATCGATCCGCGGGTCGTCATGGGGCTCGTGCAGGTCGGCTCGCAGGTCACCGGCGCAGGTGGCCAGGCCACCGCGCCGGCGGCCGCGAAGCCCGGCACGCCGACCGATGCGGGCGGTGACTTCGTCGCCGCCGTGCTCGGTGACACCGAGGACACCTGGGGCGAGATCTTCCGCGCGGCCGGCGGTCGCTACGAGCAGCCACGGCTGGTGCTGTTCAGCAACGAGGTGGTCTCGGGCTGCGGCCCGGCGAGCTCCGGTGCGGGGCCCTTCTATTGCCCCGCCGACCGCAAGATCTACATCGACCTCGCGTTCTACCGGGAGCTCGAGACCGAGTTCAAGGCGCCGGGCGACTTCGCCAAGGCCTATGTGCTCGCGCACGAGGTCGGCCACCACGTGCAGACCATCACCGGCACCTCCGAAAAGGTACGCGCCGCGCAGGCCCGCGCGCGCGAGGCCGAGAAGAACCTGCTGCAGGTGATGATGGAGCTGCAGGCCGACTGCTACGCCGGCATCTGGGCGCACCACGCCGACCGGTCGCGGCAGATCCTCGAGTCGGGCGACGTCGAGGAAGCGCTCGGCGCCGCGGCAGCGGTCGGCGACGACACGATCCAGAAGCGCGTGCGTGGCTACGTCGTGCCTGAATCCTTCACCCACGGCAGCGCCCAGCAGCGGCAGGCCTGGTTCACCAAGGGCCTGCAGGCGGGCACGCTCGAGGCCTGCGACACCTTCAGGGCGCGGAGCTGACCTCGCGCCGCAGCCGCGTGATCGCCCAGGCAAACAGCAGCCACGCCGCGATCAGCGACGATCCGCCAATCGGCGCGACCATGCCCAGCCAGCGTGGCGCGCCGAAGGTCATGGCGTAGATGCTGCCGCTGAACAGGGCGATGCCGAACACCACGAGGCCCGCGGCGATGCGCAGCGGCGCGGCCTGCGGGAAGCGCTGGCGAAGCAGGCCGATCCCCAGCAGCCCCAGCGCATGGAAGAAGTGGTAGCTCACGCCGGTCTGGAACGAGTCGAACCGGGCCGGCGGCAGCGAGGGCTTCAGCGCGTGGGTGCCGAAGGCACCCAGCGCGGTGGCCGCTGCCAGCAGCAGCCCCGCCGCCATCAGCGTGCGTCGACCGGGGAACCCTCGTGCGTCGTTCATGCCGTCAAAGCTCGCCCACTGCGCGAGCCAGCGCAAGCCGGGCGAGTTCCGCGTCGAGTTCCGCGCCGTCGCGGTTGGCCACGGCACCGGCCTGCCGGGCGACTGCATCCAGCACCTGCGTGTTCGTCGCGAGCCCGGCACCGTAGAGCTCGCGGCTGACCCGGAGGTTCTCCTCGGCCTGGCCGACGGCCTCGCGGCTCGCCCGGACCCGGGCGCGGGCCTCCCCGAGGCCGAGGAACGCGCTGCGCACCTCGAGCTCGATGCCGGAGCGCGCATCCGCGGCGCGCAGCTCGGCGGCCTGCCCGGCCCTTCGCAGCGCCGCGGCGCGGTGCCGCGCCTGGCCGCCGTCGAACAGGGTCCAGCTGAATCCCACGCCCACGGTCGAGAAGTCCTCGCGATCGAGGATCGTCGTCTCGAGGTGGCTGTAGCCCGCCGTCAACGCCACCTGCGGCAGCATCCGGCCCGCTTCCCCGCGGGCCTGCGCACGCAGCGCCTCGGCGCGGGCATCGAGGCCGTCGATCTCGGCGCGGCCCGCCAGCGCGCGCGCCAGCAGCACATCGAGGTCACCCTCGTCGCGCACCACCGGCGCCACGATGCGCTCGTCCAGCTCAGGCGCCCGCGACAGCGGCTGCCCCAGCCGGCGGTTGTAGGCCGCCTGCGCGAGTTCCACGCCGTTGGCCGCACGCAGCCGGGACTGCTCGGCGTCGGCGAGCGCGACGCGCGCGGCCAGCAGGTCGCTGATCGCCACCGTCTCGCGCTCGACCATCACCTCGACGTCGGCCACGTGCGCTCGCAGCGCGGAAGCGGCGGCCTCGGCCGCGGCGAGCCCGCGCCTGGCGCGGATCACGCCGACATAGTGCCGTGCCACCTCGAGCCGCAGCTCGGCCACGCTGCGACGCTGCTCGGCAGAGGCCGCCCGGGACTGGGCCGCGGCCGCACGCACGCCCGCGGAGACGCTGCCCCCGGTATAGAGCGGCAGCCGCAGCTCGGCGGCCCCCATCACCGTGTCGTCGTCGTCGAAGATCCGCGGCGACAGGAAGCGGAAATCCGGCGTCGTCACGTCGAGCGCCGGCGCATCGGCGTAGCGGGTGTAGCCCGCCGACACCGCCAGCTGCGGCAGCCGTGCGGCGCGCGCTGCACGCTCACCCGCGGCCGCCGCCTCGGCATCCGCCGCCGCCGCAGCGGTGGCCGGATCCTGCTGCAGCGCCATCCGCCACGCGTCCTCGAGCGACTCTGCCGACGCTGGGTGGCCGAACGCCGTCGCGAGGCAGGCGAGCGCAAGCAGCGCCCTGCGGCTCGTCACTTGTGGACCTCCTTGAGCGAGACGATCCCCAGCGCCTTCAGCACGTACTGCTCGTAGACGGGCGCGAGCGAGCCGGTGCGGACCTTGCGCAGGAAGTACTTCTCGAAGGCGATCTTGGCGAGGTGCACCCACTTGCCCTCCTTCGCCCACGTGACGTTGCGCGGCGGAATCTGCGGCAGCGCGACGAACGCGGCACCCGAGTCGCCGAAGTCGGCGAGGCAGATCGCGTTCCAGGTGGCGCGCGCGTCGGCCGGCTTGCCCTTTATGTCGGCCACGAGGTTCTCGCAGATGGCGGTGACCATCGACTCGATCATGTAGCCCGTCTTCGGCGCGCCCGTGGCCACGGGGGTGGGCTCGACGGGCGGGATCGCCACGCAGACCCCCGCGGAGAAGATGTTCGGGTATTTCTTCGAGCGCTGGTGCTCGTCGATCAGCACGAAGCCGCGCGGGTTGCACAGCTCCGGCACCGCCGCCACCGGCTCCACGCCCTTGAAGGCCGGCAGGATCATCGAGTAGGAGAACGGCAGCTTGTGGTCGCGCTTCGGCTTGCCCTCGTCGTCGACCTCGGTGACGCTCATCTCCCCGGCGGCGACACCGGTGATCCTGGCGTTGGTGATCCACTTGATGTGGCGCTGCCGCAGCGTGGATTCCATCAGGCCCTTGCTGTCGCCCACGCCACCGAGCCCCATGTGGCCAATGTAGGGCTCGCTGGTGACGAAGGTCATCGGCACGCGGTCGCGGATCTTGCGGCGACGCAGGTCCGTGTCGACGATCATCGCGAACTCGTAGGCCGGGCCGAAGCAGCTCGCGCCGGGCGCTGCGCCGATGATGATCGGCCCGGGGTTCTTCAGGAACTCCTGGTAGGCCTCCCAGGCCCGCACCGAGTGGGCGTGGGTGCAGATCGACTGCGTATGGCCGCCCTCGACCGGCCCCAGGCCGGGCACCTCCTCGAACGCGAGGCGCGGGCCGGTCGCGATCACGAGGTAGTCGTAGCGCATCTGCTGGCCGGACTCGAGGGTCAGCGCGTTGCCCGGCGCGTCGATCCGGGTGACCGGGCTCGGGATCCACTGCACGCCCTTGGCCTCGAGGTGGTCGTGCAGGTCGACGCGGACCTGCTCGGTCTGGCGCCAGCCCACCGCCACCCAGGGGTTGGAGGGCGTGAACTCGAAGTACGGCGAAGAGCCGATCAGGGTGACGCGGTGCTCCTTGCCGAGCATCTTCCTCAGCTCGTATGCGCAGGGAATGCCGCCGATGCCGGCGCCGACGATTGCGATATGGGACATCTACGGATCCTCCGGGTGGTTGCGGTCAGGCCGGCTGGCGCCGGCGCAGGTAGGCGTAGTAGAGGACCGGGATGACGAGCAGCGTCAGCACGGTCGAGACGAAGATGCCGAAGATCAGCGACACCGCGAGCCCGTTGAAGATCGGGTCGTCGACGATGAAGAACGCGCCGATCATGGCCGCGAGCGCCGTCAGGGCGATGGGCTTGGCGCGGATGGCCCCGGCGGCGACCACGGCGTCCTCGAGCGGACGGCCCGCGGCGATCTCCTGGTTGATGAAGTCGACCAGGAGGATCGAGTTGCGCACGATGATGCCCGCGAGCGCGATCATCCCGATCATCGAGGTCGCGGTGAACTGCGCCCCGAGCAGGGCGTGGCCGGGCATCACGCCGATGATCGTCAGCGGGATCGGCGCCATGATGATCAGCGGCACGGCGTAGGAGCCGAACTGCGCCACCACCAGCAGGTAGATCAGCACGAGGCCGACGGCATAGGCCGCACCCATGTCGCGGAAGGTCTCGTAGGTGATCTGCCACTCGCCGTCCCACTTGATCGCCAGCGCGTTCGGGTCCTCGGGCGGGGCGATGAAGTGCTGCGCCACGGGTGCCCCGCCAGGGGCCACCTCGCCGAGCCGGCCGATGATGCGGAACATCCCGTAGAGCGGGCTGTCGAGTCGGCCGGCCATGTCGCCGGTCACGTAGACCACCGGCAGCAGGTCCTTGTGGTGGATCGCGCCGTTCCAGCCGCGTTCATCGACGCGGACCACGTCGGCGACCGGTACCCGCGCGCCGCCCATGGCCCGCAGCTCCAGCGCGAGCAGGTCGTCGATGCGGGACTTGTCGGACACCGGCAGCTCGAGCCGCACCGGGATCGGCTCACGCTCGCGGCCGGTGTGCACGTAGGTGGCGTCGAGACCGCCGAGCGCGGCGCCCAGCACCTGGGTGACCTGCTCCTGCGAGACGCCGAGACGGGCCGCCGTCTGGCGATCCACGGCGACGACCCAGCGGGTGGCGAGCGCCTCGAGGCTGTCGTCGACGTCGATGATGTCGGGCGTCGAGTCGAACAGCCTGCGAAGCTCCGCCGCGAACCGGCGCTGCTCGGCGTAGCTCGGGCCGTAGACCTCGGCGACCAGCGGCGCCATGACGGGCGGGCCGGGTGGCACCTCCACGACCTGCACGGAGGCGCCGTGGCGCCGGCCGATCTCCGCCAGCGCCGGACGCACGGCGAGCGCGATCTCGTGGCTCTGCCGGTCACGGTCGTGCTTGTCGACGAGGTTGACCTGGATGTCGCCGAGCTCCGGCGACTGCCGCAGGCCGTACTGGCGCACGAGGCCATTGAAGTTGATCGGGGCCGAGGTGCCCGCATAGACCTGCACGTCGGTGACCTCGGGCACCTCGCGCACCACGGCAGCGAGCTGGTCGAGCACGCGCGCAGTGTCCTCCAGGGGCGTGCCCTCGGGCATGTTGAGCACCACCTGGAACTCGGACTTGTTGTCGAAGGGCAGCATCTTCAGCACGACGAGCTGCACCACGGCCAGGCCGACCGCCGCGAGGATCGCGGCGAGGATGCCCCAGTAGAGCCGGTGGCGCCGCCTGCGGCCGTCCTCGCGCGAGAGGAAAGGCCGCAGCACGCGCTCGAACAGGGCGCCCATGCGATCCGGACCCTGCGCGGCCTGCCGCGCCCCCGCGTCTTCCGCCGTGTGTTCGCCCTCGGCGTGCCCGGAACCGCCCAGCAGCCTGCGGCACAGCCACGGGGTGAACACCAGCGCCACGGCCAGCGAGATCAGCATGCCGAGGCTGGAGTTGATCGGGATCGGGCTCATGTACGGGCCCATCAGCCCGCTGACGAAGGCCATCGGCAGCAGCGCGGCGATCACCGTGAAGGTGGCGAGGATCGTCGGACCACCCACCTCGTCGACCGCGCGCGGGATCAGCGGGCGCAGCGACCCGCCGCCGAGCTGCTGGTGCCGGTGGATGTTCTCGACGACCACGATGGCGTCGTCGACCTGGATGCCGATCGAGAAGATCAGGGCGATCAGCGACACGCGGTTGATCGTGAAGCCCCAGGCCCACGACGCGAACAGCGTGGCGGCCAGCGTGACGATCACCGCGGCGCCCACCACGACCGCCTCGCGGCGACCCATCGCCAGAACCACCAGCAGCACCACCGAGGCAGTGGCGAACAGCAGCTTCTGGATCAGCTTCTGCGCCTTGTCGTTGGCCGTGACGCCGTAGTTGCGCGTCACGCTCACCTCGACGCCGTCGGGGACGTAGCTGCCGCGGAGCAGCTCCACCCGACGCTCGACCTGGCTCGCGACGTCGATGGCGTTCTGGCCAGGCTTCTTCGACACCGCCAGGGTGACGGCCGGCGCGTGGTCCACGGCGGCATCGCCACGCGCCAGCGCACCGGCCCCGGTGGCGAACCAGACGTAGCGCTCGGGTGAATCCGGTGCGGCACGCACGTCGGCCACGTCCTCGAGGTGCACGGGCCGGCCGGCCGTCATGCCGACCACGAGGCCGGCGACGTCGTCGCGGTCGGCCAGGAACTCCCCGGCCTGCACCGGCACGGCACGCCTGTCGCCGACGACCGACCCGACCTGCCGCGCGACGTTCGAGGCCTGCAGCGCATGGGCCACCTCGCCCAGCGTGAGCCCGTGCCCGGACAGCCGCGCGGGGTCCAGCTGCACGTGCACGACGTTGTCGGGGCTGCCGATGGTGTAGACGTCGCGCGTCCCGGGGACGCGCTTGACCTCGGTCTCGATCGCACGCGCGACCTGCCCCAGCTCCCAGGCGCCGCGCTTCGGGTCACGCGTCCACAGGGTCAGTGTGAGGATCGGCACGTCGTCGATGCTGCCCGGCTTGACCAGCGGCGGCATGACGCCGAGGCCCTGCGGCCGCCAGTCCTGGTTCGAGTAGATCGCGTTGTAGAGGCGCACGATCGCCTCGGCGCGCTTCTCGCCGACCTCGAACTGCACCGTGAGCACGGCGAGGCCGGGGCGCGACGTCGAGTAGATGTGCTTGACGCCCTCGATCTCGGCCAGCACCTGCTCCATCGGCGAGGCGACCTGGCTCTCGACCTGCTCGGACGACGCCCCGGGGAAGGCGATGAAGACGTTGGCGAAGGTGACGTCGATCTGCGGCTCTTCCTCGCGCGGCGTCACGAGCACCGCGAACAGGCCGAGCAGCATCGCCGCGATCGCGAGCAGCGGCGTCAGCTGGTTCTCGAGGAAGTACGCCGACAGGCGACCGGAGAACCCGAGGGGACGCTCGGTCATTCCGCGTCACCCCGTGGGGGCGGCGCCGCCGCGAGGTGACGCAGGGCGACCGCCGGGTCGGAGGCCACCCGGTCGCCGGCCGCGAGTCCAGCCAGGACCTCGACCTTGCCGTCGGCCGCGTGCCCGAGCCGCACCTGGCGGAACGCGGTGCGCCCGCGCCCTTGCGGCTCGAACACGTAGACGCCGGTGACCTCGCTGCGTGCGACCACCGCACTGGCCGGCACCCGCAGCCGTTCGGCCTCGCCCACCACGAAGCCCACCTTCACGATCAGGCCGGGGAACAGCCCGGCCGCGTCCGCGTCCGCCAGTTCGACCCGCGCCCGCACGCTGCCGGAATCCGCCGACGCCTCGGGCGCCACGGTGATGCCTGCGCCATCGATCCGGCGACCGTCCAGGTGGATCGCGGCCTCGCCGCGGGCGCGTACCGCGGCAACCCACTGCTGCGGGAGGTCGACGACGACTCGCAGCCTGCCGGGCGACGTCAACCCGATCAGCGGCGCACCGGGGCCGACGCTCTCGCCCACCTGCACGTGGCGGCGCGTGACCACGCCCGCGTACGGCGCGCGGACCTCCGTGTAGGCCACGGCCTCGGAGGCCGCAGAGACGGCCGCACGCGCGGCGGCAAGCCGCGCCACGGCGGCGTCGCGGCCGGCGGTCGCCTCGTCGAGCGCCGCCTTCGGCACGACCTTGCGCGCCTGCATGTCGGCGATCCGTTGGTAGCGGGCCTGCGCCTCGGCCTCGCGCGCCGCGGCCTCCGCCAGCCCGGCCTCCGCCTGCGCGAGTCCCGCGCGCTGCTCCGTCCCCTTCAGCCGCACGAGCACGGCGCCGGCCGCGACCCGGTCGTCGATGTCGACCGGCAGCGCCACGACGCGACCCGCGGTCTGCGCGGTGAGCGTGCCCTGGTCGAGGGATTCCACGCGACCGTCGACGAACCGCTCGAGCGGCGCCTTCTCGGCCGCCAGGGTGATCGTCTCGTAGGGCGCCTCGGCGGGCGTGGTGCCCGCAGGTGCCGGCGGCTTGCCGCCGCAGGCCGCGAGCCCTGCGGTTGCGGCGACGGCCACCAGCCCCAGCCAGGCTCCGCGGAGCCCCCGGTGCGTCAGCACGCGCATGCGTGCGCGGCTCAGCGGAACGCGGCGCCCGGCGCGACGCCGAGCTTGCGCAGGATCATGGCCAGCGGGCAGAAACCGGTGAACGCCGCCTGGAACATGTTGAGCCCCACGAAGGCGGCCAGCAGCAGCCAGTAGGGGCTGACGGTGTAGCCCAGCACGAGACTGAGCAGGATCATGATGCCGGCGAAGGCGAAGACGAAGCGGTCGATGTTCATGGGTTTACCCCTGCAGGTTCCTGGTGTTCGTGTGAGGTCGCGCGCCCCGGGGCGCACTCAGGCAAGGATCGGCTTGCCAGTCGCGGCGTCGATTCGTATCACCCGCAGTCCGGCAGCCTTCCAGCCGCCGATCCCGCCCGCCATGTGCGCCGCACGCGGTGCACCCGCGGCGAGCCGGTGCTCGCAGGCGGTGGCGGAGCGCTTGCCGCTGCCGCAGTGGAAGACGACGCGGCGGCTCTCGTCGGGCGGCAGCTTGTGGGTGTCGAAGGTCGACAGCGGGAACAGCAGTGCCCCGGGAATGCGCTCGACGGCGTACTCGGACGGCTCGCGCACGTCGACGAGCAGGATCGTGCCCGCCTCGAGCAGGGCGTGGACCTCGGCGGGGGTGAAAGTCTCGAAGTCGTGGGTCGGGGCAGTGGCGGTCATGGCGTGGCTCCGGACAGGGGAATCTTCAGGAATCGGCGCCCGGCGGCGTCGGGCTCGGGCAGCGCGCCGGCGCGGATGTTGACCTGCACCGACGGCCACAGCAGCACGGGCTTGGCGAGCGTGGCGTCACGGCTCTGGCGCAACTCGACGAACGCCTCGGCGGTGACCCCGGCGCGCAGGTGGACGTTGGTGGTGCGCTGCTCGAGGGGCGAGGACAGGTGCTGGGGCTCCTGCCCCTGCGGAGGGTAGTCGTGGCACAGGTAGATGCGGGTGGAGTCCGGCAGCGCGTAGAGCTTCTGGATCGACTCGTAGAGCTGCGCGGCGTCGCCGCCCGGGAAGTCGCAGCGGGCCGTGCCGTAGCCCGGCGAGAACACCGTGTCGCCGACGAACGCAGCATCGCCGATCAGGAACGTGACGCTGTCGGGCGTGTGCCCCGGGGTGTCCATGACGCGGACCTCGAGCGCACCGGCCGCGAACGTCTCGCCGTCGGCGAACAACTGGTCGAACTGACGCCCGTCGACCGGGAAGCCCGCGCCGAGCCCGAGGATGTCGCGGAACACGGCCTGCACGCGCCGGATGCCCGCGCCGATGCCGACTTTCGGCACGCCACCGAGTTCGCGCTTCAGCCACTGCGCGGCGCTGAGGTGGTCGGCGTGAGCATGGGTCTCGAGGATCCAGTCGACCCGGCGCCCGCCCGCGCGCAGGTGCGCCAGCACCTTCGCCGCGGATTCGGTGGACACGCCACCCGAGCGCGGGTCGTAGTCGAGCACCGGGTCGATGACGAGCGTGGCGGCGGAGCCCGGATCCTCGACCACGTAGGTGAAGGTCCAGGTCGCGGGATCGAAGAAGGGGATGATGCGCGGTACGGTGTTCATGCCCTCTAGTATATTAGGCTTGTCTAAATTAGCAACACTTGGTATATTTGCGTACGTCCAAAAAGTGGACGAACGCCACAGGAGCCCATCTTGACGCCCGCGACCACGCTTGCCGATTCCCGCGCCGCCGGGCGCGCCGTCGCCGCGCGCATGCGGCCCCACGCCGAGTCGGCCGCGGCGCTGCTGCGCACGCTGGCGAACGAGCAGCGCCTGCTGATCCTCTGCTATCTCTCCGAGGGCGAGCGCTCGGTCGGCGAGCTCAACGAGCGGTTGCCGCTGAGCCAGTCGGCGCTGTCGCAGCACCTCGCCGTGCTGCGCGAGGGTGGCGTGGTCGCCACGCGTCGCGAGGGGCAGAGCGTGTTCTATTCGCTGATCGACGGCCCAGCGGCTCGCGTGGTCGGCACGCTGCACGACATCTACTGCGGCGCCGGCGCGCGCTCCCGCGCCCGCTGACGCGGGAGGCCACCCATGGCCATTCCCCTGCTCGGCATCGCCGGCGCGCTCGGCATCGGCCTGTCGCTCGGCCTGCTCGGCTCGGGCGGCTCGATCCTCACCGTGCCGGTGCTGGTCTATCTCTTCGGCCAGAGCGAGAAGCCGGCGATCGCGGGCTCGCTGCTCGTGGTCGCGCTGATCGCCGCCGCCGGCGCGCTGCTGCAGGCGCGCCAGCGGCGCGTCGACTGGCCCGCTGTCGCCGGCTTCGGGCTACCGGGCATGGCCAGCGCCTCGCTCGGCGCGCTCGCCGGTGCCGCCGTGGCCCCGGGCGTGCAGATGCTCACCTTTGCCGCGACCATGCTCGCGGCGTCCGCCATGATGCTGCGGCCTGCACCGACACCCGACGAAGCATCCAGCCCGCCTGGAAGCAGCTCGCCGGAAAGGCCCGGTGCGCGCCGGTGGGTCGCGCTGCTCGCAGCCGGGCTCGGGGTCGGCGTGCTGACCGGCTTCGTGGGCGTCGGCGGCGGGTTCCTGATCGTGCCTGCGCTGGTCGCCGTGCTCGGCATGCCGATGCCGCGCGCGGTCGGCACCAGCCTCGTCATCATCGCGCTCAATGCCGCCACCGGCTTCGGCGCGCACGTCCCGCGGCTGCTGGCCGGCGAGCTCCGGCTCGACCCCGGCGTCATCGCGCTGCTGGTCGGCCTCGGGATCGCCGGCAGCATCGCCGGCACGACGCTGGGCGCGAAGTTGCGCGCGGCCACGCTGCGCCGCGGCTTCGGCCTGCTGCTGCTGCCGCTGGCCGGACTGGTCGGCTGGAGCGGGTGGCACGCCTGGACGGGCGTCCCGGGCTGATCCCCGCGGCGCGCCTTGCGCCCCCGACGCCCGTCGCCGCAGACTCCGGCGCATGAACCGCAAGCGAATGACGATCCTCGGCCTGGCGGTAGCCGCCACCCTGGCCACCACGCTCGCCGTCGGCGCGACGCCGCCCGGCGAGGACGCCGCCCTGCAGCGCGCCCGTGCGCTGCTGCGCACGGCGATCCTCGTCGACGGCCACAATGACCTGCCGATCGCGATGCGCGGCTACGCCCCGGCCCCGTCCGACGTGGTCGCCTACGACCTGCGCACGCGTGCGCCCGCACCCGGCGAGACCGACATCCCGCGGCTGCGCGCGGGCGGCGTCGGCGCGCAGTTCTGGTCGGTCTACATCCCCGTGGAGGGCCGTGGCCCCTTCGCACGCGTGCAACTCGAGCAGATCGACCTCGCGCGCCGCGTGATCGAGCGCTACCCGGAGGCGTTCCGCTTCGCAGGTTCCGTGGCCGAGATCCGCGCGGCGCACCGCGACGGCCGGATCGCCTCGATGCTCGGCATGGAGGGCGGCCAGGCGATCGAGAACTCGCTGGGCGCGCTGCGCGCCTACCACGCGCTCGGCGTGCGCTACATGGCGCTCACCCACAACGCGCACACCGACTGGGCGGACTCGGCCGCGCAGGTGCCCGCCAGGCACGGTGGACTCACGCGCTTCGGCGAGGAGGTGGTGCGCGAGATGAACCGCCTCGGCATGCTCGTCGACCTCTCGCACGCGGCACCCGAGACCATGCGCGACGCGCTGCGCGTGACCGAGGCGCCGGTGATCTTCTCGCACTCGGGCGCCAGCGGCGTCTGCGACGTGCCGCGCAACGTGCCCGATGAGATCCTGCGCGAACTGCCACGCAACGGCGGCGTGGTGATGATCACCTTCGTCTCGGGCTTCGTCGACTGCGAGGTCGCGCGGGTCACGCAGCCGGCCATGGCCGAGATGGCGCTGCGCGCGCGAGCCGCGGCCACGCCCGAGGAGCGCAAGCGCGTGATCGAGGACGGCATGAAGAACCTGAGGGTGCCGCCAACCACCGTGGCCAAGGTCGCGGACCACATCGAGCACGTGCGCCGCGTGGCCGGCCTCGACCACGTCGGCATCGGCGGCGACTTCGACGGCAACAGCTGGTGGCCCGAAGGGCTCAGCGACGTGTCGATGTACCCCAACCTCTTCGCCGAGCTGATCCGTCGCGGCTGGACCGACGAGGAGCTGCGCCAGCTAGCGGGCGAGAACGTGCTGCGCGCCATGGCGCGCGCCGAGCAGGTGGCCGCCAGGCTGCAGCGGGAGCGCCCGGCCTCGACCCTGCAGTTCACGCCGGCGCCCTGACCGCGCCCCGACGGGTCGCGGCGGCCGTCAGCCGCCCTGGGCCTGGCGCCAGCCAAGCTCCGCGATCGTCTCGACCTCGGCAGCGTACTTGCGCGCCTGCGCGCTCGCCGCCGTGCCGCGCGCGACGCGCGCGCGGATGCCGTGGAAGATCCCCGCGAGCCTGAACAGGCAGAACGCGAGGTAGAAGTCGAGGTTCGGCACCTCGGCGATGCCGCGCCGCTCGCAGTACCAGCCGACGTACTCCCGCTCCGCCGGCAGGCCCAGCGCCGCGAGGTCGCGGCCGGCCAGCCCGGGGATCGACTCGATGCTCATGCGGTACATCATCAGGTGATAGGCGAAGTCCGCGTACGGATCGCCGAGCGTCGCGAGCTCCCAGTCGAGGATCGCCAGCACCCGCGGCTCCTGCGGGTGGAAGATCATGTTGTCGATGCGGAAGTCGCCGTGCACGATCGCCGCCGCGGGCTCGCTGGCGGGCATGTGCCGGGGCAGCCAGTCGATCAGGCGCTCCATGGCCTCGACCCGCCCCGCGGCCTCGAGGTCCCCCTGGTACTGCTTGGACCAGCGCGCGACCTGGCGGGGGATGTAGCCCTCGGGCCGGCCGAAGTCGCCGAGCCCGACCGCCGCCGGCTGCACGGCGTGCAGCCGCGCCAGCGCGTCGACCATGGCGCGGAACACCGGAGCGCGCTCGCCGGCGCCGAGTTCCGGCAGCGCCGGGTCCCAGAAGATACGGCCGTCGACATGCCCCATCACGTAGAACGCCGTGCCGAGCACCCCGGGGTCCTCGCACAGCGCCAGCGCCGGGGCCACCGGCACGCCGGACCCTGACCCCAGCGCGCGCATCAGCCGGAACTCGCGGTCGATCGCGTGCGCCGACGGCAGCAGCACGCCCGGCGGCTTGCGGCGCAGCACGTAGCGCCGGTCCGGAGCCTCCAGCAGGTAGGTCGGGTTCGACTGCCCACCGGAGAACTGCTGCACCCGGAGAGGACCCCGGAAACCGGGCACCTGCGTACCCAGCCAGGCCTCGAGCCGCGCGACATCGAACTCGAAGCCGGGGCGAAAATGATGAACGGGTTCCATGGAAGATGGGCTCAGGCGATTAGCGGGAGGTGCAGAAGGAATCTGCCGCCGCCCCGACCGAGGCATGGCGGCTGCCGTCGCGCAGCACCCAGGTGCCCTGGGGCTTGCCGTCGGCCACGGCGCGCCCGCGCCGTTTGTCGGCGCACTCGAACGTGACCTCGGTGCCCATGGCGCCCGTGGCGACGACGATCTCGCGGCGCACGATTTCCTTCCAGGCCGGCGGCGGCACTGGCACGGCGACCTCCTCGGCCGCCGCGTCCGGCACCCGCGCGGGGGGCGACGGCGCGGGCGAATCTGGGCGGGCCGGGGCAGGGTCTTCGCAAGGCCGGTCGGAGAACACGACCCGGCCGTCGACGGTGCAACGGTGCACGGACTGGGACAGCACAGGGCTCGTCAGGACCCCAACGCCCGCACACCATGCCAGCACGAGCAAGACGCGACGCATGCGCGGATTATCCGCGCGTCCCGCAAAACCCGCTACCTCGGCCGGCGGCGCGGCGCCTCGGGCAGGCCCGTGTGCTGGGTGCGGAACGGTCGCGCACTGCGCCCGCCGTGCTTGCGTACGTCACCGCGCGTGCGGGAACCCTCGGCGACCTGGCCGGTGCCGGCGGGCTGCCAGGCCGGCACCAGCTGGTGCTTGCCCGGGCCGATCAGGTCGGCGCGACCCATTCGCCGCAACGCCTCGCGCAGCATCGGCCAGTTGTTGGCGTCGTGGTAGCGCAGGAAAGCCTTGTGCAGCCGCCGCACGCGCAGGCCCCTGGGGATCACGACCTCCTCGCTGGTCCGGCTGACGCGCTTCAGCGGGTTCTTGCCCGAGTGATACATCGCCGTGGCGGTGGCCATCGGCGAGGGCAGGAAGGCCTGCACCTGGTCGGCGCGGAAGCCGTTCTGCTTGAGCCACAACGCGAGCTCGAGCATGTCCTCGTCGGTCGTGCCCGGATGCGCGGCGATGAAGTACGGGATCAGGTACTGCTCCTTGCCCGCCTCCTTCGAATAGCGGTCGAACAGCTCCTTGAAGCGGTAGTACGTGCCCATGCCCGGCTTCATCATCTTCGACAGCGGGCCCTCGGAGAACGCCTCCGGCGCGATCTTCAGGTATCCGCCGACATGGTGCTGCGCGAGCTCCTTCACGTATTCCGGCGATTCGATCGCGAGGTCGTAGCGCACGCCCGAGGCGATCAGCACCTTCTTGATGCCGGGCAGCGCGCGCGCCTTCCGGTAGAGCTGGATCAGCGGCGTGTGGTCGGTGTTGAGGTTCGGGCAGATCCCGGGATAGACGCAGGACGGCCGCCGGCAGGCGCTCTCGATCTCGCGGCTCTTGCAGGCGATCCGGTACATGTTGGCGGTGGGCCCGCCGAGGTCCGAGATCACGCCGGTGAAGCCCGGGACGCTGTCGCGGATCTTCTCGATCTCGCGCAGCACCGATCCCTCGGAGCGGTTCTGGATGATCCGGCCCTCGTGCTCGGTGATCGAGCAGAACGTGCAGCCACCGAAGCAGCCGCGCTGTATCGCGATCGAGAAACGGATCATCTTGTACGCCGGGATCTCGGCGTCGCCGTAGAAGGGATGCGGCTGCCGCTGGTAGGGCAACTCGTAGACGAAGTCCATCTCCTTCGTCGTCAGCGGGATCGGTGGCGGGTTGAGCCAGACCTCCTGGCTGCCGTGCCGCTGCACCAGCGCGCGCGCGTTGCCGGGATTGGCCTCGAGGTGGAGGATCCGCGAGGCGTGCGCGTACATCACCGGGTCGTCGACCACCTGCTCGAAGGCCGGCAGCCGGATGTAGCTCTGCGCGCGGTCGGCGCCCTTGACGCGCCGCACGAAGCGCACCACGTTCTCGCCCGGCGCCGCCCGCGTCGCGGCCTTGGTGCCGCCGTTGTCGTCCATCGCGTACGGGTCGATCGGCGGATTCAGCGGGCCGGGCGTGTCGAGGTGCGTCGAGTCGACCTCGACCCAGCCCTCGGGCATCGCCTTGCGCACGAACGCCGTGCCGCGCAGGTCCGTGAGCTCGCCGACCTTCGCACCCGCGGCGAGCCGGTGCGCGATCTCGACGATCTGCCGCTCGCCGTTGCCGTAGACCAGCAGGTCGGCCTTGGCGTCGAGCAGCACCGAGCGGCGCACCTTCTCGGACCAGTAGTCGAAGTGCGCGATGCGGCGCAGGCTCGCCTCGATGCCGCCGATGACGATCGGCACGTCGGGATACGCCTCGCGCGCTCGCTGGGAGTAGACGATGACCGAGCGGTCCGGCCGCCGGCCGCCCTCGCCGCCCGGCGTGTAGGCGTCGTCGCTGCGCACCCGCCGGTCGCTGGTGTAGCGGTTGACCATCGAGTCCATGTTGCCGGCGGTGATGCCGAAGAACAGGTTCGGCCGGCCGAGCGCGCGGAACGGATCGGCGCTGTGCCAGTCGGGCTGCGCGATGATGCCGACGCGAAAGCCCTGCGCCTCGAGCAGCCGGCCGACGATGGCCATGCCGAAGCTCGGGTGGTCGACGTAGGCGTCGCCCGTGACGACGATGATGTCGCAGCTGTCCCAGCCGAGCGCCTCCATCTCGGCGCGCGACGTCGGCAGGAACGGCGCGACGCCGAAGCGAGCCGCCCAGTAGCGGCGGTAGGAGGAGATGTCGCGGGCCTGTTCCATGGCGGCGCCATTAGACCAGAGCGCCGGCGGGTCTACACGGTTTCAGCGCGGCGCAGTGTCCACCGGCAGGCCCTGGCGGCGCGCCCAGTCGAGGGCCTGCTCGCGCGACGAGCGGTTGAGTTCGTCCATTTCCATGCGGTACTGGCGCCGGCACGCCTTGCCCGCCTGGCCCTTCGGGCAGGCCCGCAGCGCCTCCTCGATCTCCCGGGCGCGTCGCATGCCCTCCGCCATCAGCTCGCCCCCGAGCCGATTCGCGTCCTCGAGCCCCTTTGCGCCGAAGGCGGTCACGATCCCGTACGGGCGGGTGTCGAAACTCCGCTCCGCCGGCGCGAGTTCCAGCAGCTTGAACGCGATCTGGCCACCGTTCAGGTCGGCACCCTCAGCGACCACCACCTGAGCCACGCGGTTGCGCGAAGCGTCGTAATCCTTGTAGAGCCCGGCGCCGAACCCGAGCCAGGGCACATGGGTCGGGATGCGGCTGGCGCGCGCCTCGCGCCAGACCGTCACGACCTGCCCGTTCGGGAACTTTCCCCGGGCCGCCACGGCGTCCGCGTCGGGCCGGACCGCCGCCGGTGTCACCGGCAGGATCTGCGGGGTGCGTGGCACGCTCTCGAGCCAGCCGCTGAGGGCGTGAAGCATCTGCACCACCGCGAAGTCCGGGGTTGCGAGGCCGTCGGCCGAGGCACAGAGGTCGCCGAAATCCTTGTGGCGGCCGCAGAGCAGTGCGCTGCTGCCAGGACGCAGCAGCACGAAGTGCAGCGCCACGCCCGGCAGCGGCTGCCCGCCCAGCGCCCGGATGACCAGGTCGGGCTCGAACAGCGCGACCGAGCCGTCCCGCGTGTTCACGTACTGCGTGAACTTGCCCTTGGCGCGGGAGCTGTCGACCGCCTGCACGAGTCGAAGATCGAAGCGGAAGGTGCCGGCGTCCTCCTCCGGGTTGGCCGTGAAGCGGCTGGCCTCGCGAAACTGCTGCTCGCCGCGCATCGCGCGTTCCTGCCACTGCTTGAGGCGGGCCTCGCGGCGTCGCTCGGCCTCCGCCCGCTCGAATCCGTCCGGATCGGGCCGCTTGGTCAGGTCGACCGGGATCGCGAAGGGGTCGGCCACGCCGGGCAGCACCCCGGGAGCCAGCGGGGGCTTGGGCGCCTCGACGGCATCCGGCGGTGCAGCCGCCGCGGCGAGCCCGACGGCACACAGCGCGGTGGCGGCGAGGACCCCGCGCCAGGCTCGAGACGGGTTCATTGCCGTACGAGCTCGACCCGGCGGTTGAGCGCGCGCCCCTGCTCGGTGCCTTCGTCCGCGACCGGCACGCTGCTGCCCATCCCCTGGGCGGCCAGCCGCACGGCCGGCACGCCGCGCGACAGCAACGCGTTGCGGACCGCCTCGGCCCGCGCCTGCGACAGACGCTGGTTGTTCTCCGCACCCCCGGTGGCGTCGGTGTGCCCGGCCACCAGCAGCCGGAGGTCAGGCTGCTCGCGCATCAGTTGCGCCACCTGGTCCAGCGCGGGATTCGACGCCGGGGTGAGCGTGGCGGCGCCCGTGTCGAAGTAGATGCCCTGGAGCGTGATGCGGCCGTCCTTGTCGAGGCCCGCGGCCATCGCGGCGGCGTCGACGCTGACCATGTCGCGATCCATGCGCGCCGCCTCGAGGACGTGGACGTAGGTGACGTTCGGATTCACGGCGATGGCCACGTAGGCGTCACCGCCGCCGTCGCGCAGCACGCCGGTGAGATAGCGCACGTCGCCGGCGACGCCGAGGTTGATGCCGTTCAGCGACTGCCAGCTTGGCTTTGCCGTGTTGCCGCATTGCTCGCGACGACTGCACTCGTAGTCGGCACGCAGGCCGCGCTTCTCCAGCGCGTCGCGGTAATTGCGGATGATCTCGAAGGTCGAGCGGCCGCCCGGGTTCTCGTAGCGCAGGCGGGTCAGCCGCCCCTCGAGTCGCTGCGTGACGCTGCGACCGCCCTCGCGCCCGACGACCCGCAGGTATTCGGCATAGGCCTCGAACCGGCGCTCCTCGAGGACGGATCCTGCGTAGGGAGTGATCAGCGGATGGTCGCCCCCCGGATCCTGGTCGGCCACCGCTCGTCCCTGGTCGTCGACCACCTCGACCGCCTCGCCGCGCTGGCGGGCCTCGGCCGCGCACCGGTCGTCGCCGAGCACGCAGCGCGTGACCTGGCGGGAGGTCTGGTCGACCTTCCTGGAAACCTCCTGCCGGGCGGCGCGCTCGGCGACCTTGCGCATCTGGTCGCCAAAGCTCTGGGCCGAGGCGAGGGGGATGCTGGGCGCCAGCATGGCCAGCAGGATCAGGATGGCAGGTATCAGGCGATGGAACGGCATCTGGAACTCCCGTGCAGGCGGCGACCATCAAGGCGCGCGCTTCAGCCGGTACATTCGTCGGTCCGCGCCAAATCGGGCCAGGCGGCGGGGAAGTTGTCTAGGTGACAGGCCGGTCTCGCAACTGCGCGCGGACCTCGTCCAGCAGACGCCGTGCCGTCTCGAGGTCGACCGAGGCGCGCACTCCGGCGGATTCGTAGGCCGCCAGTGCCCGCTCGAGGAAGCCAACCGCCTCGCCGGGTCGCCCGCTGGCGAGCGCCGTGGCGCCGAGGTCGAGCAGGATCGCGCCCTGCTCACGCCGGATCCGGTTCCCCCCAAGCGCGGAGTTGATGGCCAGCGCGCGCTCCAGCGTCTCGCGTGCCTCCGTATGGCGGCCCGCGTCCCGCAGTCGGCCGCCGTGGACCCGCAGCGGACCCACCATGAACGGACTGCCTGCGCCGGCATTCTGCTCGGCGAGCCGCACGCTCGCCGCCGTGGCCGCCAGCGCGTCGTCCGGGCGATCCAGGGCCGCAAAGGACTGTCCCAGTTCAGCGAGGAGGCCGGTCCATTCGCTCCACGTCCCGCGTGGCAGGGTCGCGAGCGCACCGAGCGCGGCGTGCTCGGCCTGCGCGAGCTCGAGCGCGCCGGCAGGATCCCCGGACAGCCGCCGCACGGTGGCCAGCCGCGAAACGAACAGCACGCGCTCGCGAGTGCCCGCCGGAAACGCCCGGCAGGGCTCCAGCACGGATTCAAGCCCGCGACGCCGGTCCGTCAGGTCCCGGTAGGGCAAGTCGAGGTGGCCGAGGCAATGCAGGGGGCTGCTGAGCCGTCGCGCCCCCGGATCCTCGCGCATCCAGGCCTGGACCTCGGCGGCAGCCGCGGCCGGCTGGCCGCCGAGGCGTAGCGCGACGGCCAGTGCACGCACCGCGGCGCGACGCTCGTCCGTCCAGGCAGCCGCGCGCTCACGGTCGAGGGCGAGCGCGGTACGCAGCGTGCGGATGGCCGCGTCGTTGGCCATGTTCAGGCGCTGCAACCGACCGACGAGCCGGAGGATTTCCGCCTGCAGTTCCGGACGCTCCGCATAGCGCCGCGGTGCCTCCGCCGCGGCAGCGGCCAGCACCGATCCGATGTCGGGCGCCCGTGCCCCTCGGCCCAGCACGTCGGCCTCCGCGAACACGTCGAGGAGGAACTCCCGTGTGAGCCTGGCCTGCTCGGCATGGCGGGTCGCCTCGCGTGACTGCCAGAGCGTCGCGATGGCTCCGGCGGCCAGGCTGATCAGCAGCGCCGCGCCGAGACCGGCAGCCAGGGCGTGGCGGACCATGAAGCGATGCCACCGGTACAGCGGGCCGCCCTCGCGCGCGGCGACGGGCCTGCCGTCGAGCCAGGCCCGCAAGTCCGCGGTGAAGCCGGCGACCGATGGATAGCGCGACGCGGACGGCTCGGCGAGCGATCGGCGCAGCACCGCCTCCAGGTCCGCTCGCCGGTCGCGAGCCGGCGCATCCTTCAGCAGCTCCCGCAGGAGCGCCCCGAGCCCGAACACGTCCGTCGCCGTGGTGACGGGCTCGCCCCGCAACTGCTCGGGCGCGGCGAAGCGTGGCGTGAATGCGCGGACGACCGTCTCCGGCTCGACGGAACCATCGCTGTCGAGCACGCGCGAGATCCCGAAGTCGAGCAGGACCGGATCACCGCCGGTACCCACCATGACGTTGGAGGGCTTGATGTCCCGATGCACGACGAGGTGCCGGTGTGCGTGATCGACGGCCTCGCAGACACGGAGCAGCAATTCGACACGCTGCCTGGCCGGCACGGCGCGCGCGCGACACCAGGTCACGATGTCCGTCCCGTCCACGCGCGGCATGGCGAACCAGGGAGTGCCGTCGTCCTCGACGCCCGCATCCAGGATGGGTGCGATCAGCGGATGATTGAGCCGACCGAGCACCTCGATTTCGCGCGCGAATCGCGCACGCCCCTCGGCCGTGGCGGCTGCCATCGTCATCAGCTTGACCGCCGCGTCCTGCCCGATCGGGGGGCGCAGCGAGCGGGCCCGGTAGACGACGGCCGTGCCGCCCTCGCCGAGCAGGCTCGTGAGCAGCCAGCGACCCACTCGCCGGCCCTCCAGCCCCGGAGGCTCCGCCTGCTCGCCCGGGACACCGGGCAGCGGCTCATCGAGCAGGCTGGCGGTATCGTGGGCGGCGAGCATCCGCTCGACCAGCCGGCGGGCGTCGGCCCCGAGTCCCAGTCGGGCCAGCGACGCCCCGCGCTCGGGTGCGGGCACGTCGAGGAGCTGCTCGAACGCCTCCAGGGCCGCCGTCCATGCGGGATCCGTGTCGTCGTGCTCGCCGTTACCGGAGTACACGCCCGTTCCCTAGTCGATCATCGCCTGGAGGGCCGCACGCGCCGCGGCCCACTCACGCTTCAATGTGCGCTCCGAGCGGCCCAGCAAGGGCGCGAGCTCGGGATAGTCGAGCCCCGCGAAGAAGCGCAGTTCAACCAGTTCGCGTCGGCGCGGGTCGATCCGCCCAAGACGATCCAGCGCCGCGTCGAGCGCCAGCAGCCGGTCCGGAGCAGGCTCACCTGCGAGCTGATCGTCGAGGTCCACTCGAAGGAGCCCGCCTCCCCGACGTCCGGCCAGCCGGCCCCGCGCGTGATCCATGACGATCCAGCGCATCGCCTGCGCCGCAGCCGCGAAGAAATGCTTGCGGTTCTCGAGTGTCAGATCCGCGCCAGCCAGGCGCAGGTAGGTCTCGTGGACCAGGACCGTCGGGGTCAGCGTGGCGTCACGGCCCCGCAGCAGGGCACGCGCGATGCGCCGCATCTCCCCGTACAGCAGGGCGTAGGCTCGTGGAAGCCCGTCCTCGTCGCCAGCGCTCGCGCGCTGCAGCAGCAGGGTGATGTCTCTTGGCTCCATGGGCCGTCGGCCGCGGCTGCCTGGGTCCGCTGCGCCCAACCATACCAGCCATGCGTACGACGCACGACCGCTGGAGCACGGCCCGCAAGTTATGATCGATCCGTGGACAGCGCGCTCGCCCGCCACGTCTGGGAAACCCGCTACCGGCACTGCGGACCGGCCGGCTGCGAGCGCGACCTGGGGGAGACCTGGGATCGCGTCGCCGCGGCGGTGGCAGGGGCGGAGCCGGAGGGCGAGCGGGCCGCCTGGACGGCGCGATTTCGCGAACTGCTCGGTGCCGGGCTGTTCCTGCCGGGCGGGCGCATCATCGCCGGCGCCGGCACCCGCCCACACGCGGACCAGCCGGTCACGCTCTTCAACTGCTTCGTCATGGGGCCGCTGGGCGACGCGCCGGGACAGCTCGACGCGGCACTGGAGGAGGGGCTGGCGACCCTGCGCCAGGGCGGCGGTGTCGGCTGGGACTTCTCGACGCTGCGGCCGGGCGGCGCTCCGCTGCCAGGCGGCGGCGTGGCCGAGGGGCCGGTCGCCGCGCTCGCGCGGTTCGATGCGGCCTGCCGCGAGCGGCTGCCGGGCGTGCTGCGGCGCCCCGCCATGATGGGGGTGCTCCGCTGCGACCATACAGACATCCTCGCTTTCGTGGATGCCAAGCGCGACCCGCGCGCGCTGCCGCACTTCAATCTTTCGGTGCTGGTCACCGATGCGTTCATGCACGGCCTCACCCGTGGCGGCGAAGACACGCCCGAGGGTGCCGTGTGGCGGGCCATCGCGGCGGGGGCCCACGCCAGCGCGGAGCCCGGGGTGCTGTTCATCGACCGCATCAACGCACGCAACAACACGCGCTGGTGCGAACGGTTGTCGGCGACCAACCCCTGCGCCGAGCTGCCGCTGCCGGCCTATGGCGGCTGCGACCTCGGCTCGCTCGTGCTGCCGCGCTTCGTGTGCGACGCCTTCGCGCCCACCGCGCGGCTCGATTTCGACGCGCTGGGTGCCGCGGCGGCGCTGGCCACGCGCTTCCTCGATGACGTGATCGATGTGTCGGACTTCCCGCTGGCAAGACAACGCGACACGGTCCGACGAACACGTCGCATCGGCCTCGGCGTCACGGGTCTCGCCGACGCACTGGCGATGCTCGGCCTGCGCTACGACTCCGCCGAGGGTCGCGACCTGGCAGCCTCCGCGATGCGCGTCATGCACGAGGCGGCGTGTCGCGCATCGGCTGACCTCGCCGCCGAGCGCGGCCCCTTCCCCGCCTGGGAGGCCGCGCCGTTCCTGAGTGCCCCCGGTATCGCCGCGCTTCCCGAACGCATCCGCCACCCTATCGAGCGCCAGGGCATGCGCAACAGCCATGTCATGGCAATTGCCCCGACCGGCTCGATCAGCCTGCTGGGCGGCAACCTCAGCACCGGCATCGAGCCGATGCGCCCGCCTGGCACGGTGCGCCGGTTGCGGCAGGCCGACGGCAGCCTTCGCGATCACGCCGAGGACAGCTACGCCCTCGCTCAGTGGCGTGCCCGCCAGGTGCCCGATACGCCCCTCCCGGATGCGTTCGTGTTCGCGCCGCAGATCACCGCGGCCGATCAGCTGCGCATGCTCGCCGCGCTGCAGCCCCACGTCGACAGCGGGATCTCGAAGACCGTCGAGCTGCCGCCCGACGCGACCGTGCCGGACGTCGCAAGCGTGTACCAGCTGGCCTGGGACCTCGGACTCAAGGGCTGCGCCGTGTATCGTGCCTGCACGCGCGACGCGCCACTCGGCACGCCGCCCGGGCACAATCAGGCGCATCCGCCAATGGGAGACTCACAATGACGTCGCGACGGGAATTCATCGGCACCACCACGGCCGCCACACTCGCCGCGCCCATCGCCGGCGCGCTCGCCGTCGCATCACCGCCCGCCTTGCCCGACATCGGGTTCGCGACCCGCGAGCCCTTCCTGCATCGCGAGCGTGCCACCGCGACACTCGCCGCCGAAGGGCTGGAGGCCCTGGTGGTCGGCCAGGGCCGCAACGTGTTCTACGCGACCAACTTCTTCCCGCTTCTCGAGCGGATGAGCCTGATGGCCACCACGCTCGCGGTGATCCCGCGCGACCCGCGCCGGCCGGTGGCGCTCGTGATCCCGGCGTTCTCCTACTACTACATCCAGTCCGATGACGGACTGGTGCCGGGCGTGCAGCCTTTCGTGTTCACCGGCCCGGGTGGCTACTCGGACTCGCGCCGCACGGAAGACGAACCCCCCGCGGCGGATCCGCGCTACTACCGCCTCGACGGCGAGCCCTCGGCGCGTGAATCGCGGCGCCGAGCCGCCGTCGACGCGGCGGCGCCCTACACGAGCAGCATGGAGCGCGCGCTCGGCAAGGCGCTGCGCGAACTCGGTGTGACCGGCGGGCGGATCGGCTATGACGACCCGTCGATTCCGCCGCTGCTCGCCCGCGCCCTGCCCGCCTCGAGCCCCGTCGCCGCGGACGACACGCTGCGCCGCGTCCGGCTCGTGCGCACACCGCCGGAACTCCGCATGATGCGCCTCGCGGCGCAGGCCAACGTCGACGCGGCACTTGCCACGGTGCGCGCCACGCGGGAGCTCGGCTCGATCCGCGCACTGCGCCAGCGCTTCTATGCCGAGGCCGCGCTGCGCGGCAACCTCGGGGTCTTCATGGTCGTCAACGGGGTCTCCTCGGAAGCCTGGGACGAGCCTCTGCGCGAAGGGCAGTCGTTCCTGATCGACTGCGTGAGCCACCTGCGCAACTTCCACGGCGACTACGGCCGCACGGTGTTCATCGGCGAGCCGACCGCGCGGATGAAGACCTGCGTGGCGACCATGTCCACGGCCTGGGCCGAACTCCAGACTCAGCTCAAGCCGGGCTTGCGCTTCTCGGAGGTGCGCACGCTCGGCAACGAGATCCTCCGCAAGCTCGGCAGCGACGTGCCGGTGGCGTTCGGCCCGCACAGCGTCGGCCTCGCCCACAATGACCAGCCCCGCGCCGCCGCCGACGGCTCGCGCGCCGACCTCGTGATCGAGCAGGACATGATCCTGTCGATCGACTGCCCCCTCTCGGAGACCGGCCGCGGCGGCACGGGCCACCTGGAGGACCTGGTGCGGATCACTGCGACCGGTGCCGAGCCGATCCATACGGTGCAGCCGGCGGGGCTCAGCGTCTGACGTTCATCCGGCGAACACCGCGCGACCCGGCGTTTGCCGCGGCGGATCGCCGCTGCTAGCGTCGGGCGCCATGGGGGTCATCGCAACGGCCAGGGTCCGATGCCGGGCACCCGCGGCGGTCGCCGCGGCGCTCACCCTGCTTGCCCTGAGCGGCTGCAGCCGGCCCGCCGCGCCCCAGGTCCAGGGACCGCTCGCCATCGACATCCCCGAGCTCTGCACCCGCTGCGTCGAGGTGCTGCGCTGCGAGGGCAGCGGCCGCCGCGTCGCCTATGTACTGGCCGAGAAGAGCACGTGGGCCCAGATCGTCACGATCTGGGACTATTTCGCAGCCTTCTTCCGGCCGAAGACCGAGGACTTCCGCGACCTCATCGTCTATGAACTGGGCGAGCGCCCTGCCGAGGTGCTCTCGCGCCAGCCGGAACAGCAGGCGCGGCTCGACGTCTGGCAGCGCCGCGTGGAACTGCCCGGCGCGCTCGTCGAGCAGAAGACAGGCGCCTGGCTGACCACCGACGGCCGCGTCATGGGCACTTGCACCCACCTGCCACGCGGCGAGGATCGGCGCTACGCGGCGCAGCTCGAGGGCCCGCGGGAATGAAGCGGTTCGGCATCGGCGTCGTGATCTTCCTGCGCTACTTCTACGGCCTGTTCTACCTGTTCGCCACGATCAACAAGCTGCAGCAGGGCTACGCCTGGACCGACTACCCCAGGCAGGTATTCACGAAGCAGCTCGCGCAGATCGACCCGGACGGCATCATGGCGGCCTACCTCACCGGCTTCCTGATCCCCAACTACCGGCTCGTGGGCATCGTCGTGACGCTGGTGTGGGCGGGTGTCACGGTAGGTCTGCTGCTCGGCCTGTGCACGCGCTGGGCGGGCGCGCTGGCGATCTTCGCCACGGTCAATATCGGTCTTGGCGGCTTCTACGACGCCTCGCTGATCCCGCTCGGCCTGATCGCCCTGCTGTTCGTCGTGCTGCCCACCGGGCACTGGCACGGCCTCGACAAGCGCCTTCACCAGCGCTACCCGGACTCGATACTGTTCCGCTGATGGGTGGCGCTGACCCGCGCCGATGATCAGGCGGCCCGGGCCACGCGCCCCGCGTCACGGAAGGCCCTGAGCCAGTTGCCGCCCCAGACCTTCGCGATGTCCCCGTCGCGCCAGCCCCTGCGCAGCAGCTCGCGCGTGACCGCGGGCGAGTCCGCCATGCTGCGATAGCCCTCGACACCGCCCTGGTGCTCGAAGTCGGTGGAGAGCCCGACGTGATCGACCCCCGCCACACGCACGACATGCTCCACCGCGTCGACGAGGTCCGCGACGGTGGCGGGCGGCAACGCACGCACCAGCCCGAGGTAGGCGCGCTGGTAGGCGTCGCGGGAGTCCGCCGGCAGGCGCGTGAGCGCCGCGTCGTCGGGCGCGGCGAACCGGCTGCGCAGCGCCGCCACGTCGGCGGCGAAAGCCGGCGGCGGCGGCTTCAGGTAACTGCTGAAGGCCACCACGCAGACCACGCCGCCCGTGCCGGCGATCGCGCGGATCTCGTCGTCGGCGAGATTGCGCGGGACGTCCACCCGCGCGCGGACCGCCGAATGCGACGCCACGACGGGCGCCCGCGACACCGCCAGCACCTGCGCCAGCGACGCCGACGAGATCTGCGACACGTCGATCAGCACGCCGAGGTCATTGAGCCGCGGCACCAGCGCGCGCCCGAGCGGCGACAGTCCACCCCATCGCTCCGCGGGATCGCCGTTGCCCGGCTGCGGGCGCGACGAGTCCGCGTAGGCGTTGTGCCCGGCGTGCGTGAAGCCGAGCTGGCGCAGCCCCGCGGCGTGGTACTCCTGCAGCAATCCCGCATCGGGCCCGAGCACGCTTGCGTTGAGCACGCCGAGGACGGCGGCGCGCCGGCCAGCCGCCACCAGCGCCTCGAGTTCGTCGGCGCTGCGCGCCAGCCCGATGCGCGTACCGTGTTCTTCGACCATGCGCCGGAACGCCGCCAGCTTCTCGCGGCCGGTGGCGACGGCGACCGCATCCTGCTCGGGCGATCGCGCCTTCTGCCAGGCAAACACCGTGAATACCGCGGCATCCACGCCGCCACGCTCCATCTTCGGCAGGTCCACCTGGCGCATGCCGTCGATGTCGGCGGCGGCCTCCCCGCTGACCAGGCTCGCGGGCAGGTCGACGTGGGCGTCGAGCACCAGCGACCCCGCGTGCACCGCGGCGACGCGCGCGGCATCAGGTGCGGCATCGGGCTCGCCCCCGGGCGTCCCCGCGTGGGCTCCGCGCGGAAAGACCGCGGCAGCGGCGGCGAGCGCCGCGGCCGCCCGCAGCAGCTGCCGCCGCGAGCTCAGACCGGCACCTCGGCCGGGTTGTAGCTCATCAGGCCGAGCGATTCGGCGCTGACGTGGCGACCCGGCCTGAAGTTCTCGTCGTCGCCCGAGTGGTAGCGCTCGGCCGTGCGCACCGACTGCTGCATCACCCAGTTGGCCCGCTCCAGCCTCGCGCCGACGTAGCGCTGCAAGGCCTGGTCGATCGAGTCCGCCGCGGCGAACGCGCGCGCGAATACCATGCCGTCCTCGATGCCCATCGCCGCGCCCTGCCCAAGGAACGGCAGCATCGGGTGCGCGGCATCGCCCAGCAGCGTGGCGTGCCCGCGCGTCCACTCCGGCAGCGGATCGCGCGCGAACAGCGCCCACTTGAACAGCGTGTCGGGCGGCGTGCTGCGGATGATCGTGCGGACGTCCTCGTACCAGCCCAGGTACTCGCGCAGCATCTCGTCGATCGACGCGCGGATCGACCAGCCTTCCTCGCGCCAGTCGTCGCGCTCCGCCAGGCCCACGTAGTTGACGAGGGAGCCACGCCGGATCAGGTAGCGCGTGAAGCTTCGGTGTGGCCCGGTCGAGAGGCAGGACGTGGGCTCGATGATGCCGGGCGGCAGCGACGCGAACGGCACCAGGCCGCGATACGCCACATAGCCCGTGAAGCGCGGCCGCTCGGCACCGAACAGCGTGGCGCGCACGCGCGAGCGGACGCCGTCGGCACCGACGACGACGTCGGCGGACTGACGCAGGCCGCTGTCGAACTCCACCTCGACCCGCCCGCCCGCCTGCCGCAGACCGCGGCACGCCTGCCCGAGCACGATCGAGTCAGGATCGTGGGCGAGCACGCGCGCCGCGAGCGCGGCGTGCAGGTCGGCGCGGTGGATCTGGTAGTACGGCGCGCCGTAGAGCTCGACCATTTCGTTGCCGCGCAGCAGCTCGGACATGAGCTCGCCGGTCTGCCAGTGCTTGACTCCTCCGCGCTCGGGCTTCATGCCGAACTCCTCGAGCACGTCGCGCAGCCCGATCGCGTTCAGCACGTGCGAGGCATTCGGGCTGATCGTCAGCCCTGCCCCCACCTCGCCGAGCTGCGACGACTGCTCGAAGACGCGCGGCCGGAACCCGAACGCCTGCAGCGCTCGCGCCGCGGTCAGGCCGGCGATGCCGGCGCCGATGATGAAGAGGTCGAGGTCACGCATGGGCCCGATCATGCATGGCACCCCACCGTTGCCCCCGCGGAGGCGGCGGCGCAATCCGCATCGTGGCCAGGATTCGGCCAACCAGTGGACGAGGCCTCCATCGATCCGACAGGCGGTCGCACCGCCCCGCTGCCGTTGGCATTAGGCGATCGTCGCGCGGCCCGCTATCCTCTCGTCCGCATGAACGACCGCCGCCGCGGCACGATCGTCGTCCGCGGCGCTCGGCAGAACAACCTCAAGGACCTCGACCTGCAGATCCCCACGGGCGAGCTCGTGGTGGTCACGGGCGTGTCCGGCTCGGGCAAGTCCTCGCTCGTCTTCGACACGCTCTACGCCGAGGGCCAGCGGCGCTACGTCGAGACCTTCTCGCCCTACGCGCGGCAGTTCCTCGACCGCATGGACAAGCCCGCGGTCGACCGCATCGAGGGCATCCCGCCGGCCATCGCCATCGACCAGACCAACCCGGTGCGCACCTCGCGCTCGACGGTCGGCACGATGACGGAGCTCAACGACCACCTGAAGCTGCTGTATGCGCGGGCGGCCCGACTCCACTGCCGCGGCTGCGGCACCATCGTGCGGCGCGACACCCCGGAGTCGATCCTCGATGACCTGTCGCGGCGCGCGGCCGCGGCCGGCGACCCGCGCCTGCTGGTCTGCTTCCCCGTCCAAGTCCCGAAGAACTACAAGGAGAAGGAGGTCCGCGAGCTGCTGGAGCGGCAGGGCTACACGCGCCTGCGGTCCCGCTCGCGCAGCGCGCTCGAGGTCGTCCAGGACCGCCTGCGGCTCGGCAGCGCCGACCGCAGCCGGGTGGCGGAGTCGCTGGAGGCCGCGATGCGCATCGGCCAGGGCCGCGTGGCCGTGCACGCGCTGGCCGACGACGAACCGGCACGCGACCCCGCGTCGGTCGACACCGCGCCCGCCGCGCAGACCTGGCGCTACTCCTCGACGCTGCACTGCGCCGACTGCGACATCGCCTACCGCGAGCCCACCCCGAGCGCCTTCTCGTTCAATTCCCCGGTCGGTGCCTGCGAGGCCTGTCGCGGCTTTGGCCGAATCATCGGCGTCGACTACGGGCTGGTGATCCCGGACGAAGGCAAGACCCTGCGCGAGGGCGCCATCCGGCCCTGGCAGACGGAATCCTTCAGCGAGTGCCAGGACGACCTGGAGCGGCTCGCGCGCAAGCGCGGCATCCCGCTCGACACCCCCTGGAGGGAGCTCACCGATGCACAGCGCCGCTGGGTGATCGAGGGCGAGGGCGAGTGGAAGAAAGATGTCTGGTACGGCGTCCGGCGCTTCTTCGCCTGGCTCGAGACCAAGGCCTACAAGATGCACATCCGCGTGCTGCTGTCGAAGTACCGCGCGTATACCCCGTGCACCAGCTGCGACGGCGCGCGGCTCGCGCCCGAGTCGCTGCTGTGGCGGCTCGGCGACGGCGCGCTGGCCTCGGCCGCGCTGGGCGACCGGCCACGGTTCCGGCCGAAGGACGTGCGCTGGACCGAGGCACAGCTGGCGGGTTTCCCGGGGCTCGGCATCCACGACCTCATGCTGCTGCCGATCGAGCGTGCCCGCCGGTTCTTCGACGGGCTGCGGCTGCCGGGCGCGCTCGACGAGGCCACCGAGCTCCTGCTCGCGGAGATTCGCGGTCGCTTCGCCTACCTGTGCGAGGTCGGGCTCGGCTACCTGACGCTCGATCGCCAGTCGCGCACCCTGTCGGGTGGCGAGGTGCAGCGCATCAACCTGACGACCGCCCTCGGCACCTCGCTGGTCAACACGCTGTTCGTGCTCGACGAGCCCTCGATCGGCCTGCACCCGCGCGACATGCAGCGCGTGATCGGCGTGATGCAGCGACTGCGCGACGCGGGGAACACGCTGCTCGTGGTCGAGCACGACCCGCAGATCATGCTGCAGGCCGACCGCATCATCGACATGGGGCCGGGCGCCGGCGAGCACGGCGGCCGCATCGTCGCGGACGGCAGCCCCGCCGCGGTGTGCGTGGACCCGGAGTCGGTGACGGGTGCCTACCTCGCCGGACGACGCCGGGTCGAGCTGCCGCCCCGCCGCGTGGAGAGCGCCGCCGCCCGCGCCGGCCACGCGATCGAGCTGCGCGGCGCCACCGAGCACAATCTGCGCGACATCGACCTGCGGGTGCCGCTGGGCCGTCTCGTCTGTATCACCGGCGTGTCCGGCTCCGGCAAGTCGACGCTGATCCAGGACGTGCTGTACCCGGCGCTGCGCAAGGCCAAGGGCCAGCCCACGGAGGCCTCCGGCGCGTTCCGGGAGCTGCGCGGCGCAGCGCTCGTGTCCGACGTGGTATTCGTCGACCAGACGCCCATTGGCCGGACCACGCGCTCGAACCCGGCCAGCTATGTGGGCGCCTTCGACGTGATCCGCGAGCGCTTCGCGAAGCTGCCCGAGTCCCGCGAGCGCGGCTACACCGCCGGCACCTTCAGCTTCAACTCGGGCACCGGGCGCTGCCCTGCCTGCGGCGGCAACGGCTTCGAGCACGTCGAGATGCAGTTCCTCTCGGACGTGTACCTTCGTTGCGGCGAGTGCGACGGCCGGCGCTACCGGGCCGAGACCCTGGAGGTCCGCCACCCGGGCCCGGGCGGCCAGGAGGCCAGCATCAGCGACGTGCTCGGCATGACGGTCACCGAGGCGCTGGCGTTCTTCGCCGACGTGCCGGAGCTCGCCGTGCGACTCGCGCCGCTCGCCGAGGTCGGGCTCGACTACCTGCGGCTCGGCCAGCCCGTGCCCACGCTGTCGGGCGGCGAGGCGCAGCGCCTGAAGCTCGCCGGACACCTCGCCGAGGCCGCGACCTCGAAGCCCGGTGTGTCGCCGGCGCTGGGCAAGCTGTTCCTGTTCGACGAGCCCACGACCGGCCTGCACTTCGAGGACATCGCGAAGCTGCTGCGCGCCTTCCGTCGGCTGCTGGACGCCGGTCACTCGCTGCTCGTGATCGAGCACAACCTCGACGTCATCGGCGCCGCGGAGTGGATCGTCGACCTGGGCCCCGAGGGCGGCGAGCACGGCGGCCAGATCGTCGCCGAGGGCACGCCCGCGGCGCTCTCGGCGCGTGCCGACACCCACACGGGCCGCGCGCTCGCGGAGGCGCTGCGCGCCCGGCAGGCCGCCGTGGCCGAGCCGGCGCACGCACCGCCGGCGGCGCGGCCCCGGCCCGCGCCCGGCCCCGACGCCGTGGTGATCCGCAACGCGCGCGAGCACAACCTGCGCAACCTCGACGTCGAGATCCCGCGCGACCGCTTCACCGTGATCACCGGCGTGTCGGGCTCGGGCAAGTCGACGCTCGCCTTCGACATCCTGTTCAACGAGGGCCAGCGCCGCTACCTCGAGTCGCTGAACGCCTATGCGCGCCAGTTCGTGCAGCCGGCGGCGCGACCGGAGGTGGACGCGATCCACGGCATCCCGCCAACGGTGGCGATCGAGCAGCGGACCAGCCGCGGCGGACGCAAGAGCACCGTGGCGACGCTGACGGAGATCTACCACTTCCTCCGCCTGCTCTACGTCAAGCTCGGCACCCAGCACTGCCCGGGCTGCGACGTACCGATCGAGCCACAGAGCCCCGAGGCGATCGCGGCGCGCATCCTCCGCGACTACCGGGGACGCACGATCGACCTGCTCGCGCCGCTGGTCGTGGCACGCAAGGGCCTCTACACCGACCTGGCCAAGTGGGCCGCGGCCAAGGGCTACGCGGAACTGCGGGTCGACGGCGCGCGCGTGCCGGTCAAGCCCTGGCCGCGTCTCGACCGCTTCCGCGAGCACGACATCGAGCTGCCGGTGGCGCGACTCGGGATCTCGCCGCGCGGCGAGGCCGACCTGCGCGCCAAGCTCGCCGAGGCGCTGCAGCACGGCAAGGGCGTGGTGCAGGTCCTCGAGCAGGGCGGGTCGCAGCCGGTGGTGTTCTCCACCAAGCGCGCCTGCCCCGCCTGCGGCACCAGCTTCGCCGAGCTCGACCCGCGCCAGTTCTCGTTCAACTCGAAGCAGGGCTGGTGCACCGGCTGCTTCGGCACCGGTGTCGCGCTCGAGGGTTTCGACGAGGAGCAGACCGGCGAGGAAGCGACCTGGAACGCGTGGCTCGCGGACGGCGAGCCAGCAGCTTGCGGCGAGTGCGGCGGCGAGCGCCTGAACCCGGTGGCCCGCGCCGTGCGCTTCCGCGGCAAGTCGATAGGCCAGCTCACCTGCGAACCCGTGTCGGGCGCGCGCAGCTTCCTCGGCGGCCTCAAGCTCTCGACCCGCGAGACGGCGATCGCCCGCGACCTGCTGGCGGAGATCCACGCACGCCTTGGGTTCCTGGGCCGGGTCGGGCTCGACTACCTCTCGCTCGACCGCGCGGCCCCGACGCTCTCGGGTGGCGAGGCGCAGCGCATACGGCTGGCGGCGCAACTGGGATCCAACCTGCGTGGCGTCTGCTACGTGCTCGACGAACCCACCATCGGCCTGCACCCGCGCGACAACCGCATCCTGCTCGAGGCACTCGCGGAGCTCGCGGCGCACGAGAACACGCTGGTGGTCGTCGAGCACGACGAGGACACGATCCGGCGCGCCGACCACGTGATCGACCTCGGGCCCGGCGCAGGCGTGCGCGGCGGCCGGATCGTCGGGCTCGGCACGGTCGACGACCTCATCGCCACCGAGGGCTCCGTGACCGGCCGCTACCTGCGAGAGCCGCTGCGTCACCCGCCAGAACCGCGTCACCCGACCGACGCGAGGTCCGCAGCGCTGCGCATCGAGCGGGCACGCCTGCACAACGTCGACGGCATCGACCTGCGGATCCCGCTGGGTCGCGTCGTGGTCGTCACGGGCGTGTCGGGGTCGGGCAAGTCGACCGTCGCGCGGGACGTGCTGTTCGCGAGCGCCCGTGCCCTGCTCGGCGGCGGCACGCCGGTCGGCTGCGCCGCGTTGCACGGCATCGAGGCGGTGGACCGCGCGCTGGAAGTCGACCAGACGCCGATCGGCAAGACGCCGCGCTCCTGCCCCGCCACCTACGTCGGGATCTGGGACGACATCCGCCGCATCTGGGCCGGCACGACCGAGGCCCGCCTGCGCGGGTACGGGCCGGGGCGCTTCTCTTTCAACACCGCCGGCGGTCGCTGCGAGGCCTGCGAGGGCCAGGGCGTGCAGACCGTCGAGATGAGTTTCCTGCCCGACGTGAAGGTGACCTGCGACGCCTGCGGGGGCCGACGGTTCAACCCGGAGACGCTCGCGGTCACCTACCGCGACCGCAGCATCGGCGACGTGCTGGCGATGAGCATCGAGGACGCGCGGGAGTTCTTCCGGCCACACGCCGCGGTCCACCACGTGCTGGGCCTGCTGTGCGACGTCGGACTCGGCTACCTCACGCTCGGCCAGGCGAGCCCGACGCTCTCCGGCGGCGAGGCGCAGCGGATCAAGCTCGTGACCGAACTCGCGAAGGTGCGGGTCGACCTGCGGGCGCCGCTGCGCGCGAAGCCGAAGCACACGCTCTACGTGCTCGACGAACCCACGGTGGGCCTGCACATGGCAGACGTCGAGAAGCTGATCGCGGTGCTGCACCGGCTGGTCGACGCCGGGAATTCCGTGGTGCTGGTGGAGCACAACCTCGACGTGATCGCGGCAGCCGACTGGGTGATCGACATGGGCCCGGAGGCCGGCCGCGGCGGCGGCCGGGTCGTGGCCGAGGGTCCGCCCCAGCGGCTTGCCCGGAAGCCGGGGCGCTCGCACACTGGCCGCGCGCTGGCGGACTTCCTGCCCGGGCGCATCGAGGAGGTTGCCCGTGGCGCATGACCTGGTCTGCTGGAAGTGCGGGGCGAGCCTCGCAGCGCTGACGCTGCCGCTGCGCCGGCTCGACGAGTGCCCGGCCTGCCGTGCCGAGCTGCACGCCTGCCGGATGTGCGTGGACTACGACACCCGCGTCGCGAAGCACTGCCGGGAGCCGACGGCGGAGGAAGTGCGCAGCAAGGACCGCGCCAACTTCTGCGACCACTTCAGCCCGCGCAAGGGCGCGTACACGCCGCCCGACACCGCGACGGTCGAGCGCGCTCGCGCGGAACTGGACAAGCTCTTCGGCGGCTGAACGAGTCGGCGGGCGGCAGCCGCCCGCTTCAGCCGCGGCGCCGCCCGCGGCCCGTCAGCCGGTCGAGGAACCTGGCGAACCGCGAGCGGGGTGCCATTGCGGGCGTCGGGGCAGCCGGCCGTTCGAAGCGCCCGGTCGGCTCGTCGTCCGGACGCTCGCCACGCAGCGAGAGCGCGTCGGCCCCAAGGATCTCCAGCGTCTCGTCGACGCTGCGCTGCGGGCCGCCAGCCTCGTGATCGATCGCGGCGGCCGATCGCCGGACGGGCACCGGCGCCGCCTTGCGCGGCACCGGCGGATCGGCAAACAGCGTGATGTCGTCTTCCGGCCGGGCCGCGCGGGCACGTGCCGGGGTCGCGACAGGTTCCTCTCGCAGCGGCGCGACGACGGCGGCGGCCTGGTCCCGCTCGCGGGCGCTCACAGGCACCACCGCCACCTGGGTGAATTCCGCGCGCACGTACGCGGCGACCTGCTTCGCGGCGTCGGAGTCGCTGAAGAAGCCGAGCCTCAGCCCGTACCACTTCCGGCCGTCGCGGTTGCCTTCGATTCGATAGAGCGTGTACGCGTCGAAGATCGTCAGCTTGGGCAGGCTGGCCAGCTCGATCGGCGTGACCGACCACATCAGCTGCACGGCGAACTGCACCGGCGCGTCCCGCTTGAGCTGCGCGCGGATGTCCTTCCAGCTCTGCGTGTCCTGCGGCGAGAGCACGTCGATGTCCGCTGCCGGCCCGGGAAAAGCCGCGACCGGCGCAGGGGCTGCGGCTGGGGCTGGGGCCGCGCCTGGAGCAGGCGGGGGTGCCGCCACGGGGGCGGGTGGCGGGCTCGAGGCGCCAGCGGGCACCGCCCGCAGCCGTCGACCCGGCATCTCGCCCACCCAGGCAGCCGGGTAGAGCTCGCGGACCATCGGCAGCAGCCGCTCCGCCTCCTCGCGGCTGGCGAAGTGCCCCATGTGCAGCCGGAAGCGCTCGCGCCCGTCTTCCATGCGCCGGCTGACGAAGAACGCATGGCGCGCGAACTCCGGGCCCTTTGGCCGGGCCAGCGCCAGTGGCGTGGTCGAGGCACAGAGATTGATGACGAAGCCGGCGGTGGCGCCGGCGGCACCGGTGGTGCTCGCCGTGGACGGTCCGCCGATCGCAGCCCATTGGGATGGATGCGTCATGTGTGGTTCCCCGTTGTTCCCTGACTCGGGACCACGGGCGGACTGCTGGGGCGGGGATCCTTACGCGAACGGCTCGGCGCCGTTCGTGGCAACCCCGCTATCCGCCCGCTGACGCGGCCGGACCGGAAGCTTTGCGTCCCCGCCTCTCGGCAGGTTTGCCCTGGTCACGGCTCAGTGTCGGAGTCCCGGGCACCCCCGTCAAGAGGAAATTCCGGTGCTGCCGCCGGCAGGCGGCCACCAGGCAGCCAGAAACGGCCCGCACCCGCCCGGCGGCTCGCCCACCAGGGGTCGTCCAGCCGGTCGTAGCCGACGGTGCGCCCGCGGCGGGGGGCGTGCAGGAATCGACCATCGCCCGCGTAGATACCCACGTGGTCGACCGCCCGTCCGGCGATCCGGAAGAACACGAGATCCCCCGGCCGCAGGGACCCGGCCGCGACCGGACGCGCCTCGAGCTGCTGCCCTGCGGCCGTCCGCGGCACGGTGATGCCCGCCGCGCCGTGGACCCAGCGCACGAGGCCGCTGCAGTCGAAGCCGTCGGGGGAGGCCCCGCCGAAGCGGTAGGCCGCGCCGATCTGCCGCTCGGCCAGGCCCAGCAGTACACGCCCTGGCGCGTCGTCGGCCGCCTGGACCGGCGCGGCCGCGTCGGCTGACTCGACCGACGTGGGAAGCGAAGGCAGCGCAGGCTCGCGGACGAGCGAGCAGGCCACGAGCAGCGGCAGGCTGGCGAGGGCCAGCAGCCAGCGCGCGAAGCGACCCGCGGGCCCGGCACGGCCCGCGCGGGCCTCAACCGACGTCGCGCAGCTCCTCGCCCGCGGGTCGCGCGACGCGCGCCTGCAGCAGTTCGCCGACCTGGGCGGCCGGCAGCGGCTTGGCGAAGTAGAAACCCTGCGCGTGGTCGCACTTGCGCTCGCGCAGGAACTGCAGCTGTTCGGCGGTCTCGACACCCTCTGCCACCACTTCCTTGCCGAGCGCGTGCGCCATCGAGATGATCGTCTCCGCCAGCGTCGCGGAGGCGGTGTTGTCCGGCACGTCCTCGAGGAACGAGCGGTCGATCTTGACCACGCTGATCGGCCGCTGCCTCAGGTAGTTGAGCGAAGAATACCCGGTTCCGAAGTCGTCGAGCGCGAGCCGCACGCCCAGCTCGGCAAGCTGGCGGACGGCACCGCCGGCCGCATCGTCGAGCAGCACCGACTCGGTGATCTCGATCTCGAGCGTCGCCGCGGGAATGCCGTACTTCTCGAGGGCCCGTCGCACGAGCCGCGGGAACTCCGCGTGCTTCAGCTGCTGGACCGACACGTTGACCGCGAGCCTGCCGGGCGCGATACCCTGCTCGCGCCAGATGGCCAGCTGCGCGCAGGCCGACTCCAGCACCCACCCGCCGATGTCGACGATCAGGCCGCTGACCTCGGCGGCCGGGATGAACTCCTCCGGGCTGCGCGTGCCGTCGCGCGAGGTCTGCCAGCGCAGCAGCGCCTCGAGCCCGACCAGGCTGCCGTCGCGCAGGCTGTACTGCGGCTGGTAGAACAGCGAGAACTCACGCTGCCGCAGCGCGCGATAGAGCCCGCTCTGGGTCGTGTCGAACCGCTTCAGCATGAGGTTGCGGTCGAAGAACATCGCACGTCCCCGGCCCAGGTCCTTGGCGCGGTACATCGCGCCGTCGGCGCGCCGCATCAGGTCGTCGATCGTCAGGCCGTTGTCGGGGAACAGCGCCATGCCGATGCTCGCCTGCACATAGTGGTCGCGACCCGCGAGGTTCACGGGCATGCGGATCGACTCGATGATGCGCTCGGCCACCACGGACACGGAATCCGCGTCCGCGACGTTGCGCAGGATCACGGTGAATTCGTCGCCCGCCAGGCGCGCCACGGTGTCGCCCTCCTTCACGCAGGCGCGCAGGCGCTGCGCGACGATCACCAGCAACTGGTCGCCGGCGGCGTGGCCGACGCTGTCGTTGACCTTCTTGAAGTGATCCAGGTCGATGTAGAGCAGCGCGCCGCGGGTCTTCGACTCGGCGCTGTGCGCGATCTCCTGCGCCAGGCGGTCGCGGAACAGCAACCGGTTGGGCAACGCCGTCAGCGGATCGTAATGGGCCTGGCGGTAGAGGTGCTCGTCGCGCGCCGTCTTCGACAGCGCGATGGCCAGCCTCGCCGCGAACTCCGATCCGTGGCGCGCGAAGCGCGGGTCCTGCGCGGGGGCCTCCGTGAAGCCGACGGCCAGCACCGCGGCCAGCCGCTGCCCGGTCACGACCGGCCAGACCCAGAAGAATTCCGAGCCGAGCTCGCGCAGCGGCTTGAGGAAGCTGTGCCGCCCCTCCTCGCAGCGCGCGATCGTGATGCCCTCGTCGGCCGCCAGCAGCGAGGCGATCAGCTCGGGATCGAGCTCCACGCGCGTCACGGGCAGCGAATCCAGGCCCTCGGCCGCGGCGAACACGCGCCCCAGCGCGGGCGAGTCGGAGTCGAGCAGGGCGATGCCCACGGTCCGGCAGCGCGTCACCGTGGTCACGCGCGACAGGATGGCGTCGAGCACGGGCTCGAGCTCGGTGGCGCCCAGCAGCAGGCGATCGATCTCGCCCAGCGTCTCGAGCGCCGCGACGTCGTCGGCGAGCCGCGCGCCAGCGGTGTTCACGGCATCGGCCAGCGGCCGCAGTTCCTCGGGCATCGTTGCCGTCGACAACGGGCTGAAGCGCTTGCGGCCGAGCCGCAGCAGCCCCGCCCGCAGCTCGACCAGCGGCAGGCGCTGCTGGCGTGCGAGCCAGGCGGCACCCGCCATGCCCAGGATGAGCGCGCCGAGCAGGAAGGCAGCCGACCAGCGCTCCCAGGCTTCCGCAGCCGAGCCACCGGTCACGCGCGCGCGCGCAGCGCCCACGTGCCAGCCCGCATCGGCTCGCACGGACCCCGGGAGATCCGGGCCGGACAGCGCGCCGGCCCATTCACGCCCGTCGGCGTTCCAGCCCACGCGGGTGACCGCGTCCTCCGTCGAGCCGACGGCGCGCGAAGCGACACTGGCCGCCATGATGCGCGCCGCGTGTGCCGGGAACCGCTCGCCGCGGAACAGCGCGGCTCCGCGCTCGTCGAGCACCAGCACGTCGGCGGCGTCCGGGTCGAATCCGCTCCACAGCCACTGCGGGGACACCTCGAAGTACACGAGCTGCTCGCGGCCTTCGATCGGCATGCGACGCACGAGGTAGACGTTGGCGAGGTCGCCGCCGGAGGGCAGGCTGACCAGCGCAGCCCCGTCCACGTCGTCGCCACCGACACCGAAGGCGGGAACCGGCAGCACGCCGCCGGTGCCTGCGACGATGGCCCGCAGGAAGACGCCCGTGCGGCCACCGGCTTCAGCCAGCGCCGCCGGCGTGGCGGATGTCGAGAGCAGCGTGCTCGCCACGGCGTTGGCGGCACCGATGCGGGTCGCGATCGTCGTCGCGACGGCCCGCGAGCGCTCCGCGAGCGCCACATCCAGCTCGCGCCGCGCACCCTCGCCGATCGCCTGGCTGCCCAGGGCGAGCGCGACCGAAAGCGGCAACAGGATGGCCACGCAGAAGACCAGCGCGAGGCGCTGCCAAAGCGGGTTGCGGATGAACGACGGTAGGAAACGCATGCGGCCCCGGCCGTACACGGCGGACGACGCATGCGATTTAACGATAGACTCGCGCGGGCCGGCGTCGACCGCGTCACTGATTTGCAACTTTCAGCCGCGGCGGGCGGACCCGCGAAACGTGAACTCCATCACGGCCACATGACCCTGCAGCCCCACCAGGCGGACCACGCGCACCGGCGGCTGACCGGAGGCCTGCTCGCGGGCTGGATCATGCTGGTGCTCAGCGCGTCGCTCTACCCCTTCGACTTCGATGCACCGCGACTGCTGCGCGCCGCCGCCGACGGCTTCCCGGCGCTGCGCGCCTGGCACGTGCCGTCGCGCCGCGACATGTGGCTGAACCTGCTCATCTACATCCCGGTGGGCATGCTCGGGGTGCTCGCCCAGCATGGCAGGCGGCCGGCGCTGCAGCGGGCCCTGCGCGCAGTGGCGCTGGCCGCGCTGGTGTCGCTCGGCGTGGAGATCGCCCAGCATGCGCTGCGGCTGCGCGTGCCAAGCCTCGCCGACTGGCTGTTCAACGTGTCCAGCGGCGCGATCGGCGTGCTGCTGGCCGGCATCTACGCGCGGCTGCCGATCCAGCCCCTGACCACGCGGCTGCGACGGTCCGAACCCAGCCCCGCCCTCGTGCTGCTCGTCGGCCTGTGGCTCGCCGCACACGCCGCGCCCTTCGTGCCGCGGCTGCGGCCCGGGCGGGTCGCGGCCGCCGTCGAGGCGAGCCTCGCGTTGCAGCCGACGGTGAGCCTGACGACCGCCTACTTCGCCTGCTGGCTCGTGCTCGCCGCGCTGGTGCGGGTGCTGGTGCGCCGCGAGGCGTTCTGGACCTGGTTCGCGATCCTCGCCGGCGCGGCGCTCGCCTCCAAGCTGCTGTTCGTCGGGCAGCGGCTGGCGCCCGATGAATTGATCGGTGCGGCGCTCGCGCTGCCGGTGATCGGCTGGCTGCGGCGACGCCCGCACGCGCCCTCGTTGACCCCGCTCTTCCTGCTGCTCTGCGCGGCATTCGCCGTGGCGGGCCTCGCGCCGCTCGGATTCTCGGGTCCGGCGCAGCCTTTCGAGTGGCCGGCGTTCGCCGACGAAGGGACCGCGGCCGACCCCGGGGCGCTGCCGACCCTCGAGCGCGTGTTCCTGGGCATCGGTGCCGCCTGGGTGGCGGCGGGCAGCGCCATGGGACTGCTGCCGGGCGTGCTGGCACTGCTCGTCATCGTTGGCGCCGGCGAGTTCGCGCAGTCCTGGATGCCCGCGCGCACGCCGGAAGCCAGCGATCTGCTGGCCCTGCTGGCCGGCACGCTGCTGGTCCAGCTCGGCGGGTGGCTGGAGCGCCGCCGCTGGCGCCGTTAGCCGGCCGGGAGACGCTAGAATCAGGCCAACTGCCAGGAGGCACCCATGTCCAAGACGGCACTCCGCCTGATCTTCGGGTTCATCTTCGTCTCCCTGTTCGCCTACACCAGCTGGGCCAGCACCCAGCAGGCGGTATGGGACTGGCGCGGACTGGTCGACGGCCCCGACCGCTGGTGGACGATCGCCACGCTGATCGACGCCTACTATGCGTTCCTGACGTTCTACGTCTGGGTGTTCTACAAGGAAACCCGCGCGCTGCCCCGGCTGGGGTGGTTCGTCGGCATCATGCTGCTCGGCAACATGGCGATGGCCGCCTACGTGCTGCTGCAGCTCGCGCGGCTGCGCGAGGGCGAGCCGGCCTCGGCGATCCTCGCCGCGCGCAACCCCTGAGCGCATCGCCCCAGCACCGATGGCCACCTTCCTCAGGCAGCGGCTGCTCGATCCCGTGCTCGGACTGCTGCGCCAGGGCCTGTCCCCGCGCGAGCTCTCGCTGTCGCTCGCCTTTGGCGCCGGCATCGGCATCTTCCCGGTGCTGGGCGTGTCCACGCCGCTGCTGACCGTGATCGCACTGTGGATGCGGCTCAACCTGCCCGCGATCCAGCTCGTGAACTACCTGGCGTCGCCGCTGCAGCTGCTGCTGATCATCCCGTTCGTGCGCGTCGGCGAGACGCTGACCGGATCCGACCCACAACCGCTCACGGTCGCCGCGGGCATGGAAATCCTCGCGGAGGGCGCCTTTCAGGCCATCGTGGTACTGTGGGACGCGATCGTCCATGCGGCGATCGGCTGGATCGCGATCGGCCCGGTGCTGATCTGGCTGGCCTACCGCGCGCTCGTGCCGGTACTGGCGCGGGCGGCGACCCGATTGAAGACCCCGGACGAGTCCCGATGAGCACGACCCCAGACGCCGCCATGGATTCCAGCTTCTCGATGCGCCTGCTCGAGTCCGACCGTGTGCCGGACTGGCTGATCCGCAACCGCATCCGCGCGCTGCTGGCCCAGCGCCTGCGCGAGGAGGACAAGGGCGATCCCGAGGTGCAGCAGGCGCACCTGATGACGCTCGTGCGACAGCTGCGCGAGAGCCCGATCGCGATCAACACCGCCGAGGCGAACGAGCAGCACTACGAGGTCCCGACGGCCTTCTACCTGCTGGTGCTCGGCCGCCACCTCAAGTACTCCAGCTGCTACTACGACCACTTCGACGTCCCGCGCGCGGCCGCGGGCCTCGACGCCGCCGAGGCGCGCATGCTGGCGCTGACCTGCGAGCGGGCGCGGCTGGCCGACGGCGACCGCATCCTCGAGCTCGGCTGCGGATGGGGCTCGCTGTCGCTCTACATGGCCGAGAAGTTCCCGAACGCGCGCGTGACGGCCGTGTCGAACTCGCGCACCCAGAAGCAGTTCATCGACGCGCGCGCGGCAGAGCGCGGGCTGCGCAACCTCGAGATCGTCACCTGCGACGTCAACCGTCTCGAGTTCCCCGCCGGCACGCAGTTCGACCGCGTGGTGTCGGTGGAGATGTTCGAGCACATGCGCAACTACGAGACGCTGCTCGGCCGGGTGGCCTCGTGGATGGCGCCGGCGGCGACGCTGTTCGTGCACATATTCACCCACCACCGCTTCGCCTACCCGTTCGAGGTGCGCGACGAGAGCGACTGGATGGCGAAGTACTTCTTCACCGGCGGCATCATGCCGAGCGACGACCTGCTGCACTACTTCCAGCGCGACGTGCGGCTCGTCGACCACTGGCACGTCGACGGTCGCCACTACCAGCTCACCGCGGAGGCCTGGCTGCAGAACATGGATGCACGCCGCGCCCAGGTCATGCCGGTGCTGGCCGAGGCCTACGGCGCCGACCAGGCGTTGCGCTGGTGGGTCTACTGGCGGGTATTCTTCATGTCATGCGCCGAGCTCTGGGGCTACCGGGAAGGTCGGGAATGGCTGGTGTCGCACTACCTCTTCGAGCGTCGCTGACGGCCGGCGCGCTGCTGCTGGCGGTCGCGCTCGCCGCGGCCCCTGCGCCGGCGCAGGTCACCGACGAGACCCGCATCGCCACCTACGGGCGATTCCGTGCCGCACTCGACGCAGGCAACCTTCCCGAGGCCGCCGCGCATGCGCAGGCGCTGGTGGACGACACCGAATCCCAGCACGGCCGCGACTCGCGCGAGCTCGTCAACCCGCTCACCAACCTCGGCACCGTAGCCTTCCGCCGCGGCGACTTCGTCGCCGCGGAAGCGGCCTACGAACGCGCCGTCGCGCTGCTCGAGGGCAAGGCGGCAGGCGCCGACCCGCTGCTCGTGCGCCCGCTCGTGGGACTCGGCGAGGCGCGCCTCGCGACGGCGCGCCACGAGGAGGCCGCGGTGGCGTTCAAGCGCGCGCTCGACCTCTCGCGCAACCTCGACGGCCTGTTCAACGCCGCCCAGCTCGACATCATCGACCCGCTGATCGAATGCTACGTCGCGCTGGATCGCCTGCAGGACGCCGAGAAGGAGCACCAGTACGCGTTCCGCGTGGCCGAGACGGCCTGGGGCCGCGGCGATCCGCGCATGCTCGACCCGCTCGACCGCCTCGCGCGCTGGTACGAGTTCGTCGGCCGCTACACCACGGCCCGCGGTCTGCACGCCCGCGCGCTGCAGATCTCGGAGGCCACGTCGGGACAGGGCGTGCCGAGTGGCGTGCCGGCGCTGCGCGGCCTCGCCCGCACCTACTACCTCGAGGCGATATACGGACCGGAGGAACCCGAGTCAGCCGCCGCCGGCGACCCCTTCGCGATGGGCCCCGGAACCATGTTCGCCCCCCCGCCGCAGGAGCAGGGGCGACTGAATCCCGAGGGGGAGCGCGCGCTGCGTTTTGCACTCGAGGTGCTCTCGCGCCAGCAGCCCACCGACCACCGCGCCCGCGGCGAGACGCTGGTCGAACTGGCCGACTGGTACCTCGTCGGCGGTGCGCTGCCGAAGGCCTTGCCCGCCTACGCCGAGGGCTGGAAGGAACTCGAGGCCGCTGGCGGCGGTGCCGTCGACGTGCTGCGCGTGCCGCGTCGCCTCGCCTACAAGGCGCCACCCGCCTCGATCGCGCGGATGCGCCCGGAAGACCCCCTCGCCTATGAGGAACGACACGTGGAGATGGGCTTCACCGTGACGGCCGAGGGTCGGGTCACGGACATCGTCACGCGCTCCACCGACGCGCCGCAGAACCTCGAGCGATCCGCGCAGTTCGCGCTGCGCCGCGCCCGCTACGCGCCCCGCCTGGAAGGTGGCGTGCCCGTCGACACGCCGGACGTGACGCTGCGCGAGACCATGCTGGTCAGGCTCCCGCGGGAGGCACGCCAGTAGCCGAGGCCGGCCCGTCGGGGTCGGTGGGCGCGCGCGGCGGGATCCAGGTGGCCCCCGGGCCACGCCGCGACGGGCGCACCGGCACGGCCTCGATCGCCTGCAGCGCAGGAACAGGCCCCGCGGCGCTGCCTTCGGCCGCCGCGACCAGCACCTCCCCGCGACCGAGCTGGGCGGCCACGGGCACCTCGGGGAACTGCGTGAGGAGCTTCGCCGCCGCATCGCGCATCGCCGCGCGCGTCGCCTGCTCGAGCGGCGTGGCGTTGCTCATGCTGCTGGCCATGCTGTTGCCGTAGCCGGTGAGCGTGAACGCGTCGTACTTGCGGCCGTCGGGCGCGAGCAGGTTGATGCGGTAGCGGATCGTCACGGCGACGTAGTCGCCGCCGGTCTCGCGGGCCGTGGCGAACGAGTACTGCTCGATGCGCGGGTCGAAGATGGCCTGGAGCCCGGGCGCCGCGCGCGCCGCGTCGAGGTCGGGGAACTCGCGCGCCTCGCTGAACATCGCGGCGAAGACCTCGCGCGCGAGTTTCTCCTGGCCCTTGCCCAGGGACACGCTCCACGGCACGCCGAGGCGTTCCTCGTTGTGCGCGTAGTTGCGCTGGTCGCCCGCGATGACGAACCCTACCCTGGCCGGGATCGGCTGGACGAGGGCCTTGGGCAGCACGGGCTCCGGGGCGATCTTGACGCCCCCGCAACCGGCCAGCACGAATGCCGCGGCCACCGGGCCGCTCAACCACCACCGACGCATTGGCGCTCCCCCAGGACGTCGATCGTTGCCACGCAGCGTTTTCCGTCGGTGAGGCCGACGAACGTGCCGTCGTTGCGCTCACACATCGCCCTCATTAGGGCCGAAAAGCGGATGTTTGTAAACGGTGTCATGCCCGGCGCGGCCGGGAAGCCGATCGCGTGGATGCGCACGCGCCGGCGGCCGCCGTCGTCGGGCCGGTTGATGCGATCGACGGCATCGAGCGCGCCCTGGATCGTTTCACCCGTGAACTCGTCGCCGAGCACGTAGATGCTGATGCGCTTGTCGGCCGACCAGTAGTTGCGGATCGCGAGCTCGATGCCGTCGGCCGGGCTCGAGTCGCTGAACGATCGCCAGCTGCGCATGCGCTGCACGATCTGCGTGCGCAGGCTGGAGGAATCGACGAGCCAGCGGCCGCGGCTGCCCGCGAACAGCTCCTTGCCGTTGTCGTCGACGATCTGCACGCCCTTGAGCTTCGGGTAGATGTCGAGGATCTCGCGCATGACCTCGATCGCGGTCTCCCAGTGCGCGCCCTGCATGCTGCCCGAGGTGTCGATGAGGAAGATGACGTAGTCGCTGTCGACGGGGATGCCGCCGACCGCATCGGTGGCGATGCGCCGGCGCGCGCGCGAGGTCTGCAGCAGCTTCTGGTTCTCGGCCTCGAGCTCCTGGTAGGCCGACAGCAGCTCGTTCTCGAGGATGTTGCTCACGGCGGCATCCTGCCGCGACGCGGAGTACTGGCCGGAGATGCTCGACACCTCGCCCGCGGCCCTCGCCAGGTTCAGCCGCTCGCGCGCGAGCACGTCGACGCGGCCCTTGAGCTCGCGCTCGAGCACCGCGGAATCGCCACGGATCGCGAACAGCTCCTCCTGCAGCCGCTTGATCTGGGCGTCGAGGTCCTCGCGCGACTTCTCGATCTTCAGTGGCTGGCCGAACTCGGACAGCACGAGCAGCAGGATGATCGCGCCGAAGCCGCAGCAGATCACGTCGAGGAACGACAGGCTGAAGGACTCCGTGTCGCGCCGGCGAAGCCTCATGGGGCACACCCTGCAGGGCCACGATGGATCATGGCCAGTCCGGGGAAGGCATCACGAAGGCCCCCTTCGTGCTCAGCGCGAGCATCCAGAACCGGTGCGATGCCGGCAGGTCGCCCCTCATCGGCAGCAGCACCACGTCCATCGGCACGTTGCGGTTGACGCCGCGGATCGCCTCGTCGAACAGTCGCGCCCGCTGGCCCGCGTCGACGAACCGGCGCAGCGCGGGCGGGGTCGCGCCCTGGGTCGGCAGGCCGTCGGTGATCAGGATCACCTGGTCCGGCGGCATGCGGAATCCCCGGATCGCCGCCAAGGCGTTGATCAGGCTGGTGCCCTCCTGAGGCACGACCTGGTCGAGCGCGCGCAGCAGCCGGTCACGCGTGCCGGCGTCGGAAGCCTTCAGCCACTCGCCGCCGGTGCCGGCGAGTACCGGCTCCGCCGCGGTATTGAAGCCATAGACCTGGTACTCGGAGCCGGCGGGCAGCTCGCTGGCGATCCACGCCGCGATGTCGACGGCCCGGCGCCACTTCTGCGCACCGCGCCGCGCGGCGTCGGACTGGTTGCGCAGCCGGATCACGTTGACCAGGTCCTCGTCGAGCATGCTCGCGGAGCGGTCGACCAGCACGAGCACGCGCTTGCCCTTGAGCGACAGGCCGGTGATATAGCGACGGCTCGCCAGCGCACGCCCGGCGCCCGCGCGCTCCGCGCGCGGCGTCTCGACCCTTGCGCTCGCCTCCAGCCGGCGCGTGCTCTCCTCGAGCGCCTTGACGTCCGCCTTGAGCTTCTCGATCCGCTCGCGCTTGGCGAGCGTGGTGGCGTCGTAGATCGACGCCTCCTCGCGCTTGCGCTGCAGCTCCTCGATCAGCCGCGTGGCGCGCGACATGGCGCTGACGGTCTCGCTCTCGGTCTTCTCGAGGCTGTTGCGCATCAGCACGAGGTTCCGGGCGCCCTGCAGCACCTCCTCCTCGAGCTTCTGCACCTGGGCGGCCAGGTCCTCCGTCTGGCGCACGCGCTCGAAGCCGCTCTGCGCGCTGATGATCGTGTAGAAGAGGATGACGGCACCGAAGCCGCAGCAGATGACGTCGAGGAAGGAGAGGCTGAAGACCTCGACCTTACGCCGGCGCGCCATGCTGCCCACCGACGGCGATCAGTTCCATCTCGACGCCCGGCTCGCCGATCCGCAGCCGGTCCCCGGCGCGCAGCCGCGCGCGGCCGGATACCCGCTCGCCATTGACCCAGGTGCCGTGGCGACTGTGGTCCACCAGCACGACCTGCCCGGCCTCGCGGCACAGCGTGCAGTGCAGCCTCGATACCCCGGCCAGCCCGTCCGCCAGCGCAACCCCGCCCGCCGCCGGGCTGCGCCCGAGCTCGAGGCCCTCGCCATCGGCCAGCGGCAGCGCGAGCGCACGCCCGGCCCACAGCAGGTGGGTCGGGCCCGCCGACACGGCATCCTCGCGCCCGAGCGCCGCGCGGGACGCGACCGCGCCCTCGAGCGGTGCCGGACGCACCGGCACGCCGCGCAGGAGCGGGGCATGGCCGGGCTCGCGGCTTCCGGCCGGCGGAGGCAGCAGGGATGCCGCCCGCGCGGCGAGTCCAGGCGCGCAACCCACGAGCTCGCAGCCCGTGAACTCGGCGAGCGCCTCGCGCAGCCCCGGCAAGCCGGCCACGACCTCATCCGCCAGCACCGCGACGGCGGCCCCGGCCGGGCGCAGCTCGTGCAGCATCGCGGCCAGGTCGCGATACAGCGGCTCAGCGCGCGCGGCGAACTGGTCGCGGCTCAGGGTCACCTGCACCGGGCCGTTGGCGCCCGGGAGCTCGATCGTCGCCGATCCCTCCGCGGCCGCGCGCGACGCCGCGCCGGGCAGCAGGTCGTAGAGCCGCTGCTCGCTGGCAGCCTCGTGCAGCGGGTCGAAGCGCGAGCGCAGCACCATCGCCTCGCTGACGAGTTGCAGCCAGGCTTCCTGCACCCCGACCAGGCCGCCGCGGCCGCGCACCAGTGCCGCCCTGCGGCGCACCTCGCCGACCTCGCACTCGATGCGGCTGACGGCAGCGTGATGCAGCCCGACCTCGAGCACGAGTGCCGTGCCACGCAGCGCGAGCGCGGAACCGATCAGCGCCGCCGCGTCGACGAAGGCCGAGACGGCCAGCGACTCCGCGCGGAACACCGCGAGCACCTGCGACAGCGCCGCCGGCCCGAAGGCCGCGGGCACCGCGACCTGCACGGCCGCGTCCGCCTCGCCAGGCACGTCGCGCAGCCGCAGGCGAAGTTCGGCGCGCGCGAGCGCACGCGACGCCGGGGCGGGCGGGCTGCCCCGCGCCAGATCCGCCCAGTGGCGCGACGACACGCTGGCCGGCGCGCGCCGGGCACGGTCCGCCGCCAGCGCTCCGGCACGCGCTGGATCGCCTGCGCCCACGTCCACGATCGACGGCGCCACGCCGAGCGCCACGCCGTCGCGCGCGAGCGCGAGCGCCGCGTCGTCGAGCGCCACGCCCAGCGTGCTCACGCGCGGGCCTGCAGGTTGCGGATCACCTTCTGGTCCAGCCAGGTCTCGGTATCGAGGACGTGGCGCTCCTGCGCCTGCTGCAGCTGCTGCATGAGGAACATCAGCAGGATCGACAGCAGCAGCGCGATCAGCGTGGAATTGAACGCCACGCCCAGGCCCTCCGTGACACCCGAGATGTCGCCGGTGACCGCCTTGTGCGCCTGCGCCAGCGCATCGCCGATTCCGCGCACGGTGCCGATGAAGCCGATCGCGGGGATGGCCCACGCGATGTAGCGCAGCATCGCCAGGTCGGAATCGAGCCGGTCGGCCTCGGACTGGCAGACGCCGTGCGCCACCGTGGACGCGTCCTGCACGCTGCGCGTCGCGCCGAAGCGCGCGAGTGCGGCCAGCAGCGCGCGCGGCACCAGCAGGTCCCGCTGCTCGGGCGGCAGCGCCTCGATCTGCCGCGCGTACTCGCGCGTATCTTCCGGCAGTATCTTCATGCCGTCGGGGAGCTTGAGCAGTTCGGCCTGCAGCGCCCGGGTCTCCAGCCGCTGCGCCTTCGCCTTGTAGGCCATGATCGCCAGGGCCCAGAGCAGCAGGATGATCGTGGCTTCCTGCTCGTAGTCCTTCAGCACCACGTAGATCGAACGCTCGGCGACATGGTTCGGGTCCTTCGCCATCGCGGCGCGGTCGGCCTCGAGCACGGCGTTGGCCACCGGCCGGACGTGCAGCACGTAGACGGAGTGGACGATGACCACGCAGACCGCGAGGGCCACGAGGCTGAAGAGGAATTCGCTGGGTGCTTTGCGGTTCATATGTCGATCGGGAAGCTGAGGTTGTTGTCGGCCGACTCGCGGAACTCGGGGGCCTCCTCGTCGGCGGGCTTCGGCGGCGGCGCCCGGCGGGTGACCTCCTCGGCCTCGTTGGATTCGACGGTACCGTCCGCGCCGGCGCCCGCGGGCGGCTCGGTGGCCTCGGCCGGCACCGGTGACGCCGCCGGCGGGGTCGCATCCTGCGCCAGCGCACGCAGCGCGGCGGAGGTCGCCAGCCAGGCAGCGCCCGCCATCAGCGCCGTGGCGAGGATCATGCGCCAGCTGCGGCGGGCGGCAGCGCGCGCGGCCGGCAGGGGTCGTTCATTCATCGGGGTACCTCGCGATGCGGAAGCCGATGTCGTTGGCGGCGCCGTCACGGCCGACGCGCCACGCCGGGCGCAGCGCCGCATAGGACGCCGTGCGCCAGCTGCTGCCCTTGATGACGCGCCTCGCGGCATTCGCCGCGTCGGGCGCGGGGCCAGTCGGGTCGGTGTTGGCGCCCGGCTCGGCGAACGAGGCGTAGACGTCGTGCACCCACTCCGACACGTTGCCCGTCATGTCGAAGAGCCCGAGCACGCTCGGCGCATGGCGGCCCGGCGGCGCGACCGCCATGTCCTCGTCGCGCCAGCCGTCGAGCACCCGCTCCACCGCGGCGGTCGACTCGCTGCCCGCAAGGTTCGCGCCGCCCGCGGGCGGCGGCAGCGAATCGCCCCACTCGTAGCGCCGCTGCGGCCTGCCAGGCCCCGCGAAGCGCGCGGCATGCTCCCACTCCGCCTCGGTCGGCAGGCGGTATCCGGTGCCGACCGGCGAGCGCAGCACCCAGCGCCCGCCCTTCTGCTCGTAGGCCGGGGGCAGGCCCTCCTGCTCCGACAGCCAGTTGCAGTACTGCACGGCGTCGGCCCAGCTCACGCCCGTCACCGCCTGGGCATCGAGGTCGATGCTCCGCTTGTCGACGAAGCCCGAGGCGTGGGCTGGGCGGAACCGCCTGAACTCCGCGTTCGTGACCTCCCGCGTGCCCAGGTAGTAGCGGCGGGTCAACGTGACCACGCGCTGCGTCTCGTTCGGCTGACGCCCCTGCTCGCGGCGCTCGCTGCCCATCATGAACGTGCCGGCCGGCACCAGCCGCAACACCTGCCCGGCCTTCGTGGTCATCGTCTCGGCCGGCGGCTGCCAGCCCGCCGCGCGCCCCTCCGGCTGCAGCGTGTACTCGACCGTGCGCGCCAGCGCGGGGGTCAGGTCGACCTCGGCGGTGAAAGACTGCGACCCGGGCCTGCGCACCTCGAGCCGGTAGCGCGTGGCGAGCAGTTCCAGCGTGGCGGGCGTGCGCCCGCGCGACACGCCGTCGACGAACAGCTCCGCGCCGGCCGGTTCGCCCTTCACCGTCAGGTTGACCGGGATCGGCTGCAGGCTGGCGACCAGCGCGAGCCGCTGGCCCGCCGCCGGCTCCACCCGCTGCTGCCAGGGCTGGTGGCCCGCGCGCGTCACCAGCAGCTCCTGCGACATGCCAGGCGGCAGCGCGATCTCGAGCGGCGTGCGGCCGCGGAATACGCCGCTGACCGTGACCTCGGCGCCCGCGGGCCGGGAGCGCAGTGCGAGCGTGGCGTCGGGCGCGCCGAGGGTCAGTGGCCCGACCGCGGTCGTCTGGCCGGCCTTCACCAGCACCGAGCTCGCCCATTCGCGCGCCCCCGGCGCGGTGACGGCGATGCGGTGCACGCCGGCCGGGAGATCCACGGTGGCCGGCAGGGGCAGCGGCGCACCGCCGTCGACCGACAGCGCCGCCCCCGGCGTCGTGGCCGACAGCTCCAGCCGGCCCCACGACGACTCGAACCGCACCTGCAGCGGCTGGCGGATGCCCATGCCCTCGACGGTCACGCGCTGGATCACGTCCAGGTGGCGTTCGGCGCGGAACGTGAGCGTTCGCTCGCCCGCCGCGACCCGCACATCACCCGGCACGCGACCGGCCGGCGCCCCGTCGACCGTGACGGACGCCCCGATGCCCCCGGTGTCGACCTCGAGCACGCCGGGCAGCTTGCCCAGCCGCAACGTGAGCCGCTCCGGGCGCCCGGGAACCAGCGTGACCTTGCGTTCCAGCGGGGCGTAGCCCTCGAGCGTCGCCCGCACGGTGCGCTCGCCGGGCAGGGCAAAGAGGATGTCTCCCGTCCGCCACGACACCAGGCCCGATGCCGCGACCTTCGCGCCGGCGGGCTGCACGTCGATCGTGACGCGCTGCAGGCGACCGAGCACCCCGAAGGCCAGCAGCAGCGCGAGCACCACCACGGCGGCGCCGACCCACAGCGTGCGACGGCCCGCCGCCGCGGCACGCGCGACCCCGGGATCGCTGCCACGCGGCTCCGCCGCCGAGAAATCGATGCTCGCCGCCACGATGTCGGCGTCGCCCGTGTCGTCGTCGGCGGCCCGCACGCGCGTGGCGCCGAGCGGAGCGAGGGTGTCGTTGCCGGCAAGGTGGCGCAGCTCGAGCATGGGCGTTGCGCCGCCCGCGGAACCGAGCTGCAGCCGCGCGGAGCCGATGGCGACGACATCGCCACGCCGCAGCTCGCGCGGCGCCGCCCCCAGCGGCTCGCCGTTGAGCCGCAGCGGCTGGCCGCGCGCCGCCGCCGCCCAGATCGCGCCGTCACGGAACTCGAGCAGGAGGGCTTCCTCCGGGTCCGCGCCCGGCACGCGCACGTGATCGGCGTCGCCTGAGCCGATGCAGGCCGGCAGGCGCAGCTCACGCTCGCCCGCGGGCTCGCGCAGGCTGGCGACCGTGGCGCTCACTGCAGCGGTTCGACGCAGCGAACCTGGATGGCCTCGCGCGGTTCCCCCGGCGCGACGAGGAACTCGCGGCGCACGTCGCGATAACCGGCGCGGGTGCCGACGGCGACGTAACGACCTGGCTTCAAGTCGACCTCCTGCCTCGAAAAGCTGCCGAGCACGCCGACGCGCTGGATCATCACGCTCGTTGCGCCGTCGGATTCCAGCACCACGCGCACCGGGGTGTCATAGACGGGCAACAGCTCGGCAAGCCGCGTGGCCTGGCTGCGCAGCACGGGCCCCGGCTTGTCGACGGCCTTGGCCCGGGCCAGCAGCGCGTCGGCCTCGCGCCGCACCTCGGGTGAGGCAAGACGCGCCGGCTGGTCGATCAGACCCTGCAGCCGGCCCGCGAGTTCCGCGCGCGGCGCCACCCGCGCCTTGCCCGCGCGAGCGAACTCCAGCGTGGGATCCCGCGCGAGCAGGGACTCGTATTGGGCGAGCGCCTCGGCCCAGCGCTCCTGGCCCTCGAGCTCGCTGGCGCGCCGTCGTGCCTCGTCCAGCCCCTCGCCGGCCTGCAGCGACTCGAGCTGCTTGAAGCCGGCGATCACCTCGGGTGCCTGCGGGCGCAGCGCCCGGGCCCGCTCCAGCGCCGCGCGCGCCTGCTCGATGCGCTTCTCGCGCAGGCTCGCCAGCGCCTCGCCGATGTGCCGCGAGTACTGCTCGTCGCCGCTGGCCGCCTCGGCCCGCGCCAGCCCCTCGCGCGCCGCCGCGTTGCCGGGGTCGGCACGCAGCACCTCGCGGTAGAGCTGCGCGGCCCGGGCCGCCTCGCCCGCCGCCAGCGCGGCCTCGGCATCGGCGAGCGTGGGCAGCACCGGCGCAAGCCCGCCAGCCCGGCCGATGCCGGCGCGGGCACGCACGTTGGCAGGCTCGATCTGCAGCGCGAGCTCGAAGGCGCGGCGCGCGACCTCGGTCTGCCCCGTGCTCAGCGCCTGCATCCCCTCGTCCACCTGCGCCTCGGCCGCAGCCGCGGCCTGCTCGGCCACGCGCTCGAGCCGCTGCAGCGCGACGCGCGAACGATCGATCGCGATCTCGGCCTCGCCGGCATTCATCGCGCCGAGCGCGTCCGCCCCCAGCGCCTTGGCCGCCGCGAAGGCCGGCCCGCCCCAGACCCCGGCCGCGCGGTCCTCGAGCTCCCGCAGGCGCGCGTCGAACTTGCCCTGCTGTTCCTCGAATCGTGCCTCGAGCGAGGCGCGCGCCAGTGCCGCCGCGGCGGACTCTGCCTCAGGGGTCGCAGAGGCCTCGCTGCCCCGCCCCGCCACGATGGCGGCACTCGGCACGGCAGGCGATGACTGCGCCGTCGCCGTCTCGCCCGGCACCGGCACGGCGGCCCGTTCCTCCGCCAGCCGAGGCAGGTAGAAGAAGACGCCGACCAGCGCGGCCGCCAGCGTGCCGCCGAGCAGCCACTTGACCACGCCCGCGCCGCGGCGCCGCGGCTCGCCCGCGTCGGGTTCCTCGGTGGACTCCGCCGCCGCGGGGATGGTCTCGGCGGCGCGGGCGAACGCGGCCGGGCCAAGCGTCGGCGGCTCGGGCGCCGGCTCGGGCTCGGGCACCGGCACGAGCGTCGGCGGCTCCGGGAGCGGCGGCGACGTGACGAGCGCCGGCCGGAGGCCGGTGACGGCGCCGAGGTCGATGCCCGGGAGCTCGCCCGCATTCGTGCCGATGTCGATCGGCGGCGGCGGCAGATCGGTTGCGTCGTGGATCGTGTCCTGCAGCGCCGCCTCGAGCTCCTCCTGGACGTCGACCATGCTGGCCGGACGCTCCGCCGGATCCTTGGCGAGCATCCGCATCACGAGCCGCGACAGGCGCGCCGGCAGCGGGTGGATCGGCTGCAGCGGTGGCACGGGCTTGCCGAGCACGTCGCGCAGCTCGAAGTCCGGGAAGAACGGCGGATAGCCGGACAGCAGCTCGTACGCGAGCGCGCCGAGCCCGTAGACGTCGTCGGCCGGCGCAGGGGGCTCGCCCTCGAGCTGTTGCGGACTCGCACTGAACGGCGAACCCGGGCTGCGGCTGACCCGCTCGCCGTCGAGCGCGGCGACACCGAAGTCGGCCACGACCACCTGCCCCTCGGTGCCGATCAGCACGTTCCCGGGCTTCAGGTCGCCGTGTACCACGCCGCGCCGATGCGCGTGGTCGAGCGCGCGGGCGATCTCGAGCAGCGCGGGCACGATGCGTCCGTAGGGCTCGCCGCGCAGTCTGCGCAGGTCGCCCGTGGCGAGCGTCATCGGCAGCACGGTCGCGGTGTCGTCCCGGACGGGCTCGAAGACCTCGGCGAGCCCCGGGTGGCCGAGACGCTGCGAGACGACGTGTTCGTGCTGGAGGCCCTCCCACGTGCCCGGCGCACGCGCCACCTCGGGGTAGAGGACCTTGAGTGCCACGTCGGTGGCGCGGGTGTCGTCGTGCGCACGCCAGACTTCGCCATGGCCGCCCGCGCCGATCTTCTCGACCAGCGTGAACCGCCCGCAGAGCCTCGCCCCCTTCTCGAAAGTCAGCATGCGACGGGGATTCTACGTGGCTGGCGATCCCCGCCAAGCCCCTCAGGTCGGCGCCGCAGCGACAGGAGCCGGCGCCGTGGGCACCGGAACCGCGGGCGCGGACGGCGCCACGCCGCCGGTCTCCTCTCGATAGATCTCCGACAGCAGCCTGCGCCACTCCCGGTACTGCTCCTCGGCCGTGCCGGTGAGCTTGAGCGCCCGGCCCTCGAGTTCGACCACCTGGGGCGCAACCTCGTTCTGGAAGCTGGTAGCGAGTTCCTTGACTTCCTGCGCGGCCACCTTCGCGTCGGAGTAGCGCTTGATGCCCGACAGCACGGCGGCAGTGCCCCCCACGGCCGCGGCGGTGCGCGCCGCGCTCTCGAGACGCTGGCAGTCGTAGTCGCCCGCGGCGCACTGGCCCGACACGAGGATGCTGGCCACGACCGCGGCGGCGCCGAGGATGGTGCGGGTGCGGGCCTGCGAGCGCATGCGCTCCTCGCGCTCGATCGCATCGAAGCTGGTGCGCCGCCAGCCGCCGTAGGAGTCGTGCAGCTGCTCGGAGAAGTTGCCGAAGTAGCCGTCGACGGTGTCGATCACGGCGGCGTCGCGCTGGCGGATGCGCTCGATGCGGGCGACCGCCGGATCCTCGGCGGCCGGCAGGCGCGCGAGCCGTGTGAGGCCGCTCGGATCCTGCTGCAGGTAGCCGGCGAAGGCCTCGGGCGCGAGGTCGCGCGCGAAGCGCATCGACGCCACCTGCCGCACCTCGCGCTTGTCGGCGGGCGGCAGCTTCTCGCGCGCGGCGAGCAGGTCGTTGGCGACCTGGGAGTAGACGTTCTGGAACGGATCACGGGCCCGCAGCGCGGCCTCGGTCTTGTAGGAGCCAATATCCGCCGGGCCGCGGTAGCTGCGGCGGTCGATCCAGACCCGGCCCGTGGCGTCGCGAGCCGACACCTCGATGGCGAGCTCGGCACCGGTCGATTCGAGGATGCGGCCGGTGACGACGACGTCGACGAACTGCACGCTCGCCGGCACCACGCGCACGGCGCCCCACTGCGCCGAGGCCTCGAGCGTCGCCTTCAGCCGCCCCGGGATCATGCGCGACTCCGCCTTGCGGACGTCGGGATAGATCCGCTTCTTCGCCATCGCCTCGTCATCGCCGGCGATCGCGGCTGGCACGCCGGGATCGAACTCCTGGATCGCGACGTCCAGCAGCTCCGCCTCCGGGATCTGCTGGGTCGCCTGGATGGCATTGACCTTGGCGAGCGGCCGCGTTTCCTTGACGACGCAGCCGGCCAGCAGCGCCGCGCAGGCCAGCGCGAGCGCGACGCGGACTTCAGCCCTTGCCCTGAGCATTGCGCTTGTACTCCACGTATTCCTTCCAGAGCTTTTCCTTCAGCTCCGGGTCGGTCTCCTGCTCCGCCGCGCGCCGCAGGCGCCGCGCGACGATGTCGTCGTCCTCGCCCGAGGGGATGCCGCGGTCGGCGCCGCCGCTGCCCGCCCCGCTCACGGTGCCGCGGTCGCGGCCACCCTCTGCGGCGGCGGAGCCCGAGCCCTCGCGACCGGCACCGCCCTGCTGGGATCCGCGCTCCGAGCGCAGGTCGCCCGGCCGGCCACCGGTGCCCGCGCCGCCCTCGCCGTCGGCGCCACTCTCGGGAGTGGCCGAGCCCGCGCCGGTCGCGGCGCGCGAGTCGCGTTCGCGCGCGTTGCGCGCCTGCTCCTCGCCGAGCGTGCGGTCGAATTGCCCCAGCGAGTCGTCGAGCCGGCGATCGAGCACGGCGCGCCGCTCGTCCGCCGTGGAGGCGCTGCCGGCGCCGCCCGTGCCCGTCGTGGTCGAGCCCGTGCCTGGCGTGGCGCCCGTGCCTGCTGGCGTGCCTGAGCCCGCTGCCGTGCCCGCATCCCCGCTGGTGCCCGCGGTGGTGCCCGCGGTAGTGCCCGCGGAGCCGCTGCCTTCAGCGCCCCCGGCGCTGCCGCCCGGCATCGACGGCATCGGGAAGCTCACGCCACCGCTGGCACCGCCGCCAGCGCTGCCGCCACTGCTGCCGCTGCCGCCGCCTTCACCGCCGCCAGAGGTCGTCGCGCAGCCACCCAGGCCGAGCGCCAGCACGGCCCCGACCAGCGGCAGCCAAAACCCGGACTCGCGGAAACTCATGGCGTACCTGCCGTGGGCGGCACGCTGTCGCCACCCTTGAAGAAACTGCGCAACTGGTCGGCGAGGCGCTCGCAGGCCGTGCCCTGCACGCGGGCGATGAACGGCAGCGGCACCACCGCGCCGATGATCGCCGACGTGCCGGTGACATTGGCGGCGACCGACCCGGCGGACTTCGCCTGGCGCAGGTCCCAGATCGTGGCCTCGTAGGCCGATTCCTTTTCCCACCAGCCGAAGCCGATGCAGCCGGCCGCGCCCGGCGCGGCGCCGCAGGCCAGGCTGCCGCCACCGTCGGTCTTGCGGGTGCCGCCGTCGAGCCAGACGATGTAGCGCACGCCCGATTCGGCGACCCGCTCGCTCACGCCCGGCCGCGCCAGCACGGCGCTGACGGCCTCGGGCCGCGTCGGTGCCGTGCCCGGCTCGAACCACGGGAACATGTTGTCGACGAACAGGTTGTTGTCGTGGACGCGCAGCCCGCCGGAACCCGCGCCGAGATCGCGGCTGACGCAGTCCATGAACTCCTCTTCGGCTGCGGCGCCCTCGATCTGCGGCTTGGCGAGGATCACGACCGCCTCGTCGTCGGCGATCTGGGTCTGCAGCTCGCGCGACTCCTCGATGCGGGCGTGCATGCAGCCCGACAGCGCGAGCAGGCTGGCGAGACCGGCCACGACGGCCGGGACGCGACGGAGCGAGGCGGCTTTGGCGTGCATGCGGGACCCCTTCGATGGGCCGAGTATGCCACGCGACCCACGAACGGGAGACCGCGTGCAGCGCGGGGAGTTCCCGCGCCGCCTGTACAGATCTACAGGCTCAGGCGGCGTCGCCGGCCTCTTCCGCCTCGGTGGCGCCCTCGGCCACGAGCGGGCGGCAGACCTTGGCGATCAGGCGGTTGCGCTGCTCGGCGCGAGCCTTGACCGCCGCCTCGTCGGGAGCGAAGGCCTCGATGGCCTCCGGCGTGGCCACCTGCCCGGCGGCCGCCAGCCGCTCGTGGGCGTCGAGCCGCTCGCGCAGCACGGCCACCTCGGAGGTCAGCGACAGGACCATGTTGAGCAGCGTGTCGATCCGCGGATCGCCGGGCACCGCCCGCCGCCCCTTCTGCACCCGGAAGCGCGTGCGGGCCACCGGGCTCGCACCGGCCTGCGCCGCCATGGGCTGCGCGCTCACGCCGACACCTTCTGGCCGGACACGATGTACCAGGACCGGTAGACGCCCTTGTTGCTGCCACCGAACTCGAGCCGCTGGTCGCGCCGCGGCGGCCCCATCGCGGCGTCCTGATAGCCTGCGGCCGCGTCCTGGAAGCCGGCGGCGCGGGCCAGCGCGGCGAGGTCGGCCGACACGGCGCCGATCCAGAAGGGCTCGTTGTTGTAGCGCGTCTCGTAGTCAGCCCGCAGCAAGTCGAACGCATCGGCGTTCTCGGCGCGGAACGGCACCTCGAGGTGGACCATGACGCCGCCCGGTCGCAGCAGCCGGTGACACTCGGCGAAGATCCGCTTGACCGCGCGCGCCGAGGTCTCGTGCAGCACCGCGCTCGAGAAGATCAGGTCGAAGCTGTTGTCGGCGAAGTCCGTCTCCTCGGCGCTCTGCTGAGAGAAATGCAGCGGCACGCCGAGGAGCGCGGCGCGCGCATGGGCGTAGCGCAGCAGGCCGGCGCCGACGTCGATGCCGTGCACCTCGGCCTCGGGGAAGGCCTTCTGCACCGCGACCAGGCTGTTGCCGACCGTGCAGCCCATCTCGAGGATCCGCTTCGGCTGCAGCTGCGGGTAGCGCGAGAACACGTGCGCGATCACGGTGTTGCCGCGCATGTCGTTCATCTGCCCGCCCTGGCGGCCGAGGCTGTAGAGCGAGGCGGCCTTGTCGAACACCGCGCCCTGGCGCACGTCGGTCGGGGTCGGGTCGACGTGGTAGCTGCCCGGCATCATGTGCGTGTCGGTGGCCGCGAGGTAGCGCGGCACCTTGAACTCAGGGTTGGTGCGGACCGAGCCGATGGCCGGCGCAGCCTTCGCGATCTCGTCGAGCGAACCGAGCTGGCGGTCGACGCAGTCGCCCGCGGCCTGCCACATGAGTTCCTGCGCGGCGCGCATCGCCGAGATCCAGTTGCGGTACAGCGGCCGCGCCGAGACGCGGGCGCGAAGCTGCTGCAGGCTCGCCTTGCCGCCCTCGGCCGCGCCGATCTCGCGCTCGGCCTCGGCCGTGACCTTGCGCAGCGCAGGGTCCATCTCGGCCGTGATGAAGGCCTTCAGGGCGACGACGAAATGCTGCTCGGCGACCTCGTCATGGGTGCTGGTCGGCATGATCGGATGGACTCGGTTGGCGGCCATATGTCTTGTCCCTCTCAGTGGGATCTGCGGATCCGAGCCTCAAGCATAGCCCGACAGCAAGGGCGCGGAGCTAGGGTATGTTGCGTATGGTTTCATGCCGCGAGACGGCCCGTGGCTAGCCCTTGGGCGGGGCGGGCCTCGGAAACCGGTCGAGCCGGCGCAGTTCAGGGAACAGCCAGAGGTAGGCCCCCACCACGCCGAGGCAGGCCACGCCGCCGACCACGACCGCCGGCACCGAGCCCCACCACTTGGCCGTCAGGCCCGACTCGAACTCGCCGAGCTCGTTCGAGGCGCCGATGAACAGCGCGTTGACCGCGCTGACCCGCCCGCGAATGGCGTCGGGCGTCTCCAGCTGGACCAGCAGGTGCCGCACGAACACGCTGACCATGTCGCCGACGCCGAGCAGGAACAGCGCCCCGACCGACAGCAGGAACGAGGTGGAAAGCCCGAACACGATCGTCGACACGCCGAACAGCGCGACGCCGCCGAACATCCAGCGGCCGGCGTGCCGCTCGATCGGTCGTTGCGCGAGCCACAAGGCGGTCAGCGCCGCGCCGACGCCCGGCGCCGTCCGCAGCACGCCCAGCCCGACGGGCCCCACGTGCAGGATGTCGGCCGCGAACACCGGCAGCAGCGCCGTGGCGCCGCCGAACAGCACGGCGAACAGGTCGAGCGAGATCGCGCCGAGCACGGGCTTGCGGCGCAGCACGAAGCGCAGGCCGTCGAAGACCTCGTTCAGCGAGGGCGGCTGGTCGGAGCGCGGCGCGCGTACCGGGCGCACGCTGCCGATCAGCAGCACGGTCAGCAGCAGGAAGCCCGCGGCCACCGCGTACACCAGCAGTGCGCCGTCGACCTGCAGCACCGACTCGCCCAGCGCGTACAGCACGCCACCGACCGACGGACCGATGATCACCGCGGACTGGAACAGCGACGAATTGAACGCGACCGCCGACGGGAACACGTCGCCCGGCACCAGGTTCACGACCATCGCCTGGCCGGAGGGCATCCAGAACGCGCGGCCCGCGCCGAACAGCGCCATCGCGAGGAACACCCACAGCACCTCGCGGCTGCCCGACAGCGTGAACGCGATCAGCATGAGCGCGCAGATCACCTCGACGCCGTAGGCCACGACCATCACGAGGCGACGGTCGAGGCGGTCGGCCACCTGCCCGCCCGGCAGCACCAGCGCGAAGAACGGCAGGAACTGGGCCAGGCCCACCAGCCCGAGGTCGAGCGGATCGCGCGTGATCGAGTAGACCTGCCAGCCCACTGCCACGCCCAGCATCTGCCAGGCGATGGTCGCCAGGAAGCGGCCGAACACGTAATGGCGGAAGTCGCGGATGCGCAAGGCGGCGCGCACCCCGACGTGGGCGTGGGACATGATGGGGCTTCAGGCTTCGGGGCGCGGATCAGAACACCGCGCCGCGAGCAGGCGCAACATCTCGCGGCGGATCAACCCGCTGGCCGGCCGGATCGCCAGCCAGTAGGCCCGCATGGCCCACCGGGCCGCCGCGTCGTTGCAGGCGATGCGAGTCTCGGTGACGGCCAGGCAGGCAGCAGGCCCATCGGGCAGGAACTCGAACGCCCAGGCCAGGCGTGCGCAGCCAGGGCTGCGGTCGCTCGCGAAGTCACCGGGCGCGAAGCGGACGATGCCGCCCCCGTTGCTCCAGAACCGGCCGATGGCGCCGAACACCACGCCGCGGCCCGGTGCCTCGTGCAGCCGCACGAAGGCCCGCTCGAGGAAGTCCCCCAGCACACCGGCGCGCAACGCCTCCGCTGAGCCGAGGCTGCGGAGCGCGAACAGCGGCCCGATGACAGGGGAACGCGCGAGGTCGACGCGCGGCAGTTCGTCGAGCGCCCGCGCCGCCGGCGCAGCGATGTGCCGCGAGTGGCGCTCGCGGAACTCGAAGGCCGGCAGCCAGGCGTCGATCAGGCCAGGCCCCGGGACCGCGGTCAGGTCCGCGACGCCTGGTAGATGCTCTCGATGGCGGCGTCGAGCGCCGCGTTGAACTCGGCGTCGGACTGCTGCGCCGTGAGCCCCTCGGTCAGCGCGCGCGAGAAGCTCGCGACCATGCCGTGCTGGCGAGCCAGCTTGGCGTTGGCGTCGTGGCGCGAATAGCCGCCCGACAGCGCCACCACCTTGAGCACGCGCGGGTGCTTCACGAAATCCGCGTAGAGGTCGTCGACCTCGGGCAGCGTCAGCTTGAGCATGACGAGCTCGCCCTCGGGCAGCGCGTCGAGCCCCGCCTTCAGCGCGGTCTTCAGCAGCGCCTCGGCGCCCGCCTTGTCGGGGCAGTGGATGTCGACCTCGGGCTCGACGATCGGCACCAGGCCCGCCGCGATGATCTGCCGCGCGAACGCGAACTGCTGGTCGACCACGGCCTGGATGCCGGCGGCATCGGCCTGCTTGATCACGGAGCGCATCTTGGTGCCGAAGATGCCCTTGGCCTTCGCCCGCTGCAGCAATGCGTCGAGCTGCGGCATCGGCTTCATGAGCTGCACGCCGTTTGCCTCGGCCTCGAGGCCCTTGTCGACCTTGAGGATCGGCACCACCTGCCTGACCTGCCAGAGGTATTCGGCGGTCGGCCGGCCGAGGACCTCGCGGTCCATGGTGGCTTCGAACAGGATCGCCGCGAGCACGCGCTCGCCCGTGAACGCCGGGCTGGTGATGATGCGGGTCCGCATCTGGTGGATGAGGTCCATCATCTGCGCGTCGCCCGAGTAGGCCGTCTCGGCAATGCCGTAGAGCTTCAGCGCCTTGGGGGTGCTGCCGCCGCTCTGGTCGAGCGCGGCGATGAACCCGGCCTGGCTGCGGAACTTGGCTTTCTGCTGTTCGAAGTCGCTCATTGGGGCCTCGCGGATGGAGCTGCGTTGATCGGGGTATCCGCCCAGTTTAGCCGCTTCGCCCGGGCCGGTCGCGTGAGGTCTTCCGCAATGTCGCGCGGCGGCGACCGAAGCTGTTAAGTTGCGCGGGCAACGACCCAGGAGACCCGCCCGCATGGCATCGCCCCGCACGGCCTCGAACCGCATCACCCGCCATTTCGCCACCATCGAGGACGGGCGCTTCGGCCCGCGCCAGGTTCACTACCGCCGCGTTGGCTCCGGTCCCGTCCTGCTCTGCCTGCACCAGTCGCCGCTGTCCTCGCGCGACATGCTCGCCACCATGGAGCGCTGGAAGGACCACTTCACCTGCATCGCGCCCGACACCCCCGGCTTCGGGCTTTCCGATCCGCTGGGCGTCGACCGGGCCGAGACCGCCGACTACGCCGACGCGGTCGTGGAGTTCATGGACGCCATCGGCATCGAGCGCGCCGCGGTCTACGGCTTCCACACCGGCGCGATGATCGCGGGCGCGGTGGCGCAGCACCACCCGGACCGGGTGGCCTGCGCCGTGGCCAACGGCTACGTGATCCTCACCGAGCAGGCGCGCGCCGACATCGTCGCGAACTACCTGCCGGAATTCGCCCCGTCCTGGGACGGCGCGCACCTTGCGTGGCTCTGGTCGCGCATGCGCGAGCAGGTGATCTTCTTCCCCTGGTACAGCAAGTCGGGAAGCGACCGGCTGCGCTACACGCTGCCCTCGCCCGAGCAGATCCACGCCGGGCTGCTCGACTTCATGCGCTCGGGCGATCACTACCGGGTCGGCTACCGCGCGGCGTTCACGATGCGCTCCGACGTGGCGCTGCAGCAGGTCCGCGTGCCCACTCTCGTCACGGCGCAGGACAACGACGTGCTCGCCCGCGACCTCGCGCGGATTCGCCGGCCAAGCCCCAGCGTCACCGCCAGGCCGGGCGGCGACGCCGCCCGGACGCTGGACCTCTGCCGCGACTTCATCCTGCAGCACGCGCCGCCCGCCGCCCCCGCCGTCGTCGCGCCCGCGCCGCTGCCCTGCCGGCTGTGGCAGGACTGGGTCGACGTGCCGGGCGGCCAGCTGCGCATCCGCCGCAACACCGACGCCGCGGGCGGCAGGCCGGTGCTCGTGCTGCACGACGCCATCGGCTCGTCCGAGGCCGTCAACGAGATCGCGCGCGGCTTCATCGGTCGCCGCCCGGTGGTGGTCGTCAACCTGCCCGGCCAGGGCGAGTCCGACGACACCCTCGGCGATCGCGTCACGGTCGCCACCCAGGCGCGCGCGGTCGCGCAGGCGCTCGGTGCGCTGGGCATGGCGGAGGTCGACGTGGTGGGCGTGGCAGGCGGAGGACTGGTCGGCCTCGAGCTCGCGCGCCAGCGCAAGAAAACCGTGCGTCACCTCGTGATCGCCGGCGCTCCGTGGTTCGATCCCGCGCTGCGGCGGAGGCTGCGCGAGCATGGCGCGCCGCCGATCCGCCCGAACTGGTACGGCGGCCACCTGCTCGAGGCCTGGCATCTGGTGCGCGACCAGTCGCTGTTCTTCCCGTGGTTCGAGCGCGGGCCTGCGGGGATCCTCGAGCGCACACCGTCCCTGGACCCGGCCGACGTGCAGGCCCGCGCGTTCGACCTGCTGCGCTCCGGCGAGCGCTGGCGCGAGGCCACGCTGGCGCAGCTCGACTACCCGCTGCAGAAGAAGCTGCAGAGCTCGCGGGTGCCGCTGCGCTTCGCCGCCGCGGGCTGGGATCCGCTGCGGGCCCTGACGCAGCGCGCGGCGAAGGAGTCGCGTCGCGGCCCGTTCGTCAGGCTGCCGGACGCCGCGTTCGACTGGGCCGAGGCGCTGCTGCCCTTCCTCGAGAGCTGAGCCCGGAGGCACGATGGACCCGTTCATGCAGGCCGCGCTCGACGAAGCCCGCGCCGGGCTGGCCGAGGGCGGCATCCCCATCGGCTCGGTGATCGTGCACCGCGGCCGCATCATCGGCCGCGGGCACAACCGGCGCGTGCAGCAGGGCAGCGCGATCCTCCATGGCGAGATGGACGCGCTGGAGCGGGCCGGCCGGCAACCGGCCAGCGTCTACCGCGAGTGCGTGCTCTACACCACGCTGTCGCCCTGCCCGATGTGCAGCGGCGCGATCGCGCTCTACGGGATCCCGAAGGTCGTGGTGGGCGAGAACCGCACGTTCATGGGCGAGGAGGACTGGCTGCGTGCCCGCGGCGTGCAGGTCGAGGTGCTGCAGGATCCGGACTGCATCGCGCTGATGCAGGGGTTCGTCGCGCGCAGTCCGGAACTCTGGAACGAGGATATCGGCGAGTAGGTCAGATCAGGAATTCCTCGGGCTTGCGGCCCAGCTCGACCAACGCCTTCATCCAGCGGGGCTGCTTGCCGCGGCCGGTCCAGGTCTCGCCGGCCGGCCCGCGGTACTTGATCGGTGCCGGCTTGCGCTTGGCGGCCGATCCGCTGGCGCCAGCCGCCGCCTTCTTCGGCCGGCCACGCCGCCCGGAGGCCTTGCTTGCACTCCCCTCGCGCCGCAACGCGTCGCGGACGTCATCGACGGAAATCCCGAAGGCCCGCATCTGCGCGACAATCTCCGCTATCGTGCTGCGGAATTCCTTCTGGCGAAGTTCAGCCGCCTGCTTCTGCAGGTCCTCGATCTGGGCCTGGATCGCAACGAGGTTCTTCATCCGGACACACCTGGCGGCCGCGACCGCGCGATAAAACGGGCCACAAATCTAGATTAAAATCCCAGAATAATAAAGTAATTATATTGCGATAAAATGACCGATAATCGGCAAATCCTGCGCCGCAAGGCACGCGGCGCCCATGCCCGCGGGACCAGTGGCACCGGGGGCGAACGCCTGGTTCCGCTGCACTACCAGGTCTACATGCAGCTGCGACGTCGGCTGCTGCAGGGCGAATTCGCGCCGGACGAGCCCATGCCCGGCGAGCTCGAGATGTCGCGCCAGTTCCAGGTGTCGCGGGTCACGTTGCGCCGGACCCTCGCGCGCCTCGAGGAGGAGGGGCTGGTCGTGCGACGCCACGGCATCGGCACCTTCCCAGGCGACCTCGGCCGCAACAGCTCGGCGAGCGCGGCCCCAGTAGGCTCCCTGCGGGAGAGCGTCGTGGGCCCGGAGGATGAGCGGCTTCGCCTGCGCCTGGTGGGCTACGACCTCCTGCCGCCGCCACCGTTCCTGCGCGCCGGCCGGGTGTCCTTCGGGCGCCGCGTGCTGCGGGTGCGGCGCCTGAGCCTGCACGGGCGGGTGCCCGCGCATTTCGTCACCAGCTACCTGCCAGCGGACCTCGCCCCGCACGTCGATCGCGACGCGCTCGGCAACCGGACGGTGCTGGAGGTTCTGGAGAGCGCCGGCGTCGCGATCGGCGAGGCGGAATTCACCCTGACCGCTGCAGCGGCCGACGTGCTCCTGTCCGGGCTGCTCGAGGTCCCGGTTGGATCGCCGATGCTGGTCACACAGCGCCTGACCTTCGACCCGGAGGGACACCCGGTCGAATACTTCGAGGCCATCAGCCGCCCGGACGAGTACGCATTCCGGTTCGTGAAGTCTGGCGATCCCCGCAAGGCTCGACGCCGCTCCGCGCCCCGCCGCGGCCAAGGGCGCGGATGACTAGCCTGCGCGGCGCGCGCCCCGGGCACCGATGCCTCGTCGGCCCGAGCGGTCGCTCATGGCACTACCGAGGTGGCGTCGTAGCCGTACAGCTCGTCGAGATTGCGTGATCGGACGGCCTGCTTGTCGCCGCTGAGTCGCTGGTAGAGCGCGGTAGCGGCGCGAGAGTCGAGCACCACGCGGGTCGTGCGCGGAAGCCGCAGTGCCTCGTACCGCTGCAGCGCCTCGGCCGTGGCGCCGAGGGCAGCCACGGCGCGCCCCAGCACCAGCGCATCCTCGAGCGACATCGCCGCCCCCTGCGCCATGAAGGGCAGCATCGGATGGGCAGCGTCGCCCAGCAGCGTCACACGTCCTCGCGTCCACGTCGGGAGCGGGTTGCGGTCGAACAGCCCCCACTTGTAGCAGTGTCCGGCGTCGGTCGATTCGAGAAGGGTCACCGCGTCAGCATGGAAATTCCGGAACTCGGCCACCGCCTCGGCAACCGCGGAGCGACGGTTCCAGCCTTCTTCCTGCCACGCCGCCGTGCGGACGACGGCGACATAGTTGACGAGGCTGCCACCGCGCAGCCGGTAGTGGATGATGTGCCGGTCCTCGCCGATCCAGGCGGTGCTGCCCGGGGCGGTGAGGCTGGGCGGCAGCCCCGCTACGGGCACGAGTCCTCGCCAGGCGACCTGGCCGGTGAAGCTGGGCGTGGTGCCGCCGAACGTGAGTTCGCGTACCGTCGAGCGCACGCCGTCGCAGCCCACGAGCAGGCACCCCGCCGCCTCCGCGCCGCCGCCGAGGCGCGCGACCACGCCCGACTCGCCGGCGTCGTAGCCCACGAGCGCGCTGCCCGTGCGCAGTGCGCCAGGCGCCAGGCGCAGCACGGCGTCGACGAGCAGCGCATGGAGGTCGGCCCGGTGGATGTGGAGGTAGGGCGCGCCGTAGCGCTCCAGCATCGCACCGCGCAGCGGCGCCGTCATGATGACCTCGGCGGTGTCGTAGCGCCGGTAGGTCGACACTTCCGGCTCCATGGCCACGGCCGACACGGCCTCGGCGAGGCCGAGGTCCGCCACCACGCGCATCGCGTTCGGCGTAAGCATGATTCCCGCGCCGACCTCGCCGAGCTGGGGGCTCTGCTCGTGGATCTCGACCTCGAAGCCGCGTCGCAGCAGCGCCAGCGCAGCGGCGACACCACCTATGCCGGCGCCGGCGAGCAGGATTTTTCCGTTGCTCATGCGTTCCCTCGCCGCTACATGTATTCTTCGTAATACCTCATGTCAAGCGGAATGACACCATGAGCGGGGGCACCACGGAACGCGGCGGCGGGACGCTGCCGTTCTCGCTGAAGTTCGGCTGGGGCATCGGCGCCATCGGCGCCGTCACGATGATGATCGTCGTCAACGTGATGCTGCTCTACTTCATGGTCACGGTGCTGGGAATGGACCCGGCCGTCGCGGGCCTGATCCTCGGCGCAGTGCGCCTGTTCGACATGTTCGTCGACCCTGCGATGGGCTTCCTGAGCGACCGCACGCGCTCGCGCTGGGGCCGCCGCCGGCCGTGGATGCTCGCGGGCGGGATCGGCAGCGGCCTCGCCACGCTGGGCCTCTTCACGGTTCCCGCGGTCGACTCGCCGTCGATGCTCGTGGCCTACATGACCCTGGCGCTGGTCTTCTACTACGTGGCGTATTCGATGTTCTACGTGCCGTTCATCGCGATGCCGGCGGAGATGACCGACGACTACAACGAGCGGACCTCGATCATGTCCTTCCGTACCGCCTTCAGCGGTGTCGCGGGGCTCGTCGGGCTGGGGCTTGCGCCGTTTCTGCTCGGGATCTTCGGCAGTACCCGCGAGGGTTTCGCGCGCATGGCCTGGGTCATCGCCGCCTGCGTCGCCGCCTCGATGCTCGTGTCGTTCCTGATGACCTCGGGCGCGCGGCGCGTCGAGGCCGGGGCCCACGTGTCGGTGCGCGACGGACTGGGCGCGCTGGCCAACCGCAACTTCTCCGCCCTGCTGGCGGCCAAGATGATCGCCCTGTTCGGCATCGCGGCGAATGCGGCAGTCGGCCTGCTGTTCCAGGTGCACTACACCACCCGCGGCCCGGAGGGCCTCGCGATCGTGGGCACCTGCCAGCACCTCGCGACCATCGCCTCCATACCCGGGTTCCTGTGGCTCGCGCGCCGCTTCGAGAAGCGCACCCTGCTCGTAGCCTCCCTCCTGGGTTATGCGCTGGTCAGCGTCAGCTGGCTCGCCTCGGGCCCCACGGAGCACGACGCCGTGTACGTCGCGCGGGGCATCGCCATCGGGATCTGCTACGCGGGAGTCGTGCTGCTCACGCTGTCGATGCTCCCCGACGTGACCGCCGACGAGCAGCGACGCACCGGCCGCCAGGTCGGGGGCGCGATGGCGGGGCTGTTCTCCGGGATCGAGAAGATGGCCTGGGCGCTGGCACCGGTCGCCAGCGGTGTCGCGCTGTCGATCGCCGGCTTCGAGGGCGGGACCGCGCCTGCCCTTGCACAGAGCGCCGGGGCCGTGAAGGGCATCGCCTTCGCGGGCGCAGTGCTGCCGGCGCTGGCCTACCTCGCCGCGATCCCGTTCCTCTACGCCTACACCCTGACGCGCGAGTCGGTCGCGCGCGGGAACGAACCGCCATGAGCACGACGCCGTCGATGACGCTGTACCACTTCCCCGGCTGCCCTTACTCCGAGCGCGTCGAGATCGTGCTGCAGCTGAAGGGCATCGGCGCGCAGGTGCGCGACATCGAGGTCGACATGTCGGCACCCCGGCCACAGTGGCTGCTGGAGAAGACCCGCGGCGCCACTGCCCTGCCGGCCTTCGAGGTACCCGAGGGCACGCTGAAGGAAAGCCTCGTCATCATGCGCTACCTCGAGCAGCGCTTCCCCGAGCTGCCGGTCGCGAACCGCGACCCGTTCCGCCACGCCGTCGAGGGCATGCTGGTCGCCACCGACGGGGCGTTCGTGGGGCCCGGCTACCACATGATCCGCAACCAGGATCCGGCGCGGCGCGGGGAGCTCCGCGATGCCGTGGATGCGCAGTACGCGCGGCTCGACGCCTTCCTGCGCGACTGGGGCCGCGGCGACCCGTGGCTGTTCGACGACTTCGGCTGGGCGGAGGCCGCGTTCACGCCGCTGTTCAAGCGCCTCGAGTTCCTGGCCTACTACGAGGACTACGAGGTTCCCCCGAGGCTCGGCCGCGTGCGGGCATGGCGCGACGCCTGCCTCGCGCACTCCGCGGCGCAGCACCGCTCGGTCGAGGAAATCGTGAAGCTCTACTACGATTACTCGCGAGGCATCGGCGGCGGCGCGCCGCCGCCGGGCCGCAGGATGTCGAGCTTCGCGCTGGAGCCGAACTGGCGGACCCGGCCGATGCCGCCACGCGACAAGTGGGGGCGCCCGGGGGCCACGGACGCCGAGCTCGGCCTCGCATAGCGGCGCCGCCGGCGCTAGCCGCCGCCTTTCAGCAGCCCGAGCCGCGGGACGACCAGCGCGCACATCAGCGCGATCGCCAGGATCCCCGCCAGATCGAGCCGCAACCCCGAACGGATGACGTCGCGCACGGCGACGCGCCCCGTGCCAAGCACCAGCGCGTGCGAGGGCGTACCGGCGGGATTGGCGTGGCCCCAGCCCGCGGCGAGCCCGGCGGCGACCGCAAGCGCCACGGCATCGATGCCAGCGTCGCCGGTGAACGTGGCGGCGATCGGCACGAACAGCGCCGCAGTGCCCTGGTTGCTCGCGAACTCGGTCACCACGGTCACCACGGCCACGACCGCCAGCAGCTGCACGACCAGCGGCAGCCCCGCCAGCACGCCGAACTGCGCGCTGACCGCCGCGGCGAGGCCGCTCGAGGCCATCGCGTCGGCCAGCGCAAGCCCGCCGCCCAGCATGAGGATCACGTGCCAGGGCACCTCGCGCACCGTCTCCCAGCCCAGCAGCGCGCGACCGCCGCCAGGCGCATCGCGGTCGCCGGACGGCACGACACACAGCAGCAGCGCCACCATGATGGCAATAGTGCCGTCCTGGAGGTGCGGCACGATGCTGCGCAGCAGCGGCAGCCCGACCCAGCAGGCCACCGCCAGCGCGAGGATCGCCAGCACCCGCCGCTGCGGCGGCCCGAGCGGCCCGACCGGGCCGATGGCCTCGAGCACGCGCTCGCGCGAGGCGTCGCGCAACTCGAGCCGGTATGTCGAGCGGGCGAGGATCCACCAGGCGATGGGCAGCGTCAGGACCACGACCGGCAGGCCGATCGCCATCCATTCCAGGAACGAGATCGGATAGCCGAGCAGGCGCTCGATCGTGGCGATGGTCGTCGCGTTCACGGGCGTGCCGATCGGGGTGGCGCTGCCGCCGATGTGCGCCGCCAGCGACACCGACAGCAGCATCGCCCCGAGATAGCGCGCGCCCTCCGACCCGGACGCGCCGGACGCCGCGGCGCCGCCGGTGACGGCCAGCGCGATCGCGGTCGCGATCGGCAGCATCATCACCGTGGTCGCGGTGTTGGTGACGAACATCGACAGCAATGCCGTCACCACCATCACCGTGAACATCAGGGTGCCGGGCTGCGGGCGGACCCGCGCGACCACTCGCGCCGCCACCTGCCTGTGCAGCCCCCAGCGCTCGACGGCGAGGCCCAGGATCGAGCCGCCCAGCACCAGGAACATCACCGGCGACATGTAGTTCGCCGCCACCTCGGAAGCCGGGCTCACGCCGAGCACCGGCAGCAGCAGGAAGGGGAGCACGCCGGTCAGCGCCGCGGGCACCGGCTCCGTGAACCACCAGGCCGCCATGATGGCGAGCACGGCCAGTGTGGCCCAGGCGTCGGCGGTCGCGGGGTCGTCCGGCCGCAGCAGCAGGATGGCGATGAAGGCGCCGACGCCGAGCCAGAGTCCGGCCCGGGCGACAGCGCCCGGTCCGGCCGGAGTGCGCGTCATGATCGGATGTTACGGCATCGGCGACGCGCCGCGTCGCCGTTCGTAGGCCTCGATCTCGCCCACGCTGGCGAGCGTGAGCCCGATCTCGTCGGTGCCGGCGAGCAGCATTTCGCGCGCGAACGGGTCCATCTCGAAGCCGTGCACCGCCCCTGCCCACGACGCCTGCAACGCCTCGAGATCCACGATGATCAGGAGGGAGGGGTCGGCGCGCAGCGCCTGCATCAGCGCCGCGACTGCCGCCGCCGGCAACCGCACCGGCAGCAGGCCGTTCTTCAGCGCGTTGCCGGCGAAGATGTCGCCGAAGCCCGGTGCGATCACCGCCCGGAAGCCCGCGTCGACCAGCGCGTAGACCGCGCCCTCGCGCGAGGAGCCACAGCCGAAGTTGTCGCCCGCCACCAGCACCTGCGCGCCGGCGGCCGACGGCGCGTTCAGCGGGAAATCCTCGCGCAGCGCGCCCTCGGGCGTGCGGCGCAGGGAGTGGAAAAGGTAGTGGTGGAAGCCCTCGCTGCGCGGCTTGCGCAGGAATCGCGCAGGGATGATCTGGTCGGTATCCACGTTGGCCAGGTCGAGGACGACGGCGCGCCCACGCAGCGTCGTCCAGGGCTGGCGAGCGCCGCCCGGCGCCGGCGGCGCGCTCACGAAGCCCCCCCCGACAGCCGGCGCGGATCGGTCAGCCGCCCGGTGGCGACCGCCGCGGCGGCCATCGCCGGGCTCACCAGGTGCGTGCGCACCTGCGGCCCCTGCCGGTTGACGAAGTTGCGGTTCGAGGTGGAGGCCACGCGTGCGCCCGCGGGCGCCAGGTCGCCGTTCATGCCGACGCACATCGAGCAGCCGCTCTCGCGCCACTCGAGCCCGGCGGCGCGGAACACCCGGTCGAGCCCCTCGGCCTCGGCCTGTGCCTTCACGGCCGTGGACCCCGGCGAGACGAAACCCGGCACCGCCGCGCGGCGTCCGTCGAGCACGCGCGCCGCCTCGCGCAGGTCCTCGATCCGGCCATTCGTGCAGGAGCCGATGAACACCCGATCGACCGCGAGCCCGTCGAGCGGCGTCCCCGACGCGAGGCCCATGTAGTCGATCGCGCGCTCGGCGGCGGCGCGTGCCGCCGGCTCGAGCGTGGCCGGGTCGGGAACGACCGCATCGATCGGCAAGGCCTGCTCGGGCGTGATGCCCCAGGTGACCATCGGCGCCAGCCGCGAGACGTCGAGCGTGACGACCTTGTCGAACGCCGCGCCGTCGTCGCCCGGCAGTCGGCGCCACTGCGCCAGCGCCGCGTCCCAGGCTGCTCCTGCCGGTGCCCACGGCCGGCCGTGGAGGTAGCCGAAGGTGGTGTCGTCGGGGGCCACCATGCCGGCGCGCGCACCCGCCTCGATCGTCATGTTGCAGAGGGTCATGCGGCCTTCCATCGACAGCGCGCGAACCGCCTCGCCGCGGTACTCGATGATGTGCCCTGTGCCGCCGGCCACGCCGACGCGGGCGATGATCGCGAGCCCGAGGTCCTTGGCCGTGACCCCGGCGGGGAGCCGGCCCGTGACCTCGACGGCCATGCCGCGCGGCCGCCGCTGCCAGACGCACTGCGTGGCCAGCACGTGTGCGACCTCCGAGGCGCCGAGCCCGAAGCCGAGCGCGCCGAAGGCGCCGTGGGTCGAGGTGTGGCTGTCGCCGCAGACCACCGTCATGCCCGGCAGCGTGGCGCCGAGCTCCGGACCAGCCACGTGCACGATGCCCTGGCGCGGATCGCCCGGCCCCAGCAGCGGGATGCCGTAGCGCGATGTGTTCCCGGCAACCGTGCGGCCAATGCGCGCGAGCTCGGGGTCGTCGGGCGCGGCGCGCGCGCCGGTCGTGGGGATGTAGTGGTCGGTGACCCCGAAGGTGCGCGAGGGGACCCGCACCCCTCGCCCGCCGTCGTGCAGGATGCCGAAGGCCGTGAACGAGCCGTCGTGCACCCAGTGGGCGTCGACGTAGAGCAGCGCGCGGCCATGCCGCTCGAGCACGACGTGAGCGTCCCAGATCTTCTGCAGCAGCGTGCGCGGCGGAAGCGTTGGCGGATTCATTGCTCGGACGACGCGATCTGCGGGTCATAGCGCCGGCCCGCCTCGAGCAGCTGCGCGGTGCCGAGCAGCTGGTTCAGGCTGCCGACCGTGAGCATCCGGTCCTGGCAGGCCTGCGTGGAGCCTTCGCGGCGGAGCGTGCCGAGCATCTCGCGCACGGCGAAAGTGAGCGAGCGGACGATCGCGCCGGGGAAGATCACCAGCCGGAAGCCCTGCTCGCGGTATTGCGCCGGCGGCAGCGCGGGCGTGCGCCCGCCCTCGACCACGTTGACGAGCAGCGGCACGCGCGCGCCGTAGCGGGCACCGATGCCGGCGAGCTGCTCGACGGTCTGCGGCGCCTCGATGAACAGCACGTCGGCGCCCGCCTCGAGGTAGGCGTCGGCGCGTTCGAGCGTGCGCTCCCAGCCTTCGATCGCCAGCGCGTCGGTGCGCGCCATGATCAGCGACGATTCGCGCGCGTCGAGCGCGGCCTTCAGCCGCGACAGCATCTCCGCCGTGGGCACCACCGACTTGCCGGCGAGGTGCCCGCAGCGCTTGGGCGCCACCTGGTCCTCGAGCTGGATGCAGGTCGCACCCGCGCGCTCGAGCTGGCGCACGGTGCGCTGCACGTTCATCGCGTTGCCGTAGCCGGTGTCGGCGTCGACGATCAGCGGCATCTCGACACGCTCGCGGATCATCTGCACCGTCTGCGCCACCTCGCTGGCGGTGACGAGCCCGATGTCCGGCCGGCCCAGCTTCGAGTAGGCGATCGAGGCCCCCGAGACGTAGGCCGCCTCGAAGCCCGCCTGCTCGACGAGCAGCGCGGTCAACGCGTCGTAGCAGCCTGGCGCCACGAGCAGCTGGCCAGGCGCGAGCAGCTCGCGCAGCCGCCGCGTCGCGCTCACGCGGGGCCCGCCGCGCGCACGGGGCCGGGCGCCGGCGAGGGCGCGATCGCCGCGAGCTTCGCGTGGACGTCGGCCACGGGCTCCACGTCGGCATACTTCAGCAGCATGTCGGCGAGGTTCGAGTAGTGCGGGATCTCGTGCTTGTCGGCCACGCATTCCTCGGGAACGATCATCCGGTAGCCGCGCGAGAGGCCGTCGACCACGGTGGCGCGCACGCAGCCCGAGGTGGACCCACCGGTGACGATCACGGTGTCGATCCTGTACCACGTGAGCAGCGACTGCAGGTGCGTCTCATGGAACGCCGAGGGCATGCGCTTGTTGTAGACGAAGTCGGCTGCGTGGTCGATCCGCACCCGCGGATCGAACTCCGCGCGCGGGCTGCCGTGCTTGATGTTCTGCAGGCTGTCCGGCGTGTGGGTGCGCGTGCCCCAGGGCCCCGCGTCCTGGGCGTTGTCGTGGTAGGCGACGTAGGTCCAGACGACCGGCAGGCCTCGGGCGCGGGCGAGGTCGGACAGCCCGTTGATGTACTCGATCTGCCGCGGGTCGGTCTCGTAGGCGGTGACGAAGCTCGCCGTATCGGTGTAGGCGCGCTGCAGGTCGACGTTGACGATGGCGGGGCGAGCGCCCCAGCCAAAGCGCTTGCGCGAGAGGTTCGAGCGAACCTGGTCCCAGTACTGGCGGATGGTGAGGTCTGAGCGTTCCATGGCGTCCCCCGGCGCCGCCCCGACGACCGGGGCGGCTTCGAGGGCGCATTTTCGCACGGTCGCCGCGGGCCTTCAGCCCGCGGCGATTCGCCTGCGGAATGGGCTCATGCCTCAGCGGAATGCAGCGCCGATGAACTCCAGCGTGCGCGCGTGAGCCAAGGTGGCCGCCGCGGGGTCATAGGACGCGCGGTCGCTGTTGGTGAACGCATGGCCCACGCCCGGATAGACGTGATGCACGCCAGCGGGGTGGGCGGCCGCGATCTTGGCGATCGCCTCGGGCGGCAACGAACCGTCCTGCTCGCCGAAGTGGTACAGCACGGGCACGGAAGGCGCCATCCGCTCGCAGAACTGCGCGATTCGGCTGCCGTAGTAGCAGACGGCGGCGGTGACGCCGCGGCACTGGCAGGCGGCGAGGTAGGCCAGCGCGCCGCCCCAGCACCACCCGACCACCACGACCGGCCCGGCCGCGGCGGCGGCGTCGACCGCGGCCTGCAGGTCCGCCACCAGCTGCGGCTCGCCGATCGCGTTGGCGGCCGCGAGGCCGCCCTGCACGTCGGAATAGTCGACCTGCATGCCCGGCTTGACCCGGTCGAACATGGCCGGCGCCACCGCGAGGAAGCCGTCCGCCGCGTAGCGCTCCGCCTCGTGCCGCGTGTGCGCGTTGAGCCCGAAGATCTCCTGCAGCACGACCACGCCGCCGCGCGGCGCACCGGCCGGGGCGGCGCGCCAGGCTTCGAGGCGATGGCCGTCGGCGGCCTGCAGGGTGATGGAAGAACCGGTGGGATGGGTCATGCGGAAATCCTCTTGGTGTTGACTCGGCGCCGTGCGACCAGCACGGCGGCGACGGAGAGTACTGCGAGCAGCCCGGCCAGGACAGGTCGCCCGGCGACGAATGGCAGCCAGCCGCCGTCGGCCTCTGCGAGGATCAGGCTCTGCCGCGCCGAGCGCTCCAGGATCGGGGTCAGGATGAAGCCGATCAGCAGCGAAACCGGGGGGAAGCCGAGCCGCGCGAGCAGCCAGCCGAGCACCGCGAAGCCGAACATCAGCTGTACGTCGAACATCGAGCCGCGCATCGCGAAAGCACCGGCCGAGGCGAACACCAGGATCGCGGGGAACAGCAGTCGTTTCGGCACGCCCATCACGTGCCGGGTGAGCGGGATGAAGACGCGTCCAACCCCGTAGTTGACGAGGCCCGCGAGCACCATAGCGGAGAAGATCGCGTAGATCGCCACCGGCTCCTGCTGGAACGCGACAGGACCGGGTGTGATCCCCTGGATCAGCAGAGCTCCAAGGATCAGCGCCGCCGCCACGTCGCCCGGGATGCCGAAGGCCAGCAGCGGGATCATGTTCGCGCCGATGACGGCGCTGTCGCCGGATTCCGCTGCGGCCACGCCGTGTATCGAGCCGCGGCCGAACGACTCCGGCTCGCGCGAACTACGCTTCGCCTCGTTGTAGCTGAGGAACGCCGCGATCGTGGCGCCCAGCCCCGGCAGCGCGCCGATCGCAGTACCGATCGCAGAGCTGCGCACCACCGTCGGCAACAGCTCGCGGGCCTCGGCACCGCTCATCCGGTTGTCCTCGGGGCGACTCGAGAAGCGGATCGCGTTCATCGCCAGCTCGCGCACCGGCTGGCCCATTTGCGCGAGCACCTCGGACACCGCCAGGAACCCGATCAGCATCGGCATCAGGCCGATCCCGTCGAACAGCTCCGGGTTGCCGAAGGTCAGGCGTTCCGTGCCCGTGATCGGGTCGAGCCCGATGCAGGCGATCAGCACGCCGAGCAGCACCGCCACCACGCCCTTCCAGCGCGGGCCGGAATCGAGCGACACCAGCGCAAGCAGCGCGAACAGCGTCAGCAAGACGTACTCGGGCGGGCCGAACCGGATGGCCACCGAGGCGAGCAGGCCCGCGCCGAGGATCAGGCAGGTCGTCGAGAACAGATCGCCGAGCACGGACGCATAGAGCGCCACCTGCATGGCCTTCATGCCCTTGCCCTGTAGCGCGAGCGGGTAGCCGTCGAACACCGTGGCCGAAGCGGCCGGCGTGCCGGGTGTGCGCATCAGGATCGCCGGCAACGCACCGGCGAACAGCGCGCCCTTGAACATCGCGATCATCATCGGGATGCCGACCCAGGGATCGAAATACAGGCTGAAAGGCACCAGCAGGGCGACGGCCATCGCGGCCGTCAGACCGGGGATCGCGCCGAGGACCTGCCCCAGCACCACTCCCACGATGATCGCGCCGAGGGCCGGCAGCGTGAGCGACAGCGATACGCCCTCGAGGATGTGATCCATGCCTCAGAGCCCCGGGAACCGCAGCTGGAATCCCCACTCGAAGATCCCGTACACGCTGGCGAGGAGCAGCACGGGATACAGCACGAGCCAGGCGATCCGACGTTCCCCGAGCAGCCATGCGATCGCCGCGACCAGTGCCGCCCCCAGCAGGTAGAAGCCGCCCGCCAGGGGAACGAGGAACGCGAACCCGAGGCAGAGCAGCGCTGCCAGCACGATCCGGCCCGTGGCAGGACCACCTTCACGGGCTTCGCCCGGTGCCTCCCCGCTCGCTTCCCCGGTGAGGTGTCCCGGGGCTTGGCCACGCAACGTGGCCACCAGCCCGAAGCACAGCGCGGCCACCAGCCCCGCACCGGCGATGGCCGGCACCAGTCGCGGAGAGAACCCGAGCCCGCTCTCGAGCCGGTAGGGCGCGATGCCGAGGGGAACGCCCGCCAGCAGGAACACCAGCGCGGCCACCAGCAGCGCGACGATCGCCCCCAGTTGCGCGCGGCGGCTCATGGGTCGATCAGCCCCGCGGCCGCCAGCTCGCGCCGCGTGCGCCGGATGTCCTCGTGCACGGACGCCTGGAACTCGGCATGCGGCAGGAACGCCACGCGACCGTGCAGGCGCGTGGCCAGCCGTTGGAACCGGGGCGCCAGCGTCACCGCTCTCATCGCCGAATCCCAGGCAGCCACCACCTCGCGAGGCAGTCCGGCCGGCCCGATGATGCCGTAGAAGATCGAGGGCGCCAGCGGATAGCCGAGCTCGCCGAAGCACGGCGCCTCGGGCAGTTCGGGCGCACGCTCGGCGCCGATCTCGGCGAGGGCGCGCAGGTTGCCGGCCGCCATCGGACCGGCATAGTCCGAGACCACGCCCAGGTCCAGCGTGCCGCCGAGCAGGCCGGCCATGACCTCGGTCGAACCCTGCATCGGAATGAACGCCGTGCGCAGGCCTTCCTTGCGGAACGCGGCGAGCGTGGCGACGTAGGGCGCACCGTTCATCCCTGCCGTCGACCACTTGAGCCGGCCGGGGTGGGCGCGCGCCCAGTCGAGCAGGCCGGCGAACGAGCGGAAGCGCGCGTCGCCGGAGCGCACCACCAGCGGATAGGCACTGACCGCGAAGCGCGCAAGGCAGGTCAGGTCGCGAATCGGGTCATACGGCACCCGCACGATCAGCGGCGCGACCACGACGGGGCTGCTGGAGGCGAATCCGAGCGTGTAGCCGTCAGGCCTGGCGCGCGCGACGGCACCGACGCCTATCGTCGCGCCGCCGCCCGTGCGGTTCTCGACGAAGACCTTCACGCCCAGCAACGACTGGACCTCGGCGGCCACCGCACGGGTGAACGAATCCCCGCCGCCGCCCGCCGCGTAGGGCACGACGATCGTGATCGCTCCCGCCGGGTAGCCCCCCGGCGCCGTGCGTCCCGGCATCGCGCCCGCCGCCGCCACCGCCGCCAGCGCGCGCAGCGCGTGTCGGCGGGCGGGAGAGGCGGCGGCACGCACCGTCTACTTGCCCAACAGCTTCCGCGCCACCTGCAGGCGCTGGATCTCGTTGGCGCCGCCGCCGATGTAGCCGTGGCGCAGGTGCCGGTAGAAGAGCGTCAGCGGCAGCTCCAGCGATTCGCCCATTGCGCCGTGGACCTGGATCGCATGGTCGAGCGTGCGCGCGCCCCACTCCATCGAGATGAACTTGACCATCCCCGCCTCGGCGCGGATGTCCTCGCCCGCGTCGGCACGCGCGGCCATCTGGTAGGTCATGGCCTGCAGCGCCGTCAGGTCGACGTACATGTCGACGAGCTTCCACTGGATCGCCTGCCGCTCGGCGATCGGCTTGCCGAAGGTCATGCGCTGCTTCGCCCAGTCGATCGACATGTCGAGCGCGCGCTGCATCTTGCCGAGAGCGTAGGGGCCGCGCAGCAGGCGGTCATGGATCGTCAGCCAGCGCTGGCCGAGCCGGAAGCCCTGCCCCACTTCACCCAGCACGTCCTCCTCCGGGATCACGCAGTCCTTGAAGTGCACGATGTACTGCGCCGCGCGCGGGCTCAGCCAGGTCTTGATGCCCGGCTCCTCGATGTGCACGCCCGGGTTGTTGCGCTCGACCAGGAACATCGTGATGCCGCCGCGCTGGCGCTTTTCCGGGTCGGTGACCGCCTGCACCAGCATCAGGTCGGACTCGGCCGCCATCGAGATCCACATCTTGGTGCCGTTGAGCACCCAGTTGCGGCCCTTTTGCACGGCGCGGGTCTGCATCATGCCGCCCGGATCCGATCCGGCGTTCGGTTCGGTCTGCGCGAAGCAGGTCGTCATCCGGCCCTCGATGACGGGCTTGAGGAATTTCTCGACCTGGTCGCCGCGGCACTCGTAGAGGATGTTCGGCACGTTCGCGAACGGGAACGGCACGGCCGTGTAGTAGAACTGCTCGAGGATCGCGATCTGCGTCAGCATCGGCAGCCCGAGCCCGCCGAACTTCTCGGGCACCATCAGGTACCAGAGCCCGGTGTCGCGCGCGATGCCGACCAGGTGATCGAGCACCGCCTCGCCGAACACGGACTTGAGGTTGATCGTCTCCTTCAAGCCGAAGGAATGCCCGGGGTGCGGCAGGTACTCGGGCTCGCGGGGCAGCAGTTCCTTGTGGACGATGCGCTTGGCGACGTCGCACAGTTCCACCACCTCGGGCGGGAGGCGAAAGGCGTTCGAATTTCCGTAATGCTCGTCCATCGATGGGTTCCTGTTCGGTTCAGCCACGCAGCGCCTTGAGCTGCTCGAGGTAGCCGTCGGGCGTGACGTGCACGTCCACGAGCGCCGGCCCCTCCCCCTGCAGCGCCTGCTGCAGCGCGTCACGATACTCGTCGGCATCCCGCGCGAGATAGCCACGGCCGCCGAGGGCGTTCATCACCGCCGCGAAGTCGGGGCGTTCCCAGCGCACGCCGCGGGTCGGCAGCTTCCTCTGCTGCTGCTTGATGTCGATCAGCGACAGCGACGCGTCGTTGAACACCACGACGACGACGCGTGCGCGTTGCGCGACCGCAGTGGAAAGCTCCGCCAGGCACATGAACAGCCCGCCGTCCCCGGTGAATGCGATCGCGGTGCGTGTCGGCTCGTGCAGCGCCGAGGCGATCGCGGCCGGCAGCGCAAACGCCATGGTCGCGAGCCCGTTGGAGATCAGCACGTCGTGGGGCTCGCGGCAGGGCCAGTACGCCATCGCCGAGAACATGTGCGCGCCCGCGTCGACCGCGATCCGGGGCCAGGCCGGGAGCCTGGCCGACGCCTCGGCCGCCATCTCCACCACCTGCTGCGGCCCGAGCCCGTCGCCGGGACCCTGCCGCAGGGTCGCGCGCATCTGCTCACGCAGCGCGCGGATGACCTCGGGTGACCAGCCGGACCGGACCAAGGGGCCAAGGCGCGCGAGGCTGCCCTCGATCGCACCGTAGAGCCCCGCGTCAGGGGTGAAGTAATGCACGGGATGCCGCACGGTCGCGATGTCGATGATCGGCACGCGATAGCGCCACGGCTGCCGCAGCAGTTCGACAGGATCGAGTCCGCAGCAGACGATCAAGTCGGCCTGCCCGGCGCACTCGGCCTCGGCCACCCCGCTGGTGAAGCCGCCCACGTACAACGGGTGGTCGTCGGCGACCACCCCCTTGGACATGTAGGTGCCGAGCACCGGGCAACCGAGCGCCTCGGCAAAAGCGTTCACCGCCGCGGCCGCGGCGGGGGATCGCGCCTCGAGACCGACGACCAGTACCGGGCGCGACGCGGCCGCGAGCAACCGCCTCGCCGCCGCGAGCGGGGCGGCATCGCCAGGCGGCGCATCGGTGCCAGCGCCCACCGCCGGCGGACACGCGGCCGCCGCCGTGTCGCCAGCCGGCACGCGGCGGCGCGCGGCCTCGCTCGTGAGTTCGACCAGCACCGGACCCTGCGGCGCGCGCAGCGCGGCGTCGAGCAAGGAGTCGATCTCGCTGGCGGCATCCTCGCCCTCGAGCCGGCTTGCGGCGCGCACGACCGGCGCCAGCATCGCCTGCTGGTCGAACACCTGGTGCGTGACCCAGGACTGCTCGCCCGCGCTGAAGCCGTCGGTCAGGAACAGCAGCGGCGCGCGGTCGAGCGACGCACAGGCGATGCCGTTGGTCGCGTTAGCGGTGCCCGGCCCCTTGGTCGACAACGCCACGCCGGGCACGCCCGAAAGCCAACCGGTCACGGCCGCCATCATCGCCGCGGCGCTTTCGGTGCGGGTCAGCACGAAGTCGATACCCTCGGCGGCGCCGGCCTCGATGACGTCGAGGCTGGAGCCCCCGCCGGGCACCCCGAACATCCTGCGCACACCCCGGGCTGCGAGCCGTCGGGCGAGGCATTGCGCCACGGTGGTCGGGACGGTCTCGAGGGCGCTCATCGGCGCGCCTCGCCTTCCATGACGACGGGCAGGTCGATCACGAGGTTCAACGCGTCATCGATCATCGCCACGGCGCCTGGCGGCACGACCGTCGTCGACTCGCGCTCCTCGAACACCGCAGGGCCGCTGAAGCGGCTGCCCGGCGCCAGCCGGTAACGGTCGTAGACGGCAGCGGAGACGAAACCCGTCGCGGGGCCGAAGTACACCGGCCGCTCGCCCCGGCCCGCCTCGCCGGCGGCGACCGGTGGCCGCCCTGCGACGAGATCGACCTTCGGGTCGGGCCCCGAGACCACCACGCGCCACGAAACGATCTCCACCGCCATGCCACCCTCGACGCGCCCGAACTGCGAGCGATACGCGGCCTCGAAAGCGCGGCGCAGCGGGTCGCGGTCGCAGCCGGCCACTTCACCCTCGGTGACGGGCACTTCCACCTCGAAGCCCTGGCCCGTGTAACGCATCGCCGCGACGTATCGCGTCGAGGCGTCCGCCTCGCGTGCGCCAGCCGCGCGCACCATCCCGAGCCCCTTGGCGCGCATCTGCGCCAGTATCGCGCGAAGCGCGCCAAGATCCACCTCGTCGAGCGCGACCACGCCGCCCTGCAGCAGGGTGAACGCGACCGGCGCCACCAGGAAGCCCAGCGCCGAAGCCACGCCGGCACCCGGCGGGCAGAGCACGCGCGACACCCCGAGCTTCAGCGCGATGTTGCAGGCATGCACGGGGCCCGCCCCGCCGATCGGGACCATGATGTAGTCGGTGATCCGTCGCGCGCGCTCGAGGGCGTGGATGCTGGCCGCCTGGGCCATGTTCTCGTTCACCGTCTCGTGGACCGCCCAGGCCGCCTCGATGAGCGACAATCCCAGCGGATCCGCCATGCCGCGCCGCAGCGCTGCCGCGGCGGCCTCGACGTCGAGCCGCATGTCGCCACCCAGGAAGCTGTCCGCTCCGAGGTAACCGAGCACCAGGTCCGCGTCGGTCACCGTCGGCTCGGTGCCGCCACGTCCGTAGCAGGCCGGCCCCGGATCCGCGCTCGAACTCTCGGGCCCGATCTGCGCGAGTCCCAGGTGGTCCACCTTCGCGATCGACCCACCGCCGGCCCCGATCTCGATCATCTCGATGACCGGGACGCGCAGCGGCAGGCCGCTGCCTTTCTTGAACCGGTAGACACGTGCGACCTCGAACTCGGTGGTGCGCAGCGGCCGGCCGCCGTCGACCAGGCAAGCCTTTGCCGTGGTCCCGCCCATGTCGAAGCACAGCAGGTTGGCCTCGCCGGCCAGCCGTCCGACGGCAGAGATCGCCTGCACGCCCCCCGCCGGTCCCGACTGAACCAGGCGTACCGGATGCTCGGCGGCGGTCGATTCGTGCGCCGTGCCGCCGTCCGACAGCATCAGGTAGAGGTCCCGGTCGATCCCGATGCCGCGCAAGCCCGCGGTCAGGCTCTGCAGGTAGCGACGGAACACCGGCAGCACGTAGGCATTGCAGACAGTGGTCGACGTGCGCTCGTACTCGCCGATCTCGGGCATCACATCGCTGGAGATGCACACCGCCAGGCCGGGACACTCGCGCAGCAGGATCTCCCGCACGCGCTGCTCGTGCACTGGGTTGCGGAATGAATGCAGCAGCGACACCGCCACGGCGGTCACGCCGAGCGTGCCGATCCGGCGCGCCAAAGCCACCACCGCCGCCTCGTCGAGCGGCCGCAGCACCGTGCCGTCCGGGCCGACGCGCTCGGGCACCTCGAAGCGCAGCCGCCGCGGCACCAGCGGCTCGGGCAACTTCTGGAACAGGTCGTAGGTGTCGTAGCGCCACTCCGTGCCGATCTCCAGCACGTCCGCAAAGCCCGCGGTGGCCAGCAGCGCGACGCGCTCGCCGCGACGCTCGATCACCGCATTGGCCACGAGCGTGGTGCCGTGGATGACCTGGCGCACCGCGCCCGGGGAAACCCCGTTCGCGGCCAGGATGCGCCGGACGCCCTCGAGCACGCCGAGCGACGGGTCACTGGGCGTCGTGAGTACCTTCTCGTTGACGAGGCGACCCGAGGCATCGTCGATCATCACGAGGTCCGTGAAGGTGCCGCCGATGTCGACACCGATCCGGTAACCCTCACCCATGGGTCACCAGTCCTTCCTCCAGGTCGCGGCGCAGCAGCGCCGGATCCCTCTCGGACGCGGGACCGAAGCCTCCGCCGCCGGGCGTCTCGAACGTGACGCGGTCGCCCTGCCGCAGGTCGATGCGCGCCTTGGCCGGGATGCGCTCGCCGTTGAGGTAGCCGCGCCCCGCACGGCCCGGCTCGCCGCCCAGCAGGCCTCGCGGCGGGAACCGCACGCGCTCGTGACGAATGGTCATCGACACCGGCGACGGCGAGGTCACCTCGAACGACACGCGCTGGGCGAGCCCCCCGCGGTGCCGGCCGGCACCACCGGAATCCGGGATCAGCGCCTTCTCGGTGATGAGCAGCGGCACGCTGTTCTCGAACTGCTCCACCGGCACCGTGGCGATATTGCTCGGAAAGCTCAGGCAGGCGGGCCCGTCATCATGCGGGCGTGCCCCGTGCCCCCCGTTCATGAAGAACATCTTCACGAAGCGGCGCCTGTTGCGGAGCTGGCCCGCGAAGTAGACGTTCCAGATCGGCGACCCGCAGTCGGCGATCACGCGATCCGGGATCGTGGCCGCGAGCGCCCCGTACACGACCGGGGGCAGGTAGTGACCGGTCAGGTGCCTCGCCCACACGGGCGCCGGCCGGCGCGGATTGACCAGCGAGCCTTCGGGTGCCTCGATCCGGATCGGCCGGAAGCAGCCGTCGTTGTTGGGCGTCGCCGGATCCAGCGCGCACTTGAGCGCGTACGCCGTGTAGGCCCACGTGAAGTTGAGCACGGAATTGATCGGCCGATTGACCTGGGGCGAGGTTCCAGCGAAGTCCACGACCAGTCCATCCCCGGCGATCGCGATCTCGCACTGGATCGTCAGCGGCTCCTCGAAGCCGTCGACCTGCATGCGATCGCCGTAGCGGCCGTCCGGTATCGAGGCGATCGCGCGACGCATCGAGGCCTCCGAGCGCGCGAGGATCTCGTCGACGAGCCCATCCAGGTCCTCGATACGCTCCGCGTCGAGCATGCGCGTGAGCCGCGCGATGCAGACGCCGAAGGCCGCGAACTGCGCACGGATGTCGCCCAGCGTTTCCTCGGGCGCCCGGAGGTTGGCCTCGAGGAAGTCGACGACGTCCTCGTTCTCGATGCCGGCGCGCAGGATCTTCGAAACCGGGATCGTCAAGCCCTCGGCGTAGGAGTCCACGGCGTCGATGGACGGCGCGCCGCCGATGTCGACCGTGTGGAACACGCTGCCGACGAAGGCGATCAGCCGCCCGTGATGGAACACCGGCCGCACCATCGTGATGTCGTTGAGGTGCCCGGTGCCGCTGTAGCCATCGTTGGAGATCAGCACGTCGCCCGGGACCAGGCTCGACGCCGGATGGCGCTCGAGCATGGTGGCCAGCGTGCGGGGCATGGTGCCGATGAACGAGGGCACGCTGCGCGAGGACTGGGCAAACAGGCGCCCACGGCTGTCCATCAGGCTCACGGCCAGGTCCCAGTTGTCGCGCACGACCGACGAGAACGACGTGCGGACGAAGGTCTGCGCCGTCTCGTCGATCAGGGCGTTGAACCGGCGCCAGAGCGTGCCGACCTGCAATGCTGAGTAGCTCACGGCGTCACTCCACCAAGCTCGACTGGTCCCCTGTGCCGCCCGACCCCAGCCCGAGGAAATCCACCAGCGCCCGGCGGGCCACCGGGTCGTTGATGCCGGGCGCGACCATCGACGTGCCCGGCACATGCAGCGCGGGCCCCGCCAGGAAACGGTCCAGGGCCTCGGCGGTCCAGGTGATGCCGGCGCCCCGCAGGGCATCGGAATAGGCGAACCCGCTCTTCGACGCGGCGCGGGCACCGACGACCCCGTGCAGGTTCGGGCCAAGCCCCTGCGAGCCGCCCTTCGGCAGCGTGTGGCAGGCCGCGCAGCGCTCGGCGAACAGCCTTGCCCCGGCCGCCGACGGTCCGCCCGCGCCGTCGCGGGTCGCCGCCGGCCGAATGAGTCCCACCAGCTGCGCCCAGTCGCGATACTCGCCGGCGTTGCGCGGCTCCGGCGGTGACACCCGCACCTCGCCGCGCACGGGCGGCGCCAGCGGCCCCCGGTAGGTCGCGAGCTGGTGACCGGCGCTGTCGGGCGAATGGAATGCGCCGAAGCCACGGATGCGGTCCTTGTCGGTGTGCAGCGCGACGAGGGTGCCGCCGTAGTTGATGTACTTGCCGGCGTTCCGGTAGAAGAACCAGACCACGTCGTTGCCGTCGATGGTCGTCTTCAGGGTGTCCGAGCGAACCGGTATCGGGTAATGCGTGAAGCGCTCCGACCCGGGGTCGAACATCGAAAGGTAGTTGTCGTTGGAGAGCCAGATGCGGTCCCGGCTGTCGGCCTCGGTGTTGTAGATCGCCGCAAAGGGCAGGTCCTCGAGACGCCACTCCTTGACCGCGCCGGTGTCGGGGTCCAGTCGGTAGAGCCGGTCGATGTATTTCTCGCTGGCGTAGGTGCCGGCCCAGATATAGTTCTTCGAGTCGACGCCGAGCCGCCGGATCGAGCTCGACGCGTGCTCGCGCACCAGCCGGAAATGGCGGAACTCCTCGGTTTCAGGATCGAAGCGCGTGAGGCCGCCGTTGTGGTAATCGGCCCACCAGACCTTGTCGCGGTGGTCGACGATGATCCCGTAGGGCCGCGCGCGGATCACCGGGACTTCCCACCACATCACGGAGTCGGTGGCCCGATCCCACTTGCCCAGCCCGCCAGCAGGCAGGAACGACAGCCAGAGGTTGCCCTTCGAGTCGAAGATCTGCGTGTTGCTGCCGAGCCCGGTCTCGTTGCCGAGCCGCCAGCGGTCGACGAGCCCGGTCTTCGGGTCCAGCCGACGGACGACGTCGCCCGAGTACCAGACCGTGCCATCGGTCTGGTCGACCGCGATGCCGTGGCCGCCGCCGTTGCCCTCGTAGGCGCGGGTTTCCCCCGTCCGCGGATCCAGGCGCACGATGCAACAGGCCGTGTAGGCGAGCCAGACGTTGCCGTCGCGGTCGAAGTCGACCTGGTGCGGCCACGGCCAGACCGGGTATTTCCCCTTGGGCTCGCGGTAGTTGTATTCGACGAACATCGCCTTCTCGAGCGCGGACTTGTCGAGGTTCGGCACGCTGTCGAGTTGCACCACGCGCGGCTCGGAGTCCGGTCCGAAGTTCGCCGCGAGGTAGTCGAGCAGGACCTCGCGATCGCGCGGCGGCAGCAGCGCCGGGTCGAACATCGACGCCTTGCCGGGCCGGCCGAACGCCGGCACCTTGTGCATGTTGTCGACGGTGGTGGCCCAGGCCGCGCGATCCTTCGGCGGCCGGCCTCCCGAATACGGCCGCGGCGCGTTGTACGGGATCAGGTTGACCTGGTGGCAGGCGTTGCAGGTGCGCTCGAGGATGTCGCGGCCCGGTCCCGGCGGGTAGACCTCGTCGTAGGGCCGGATCTTCGCGTCCGGGTAGCGCGGGTCCCCGTCGTAGGCCACGCCCCCCACGTAATTCGGGATCGCTCGAACATCCTTCAACGCGAAGTCGGCGCGGGCCCTGGCGCCAGCCGTCACCGTGACCTCCGTCGTCACCGGCGTGAAGCCCTTGAGCTGCCCCACCGCCGGACGCACCGTGATGCGGTAGCGGCCGGGAAACAGGTTCGTGGCGCGATAGCGGCCGTCGACGACGAACACGGTATAGGCCACGTCGCGAACCGGTTCGTGCGCGAACACCACCGCGAGCGCATCGGGCTGGGTGCCGCTGACGCGGCCCTCCAGTTCCCCGAAGCCGTCCATCGAGGCCGCACGCACCGTGCCTGCCTGATCCGGCCCGAACCCGGCCAGCGCACCCGCGAGCAGCAGCAGCAACGACGACAAGGCTCGGACCATGGCGATTCCCTCAGCGCCGGACGAATGGGTTGGCAACGTCACCGCCGGTGTAGAACCAGACGCTCTTCACCTGCAGGTATTCCTTGATCGACTCGGCGCCGTTCTCGCGGCCGAGGCCGCTCGCCTTGTAGCCGCCAAACGGCGTCGTGAAGCTGGTCGAACGGTAGGTATTCACCCAGACCGTCCCGGCCTCGAGCCGCCCGGACACGCGCACGGCACGCCGCAGGTTCTCGGTCCAGACCCCGGCCGCGAGCCCGTAGTTGACGTCGTTGGCGATCCGCACCGCGTCATCCTCGTCGCGGAACCTCATCACCGACAGCACCGGGCCGAAGATCTCCTCGCGCGCGATGCGCATCGTGGGCGTCACGTCGGCGTAGATGGTCGGCGGCACGAACCAGCCGCGCGAGCCCGGCACCGTGGCCGGCGCGCCGCCGAGCACGCAGCGCGCGCCCTCCTCGCGTGCGGACTCGAGGAAGCCCACGATGCGGCGGTACTGCGGCTCGGTCGTGATCGGCCCGATCTGCGTGTCGGGCGACATCGGGTCGCCGAGCCGGGCGGTCGCGGCAACCGCCACCAGCCGTTCGAGGAACCGGTCGTGGATGGAGTCCTGCAGCAGCAGCCGCGAACCGGCGATGCAGGTCTGGCCGCTGGCGGCAAAGATTCCGGAGATCGCCCCGTTGACCGCCTGGCCGAGGTCGGCGTCCTCGAACACGATGTTCGCGGACTTGCCGCCGAGCTCCAGCGTCACGCGCTTGAAGTCCTCCGCCGCCGCCACATTCACCCGTCGGCCGCCGTCCTCGCCCCCGGTGAAGGCCACCTTGCGAACCTTCGGATGGCGTACCAGCGCGTCGCCCACCTCGGCACCGTATCCGGTCACGACGTTGATCACGCCTCGGGGGACGCCGGCCTCCGCGGCCAGGCGCGCGAACTCGAGGGTCGACGCCGAGGTGTACTCCGACGGCTTGATCACGATGGTATTGCCCGCCGCCAGCGCCGGGGCGGCCTTCCAGGCGAGCAGCAGCAACGGAGAGTTCCACGGCGTGATGCAGGCGCACACGCCCAGCGGCTCGTACCGCGTGTAGTTGAGCACCTGCGGCTTGTCGATCGGCGGCACGGCGCCCTCGACCTTGTCGGCGAGCCCGCCGAAGTAGTGGAACCACTCCGCGAGGTAGCGGCACTGGTTCAGGACCTCGGAATACAGCTTGCCGTTGTCGCGGACCTCGACGCGCGCCAGCACCTCGGCGTTCGCCGCCAGCACCTCGCCCAGGCGCCGCAGCAGGTGCCCGCGCTGGGTCGCGTTGAGCCCTGGCCAGTCGCCCTCGCGAAACGCCCGGTCGGCCGCGGCCACGGCGGCCTCGACGTCGGCGCGCGAGCCGCGCGGGATCCGCGCCCAGGCGTCTCCACTGTAGGGATCCTCGGTGTCGAACCAGGTTCCGGACGCCGGGTCGCGCCACTCACCGTCGATGAAGAGCTGGTAGGTCTGCATGGTCTAGAGCAGGGTGCGCCATTCGGGGTGATCGGGAACGATGCCGCGCACCAGGTCGAAATAATCCTGTCGCACATGGCGCGTGACCGGGCCGATCATGCCGTCGCCCACCGGGAAGCGGTCGATCGACGTGACTGGCAGGATCTCCTGGCCGGTCCCGCACAGGAAGGCCTCGTCGGCCAGGTACAGCTCGCTGCGGTCCACCACCCGCTCCTCCACGGCGAGCCCGGTGGTCTCGCGGTAACGGGTGATGATCGTGTCACGCGTGATGCTCTCGAGGATCGCGCTGGAGGTGGATGGAGTCACCAGCCGGCCGTCGCGGACCATGAAGAAGCAGGCGATCGGCGACTCGGATACCCGCCCGTCCTGGGTCAGCATCAGTGCCCCGTCGTAGCCGTCGGACTTCGCCTGCAGCGCAGCGAGCCGCGCATTGTGGTAGTTCGCCGTGCTCTTGATGCGCGGCGGGCTCGCGTTGTCCGGCAGCCGGTGCCAGGAGCTCACGCCGAGCGCAAGGCCGGTGTCGGCGTTGCGGGGCTTCTCGCGCGGCATCGCCGCCGCCGTGAAGCCCACCGGGCCTGTGGTGGCCATCAGGCCCATGCCCTCGACATAGGCGAGCAGCCGGATGTAGACGTCGGTATCCGGCTCGTTGGCCGCCACCAGCCGCCGCAGGTGACCGAGCATCTCGCCGGTGCCATACAGCTGCTCCATGCGCAGCAGCTTCATGCCCGCGCGCAGCCGCTGCATGTGCTCGTCGAACCGGAACAGCGCGTAGCCGCCGTCCCCGAGGCGGTACGCGCGCAGGCCCTCGAACACCGTCGTCGCATAGGTCACCGCCAGCGAGAGCGGATGGAGCCGCGCGTCGGCGAACGGGAGCAGCTCGCCGTTCATCATGATCACTTTGGGCGTCCACATCATCGATGCCCCCCGGGGTCGGTGCGCGTCGTCAACTAGAGGTGCCCGGGCGGGGGGCCCTGCCCGAAGCCCGGGTGGAAGGTCTGCGTTACCAAAGACTTTGACCCCCGGTGCCGCGCAGCCGCACAGCCGTCGCTGGCGACGCCATTCCGCACGGTCGCTGCCCGGTCGAGGTCGTCCGCCGCGTGGTGCTCGTTTGCACGCTGCGAGATGATCGACGTCCGCAGCAGGGGAATCCCGCAGACACGAGTGCTGGCGCCCTTCACAGCGGACGCGCCGGCTCCCCGGCAGGCCTCGGCAACACTCTCGCTCTCGCGGGATCTGGAGGGCAGGACGAATTCGAGTCCCCGCTGGAGGGAGGGCGGCATGCCCCGAGCCTAGGACGGAGTCGGCTTGGCCTGCAACGGATTCACCTGGAAATGACCGGTGCGCCCGTCTCCGGGAGACCGCGCGCCGCCAGCGCGAGCAGCAGCACGACCCCGCCCACCTCAGAACTTCGCGCTGAATCGGACGCCGAAGCTCGGCCGGTCTGCGGGTGAGACCGTGATGCCGTTGACGGGTGAAGGCACGCCGGCCGGCGAATACTCGCTGTAGAGTGCCCGCGCGAGGCTGCTCGGCGCGGTCTCGTCGAAGATGTTGGTGCCGAAGACCTCGGCCCTGAACCGCCCGAAGTCCGCCCCGATGCGCAGGTTCACGATCGTGCTCGGCGCGGAGTAGGCCAGGTTCGACTCGGTCTCGTACTGCTTGCCCGTGTAGAGCACGTCGGTGCGCAGGTAGGCGTCTCTCGAGAACAGGGGAAACTCATACGTGCCCGACAGGAAGCCTGAGACCTCCGGGTAGTAGGGCAGCACGCGCCCCGTGGGGTTGATGTTGCGCTCCAGCGCCACGCAGTCCGAACAGGACGTGCGCACGGTGTCGGTCTGGGCCAGGCTGAAGCCCCCCTCCAGCGTCAGCGAAGGCGTGACCGCGAACGCAGCCTCGAGCTCGAGGCCCTGCAGGTCGACCTCACCGTTGGCGCCGACCAGCGAGATGTTCGACAGCACGCCCGCCGCCTGCGCCGCGGGCGAGGCGTAGACCTGCACGGAGTTCTGGACATGGCGGTCGGTCCACTTGCCGTAGTACGCGGCGGCAAGGATGCGCAGCCGGTTGTCGAGCAGCTGGCCCTTGTAGCCCACCTCGGCCATCCAGACCTTGTCCTCGGGCACCACGCCCTGGATTGCCGCCGTCGAGAGTATCTGCTGCTGCACGAACGGCGAGGCGGCAAAGAACGTCCCGTTGAACTCCGCTGGCCGCGTGCCTTCCGAGTAGGAGACGTAGGCCGACGAGGTCTCCGCGGGCTTGTACTGCAGGATCACGCGCGGGGTGAACGCGTTGGTCGTCTCCTCGTAGACCGGGAAGCTGCCCGCCAGCGTGCGCTGGCCTTCCTCGTTCTTCTGGTAGCGCCCCTCGAGGCTGACCGACAGCTTGTCGGTGAAGTCCCAGCCGACCGAGCCGAAGATGGCCTGCGCATCCGACTTGTAGCGGTTCTCTGGCGTGTTCTGCAGGAACCCGGCGAGCTGGAAGCTCAGCGTGGCCACGGCGGTCCGGGAATTCAGGTAATTCGCGCCGATCAGCCAGCGGAGCCGGCCGTCCTGCGGCGAGGTCAGGCGCAGCTCGGCGTACTTGTCGATGTTCTCGTTGTCGCCGCGGATCAGCGCGTAGACATAGGGGATCCGGCCGTTGGTCGGCGTGGCGGACCGATTGGGGATCGCCCGCGTGTCCTGGCCCAGGCTGGTCTGGAGGAAAGACCACTGGTTCTTGCTGTAGGCGATGATCGCCGACACCGTGTAGCCCCCCGAGGACTCCCAGTCGCCCAGCGCCCGGTACTGCTCTGCCTCGCGATAGAGCCCCAGGTGGTCGATGAAGCCCGGGGCGAACAGCCGCTGCCCGGAGGTCTGGATCGCGGCCAGCGCCACGGGCTCGATGGTCGGATTCCACGAGCGGTAGGGTGCCGGCATGTCGCCCAGCGAACCACAGGTGTAGTTCAGCTGGCCTGCGGCAGCCGTGACCGTGGCGCAGTTCAGTTCCGCGCTGCCGTAGCGCGAGTTGGCCGGCAGGCCGTCATCGTCCTGCCATTTCACGCCGAACAGCCTCAGCCGCAGCGAGTCGGTCGGCTCCGCCAGCAGGCTCAGGCTCACCGACTTCGTATCCCGCGCGCCGAGCCGCTCGCTGGCGAACACCGAGTCGCGGAACTGGCCGTCGGTCTGGTAGCTGCGCGCACTGACCCGGAACGCAAGCTTGTCGGCGATGATCGGGCCCTCGAGGCTGCCCTTGAGGTCGAGGGTGTCGTAGCTCTCGTAGGAGACGTCGACGTTGCCACCCCAGTCGTAGCCCGGGGCGCGCGTGATGTAGTTCACGGCGCCGGCAAACGTGCTCTTGCCGAAGAAGGCGCTCTGCGGCCCCTTGACCACCTCGACCCGCTCGATGTCGGTGACGCCGCTGACGCTGCCTCCCGTGACCGGCGCGCCGTCGACGAAGATCGTGACGCTCTGGCGCGTCGCGATGGCCGAATTCGGTACCATGCCGCGGATCACGTACTGCGTGAACCCGCGGTCGTTGCGACCGACCGCCTGGTTCTGGAACCGGAAGCCTGGTGTGAACGACGCGAGGTCGAAGAGGTCGGTGATTCCGCGCTCGGCGAGGTCTTCGCCGCTGAGCGCCGTGATCGCCACCGGCACGTCGACCAGCGACTCGCTGGTCTTGCGCGCCGTGACGGTGATCTCCTCCAGCGCCGCCTGCGGCTCGCCCTGGGCATGCGCCCCGCCGGCCACCACCATTCCGCCCAGGGCACCAAACGCCCACACCAACCGCTGCTTCGACATCGGATCCCCCCCGGGCCTGCGCCGCTTTCACGAAAGGTAATGGCCCGGAAGCTATACATGTATGCTAAATAAAACAAGAGGGATGACGCGTGCGCGTCGTCCAGGGAGAACCTTCATGCCCAGTCTGCTTCGCGTCATTGCGTTGTCGGTCGCGCTGGTCGCCAGCGCACTGGCGGTGGCTGCGCCGCCATCCGGCGAACTTGGCGGCACCGGAGTCCTGTCCGGCACGGTACGCGCCGACGGTCCGTTCACCGCGGCCAGGGTCTACGCCTGGAACGCCGAGCGCCGCATGACCTACATGGTCTACACGCACGAGGGCCGGTTCCGCGCACCGAACCTGATGCCGGGCCGCTACCAGCTGCGGGTCGAGCACGCGGGCTTCGCCGCCGAGACTCGCGAGGTGACCATCGAGCCGCGCCGCACCACCGAGGCGCAGCTCGTCATGACGCTCAGCGACGAGCCCGTGATCCACGTGGCCGGCGAGGACTCGGCCCTGCAGGCGATCGAGGCCGCGACCTACGAGGAGATCTACCCGGCCGGCCCGGCGCGCGTCACCATCGAGAAGACCTGCATCACCTGCCACGGCGTCAATCACCTGCCCGGGCGGCCGATGAGCCGCGAGGGCTGGGACGCCGTGCTCAACCTGATGCTCAGCGACGCCCCGGCCTACGGCGTGCAGGGCGGCGCGCCGCTGATCCCGCTCGGCACCGTCAGCGACGCACAGCGCGCCGAGCTGCTCGACTACCTCGTCGCGAACTTCGGCCCCGACTCGACCCCGCGCGCCGTGCTGATGGACCAGCCGCTGGCGGTCGACGAGGACGCGCTCGCCAAGGCGATGTGGATCGAATACACCGTCGCCGAGCCCACCGCCGCCAACGGCCAGAACCGCTGGATCCAGGAGCCCTACTTCGACCGCCAGGGCAATGTCTGGCTGACCGAGCGCACGCGCGGCGCTGGCGGGATCACGCGGCTCGACCCGCGCACCGCCACCTTCACGAAGTTCCCGACCCCCAGGCCCAACTGGTCACCGCACGGCCTGGCCGTCGACCCGCTCGACGCCGAAGGCTCCGTCTGGTGGGGCGGTCGCGACATCCACCTCGGTCGGCTGAACCCGAAGACCGGCGAGATGAAGCCCTACCCTGCACCGGGGCCCGGCCTGCATGGCCATACCCCGGTCTTCGACTCGAAGGGCGACCTCTGGTTCTCGATGCTGCCGGGCAACCGCATCGGCAAGTGGACCCGTGCCACCGACAGCGTGAAGCTCTGGGAGATCCCGACCCGCGGCGGGCGCCCCTACGGCATCCTGATCGACCAGCAGGACAAGATCTGGTTCGTCGAGTTCCACAGCTGCCAGATCACCCGCTTCGACCCCGACACCGAGACCTTCCGGTCCTGGCTGGCGCCGTCGGCACCGTGCACGATCCGCCGCATCGGCCTCGATTCGAAGGGGCACGTCTGGTACGGGGCGTTCAGCAGCGGCAAGCTCGGCCGGCTCGACCCGGTGTCCGGCGAGATCGTCGAGTTCCCGATCGGCCGCTTCAGCGAGCCCTACGACGTCTGGGCGGACCCTTGGGACGACATCTGGATCAGCGACGGCGGCCAGGGCGGCGTGCTCGTGCGCTACAACCCCGGCAGCGGCCGCTTCACGAACTACCCCAGCCCGATGCGCTCCGACATGCCGAAGATCGCGATCACGCGCGAAGGCGCGATCTGGTACAGCAACCGCTCGATCGCGATGAACGGCTCCGCGCCTGCGACGGTGGGCGTGCTCTACCCCGACGTGTCGAAGATGACGGGCTACGGCGCCTGGTACGCCGAGCAGGACGGCCGGGCGGTCGGCTCCGGTTCGCCGCGCCCGCCGGTGCGCCGCTAGGCTGCGCGGCTACTCCGGCACGGCGAGGAACGCCGCCATCGCCGCGGCCTTGCCCCGCGGCGTGGCGTCGACTTCCTCGACGCGCGCGGCGGGCACCAGCGCCGCCATCTCGCGCGACATCGTCTTCAGCGCCGGTGGCTCCGACGCGGTGATCGTGAACAGCGTCGGCGCCGCGATCTTCGGCAACCGCTCGCGCGCGGGGTAGCGGAACGCCGCCAGGTAGGGCTTGTGGTAGGTCTGCAGCGCCTTGAGCACGTCGAGCGTGCGCAGGTGCAGCTCCTCCGGCGGCGGCATCGTCGTGGCCAGCCGGTACTCCGGCCGCCGCAGGAAGTACGGGAAGTGCAGCTGCTGGTCGCGGATGAAGTTGAACGCCCAGATGAACTGCCTGCCGTACTCGTCCGGCTGCACCGAAGGGGCGTAGCTGGCGAGGATCTGCTGCTTGATCTCCAGCGGGTAATCAGCGATCCCGTCGAGCACGAGCCGGCGCACGCGCTGCGGGTAGGCCACGGCGAACTCGGCGGCGATCCGCGCGCCGGTATGTGCGCCATAGAGATCGATCCGCTCGATGCCCAGGCCGTCGAGCAGCCGCGCGAGCGCACCCGCGAAATACGCCGCATCGGGCGTCTCGGGTGCCGGGGCCGCCGAGTCGCCGTTGCCGAGCGTGTCGGGCGCCAGCAGGCGCAGGCCGGGGCGGCGCTGCGCCAGCTCGCGCAGCAGCGGCTCGAGGGCTCGCGACGACGACGGCGACGGGTGCAGCAGCACGAGCGGCGGTGAGGCTGTGCTGCCCGCGACGGAGCGCAGGTGCACCAGGCCTTCCGCGAGCCGGTGGAACGACCGGTCGATCAGCACCTCCTCCGCGCCGGCGCGACCTGCCGCGAGCACGAGAATGAGCATGAGCAGCGTTTTCTTCATACCTGGATCGTCCTGTCGCCGATGTCGTTGATCTGCTCGCCGCCGTCCTTCGTGATCAGCGTGAGGTCCTCGAGATGGGCGGAGCCGCCGAGCCCCGACTGGCGCACCGGCAGGTCGATGCTGATCACCATGTTCTCCTCGAGCACGGTGTCGCCCTTGACCCAGAAGTCGGCCTGGCCGGCGCGCCCGGCATCGTCGGTGTGCGACAGACCGCAGCTGTGCGCGGAGAACGCCACGTCGAAATCGTAGCCCGCCTTGCGCAGCGTCTCCTGCCCGATGCGCTTGATGTCCGAGTAGCGCAGCCCGGGGCGCAGCTGGGCGCGCAGCTCGTCCCAGGCGAGCGAGATCGCCGCGGTCGCGCGGCGGATCGCGCGGGTCGGCTCGCCCACGAACACCGTGCGCCCATAGTCGCCGCGATAGTGGTGGCCGTGGCTCAGGCAGTCGATCGCGAACGCCGTGCCGCGCGCGAAGCGCGGGTTGGTGGCGTCGGCCATGATGGTGTCGACCTGCATGATCTCGGGCACGTTGCCGCGCCGCGCGAGCTCCGCGGCCCAGATGGCGCGCAGCTCGGCGTGGCTCATGCCGGGGCGCACGGCCCGCACGGCCGCGATCGACGCCTCGGCGTTCGCCCGCGCCGCGATCCGCATCAGCTCGATCTCGCGGGGCGACTTGATCATGCGGATCCGGCGCAGCGAGTTGTCGGCGTACGTGAGGTCCGGCTCGAGGCCTTGCGCCGCGAACGCGGCGAGCACCACCGCCGAGTCGAAGCCGATGCGGCCACGGTCCAGGCCCATCTCGCGGGCCGCCCGGGCGAGGGCACGCTCCGCGCTCGGCGACAGCGCGGCCGGCTGGGTCGCGGGCGACGTGTCCTGCAGGGCGTAGCGGCGCCGTTCGAAGTCGCGCAGCGGCGCCTGCTTCGAGTCGACGAAGACGAACGGCGGACTGGCCACCTCGCTCGAGGGATCGCCCTCGCGCATCCCCCAGCCCGTGTAGAGGAACTTCTGCAGCGGGTAGTCGATCGCCTCGTCGGGAAACTTGTAGAAATGCAGGAACTGGCTCATCACCAGCCCTGGCGCCTGCAGCGGGTTGCGCGACAGCAGCACGAATGAAGCTGGCGCCTCGTGCATCTGCGCCAGGTGGTCCGTGTAGCCGGACACGTGGAAGACGTTGGTCGGCAGGCACAGCACGAAGCCGTCCAGGCCGTCTTCCTGCATCACGCGGTAGGCACGCTCGAGGTTGATGGGTGGCCCGCCGCGCAGCAGCGCCGCGCGGCGCGCCACGAGGTCGTCGAGCCCGGAGGGCGTGGGTGCCGCCGCCGCGCCGGCCGTGGCGGAAGCGGTGGCCAGCGTCGTGGTCAACGCGCCCGCGAGCGCGTCACGTCGGGTAATCATGGGTCGTCCCTCCGGGCCTGCGCGGCCCCCCAGGGCGTGCCCGCGGGACGCGAGCCGCCGTAGTCGATTCCGAATTCGATCATCATGCCGCCCGTGACCCGGTGCGTGCCCAGCGCCGCCGCGGCGTCGCCCGCGAGCCGCAGCGTCGCGGCTCCGGCGCGCACGCGGTGCAGGGTATCCTGATGATGGTGCTCGAGCGTGACGTCGCGGGCACCGCCGACCGTCCGCACGCCGTAGACACGGTGGAAGCGCCGCAGCGGCGTGTCCTCGAGCTCGCAGGCCCCGGCGGGGGTCACCGACAGCTCGAGCTCGCGCCGCCCATCCCTCGACACCCAGCCGCCGAGCGTCCCGGGCAGCGAGGCGCCCAGCGCCTGTACCCCGGCGGGCAGGCGGCCCACGGAGATGTCGGCGGCCACGCCACCCCAGCCCGAGAGCACCGCATTGCGCACCAGGTCGCGGCGCGCGAACCAGGCCCGCAGGAACCACGTGCCCTCGCCCTCGGGACCCTCGCAGGGCAGCACGAGATTGCCCTCGACGAAGCTGCGCGCGCGCACCGGTGCGCCAGGCACCGCGAGAGTCGCCCAGACGAGATAGGCGAAGGCCACGTCCGCCACCGGGCGCAGGGGCGTGGGCAGCAGCGCTGCCGCGCGGCCGGGCGCGAGCTCGCAGGTCGCTGCGAGCAGCGTCTGGCCGATCGTCTTGCGCGGCGGACTCACAGCGGCGACGCCCCCGCGAGGGTGTAGGTCGCGGCCACGTGCCACGCCTCGCCGCGCACGCGCAGGCCCTGGCCGGCTTGGGCGCCCGGCGCCGCGTCGGCGGCCGTCCCGACGAGCGCGGCATGCAGCCAGGCCTCGCCCTCGCCCCGCCACGCCTCGCTGGCGACGACGTCCTGCGGCTCGAGCAGCCAGACGCCGCGATCGAGCAGGCGGCCCGGTGCGTTCACGTCGGGATAGGCGAAGCGGTTGACCCACCGCAGCGTTCCCGGCGGCAGCGGTGCCGGCTCGCGCAGCGTCGCCGAGACATCCGCGAGCGGCAGCCCGGTGAAGCTGCGGGCGGTCGCGCCGATCAGCCCGCCCGCACGCGGCCCGTCGTAATCCGGGCAGGCGGGATGGAAGCGCGTCATCTCGATGTCGGCGACGGCCTGGCCCGGATCACCCAGCGCCTGCGAGAGGATCAGCCAGGGAAAGTGGAAGGCCGTGGCGGGCGCACCCTGCGCATCGCACTCGTAGCCGAGCGCGAGTTCTGTCCACAGCGCGCGCTGGGGCTCGAGCGGCTCGGCCGCGAGCCGCCCCAGGTCGGCGCCATCGGCGAACAGCAGCACCGCGGCACCGCGCCGCGGCACCCGCGGGTCGACGATCAGGGCCTCGAGCGCCGCGGGGGGCTCGAAACGCAGCATGAAGAGATCCTGGCCGATGCGCATCGCGCCTCGCATGGTAGCGAAGCAGGCGCCAGGTCGCGCGGATCCCGCAGGCCCCGCAGCAGGGCCAAGGGCAGGTCAGGTCGGGCCGGGTGGGCCCGCCGGCTCGCGCTGCGCCTCGATGCGGTGCACGGCGTCGGAGCCAGGTGCCACGCCGGCCAGCACGCGCGGCAGCAGCTTCATCAGGGCGATCCAGGCCAGGAACAGCGCGACGAAACCGACGAAGAGCACGGTGTCCGAATGGCCCGCGGCGTGCAACCACAGCCCGATCACGGCCGCCATGGCCGAGAACAGCATGTACACGAGGAAGATGACGCGGACGCTGAGCCCGCCCCGCACGAGCACGTGGTGCCAGTGCCCGTCGTCGGCCAACGCCGGATGGAGCCCGCGGCGCAGCCGCCGCGCCGTGGTCCAGTACAGCTCGAACACGGGGATGGGGACCAGCCAGAGCACCAGCGCGGCGGGCACCCCGGCCCCGGCGAGCGCCTCGTGCTGCAGCAGCACCAGCCCGAACGCCGCGATCAGGAAGCCCAGCATCGTGCTGCCCGCGTCGCCCATGAACACGCGCCAGCGGCGCGTGGGCAGCAACGGCAGGTTGTAGCAGAGGAAGCCGGCGATGGTACCGACCACGGCGACCCCGAACAGGGCCAGCGTCGTCGCGCCGACGCCAATGGCTAGCGTCGTGAACGCGCCGAAGGTGACGAGTGCGCAACCGCCCGCCAGGCCGTCGAGGCCGTCGAGCATGTTGAAGGCGTTGACCACCGCCACCGCGGCCAGCACCGTGAAGGGAATCGCCAGCAGCCCGAGTTCGATGCGCCCGACCCCCAGCAGGTCGCCCAGGTCGCGCACCGCGTAGCCCGTGCCCCAGACCAGCAGCGCGGCCGCCGCCAGCTGCACGATCAGCCGGGTGCGCGGGCGCAGGTCGTCGCGGTCGTCGAACAGGCCCAGCAGCAGCATCGCCCCGGCGAGCCCGAGGATGACCCAGCCATGCGCCTCGAACTCGCGGCCATGGGCCAGCAGCACGAGCAGGCCGGCGAACATGCCGATGCCCCCCACCGCGGGTACCGCGCCGTGGTGGGTCTTGCGCCCGCCGGGCTGGTCCAGCAAGCCGAGCGCGCCTGCGAGCGGACGCAGCAACGCGATCGCGACGACGGCGACGGGCAGTGCCAGCCAGCTGATCGAATAGTGTTGCATCGTCTCCCCTACGCGGCGGAAGGTAAGTGCTTTCCGCGCACGGAATAAGATTATTGTGCTCTCATGATCGCAATGCGGCTGTTTTGATGTGACATAACGTCAGCGCGCGAGTCGGAGGATCAGCGGATAGCGGTAATCCCGCCCCTCGCGGCATTGCGTGGCGGCCGCGAGCGGCAGCACGAGCGCCAGCACCAGGATCAGGATCAGCAGCACGCCGCCGACCACGAGGAATGCCAGCGGAATGCTCAGCAGCACGCCCAGCCACAGCGTCAGCTGGAAGTTCAGCGCCTCGCGCGCCTGACGGGAGAGATAGCGGGAATCGAGTCGCCGCCGCCGCCAGACAACCAGCGACAGGAGCGTCGGCAGCACGAGGAAGAACAGCATGCCGGTCAGGTGCAACCGCGCCGCCACCTGGCGTTCCTGGCGGGTCGGTGGCCGCCACGGGGCGGGTGCAGCGGAAATAGACGGCGGGTCGCTGGCTTGCACGGCGCGGGCTCGCGCCCGGCACTAGTTTTTCTTTGGGGGCGCCATCCGACTTTAGGTTAGCGACGCACGGAGCGCAACGTTATCGTGCTCCTCGTGAGCTCAAGGCACCCCTGCACCGGAGTGCAGCGCCAGCACGTCGCCGTTGTAGCGCTGGCGGATGTCCATCCGGGGGTAGTAGTCGACGCTGCGCTGTATCGAATAGAGCCGGTAGCCGGCCTCGTCGAACAGCGCGTGAATGCGGTCCTTCGCGGCGCGGCGCTGCGCGTCGCTCTCGAAGTAGTCGTCCTCGAACTCGAACAGCACGGCCGGCCGGTCCCTCTTCAGCGTCGCGCGAGCGCCCTGCAGCACGCGGCTCTCGTGCCCCTGGGTGTCGACCTTGATGAGCGACACCCGTGGCTCACCGGGCAGCGAGGCCACGAAGCCGTCGACGCTCGTCGTCTCCACCGGGATGACGTCATGGCGGCCGATGTCGGGGTTGAGCGTGAAGCCCGACAGCCCCATGTTCAGCGACTCGCGCTGCGCATAGAACTCGAGCGGACCGCTGGGCTGGTCGGTCACGCCGAGATTCATGGCGTGCGCGTTGCCGAGCCGGTTGAGCGCGAGATTGCCGCGCAGCCGCCCGCAGATCACCGGATGCGGCTCGAAGCAGTAGAACTGGCAGTCCGGATGCCGCGCCGCCAGGGGCAGCGTGCTGGCGCCGACATTGGCACCGATGTCGAGGACGACGCCGGGGCTGCGCCGCAGCAGCAGGTCGGCCAGCCGGCTGAGCTGCGGCTCCCAGGCCTGCTCGGCATAGATCGTGCACTCGACCAGGTCCCCGGGCCGCATCTGCACCAGGAATTCGCGATCCGCGAAGCGGCCGAGCGTCAGCCCCTCGCCGAGCTGCAACGCCCCGACGTTATAGGGAGCCAGGCGGCGGAAGATCCGGTCGAAGTACCTGGGATCGCGCCGCGCCGGATGTGAATGCCGGAGGCGGACCGGCCGGGTGAGGGCCAGGAGGCGATCGGCCATGGAGGGGAATCGACGCCGGACGAATTGCTCGAAGCCGAGAATGGGCATAGGGCTAACCCGTAGGGGACATGCGCAAAGACTAGCCTGCCATTTTCCCCGGAACCATCGATTCGGGCACGAAAGTCCTTTACGGGCTGCCCGCAACCCCCAGCGCCTCGCGGAGTTCATGCCACCACCGCGCGGACTCCGGCGTGCCCTCGGCTGGCGCCCAGGCGGCGAAATCGCGCGGCGCCGAGGGATCGTACGGACCGGCCTTGGCCTCGAAGAAGACCGACCCCGGAAACAGCGAGATGATCGTGTGCCAGGTGCCGGGCAGCACCTCGACGCCGGCTGCGACGCCGGCCGCGCCTGCCGGGTCCGCGGCCGCACCGAAGCGGCAGGTCGCCATGACGCCGCCGAGGTCGTCGAACTCCACGCAAAGGAACGCACCGCGCACCGCGATGATCGTCTCGGCCAGCGGCGGCACGGCGTGACGATGCGGGCGGATGTAGCTGTCGGGCTCGATCGCATTGAACAGGCGCTGGCAGGGATCGGCGGCGCTCGCGTGCACGTTGCGATGCATGCGCCGCCGCGCCGAGGCACGCGCGTCGCGCGCGATCGCGTCGAGGTAGCCCGCCGAGAAGACGTTGACCGGCATGACGCCCCGCTCAGCCTTCGACGAAGCGCCGCGCGACGAGCTCACGGAACGCCCGGGCGCTGCCGTGCAGGGCGCCCGCTTCGGGCAGCCAGCCCCGCCATCCGCCCGGGGGCGGCACCCCCTCGTGGTCGGTGGGCGCCGGTGTCACCTCGATCGCGCGCGACTCGAACTCCTGGCGCGCGCGCGCCATGTGCAGTGCCGAGGTCACCAGCAGCACGCGGGTGACCTTGCGCCCGCGAAGCAGTTCGGCGGTGCGCTCGGCGTTCTCGGCCGTGTTGCGGCTGAGTGGTTCGAGCAGCATGGCCGACTCGGGCACGCCGAGGTCGCGCAGCACGCGCACCGTCGCCTCCGCCTCGCTGGTCGCGAAGCGGTCGCCGTCGCTGCCCCCGGCCAGCACGACCAGCGGCGCCTTGCCGGCGCGATAGAGCCGCGCCGCATACCAGACGCGGTCCGCCGAGGAGTAGAAATCCGGGTCGGTGCGCACGCCAGCCGGCGGCTCCACGCCGCCACCCAGCAGCACGATGGCCTGCGCGGCGGGCAGCGTCGCGGGATCGACCGGCGGGTAGTCCTGCTCGAGCCGCTCGCGCAGCGCGAGGCTGGCGGTTGGGGTGGACCACAGCACCAGCCAGCACAGCCCGAGGAAGGCCAGCGAGCGCGCCGTGCTCCACGCGCGGGCCCACTCGAAGAGCAGCGCCACCAGCCACAGCACGATGACCGTGCCGAGCGGTGAGACGAGGGCCGAGGCCAGGGCGCGCATGTGCCGAGTGTACCTCCGGCCTCAAGCCTCGATAAGTTCGATCAGGAAGCCATTGGGCGCGCGGATGGAGGCCAGCCTGCGGACACCGAAGGGCATCGGCACGCGGACCGGGCCGGCCACCACCCCGGCGGCCCCACCCGGCCGCGCCGCCGCAAACCCGAGCACGCGCTCGAGCACGCCTTCGAGGTCGCGCACCCGGAACGCCCATGCCGCCACGCCCCGGCTTGGCGGCCCCAGCGGCACCGGGTTGGGCAGCCCCCGGTCGAGGAAATCGACCAGCACCACGTAGCCGCTCGATGCCCCACGCGCGTAGAGCTGCACGAACCGCATGCGCGAACCTGCCGGCAGCCCGAGCACGTACTCGGGCTCCTCGCCCTGCATGACGTAGTCGCGCACGACGTGGAAATCGAGCACCTGGACGAGGAAATCCACGACCGCCTGGCTGCCCCGCGCGACCATGGAGGAGTAGGAAGGACCGCCAACGTTGAACCCCGGGGCGATCGGACCCACCGGCGGCAGCGGCGCGCTGCGCGCAATGCCGAATGCATACACCTCGTCGGGCGCCCTGAACACGCTCTCGGTGACGAGGTAGGACGAGCCGTCGCTGCGGTGGATCGGCACGGACGTCGCGTGGGCCGCGAGCGTGAAGCCCTGCTCCTCGGCCGCCCGTTCGGCGAGCGCGAGGTCGCGGATCGCGAACCCGACCGACACACCGCCCTCGAGCCGCACATCGAAGCCCGGACGGATCAGCGGCCCTGGCTGGTCGAACGCCAGCACGCGCAACACCGGTATCCCGGCGAGGCCCGGCGACATGAGGTGGACCGTGCGCCAACGCGAGCCTGGCTGCAGCGCCCAAAGCTGCGCCTGTGCGGCGTAAAGCGCCTGGAGTTCCTCTGCCGTGCCCACGCTGGGCAGCTCGCGCAGCTGCAGCACGCCCGTATAGAACCGCAGGCAGGCCTCGAGGTCGCCCGTGACGTGCGTGACCATGCGCAGCGGGCCCGCGATGCCCGGGGAATGGCCCGTCGCGGCCGACGTACGGCCGGGATCACTGCCATCCTTTTCGGGAAAGCCATCGGGTTGCAACACCGCGGATAATAGCCGCGTTGATGCAACCCTGCCCTACCTCTGCACCTGCGCCCTCCAGGCGTCGGCGATCTGCGCGCCCGTGGCCGACCAGAGACCGCCCTCGCCGACGATCGTGCCCAGCGCCGACTCGAGGCCGCCGATGCGGTGCGGCTGGCCGATCACCCAGGCATGCAGGTTCACCGCCAGGATGCGGCCGCTGCCCGTGCGCTCCGCCTCGCGGCGCAGGGCCCGGTACTGGTCGACGATCTGCTGGGCGAAGTCCTCCTCGGTATGGCAGAACTCGACGAGGCTCTGCCGGTCGTCGAGGTCGTGCGTCAGCGGCATTGCCGTGAGCGGCCCGCGCGCCGTGCGGAACGCGTACGGCATGTCGTCGTTGACCCAGTCGGCAAAGTAGTCGATGCCCGCCTCGGCAAGCAGCTCCGGGGTGTTCGGTGACTCCGATCGCCCGGGCGACAGCCAGCCGCGCGGCGCGCCGGCGCCCCCCTCGCGCAGCGCGGCCAGCGAGCGCTGCACCAGCGCGCGTTCGTCCGCCTCGGGCAGCTCGGCGTGGTGCGGGTGGTCCATGTCCCAGCCGTGGCCCATGATCTCGTCGCCGCGCCCGAGCAACGTGCGCAGCAGCGCGGGCGTGCGCTCGCAGAGCCGCGCGTTGACGGCGAACGAGGCCTTCAGCCCGAGCCGGTCGAGCGCGCGCAGCACGCGGAAGATGCCCACCCGGTTGCCGTAGTCGCGCAGCGTGAAGTGCCGCAGATCCGGATAGGGCATGACCATGCCGCCCGGCAGCCGCACCGGCTTCGAGCTTGGATTGAGCGGGAACGACTGGCAGCCCACGACGACCCAGATCGCCACCGGCGCGCCGTTCGGCCACTGCACCGCGGGTCGGCGCGGCAGGATCGACCAGTCGTAGCGGTCGTGGTCCATGCCGTAGTGGCGATGGGGATACTTCAGGTAGTCCTCGGGCAGGCTCATGCGCGTGCTCCCGTGCCGGCGATGCTCGCGACCGCGGCGTCGTAGTAGTGGTCGCGCCAGTACTCGGCGATCTCGCGGGCGGTGGTCACCCAGACGTCCGGGTGGCCAGTGATGTACTCGAGCGCCTCGGCAAAGGGCTCGATCCGGAACGGCTGGCCGATCAGGTAGGCGTGCAGCGGGATGCACATCACCGTGCCCGATTCCGCGCCCTCGGCGTAGAGCCGGTCGAACGAGGCCTTGATCACCTCGACGTAGCGGCGCGGGGTGATGTGCTGCACGTTGAAGGTGATGTGGTCGTTCAGCTCGAGGCTGTAGGGCACCGACACCAGCTTGCCGGTGCGCGTGCGCACGGGCGTCGGCTGGTCGTCGTGGAACAGGTCACAGGTGTAGGCGAGCCCGTACTCGGCCAGCAGGTCCATCGTGCGCTCGGTGTGGCTCAGCGCCGGTGCCAGCCAGCCCGCGATGCGCTGGCCGGTCGCGTCCTCGACCGAGCGAATGGAGTCTTCGATGATCGCGCGCTCGTGCGCCTCGTCCATGCCGTAGCAGTAGCGCGTGTTGTAGATGCCGTGGCTGAAGAACTCCCAGTTGCGCGCCACGCACTCGCGGACGATCTCCGGGTGATGGTCGAGCAGCGCCACGGAGAGCGAGATCGAGCCGCGCACGCCGTAGCGGTCCATGAGTTCCATCAGTCGCCAGTGGCCCACGCGGTTGCCGTAGTCGCGGTAGCTGTAGCCCACCACGTCGGGGTGCGGCCGCGGCCAGGGCCGGCGCTTCGGGTTCTGCGGCGGATCGAGCTCGTAGAACTCGATGTTCGGCGCGACCCAGAACGCCAACCGCTTGCCGCCCGGCCAGACCACCTTCGGGCGGTTCTCGTAGGGCCAGTAGTCGTAGAGTCCGGGATCGTCCCTCACAGCGTTACCTCGAGCGTCATTCGGCAGGTCGGGGAGCCGGTTATTCAATCGGGAACCCGGCCCGCGGGCAATGCGCGGCACGCAGGAGTTCATGCCCGCGCGGACTTGACGTGTTATCACACGCGTAATAACGTCGCGGCATGATCGAACTCAAGCTCACCGCGATCGGCAACTCCGTGGGTGTCGTACTGCCCAAGGAGGCGCTCGCGCGCCTGAAGGTCGCCAAGGGTGACACCCTTTACATCACCGAGACCCCGGACGGCTATCGCCTCACCCCCTACGACCCGGCGTTTGAGACGCAGATGGCCGCCGCGCGCAAGCTCATGAAGCAGCGCCGCGCCGCCCTTCGCGAGCTCGCCAAGTAGGCGCGGCCACCCGAAGTGACCCAGCCATGCCCGCCACGGAACCCATCTGGATCGAGGTCGAGGTCGTGCTCGCGATCCACGACGAGCAGCTCGCCGAGCACGGTGGCCAGCCTGGCGTGCGCGATCGCGGCCTCCTCGACTCCGCGCTCGCCCGCGCGCGCAATGCGCATGCCTTTGGCGAGCAGTCGCTCGCCCGCCTTGCCGCGACGCTGGCCTTCGGCATCTCGCGCAATCACCCCTTCCTCGACGGCAACAAGCGCACGAGCCTCGTCGTGGCGGAGTTGTTCCTGGAACTGAACGGGCTGAAGCTGACCGCGAGCGACGCGGACTGCGTAACCACCTTCCTCGCGCTCGCCGCCGGCGAGCTGCCGGAGCCGCAACTCGCGGAATGGATCGAGGCGAACACCGCATGACAGACCCATCGCCAGGCAAGACGTTTCGCTGGGAAGATCCGCTCGACCTCGCCGCGCGCCTCACCGAGGAAGAGCGGCTCGTGCAGGACACCGCCCGCGCCTACTGCCGCGGGAAGCTGCTGCCGCGGGTCGTCTCGGCCTACGCCGAGGAGCGCTTCGACCGCGAGATCATGACCGAGATGGGCGAGCTCGGGCTGCTCGGCGCCACGCTGCCCGCCGAGTACGGCTGCGCGGGCCTGAGCCACGTGGCCTACGGGCTCATCGCGCGCGAAGTCGAGGCCATCGACAGCGGCTACCGCTCCGCGATGAGCGTGCAGTCCTCGCTCGTCATGTACCCGATCCACGCGTTCGGCTCCGAGGAGCAGAAGCGCCGCCTGCTGCCGGCGATGGCACGCGGCGAGCTCGTCGGCTGCTTCGGCCTCACGGAACCCGACGGCGGCTCCGACCCGGCCTCGATGCGCACCGTCGCCACCCGCGTCGACGGCGGCTACGTGCTCAACGGCAGCAAGATGTGGATCACCAACTCGCCGATCTGCGACATCGCGCTCGTCTGGGCGCGCATCGACGACACGATCCGCGGCTTCCTCGTCGAGCGCGGCGCAGCGGGTTTCGAGACCCCGAAGATCGAGGGGAAGCTCTCGCTGCGCGCCTCGGTCACCGGCAGCATCGCGCTCGCCGACGTCT
>CAZPAJ010000010.1:0-129900 GCA_964584625.1 uncultured Acidibacter sp.
TCGGCCAACCCGATCGCCTGGACGACCCAGTACCTCGACAACCTGTTCGCGTTCGACTGGGTGCAGACGAAGAGCCCGGCCGGCGCGATCCAGTGGATCCCGGCGGGTGGCGCGGCCTCGAACATGGTTCCCGACGCGCACGACCCAAACAAGCGGCACGCGCCGATCATGTTCACGACCGACCTGTCGCTGAAGGAGGACCCCGAGTACCGCAAGGTCTCCGAGCGCTTCCGCAAGGACCCAAAGCAGTTCGAGGATGCCTTCGCGCGCGCGTGGTTCAAGCTCACGCATCGCGACCTCGGTCCGCGGGCGCGTTACGTCGGCTCGGCAGCACCGGCCGTCGACCTGATCTGGCAGGATCCGGTGCCGGCCGTCGACCATGAGCTCGTGAACGCGCAGGACGTGGCGCAGCTGAAGTCGGCCATCCTCGCCTCGGGCCTCACGGTGCCGGAGCTGGTGCGCACGGCCTGGGCGTCGGCCTCGAGCTTCCGCGGCTCCGACATGCGTGGTGGCGCCAACGGCGCGCGCCTGCGCCTCGACCCGCAGAAGAACTGGGCGGTCAACAACCCGCAGGAGCTGGCCAAGGTCCTGGCCCGTCTCGAGACGGTGCAGAAGGACTTCAACAAGGCGCAGGCGGGCGGCAAGAAGAAGGTCTCGCTGGCCGACGTGATCGTGCTCGGCGGCGTGGCCGCGATCGAGAAGGCCGCGGCCGACGCGGGCCAGAAGATCGAGGTGCCGTTCAAGCCGGGTCGTACGGATGCGTCGCAGGCGCAGACCGACGTGGCGTCCTTCGCTCCGCTGGAGCCGGCGGCCGACGGCTTCCGCAACTACTTCGGCGCCGGCAACATGCTGTCGCCGGCGGAGATGCTGGTCGATCGCGCGAACCTGCTGCAGCTGACGGTGCCCGAGATGACGGTGCTCGTCGGCGGCATGCGGGCGCTCAACGCCAACACCGGGCAGGCCGCCCATGGCGTGTTCACCAGCCGCCCGGGCGTGCTGACCAACGACTACTTCGTCAACCTGCTCGACATGTCGACGAAGTGGCAGAAGGCGGCACAGGGCGACGGTGTCTACGAGGGCCTCGACCGGGCGACCGGCAAGCTCAAGTGGACGGCGACCCCGGTCGACCTCGTGTTCGGCTCCAACTCCGAGCTGCGCGCGGTGGCCGAGGTCTACGGCGCCAGCGACGGCAAGGACAAGTTCACCCGTGACTTCGTCGCGGCCTGGACAAAGGTGATGAACCTCGACCGGTTCTGAGCCTTTCGTGACCGATCGGCGCGCCCCGGGGGGTCAAAGCCCCGGGGCGCGTCGTTCAGGTGAACCTGCGCTGCCCGGCGCGGGCCCGCAGATCCGCGCTACCCGCCAGCGTGGTGTTCCTCTCGCGTATCGACCGCAGGAAATGGAAGCGCCCGACCGCCTGGTCGCGCGTCAGCGTCACGCTGGTGTAGCCGCGCCGGCTGGTGTCGCTGAAGGCGAGGCCCGGATTGGTCCTGCGCAGCGCCGCCGCCAAATCAGCCGGCGGCACTTTGCCCAGCACGAACTCGAAGCCTGGCGAGGTCACGGAGTGGGTGGCAAATTCGATGCCGGCAGGTGCCTGGTCCAGCCTGAGGTCATGGGCCCAGGCGTTGTGGCTGTCGCCCGACAGCACGACGAGGTTGCCGTTGCCGGCGCTGGCCGCCTCGAGCAGGCGTCGCCGCGCCGCGGGAAAGCCGCCCCAGCTGTCGAAGTTGAACGGCAGGCCCACGCGTGAGGCGATCATGCCCGTCCGCACGCGGCGCCGGATGGCCTCGGGCGCGTCTGCCGGGATCCAGTCGCCCACCTCGGCGGGCATCCTGACCTCGCCCATCACGACCTGCTGGGCGACCACCTGCCAGGGCTTGCCAGCCCTTGCCGAGGCGCGCAGGCCCGCGTGCAGCCACTGCTCCTGCGCGTCGCCGAGCAGCGTTCGCCGCGGGTCTGCGAGCTCCCCATCGCGGAAGCGTGCGAGCGCGCCCTCGACATCGTCCTGGCCGCGGATCGCCGCCTCGAGGTCGGGGGGCGCGCTGCGCCCGGAGATGCGCGTCTCCAGCTTGAACAGCGTGGCGAGTTCGCCGATTTCGTAGGCCGCCCAGCGCTCGTCGGAGACCGGCATCCACTCCCGGTAGACGCGCTCCGCCGCGGCCTTGCGCGTCTCCCAGTCGCCCTCGGTGGCCGGCTGGTGGTTCTCGGCGCCGCCGACCCAGGCGTCGTTGGTGATCTCATGGTCGTCCCACTGCAGGATCGCCGGGTAGAACTGGTGCAACCGCTGCAGCTCGGGGTCGAGGCGGTAGGCGGCGTGTCGCAGCCGGTAGTCGGCGACCGTGACGATCTCGTGGCTGGGCTGGATCAGGCGGCCCGGCAACGCGAGCCGCGCGTCCGGATACGTGCCGACGGGATATTCGTAGAGATAGTCACCGACGTGCACGACGAGATCGAGATCCGACCGCTCGCAGGCATGGGCGTAGGCATTGAACCAGCCGAACGGCAGGTTCGAGCAGGAGAACAGGCCGATACCGAAACGCGTGACCGGCCCGACGGGCAGCGTGCGGGTGCGTCCGACGGGGCCGATGCTGCCGTCGGGCGCAATGAAGCGGTAGAAATACCAGCGACCCGGCTCCAGGCCACGCACCGTCACGCGGGCCGTGTGATCGCGATCGGCCAGGGCGGTGGCCTGCGCGCCCGACACGATGCGCTGGAACAGCGTGTCGGTGGCGACCTCCACGCGCAGCGTCACGTCGGCGTCGGCGACGTAGCGTGTCCAGAGCAGCACAGAGTCGGGCCCCGGTTCGCCGCTGGCCACGCCATGCGTGAACCCTCTGGAAAACAGTGACGAGGCGATGCCCGGCACCGCGAGCGCGCCAAGGCCGTACATCCCTGCCAGGACGAGTCTCCTGCGATCGATCCGCACCATCGACGTCATCCTCCGTCAGAACCGGGTCGAGACCTGCACGCCGACGAGGCGAGGCTCGGCCGGGATGAAAGTCGGGATCCCGAAGGCCCCGCCGGTATTCCCCGCATCCAGCAGGTAGTCTTCATCGAGCAGGTTGCGCGCATAGGCTGCGATTTCCCACCTGTCCTCTGCAAGGCTTACACCCGCACGCAGGTTGACCAGCGTCACGGCATCCTGGCTGATCGCCGGATTGTTGGGCACCTCGAAGAAGATCCTGCTGCGGTAGGTCACGCTCGGGCTGGCGAAGAACCTGATGCCGGAGGCGAGGGGCAGGTCTAGCGTCAGCCCCGCCGCGGACTGGATCTCTGGCTGCAGCCGGAAACGCGCGCCGCGGAAGTTCGGTGCGATGCCGGGCTTGTCGTCGATCCCGCCATCGATGTAGCCCACGTTCGCGAACACGCTGAGCCAGTCGTTGGCGCGCACGCTGATCTCGGCTTCGGCGCCCAGGTTCGCCGCGGAGCCTGCGCTCGCCGTGACGGTCGTGCCGTCGTCGCGGATGATGCTGACCTGGAAGTTGTCGTACTTCTGGTAGTAGACGCCAAGGGAGCCTGAGACGTTGCCTGCCGAAGCCTTCAGGCCGACCTCGTAGTTCCAGACATTTTCCTCGTCGACCGGCGTGAAGGCAGCCACGGGGCCGGCCGGCGTCGCGCGCGCCGCGAGCTGCACGGTCGGCGACCGGCGCCCCTTCGAGATCGTCGCGAACAGGTTCAGCGAGTCGGTGGCGCGCCAGAGCACGTTGGCGCGCGGCAGTACCGCGCTGAAGTCATCCTCCTCGCGGAACACCTGCCCGCGAGTGTCCACCTGACCGGGAATCAGCGACGCGCCGCCTGTGAGGGCGCTGCGGGGCACGGCTGCGTAGTAGCCGGAGCGGCGGGTTTCCTCGAGCAGCCGGAGGCCGGCGGTCAGCTCCAGTCGGGGCGTCACGAGCCAGGTGGCATCGGCGAACACCGAGTAGCTGTCGTTGCGGCCCTGGTTCTCGAACACCGACGTGTAGGGCAGGACGGTGAAGCGGCCACCCGTGAGGATTGACGTGGCGCGGGCGGCCGCGACCGAGCCGTCGGCCGCGACGCAGGGCAGGTTGGGAATCAGCCGCGCGGCGCACTGCAGGAAGATGCCTTCCTCCGACGAGAAGGGGACGTTCTGGAAGCCATACTCGCGGAACAGGTTCCAGCCGAGCGAGGCGCGCAGCGACTCGCCGGTGAAGCTGAACCGCGTCTCGTGGCTGCCCTGCGCACCCTTGGCGAACTCCGCGAACTCGAGGTACCAGGCCGCCGAGCCGTCGGCGTCGAAGGTCTCGAGACTGTCGAAGCGGCGGTAGCCGTTGACCGTCGTCAGCGTCCAGCGGTCCCCCAGCGCCCACTCCGCCGAGAGGTTGAGGTCGTAGACGTCGCGGTCGAGGCCCAGCTTCGACTTGCCGAGCGTTTCGAGCGAGCGCGGCGATCCGCCCAGATGCGCCACGCCGAAGGGGCTACCCGGTCCGGCCTCGGTGGGGAGTGCCTTCGAGACGAACGCGGTGCCCGGGTTGCGCTGGCGATCCCAGGTGCCGATGAGGTCGATCGTGAGGTCTTCGCTGGGCGTGAACCGCAACGAGCCGCGGATACCCAGCTGGTCCTGGCCGTTCAGGTCGTCCTGCGACGGGCCGAGGTTCTCGACGTAGCCGTCGCGCTGCTTCCAGGCGAAGGCGAGCCGCCCTGAGACCGTCTCGCTGCCGCCATTGACATGGCCCGCCAGCATCCGCTGGTTGAGGTTGCCGAGACCGGCCTCGAGCGCCCCCGAGAATCCCGGCTGCGGCCGGGCCGAGATCAGGCTGATGGCGCCGACCGCGGACGCGGTGCCGAACAGCGTGGCCTGCGGGCCCTTGATGACCTCGATGCGCTCCATGTCGTAGATGTCCTGGTACGACCCGCGCGAGCGCGAGATGTCCACGCCGTTGTAGTACAGCGTGACGCGGGCGGCCTGCTGGGCCGAGCCGCTGTCCGAGGTGATGCCGCGAATGACGATGCCTGGGTTGTTCGCGCTCTGCTCCTGGATGTTGAGCCCAGGCACGTAGAAGGCGAGCTCGTCGAGGTCGGAGACGCCGAGCTCGCGCATGCGCTCGCCGGAGGTGGCGCTGATCGTGATCGGCACGTCCTCGATACGCTCACGCCGCTTCTGGGCCGTGACCAGGACGACCTCGAGGCCGTCAGCGCTGGCGCTGCCGGCGTCGTTCGCGGCGGACGCAACGGCCGGCTGGCCGAGGGCAACGCACAGGGGAATGAGGTAGCCGGGCTTGGCACGCATCGTTCGGACCTCCGTGACCATCGCAATGCAGGCTGGGCTCGCCGAGCGTAAAGAAACGGCGTGACGCTGCACTTGCAGCCGTGTTTCAGCTCGGTCACAGTCTTGCCAAGGAGGGGGGTGGCTGATGCAGCGCTTTCTCGTGGCCGTTTCGATCCTGTTCGCACCCGCCGTGGGACTGGCGGCGCTGGCCGCCGGGTTGCTGACGGGTCCGCTGCAGCTGGTGCTGGTCCTGCTGTTCGCCTGGCCGGCGAGCGCGGTGCTGCTCTGGATGCTGCTGTCGGCCCTGACCGGGGTGCGCATGGCGCGGCGCCCCGGCGCGATCGGCTGGAGCGGGCTCTCGAAGGTGTTCCACTGGGCGATGGCCCTCGCGGTGCTGGGCACCGCGGCGCTGATGTACTACATGGTCAACATGGGTGACCTCGAGGCCGATCCCGCGCTGCGCGCCGAATATGGCCGGCTGCTGCGCCTGCACAAGTCGATCGGGCTGGTGGTGCTGTTCCTCGTGGTGTTCCGGTACGCGTGGAACCGCTACCGGACGCGTCCGCCGCTGCCCGGCGGCACGACGGGCGCGCAGCGTGCCGCGGCGCGCGCGACGCACGGCCTGCTGTATGCGGCGATGCTGGCGGTGCCGCTGCTCGGCTGGATGGCCTCCATGACCTACGGCGGCCGGACCTGGTTCTTCGGCCTGTTCGAGCTGCCGGTGTGGCTGCCGAAGAACATCGAATGGGCCTACGTGCTGCAGCCGGCGCATATCTGGGCGGCATGGGCGATGCTCGCGGTGGTGGGCGTGCATGCGGCCGCGGCGCTCTGGCACCACTTCGTGCGGCGTGACGCCACGCTCGTGCAGATGATGCCGCGGGAGCCGCGGCGCTAGGCTATCGCGGGTCTTCCCAGCGCCTCCAGCGGGTAATGTCGCCGTCGCTGACGGCGAGCCCGATCTGGTGCACGACCGACAGCTCGGTCGAGGGTCCCGGGCCCGTCACCTGGTTCGAGCCGATGTAGTAGAGCCGCAGGCTGCCGTCGTCCATCGGCACGACCCAGGGGCAGCCGAGCCGGTAGTCCCATCCGCCCTCGGCCGCGCCGCGCTCGGCGAGGATCGTGCCGTCGCGGTCGGCGCCGTCGAGGCGGGTCCAGCGGATCCCGTCGTCGGACACGGCGACGCCGAGCTGCCGCCCGACGTTGCGCAACTCGCCGATGTCCTTGATCCCCTCGTAGACCATCACCCAGCGATCGCCGATCTTCAGCACCTGGCGGGTCGCGACGCCCAGTTCGTCGAAGCGGCCCTTCGGGCCGCGGCCCATGATCGGTCCGACCTTGGTCCAGTGGAGCCCGTCGCGCGAGCGCGCGAGCCCGACGACATAGGCGCCGCTGGGGTCGACGCCGTGGTAGTACATCCGCCAGTCGTCATCGGCCGCCTTGACGACCTGCGGCCACGCCACCGTGCTGCGATCGAATTCGCCCGCCGCGCCGACGTCGAGCAGCGCGCCGCGAAAGGGCCCGTCGACGCGTGTCCAGTGCAGGCCGTCGCGCGAGATCGCCGCGCCGGGGCGCATCGGGAACCCCTTGCCGCGGCCGCCCACCGAGTTGTCGCCGGCGAAATACCACATCCAGTAGAGGTCGCCGATCCGCTGGATGTCGCTGATGCCGACATGGGCGGAGTCGAAGCGCGACGGATCCGGGCTGGGTTCGAACACCGCGCCTAGCATCAGCGGTCCGCGCACGCGTCGCCAGTGGACGCCGTCGTCGGACTCGGCGAGGCCGACGCGGCCCGTGGGCAGCACGATCTCGCGGTCGAAGGCGGGATCGCGACCGTAGTACCACATGCGCCAGCGGCCGTCGGGTTCGCGGATGACCTTGGGGCAGGACACGCGCTCCGAGTCCCACCCGCCGGCGGGTCCGGGGCCGAGAACCAGTCCGGCGGGACGCGAGGCCGGCGCGGCCGGCGCGGCGGCGGTAGGCGGGGGTGCGGCCACTGCGGCGGCCGGCAGCAGCGAGCAGGCCACGGCGAGCAGGAGGGTGGTGAGCGTCTTCATTCGTAGCGCAGGGCCTCGATCGGATCCAGCGAAGCGGCCTTCGACGCCGGCGCGATCCCGAAGACCACGCCGACGACGGCCGAGAAGCCCGCGGCGGCGAGCATGACCCAGAGGGGCACGTGCGCGGGGGGGAAGTTGGGGATCAGCGCGGCGATACCCATGCCGGCGAGGATGCCGAGCACGATGCCGATGATCCCGCCCAGCAGCGACAGCAGCGCCGCCTCGAGCAGGAACTGGATGAGGATGTCGCGGCGCGTGGCGCCGAGCGCCTTGAGGATGCCGATCTCGCGGGTCCGCTCCGTCACGGACACGAGCATGATGTTCATGATGCCGATGCCGCCGACCAGCAGCGAGATGCCGACGATGCCGGCGAGCACGGCGGTGGCCGTGGCGGTGATCTGGTTGAAGCGCTTGACGAAGGAGTCCGCCGCCCGGATCTCGAAGTCGTCGGCCTCGCCGGGCCCGAGCTTGCGCGAGGCCCGCACGGCCCGGCGTGCGCGTTCGCGGACCTGGCTGACGGCGTTGAGGTCCGTGACCGTGAACGACACCTCCATGAACGGTTTCTCGAAGGTGCCGGTGAGCGAGCGCGCGACCGCGAAGGGAATGAAGATGCGGTTGTCCTGGCTGAAGCCCAGGATCTCGCCGCGTTTCTCGAGCATGCCGACGACGCGGAACCACTCCCGACCGATGAGGATGAACTGCCCGACCGGATCCTCCGGCAGCCGCAGCTCGTCGCGCACGTCGACGCCGATCACCGCGATGCGCCGCCCGTTGCGGTCGTCGCTGGCGGTGATGAAGCGGCCGAGCGCCGCGTCGACGCCGAGCACGTCCTGGGCTTCCTCCGTGGTGCCGAGGATCTGTGGCGTGGTGCTGCGGCCGCGGTACGAGGTGGCGCCGATCTGCGCCACCAGCACCGGGGCGACTTCGCCGATGCCGGAGACGCGGTAGCGCAGCGCGTCGATATCCTCGAAGGCCAGCGTGTTGATCTGTCCGCTGCGGAAGTTCTCCTGGTCGTTCTCCGCCTCGAGCGTCAGCGTGTTGCTGCCCAGATCGGCGAACTGGTCGCTGATCGAGTCGGAGAAGCCCTGCAGGACCGACACGACCGCGATCACCGCCATCGTGCCGATCAGGATGCCGAGCGTGGTCAGGAAGCTGCGCAGGCGGTGCGCGTTGAGGCTCGCGAGCGCGGCCCTGAACGCCTCCGAGAGCACGTTCATGCGGCCTTCCGGTCGGTCGGCCGGTCCTCGACGATGCGGCCGTCGAGCACGCGGATCAGGCGATGGCAGTGCGCGGCGATGTCGGGCTCGTGGGTCACCACGACGACGGTCTGCCCCTGGGCGTGCAGCGCGTCGAACAGCGCCATGATCTCGCCGGACGTGCGCGAGTCGAGGTTGCCCGTGGGCTCGTCGGCCAGCAGGATCGAGGGCTGCCCGACCAGCGCGCGTGCCACGGCGACGCGCTGGCGCTGGCCGCCGGAGAGCTGGTTCGGCCGGTGGTCGAGCCGGTCGCCCAGGCCGACGCGGGCGAGCGCCTCGCGCGCCCGGTCGCGGCGTTCGCCCGGCGCCATGCGACGGTAGACCAGCGGCTGCATCACGTTCTGCAGCGCCGTCTGCCTCGGCAGCAGGTGGAAGCTCTGGAACACGAAGCCGATCTCGCGGTTGCGCACCGCCGCGAGCTCGTCCTCGTGCAGTTGCGAGGTGTCGCGGCCGTTCAGCACGTAGCTGCCCTCGGTCGGCGTGTCGAGGCAGCCGATGATGTTCATCAGCGTCGACTTTCCCGAACCCGAAGGGCCCGTCAGCGCGACGTATTCATTGCGGCCGACGTGCAGGTCGACGCCGGCGAGCGCGACCACGATCTCCTCGCCCAGGTGGTAACGCTTGACGATGCCGCGCAGCGCGATCATTCGTCCTTTTCCGCGGCGTCGTCCTCGCCGTCGCCGCGGCCGTTGCTGCCCGCCTTGCGCGACTTGCGTTCCACGATTCGCTCGCCGTCGGTCAGGCGCCGCAGCACCTTGGGCGGGCCGACGACGATGCGGTCGCCGTCCTGCAGGCCCGATTCGACCGCCTCCCAGCGATCGTCCGAGAGGCCGGTGCGGATCTCGACCTTGCGCGCGCGACCGGCGTCCTCGCGGAACACATGTCGCCGCACGACGTTCTTGTCCGGGGTCTCGGTCACGATCGATTCAACCGGTACCGCGAGGCGCTTGCCCCCTTCGCCGATGAAGATGACGGCACGCGCGCTCATCCCCGAGCGCAGCAGCAGCCCGGCCGGCGCCTCGATCGCGATCGTGACCTCGTAGGAGCGACCCTGGCCGTCGACCGTCGGCGTCAGCGCGATCCGCTCGACGCGGCCGGCCAGGGCACGCTCGGGATACGCTGCCGCGAACACATCGGCGCGTTGACCGGGCGCGATCCGCGCGATGTCGGCCTCGTCGACGCGTACCTCGGCCTGGATCGCCGAGGTGTCGGCGATCCTCATCAGCCGCGCGCCGGCGAGCGAGGCGGTGGACGGGATCGCTACCTCGCCGACCTCGATCGGCAGGTCGACCACGCGGCCGGCGATCGGTGCGCGGATCTCGGTCTTGGCGCGCTGTTCCCGCGCATCGCCCAGCACGGCGGTCGCGCGGCGCAGCGCCTCCTCGGAGCTGCGCAGGTCGGCCTCGGCCAGCACGTACTGGTTGCGGTCCTCGTCGAGCCGGCTGCGATCGATCAGGTTCGCGGCGGCCAGCTTCTCGCTGCGCTCGAGCTGCTGCTTGCGCAGCGCCAGCACGGCGCGCTGGCGCTCGATGCTGATGCGGTTCTGGCGCAGCCCCGCTTCCTCGCGCGCGATCACGTTGTTGTAGGTCTCGGGGTCGAGGCGCAGCAGCAGCTGGCCCTTCTGCACGTCGTCGCCTTCCTCGACGGCGATGCTCAGGACCCGGGCCGTGACCTCCGCCGTCAGCGCGACCTCCGTGCGATAGGCGAGCGTGCCCGAGGCGAGGATGCTCGGCCGGACGTCCTGCTGCGTGGCGAGCGCAAGGTCGACTTCCGTACCGCCGGCCCCGGAGAGGCGCTTGACGGTGATCGGCACGGCGATGGCGAGCAGCACGAGCCCGCCCATGATCCAGCGCTTGTCGAGGCGCATGCGTTCAGCCTGCTGCCGCGCGGGCGGCCATGAAGCCGTAGATCAGCACCGAGGGCAGCACGGCGACGATCACCGCCTGGCCCCAGCCGGTCGCGCGCGACCAGGTCTTCCAGCCCAGCGCGGCGAGCCAGGCCGTCCACACCGACAGCAGGGTGAACGACGTGGCCAGCGGCTTCCAGGCGCTGTCCGCCGGCAGCTGCACCAGCAGCGGGTCGAGCGTCGTGTACGACAGGGACTCCAGCGGCGTGCGCGGGTCCATGCCCGGCAGCCCGGCCAGCGTCACCAGCGAGCCCAGCGCGAGCGGCAGCGAGGTCCAGCAGGCCAGCGACAGGCCCTGGCGATAGCTCACGCCCAGCCCGGTCACCTTGCCCGCGAGCAGGAGATAGAGCCCCGTCAGCAGCAGCATCAACAAGGTACTGACGATCACGCCGGCCGTTGCGCTCCAGGCGAGGACGGCACCCGACGGCGCCGCCTTGCGCGCCGCCTCGAGCTGCGCGTCGGAGACGTCCTCGCCCGACTGCAGCATCGAACGCTCGATGAACCAGGCCGCGTCGACCTGGCTGAAGTACAGGTAGACGGACGCGGCTGCGAGGCCGATGAGCACGGCCGCCGGCAGCAGCCAGGTCGGGCGCTCGCGCAGTCGCTCGAAGAGCGGCGCGGGCTGGAGGAAGAGGTCGATCAGGTCCTTCATGTCTCGCGGCCCTCCCAGGCGTGGCGCACTAGGTTGGGGCAGGGCGGGCCGGCGGGCAAGCTCTGGGCCGGAGCCACAGCAGCGAGGGCAGGGCAAGCGCCGTGAATGCCAGCGCCCCGGTGAGGCCGATGGCCGGCGCGACCAGCCCTGGCCACGCGAGCAGCAGCAGGCAGAGCGCGACGACCCGGGCCGCCTCGACCAGCCGCCAGCCGCGTCGCTGGTCGAGCAGCGCGCCCACGCTCATGGCCCAGGTCACCAGTGCCGCCGCGTAGCCGAGACGCGCGCCGAGCGGCAGGCTCGAGGCGATCGCGATGAAGTGCGTGGCGGGCGCGACCAGCAGGGCGTACTGGTAGACGGCGTAGCGCTTCAGCGCGGGGTCCGCCGGCTCCGGTGCCGCGTGGGCGGGCCGGGCCGTGGTGCCACCCGGGTCGCTGCCCGGCTTCGACGGAGACTGGAACCAGACAGCCAGCCAGCCGAGCGCCGAGCGTTGCGAGCGGGCCCGGCGCCAGATGTCGCGATAGCCCTTGAGGTTGCCCCAGACCGGATCGAAGCTGCCCACCGGCGAGCGGATGCCATACACGATGGGCTCGTCGTCGCGCTCGTCGGCGAAGGTGCCGAACAGCCGGTCCCAGACGATCAGGATGCCGCCGTAGTTGCGGTCGATGCAGTAGTCGTTCTGGCCGTGGTGGACGCGGTGGTTCGACGGCGTGACCAGCAGCTTCTCGAGCGGACCGAGCCGTCCGACGAGCTGGGTGTGGACCCAGTATTGATAGAGCAGGTCGACGAGCGCGACGATCGCGAACACCTTGGGCGGCACGCCGGCCATGGCCATCGGCAGGTAGAACGGCCAGGCGGTGAATGCGCCGGTCGCGGTCTGGCGCAGCGCCGTCGTCAGGTTGTAGCGCTCGGAGGAGTGGTGCACCTGGTGGGACGCCCACATCAGGTTCACTTCATGCCCGCAGCGGTGCGCCCAGTAGTAGCAGAAGTCGTAGAACACCAGGGCAAACAGCCAGACGAGCGCGCTGTCTGCCGGCAACGAGAACAGCCGCAGGTGCTCCCAGGCGAGCACGTAGACGCCGAAGGTCAGCAGCCGCGTGAAGGCCACCGCCACCTGGCTCAGCACGCCGTAATGCAGGCTCGTGACGGCGTCTGCCGCGGAATATGCCGCGATGCCGCGCCGGTGGGCGAGCCACGCCTCGGCGACGATCGTCGCCATGAAGACGGGGATCGCCCAGGCGATCGGATTCATGGCGCGCTGCCGCTCGGCGTTACCGCCTCGATCCAGGCCGCGACGACCTGCGCGTAGCGCGCGGGCACCTCCAGCGGCGGGTAGTGGCCGACGTCGGGCAGCATCAACTTCGAGACCGGAGCCTGCGTGAGGTAGCTGGCGAGCGCATCGGCGGCCGGCGGCAGCAACAGCGCATCCTTCGCGCCCCAGAGCAGCAGGACCGGCGCGCGCACGGCCGCCATCGCCGCCTTGGCCTTCGGCTGGTCCGCCACCACGGCCGCGAGGGCGTAGTAGTTGGGTTCGGCCACGCGCCGGTTGACGTCGTAGTACTGCTCACGAATGCCGCGGTCGAAGCGCGCGGGCACGCCCGCGTAGTAATCGAGGAAGGCGTCCCAGTAGGCCTGCGAGCGGAAGCCGCCCGCCGCCTTCGCGGCCCGCTGCGCCTCGGCGAAGGCCGGTGGATAGACCTGGTGGGCCGTCGAGACGGTGTCGGCCGGGTTGTTGGAGAGCACGAGACGCTCGACCAGGTCGGGACGCTTCGCGGCCAGGAAGATCCCCAGCGTGCCGCCGCTCGAGACGCCGACGAAGGTGATCTTCGACACGCCAAGCTGCGCGAGCAGGCCTTCGGCGATGTCGACCGGCCTGAGCTGGCGGGCGGCTTCCTCGGAGACGGGGCCCGACAGCCCCTGTGGCGGCACGTCGTAGCGGATCACGCGGTAGCCGCGCGCGACCAGCGGCACCGCGACATGGTCCCAGGTCTTCAGTGTGCTCTGCGAGCCGTGGACCATCAGGATCGCAGGACCCTGGCCCTCGTCCTTGTAGTACACCTCGACGCCGCCGATCAGTGCGATGCGGCCTGCCGGGTCGCCCCACTTCGCGCGCAGCTGTTCGACGGTGAGATACCCGTCGGCGGGTGCCGGAGCGCCATTGCCGGCGCGTGCCTCCACGCCCGCCAGCGCGGCTGCGGCGAGCAGCAGTGTTGCAGCGAAACATCGAATTTCCATCGGCTCCTCCAGCTTCCAAAGCACCAGTGTGGTGCGAAGACCCCGGCTGCTCATCTCGCAGTGTGAAACGCGCGCGGATCGGCGGCCCCGTCGTGTTGCCAAGGAGACGCATTACCGTCTAAACATGCAAGAGGGGCGCGCTGCCATGCAGTGCGCAGGGGGGCTAGACGCCGCGCAGGGCCGTCGGTCCACACACGACGCGACCACCGAGGAAACCGTTCAATGCAGTCCAATCACCTGATCTCCCGCGCCGTCGCCGTGGCGATTGCCGCGGCCGCCATGCTGCCCTCCGGGCCCGTCCTCGCGCAGGACGCCGCCGACGAACTCCGGCTCGAGGAGGTCACCGTCACGGCGCGCAAGCGTGCCGAGTCCGTGCAGGACGTGCCGATCTCGATCACGGCGTTCTCCGCCGAGGCCATCGAGAAGGCGAACATCTACGACATCCGCGACGTGGTGAAGCTCTCGCCCAACGTCGGCTACCAGTCCACGGGCGGCAACGGCACGGGCCGCTTCATGCCGAACCTCACGTTCCGCGGCCTGCAGCCGGCCATCCCGCTGCCGCGCTCGCAGTCGGGCGCGGTGTTCGTCGACGGCAACTACGTGCTCGGCGGCGTCAACGCCGTCAACACCAGCGACGTGGAGCGCATCGAGGTGCTGCGCGGGCCGCAGAACACCTACTTCGGCCGCAACACCTTCGCGGGCGCGATCAACTTCATCACCCGCAACCCGGGCGATACGTTCGCGGGCAAGGTCGACCTGCAGACGAGCGACCGCTCGAACAACTCGGTCCGTGCCAGTCTCGAGGGCCCGATCGCGGGCGACTGGCTGTCGGGGCGCGTCACGGTCAACTATCGCGACAAGGAAGGCCACTACGTGGCGCGCGACGGCGGGCGCCTCGGCGACGAGCAGACGCAGTCGATCTCCGGCACGCTCTACGCGAGGCCGAGCGAGCGGTCCTGGGTCCGCGTGCGCGCGAGCTACCAGCAGGACGACGACGGCCCGGGCCAGCTCATCAACCTGATGCCGCTGGCGATCGGCGACTCCTGCGGCCGCCGCTTCATCAACAAGGGCGTGAACCTGGCGGGCACGCAGCAGGGCTTCAACGTCTCGCTCAACTACTTCTGCGACAGCATCCCGGGCATCGACCAGCTCGGCGAGAGCATCGTGTCGACCAACACGACCCTCGCCAGCCCGCTGCTGGCCTCGCTCGGCCGGCCGACGGCGCTGACGGACGCGTTCCTGAACAACTCCATCGGCATCGAGCTCTGGGACAAGGTCCCGCGGCCCAACGGCGTGGGCCTGCGCCGCGACATCTTCATGGCCAACCTGCAGGCCAACCACGAGTTCGAGAACGGCATCTCGGTCGGGCTCAACATCGGCTACGACGACACCAAGCAGGGGCTGATCCTCGACGCCGACCGCTCGTTCCTCGAGATCCAGTACCAGTTCGTTCCGCAGATCTCGACCACGCGCAACTACGAGCTGCGCGTCCAGTCGGGGCAGGAGCAGCGGCTGCGCTGGCTCGTCGGCGCGACCCGCTACAAGGGTGAGTTCGTGTCCAACTTCGGCAACGGCGGCTCGGCGGCCTACGAGGCGCGCACGCTGCCCACCCAGCCGCTGCGCAACTCGGTGCTGCTGTCGCAGCAGCTGAGCCGCAACCCCTACGGCACCAACGAGGTCGCCGAGGTGTCGGCGGTCTATGGCGAGCTCGAGTTCGACATCCTCGACAACCTGACGATCACCGGCGAGGTGCGTTACCAGGAGGACTCGTCCACCACGGGCCGGCAGTTCCTGCCGACCTTCCCGGTGGTCCCGACCGAGCTGAGCTTCAAGGACACGCTGCCCCGCGTGATCGTACAGTGGCAGCCGACCGAGGACTGGAACCTCTACGCGAGCTACTCCAAGGGCGTGCTGCCCGGCACCGCCAACGCCGGCTACACCCAGCGCACCCCCTACCAGCAGGAGCTGATCCGCCAGCAGGTGCCGAACATCCAGGAGGTGCTGGATTCCGACGAGCTCGACAACTACGAGATCGGCAGCAAGCAGACCCTGATGGACGGCCGCCTGCGGTACTCCGTCGCGCTTTACTACATGGAATGGGCGAACATCAAGGGCAGCACCCCGCTGGTGCTGCCGAGCACGTCGCCGACGAACCCGGCGCCGCTGACGCTCCCGGGCGTGGCGATCTCCGGTTCCGCGGAGTTCTACGGCGTCGAGCTCGAGGGCGGCGCGCTGCTCAGCGACCGCTGGGAGATCGCCGGCGGCCTGGCCTACCAGCACGGCGAGTTCACGGACTGGTTCGAGGCGGGTCTGCTGCGCGAGCTGGCGGGCGGTCAGAGCCCGGGTGCGATCCCCGGCAACCCGAACTTCGGCGCCGTGCAGTGGAAGGGCAACAAGCTGCAGCGGCAGCCGGCCTGGACGGGCAACCTCAACACCACCTACCGGGGCAACGTCGGCGACTCCGGCTGGAACTGGTCGGTGCGCGGCGAGGTGAACTACACGGGCAAGGCCTGGGAGAGCACGGCCAACATCGTGCAGGCGGACGACTACTACCGCGTCAACGCCCGCATCGGGTTCGAGAAGGACAACCTTGGGGTCGAGCTGTTCGTCACGAACCTGCTGGATGACAACACCTGGGACTTCGCCTACCGCACCACGGTCGGCAACCCGCAGCTGTCCACCGCGGTCATCCACCCGCTCGGCAACACCGGCGTCTCGATGGGCATCGCCGCGCTCGCGCCCGAGAAGCGCGAGGTCGGGCTGCGCCTGAACTACAAGTTCTGACCCGGCCGGCGGGCGCCCCGCGCGGGGCGCCCGCCCAGCTTTCCCGAGGCATCATGACTGATCCAACGCCGGCCACCGCGCCGGTTTCCCACTCTGTCATCCATCCGGATTTCGTCGGCGCCGAAGTGGCGCGGCGCTACGCGATCGCGGGGCCCATCAAGGCGTTCCTGCTCTATCGTGGCATCAACGACGTCTACCTGATCCAGGGCCGCGACGCGCGCTACGCGCTGCGCATCTGGCGCGTGACCTGGCGCGACGTCGACGACGTGGCCTACGAGCTCGATTTCCTCGACTTCCTGCGCTCGCGCGGATTCCCGGCCTCGGCCGGCATCCGCGACCGCGAGGGCAGCCTCTACTTCAAGATCCCGTCGCCCGAGGGTGTTCGCGCGGCGGCGCTCTACGACTGGGCGCCGGGCCGCAAGTTCGGCGACTGCCTGAGCGAACCGACGGCCGAGCGGATCGGTGCCCTGTTCGCGCAGATGCACGAGCTCGGCCTCGAGTGGAACGCGGGCCGACCGCTCGCCACGCAGCAGGTCGTCGAGTACCAGATCAACGTGCCGGCGCTGCTGGAGTTCTGCTACGACCGGCCGGACGACCTGCGGGTCTACCCGGTGGTGGCCGAGAGGCTGGCGAAGGCGCTGCTCGCCCTGCAGGGCGAGAATGTCCCGCTGGGCGTCTGCCACCGCGACTTCCACCCGAGCAACGTGCACGTCGCCGAGGACGGCCGCATCACCTTCCTCGACTTCGACGGCGTCGGCACCGACTACCTCATGCAGGACGTGCAGAACTTCGTCTGGGGCAACCTGTTCTACGGCTTCGATCCGCGCATCGGCGACGCCTTCGAGCGGGGCTATGCCTCGGTCCGGCCGTTCACGGCCGACGAGCTGAGGCACCGCGAGCTGTTCCTGCTGGCCAAGACCTTCCGGCTCGTCTCGGGCATGGCGCATATTTCCTCGAGTGTGGGGCGCGGCACGCTGAGGTTCCGCAACATGGACTGGCTGGGCGGCTACATCCGCGACCGCGCGGGCCCGCTCGGCCTGCTGCCCTAGCTGCGGCCGCCGCGCTTGGGCGGGGAGGCGGCATACCCGGACCGGCGCAGGGCGTGGTGGCTCGTGGCGCTGCTCGCGCTGGCGGGCGTGATGTCGATGATCGACCGGATCATCCTCAACGTGGTGGTCGATCCGGTACGCGCCGATCTGGGCCTCACCGACGTGCAGATCGGCCTGCTGCAAGGCCTGGCCTTCGGGCTGTTCTACGCGACGGTCGGCCTGCCGCTGGGTCTCACGGCCGACCGCTACGCGCGGCGCTGGGTGGTGATCGCCGGCATCACGGTCTGGAGCCTCGCGACCGTGGCTTCGGGCTACGCCCACTCGTTCGGCGAGCTGTTCGCCGCAAGGCTGCTGGTCGGCCTCGGCGAGGCGGCGTTGTCGCCCGCGGCGATCTCCATCATCGCCGACCTGTTCCCGCCGGAAGAGCGCGGCCGGCCGGTCGCGATCTTCCTGATGGGCCAGGCCGCGGCAAACGGCTTCGGTATTTCCTTGACGAGCTGGATCGCCGACGCCGCGGCCGCGGGGAGCTTTGCCGGCGTGCCGCTGCTCGACGGCCTGGCGGCCTGGCGGACCGTGTTCGTGATCTGCGGGCTGCTCGGGTTCGTGGTCGTGGCGGGCCTGCTGACGACGCGGGAGCCCGCGCGCCGGGCGCCGCGTCGGTCCGGGGGGCTGCTCCAGCAGGCGGCGTCCAGCCTGGCCTTCCTGAAGGCCCACCGCGCGATCTTCATCCCCCTCTACCTGGGGTTCGCGATACTGTTCCTCGCAGCCTATGGCGCGGCGGCCTGGCAGCCGACCATGCTGATGCGCGCGTTCGGCGCGAGCCGTGCCGAACTCGGCGCGCTGCTCGGGCCGCTGACGCTGGTGTTCTCGGTGGCGGGACCCCTGGCGGGCGGCCTGCTGGTCGATCGTGCCATGCGCCGGGGCGACAACCTGGCACGGCTGTCGATCCCGGTGTTTGCGCCGCTGTTCGTGATTCCCTCGGCGCTGGCCGTGCTCGCGCCGAACGCGAATCTCGCCATGCTGCTGGTGGCCTCGACCCCGGCGGCGGTGGCCGCCACCGGCACGACGATGCTGGCGCTGCTGCAGTCGATGGTGCCCGCCGACATGCGCGGGTTCGCCGTCGCACTCACCGGCCTCGTGAATACGCTGGTCGGTGCGGTCGGCGGTCCGCTGCTGGTGTCGCTGCTGACCGAGCACGTGTTCGGCGACCTCAGGCTGGTAGGCTGGTCGATCGCCGCGGTCGTCGTGCCCTCGCTGCTGGTCGCGAGCCTGCTCTACGCGGCGGCGCGGCGTGCGGTGCGCCGGCAGGTCGAGCAGGGCACGGCACCGCCGACCCTGCTGCAGGAGCTGGCGTCGGGCACGCCACCGGCCCTCGAACGATGAACAGGATGACGGATGACGGAGGACGAAACATGAGCGGGAATGCGGCGGTTAACGGATCGGGTCTCGCCTGGCACGAGCGCGAATGGGACCTGGTGGTCATGGGCGGCGGCACGGCCGGCCTGACGGCGGCCGCGTTTGCCGGCCAGCGCGGCGGCCGCGTGCTGCTGGTTGACGCGGCGCCCGAGCTCGGCGGTTCGCTGCTGGTCGCGCACGGGCAGATCAGCGCCGCGGGCACCAAGCTGCAGAAGGAAAAGGGCATCGAGGACTCGCCCGAGCTGCACCTGCAGGAGGCCATTGCGATCAGCAAGGGCACGATCGACGAGAGCCTTGCGCGCCTCGCGATCTTCAACGCGGCCCCGGCGTTCGACTGGCTGATGGACAACGGCTTCGAGGTGCTGCCGCATTGCCCGGCCATCGCCAGCGCCCACGAGCCCTACAGCGTGCCGCGCTACTACTGGGGCAAGGACTGGGGGCGCTCGATCGCGAAGGTGCTCGTCAAGTGCGTGAACGAGCAGGTGGACCGTGGCACCGTCACGCTGCAGCTCGACACCCGCGTCGTCGGGCTGGTGCAGGGCGGGTCCGGCGCGGTCGAGGGCATCGAGACCGAGGAGGCCGGCGGGATCCGCCGGCGCGTGCGCGCGCGCAACGTGCTGCTCGCCAGCGGCGGCTACGCGGGCAACGCGGAGATGTTCGAGAAGATGGTGGGCCGGCCCCTCTACGCGCGCGCGGCCTACCGCTACGACGTCGGCACCGGGCATGAGCTGGGCGTGGCGGCGGGCGGCTACCTGCGCGGCCGCGAGAAGTACCTCAGCAATTTTGGCTGGCTGCTCGAAGACGACAACTTCCCGAGCCCGATCATCGGGCGGGTCAACACCTACCCGAACGAGCGCATGCCCTGGGAGATCTACGTGAACTGCGAGGGCCGGCGCTTCATCCGCGAGGACGAGCCCAGTGTCGACGTGCGCGAGCACGTGCTGCTCGAGCAGCCGCACCTGCGCTACTGGGTGATCTTCGACCAGGCGATCTTCGACCAGGCCGACCCGATGATCTATGGCTGGACCCGCGAGCAGATGGCCGAGGCGTTCAACGTGAAGTTCCCGCTCAGCCGCGCCGACAGCCTCGAGGAGCTCGCGCAGCGGATCGGCCTCGACCCGGCGCGCGTCGTGGCGACCGTCAACGAGTACAACGCGGGTCGTGCCGCGGGCCGCGACGCCTTCGGGCGCCAGCACATGCCGGCGCCGATCGCCACCGGGCCCTTCTACGCGATCCGGCAGCAGGGCGCGTCGGTGACCTCGACGGTGGGGCTGGCGGTCGACGATGGCCTCCAGGTCGTGCGGCCCGATGGCAGCCCGGTTCCCGGCCTCTATGCCGCGGGCGAGATCCTCGGCTCCGGCCAGACCCAGGGCTTCGCGTTCGTCGGCGGCATGATGGCCATGCCCGCGATGGCCTTCGGCAAGCTGCTCGGCGAGAAGCTGATACCGTTCTGAACCAATGGATCGCAGGGGTTTCGTGGGCGGGGTGGCGATGGCACTGGCGGGGCCGGCGATGGCAGGCGTGGGATCCGAATGGCTGGGCGGCAAGGCGCTGGCCGGCGGCAAGGGTTACGCGCCCGGACGCTTTGGCCAGGTTCACTACCGCGTGCTGGGCGAAGGCCCGGGCGCGGCCTTCCTGCTCGTGCACCAGACACCGATCGGTCTCGCGCAGTACGTCGACATCCAGCCGGCACTGGCGCGCGCCGGCCGTCGCGCCGTCGCGTCGGACAACCCGGGCTACGGCTCCAGCGACCCGGCACCTGATGGCGTCACGGTCGCCGACCTGGCCGACAACCTGGGCCAGCTCTGCGAGCACCTGCAGCTCGGCCCGGTGATCGTCGCCGGGCACCACACCGGGGCGGCGATCGCGGCGGCCTTTGCCGCGCGGCACCCGGGTCTCGTCGCGGGTGCCGTGCTGCACGGCGTGCCGCTCTACGATGCGGAGGAGCGCGCGCAGCGGCTGTCGCGCTCGCCGCCGCCGCTGGCGCTGCAGCCCGACGGGAGCCACTTCACCACGACGTTCGCGGGGATCGGCCGCTTTGCCGGCATCGACGAGCAGTCGCTCTCGAGCATTACCTGGGCCACGCTGGGGTCGATCCTCGCCGGCCCCAGCACACCCGTCTACCGGGCCGTCTTTGGCCACGACCTCGCGCCCGATCTGCTGGCGATCCGGGCCCCGACCCTGGTGCTGAGCGACGCCGCCGATTCGCTGCATGCCAACGACCAGCGTGCCGTGCAGCTGCGGCCGGACTTCGAATACCGCGTATTCTCGCCGGGCGGCTCGTTCTCGATGATGCGTGAACCGTTGCGCTGGGCCGGGGAGTTGCTGGAGTTCGCGGCCCGCCGGGGGCTCTGAGGGTCGCCCCGACGATCCACAGGCCGGCGTCGGCGCTGGCCGCGTCTCGAAATCGTTCCTCGGGCCCGTCATCATCGGGCCAACCACGACCCCGACGGAGGACCCGAACCGTGAACGCTGCCCTGTCTGCCCCGGCGCCCCTGCGCTCCGCCCTGGTGTCCGCCGTGGGTCACGCGGGCGTGCTCGACGATCCCGCTTCGCTGGAGTTCTTCCGCCACGACGTGTACCGGGGTGGCGGCGCGCCGGTGGCGGTCGTGCGTCCCTCCAGCGTGGCCGCGCTGCAGGCCGCGGTGCGCGCCTGCGCGGCTGCGGGCGTGGCGATGGTGCCCCGCGGTGGCGGGGCGTCCTACACCGACGGCTACGTGCACTCCGGGGGTGGACACGTGCTGATCGACACCTCTGCGCTCGATGCGATCGAGATCGACGAGGCGAACGCCGTGGTGACCGTGGGTCCCGGCGCGACCTGGGCGGCGCTGCGCACGGCGCTGGCCGAGCGCGGCCTGCGCACCCCGTTCTGGGGGCCGTTCTCGGGCCTGGCCGCCACGATCGGCGGCAGCGTCAGCCAGAACAGCCTGAGCCACGGCAGTGGCGCCTACGGCATCTCCGCGCCCTCGGTGCTGTCGATGGACATCGTGCTCGCGTCGGGTGAACTGCTCAACACCGCGCCCACCGCCGCCTGCCGCAACTACGGCCCGGACCTCACGGGTCTGTTCACCGGTGACTGCGGGGCGCTGGGCATCAAGGCGGCGATCCGGATGCCGCTGCTGCGCAAGCACGAGGCGTTCGAGGCCGTCTCGTTTGCGTTCGATGACTTCGCGGCCTATCACGCCGCCGTGCGCGAGGCGCAGCTCGAGCACCTCGACGACGAGAACTTTGGCATCGATCTCGCACTCTCGCAGGGCCAGATCGCGCGCCAGGAGGGCATCGGCACCAAGACGGCGCTGGCCAGCCAGGTGCTCAAGGCCGCGCCGGGCAAGCTGTCCGGGCTCAAGCAGCTCGCGGGCATGGCGCTGGCGGGCCAGCGCGCGATGCGCGCGGGCGAGTGGATGCACCACTTCATCGTCGAGGGGGTCGATGCCGCCGAGGTCGCGGCAAAGACCAGGCGCCTGCGCGCGGTCATGGAGCGCTTCGGCAAGGAGATCCCGAACAGCGTTCCCGGTTTCGTGCGCACGCTGCCGTTCGCGCCGCTGAACAACGTGCTCGGCCCCAAGGGCGAGCGCTGGGTGCCGCTGCACGGCGTGCTGCGCCACGCGGACGTGGTCGGATTCCACGAGGCGCTGATGGCGTTCTACGAGGCGCGCAGCGCCGACATGGAGCGGCTGGGCGTGTGGACCGGTGGCATGTTCAGCCCGGTGGGCCAGGCAGGGTTCCTGTACGAGATCGCGATCTACTGGCCCGACGCGCGCACGGCCTACCACGAGCGCGTGCTCGAGCACGAGGTGCTCATGAAGCTGCCCGCGTACCCGGCGAACCCCGAGGCGCGCGCCTGGGTCGACCAGTTCAAGCGCGACCTCGTGGCGCTCTACGCCGAGCACGGGGCCGCGCATTTCCAGCTGGGCCGTGCGTATACCTACCGGGCCCGCCTGGATCCCCAGGCCGACGCGCTGCTGGCCGCGGTCAAGGCCCAGCTCGATCCGCGCGGCCTGATGAACCCCGGGGTGCTCGGGCTCGGCTGAGCCATCCATGCCGACGGTACTCGTCACCGGCGCGAACCGGGGTCTCGGACTCGAGTTCGCGCGGCAGTACGCGGCGGCGGGCTGGCAGGTGATCGCTGCCTGCCGCGCGCCCGCCGCGGCGGCCGAGTTGCAGGGACTCGCCGCGACCCATCCGGCACTCGAGGTGCGCGCGCTCGACGTGGCCGATTTCGGCGCGATCGACGCGGTGGCGCGCGAGCTCGCCGGGCGCGCGATCGACGTGCTGCTGAACAACGCCGGCGTGTTCGGGCCGCGTCCGGTCGATGGCCGCGACCCTCGCCAGAGCTTCGGCTCCATCGACTACGACATCTGGGCCGAGGTCATCCGCGTCAACACGATGGCGCCGCTGAAGATGGCCGAGGCCTTCGTCGAGCACGTGGCTGCCAGCACGTTGCGGCGCATCGTTGCGGTGTCGTCGGTGGAGGGCTCGATCGAGCGCAGCAAGGGCGGCATCCATGCGTACCGCAGCAGCAAGGCGGCGCTCAACATGGTGATCCGCACCCTGGCGCGCGACCTCGCGCCGCGCGGGATCGTCACCGCGGCCTTCTGCCCGGGCTGGATCCGGACGCGTATGGGCGGAGCCATGGCACCGCTCGAGGCTCCACCGAGCATCGCGGGCGTGCGGCGGGTCATCGACCAGCTCGACCTCGAGCGCTCGGGGCGCTTTTGGCTGTGGACGGGGGAGCCTCTGCCATGGTGACGGCGATCGAGTCGGTCACGGTAGGTGTCAGCGACATCGAGCGGGCGCTGGGCCTGTTCCAGGGGCTGATGGGACTGAGGCTCGAGGAGCGCTTCGAGACCGATGCGCTCGCCGCGGCCTGGCACCTGGCACCCGGCACCCGGGTGGAGCTCGCCGAGCTTTCCTGCGAGGGGCATCCCGTCGGTCGGCTGCGGCTGGCCCGATACCAGCCGCCGGCGACGACCCGCGTTCGGGTGCATTCCGGGCCGGGGCGGCATGACGGTCCCGCCGACGTGGGTCCCAAGGCGATCGACTTCTACGTCGCGGACCCGATCCTGCCGCTGTACCAGCGCATCGTCTCCGCGGGCTACGCGGTCCGCTCCGCACCGATCCGCCACGAGGTGGGTGACGCGATCAGCGAGGAGTTCGTGTTCTGGGGCCCCGACGGCGTGCCGCTGCTGCTGATGGTTGGTCACCGGCACACCGCGGCGCAGCTGCGCGGCGTGCTCTCGCCCGAGGGCTTCAGCGAAGTGGCGACGGTGTCGGTCGTGGGCGGCGACGTCGAGGCCACCCGCCGGTTCTACGGCGGCGTCATGGGGCTTTCGGCCCTGGTCGACACCGAGACCTCGCCGGAATTCCTCGACCTGGCCTGCGAGCTGACGGGGGTGCCGCGGGGCACGCGCATCCACTGGCTGGTCTATGCCTCACCGGGTGAGCCGAGCGGCAAGATCCTGGTGCTGCATTTCGAGGGCGCGGGTGGCGTGAGGCTGGCGGGCAGGATGCGCCCGGGGCGGCTCGGGTTCTCGTTGATGTCCCACGCCACCGACGACCTCGACGCGCTGCACCGCCGCGTGACGGCCGGCGGGTTCAGCGTGTTCCAGCCTCCGGTGCGCGTGGACTGGGCGGGTCGCGAGCGCCGGGTGATGCTGGTGCGCGGGCCCAACGAGGAAATGTTCGAGTTTCGCGAAGGATGAGTCTTGCCATGAATCGCCGATCGCTGCCCTTGCTGATCCTGGCCCTGGTCGTTGCCACGCCGGGACTGCGCGCCGGTGCAGCGCCTGTGGCGTCGGGCTCGCCGGATCCCGCCGCGATCAGCCGGCTGGAGGCGGAGCTTGCACGCTACGTCGAATCGGGCGAGCGCGCCGGCATCCAGTGGGCGGTGAGTTACCGCGGTCGGGTGATTTCCACGGGGGCCGTGGGCTGGCGTGACGTCGGCGCCGGGGCGCGGCTGTCCGACACCACGCAATTTCGCATCTACTCGATGACCCGTGCCATGACCGCGCTGCTCGGGCTGCGTCTCGTGGAGCAGGGCCGGCTCGAACTCGACGCGCCGCTGGCCCGCTACCTTCCTGAGTTCCGCGACGCGGGCGTGCTCGTCACTCGGCCTGACGGCAGCCGCGGGACCGAGCCGCCACGACGGCCGATCCTCGTGCGTGACCTCTTCACCTACACGACCGGCTTCGGCTACGCGCAGCACTATCCCGGGGAGCTCGGCGTCCGCAGCGACGACATCCTGGGGCCCCGGATCTCCACCGCGCAGGGCATCCGGCGCCTGGCCAGCCTGCCGCTGCTGGACCAGCCCGGCGAGCGCTGGCGCTACGGCTGGTCGGGCGACGTGCTGGGGCGGCTGATCGAGGTGGTGACGGGCGAGCGGCTGGACGCGCACTTCTCGCGTCACCTGCTGGGCCCACTCGGCATGACCCAGTCGGGGTTCGTCACGACGCCTGACCGCCTGTCACGGGTCTACGGGCCGCCGCGCGACGGTGTATTGCCCGACGTGACCGACAATGCGATCCAGCTGGGTTCCTGGCTCGAGCCGGGCCTGATGCATTCGGGCGGTGGCGGCCTGCTGTCGACGGCCCTCGACTACCTGAAGTTCTGCGAGCTGCTGGCCGGAAACGGCCAGCGTGGCGACGTGCGCATCCTCGGCACCGAACTCGCCCGGCAGATGATGACCCCGCAGATCACGCCCGCGCAGGGGCCCCTGTTCTGGCACGACGCGGTGCCCGGGGGGCTGGGCGACGATCCGGGCAGCTGGGGCCTGGGCATCGGCATCCGCGAGCGCACGCGCGCGAGCGACCCCGTCGGCCTCGAGGGCGAGGTGTTCTGGGGCGGTCTGGCGGGCACGGGATATTTCTGTCATCCAGGCCACGGCATCGCGGCCGTGGTCATGACGCAGCACCTCGGCCCGGGCGGCGACGACCCCACCCTGACGCTGCGCCGGGGCGTCTATGACGCGCTCGGTCTGATCCCCCGCGTTCGCTAGACTGCGCGCATGAGCCTCGCCACCCCCGTCGCGCCGCCGCTCGCCCGCGCGCTTGTCTCCCGCGCCGGGCCCGTGGCCGGCGGGCGCCTGCCTGCGGTCTGCGTGCCGCTGCTGGCGGCCGCGGCTGCCGAGCTCGAGGACGAGGCCCGCGAGGCCGTCGTCGCCGGTGCCGACCTCGTCGAATGGCGCGTCGACGCCTTCGGCGACCCGGGCGACGTCCGCGCCGTGCTCGACGCCGCGGGCCGCCTCCGCGCGGCGCTGGGCGGCGTGCCGCTGCTCGTGACGTTGCGTTCCCCTGGCGAAGGGGGGCGGGACACCGGTCTGGCCGCCGAGGCCGCGCTGGCACTCCAGCGCGCGCTCGCCGGCAGCGGCCTGGCGGACTTCATCGACGTCGAGTTGTCGGCCGGCGCCGAGGCGGTCGCGCTGGTCCGCAATGCCTGCACGGCCAGCGGGACCCGACTGATCGTTTCGTCGCATGATTTCGCGGGCACGCCGCCCTCGGACGTGCTGCGCTCCCGGTTGCAGCGCGCCGCGGCACTCGGCGCCGACGTCGCCAAGCTCGCCGTGATGCCTGCAAGCGCCCGCGACGTGCTCGCGCTGCTCGAGGCCACCGAGGCCGTCGCGCGCGAGCTGCCGATCCCCGTGGTGACCATGGCGATGGGGCCGCTGGGGCTCGTCACGCGGGTGTTTGGCGCCAGCTTCGGTTCATCGCTGACCTTCGCCGCCGGTCGCATGCCCTCGGCGCCTGGCCAGGTGCCCGCGCGGCAGCTGCGGGCGATGCTCGACGCGATCGCAGATAACCGCGGGTACTGAGCATAGTCCGAGTCGGTCGTTTACCCCGGGGCGTGCGCCGGGCAACCTGATCGGCCCTGCCACAGTTCATTGGGAGGACACCGATGGCACGTTCGAACACGGACCAGTTCCTGGACAACAACGCGCGCTATGCGGCAGGCGAGGCGCCGCACAAGCCGGCGCATCCGGGCCCGCAGCCGATCCAGCCCTCGCGGCGGGTTGCCGTCGTCGGTTGCATGGACGCGCGGCTGGACATCGAGGACCTGCTGGGCCTGCAGACGGGTGAAGCCCACATCATCCGCAACGCCGGCGGCGTGGTCACCGAGGACGCGATCCGCAGCCTGATCATCTCCCATCACCTGCTGAACACGAACGAGATCGTTCTCGTCCACCACACCCGCTGCGGCATGCTCGCGTTCACCGACGACCTGCTCAAGCTGGGTCTCGAGGGCGATCCGGCCGCGGAGCGCCTGCTGGGCCAGGCCACTGGCCGGAAGTTCGTCAGTACCCACGTGTCCTCGGCCAGTCCGACGGCCTTCCACGCCTTCCGCGGTGAACTCGAGGCACTCGACTCGCCGCCCGACGCCCGCAATCGCGAGCGGCTGCAGTGGAACGTCCGGCGTGGCATCTCGACGATCCTGAACCATCCCTGGCTGCCCACGGAGGGCGAGGACGCCGTCAGCGTGCGGGGCTTCATCTACGACGTCGACACCGGGCGCCTCGAGGAGGTCCCGTATCCGGGGCCCATCGGTCCAGGAGCCTGAGTGCGGGAGCCTGCCTTCACGGCAGGCTCCACTCCTGCGACACTCGGCGATGTGCGCCACTACATGGTCGTCATCGCCGACATCCCGGCCTTCACGCCGCCGGTGATGGACTACACCCGTCGCGTCATCGAACTGGTGGAGCGGCACGGTGGAACCTACGTCATGCGCGGGGGGCCGCTGGAGCTGCTGGAGGGCGAATGGCCGGCGTCGCAGCGGCTGGTCGTGTCGTCCTGGCCGTCGCTGGAGGCGCTGCACGCGTTCTGGCACTCGGACGAGTACCAGCAGGTCGTGAAACCGATACGAGCGGGCACGGGTCAATATCACGTCGCGGTGTTCCCCGCGCTCGAGTGAATTCCCAGGAGACACGGATGGCATCTTTCGCAGGGATGGCGGCCCTGGCCGCGCTGGTCGGACTGTCGGCTGCAGCCTCGGCCACGGCCGCGGCAGCCGACCGCAGCATCGCCACGCAGCGCACCACGCTGCGCGTGACGACGGTCGCAAGTGGTCTCGAGATCCCGTGGGGCATGGCCTTCCTGCCCGGTGGCGGCATGCTCGTCACCGAGCGGCCGGGCCGGCTCCGGCGCATCGACGCCGCGGGGTGCATCTCCGCGCCGATCGAGGGCGTGCCGGCGGTGTTCGCGAACGGCCAGGGCGGGCTCCTCGACGTGGCGCTCGATCCCGCGTTCGCCACCAATGGGCTCGTGTACCTGAGTTTCTCCGAGCCCGTCGACGGCAAGGCCCGCACGGCGGTCGCGCGCGGGCGCCTCACCGGCAACCGGATCGAGGCCTTGCGCGTGATCTTCCGCCAGGAACCCGCGGTCGACGCGCGGCAGCACTTCGGCTCGCGGCTGGTGTTCGACCGCGAGGGGCGGCTCTACGTCACATTGGGCGATCGCGGCAGCCAGCGCGCGCTGGCCCAGGATGTCTCCACCCACATCGGCAAGGTGCTGCGGATCAACCCGGACGGCAGCATCCCCGCGGGCAATCCGCTCGCGGACCAGGCGGGTGCACGGCCCGAGATCTGGTCCTGGGGCCACCGCAACGTGCAGGGGGCGGCGCTGCATCCGGCCACCGGGGAACTGTGGACGCATGAGCACGGCCCGCGCGGCGGCGACGAGCTGAACGTGGCCCGCGCCGGCCGCAACTACGGCTGGCCGGTGATCACCTACGGGCGGGAGTATTCGGGCCCGGCGATCGGCGAGGGCACCGCGAAGCCCGGCATGGAGCAGCCGCTGCACTACTGGGTGCCGTCGATCGGGCCCTCGGGCCTCGCGTTCTACACGGCCGACACCATCCCCGGCTGGCGTGGCAGCGTGCTCGTCGGTGCGCTCGCCGCGCAGCAGGTCGCGCGGCTCGAGCTGGGCCCCGACGGCAAGGTCCGCGCGGAAGAGCGGATCGACATCGGCGAGCGCGTGCGCGACGTGCGCCAGGGGCCGGACGGCGCGGTCTACCTGCTGGTGGACTCGGGGCGCGTGCTCAGGCTGGAGCCCGTGGCCTCCGTCGCCGACGGAGGCTGAGCTCGCGGTCCATCGTCGAGGCTGCGGACCGCCGCCGCAGCCGCCGCCGCGGATTCCGCCAGCCGCACGCGCGAGGATCCGGCGGTCCAGATCCGCGCGTACCCGTGGACCTTGCCGTTGCCGTTGTCGAGCACCACCTGGGGCTTGCCGAGCAGGAAGGCCAGCAGGTGCCCGTGCAGGCGGTCGGTCACGACCGCGTCCCGGCTGCCGAGCAGGGCGAGGCCGCGGCGCAGGTGGTGGCGGGCGTGGGCGTCGAAGGTGGCCAGGCGCGCGCGCTGCGACAGCAGTCCCGCCACGAGCGCGACCGCGCGCCACGCACGCTTCTTCGCACGGCCTGCCTCGATCCAGTCCGCGCGCGCGGAATCCGGCAAGGCCAGCAACGGCGACGGGTCCATCCCGGCGCGCTCGATGTCATCGCGCAGCAGCAGCACCACGCCACGCTGGGTGGCGCCAGGAGGCTCCTGCACCCCCAGCGCCACCGCGCAGTCGGGCACCAGCGATGCGGGGCAATCGAGGTGGGCGCGGGCCCAGCCGAGGCTGGCCTCGTCCCGGACGAACAGCGTGAAGCGCCCGTGGGCGGCGACCGCGCGCGCGCAACGCGCGGCGCGGCGTGCGTCGTCGAAATGGATCGACTGCGGCAGCTGCACGACCCGGCGGTCGCCGAGGGATGCGAGCAGGCGCTCGCGGAAGTCCTGATGGGCCGGCCAGAGGTCGCCGAAGTTGCCGCCGCCCAGCAGGAACACCGGGCCATCGGGGCAGCTGCGTCGCAGCGCCGCCGGGTCGAAGTCGTGGACGGACGCGACGTAGTCCGGGTGGCGACCGGCCAGTGTCCGCAGCAGCCGCCGGGCGCCGAGCCAGATCGCGCTGTCGCCGACGTTCGAATGGAACGGGAAATCCACGAGCGCATACGGCGCCTGCGCGGGCAGCTGCGGCGCGAGCGCGGCACGCAGGGAATCGCCCTGGACGTCGAGCAGCCTTGCATGGTGCGCATCCATCGTGGCGGGCGCCGAATGCCCGGGGCTCACTGAGTGCCCCTCCGCCGCTGGATGCGTGACAGCACGGCCAGCGCCTCCCGTTCCGGCCCGTCCGGGCAGCCGGCGACTCGCCACGCGAGCCCGTGCGCGAGGCCGTAGGCGGCTGCGCCGACGGCGACGAGCAGTGCGAGCTGCCCGAGCAGCTCGGCCGCTGCGATGGCGGGCGGCATGAAGCCCCGCGTGACCGCCAGCACGGCCGCCATCGCGGCCACGGCGATGATCGACCGCAGGCTGCAGAGGAGCTGCCGCTGGATCGACAGCCCGGTGACATCCCGCAGCAGCCGGGCATTGAGCCAGGTCGCCAGCGCGCCGGCGGCGACCCGCGCCTGCAGCAGTCCGGCCAGCCCGCCGAGCAGCACGCCGGCAACGATGAGTGGCAGGCGCAGCAGCGAGCTCTGGAGGTCGCGGCGGAACAGCCGCCGGGTCTGCCCGGTCGCCATCGCCGCGGGCTCCGCGAGGGCGCCGAGGGCCTGCAACGCGAATACGGGTGCGATCCACTCGATGACGACGGCTGCGGGTCGCCAGGGCTCGCCCATGGCCAGCACGACGAACGGTTCGGCGATGAAGGCGGCACCGACGCCCACCGGCAGCGCGACCGCTGCCGCGACCGCCTGAGCGCGATCGGCGGACTCGGCCAGCCATTCGCGTCGCGACGCCACCCGGGCGAGCGCGGGGAAGAGCACGCTGGTCAACGGTGTGGCGATTTCCCGGGACGCGGTGGCCGCGAGGCGCGAGCCCACGGCATAGTGGCCCAGCGGCGCCGGCCCCAGCTGGCCGCCGACCAGCAGCTGGTCCAGTCGCCAGCTCAGCGTGCGCACCAGCATGCCGAGGCCGAGCCAGCCTGAGAAATGCAGCAGTTCGCGGGCGTGCTGCAGCGAGGGTCGTGGCCGAAAGGGCCGGATGAAGTGCGACGCGACCGCCTGGGCGACCCGGCCCGCGGCATAGCCGAGCGCGGGTGCGAGCGGCGACGCCGTCGCAACCGCAACGGCCACCGACACCAGCAGCACGGCGCCGGCTTCAGCCAGCTGCATGCCGACCTGCTGGCCGAAACGCAGCTCGCGGGTGGGCAGGGCGGCCTGGGGGTTGGCGAGGCCGCCGACGGCGACGCCCGCGGCCAGCACCGCGAGCACGGGGATGAGGCGCGCGTCCGAGTAGAGGCTCGCGATGCCGGGAGCCGCGGCGAGCAGCGCTGCGCCGAGCGCCAGGCAGCGCAGCAGACCCAGCGTCCACGCGGTCGACACCAGGGCAGGCGAGGGCGAGGGGTGGCGCACGAGCGCCTGCGGGAGCGAGAGCTCGGTGGCGCCGACGACGATCGCAACCACCGCGGCGGCGATGGCGGTCATGCCGAAGTCCGCCGGGCCCAGGATCCGCGCGATCACCACCGTGCCCACCACCGAGGCGAGGCTGGTCAGCGCCCGGGCGCCGACGATCCACGCGGCACCGATGGCCAGGCGGGCGCGGGTGCCGTCCGCGGCGTCGCTCATCGGAGTCGCCGGCGCCAGGCCTGCTCGCGTCGTGACATCCAGCGGGCCGTGGCGGCTGCCCGGCCGAGCGCCGCTGCGGGCAGGCGGCGGAGGCGTTCGCTGACCTGTGTAAGCCGATGGGCAAGCGAGTCGGCGGGAGATAGCGGCTGGCGGTCGTAGCGACCCAGCCCGATCTGCGAGCCGTTGTCCAGTTCCAGCACCGGGAACGGGAAGACCGCGCGGATCGGCAGGCCGTGTGCCCAGTAGCGATCGAGCTCCTTGTCGACCGGTCGGGCGACGCTGCGGATCGATTCGATGAGCCTCGAGGCGCCGTCCTGGCGCAGGAAATAAGCCTGGGTGCCGTAGGTCCGGCCGGTGAAGCGGCCGACATAGCGCTCGAGGAAAGCGTCCTCGGGGTGCAGGTGGCCCGGCAGCATGGCGTAGAGGCGGAGGTACGGGTAGCGCTCCGCAGCCGCGGCCACGTCGTCCATGCGTGCAAAGAAGTGGGGGTCGAGCAGCAGGTCGTCCTCGAGCACCAGCATCAGTCGCGCGGGAGGCGACTCCGCCATCTCCCGCCACAGCGCGCGATGCGAGGCGAAGCAGCCGAGCTCGCCCTGGCTCATGGGCCGGCCCATGGCGTGCAGCACGCGCCGCGGGTCGTGGGGGATGTCGGGAGGCGGCTGGGTCAGCGCGTCGAAGAACCGCCAGTCGAGTCCGATCGCGTCGAGCTGCCGCGCCATGCCGTCACGCCGTGGCGAGCCTGGCAGGCTGATGACACGCACCGCGACGGCGGGCAGGCGGCCCTCCGTGCTCACCCGGGCGCTCCGGCGCGGCCCGGGTAGTGGCCCCGGTTGGAGTGGGGGAAGGGCTGCAGGGGAACGGGCCGACCGAGGAATGCGCACAACTCGGCCCAGCCGTGGCCCCGTGCCCAGTCCACGACGAGCAGGTCCGAGGGCCGGGATGCAAAATACTCGCGGACCTCGCGGTTGTGCCTGGCGAAGCGGTCCAGCAGCGCGTCGTCGCTGACGTTCGGGAACGGCAGGCCGTACAGGCTGCGCCGGATCCGGTTCATCCGCTCCGTTGCCTGTCCCTGGCCGCCCAGCATGTTGCGATAGCTCGCGAGCCAGCTCGAGGGCTCACGGGTGGTCAGCACGAAGCGGCTGCCGGGAAACGCGGTGTCGAGTTCGCGGAACAGCAGCAGCCAGGGCCAGTCCTCGAAGGACTCGTACCGGGAGGCCACGCGGAGGATGGGCGCCAGGTCGCCGCGGTCGAGGTGCCGCACCAGCGCGAGGTCCTGGCCCTGGTGGCGGTAGCCGAGGATCTTCAGGCCATCGCCCAGCGTGGTCGTGCCGGTCTTGGCCCAGCCGATGCCAAAGATTCTGTTCAATGCGTTGCCGACCCCCTGACCAAGCTGCGAAATCAGGCTACCACGGCGCGCGCGCGCCACAGCACCCAGAGCAGCAGCGGCACGGTGGCCAGGTTCAGCCATTCCCAGCCGATGGTCTCGATGGCCGTTCCCGCGAGCAGCGAGGCGAGGGCCTGGGAGCCGAACACCGCGAGGTCGTTGAAGCCCTGGGCGCGGAAGCGCTCCTGCGGAGCATAGGTCGAGGTCAGCAGCGTCGTCGCGGCGACGAACATCAGGTTCCAGCCGAGCCCGAGCAGCACCAGCGCGGAGAAGTAGTGGAGGTAGGCGTGGCCGGCGAACGCGGCAATGGCCACGCAGCCGAGGTTGATGGCTACGCCGGCGACGATCATCCGGCATACGCCGAGGCGCGCCACGATCAACGGGCTCGCGAGCGACGGGAGGTACATGCCGAGCAGGTGCGCGGTGATCACCGAGGTGGTCGCGGCGCTCGAGAAGCCGTGGTGCACATGCATGCTCAGCGGGGTGGCGGTCATGATGAAGCTCATGACCGCGTAGGACGCGAGCGCGCATAGCACGGCGAAGCGGTACGCAGGCCGCGCGAGGATCGTGCGCAGCGAGGGCTGCGTGCCGGCACGCGGATCATGCGCGATCACCGGCGCGTCCTCCAGGCGCGTCAGCACGACGGCTGCGGCCAGCAGCAGGCCCGCGAGCACCACGAAACTGCCGGTGAATTCCGGCCAGCCGCCGAGGTTGCGGGCGGCCTGGCCGATCGCGGGCCCGAGGACCGCGGCCACCAGCGTGCCGAGCATGACGGTCGCCACGGCCTTGCCGGCGAGCGGCGTCGACACGTGCTCGACCGCGGCGAACCGGTACTGGTGCACGAACGCCATGTTCGCGCCGAGCAGCAGCGCTGCCGCGCACAGCCCCCAGAACGAGGACTGCGCGATGCTCCAGGCCGCCAGCAGCGCGCCGAGGGCGGCGGCCAGGGCGCTGCCGATGAAGGCCTTGCGGCGCCCGACGCGCTGCATCAGCAGAGCGGCAGGCAGTGACGTGGCCGCCACGCCGACCACGGACATCGACAGCGGCAGCGTGGCCAGCACGGGCACCGGCGCGATGTGCGTGCCGACGATGCCGGCGAAGGAGATCAGCACGATGGTCCCGCAGGCCGCGAGCGCCTGCGCGAGCGTCAGCAGCCAGACCTGGCGCATCGAACAGCCGCGGTGACCATGGAGGGCCGGGAGTATACGCTCGCAGCTGCCGCCGATCCGCGCGGCGGTGCCGCACGGAGACCCGACGCATGATGCCTAACCCACAGGTGCCGCCACTCCAGCGCGACCAGCTGCCCGAGGCCATGCGCGAGTCCTGGGACCGCGCGCTGCGCATCCGCGGCGACGCGACCTTCGTCGGTGTCATGGGGCACGCGCCCGAGGTGTTCGACTGGTATGCCGACTTCTACCGGCGGGTGTTCCACGGCGGCGCGGTGCCGGTGCGCATCAAGGAGCTGATCCGGTTCCGGCTCTCGACCTTGCACGGCTGCGCGTTCTGCAACCGGGGCAACCGCCTGGACGCCCTGGCTGCCGGTCTCACCGAGCCTCAGCTTGCCGCGATCGACGACCCGGACGCGGCGGTCTGGGGCAGCGCGGAGCGCGCGGCGCTGCGCCTGGCGGGTGAGATGTCGCTGGGGCAGCCCGGGGGTTCGCTGGGCGCCGAGCTCTACGCCGAACTGCGGCGCCATTTCGACGACCGCCAGATCGTCGAGCTCGGGGTCACCATGGCGGTCCTGACGGGCATGGCCAAATTCCTCTTCACCTACGACCTGGTCGAGAGGGAGGACTATTGCGAGTTCGGGCGTTGATCGACCCGGGGGTCAAGCCGCTAGAATCAGCGGCAGCCATGCAGCAAGGGAGGGACTCCAGCATGCCTGCTCCACGACTCGCCCAGGGCCGGGCCCGCTCGCTCGCCGCGTACCTCGCGAGCGCTCTGCTCGTCGGCTGGATGACGGTGGCCCACGCCAGCACCCCGCCGGTGGCGGCATTCGGGACCACTCCCGTGGTCGACAACGTCACGCTGTCCGAGGACGGCAGGCTGCTCGCCTCGTCGATCAACGCCGAGCAGGTGTCGATCGTCGTGCTCGACCGGACGCAGCGGAAGATCATCCAGCGCGTCAACTTCGACCAGGACCTCAAGCTGCGGGGCATGTTCTTCGTCGACGACAAGACGCTGATCGCCACCTTCTCGATCACCGTTGCGCAGCAGGGGGACCGGGAGGAGAAGTCGGAGGTTGGTGCCGTGTTCGCCATCAACCCCTTCGACGGCTCGTCGATCCAGCTGCTGGAGGCCAAGACCAACAACCGGATCTACCCGGGCAACGCGGGGTTCGTCTCGCGGCACGGCGCCGCGCCGGGCGAGATCCTGATGTCGGCGCTGATCCTCGAGAACGCCGCGGCCGGCGCCTCGCCCGATTCGGCGACCGCCAGCCTGGTCAGCGTCAACACGACGACCGGCAAGTGGCGCATCGTCGAGAAGGGCGGGCGCAACACCTCCGGATTCCTGGTCGACCAGAATGGCCAGGTGCGCGCCCGCATCGACAGCTTCCGCAAGGAGCAGCGCAAGGCCGTGCGCGTGAAGCGCGACGGCGACTGGGTGCAGGTCTACGAGGACACGGATCCGGACTTCGGGCTGCTGGGGCTCTCGGCGGACGGCGAAGCCGTGCTGGGTCTCGGGCCCCGCGGCGGTGCCCGCGAGCGGCTCTGGAGGATCCCGTTCGACGGCAGTGGCCCGCAGCTGCAGTTCGAGGATCCGGAGCACGACGTCGAGGGCGTGGTCCGCGACGTCTACGACCGCAGCCTCAAGGGCGTCCGGCTCGGCGGTCTCGAGCAGCGGCTGCACTGGCTCGACAAGCAGGCCGAGGCACGGGTGAAGGCGGTCGCCGCGGCGATGCCGGGCCGCCGGATCGAGATCGCGGGCTACACCCGCGACGGCCGCTACGTGCTGGCCTACGCGGTGAGCCGCTCGCACCCGGGTCTGTACATGCTGGTCGACTTCCAGACCAACCGCGCGGAAATCGTCGGCCAGGAGTACCCGCAGCTCGCCAAGGTGGCCATGGGCGAGTCGCGCAACATCAGCTACGCGGCGCGCGATGGCTACAAGGTCCCGGCCTACCTGACCCTGCCCCCGGGCCGCGAGGCCAAGGGCCTGCCGCTGGTGGTACTGCCGCACGGCGGTCCGCGGGCCCGCGACAGCGGCTACGCCTTCGACTGGTGGGCGCAGTTCCTCGCCTCGCGCGGCTACGCCGTGCTGCAGCCGCAGTTCCGCGGCTCGACGGGCTTCGGCGAGGCCCACATGCGGGCAGGCTACCGGCAATGGGGACAGGTGATGCAGCACGACGTCTCCGACGGCGTCACGCACCTGGTCGCCGAGGGCGTCGCCGACAAATCCCGCGTCTGCATCGCCGGCGCGAGCTACGGCGGCTACGCGGCGCTTGCCGGGGCGGCCTTCACCCCGGATCTCTACGCCTGCTCGATCAGCGTGGCGGGCGTCTCGGACCTCGTCGAGATGCTGCGCTGGGAGGAGAACCGCTACGGGCTCGAGTCGGGCGTGGTGAAGTTCTGGCGCCAGCACATCGGCAAGCCGACCGATCCCGACGTGGCGCAGTTCTCGCCCGCGCGGGCCGCCGCCGACGTCCGTGCGCCGGTCATGCTGATGCACGGCGTCGACGACACCATCGTGCCCTACGTGCAGTCGGAGTTCATGGAAACGGCCCTCAGGAAGTCCGGGAAGCCGCACGAGGTCTACAAGCTCACCAACGAGGACCACTGGCTGTCGCGCAGCCCGAGCCGCATCGAGATGCTCAGCCAGATGGAGCGCTTTCTCGGCGCCCACCTCGGGTCGGGTGGCCGGGTCACGATCGAGCAGCCGGCGATCGACCAGGTGTCGCGTTGACGCAACATGCGGCCCGTACGGGCGCACTGGCATAAGCGCCGGTCGCCAAGCCGTTGAAATTGCGGCGGGCGGTCGGGCGTGTTACAAATCAGCGAAAGCGCCTGGCGGACTCCGCCGGGCGCCGCATTTCAGAATAAACAACACGTAAGGGAAGGGCAGTCCATGAATCGCGGCAACCGCGCTGCATTGGTTTCTTCTTTTGTCGCCGCCGTCGTCGCGCAGGGCGCGGGCATCGGCGACGCCCGCGCACAGTCGGCCGAGGCCGGCGCCAGCGACGACCTGGCCGAGGTCACCGTCACGGGTTCGCGCATCCGCCGCACCGAGTTCACGACGGCCTCGCCCGTGCTGATCATCACCAGCGAGGAGACCTCGCTGGAGGGCCTGCTCAGCACCACCGAGATCCTGCAGACCTCGACGCTCGCGTCGGGCTCGCAGCAGATCAACGACCAGACCACCGGCTTCGTGACCGAGAACGGCCCGGGCGCGAATACCGTCGCGCTGCGCGGCATCGGCTCGTCGCGCACCCTGATCCTGCTGAACGGCCGTCGCCTGTCGCCCGCGGGCGCCCGCGGCCAGCTCGCGGCGGTCGACCTCAACACGATCCCGAGCTCGATCATCCAGCGCACCGAGGTGCTGAAGGACGGCGCCTCGTCGGTGTACGGCTCCGACGCGATCGCGGGCGTGGTCAACCTGATCACGCGCTCGAACCTCGACGGCGGCACACTCGCGCTGTCGGGCAACTCGGTGTTCGACGGCGGCGGCGAGACCAGGCTCGCCTCGGCGGCCTGGGGCAAGCAGGGCGACAAGGGCGGCTTCTCGGTCGCCTACGAGTACTTCGACCGCCAGGCCATGGAAGTGCGCGACCGCGAGTTCCTGAGCTGCGCGCAGGACCGCCTGGTCAACGTCACCACGAACACGAGCTCGGTCTTCTTCCCCACCACGGGCCGGGAGCTCGACATCATCGACCCGGCCACGGGCGCGTCGAAGTGCTTCAACCTGCTCGACTCCGTGATCGACCGCCTCGGCTCCAACTTCTTCACGAGCGCGGGCCGCTTCGTGCCCGACTCCACGGCGGTGGCCGGCGGTGGGGCGTTCGGCCTCGACCTCGCCGGCTGGCGTCGCGTCGGCCTGAGCTTCGGCCAGGTCGCCGCCCTGAACCCGACCCTGACCCCCGCGCAGCAGGTCGAGCTCTGGCGGAACTCGCAGGCCGCCGTGCCGAATGCGCCGGACCGCTTCGGCTCGCGCACCTTCGTCAGCCCGGTGACCCGCAACTCGGTGTTCGCCGAGGGCAGCTACGAGTTCTCGGACGCCTTCGAGGTGTTCGGCGAGGCCCTCTACAACAAGCGTGAGTCGGCCCAGCGCAGCTGGCGCCAGCTGTTCCCGAACGTGTCGGGGCTCAACCCGTCGAACCCGTTCGGCGTGACCTCGCGCTCCATCGTCACGATCCCGACCAACCAGGAACAGGAAGTCGAGTTCACGCGTGGCGTGATCGGCGCCCGGGGCGAGTTCTCGGTCGGCGCGCTGCAGGACTGGGGCTGGGAGGCCTTCGCCCAGCGCACCGAGTCGAAGGCGCAGTACGTCAACGACATCATCTACAACGACCGCGTGGTCGCGACCACCGGCGCCTCGGCGTGCAACCCGGCGGCCATCACCATCTCCGGCCCGACGACCTGCACCCCGGTCAACTGGTTCCGGCCGCAGACCATCCTCTCCGGCGAGTTCTCGGACGCCGAGAAGGCCTTCCTGTTCACCCGCGACGTCGGCAACACGACCTACGACCAGACGCTGTTCGGCGCCTCGGTCAACGGCAACCTGTTCTCGCTGCCCGCGGGTGACGTGGGCTTCGTGTTCGGCGTCGAGATGCGCAAGGACTCGATCGACGACATCCCGGGCGAACAGGCTCGCGTCAGCAACCTCTGGGGCCAGACCTCGGCAGGGCGCACCAAGGGCTCGGACGAGGTCAAGGAGGCCTACACCGAGATCGAGGTGCCGCTGCTGCAGGACATCCCGGGCATCAAGCGCCTGTCGTTCAACGGCTCCTTCCGCTGGACGGACTACGACAGCTACGGCGACGACACCACCTACAAGCTCGGCCTGAACTGGCAGGTGGTCGACTCGTTCCGCGTCCGCGCGGCCTACGGCACCTCGTTCCGCGCCCCGGCGCTGTACGAACTGTTCCTGGCCAACCAGACGGGCTTCACCGCCCAGTCGAGCGTCGACCCCTGCATCAACTGGGACACGAGCTCTAACCCCAGCATCCAGCGGAACTGCGGCCCCGGCGGCGCCAACCTGCCCCCGGGCTGGCTGAACCCGAACTCCTCGGCGCTCGTGATCACGGGCGGCGGCGCGGGCGTGCTCGACGCCGAGACCTCGAACAACTCGACCGTCGGCATCGTCTGGACCCCGGAGAGCCTGCCGGTCAGCCTCGCGGTCGACTGGTGGCGGATCGAAGTCGAGAACCAGGTGTCGCAGTTCGGCGCGGGCAACATCGTCAGCCAGTGCTACAACTCGCCGGACTTCCCGAACAGCCCGTTCTGCGCGCTGTTCGACCGCGAGACGAACACGGGCCTGCCGAACTTCGGCCAGATCCTGCGGGTTCGCAACTCCTACGTGAACATCTCCAACCAGATCGTGGAAGGCATCGACTGGACGGCGCGCTTCAACAAGCGCTTCGGCAAGAACACCTTCCGCGCCAACGCGCTGGTCACCTACTCGATCAAGGACAGCTTCCAGGTCTTCGCGGCCTTCCCCGAGCAGGACTCGCGCGGCCAGATCTACAACAACAAGTGGGTCGCGAGCCTGGACCTGAACCTCGACCGGGGTCCGTGGACCTTCAACTGGAACATGGACATGTTCTCGTCGGCCTCCAACGACGAGTTCTACGGCGGTGACACCTTCGGCTGGCGCGGGTTCCCGAGCTGCCTCACGTCCACCTCCCCGTTCTGCGTGGCCGCGAAGTACGACCAGACGGCGAACTTCAACATGAACCACGACATCTCGGTCCGCTACCGGGCCGACAAGTGGACGGCGATCGTGGGCGTGCAGAACGTTCTGGACCAGGACCCGCCGTACGTGTCCACCGGTTCGGGCGCGATCCGCATCGGCAACGCGGTGGCGATCAGCAACTACGACGTGCTCGGCCGTCGCGCCTTCGCCACTCTCGAGTACCGCTTCTGAGCTGAGGGGTTCCCCAGGGAGCCACGCAAGGGCCCGCCGAGAGGCGGGCCTTTTCGTTTATGCTGCGCGCGGCGCGGTCGGCGCCGCGTGGAGGTGAGTCAATGAGTATCCGCAGGATCGAATCCGGCGCGCGCATGTCGCAGGCCGTCGTCGCCAACGGCTTCGTGTTCCTCGCCGGCCAGGTCGCGCCTGATCCCTCGGCGAGCGTCGAGGGCCAGACGCGGCAGATCCTCGCCGAGATCGACCGGCTGCTCGCCGCGGCGGGCAGCGACAAGTCGAGGATCCTCAGCGCCAACGTCTATCTCGCCGACATCGGCACGTTTGCCGAGATGAACCGCGCGTGGGACGCCTGGGTCGCGGCCGATGCGAAGCCGGCGCGCGCCACGGTGGAGGCGAAGCTCGCGGCGCCGGATTACCGGGTCGAGATCCAGGTCACCGCGCTCGCCTGAGCCGCCGGGGGTTCGCCATGCAGGTCCTCGAGGCGATCGAGACGCGCAGTTCCGCCAAGAAATACACCGACGCCGTGCCCACCCGAGACCAGGTCGAGGCCGTGCTGCGCTCCGCCGTGCGTGCCCCCGACCACGGGCTGCTCGCGCCCTGGCGCTTCGCGGTCATGCAGGGCGATTCACGGGCGCGGCTCGGCGACGCCATGGCGGCTGCCCTGCGTGAACGCATGCCGGAGGCCGACGCGGACGCGGTGGAGCGCGAGCGCTCCAAGGCCTTTCGATCGCCCGTCCTGATCGCGGTGGCGGCCTCGCCCAAGCCACATCCGAAGGTTCCCGAGGTCGAGCAGCTCGTCGCCGTGGGTGCGGCGATCGAGAACATGGTGCTCGCGGCGCGGGGTCTGGGGCTCGCCACGATGTGGAAGACGGGCAGCCACGCCTACCATGCGGGTGTGAAGCAGGCGCTCGGCTTCGCGCAGACCGACACCATCGTCGGCTTCGTGCACCTCGGCACCGCCGCCGTGATGGCGCCGGTGCGCCCCGCCGACTTCAGCGCGGTGACGCGCTGGCTGTGACGCGCCGCGGCCGGCGCTTCACTCGATCGCGCGCGGGCTGACGATGATCCCGTTGGGGTCGGCGTAGAGGAACATGCCCGGCGCGAACGTCACGCCCGCGAAGCTGACCGTGACATCGCGCTCCCCCGTGCCGAGCTGCACGGGCTTGCGAGGGCAGGCCGCCAGTGCGCGCACGCCGACCGGCATGTCTCGGATGGTCTCGACGTCGCGCACCGCGCCATTCACGACCACACCCGACCAGCCGTGCTGCATGGCGAGGCCGGCCAGCACGTCGCCGAACAGCGCGCACCAGGTGGATCCACCGCCGTCGACGACCATGACCCGTCCGTTGCCCGGAGTCGCGAGTGTCTGCTTCAGCAGCAGGTTGTCCTCGTGGCAGCGGATCGTCGTGATGTCGCCGTGGAAGCGGTGTACGCCGCCGAAGTTGGAGAAGAGCGGCTGCGCGACCTGCACGATGTCGCGATGGGCGTCGTAGAGGTCGCAGATGCTTCGGATCATGGTCTGTCCAGGGGTTCTGTGCTATCCAGTCGACACGCGATTATGCGGCATGGAGCGGTGCACCGGGGGCGCAGGATGACTCGTATCACGGGTGCGGCGGGCCGTGCCTCGCCCGGGCAGCGTCGGCAACGACTCGGCGCCGAGGACGGCGGCATGGGCCTCGTGCTGCGCGCCGCGCGGTTTGCCGCCTGGAAGCATCGCGACCAGCGCCGCAAGGGCCACCGCAGCCTGCCCTACGTCAACCACCCGATCGACCTCGCCAACGTGCTGTGGTTCGAAGGTGACGTGCGCGACCCCGTGACCCTGGCCGCCGCGCTGCTGCACGACACGATCGAGGACACCCAGACCACCGTGCAGGAACTTCAGGGCGAGTTCGGCGAGGAGGTCGCCCAGATCGTCCTCGAGGTCACGGACGAGCCGAGCCTGCACTACCGGGTGCGCCGCAAGCTGCAGGTGACGCGCGCGCGGTCGGCGTCGCCCGCTGCCCGCCACGTGAAGCTCGCCGACAAGCTCTGCAACCTGCGGGACCTGATCGCCAGCCCTCCAGCGGGCTGGTCCGTCGAACGCGTGCGCGAGTATTTCGACTGGGCCCGCGCGGTGGTGGACGAGATGCGTGGGACCAATGCCGAGCTCGAGGGGCGTTTCGATCAGGCTTATCGCCAGCGTCCGTGAGCGGGCCGGCACCCGCGGGCGGGGTGCGCCAACCACGCAGCGGTGCCTGCGTTCCCTGCGGCTGCGCGCGGGTCACGTGCCCGGGTAGGGTGAACGGCATGGACACGCCTGATTCCTGGCGGGATCGACTGCTTGCGGCGATCGATCGCTACGATGCGCCGGACTGCACCGCGCTGCTCGGCGCCGCGGCCTCCGCGCTGGCGTCCGACCGTCTCGTCGCCGAGGTGCTGGCACCCGTGCTGCACGAGGCCGGCATGCGCTGGCATACCGGCCGCTACACGATCGTGCAGGAGCACATGCTCTCCTCGGCAGTGCTGCGCTTCCTCGCCGCCCAGCTCGATCTGCACAACCCGCCACCGCCGGCTCCCGCGGTCGCCTTCACGACCCTCGCCGGTGATCGACACGGCGTGGGTGCCTTGATGGCCGCGCTGATCGCCGCGCGGCGAGGCGTGCGCATCATCCACCTGGGCTGGGACCTGCCCGTGGCCGAACTCGGCACGCTGGCCCGCCACGTGCCGCTGGCCGCCGTGGCGCTCAGCATCGTGGCCCGCCCGACCGTCATCGACGCGGTGGGGCAGGTGCAGGCCCTGAGCGCCGCGCTGCCGCCCGGGGTCGAGATCTGGCTCGGTGGCTTCGGGTCGCGGCAGATCGAGCCTGCGCAACTGCCCCCCGGGACGCTGCTGATGTCTAGCCTCGAAGCCTATCTGTCCCGTCTCGACGCGCTCGCGTCATCCGGCGGGCTCGCGGAGGTTCGCCCGTGACCGATCGAAAGTCCCTGCTCGGCGGGCGGCTCAGCCGTGGCCGCCTCATCGGCGGGATCGTCGTGCTCGTGCTGGTGCTCGGCCTGGTGGCGCGCTGCACCCGGCCGGCGGATCTGGCGCTGGTGGAGCCGGTGTCACGCGAGGTGGTCGAGGTGGTGGTGGCGAGCGGGCGCCTGCGCGCGGTACGGCAGAGCCAGGTGGGCGCCGAGGCCGCGGGCGTCGTCGAGCAACTCGACGCGCGCGAGGGGGACCGCGTCACCCGTGGGCAACGGCTCGGCTACCTGCGGCCGGGCGAGGTGCCCGCCAGGCTCGCGCAGTCGATCGCCAGCCGCGAGGCCGCCTCGCGCACGCTAGAGGCCGATCAGGCCGCCGGGCGCCGCGCCGCGCAGGAGTTCGCGCGCCTGAAGGAACTCGCGGCCCGGAATCTCGTGTCGACAGCGGACCTCGAGCGCGCCGAGAGCGACCTCGCCGTGCAGCAGGCGCGCACCGAGGCCGCGCGGGCCCGGCTGCGCGAGGCCGCCGCCGAGATCGAGCGCGTGCGTCCCGAGTTCGGGCGCCGCGAGGTGCGTGCGCCCTTCGATGGGGTCGTGGTGCAGCGCCTGGTGGAGCCGGGCACCTCGGTCGGCAGCAGCACCGCGTGGTTCGTCGTCGCCGAGATGGACGTGACCGAGCTCTACGTCGAGACGGACGAGAACAACCTCGGCAGGCTGACGGTCGGCCAACCGGCCATCGCCGTGGCGCCCGCGTATCCGGACCGCCCCTTCGCCGCCAGGCTCATGCAGATCGGGCCCAACGTCGACACCGATCGCGGGGTGGTGGGCCTGCGCCTGGCGGCCGACGCATTGCCCGACTTCGCCCTGCCGAACATGACGGTCGACGTCAACATCGAGGTCCGTCGCACCGCATCCGGCAGCGCGCTGCCGACCTCGGCCGTGGGGACCGGGCCGGAGGGGACCTTCGTGCTGCGTCGCGGTGACGACGGACGCCTCGTGGCCGAGCCGGTCACGCTGGTCGGCCGCAATCCAGAGTGGGCGGCCGTCAGCGGCCTCCCCGCCGGCGCGCGCGTGCTGCGCAACGTGCGCGAGGGCAAGGCGGGCCAGCGCGTGCGCGGTTGATGCGCTTCACCTATTTCACGCTCTCGGTCGCGCTGCGCCACCTGCGCTACGGTGTCGGCCAGTCGCTGCTGACGATCGGCGTGGTGGCGATCAGCGTGCTGCTGATCATCTACCTGCAGACCGTGATCGGCGGGCTGCAGTCGCGCCTGATCCGCAACACGACCGGTGCCATCGCGCACATCACGCTCGAGCCTGCGGAGCGTGCGCCCATCGGCGCATGGCGGTTGCCCGGCAACGATCCGCGCGAGCTCTACGTGGGCGAGACCGTCAACCTGCCGAAGGCCCAGGAGAAGATCGAGGACTGGCGGCTCTGGGTCGACGCCTTCGACGAGCCCGAGGCGGGCTTCACGGCGGTCTCGCCGGTCGTGGCGGGCACGGCGTTCATGTTCCGCGGCGCACGCCGGCAGACCGTGCGCGTGCAGGGTGTGATCCCGTCGCGGCACAACGCCATCGTCGACATCGAGTCCAACCTCGTGGGCGGGCGCTTCCTCGAGCTCGCCTCTGGCGAGGTCGCGATGGGCCGGAAGCTGGCGCGCGACTTCGGCGTCAAGCTGCGCGACAAGCTGCGCCTCGTGGGGCCGCAGGGGCAGGCGCTGTCGGTGACGGTCGGCGGCATCTACGACACCGGGTTCGGGCCCGTCGACGACGGCGTGATCTTCATGACCCTGCGCGATGGGCAGTCGCTGCTGTCGCTCGGCACCGCCGTCAGCCAGATCGGCCTGCGGGTGCCCGATCTCTATGACGCGGATTCGCGCGGCGCCGACCTCGCGGCGCGCCTGCCCTTCAAGGTACGCAACTGGATCGACGACAACCCCAACCTGTTCCGCAACCTGACCAGCCAGAGCCAGACCTCCAACCTGATCCTCGTCATGGCCGTGATTGCGGCCGGCTTCGGCATCGCCAGCATCCTGATCATGTCCGTGACCGGCAAGTACCGCGAGATCGGCATCCTCAAGGCGATGGGCGCCACGCCCCAGGAGATCCAGACGATCTTCGTCGTCGAGGGCTTCCTGCTCGCCGTGCTTGGCTGCTGCGCGGGCGTGCCGCTGGCGGTGGCGCTGCTCGAGGCGCTGGCCAACGTGCGCAGCGTCGGGCCCGATGGCAAGTCGTCGGCCGTGTTCGACATCGAGATCGTGCCGTCGCTGCTGCTCGGTGCCTCGGCCATCGCCGTCGCCACTGGCGCGGTTGCCGCCTGGTTCCCGGCGCGCCGCGCCGGCACCGTCGACCCGATGCAGGTGATCCGCGGTGCCTGAGCAGGCGACGCCCGTCATCGAGCTCGAGGGCGTGGGCAAGACCTACGTCAACGGCGCGCTCGAGACACCGGTGCTGTTCGACGTCTCGTTCCGCATCGATCCAGGCGAGTTCGTCGCGATCGTCGGCGGCAGCGGTTCCGGCAAGACGACGCTGCTGAACCTGATGGGGCTGCTCGACCGTCCCAGCGCCGGCAGCGTCCGTGTCCAGGGCGAGGAGGCGGGCAGCCTGCCCGAGGTCGATCGCGCGCGCGTGCGCCGCGACCGCGTCGGCTTCATCTTCCAGTTCCACTACCTGCTGCCCGAGTTCACCGTGCTGGAGAACGCGCTGATGCCCTGCCGCATGCGCGGCGTGCGCTGGCAGGCGCAGCAGGTGGAGCGCATGCGCGGGCTGCTCGAGCTCGTGGGCCTCGGCGACAAGCTCGATGTGCGGCCAGGCCAGCTGTCAGGCGGCCAGCAGCAGCGCGTGGCGGTCGTGCGCGCGCTGGCGAACGAGCCGGCGCTGGTGCTGGCGGACGAGCCCACGGGCAACCTGGACTCGAAGAGCGGCCGTATCGTCTTCGACCTGATGCGCCGGCTGTCGCGCGAGTCGCGCACCGCCTTTGTCATGGTGACCCACGACGACAACTTCGCGCTCGAGACCGACCGCGTGATCCGCATCCGCGACGGTCGCATCGTCTCCTCGGTTCCCAACGGCTGAGCAGCAGCGCCGGGAATCGCCGGTCCAGTCACGTTGCGCAACGCGCGGCAAGGATAGGATCTGCCGCGCGGACCGTCCCGCGGCAACCCAGGCAGGCATCGGCATGGCAACTCCGGTATGGCAGGAGCAGTTCGCTGCCGCGCATGACTTTCCGCTGGCGGGTCCCCCAAAGGTTCGCTACGCGATCTGCTCCACGCCACGCAGCGGCAGTCACTTCCTCGGGCACCTGATGCACGGGACTCAGGCGATGGGCTATCCGCTCGAGTACATGAATCCCGTCAACTTCCCGGAGTGGGCCCGCCGGGCGAGGGCCGAAGGTGGCCTCGAGACGCTGGAATTCCTGTATTCCCGCAGGACCAGCCCGAACGGCTGCTTTGGCCTGAAGATGCACTACAGTCACCTGCGACGCGTTCTCGCCTGCGTCGGCCGGCAGCGTTTCCTCGACGAATACCGATGCATCTACCTCGCGCGCACGGACCTCGTGGCACAGGCCGTGTCGCTCGCCCACTCCAAGCAGACGGGCTCCTGGATCACCGGGATGCCGGAGCTGCGCCCGGCTCGCTACGACCAGAGGCTGATCCGCAGCTGTCTTCGGGAGGTGACCGAAGACAACGCGAGCTGGCAGCGGTTCCTCGCCGCGCTGGATGCGCCCCACATCGCGCTGGTCTACGAGGAGCTCACGGCGAATCCGGAACGCGAACTCGCGAGAGTCGCGGCGTTCCTTGGCGTCGACCTTGCCACACTCGAGGCATCACGTACGTTCAAGCCCGTGCGTGAAGGCACTGGGGTCAAGGGGGAATGGGCCGCGAGGTTCGTCGAGGACATGCGCGGCCGCTTCATCGAGCGCGGAATTTCGCGAATTCTGCGGCAAATATAGTGCTTTAGCGTCACGTGTGAGCACGAGGTCACGCGGGCACTGACCAAAGCGCTGTATCTTCGTCGCCCAATGACGCGGGCGACCAAAGGCATCCTCCTTCGCGCAGCACTGGGCGCTGCGCTGCTGCTGGCGGTCCTGCAGTTCGTCGATGTCGGTGACGCGTGGCGGGCCATGCGCAGCCTGGATCCGTCGTGGTTCGCCGCCTCGGCCGGTTGCCACGTGGCGACGCGGCTGCTGATGGGCGCGAAGTGGTGGAGCCTGCTTGGCGGGCCGAAAGCGTCCGTCGGCTATCCCACGGTGCAGCGGGCGCTGTGCCTGTCCGACTTCTACGGCCTGCTGTTCCCGAACACGCTGGCGGTCGACGCCACCCGCGTCATGCTGCTTCGGCACCATCCCTCCGGTGCCGCGTTCATGACCGCCGCCATCCTTGCGGACCGCGTGACCAACGTCGCCGCCACGGCGCTGACCTCGCTCGTGGCGCTGGGCCTGCTCGCCCTCGCTTCCGGCGGGCTGCCGTTCCCCGGGGTCGTCGTTGCCGGAGTACTGGCGGTCTGCGTGGGCGTGCTCGCGATTTGCGCCTGCGTGACGTCGCAGCGGCTGTTCATGCTGGTCAGCCGCAGGCTTCTCGAGCCACTGCGTGCATGGCCGCGTGTCGCCAGGCACCGCGGCGTCTTCGACGCGTTCGAGCGCACGCACTCCGCGATGTCGACGATGCTTTCCAGCCGGCAAACGCTGGTCCCGGCGATTGCGTTCGCGTTTTCCGTCGTGTTCGTCCGCGTGCTGTCGATCCATGTGCTGTTCCTTGCGGTCGGGGCGCCGCAGCCCCTCCTCCTGACGCTCGCGCTGGTGCCCGTGATCAGCGTGATTGCCCTCTTGCCGATCTCGTTGTTCGGCTTCGGGCTCAAGGAGGGTGCGTTCCTGTTCTTCTTTGGCGGTGCGGGCGTGGCCACGAGCCTCGCGCTCGCGGTTTCCGTGACCAAGTACGGTGTGCTGATCGTCGGCAGCATCGTGCTGGGCGTGCTGGCGACCGTGCTCGGGCCCGCGCTGCCCGCGCCCCGGGGGCGCCCGGTCGAAGTGCCGGCGAGGGAAGCCCCGTGAGCGAACCTCGCCCGTCGGTCGTCGTGCTCGGCGTGTACGGCAAGGGCAATTTCGGCGACGAGGCCCTGCTCGAGGTGATCGTCGACGAAGTCCGCGACTTCCTGCCCGGCTGCGAGGTGCAGGTGTTCTGCAGCGGCCCGGAAGCCGTCCGGCAGCGCTTCGGGCTGGCCGCCGAGCACCGGAACCCCGGCTCCGGCTTCTGGCGCAAGCAGCGCATCATCCGCAACAGTCGCCTCGTCGTGATCGGCGGCGGCACGACGCTGTGCGATCACGGCGGCGTGCTCGCGGACCTTCAAGCTGTCGTGACCTGGTTCTTCTGGCTGCTCGTCGCGCGATTCCACGGCGTGCGCACGCTCGCCTACGCCCAGGGCTTCGGGCCCGCGCAGAGCCGCGTGGTGCGGTTCGGCCTGCGGCTGCTGCGCTGGACCTGTGACGAGCTCTCGGTGCGCGACGACGCCTCGCGGGCGCTCGTCGAACGTCATGGCGGTTGGGCGGCGCATTTCACGGTGGCCGGGGATCCGGTGGCGATGTCCGACCGGTTCCTGCCGCAACGCGTGGTGCGCCTGGCCTCGCGCAATACCCGCGACCGTGTGTCAGCGCTGGGTGACTACGTGCTGCTCGCGGTGCGCTACCCCAAGCTTGGCACGCTCGACGAGGCGGCGCTGCACGTCGAAGCGGTGGCACGTGCCGCGGCGCGCCTGTGCCTGCATGCAGGGGGGCGCGTGGTCCTGTTCCCAACCCACCTGTCCGACCGGTTCGCTGACGACCGCCTCGTGATGGACCGGCTCGAGCACATCCTTGCGGAGGAGGGCGTGCCGCCAGGGCGCGTCGTGCGTGCGTCGTGGCAGTCCCTGGACGATGCCGCGCTATGGCTGCAGTCGGCCGCCATCGTGTTCGGCGACCGCCTGCATGCCCTGATCGTGGCTGCGCTGAACCACGTCCCGGTGGGCGGGGTCGTGGTCGAGAACAAGATTGCGGGGTGCCTCGACGATTTCCTCCCTGATGACCGGCTGGCCCGGATCATCGATCCTGCCACGCTCGACCGGGCGCGGACCGAGCGTGCCGTGGAGCAGCTGTGGGATCACCGGGATTCCCACGACGACGTCTTCGCTCGATTGATCGAGGCCTACCGCGCACGACGCGAGGCGAACCTGGAAGCGCTCTGGCGTGCTCTGGGTGAGCCTGAGCCTGCCCTGTTGACGGGCGGCGCGGAAGCCGTGGGCTCGACGTCACGTTGCGCACCGGTGTCTCCAGCTGCGACCATTCCGGCTGGTAAAGGTCAGGGGGCAGGAGCCCGCTATGGCGCAAGGTGAAGCAGTGCGGATCGGGGTGCTGGTGCCCGCGGGCAACGCAGTTCACGAGGCGGAGTTCCGTCGCCTGCAGCCGGAAGGCGTCGAGTTTCGCTTCGCGCCGTTCGCCTTCCCATCGGCTGCCGCGGCCGACTACTGCGGCGAACTCGCCGACGGCATGGTCCCGGCCATGCTGGAATTGAAGGACTGGGGCGCCCGGCTGCTGCTGGTGGGCTGCACCACGGCCTCGATGAAGTGCTCGGGATCGGCGGAGGACGCGCGGCTCGAGGCGCTGGCCGGGCTGCCGGTGATCACGGCTGCGGCCGCGTCGCGGCAGGCGATGGCGGCGCTCGGACTCACCCGGATCGCGGTAGCCACGCCCTACAGCGCGGGTGGCAATGCCACCGTGTCGGGTTTCCTGCAGCGCATCGGCATCGAGGTCGCCGCGATCCGCGGGCTCGCCCTCGATCGCTCCATGGAGATGTGGCGCAGCGAGGCGGTGACGCTCCCGGCGCGGCGCGTGGCCGATTTCGCGCTCGAGACCGACGTGCCGGCGGCGCAGGCGATGTATCTGCCCTGCACGGGTGTCGGCTCCCTCGAGGCCATCGATCTGTTCGAGGCCGAGCGCGGCAAGCCTGCGTTCAGTTCGGTGCAGGCTGGCTACTGGGCGAGCCTGCGCCGGCTCGGTATCGACGGACGCCGGACCTTCGGCGGGAGCCTGCTGAAGACCTGGGACTTCTGAGCGCGCGCCCCGGCGGGGCGTCAATCAGGCGTACAGGGGCAGGGTCACGCCCTCGAAGATCGCGTCGACGGCATCCTGGTCGGTGCTCTGGCTGGCCTTCGTGATCCTCGAGCGCTCGAGGTGGGGCGCCAGCAGGTGCATGAAATCCTGCGCGTAGCGTCTGAGGAACACCCCGCGGCGGAATCCCACCCAGGTCAGGTGGCGCGGGAACAGGTGGGTCGCTTCGATCGAGACCAGGTCGGCGTCCTCGGCCGGGTCGATCGCCATGGCGGCGACGACCCCGACGCCAAGTCCGAGCTTGACGTAGGTCTTGATGACGTCGGCGTCGCGGGCCGTCAGGGCGATGTCCGGTTCCAGGCCGGCGCGCTCGAAGGCGGCCGGCAGCGAGGACGGGCCGCTGAGGCTGAAGACGTACGTGACGATCGGGAACGTGGCGAGCTTCTCGATCGAGACATGGCGCGCGCGGGCGAGCGGGTGGGCGCGCGGCACCACGATCCGCCGGTACCATTCGTAGCAGGGTAGCAGCACGCAGTTCGGAAACTGCTCGCGCGAACCGGTCGCGATCGCCAGGTCGACGTGCTCGGAGTTGAGCATCTCCGCGATCTGCTCCGAGGTGCCCTGGTGCAGGTGCAGCCGCACCTTCGGATACTTCTCGCGGAACTTCGCGATCACCGGTGGCAGCACGTAGCGCGCCTGCGTGTGGGTGGTGGCGATCGACAGCGTGCCGCGCTGCGCGTCGCGCACGTCCAGCGACATCGCCCGGATCGCCTGTGCCTCGCGCAGGATGCGCTGTGCTCGCTCGACCACCCGCTGGCCCGACTGGGTCAGCCGTGTGAGCGATCGCCCCTCGCGGATGAACAGCTCGAAGCCCAGTTCGTCCTCCAGCAGCTTGATCTGGCGGCTCACCCCCGGCTGCGAGGTGTGCAGCTTTTCGGCGGCGGCGGAGATGTTCAGGCCGTTCTCGACGATCGCGGCGAGATAGCGCAGTTGCTGGAGCTTCATCGCCCGGCATGGTTGCCGGTCGGAGGCCGGCTGTCCAGTCATGCTGCCCGCCCGGCAGTTCGCCATGCCACTCCGGCATGTGGGCACGGGGCGTGGCGGATTCCGTCCGACGCCGCGGCAGGGGACAATGCCGGCCCGCCTGGCACGGTGCGCCAGGCTTCCCGGAGGACTGGCTGCCCATGCGTTTCAGGAAGGGTCTCGTCGATGCCATTGGCCACACGCCACTCATACGGCTCGAGAAGCTGAGCGCCGAGACGGGCTGCCACATCCTGGGCAAGGCCGAATTCATGAACCCGGGCGGGTCGGTCAAGGACCGCGCGGCGCGCGGGCTGGTCGAGGACGCGGAGCGTCGCGGGGAACTCGGGCCAGATGGCACGGTCGTCGATGGCACGGCGGGCAATACCGGTATCGGGCTGGCGCACGTGTGCCGCGCACGCGGATACCGCTGCCTCATCGTCATGCCGGACAACCAGTCGGCCGACAAATACGAGACCATCCGCGCGCTCGGCGCCGAACTCGAGGTGGTCAAGGCCGTCCCGTATGCCGACCCGAACCACTACCAGAAGGTCGCGCGGCGTCGCGCCAGCGAGATCCCGGGCGCGGTCTGGGCCAACCAGTTCGACAACGTCGCGAACCGCGACGCGCACGTGGCCACGACGGGCCCCGAGATATGGGACGACACTGACGGTCGCCTCGACGCGTTCGTCACCTCCAGCGGCACGGGCGGGACACTGGGCGGGGTGGCCCGCTTCCTCAAGGCGCAGCGCGCCGGTGTGCTGACGGTGCTGGCGGACCCGCAGGGCAGCAGCCTCTACCACTACGTGCGGCGGGGCGTACTCGAGGCCAATGGCCCCGGATCGATCACCGAGGGCATCGGCATAGGAAGGGTTACCGCAAACTTCGACGGTGCCCCGGTCGACGACGCCGTCTGCATTGCCGACGCCGAGGCCGTGCACTACACCTACCGCCTGCTGCGCGACGAGGGGCTCTGGCTGGGCGCCAGCAGCGGGGTCAACGTGGCCGGTGCGGTGCGTGTGGCCCGGCGGCTGGGGCCGGGTCACACGATCGTCACGATCCTGTGCGACAGCGGCGCGAAGTACCGACCGCGGCTGTTCGATCGGGGCTGGCTCGGGCAGAAGGGGCTGCTGCCGTTCGCCGACGGCTCCGCCGATTTCCCGGACCTGATGACCGCCTGATGTTCCCGGACATGCCCGACTGGACGGTGTTCGTGCTGGTCGGACTGCTGGCCCAGCTGGCGGACGGTGCGATGGGCATGGGCTACGGCATCACCGCCAGTTCCTTCCTGGCGGCGCTCGGCGTGCCCCCGGTCGCGGCCACCGCGACCGTGCATTTCTCCGAGACCTTCACCACCGGCGCATCGGCGATCTCGCATGCGTCGTTCCGCAACGTCGACCGGGCCCTGGTGAAGGCGCTGCTGCTGCCGGGTGTCGCCGGCGGAGTGACCGGGGCGCTGCTGATCACCTGGCTGCCGACGGACATCATCAAGCCCCTCGTGTCGGCGTATCTCGTGCTGATGGGCGTGCGGCTGCTGCGGCAGGCGCTCGGCAAGCCGCCACCGGCGGCCCTGCGCCGGACTCCCACGCCCTGGCTCGGCGGCATCGCCGGCTTCCTCGACGCGATCGGCGGCGGCGGCTGGGGCCCGCTGACCGCACCCGCCCTGATCCGCAACGGCACCGAGCCGCGCTACTCGATCGGCAGCGTCAACACCACGGAGTTCTTCGTGACGGCTGCCATCTCGGCGGTGCTGATCCCGGCCGTGGAGCGCGAGCACTTCATCATGGCGGCCGGGCTGGTGGCCGGCGGGCTCGTCGCCGCGCCGGTCTCGGCGCTGGTCGTGCGGCACATCCCGGTCCGTGGCGGCACGATCCTGCTCGCCTGCGTGGTGCTCGCGCTCAGCAGCAGCGCACTCTGGCGCCAACTCGTGCCATATTTGGGCTGACGCGGCGGCAGTTTCCGCGGCGTCGACACGCCATGCTGCGACTGCGCCACGATCTCGAGGCCCCTTCCACCCGTGACGACAAGGCGCGTCGCGCCTTCGTCACGGCCCTGCGTGGCCACGTTCTGCACGACATGGCCGCGGGCCTGCGCGTGGCCTGGGAGTCCGATGCCGAGCCCGCTGCGCGTCGCCGCCTGGGGCGCGAGCCGCGCACTGCCACGGAAGTCCACGAGGCGCTGCGCGGGCACGAGTACTTCCGCTTCTACTCGGCGCTGCGCGTCATGGCCCAGGACATGGTCTACCAGTCGGTGCGCCCGGCGATCGAGCGGCACCTCGACGGGTTGCGCCAGCGAGGCGAGGCGTTGCCCAGCGCCGGCGCCGCGGCGACAGGCGGGCTCGGCAGCCTGGCGCTCGACCCCACGCTGCCGGTACCGCGCTCGGTGTCGGCGATCGACGTGCACCTGATGCCGGGCAGCTACCACACTGAGTACCAGGCGGACGACCTCGCCGCAGGCGCGATCTACGACCACCGCCTTGCGGTGTCCTCGATGGGCTTCATGGGCCGAAACCTCGACGACATCGGGCGCACGTTTGCCGGCTGGGTGCGCCACGCATTCCCCGCGTTTGCCCCCCGGCGGATCCTGGACCTCGGCTGCACGGTCGGGCACAACACCGGGCCGTGGAAGGACGAGTTCCCCGAGGCCGAGGTCCACGGCATCGACGTGGCCGCGCCCTGCCTGCGCTACGCAGCGGCAAGGGCGCAGTCACAGCGGCGGAACCTGCACTTGCACCAGATGAATGCCGAGTCGCTGGCGTTCGAGGACGCGAGCTTCGACGTGGTGTTCTCCTCGATGTTCCTGCACGAGGTCCCGCCGGCCGGCATCCGGCGCGTGATGCGCGAGGCCTTCCGCGTGCTGCGCCCGGGTGGCCTGATGCTGCACATGGAGCTGCCGCCCAACGCCGCGCTGGCGCCCTTCGACGCCTTCTACCTGGACTGGGACGGCTGGTACAACAACGAGCCGTTCTACCGGCCGTTCCGCGCAATGCGCCCGGCGCAGCTCGTGCGCGAGGCCGGTTTCGCGCCGGGGGACTTCCTCGAGATGGCACTGCCCTCGCGCGAGGGCAGCGGCGACGACGCAGCCTGGCGTCGCGCGATCGACGCCGGCACGAGCGTGGAGTCCGGGCGCACGGGCCGGCTGGCCAAGGGGGTTAACTGGTACGGCTTCGGCGCCTGGAAGCGCCCCGGGCCGGCCGTCAGGCCGATGCGGCGCCGATCGGCAGTGTCCGGCCGAGCCAGCGGCCGAGCGCCAGCGCGGGCGTGAGCATCATCCCCGGCACGAAGGCGTCGCCAAGACTCGAGCCGCTGCCCAGGATCTCGCCCGCGGCGTAGAGGTTCGGCACGGCGCTGCCGTCACCGCGCATGACCCGGAGCTCACGGTCGACCACGACGCCAGCCGACGATGTGGCCGAGTGGCCGTGGTGGATCACGGCGTGGAAGGGCGGCTTGAGGATCGGCAGCGGCAGGTGGCTCCGCCCGAGCGCGTCGCGGCCCGCACGCACGCCGGCGTTGTACTCCGCGACAGTGGCCACCAGCCCCGCCGCGTCGAGGCCCGCGCGCTGCGCCAGGGCCTCGAGGGAATCGGCGCGATGGAACATCGGGTGCGTGCCGAAGTGCGCCTCGAGCCGCTCGCGGCTCCAGCCTGTGACGCCGGGCGGCGAGCGGCGCAGGATCTCCGAGTCGAACACGATCGCGTAGCGCAGCCGCGGCTGGCGCAGCAGCGCGCGCTCGCGCGCGTAGGTGACGGGTTCGTCCTCGCGGATGTAGCGGCGACCCTCGTCGTTGACCCAGATCTCCCAGGGCGCGCGCAGTTGCGGCGCGGTGACGAACCGCGCGTAGACCCTCGCCGGGTAGCGATCGGTGGTCAGGATCGACCCCGAGCCAGGCCGGTGGAGTTCGCGGCCGCGCAGCCAGCCGCCCACCGAGGTCGCGAGCTCGAGTCCGTCGCCCTGCGAGTGTGGGTAGGACGAGGCCACGTAGGGCGGGTGGCCGCACAGCCGCTCGAACAGCCCGGGGTTCATCGCGTAGCCGCCGCTGGTCAGCAGTACGTGACGCGCGCGCGCACGGAACCGGCGCGGTTCCGTGCCGGCGCTGCTGGCGACGATGCCCTCGATGCCTTCGACGGCGCCCGTGGCCGTCGTGAGCAGCCCGGTGACGCGCGTGTCGAGCTGGGTGACGACGCGGCCGCTGGCGAGTTCCGGGGCGAGCTCCCGTTCGATCACGGCGAGGATGGCGCGGCCTTCGTCCCTCGCCCAGAGATAACGCGGCGTGCGGTAGGCGGGACGTCCGGGGCTGTCGCCCGTGACGGGGTGCCCCTGCAGCGGCACCAGGCCGGCGTCGAGCAGCCAGTCGATGGTGGCCGGCGCCTCGTCGACCGTGCGCCGCACGAGCTCGCGGTCGGCCATGCCGCGCGAGAGCTGCATGACGTCTTCAAAGTGCGCGTCCGGCGTGTCGGCGATGCCCAGGTCGCGCTGCAGGCGCGTGCCTGCCGCGGCGACCTGGCCGTTGGCCAGGTGCAGGGTGCCGCCGACCATGCTGGCGGCGTCGACCAGCAGCACCCGCGCGCCGCGCCGCGACGCGAAGATGGCGGCCGGCAGTCCGGCGGTGCCGGCACCGACGACGATGAGATCGTAGCCGGGCAGCGCGGCGGCGGCGGCTCGGGTCAGTTGCAGGGCGGGCAGGCCCGCCGCGGCGAGCGCGGAGGCCTGGAGGAACTGGCGTCGCTTCATGGCGCGGGAACGGATCTAGAGTTCTCGGAGTGAGGAAAGTATGCCGGAAAGAGGGATGACGTCGGCGTACTTCTCCGACATGTCGAACAGGTTCACGGCGTGCGACACGCGGCTGCGGTCGTAGACGCATTCCTCCGGTACGACGACGCGGAAGTTGTAGGAAAAGGCATCGACCACGCTGGCACGGACGCAGCCGCTGGTCGTGCAGCCGGTCACTACGAGCGTGTCGGCACCGAGGTCGATCAGGTGGCTCGCGAGCGACGTGCCGAAGAACGCGCTCGGGTGCTTCTTGGGCACGAGGATGTCCGATTCGCGCGGGGCGAGCTCGGCGACGAACTCGTAGCCCCGGGCCGGAATGCCCATGATCGCGGGCACCTTCGCCGCCAGCCTGCCGCCGTCGCTGGCGCGCTTGGGCGCCACGTGCGGGTACAGCACGGGCCAGCCACGCTCGCGGAAGGTCGCGAGCAGCGGCTCGATCGCGCGCACGGCGGCCCAGCCGACGTCCCCGCAGCTGGTCGGGAATTCGCGGATCGCCTCGCCGAAGGGCATCGGGCGGGTGCCGACGGTGCGGTACTGCACGTCGATGATCAGCAGCGCGGGGCGCTTGCCCAGGCCGGAGGGGCGACCGAAACCCGCGGCCCGGTAGGCGGCCTGCTCCTCCGCGCTGACGATGTCGTCCCAGGGTCTGCGGTTCACGGGCTGTGGTTCCTGCAATGGGTCGTGGCGGGCGCGCGGCTTGGACACGATAGTGGCATCGCCTAGACTGCGGCAATGGGGTCGCGGGCGTCACGAATCCCGGTGACGATGCTCACCGGCTTCCTCGGCAGCGGCAAGACAACGCTGCTGAACTCTGCCCTGCGCGACCCGCGCCTGCGCGGCACCGCCGTCGTGGTCAACGAGCTCGGCGATGTGGGGCTCGATCACCTGCTCGTGGCAGGTTCGGCCGAGAACGTCGCGCTGCTGGAGTCGGGCTGCATCTGCTGCGGCGTCCTGAACTCCCTGCGTGACACACTGCTCGACCTGCTGGCGCGCAGTCTCGCGGGCCAGTTGCCGCGATTCGATCGCGTCGTCGTCGAGACCACCGGACTCGCCGACCCGGCGCCCGCGATCCAGTCGCTGCTGCGTGACAGCCTGCTGCGCGACTTCCGCTACGACGGGCTCGTGACCACGGTCGACGCGGTGCACGGCGTCCGCTCGCTCGCGGAGTACGACGAGGCGGTCGCGCAGGTCTCGCTGGCCGACCGGCTGGTCGTCACCAAGACCGACGTCACCGGCAACGGGATCCCGGTTCCGCTGCGCGAGCGACTTCTCGAGCTCAATCCCCCGGCGGCGCGGGAACTGGCCACGCGCGGCGACGACGCGGCGCTGCTCGGTCCGCTGCCGCCGTTTGCGCCGCCGTTCTTCAGCGGGTCGGCGGCTGCCGGCGTGCATGCAGGGACGGTGCGCAGCGACGTGTTCCGGATCGAGACGCCGGTGGGCTGGCCTGGCCTCGCCGCGTGGATGGAGACCGCGCGCACGGAGTTCGGCGCGGCACTGCTGCGCTGCAAGGGGCTGCTGCGGGTCGACGGAGAGGCGCTGCCGGTGCTGGTGCAGGGCGTGCAGGGCCTCTTCGCGCCGCCCCGCCGGCTGGATGCGCCACCGGCGCCGGCGCCCTTCCTGGTCTGCATCCATCGCGGCATCGACCCGGCGCGGCTGCGCGCGAGCCTTGCCGTGCTCCAAGCCCCTGCCTGAACACCGAGCGGGAACCTCACCATGCATTTCGATCGTATCGTCGCCGGCGGGACCGTCGTGTTTCCCGACGCGGAGCCCGCCCTGCTCGACGTCGCCATCCGCGACGGCCAGATCGCAGGCTTGCTGCAACCGGGTTCCCCGCGCGAGTGGTCCGCCGACTGGACCGACGCCACCGGCCGGCACGTCTTCCCGGGGCTGATCGACGCGCACATCCACTTCGGCTTCGCCGAGCCCGTGACCGAGTACTCGACCGAGACCGTCTACGCGGCGCAGGGCGGCTTCACGACCGTGCTGGGGTATTTCCTGAACAACGGTGGCTATGCCGGCGTGTTCGAGCGCGAGATCGGTCACGCCCGCGAGCGCGCCCACGTCGACTTCGGCTTCCACTTCAGCACCGCGAGCGAGCAGCACCTCGAGGAACTCGGCGACTACGTGCGCGACTACGGCGTCACCTCGTTCAAGTACTTCATGAACTTCCGCGGCGAGGAGGGGCGCTACCTCGGCCTCGACGGCACCGACGACGGCTACCTGTACGCGCTGCTCGAGCAGGCGGCCCAGCTCGACGACGTGACGGTCGTCCTGCACACCGAGAACATCGAGATCGTCAACCGGATGCGCCGCGAGTTCCAGCTGGCCGGGCGTGACACCCTGCGCGACTGGTGCCTGTCGAAGCCCCCGTTCACCGAGGCCGAGAACCTGGTGCGCGCCTGCTGGTTCGCCGAGCAGCTGGGGGCCACGATCTACGTGCCGCACCTCAGCTCGGGGCTCGCGCTCGACGAGGTGCGCCGCTGGCGCCAGCGCTACGACGCGATCCGCGTCGAGACCTGCCCGCATTACCTCACCCACACCCTCGACGCGCCGCTGGGCAGCCTCGGCAAGGCCAATCCGCCGTTCCGCACGCAGGACGACGTCGAGGCGCTGTGGGAGGGGCTCGCCGACGGCACGATCGACGTCGTCGCCTCGGACCACGTGCCGCGCCGTCGCGCCACCAAGGACAAGGGCATCTGGCAGGCCTCGCAGGGATTCCCGGGCACGGCGACGATCCTGCCCGTGCTGCTCGGCGAGGGCTATCACAAGGGCCGCCTGACGCTGCGGCGCATCGCCCAGCTGCTGTGCTCGGCGCCTGCCAGCATCTTCCGCCTGCCCACGAAGGGCGGCATCCGCGTGGGGCTGGACGCCGACCTGGCGATCGTGGATCTCGAGCGGGTGCGCACGGTGGTGGCCGCGGAGCTTGGGTCGTATTCGGACTACAGCCTCTACGACGGCTGGGCGCTGAAGGGCTGGCCGGTCGAGACGATCCTGCGTGGCCAGACGGTGATGCGCGACGGCCGCATCACCGGCGCACCCGGGCTCGGGCGCTACCTGGAGCGGCGCTGAGCCTCGAACAGCGCGTCGAGTTTCTGCTCGTACGCGTGGTAGTCGAGGTAGCGGTAGAGATCGGCGCGCGTCTGCATGGAATCGAGCACGTTGCGCTGCGTGCCGTCGCGGCGGATCGCCTCGTAGGTGCGCAGCGCCGCGAGGTTCATTGCGCGGTAGGCCGAGCAGCAGTGCAGCACGATGTCGACGCCGGCCGCGCCGAGCTCGTCGCGGGTATAGAGCGGCGTCTGGCCGAACTCGGTGATGTTGGCGAGGATCGGCACGCCGACCGCGTCACGGAAGCGCCGGTACATCGCGAGCTCCGTCATCGCCTCCGGGAAGATCATGTCGGCCCCGGCCTCGACGCAGGCCACCGCCCGCTCGATCGCGCGCTCGATGCCCTCGACCGCCAGCGCGTCGGTGCGCGCCATGATCACGAACGAGGGGTCCGTGCGCGCGTCGACGGCCGCCTTGATGCGGTCGACCATTTCCTCCAGCGGCACGATCTCCTTGCCGGGCCGGTGGCCGCAGCGCTTGGCCTGCACCTGGTCCTCGATGTGCAGGCCGGCGGCGCCGGCCTTGGCAAAGCTGCGCACGGTGCGCGCGATGTTGAAGGCGCTGCCCCAGCCCGTGTCGGCGTCGACCAGCAGCGGCAGCGGACAGGCGTCGGTGATGCGGCGGATGTCGACCAGCACGTCGTCCATGGTGCTGATGCCGAGGTCGGGGAGACCAAGCGAATTGGCGGCCACGCCGCCACCCGACAGGTACAGCGCGCGAAAGCCCGTCGCCTGCGCGAGCAGTGCGGTGTAGGCGTTGATGGCGCCGACGCACTGCAGCGGGCGCTCCTCGACCAGCGCGGCGCGCAGGCGCTGGCCGGGCGACGTGGGTATGGGCGTCATGGCGCCGGCGGCCTGGGTCGTGTCGTGGCTCATGGCGCCAGTCTACGCAGGCGATGCCGATGAGTCAGTTCGTATACTGGTCGCGGCACTCGGCCGGGCGGAAGCGCGCACCCAGCGTGTCGTGCGTCGGGGCGGTGATTCGCAGCCAGAGCGTCGCGCGCGAGTCGATCGCGTTCATGTTGGTCCAGTGGTTGCCGCAGGCCCAGACGATGCCGCCGCCGTCGCCGGGAATCGCGTGCAGGGCGAGACGCTTGCCCGCCATCTCGGAGCGCACCTGGCCACCGAAGGTCACGACGATAGAGGCTACGGTGTGCACTCCGCCGTTCGGGGCCACCACCTCGACACTGGTCACATACTTGCTGCTGAAGCTGCTGTCGGTGCCGACCCCCGCTTCGGCATTGCTGGTGGGAAAGCTGCCGGTGGCGTAGTACGTGGCGGCCATGGCGTCCTTGAGCGATCGGGTCATTGCCAGCCCTTCCATGACCTGGGCCCGGGCGACGTAGTTCTGGTAAGCCGGGAAGGCGACGGCCGCGAGCACGCCGATGATCGCGACGACGATCATCAGCTCGATCAGGGTGAACCCCCGGGCCCCAAGGCGCATGGGCGGGATGCTAGGCGATTCTCCTGGGCAGTTCCGTGATGCAGTCATCGGGACCCCGCCCGCCGGCGGCGGGGTCACGGAGCTAGTCTCAGTCCTCGACGAGGAAGCTGCGCAGCTGCTCGCTGCGGCTCGGGTGGCGCAGCTTGCGCAGCGCCTTGGCCTCGATCTGGCGGATGCGCTCGCGGGTGACGTCGAACTGCTTGCCGACTTCCTCGAGGGTGTGGTCGGTGTTGAGGTCGATGCCGAAGCGCATGCGCAGGACCTTGGCCTCGCGCGGGGTGAGCTGGGCGAGCACGGAGTGCGTGGTCTCGCGCAGGGATTCCATGGTCGCCTGGTCGATCGGCGAGGCCACCGAGGTGTCCTCGATGAAGTCGCCGAGGTGGGAGTCCTCGTCGTCGCCGATCGGGGTCTCCATGGAGATCGGCTCCTTGGCGATCTTCAGCACCTTGCGGACCTTGTCCTCGGGCATCTCCATGCGCACGGCAAGCTCGTCGGGGGTGGGCTCGCGGCCCATCTCCTGCAGCATCTGGCGCGAGATGCGGTTGAGCTTGTTGATCGTCTCGATCATGTGCACCGGGATGCGGATGGTGCGCGCCTGGTCGGCGATCGAGCGGGTGATGGCCTGGCGGATCCACCAGGTCGCGTAGGTCGAGAACTTGTAGCCGCGGCGGTATTCGAACTTGTCGACCGCCTTCATCAGGCCGATGTTGCCTTCCTGGATGAGGTCGAGGAACTGCAGGCCGCGGTTGGTGTACTTCTTGGCGATCGAGATCACGAGGCGCAGGTTGGCCTCGACCATCTCCTTCTTGGCGCGGCGCGCCTTGGCCTCGCCGATCGAGACCTCGCGGTTGAGGTCCTTGATGCCCGTGATGGTGAGGCGATGGCGCTGCTCGATCGTGCCGAGCAGCCTCTGGCGCTTCTCGATCTCGTCCTTGAACTTCTCGAGCGGAGCGGACCACTTCTTGCCCGCCTTGACGTGGCGCGAGACCCAGGTGTCGCTGGTCTCGTTCTTCGGGAACGAGGTGATGAAGTCCTTGCGCGGCATGCCGGCGTCGCGGACCGCCATGATCATGATCTCTTTCTCGAGCTGGCGGATCTCGTTGACGTGGACGCGCAGGTTGCCGATCAGCGCCTCGAACATGCGCGGCGCGAGCTTGAGCTCCATGAACTCGCCCGAGAGCTTCTGGCGCAGCTTGTCGGTCTTCGGGTCGTCGGCGCCGGTCTTCTCGAGCGCCGTCACGAGCTGCGCGTGCAGCTTGCCGATCGAGGCGAAGCGGCGGGCGGCCTCTTCCGGGTCCGGGCCCGTGTCCGCGGCTTCCTCGCTGTCGTCATCGCTGGAATCGTCGTCGTCCTCGTTCGCCGCCGCGTTCGGATCGACCTTGGTCGGGTTCTGCGGCTGCGCGATCACATCGGGCGCGTTGGGGTCGATGAAGCCGACGATGATGTCGGCGAGCCGGCCCTGGCCGCCCTTGACCGGCTCGTAGGCGCCGAGCAGGAAGTCATAGGTGGGCGGATAGAGCGAGATCTGCGTGCGCACGGCGTCGAGGCCTTCCTCGATGCGCTTGGCGATGCGGATCTCGCCTTCGCGAGTCAGCAGCTCGACCGTGCCCATCTCGCGCATGTACATGCGCACCGGGTCGGTGGTGCGGCCGAGTTCGGCGTCGAGCGCGGCGAGTGCCGCGGCCGCTTCCTCGATGGCTTCCTCGTCAGACGGGGCGCTGGCCTCGCTCGCGAGCAGCGACTCGCTGTCCGGTGCCTTCTCGTACACCGGGATGCCCATGTCGTTGATCGTGTTGACGATCTCCTCGATCTGCTCTGGATCGACGATCTCCGAGGGGAGGTAGTCGTTGACCTGCGAGTAGGTGAGGTAGCTCTGCTCCTTGCCGAGCGCGATCAGCTGCTTGAGCTGGGACTGGCGGTCCTCCGGCACGCTGACGCGGCTGCGCTCGGGCAGCACGATGGGCTTGCGGCCCTCGGCGGCCGCCTCGCGGGCGGCGGCCTTCTGTTCACGGGTCAGCTTGACCGGAGCCTCGGGCGCGCCCGTGGCGGCTGCCGTCGCAGCCCCGGGGGACTTGGCGGCCGGAGCGGGTGCCGGGACGGGTGCCGGAGCTGCGGTCGCCTTGGTTGGCGCCGGTGCCGGCCTGGCCGCGGCAGGCGCAGCCTTGGCCGGGGCCGTGGCCTTCGCCGGCGCAGCCTTGGCTGGCGCAGCCTTCGCGGTGGCCTTGGCCGGGGCGGCCTTGACCATCGTCTTGGCGGCCGCGGCCTTGGCCGGCACCGCCTTGGGCGCCGCGCTCTTCGCGGGTGCCGCCTTGGTCGGGGCGGCTTTGGCGGAGCGGGCGGGTCCCTTGGCCGCGGCCGCGCGCGCGGGCGCCGGTCGGGCGGCGGGCTTCTTCGCGGCGGGCTTGGCGGACTTCTTCGCGGCGGCCTGGGACTTGGGCTTGCGTGTCATGGTGTCTTCCGGCGTCATGCGGACGCCCCGGGCGCCTGGCAGAGGCGGCCGGGGGCTGGTATCGAACCCTCAATGATACCGGTCGGGTGGCTTCATCGCCAGTTCAGCGGCGCCCGGGCTCGCGGCGTCCGGCGGGGCCTCCGGCTGCCATCAGGCGCTGCAGTTCCGCCTTCTCTTCCGCGCCGAGGCCGGTATCGGCGTCGCGCGCCAGCAGGGCATCGATGCGCCGCCGCCGCGCTTCATCCAGCATCCTCGCGATCGCCGTCCGCAGTTCGGGCAGGGCGGCTGCCTCGTCGCGCACCAGGCACTCCGCCAGCGCGAGACGGGACCACCGCTCCCCCTCGGGCCGGTCGCGCCAGCGCTCGAGGAGTTGCGCGGTAGTGCGGCACGGCGCGTCGCGAAGGTCGGTCACCAGTCGGGCCAGGATCGCGGCACCGGGTTCGTCCAGCGTGGCGAGGCCGTCGACCTCGGCGGGGCTGAGCTCGGCGGCGATCCGCGGGTGATGGACCAGCAGCAGCGCCGCCTGTCGCATGAGCCCGCCGCGGCTGCCCGGGCTGGCCGTGCTGCGCCGCCCAGGGCCCGCGTCGCGGTTCGCGGCGCCCGGGACCGCCCTGGGGCCCGTCGACCAAAGCGACTGCAGGCGTTCGACCGGCATCCGGATGACCTCGGCGACCCGTGCCGTCAGCAGTTCGCGGAAGACGCCCTCCGGGACCTTCGTGACCAGGGGGCGTGCGCTCTCCGCAAGCTTGGCGCGACCGTCGGCGTGGCCGAGGTCGACCTGCGCGGCGAGTTCCTGCACCAGGTATTCCGACAGCGGCAGCGCGGCGTCGAGGCGCGACTCGAACGCCGCACGGCCCTCGCGACCGACCAGCGAGTCGGGGTCCTCGCCCTCGGGCAGGAACAGGAACCGCAGCTGCCTCCCCTCGCGAACCTCGGGCAGGGCGTTGTTCAGCGCGCGCCAGGCCGCCGCCCGGCCGGCGCGATCGCCATCGAACGCGAACACGATCTCGCCGACGAGGCGGAACGCGCGCTTGAGGTGCTCGGGCGTGGTCGCGGTGCCCAGCGTGGCCACGGCATAGTGGATGCCGGCCTGGTGCAGGCGCACGACGTCCATGTAGCCCTCGACCACCAGCAGCCGCCGCAGCGGGGCGCGGGTCTGCCGCAACTCGTAGAGCCCGTAGAGCTCCCGACCCTTGTGGAACAGCGCGGTCTCGGGCGAGTTCAGGTACTTGGGCTCGCCCTGGTCGATCACCCGGCCACCGAAGGCGATGACCCGGCCCCGTGCGTCGCGGATCGGGAACATCAGGCGATCGCGGAAGCGGTCGTAGTGGCGCTCGGCGTCGCGCGGCGCAGCACCCTCGCGTTCGATGACCAGGCCGCAGGCCGCGAGGGCCTCGCGCTGCGCGGGGCTGCCGCCAAAGCGCCTCAGCACGTCGTTCCAGGAATGGGCGGCGTAGCCGATCTGGAAGCGCTCGAGCGTCGCCGGCTCGAGGCCGCGGCGCTCGACGTAGGCGCGGGCGCGGGCGTCGCGCGGCAGCGCCTCGGCCCAGTGGCGCGCGACGCGGGCCATCAGCGCGGCCAGATCCTCCGCGTCGCGCGTCCGCGCGTCGTCCGGGCGCGCCTCGCGCGGCACCTCGAGCCCCGCGCGCTGGGCGAGTTCCTCGACGGCCTCGGGAAAGCTCAGCCGGTCGTAGTTCATCAGGAAGCCGAGCGCGGTGCCGTGCGCGCCGCAGCCGAAGCAGTGGTAGAACTGCTTGTCCGGACTCACCCAGAACGAGGGGGTTTTCTCGTCGTGGAAGGGGCAGCAGGCGCGGAATTCGCGGCCGGCCTTCTTGAGCGGGACGCGCGCGCCGATGAGTTCGACGATGTCGCTGCGGGCGACGAGTTCGTCGATGAAGGACTGGGGAATGCGCCCGCTCATGGGCGCAAGGATAGTCGGCTCAACCGCCCGCGGGGGTGCCGAGGCGGGCCTTGATGCGGGCGCCGACGGCGCCCATGTCGGCGCGGCCGGCTGCGCGGGACTTCACGAGGGCCATGACCTTGCCCATGTCCTTGACGCTGGAGGCGCCAACCTCGGCGATGGCCGCCGCGACCAGGGCGTCGATCTCGGGGTCCGACAACTGCGCGGGGAGGTAGGCCTGCAGGATGGCGAGCTCGGACGCTTCCTTGGCCACGAGATCCGCGCGCCCGCCCGCCTCGAACTGGGCGATGGCCTCGCGGCGCTGCTTGATCATCTTCTCGACGACCGACAGCACCTGAGTGTCGTCGAGTGCGATGCGCTCGTCGACTTCACGCTGCTTGATGGCGGCCTGGACCATGCGGATCGTGCCCAGGCGATCTTTCTCGCCGGAGCGCATGGCCGCCTTCATGTCCTCGGTGATGCGCTCCTTGAGCGACATCTTCGGCGCCGGCCTCAGCGGGCGCGGGCAACGCCGCGCGAGCTGCGCTTCAGGTGGCGCTTCACCGCCGCCGCCTTCTTGCGCTTACGCTCCTGCGTCGGCTTCTCGTAGAATTCACGGCGACGCAGCTCGGTCAGGACGCCAGCCTTTTCGCAAGCGCGCTTGAAGCGGCGCAGCGCGGCGTCGAAATACTCGTTCTCGCGAACACGAACGCTCGGCATCTCGACCTCAACTCTCTGAACTGTTGGATTTCTGCAACATGCCCGGACGGGGCAGGGGCGGGGATTCTAATGACCCGCCGGACAAAAGGCAAAATATCCATCCCCGCATGCGCATCCTCGCCATCGAGTCCTCCTGTGACGAATCGGCTGCCGCCGTGCTCGACCGCGCGGCCGGCCTGCTCGCCCACGAGGTCTACTCCCAGATCGACCTGCACCAGGTCTACGGCGGTGTCGTCCCCGAGATCGCCTCCCGCGACCACGTCCGGAGGCTGCTGCCGCTGGTGGAGCGCACGCTGGCGCGGGCGGGCACGGGTCCCGCGCAACTCGACGGCATCGCCTACACGGCGGGTCCCGGCCTGATCGGCGCGCTGCTGACCGGCGCCGCGCTGGCGCGGTCGCTGGCGTTCGCCTGGGGCTTGCCGACGATCGGGGTGCATCACATGGAAGGCCACCTGCTGGCGCCGCTGCTGGAGCCGGATCCGCCGCCGTTCCCGCACGTGGCGCTGCTGGTGTCCGGCGGGCACACCATGCTGATCGAGGCGACGGGCATCGGACGCTACCGCGTCCTGGGCGACACGCGCGACGACGCCGCAGGCGAGGCCTTCGACAAGACGGCAAAGCTGCTGGGGCTGCCCTATCCCGGCGGCCCCCATCTGGCGCGCCTCGCCGGGGCGGGGCGCCCGGGTCGCTACCGGTTCCCGCGGCCGATGCTGGACCGTCCCGGCCTCGAATTCAGCTTCTCGGGGCTGAAGACCGCGGTCCTGCACGCGGTCCGCGAATCACCCGATGCCGCGGCCGTGCACGGCGCCGACATCGCCTTCGAGGTGCAGGAGGCCATCGTCGAGACGCTGGCGGTCAAGTCGATGCGTGCGCTCGACGAAGCCGGTCTCGACGCGCTGGTGGTGGCCGGGGGGGTCAGCGCCAACCGGCGCCTGCGCGAGCGGCTCGACGCGGCCGCGCGGGCCAGGGGGGCGCGCGTGTACTATCCGCGGCTCGAATTCTGCACCGACAACGCGGCGATGATCGCCGTGGCGGGCCTCGAGCGGCTCGCGGCCGGGGAGCGCGACGGGCCGGGGATCCGGGCCAGGGCGCAGTGGCCGCTCGCCGCGCTCGGCCCGCCCGGGCAGCTACAGGGCACGACCCAGGGACGGCAGGACGCATGAGCACACGGCGACAGGACACCATCTTCCTTCGCGGCCTCGAGGTGGAGTGCATCATCGGCTTCATCGAATGGGAGCGGAAGATCCCGCAGCGCGTGGTCATCGACTTCGAACTGCCCGTAGACTGCTCCCGGGCCGCAGGCAGCGACGAGGTCGAGGACACGCTCGACTACAAGCGCGTCGCCAAGCGCCTGATCGCGTTCGTCGAGGCCTCGCAGTTCAAGCTGGTCGAGACGCTGGCGCATCGCGCGGCGCTGCTGGTGCTGGAGGAGTTCGGCGTCGAGTGGATCCGCATCTCGATCAACAAGCCCGGGGCGATCCGCGGTTCGCGCGACGTCGGCGTGTCGATCGAGCGCACGCGCGCGGACCTGCCGGCCGCGCGTGGCTGAGGAGATGGACCCGGCCGCGCCCGTCGAGGTCTACGTGGCCGCGGGCAGCAACGTCGACGCCGAGCGAAACCTGCGGCTCGCGGCCGCGGAAATGCGCCGGGCGTTCGGCGACGTGCACTTCTCGCCTGCCTATCGCAACACGGCCGTGGGTTTCGAAGGCGAGGATTTCATCAACTTCGTCGCGGCCTTCAGGACGCGGCTGGGCGTGCACGAGGTGGTGGCGATCCTGCAGCGCATCGAGGCCCTTTGCGGCCGTGCCCGCGACGCTCCGAAGTGGGCGCCGCGCAGCATGGACCTCGATATCCTGCTCTACGGCGATCGTGTCAGCGAGGAGCCGGGGCTGGTGCTGCCGCGCCCCGACCTGCTGCGCCGCCCCTACATGCTCGGGCCGACGGCTGAGCTTTCGCCGACGCTCCGGCACCCGGTGAGCGGGGCCTCGATGGGCGCGCTCTGGGCGGCCTTCGACCGGGATGCGCACCCGATGACGCGCGTGGATCTCGGGCTAGACGCGTGACCGGCCTACCAGGCCACGCTGCGGCCGCCGTCGACCGGCAGCACCTGGCCGGTGACGTAGGGCGCATGCGCGGCGAAGAACAGCGCGGTGCGCGCGATGTCGCTGGCAGAACCGCTGCGCTTGAGCAGGGTCCGCGAGGTGATCTTCGCCTGCAGTTCCGGGTCGGCGACGCCGTCGGCCGGCCACAGTACGGGTCCCGGTGCGATGGCGTTGACGCGGATGTGCGGGCCCAGTTCTCGGGCCAGCGACCGGGTGAGCATGATCAGGCCGGCCTTCGCGACGCCGTACACCGGGTATCGGCGCAGCGGCCGCATGCCGTGGATGTCGACGATGTTGAGGATCTGCCCCTGCGCCAGGCGCAGCGCCGGCGCCGCGGCCTGCGACAGGAACAGCGGTGCCTTCAGGTTGGAGCCGAGCAGGTCGTCCCAGTGGGCCTCGGTGATCTCGCCCACCGGGGTCGGGTAGAACGTGGAGGCGTTGTTGACGAGGATGTCGAGCCGGCCGAAACGGTGCTGGGCGAACTCGACGAGGGCGCCGAGCCTCGCGGTCTGCAGCAGGTCGGCGGCAACGGCCGCCGCGCTGCCAGGGCGTCGTGCCTCGAGCTCCGCGACCAGCGCCTCGGCCTCGCCGGCCGACCGGTGGTAGTGGACCACGCAGCGCGCGCCGGCGCCGTGCAGTTCGCGGACGATCTCGGCGCCGACGCGGCGCGCGGCGCCCGTCACCAGCGCCACCTTGCCGTCGAGCGGGAGCGGTTCGCGTGTCATGGGGCCAGCTTATGACGCCTACGGTCCCGGACTCAACGCGCGCCTTCGAGTCGCCCGAGTCGGCAGGGCTCGCCGCAGCCGCGCAGGGATCCGCGGTGCTGGCCGCGTTGCGCGAGCGGCTCGAGCGAAAGGGCTGGATCTCCTTCGCCGATTACATGCGTTTCGTGCTCTACGAGCCCGGGCTCGGCTACTACAGCGCAGGTGCCGCGAAATTCGGCGCGCAGGGTGATTTCGTCACGGCGCCCGAGCTCTCGCCGCTGTTCGCGGCGGCCTGCGCGGCGCCGATCGCTGCGGCGCTGGGCGCGCTGGGTGGGGGCTCGATACTCGAGTTCGGGCCGGGGTCCGGCCGCTTCGCCTCGGGCGTGCTGCAGGAACTTGCGCGGGCGGGTTGCCGGCCGGCCGAGTACCTGCTGCTCGAGGTGTCGGCCGACCTGCGCGAGCGTCAGCAGTCCTGGCTCGCGCGGGCCGGCGTCTCCCGTCACTGCCCGCTGCGGTGGCTCGAGCGCCTGCCTGAGCGGTTCGACGGCGTCGTGTTCGCCAACGAAGTGCTCGACGCCATGCCCTGCGAGCGCTTCGTCATCCGGGGCGGTGAGCCGTGGCGCTTGGGCGTCGCGTGGCAGGACGAGGGGCCGTGCTGGGCCGAGCGCCTGCCGGACGGCAGCCGATCCGGTGACACCGAGTTCGCGGCGGCTGTCGCGGGGGTCCTGGCCGGGCTCGGGAGCGCGCTTCCCGACGGGTATCGCGGCGAGGTCCACGTCGATTTGCCGGGCTGGGTCGCGGCAGTGGGTGGGATGCTGGGTCGCGGCATTGTGATGCTGGTCGACTACGGGCTGCCGCGTCGGCACTACTATCACCCGCAGCGTGCGGACGGCACGCTGCGCTGCCACCACCGGCACCGCGCGCACGGCGATCCGTTCGCGCAGCCGGGGCTGACCGACCTCACCGCGTGGGTGGACTTCACCACCGTGGCAGAGGCCGCCGACGCCAGCGGGCTGCAGGTGGCCGGCTTCACCACCCAGGCCGCGTTCCTGCTCGGCAGCGGCATCGAGGCGCGCTACGCCGAGGCCCTCGAGGCGGCTGCGGCGGAGGCAGGCGGGGCCGAAGTGGCGCGGGCGCGCCTCGCGCACGGGTTGCGCCAGCTGCTGCTGCCGGGCGAGATGGGCGAGGCGGTCAAGGTGATGGTGCTCTCGCGGGGCTGCGACATCGCGCCACCGGGACTCACGCTGCAGGATCTGCGCGGATCGCTGTGATCCGGCGTTTTCCATGGGACGGGCCCCGCGGGGCTGGGTGCAGGACATGACGATGGAATGGTGGCAGGCCGTCTGGCTCGCGGTGATCCAGGGGCTGACGGAGTTCCTGCCGGTGTCGAGCTCGGGGCATCTCGTACTGGTGCCGCGGCTGTTCGGCTGGCCCGACCAGGGGCTGGCCTTCGACGTCGCCGTGCACGTGGGCACGCTGGTTGCCGTGGTGACCTACTTCCGGCGTGACCTGCTGCCGCTCGCGACCGGGCTGGTCGCTTACCTGGGCGGCGACCGCGCGAACACCTGGGGCCGGCTCGCGTTCAACCTGCTGCTGGGCACGATTCCGGTGGGGCTCGTCGGGCTGCTGGCCAACGACTTCATCGAGAGCACGTTGCGCAGCCCGTTCGTCGTGGCGTTCCAGCTGGCGGTGTTCGGCGTGGTGCTGTACCTGGCCGACCGCAACGGCAAGCGCACGCGGGACGAGACGACGCTGACGCTCGGGCAGGCGTTCCTGATCGGCTGCGCCCAGGCGCTGGCGCTCGTGCCCGGCACCTCGCGCTCCGGCATCACCATGACCGCAGGCCTCGCCCTGGGCCTGACGCGCCAGGCGGCCGCGCGATTCGCGTTCCTGCTGTCCGTGCCGGGCATCGCGATGGCCGGCGCCTACGAGGGCTACAAGTTCGCCACCGGCGAGTCGAGCGCCGGCGTGCCGCTGCGCGAGATGCTGATCGGCTTCGCGGTCTCGGCGGTGGTGGGCTACGCCTGCATCCACTGGTTCCTGCGCTTCATCGCCCGGATCGGCTTCCTGCCCTTCACGATCTACCGGCTGTTGCTGGCCGGGTTCATCGTGCTGGTGTTCGTCTAGGTCGCCGCCCGGGTCACCGATCCAGCGTCGCGATGGCCGCGAGCCGGCGCTCGCGCAGCCGGGCGCCGAACTGCGGGCCGGCGAGCCCCGAGCGTTCCTCCGCGGAGAGCGTGATGGCGGCGGCCGCGTCGCGCGCTGCGGCGAGCCGCTCGCGCTGTGGGTACGCGCGGTCCTGGAGTCCGAGCCGGCCCCTTGCGTCGCACTCGCAGGCCTCGAGCAGCTGATCGAAGCGCTCGGGCCGGCGGAAGGCGTCGGCCTGCTCCAGCAGGGCGAGGATCGTCCCGGGCCGAAGCTCGAGGGCCCGGTGGATCATCGTGTGGAGGCGCGCACACAGCAGCGCGAGTTCGCGGAACTCGCCCGGCACCCGCAGGCGCGCGCACAAGGACTCGATCGGGGCGCGCCCGGCGGCCTCGTGCCCGACGTGCGAGGGCAGCTGTGCGGGCGGCGTCGCCGCCTTGCCGAGGTCGTGCGCCAGCAGCGCGAAGCGCACGGCCACCGGGGCGTTCCGGGCAGCGGCGAGCTGCAGCGCCAGCAGCACGTGCCGTCCCGTGTCGACCTCGGGATGGAAGTCGGCCCGCTGCGGTACGCCGAAGACGGCATCGAGCTCCGGCATCACCACACGCAACGCGCCGCAGGCCCGCAGCACCTCGACGAAGCTCGCCGGGCTTGGCTCGCCCAGCGCGCGCTCGGTCTCCTTCCAGACCCGCTCCGGCACCAGCGCATCGGCCTCGCCGGATTCCACCATCCGGCGCATGAGGCCAAGGGTCTCGGGTGCCACCGAGAAACCCAGCGGGGCGAAGCGCGCCGCGAAGCGCGCGACGCGGAGGATCCGCACCGGGTCCTCGGTGAAGGCGGGTGACACGTGACGCAGCACGCGCGCGTCGAGGTCGGCGCGTCCACCCCAGGGATCGATCAGCGTGCCATCCGCGGCCCGCGCCATGGCATTGATCGTCAGGTCGCGGCGCGCGAGGTCCTGCTCGAGCGAGACGTCGGGTGAGAACTCGGTGACGAAGCCGCGGTAGCCTGGTGCGACCTTGCGCTCGAGGCGTGCGAGCGCGTACTCCTCCCGGGTACGCGGATGGAGGAACACCGGGAAGTCGCGCCCGACCGGCAGGAAGCCCTGGGCCTCGAGTTCCGCGGGCGTGGCGCCCACCACCACCCAGTCGCGCTCCGTCGCGGCACGGCCGAGCAGCTCGTCCCGCACGGCCCCGCCGACCAGGTAGACCTGCACGCGGGCCTCAGTGTTCGCCGCCCGCCGCGGCGCGATGGCGATCCAGCCGAGCTTGTCCGCGACCGCCCGCGAGGTAGGCCGGCACGATCGTGCGCATCGACGCAGGCGTGATGCCCAGCCGCGCGAAGCCGTTCTCGCGGCAGATGTTGTCGACGGACAGCGAGCGGTAGTTGTCGGTGGAGAACGGTCGCCCGGGCACGAAGTCCATCACGAAGGCCTGCGCCCGCGCGATCGCATCGGGCAGGGGCAGGATTCGGGCGCGCACGCCGCTGGACTCGCCGGCGAAGCGCACGAGCTCAGCGAGCGTGACGGTCTCGGGTCCACACAGGTCGTAGGACTGGCGACTCGTCGCCCCGCCGTCGAGGGCGAGCTCGAAGGCGCGCGCGACGTCGCCGACCCAGACGGGCCCGAAGCGCGCGCCCGGCTTCGCCAGCGGGATGAACCCTCCCGACAGCCGCAGCAGGCCGGCAAAGCGGTTCATCAGTGAATCCCCGGGCCCGAAGATCACCGAGGGCCGGAAGATCGTCCAGTCGAGCGCCGGCGGCGCGGCGCGTACGAAGCGCTCCGCGGCGCCCTTGGATCGAAGGTAATGGCTCGGGCCGGACTCATCCGCGCCGAGCGCGCTCATCTGCAGCAGGCGCCCCACGTGCTGCGCGGCGGCGACCTCGACCAGCCGGCGTGTCAGTTCCGCGTGCGCGACGTGGAAGCCGCGCCCCGAGAAGCCGCTCTCGTTGAGGATGCCGACCAGGTTGACCACCACGTCGGCGCCCGCCAGTGCGCGCCCGAGCGCCGAAGCGTCGTGGACGTCGGTGCGGCGCAGCTCCAAGCTGGGCAGCACCTGCAGGTGGCGCGCGCGGGCCGGGTCGCGTGTGAGAACGCGCAGCGAATGCCCGGCGCGCGCGAGACGGCTGCAGAGCTCGGTGCCGACGAAGCCGGTCCCGCCGAGCAGCGCGATGGTGGCCATCAGCGAAGCGGGACGATGATGACGGCGCCGGCGCGGCGCACCTGCAGCACCAGCGGCCCGCCCGCGGCGGCGAGGGTGCGCAGCTGTGCGACGCTGCCGATGCGGCTGCGGTTGGCGCCGACGATGACGTCGCCCGCGCGCAGCCCGGCCATGGCCGCGCGGCTGCCTGCCTCGACGGCGCGCAGCAGCACCCCGCCTTCGGCTGCGTCGGACAGCGCGGCGCCCTCGAGGCCCGGATGCGGCGGGCCACCGCTGCCGGCGCCCGGGGCACCGGGCGCGGCCGCCACGGTGCCCGGCTCCGGATCGGCGACGACGGCGGTGACCTTGCGGGCCGCGCCGTCGCGCAGCAGCCCGATGTCGACCTTGTCGCCTACTCGCAGCAGCCCGATGGCGTTGCGCAGCTCGGTGTGCGACTTGACGGGCTGGCCGTTGACCGACGTGACGACGTCGCCGGCCCGCAGTCCTGCCTTCTCGGCCGCCGAGCCTGACACGACCTGGGTGACGAGCGCGCCGCCGGCGTTCGGCAGGCCCAGCGCCTGCGCGATGTCCGGCGTGACCGGCGCGATGTTCACGCCGAGCAGGCCGCGCTTGACCGATCCGAACTTGATGAGCTGGTCCATGATGCTGCGGGCCATGTTCATCGGGATCGCGAAGCCGATGCCGATGTTGCCGCCGCTGCGCGAGAGGATGGCGCTGTTGATGCCGACGAGCTCGCCGCGAAGGTTCACGAGCGCGCCGCCGGAGTTGCCCGGGTTGATCGATGCGTCGGTCTGGATGAAGTTCTCGTAGCCGTCGGGGTTGATGCCCGAGCGGCCGAGGCCACTGACGATGCCCGAGGTCACCGTGTGCTGCAGGCCGAAGGGGTTGCCGATCGCGACCACGTAGTCCCCGACCTCCAGCCGGTCCGAGTCGCCGAGTTCGATCTGAGTCAGCGACTCCGGCTTGACCTTGAGGACGGCCACGTCGGTGCGCTCGTCGCTGCCGACGACCTCGGCCTTGAGGTCCCGGCCGTCCATCAGGGTGATGGTGATCTCGCTGGCGTTCTCGACGACATGCGCGTTGGTGACGAGGTAGCCGAGCTTCGCGTCGACGATCACGCCGGAGCCGGCGCTCTGGAAGGGCCGCTCCCGGGTGCCGTTCTGGTCGGGGGGCACGTCGAAGAAGCGGCGGAAGAACGGGTCGTCGAGCAGCGGGTTGCGCGGGCCACGCTCGCGTACCGTGCCGCGCGTGGCGATGTTCACGACCGCGGGCGAGACACGCCTGATCATCGGCGCGAGCGAGGGCATCTGCGCAGGCTCGGCGGCGGGTGCGGCCGCCGGCGCGGCCGGCGCGGGCGATTGCGCGGCGGCGGAAGTGGTTGCCAGCAGCAGGGCGGCGGAGGTCGCGACCCATGCGGCACGGGACAGGCGGGGGCGGGGAGGCATGCGGCTCATGGTGGGCATCCTTGCGCTGGAGTCGGCCTTGATTGTAGGTCGACCCGGGTCGCGCCATGGGGGGGAATGGCGCGACCCGGATCATCCGGCCCGGGAAGGGGGCTCGGGCCGGGTGGGGGTCAGGCCGCCTCGATCTCGATCCGGCGCGGCTGGCTGCGCGCCTGCTTGGCGATCGTCAGCTCGAGCACGCCGTGGGCGCTGCGCGCGCTGATCGCGTCGGCATTGGCGTCCTCGGGCAGGGTGAATTGCCGCAGGAACTTGCCCGACGGCCGCTCGAGCCGGCCCACGACCTGGGCGTCGGCGGGCGTGGCGGCGGGGCGCCGCTCCGCGCGCAGTGTCAGCACGCCTTCGTGGGTGGTGATTTCGATGTCCGCCGGGGCGACGCCGGGCAGGTCGGCATGCAGCACGTAGCGATCGGGATGCTCGAGCACGTCGACGCGCGGGCTCCTCGCGAACTCGCGTGCTTCGCGCGACGGGCGCGTGGGGAAGGTCCAGTCGTAGCGAACGAGGGTCATGGCAGGTACTCCAGTATTGCGGTGGCGGGTGCTGTCACGCATGAACCCGATCTGTGGCTTGCGGCACGCGTTTCAAGGGGCGGCGTCAAGGCACAAGCTGTGGGTAACGTGTGGACCCAGGCGTGCCGAAGGGGCACAAGATGTTGATGTCCGGCGCGCGGACCGGTGGTGCCTGTCGTGGCCCGCCGGAATGGTTTTTTCCGGCTGCTTATTCCATAAAGCCATGTTTCAAAAAGGATTCGCGGCCTTAAATAAGTTCAATATTTGGGCTTGACGATGGGTGGGAGCGAAATTAGTCTGTTTCCCCGGACACAACATCTTGTGTGGCGCCATGCCACCGGGGTGGGGTCGGGAACAGGGGAGCGCGGCTGTCTGACAGCAGCTGCACCAGATACGAGCGAAGCAGTCCGTGCCTCCGCCATGCGTGGCAGGCGCTGCGGCCCGTCTTTCCCTGCCTTCGTCGCAGCCAACACATTCAGAGGGGAGCGGAAGACCGCATGAACAGCGTCGTCAAGCTCGTCGCCAAGGACGTCGACAACATTCCCTTCCAGGAAGCCTCCCTGGACATCTGGGACAAGAAATACCGGCTCGTCTCCAAGGGGGGTGAGCCAATCGACCGGACGATGGACGACACCTACCGCCGCGTGGCACGCGCGCTGGCCGACGTCGAGCAGCCCGAGCTCCGGGAGCACTGGTTCGAGCGCTTCGTCTGGGCGCTGCAGCGCGGCGCGATCCCCGCGGGGCGCGTCACGTCGAACGCCGGTGCCCAGGAGCACAAGCCTGCCACCTCGACGATCAACTGCACGGTCTCGGGCACGATCCGCGACTCGATGGACGACATCCTCAACAAGGTCCACGAGGCAGGGCTCACGCTGAAGGCGGGCTGCGGCATCGGCTACGAGTTCTCGACGCTGCGGCCCCGCGGCGCCTACGTGTCGGGGGCCGGTGCCTACACCTCGGGTCCCCTGTCCTTCATGGACATCTACGACAAGATGTGTTTCACGGTGTCGTCGGCGGGTGGCCGCCGCGGCGCGCAGATGGGCACCTTCGATGTCGGTCACCCGGACGCCATGGAGTTCATCCGCGCCAAGCGCGAGAACGGCCGGCTGCGCCAGTTCAACCTGTCGCTTCTCATCACCGACGAGTTCATGCAGGCGGTTCGCGAGGACCGCGAGTGGAAGCTCGCGTTCCCCGTCACGCTGAAGGAATTCGACGGCGACGAGGCGGCGCTCGCCGATCCGTCGCGTTACGTCTGGCGCGAGTGGCCGATGACCGAGGGCTACGTCGCCAACGACACGGGCCTGGTCGCCTGCAAGGTCTACAAGACCCTGCCGGCGCGGCGCATGTGGGACGTCATCATGTCGTCCACCTACGACTTCGCCGAACCCGGGTTCATCCTCATCGACCGCGTCAACGAGATGAACAACAACTGGTGGTGCGAGAACATCCGCGCCACCAACCCCTGTGGCGAGCAGCCCCTGCCGCCCTACGGGTCCTGCCTGCTCGGTTCGGTCAACCTCACCCGCTTCGTCCGCAACCCGTTCACCGAGTTCGCGGAGTTCGACTGGGCGGAGTACCGCGAGGTCGTCAAGGTCTTCACGCGGATGCTCGACAACGTCGTGGAGGTCAACGGCCTGCCGCTCGAGCAGCAGCGCGGCGAGATCCTGCGCAAGCGGCGCCACGGCATGGGCTTCCTCGGCCTCGGCAGCACCATGACGTTGCTCGGCATGAAGTACGGCTCACCGGAGTCGATCCGCCTCACCGAGGACGTGTCGCGCGAGATGGCGGTCGCGGGCTGGGAGGCCGCGCTCGAGCTGTCGCGCGAGAAGGGCCCGGCGCCCATCATGAACGAGGAATTCGCGGTGACCGGCGAGATGCTGCGCAAGCGTCCGGAGATGGCGCGCGACGGCTGGAAGGTCGGCGCGAAGATCCCGGGTCGACTGCTGCACGCGCGCTACAGCCGCTACATGCAGCGGGTCGCCGAGGTCGCGCCGGCGATGGTGGAGCAGCTGGCCCAGGTGGGTGCACGGTTCACCCATCACACCTCCATCGCCCCGACCGGCACCATCTCGCTGTCGCTGGCCAACAACGCCAGCAACGGCATCGAGCCCTCGTTCGCCCACCACTATTTCCGCAACGTGATCCGCGAGGGCAAGAAGTCGAAGGAGAAGGTCGACGTGTTCTCGTTCGAGCTGCTCGCCTACCGCGAGCTGGCGAACCCGCGCGCCATGCCGAATTCGTCGAACGCGTCCGAGAAGCTCCCGGACTACTTCACGACCGCGGACGACATCACCCCGAGCGAGCACGTCGATATCCAGGCGGCGGCGCAGAAGTGGGTCGACTCGTCGATCTCGAAGACGGCGAACGTGCCGACCGACTTCAAGTACGACGCCTTCAAGGACATCTACCTGTATGCCCATGAGAAGGGTCTCAAGGGCTGCACGACCTTCCGCTTCAACCCCGAGGCCTTCCAGGGCGTGCTCGTCAAGGAAGAGGACCTGAAGAACACGATCTACGTGTTCACCCTCGAGGACGGCACCGAGGTGTCGGCGCGCGGCGACGAAGAGATCGAGTACGACGGCGAGCTCCACACCGCCGCGAACCTCTTCGACGCCCTCAAGGAAGGCTACTACGGCAAGTTCTAGGAATCCCGACATGGCAGCGATCAAGATCGACCGGAAGATCTCCAAGTACCGGGTGCAGAAGCCGCAGCCTGCTGCGGCCGAGGCGACCGGCGCCCAGGCACCCGCGGCACCCGCGGCGGCGCCGGAGCCCGAGGCGCCGCGCGCCGTCAACGCGCGCGGCAAGGTGATCCGCCTGACCGAGGAGGTGCAGCGCCCGGAGGTGCTGATCGGCTCGACCTACAAGATCAAGACGCCGGTGTCGGACCACGCGATGTACGTGACCATCAACGACATCGTGCTCAACGAAGGCACCGAGCACGAGCAGCGCCGGCCCTTCGAGGTCTTCATCAACTCGAAGAACCTCGACCACTACCAGTGGATCGTCGCGCTGACGCGGATCATCTCGGCGGTGTTCCGCAAGGGCGGCGACGTGACGTTCCTGGTCGAGGAGCTCAAGGCCGTGTTCGATCCCCGCGGCGGCTACTGGCAGCCCGGCGGCAAGTTCATGCCGTCGATCATCGCCGAGCTCGGCCACGTCATCGAGAAGCACCTGCAGACCATCGGCATGATCCGGCGGCCCGAGCTCGACGTGCACCAGCGCCGGCTGGTCGAGGAGAAGCGCGCGGAATTCGAGGCGCGCACCGCGCAGGCCGACGCATTCTCCAAGTCGCACTTCCCCGAGGGCGCCCAGCTCTGCCTCAAGTGCAGCACGGCGGCCGTGGTCATGATGGACGGCTGCATGACCTGCCTGAACTGCGGGGACTCGAAGTGCGGCTGAGCGGCGTCCGGGGAAGTTCCCCGGTCCATCGTTTACACGCGCCGACACCGGGCTCCCGGCCCGGTTCCCAGCCCTGACGGGAACGGCGCGTTTTCAGGGGCGGCCGCGAGGCCGCCTCTTTTTTCTGGACGCCGGCGCGGCGTCGGGCGTCCCAGGGAGGGGCTGATCGTGTTGCGGCGCATGCTGTTCTCGTGCGTGCTGCTGGTCGCCACGGCGGCCGTGTCCCTCGCGGACCCGGCACCCAGTCCACTGCCGGCCAACGCCGGCTCGGCCATTCCCCGGCCGCCGGAGCTGCAGCGGGACGTCGACTTCTGGATCCGCATCTATTCCGAGGTCACGACGCGGGAAGGGCTGCTGCACGACGAGTGGGATCTCTCGGTGGTCTACGCGCGCCTCGAGTTCCCGGCCGGCGTCACCCCGGAGCAACGGCGCGAGGCCGTCGATGCCGCCCGCGCGCGTTACGCCGACGCCCTGCGGCAGACCGCCGCGCGCCCCGGCGGGGACGGCGAGGCATTGACCGCCGGACCGGGGGCGGTGGCCTCCGCCGCCGACGTGCAGCGCGTGCTGGCGCTCTGGGGCCCGGGTGCGACGCCAGACCGGCTGCTCGAGGCCTCGCGCAGCGTGCGGTTCCAGCTGGGGCAGGCCGACCGCTTCCGGGCGGGGCTCGTGCGCAGCGGCACCTGGGAGCCGCACATCGCCCGGACCTTCGCGAGCCTCGGGCTGCCCCCCGAGCTTGCGGCATTGCCCCACGTCGAGTCGTCCTTCACGCCGTCCGTTTATTCCAAGGTCGGCGCCGCCGGACTCTGGCAATTCATGCCGGCCACGGGGCGCCAGTACATGCGGGTCGACGACGTCGTCGACGAGCGGCTCGATCCGTTCCGCTCGACCGAGGCGGCCGCGCGGCTGCTGGCCTTCAACTACCGTGTGCTCGGCACCTGGCCGCTGGCGCTGACCGCCTACAACCACGGTGCCGGCGGCATGCGACGCGCGCGCGACGCCATGGGCACCGACGACTTCGTCACCATCGCGCGGCGCTATCGCGGCCCGGCATTCGGCTTCGCCTCGCGCAACTTCTATCCCTCTTTCCTCGCCGCCCTCACCATCGACCAGAACCCTGATCGTTATTTCGGCCCGATCCAGCGGGCGCCGGAATTGCGCTACCAGGACGTGGCGATGCCGGGCTATGCGCGGGTCTCGGCGCTCGAGCGCGCCACCGGCGTGCCCCGTGCCACCCTCGAGGAGCTGAACCCGGCGTTGCGACCGCCGGTCTGGAGCGAGGAGCGCCTCGTGCCGCGCAGCTACCAGCTCCGCCTGCCGCCCTCGGACCAGGCGTGGACGGCACAGTCGCTGGCTGCCGCGATCGGCGGGTCGGCGCTTTATGCGGCGCAGATTCGCCCGCGCTCGCACAAGGTCGCGCGCGGCGAAACCCTGGCGAAGATCGCGAGGCGCTACGGCATGACGAGCCGGGAACTCGCGTCGCTCAACGGGATGTCGCTCGGGGACCGACTTCGGCGCGGCCGGGTGCTCAAGCTCCCGGATTCGACCCCGCCACTGCTGGTGGCGGAGGCGGGGCACGACTGATCAGCGCGCCTCGTCGGTGCGAGCTGCGAACTCCGCAAGGGGCGAGGGCGTACCGAGCGCTGCGACGAACGAGACCCTTCCGTCCGGATAGTCGACGGTGATGCCGACTTCGCGTGCGCCCGCGAGCCGCGCCGTGGCGGTGGCGTCCAGCGCGAAGACCCTCACCGTGTTCCACGCCGCTGCCGGGGCATAGGGAAACGCCTTCAGCGAGACGGCTGCCGGATCGGCCCCCGCTGCAGGCAGCGAAAGCGCCAGGCCGTCGACGATCACGCGGTGCGCCGGTGACGCTGCCTGCTCGTCGTCCGGAAACGCGACCCACAGCCACCGGTCGCGGCGGCCCATCACGTTGGTCTCGAACGGAGCGAGCGCCGCGAACGGGTCGCCGCCGCCGGGGCGGACCGAAGTCGCCACCAGTTCCAGTGGGCGTGCCAGGCGGTTGATCGTCACACCCGTGCGCGAATCCAGCTCTTCGACGACCGGGTCGACGGGCACGCTGGCGCAGCCCGTCGCCAGCAGCGCGGCGCAGGCGACCAGCAGGGCGGCAACGCGGGCCGGATTGGAGCGGGTGGGGCAGGGCATGGCGCCGAGTATATCCGTCCGTGACGGGGATCTAGGGTTTTCCGTGACTTGGGTCCTATACTTAATGCATGCGTTTGATCGCCACGCTTGCCGCGACCCTCGCCGCGACCCTCGCGGCCGCCCCGTTCACCGCCGTCGTGCTCGCGGCCACGCCATTCGTCGATTCACTGCCCCGGGCCGTCGACACCGCGCCTGCCCCGACGCCGCGCGGCCTCGTGCTGTCTGGCGGCACGGACGTGCTGCCCGTGGCCGATCGCGTGCTCGTCCACAAGGCTGAGCGGCGGCTCTTCCTGAAGCGCGACGGGGTCGTGCTGCGCTCGTATCGCGTCGCGCTCGGCCTGAACCCGGTCGGTCACAAGGAGCGCGAGGGCGACTTCCGCACGCCCGAGGGCCAGTACCGGCTGGTGCACCGGAACCCCCGCAGCGAGTTTTTCCTGTCGATGAAGGTGTCCTACCCCGACGACGACGACCTGCGTCGCGCCCGCCGCAACGGCTGGCCCGCCGGGGGGGCGATCATGATCCACGGCCTGCCGAACGACCCGCGCAAGGGCCTCGACTACTACGCGACGCAGGACTGGACCGACGGCTGCATCGCCGTCAGCAACGCCGACATGCTCGAGATCTGGATGCTGGTCCCGGACGGCACGCCGATCGAGATCCGGCCATGAGCGCCGGCGCGCGCGAGTCCAGCGTCGTGATCCCCGAGTTCGTCGATGCCCGCGTCGGGCCGCGCGGCGCGCTCGAGAGCCTGTCGCAGGACGAGATCGAGCAGCTGCTCTCCAGCGGCCAGGGCGGCCTTTATCCGCTGTTCCGGCAGTGCGCGCTGGCCGTGCTGAACGCCGGCAGCGACACCGACGACGCGAAGGAGCTCTTCGAGCGTCATCGTGACTTCGACATCCGCCTGGTGCGCCAGGCCTGGGGCGTCAAGCTCGAGATGCGCAACGCGCCGGCGGCGGCGTTCGTCGACGGCGAGATGATCCGCGGCATCAAGGAACTGCTGTTCGCGGTGCTCCGCGACGTCGTGTACATCGCCAACGAGATCGTCGAGAGCGGTCGCTTCGACCTCGACCGGCCGGCGGCGGTCACCAACGCCGTGTTCCACATCCTGCGCAATGCGCGCGTCCTCGACCACCGCCAGCGGCCGAACCTCGTGGTCTGCTGGGGCGGGCACTCGATCGCGCGCGACGAATACGAGTATACGAAGAAGGTCGGCTATGAGCTCGGCCTGCGCGGCCTCGACGTCTGCACGGGCTGTGGCCCGGGCGCGATGAAGGGCCCGATGAAGGGCGCCACGATCGGCCACTCCAAGCAGCGCATCGCCGACGGCCGGTACATCGGCCTCACCGAGCCGGGAATCATCGCGGCGGAGCCGCCGAACCCGATCGTCAACCAGCTCGTCATCATGCCCGACATCGAGAAGCGCCTCGAAGCGTTCGTGCGCCTCGCGCATGGCATCGTGGTGTTCCCCGGCGGCGCGGGCACGGCCGAGGAGATCTTCTACCTGCTCGGGATCCTGCTCGACCCGGCGAATGCCGAGCAGCCGTTCCCGGTGGTGCTGACCGGTCCCCGGCGCAGCGCCGCGTACTTCGAGCAGATCCGCTCGTTCCTCGTCGACACGCTCGGCGAGGCCGCGGCAAGCCGCCTCCGGATCATCATCGACGACCCGGCGGCGGTCGCGCGGACGATGGTGCAGGGGCTCGACAGGGTGCGCGATTTCCGCCGCAGCCGCTCCGACTCGTTCAACTTCAACTGGCTGCTGCGCATCGACGAGGAGTTCCAGCGGCCGTTCGTCGTCACGCACGCCGCGATGCGCACGCTGCGGCTGCATCGCGACCAGCCGGTGCACGAGCTCGCGGCGGACCTGCGGCGCGCGTTCTCGGGCATCGTGACGGGCAACGTGAAGGAGCACGGCATCCGAGACATCGAGCGTCACGGGCCCTATCAATTGTCGGGCGATCCCGCCGTCATGGCCCGGCTCGACGCACTGCTCGCGGCCTTCGTCGCGCAGCAGCGCATGAAGCTGCCCGGCACCGCGTACACGCCCTGCTACCGGATCGTCGGCTGACCCGGCGAGGCCTTGCCGCCCCGGCAGCGCGTTGCCGTTCGACATAAGCGGCAAGAAGGCTTTTTTCGCAGCGGAAACGCGTCGCCGTGCTCACCTCCGGAGCGCGCGGGTGTGAGCCAGTTCCTCCGTCGGGGGGGGTGCAGGACCTACTCTGGGCCCCGAGCAGACGAGGTCCACCATGAGCGCCACTGGCCGATACCGCAACGACCTGATCGCCGCCGCCAAGCCGGCCCGCGAGGCCACCGTGCCGGCGTCGCCGCCCGCGGCCCCCGCCGCGACGGCGCCCTACGCCAGCTGGATGGACCGCATGCAGCGCGGCGGGCGCGGTCGTCACTCCGCGATCACCTCGAACATCAACACCTGGTCGAACTACAAGAACTGGGCCGCCCGGGTTCGCGATGCGTGGCAGGACGAGCCTGCGCCACGCGATCCGTCGCTGCGCGATCCCTCGTCCCGCAAGCCCCGCTGAGCCGGGGTCCCCGCGGTGGAACGCCTGATGCTGCTCTGGGACGAGCTGGACGACGCGGTCTGGCTGGTCCGCCATGCGCTGCGCGCCACCTGGGGTGCCGGCCGGACTTGAAAAACCGCTGACCGTCCCCAAGTCCGCGCAGCCGGACCACGCCAGGGGACAAAGATGACCGACACCGCGACCCAGACCTTCGGCTTCCAGGCCGAGGTCAGCCAGCTTCTGCGGCTGATGATCCACTCGCTCTACAGCCACCGCGAGATCTTCCTGCGGGAGCTGATCTCGAACGCCTCGGACGCGAACGACAAGCTGCGCTTCCTCGCCCTGTCCGAGCCGGGGCTGATGGCCGGTGACCCGGAGCTGCGCATCTGGGTCGACTACGACGCCGGCGCAGGCACGCTCTCGGTGCGCGACAACGGCGTCGGCATGACGCGCGACGAGGCGATCGCCCACCTCGGCACCATCGCACGCTCGGGCACGGCGGAGTTCTTCAAGCGCCTGACGGGCGACCAGCAGAAGGACTCCCAGCTCATCGGCCAGTTCGGCGTGGGGTTCTACTCCGCGTTCATCGTCGCTGACTCCGTGGAGGTGCTGACCCGCAAGGCCGGCGAGCCGGCGGCGGCCGGGGTCCGCTGGTCGTCCCGCGCCGAGGGCGAGTACACGCTGGAGACGATCGAGCGCGCGGAGCGCGGCACCACCGTGGTGCTGCACCTGAAGGACGATGCGAAGGAGTTTGCCGACGCCTGGCGCCTGCGTACGCTGGTCCGTCGCTACTCGGACCACATCGGCTTCCCGGTGCTGATGCGCAAGGAGGGCGAGGCCACGCTCGACTGGGAGTCCGTCAACCAGGCGCAGGCGCTGTGGACCCGGCCGCGCACCGAGGTCAAGGATGACGAGTACCGGGAGTTCTACCGGCACGTCGCCCGCGACTTCACCGATCCGCTGGCCTGGAGCCACAACAAGGTCGAGGGACGCCGGGAATACACCTCGCTGCTGTACGTGCCCGGCCGCGCGCCGTTCGACCTGTTCCAGCGTGACGCCACGCGCGGCCTCAAGCTCTACGTGCGCCGCGTCTTCATCATGGACGACGCCGAGCAGTTCCTGCCGATGTACCTGCGCTTCCTGCGTGGTGTCGTCGACTCGAACGACCTGCCTTTGAACGTCTCGCGCGAACTGCTGCAGCAGGACTCCGAGGTCGAGGCGATGCGCACGGCCCTCACGCGCCGTGCCCTCGACCTGCTTGCCCGGCTCGCCAAGGAGGAGCCGGAGAAGTACGCCGCGTTCTGGAAGGAATTCGGCGCCGTGCTCAAGGAGGGCGTCGGCGAGGATCCAGCGAACAGGGACCGCATCCTCGGCCTGCTTCGCTTTGCCACGACGCACGACGAGGACGACACGCCCCGCGCGTCGCTCGCCGACTACGTCTCGCGCATGAAGCCAGGCCAGGAACGGATCTACTACGTGATCGCCGACAACGCGGCCGCGGCCCGCGGGAGCCCCTACATCGAGACGCTGCGCGCGAGGGGCATCGAGGTGCTGCTGCTCTCCGACCGGGTCGACGAGTGGATGATGGGCCACGTGCGCGAGTTCGAGGGCAAGCGCTTCAAGGACGTGGCGCGCGGCGACCTCGAGCTCGGGGGGCTCGCGGACGAGGCGGCCCGGGAGGCGGCCGAGCACGCGCTGAAGGAGAACAAGGGCCTGCTGAAGCGCATCAAGGACGTGCTGGGCGAGCGCGTCGAGGAGGTTCGCGTCAGCACGCGGCTCGCCGACAGCCCCGCATGCCTGGTGCTTGGCGAGGGCGATGCCGGGGCGCAGATGCGGCGGATCCTGGCGGCGGCCGGCCAGCCCGCGCCCGAGCCCAGGCCCGCGCTCGAGCTCAACGTGGCGCACCCGCTGGTCCGGCGGCTCGACGGCACGACGGATGCCGCGGCCTTCGAGGACCTCGCGCTGCTGGTCTACGACCAGGCGAGGCTGGCGGAGTCGGGGGCCGTCGCGAACCCCGGCGAGTTCGTGCGGCGGCTGAATCGGCTGCTCGGGCAACTCATGCAATAATCGCGGCCATGAGCAAGCCCAGGCCGACACCGGCGGAACTGCGCGAGCGGCTCGGTCCCCTCGCGTTCGAGGTCACCCAGAACAAGGGCACGGAGCGCGCGTTCACCGGTGCCTACACCTACCACAAGGAGCGCGGCAGCTACGCCTGCGCCTGCTGTGGCGTGGAGCTCTTCGCGTCGGACACCAAATACGATTCCGGTTCCGGCTGGCCCAGCTTCTGGACGCCGCTGGCCGGGGACCGTGTCCGCGAGCACCGTGACACCAGCCACGGCATGGTGCGCACCGAGGTGACCTGCGCGCACTGCGGTGCGCACCTCGGTCACGTGTTTCCGGACGGTCCGCGACCGACCGGCCTCCGGTACTGCATCAACTCCGTCTCGCTCGACTTCGTCCCCCAGGGGGAGCGTGGCGAGGGCGACGGCACGTGAGCGCGGCCGCGCGCGGCCGCCTGCCCGCGGCGGCCCTGCTCGCGCTGTCAGCGCTCGCCGGGTGCCGCGCCCCGGACGAACCCTCCACGTCATTCACCGCCAAAGGATCCGCCATGACCTCCTCCCTCGTCACGACTGAACTCAAGCCTGGCAACGGCCCAGCGATCGCGAGCGGCCAGGTGGCCGTCGTCCATTACACCGGCTGGCTGCACGCCGAGGGCCAGCCCGAGGGCAAGGGCCGCAAGTTCGACAGCTCGCGCGATCGTGGCCGGCCATTCGAGTTCCGGGTGGGCGCAGGCGAGGTGATCCAGGGCTGGGACCTCGGTGTCGCCGGCATGCAGTCGGGCAGCGAGCGCCGCCTGGTGATCCCCTCGGACCTCGGCTACGGGCCGCGCGGCGCCGGCGGGGTCATCCCCGGAGGCGCGACGCTGGTGTTCGACGTCGAACTGGTGGCCATCAAGTGATCCGCGGCCCCCTGCTCGCGCTGGGCTTTGCCCTCGCGGCTGCGGCTTCGGCGGGTTCGGCTGCGACGCTGATCCACGCGGGCCGGCTGATCGACGGCGTGTCCGAGCGTGCGCTGGTCGAGCGCACCGTGGTGGTCGACGGCGGGCGGATCGTTGCGGTGGAACCCGGGTTCCGCGCGGCGGGCCCCGGCGACACCGTGATCGACCTGCGCGGCTCGACGCTGATGCCAGGGCTGATGGACATGCACGTCCACCTGACCAGCGAGTATTCGCGCAGCAGCGAACTCGACCGCTTCAAGAAGGACGGGACGCACGTCGCCCTCGACGGCGCCGTCTACGCGCAGCGCACGCTGCTCGCCGGCTTCACCACCGTACGCGACCTCGGCGACTCGTTCCGCGCGAGCGTCGCGCTGCGCGATGCGATCAACGCGGGCCGGCTGCCCGGTCCGCGGATCTTCGCCTCCGGCAAGTCCATCGCGACCACCGGCGGCCACGCCGACCCGACCAACGGCTGGGCTGCGCACCTCGGTGGCGCCGATCCGGGGCCCGCCGAAGGCGTGATCGACGGACCGCTGCAGGCGGCGCAGGCGGTTCGCCAGCGCTACAAGGAAGGCTCCGACCTCATCAAGATCACGGCGACCGGCGGTGTGCTGTCGATCGCGAAGAACGGGCTCAACCCGCAGTTCACCGAGGAGGAGATCCGCGCCGTCGTCACCACCGCGCGTGACTACGGCTTCAAGGTGGCCGCGCATGCCCACGGCGCCGAGGGCATGAAGCGCGCCGTGCGCGCCGGCGTCGCCACGATCGAGCACGGCACCTTCATGGACGACGAGACGATGGCCCTCATGAAGAAGAACGGCACGTTCTACGTGCCGACCATCTCGGCCGGCCGCTGGGTCGCCGATCGCTCGCGGGAGGACGGCTTCTTCCCGACGCTGGTGCGCCCCAAGGCGGCACTGGTGGGGCCGCAGATCCAGGACACCTTCGCGCGCGCATGGAAGGCGGGCGTGCCGATCCTCTTCGGCACCGACACGGGGGTCTCGGCCCACGGCGACAACGCGCTGGAGTTCGTGCTGATGGTCGAGGCGGGGATGCCACCGATGGCGGCGATCCAGTCCGCGACCTCGGCCACGGCGAAGTTCCTCGAGATCGACGACCGGCTCGGCAGCGTGCAGGCGGGCAAGCTCGCCGACCTCGTCGCCGTGCCGGGCGATCCGTTGGCTGACATCGGGGCGATGCGCCGCGTCCACTTCGTGATGAAGGATGGCGTCGTCCATCGCCGCCCCTGAGCGGCTCGCAATCGACGGGCCCGCGGGTTCGCTCGAAGCGCTGCTCGAGTGGCCCGCGCCGGCGGGGCCCGGCGTCCGGGCCGTCGGCGTCGTCTGCCACCCGCACCCGCTGTTCGGTGGTGCGATGACCAACAAGGTCGTGCACACGGTCGCCCGCGCGTTTCGTGAGCACGGTGCGCCGACGCTGCGCTTCAATTTCCGAGGTGTCGGTGCGTCGGGCGGCCAGTACGACGAGGGCCGGGGCGAGACCGAGGACCTGCTGGCGGTGGTGGCATGGGCCGCCCGCAGGCTGCCCGGCACCCCATTGTGGCTCGCGGGTTTCTCGTTTGGATCCTGGGTGGCGCTGCGCGCGCTGGATCGCCTAGCCCCGCAGTGCCTGGTCACCGTGGCACCGCCGGTGGGCCGCTGGGACTTTGGCGCGCTCCCGACACCGCGCTGCCCCTGGCTCGTCGTGCAGGGGGACCGGGACGAGCTGGTCGACTCGCAGGCCGTCGCCGCCTGGGCGGAGGCTACGGGAGCCCATCCGCGGCTCGAGGTGCTCGAGGGCGCCGACCACTTCTTCCATGGGCGGTTGCATGACCTGCGCGACGTGGTGTCGGGGTTCCTCGGGGCACCGCGCCCGTCCGCTCAGGCCCTGAGTGTGTAGCCGACACCGCGGACCGTGTGGATCAGCGGCCTCGCGAAGTCGCGATCCACCGCCTGGCGCAGGCGGCTGACGTGCACGTCGACGACGTTGGTTTCCGGGTCGAAGTGGATGTCCCAGACGTGCTCGAGCAGCATCCGTCGCGTGACCACCTGGCCGGCATGCCGGACGAGGAACTCCAGCAGCCGGAATTCACGCGAGGTCAGGTCGATCGGCCGGCCCGCGCGGCTCGCGCGCCGCGCCAGCAGGTCGAGCTCCAGGTCGTCGACGACCAGCGTCGTGTCGGGTGGCGCGCTGGACCGGCGCAGCAAGGACTCGACCCGCGCCACCAGCTCGTCGATGGCGAATGGCTTGCCGAGGTAGTCGTCACTGCCGGCACGCAACCCCTGCACCCGCTCGTCGACCGAGTCGAGCGCGGACAGCACGATGACCGGGGTCTTGGAGCCACGGGCACGCATGGCACGCACGATGTCGAGTCCATCGAGCTGGGGAAGCATGCGGTCCGTGATCACGAGGTCGTAGTGGCCGCTGCAGGCGGCCTCGATGCCGGCGGCACCCTGGTCCTCGCAGGTGACCTCGTAGCCGCGGGCCCGCAGCGCCGCGCAGATCTCGCCCGATACGAGGGTATCGTCCTCGATCAGCAGCAGCGGCATGGCGGGCTTGCTCGCATGGCGTCCGGATTCTAGGCTGCGGGGCGATGACTGTCATTTCCGACCGTCGGATCCTCCTCGCGGCCGCTGCGGCCACGCTGCTCGTCGCCGCGGCGTTCTCCGGCGCGCTGGCCTGGCTGCACCAGCGCATGAGCGCGACCCATGACCTCGAGGTCTATGAACTCCTCGAGCGTGAACTGGTGACGCGGCAGCAGATCGACCGCGACTACGGCCGCCAGGCGCTGCTCGACGGCCTGCGCTGGCGGCTGAACTACCTCGACGAGGGGGAATACGCGGTGGTGGTCGATGCGGACGGCCGCGCACTGGCGGGGGACCCGGATCGCCTCGCGGGCGGGCGCCGCTCCGCCGAGCCTGGCGGCGAGGCGCGCCGCCGCATCGACGAGCCTGGCGGCTTGCCGGCCTATCTCGCCACGCGCACGCTCGACGACGGTGCGCGGATGGTCGTCACCAAGATCGACTACCGCGGCGAGGATCTCCGGCGCTCCACGGGCATCGCGGTGATCGCGGTGATCGTGCTGGCTGCCCTGGTCGGGTTCGCGGCTGCTTTTCTCTTCAACCGCTTCGTCATGCGGCGCGTGGCCGGTATCGCCGATGTGGCACGGGACATCATGCGCGGGCAGATGCGGGCAAGGGCGCCGGAGGGGCAGCGCCTCGACGCGCTCGGCGGCCTCGCGCGCACCTTCAACGAGATGCTCGACCAGAACGAGGCGCTGGTGACGGGCCTCCGTACCGTGACCGAGAGCATGGCCCACGACCTGCGCACGCCGCTGCAACGCGTCAGTCGCAACCTCGAGGCCGCGCGCGGCAGCGCGGACGCGGGTGCGCGTGACCAGCGGCTCGCGCAGGCGCAGGCGGACCTCTCGCTTGCACTGAATACCTTCAATGCGCTGGTGGACCTGGCGCGGGCCGAGGCGGGGCTGTCCCGCGGATCGATGGAGCGGTTCGATCTCGCGGCGCTCGCCACGGACGTCTGCGACCTGTTCGAACCGGTTGCGGAGGAACGCGGACAGCGGCTCGAGCGCCGCATCGAGCCCTGCAGCGTCGTCGGTCATCGCCAGATCCTGTCGCAGGCCCTCGGCAACCTGCTCGAGAACGCGATCAAGTACTCGCCTGCCGGCACCGGGCTGCTGGTCGCCGTCGAGGCCGGCACGGCCGCGCGCGGTCCTGCGCTGGTGGTGCAGGACCGCGGGCCGGGCGTGGCTCCGGCGCTGCGCGAGCAGGCGGTCCGACCCTTCGTGAGGCTCGAGAACCTCAACGGTCAGCCCGGCACGGGCATGGGGCTGGCCATCGCGGCAGCGGTGGCCCGACTGCACCGCGGCAGCCTGGTGCTGGAGGATGCCTGCCCGGGGCTGCGGGTCATGCTGACGCTGGGCGACGGGGCAGCCAGAGACTGATCTCGAGCCCGGCAGGGGCTCTCCCCGCGTCACCGAGGTTGCGCGCCACGATGCGGCCGCCGTGGGCCGCAACGACCCGTGCGGCGATCGCAAGGCCGAGGCCGGCGCCTCCCGTGTTGCGGTCCCGGTCCTGACCCACGCGATGGAAGGGGTCGAACACCCGCGTGAGCTCGTCGTCCGGGAGTCCCGGGCCGTCGTCCGCGATGCGCACCACCACGGCTTCCGGCGACGGGTCGAGGTGGAGCCGCACGCGGGACCCGCGCGGCGTGTAGCGCAGGGCGTTGCGGACCACGTTCTCGATGGCGGCGGCCAGCCAGCGCGGATCGGCCTGGAGCTCGGCCGTGCCGTCGAGCCCGCGCCAGTCGATGTGGCGGCCGGTGGCGTCGGCCTCGAAGCGCGCATCCTCGACGATGCCGTCGAGCAGCGCCGCGAGATCGACGGACTCGAAGGCCATGGCCTCGGCGCCGGCATCGAGTCTCGATACATCGAGGATCGCACCCACCAGGTCGTCGAGACGCGAGATCTCGAGGTCGATGCGCTGCAGCTGCCGAGCCAGGTCCGCCCGCGGCTGGCGCGCGAGGCCGGTGGCGAGCCGCATTCTCGCCAGCGGCGAGCGCAGTTCGTGCGACACGTCGCGCAGCAGCCGTTCACGGCCCTCGACGAGGCTGGAGAGCCGGGTCGCCATGGCATCGAACGCCATCGCCAGCCGGCCGAGCTCGTCGCGCCGCCCGCGTGTTGCTGGCGCCACCCGCGTGTCCAGTCGACCCGCCGCCAGCGATTCCGTCGCAGCCTCGAGGTCGCGGATCGGCCGGGTGATCGAGCGCGCCAGCAGGCCGCTGAAGGCTGCCGCCACGCCCAGCGCCAGCACGAGCAGGGGCAGGCGCATGTCATCGAGTCGGTCGAGGCCCCGCGCCACCGGGCTGCGCGCGGGCACGATCAGCCGATAGCGCGCGCCGTCGTCGTCGACGAGCACCGGCAGGCGCTGCGGCAGCCTGAGCGTGACGCCTGGCGCGCCGGGTGGGCGCAAGTCGCGCTCCGCGGCGGCGATCGCGCGTCGCAGACGCCTCGGCAGCGGGCGGCCGAGGATGTCCTTGCCCTCGTCGTCGATCACGAGCACCGGCGCGCGGTCGGGCTGGCCAGCCCCGAGATCAGCCGCCCAGCGCTCGAGCCCGGGCCGGCCGTCGGCCGCCAGCGCCCGTGCGGCACCCGCCGCCACCCGGCGCAACCCGGGGCCGGAATCCGGCTCGCGGTCGGAGAGCACCCACCAGGTGATCAGGATGGCGCCCGCGGCGATGGCCAGCAGCGCGGCGAAGAACGACAGGAAGATCCGCAGCGAGAGCCGGTTCAAGGTGGCGGCGCCTCGATCAGCTCGTAGCCGGCACCGCGGACCGCGCGGATCTCGATGCCGCCGCCTCCGGCCCGCTCGAGCTTGCGCCGCAGGTTGTTGACGTGGGTGTCGACGCTGCGGTCGAAGGCGGTCAGGCGGCGTCCCAGCGCCGACTCCGTCAAGTCCGCCCGGCTCACGAGCTGGCCCCGGGCGCCGACCAGGCAGGCGAGCACGCGCCATTCGGCGGCGGTGAGCGCGAGCAGCTGGCCGTCCGCCTCGGCCCGTCGATGGGCGACGTCCAGTTTCAGCCGGCCGCAGGCGAGCGTGTCCTGGCCGGCATCGCCGCGGTCTTCGGTGCCGCTCCGCCGCAGCACCGCGCGCAGGCGCGCCGCCAGCTCGCGCGGGTCGAAGGGCTTGGCCACGTAGTCGTCGGCCCCGAGCTCGAGGCCGAGGATGCGATCGACCGGCTCGCCGCGCGCGGTAAGCATCACGATCGGCAGCCGCGGCGCGGCGGCCCGCAGCTCGCGCAGCAGAGCGAAGCCGTTGCCGCCGGGCAGCATGACGTCGAGCACCACGAGGTCGGGGGCCTCGGCGCCGGATATCGCGACCTCGGCGGCCGCGTCGTGCCTGAGCGAGACGTCGAAGCCCTCATGAACGAGGAACTCGGCCAGCATCGTGGCGAGTTCGCGATCGTCGTCGATGATCAGGATCCTGGGTGGCATGGTGAACGCGTGGGGCGGCATGGGTCCGGTTCCATTGAGGTGATGTTGCCCGGCGGGGCGCGGCATCGCCATCAGGGTGCCTCGCCTTGACACAACTTTGCCGCGCCTGACGGAAACTTCAGGTTCCGGCCCTGTCGAATCGGCGATGCTAGATCAACCCGGGCGGCGAGTCGGCCGTCCACTCAACCGGAGGATCTCCACATGCGAACGAATCACTGGGTGGCCGCAACGGCCCTGGCTGGCCTCGCACTCGGTGGCGCCGCGCTCGCCGGGGCCCAGTCGCCGCCGGCACCGGGCAGTGAAGCGCCCGGCGCGCACGTCCGGCACCATCGGGGCGACGGTGCGATGGCCGGCCGGATGGCTGCCGAGCTCGGCCTGAGCGACGAGCAGAAGCAGAGGATGCGTGCGCTGCGCGAATCGGCCCGTCCGGAGGCGCGCGAGGCCGCGGAACGGCTGCGCACGAGCCAGCGGAAGCTCCGTGCCCTGTCCCCGGACGACCCGGCGTGGAACGCGTCGGTCGACGAGGCGAGCCAGCTGGCGGCGGAAGCCGCGACGCGACGGGTTCGCGAGGGCGCGCGGATGCGGGCCGAGATGTGGCGCATCCTGACCCCCGAGCAGCGGACGAAATTCAACTCGCTCCAGGCCCAGCGCGAGCAGCGTATGAAGGAGCGCATGGAGAAGCGGATGGACGAGCGTCGCCGTCGACTCGACAGCCGTCCTCCCGCCGGCCGCGGCTGAAACGAAAAAGGCCCGGGTGTTACCCCGGGCCTCTGGATCCAGAGGGCCGCCGCGCCGCGGGCGCGGCGGCCCCCGGGGCCCCCCCCCCCGGGGGCGCGGCGGCCGGCGGATCAGTTGACCATGTTCTTCAGGTTCTTCAGCGGCATGGCGCGGACCTTCTTCGAGGCGGGCTTCGCCTTGAAGGTCATCTTCTCGCCGGTGAAGGGGTTGACGCCCTCGCGCGCCTTGGTGGCGGGCTTCTTGACGACCTTCATCTTGAGCAGGCCGGGGAGCGTGAAGAGGCCGTGAGCCCGCAGGCTCTTCTTGATCTGGGCATTGAGCGAGTCGAACACCGCCGAGACCTGCTTGCGCGAGAGATCGGTGTCTTTCGCGGCCTGGTTGAGGATCTCCGACTTGGTCGGCGGGCCACCCTTTTTCGCCATGTTGCGTTACTCCTGAAATTTTAGATGGGAGCGCGGCGCACCGCGCCCGTCGAAACGCCGGGCAACATAACACACGGTGCAGCGTGCGCAAGCGTTTTTTCGGGCATGCCTCGCGGCAAATGCCTTTTTTTATAGGGCTTCGCGCGAGGGTGGGGCCCCGCGAGGCTTAAAACCGCGGTTTTCCCGCATTGCGCGGCACCGCGCGCCTGTACTCAGCGCAGCAGGATCAGCAGCACCTGGATCACGATGCCGGCCCACAGCGGCGAGAGGTCGAGCCCGGCGAGCGACGGGATCGCGTTGCGGATCGGGCGCAGTATCGGCTCCGCCAGCGACTCGAGCACGGACTGGATTGGCGAGCCGCCGCCCGGCGCCAGCATGGAGAGCAGCGCGTAGACGAAGATCACCCAGAAATAGATCCAGAGCACCGTGCGCGCGACCTCCAGCAGTGCGAGGCGCAGCCAGTCGATCGTGTCGGGGAAACCGAGTCCGCGAACGAGATAGAGCGCCGCCACCTGGGCCAGCGACACGGCCAGCACGGCGACGACCGACGCGGTATCGATCCTGCCCACGGGCGGGATCGCGCGCCGCAGCGGCATGACCAGCCAGTTCGTCAGGCGCAGCACGGCCTGGGCCAGCGGGTTGCGGAAGTCCGCGCGCGCCCACTGCAGCAGAAGCCGCAGCAGGAACACGAAGAACAGCAGAGAGAAGAATGTATCGACGAGGAAGACCAGGGCGTCTTGCATGGGGCGTGCTCCGTCAGGTGCCTGGGCGACCGAACTGTCGCGACAGTTCGCGGCCACGTTCGGTGGCGGCCTGCACCGCGGCGGCCACGGCCGCCTCGAAACCCGCAGCCTCGAGCGCACGCAGCGCCGCCTCGGTCGTGCCGCCGCGCGACGTCACCTCGGCCCGCAGGCGGGCGAGGTCGACGTCGTCGGCAGCCGCCATCATGCCGGCGCCGTGCAGGGTCGCCGCGGCAAGCTGGCGCGCCGCGGCAGGTGGCAGCCCCTGCGCGATGCCCGCCTCGGCCAGTGCTTCGGCCAGCAGGAAGAAGTAAGCGGGGCCGCTGCCCGAGACCGCCGTGACGGCGTCCATCAGCGCCTCGTCGTCGATCCAGACCACGCGGCCTGCCGCGGCCATCACCTGCTCGCAGCGCGCGCGGTCGTCGGCGTCGACGCCCGGGCCGGCATAGAGGCCTGTTGCGCCTGCACCCACGAAGGCCGGGCGATTCGGCATGGCGCGGACGATCCGGGTGCCGGCGCCGCAGAATGCGGCAAGGTCGGCCACGCGAAGCCCGGCCGCGACGGACAGTACGACCGGCCGGCCCGCCGCGAGTTCGGCGCGCAGCGGATCGACCACCCCAGCCATGTCCTGCGGCTTGACGGCCAGCACCACGACGCCAGCGCCGCGCACGGCCGTCGCGTTGTCGGGAATGGCCGTGACGCCGAGCTCGCGGGCAATCAGGTCGCGCTGCCCTGCGGCGGGCTCGCCGACGATGATGTCCTGGGCGGGGTGCCCGGCCTGCCGCAGCGCAGCGATCAGCGCGCGGGCCATGTTGCCGCCTCCCACAAAGGCGATACGCGTGGCTGTCGTCATCCGCCGATTGTAGTCGGTTCCGCCGCGGCTGAAGGCACCGGCACCCGCGGCCCGAACAGCGCCGTGCCAACGCGGACGATCGTCGCGCCCTCGGCGATCGCAGCCTCGAGGTCGTCGCTCATCCCCATCGAAAGAGTGTCCAGGCCGGGTAGCGTCGTCGACAGGCGTTCGGCGAGGATGCGCAACTGCGCGAACCAGCGTCGCTGCGCGGCGGGGTCCGCCTCGGCGGGCGGCACGCACATCAGGCCGCGCAGGCGCAGCCTCGGCAGCCCCGCCACCGCCTGGCACAGCCCCGGGAGCTCGCCCGGTGTCACGCCGCCCTTGGTCGCCTCGCCCGCGAGGTTGACCTGAACGCAGACGTTCAGCGCGGGCGCATGGTAGGGCCGCTGGGCCGAGAGCCGCTCGGCGATCCGCTGCCGATCGACGGTGTGGACCCAGTCGAAGCGCTCCGCGACCGGCCGGGTCTTGTTCGACTGCAACTGCCCGATGAAGTGCCACGCGAGCCCGAGGCCAGACAGTGCCTCCATGCGGGGCAGGGCTTCCTGCAGGTAGTTCTCGCCAATGTCGGCCAGGCCGCCCGCGGCCGCGACCCGCACGGACTCCGCGGGTTGCCCCTTGGCGACGCCCAGCAGCCTGACGCTGCCCGGTGGCCGATTGGCGGTCGCCTCGGCGGCGGCGATGCGGGCGCGCACGGCGGCGAGATTCCCTGCGATTTTCTGCGGACCAGTTAACATAGGTCGGACGGGTACCCTTGGCTATACTTCCGATCGTCTTCCACGGGAGTGCGCATGGCCGTCGATATCGCCCAGCTGCTGGCGTTCGCCGTCAAGAACAAGGCTTCGGACCTGCACTTGTCCGCAGGGATGCCTCCCATGATCCGCGTCGATGGCGAGATCAAGCGGGTCAACATGCCCGCGCTGTCGCACAAGAGCGTGCACAGCATGGTCTACGACATGATGAACGACAAGCAGCGCAAGTCCTACGAGGAGTTCTTCGAGACCGACTTCTCCTTCGAGATCCCGCAGCTTGCCCGCTTCCGGGTCAACGCGTTCAACCAGAACCGCGGCGCCGGGGCCGTGTTCCGGACGATCCCTTCGACGATCCTGTCGCTCGACGAACTCAACGCCCCCAAGATCTTCCGCGACCTCTGCGGGCTCGCCCGCGGGCTGGTGCTCGTCACGGGGCCGACCGGCTCGGGCAAGTCCACGACGCTCGCGGCGATGATCAACCACATCAACGAGAACCGGCCGGACCACATCCTCACGATCGAGGACCCGATCGAGTTCGTGCACGAGAGCAAGCGCTGCCTGATCAACCAGCGCGAGGTCCACCGCGACACCCTCGGCTTCAGCGAGGCGTTGCGCTCGGCGCTGCGCGAGGACCCGGACATCATCCTGGTCGGCGAGATGCGCGACCTCGAGACCATCCGGCTGGCGCTCTCGGCCGCCGAGACGGGGCACCTGGTGTTCGGCACGTTGCACACGAGCTCCGCGGCCAAGACGATCGACCGCATCGTCGACGTGTTCCCGGCGGCGGAGAAGGAAATGGTGCGTTCGATGCTGTCGGAGTCGCTGCGGGGCGTGATCTCGCAGACCCTGCTCAAGCGCAAGGGCGGTGGGCGCGTGGCGGCGCACGAGATCATGATCGGCACCCCCGCCATCCGCAACCTGATCCGCGAGGGCAAGATCGCGCAGATGTACTCGGCGATCCAGACCGGCCAGCAGCACGGCATGCAGACGCTCGACCAGAACCTCAACGACCTCGTCGAGAAAGGCATCATCGCGCGCGAGGAAGCGCGCATGAAGGCCCAGCACAAGGACGGGCTCTGAGCAGCCGGACATGGAACGCGACCAGGCAATAAAGCTGATGCAGGACCTGCTGCGGAGGGTGGTCGACCGCAAGGCGTCCGACCTCTTCGTCACCGCGGGCTTTCCCCCGGCGATCAAGGTGGACGGCGAGATGCGCCCCCAGAGCGAGCGCGCGCTGACCCCGGAGCAGGCGTCGGTGATCACGCGCTCGCTGATGAACGACCGCCAGGCCAAGGAATTCGACGCCACGAAGGAAAGCAATTTCGCGATCGCGCCGCCTGGCATCGGCCGGTTCCGCGTCAACGCCTTCGTCGCGCAGGGCCACTCGGGCTGCGTGCTGCGCCAGATCAACGCCACGATCCCGAGCTTCGAGGACATCGACCTGCCGCCGATCCTCAAGGAGGTCGTGCTCTCCAAGCGTGGCCTCGTGCTGGTCGTCGGCGGCACCGGGTCCGGCAAGTCGACTTCGCTCGCGGCCATGCTCGGCTACCGCAACGACAAGACCCGCGGCCATATCGTCACCATCGAGGATCCGGTGGAGTACCTCCACCAGCACCGCAACTGCGTGGTGACGCAACGCGAGATCGGCATCGACACCGAGTCCTGGCACTCCGCCCTCAAGAACACGCTGCGCCAGGCGCCCGACGTGATCATGATCGGCGAGATCCGCGACCGCGAGACCATGGAGTACGCGATCCAGTTCGCCGACACGGGGCACCTCGTGCTGGCCACGCTGCATGCCAGCAGCTCGAACCAGGCCCTCGACCGCATCATCAACTTCTTCCCGGACGACCGCCGGGAGCAGCTGCTGATGGACCTCTCGCTGAACATCCGCGCGCTGATCTCGCAGCGGCTGATCCCGCGCGAGTCGGGCCAGGGCCGCATCGCCGCGCTCGAGATCATGCTGCACTCGCCGCTGATCCAGGACCTGATCTTCAAGGGCGAGATCGCCCGCATCAAGGAAGTCATGGCCCGCTCCACGCGCCAGGGCATGAAGACCTTCGACCAGGCGCTCTTCGAGCTGTTCGAGGCGGGCTTCATTTCCTACGAGGACGCGATCCGCAACGCCGACTCCAAGAACGAGCTGCGGCTGCGGGTCAAGCTCGAGAGCAAGCGCGAGCGCAAGGAACTCGACCACGGGAGCCTCGCGCTGCTCGAGGAAGAAGAGGGGAGGATGCGCTGATGTCGGTCATGGTCGAGGACGCGGGCGTCGCGCCAGACGCGATGCCCGCCGTGGCCCAGCCGGTCAACATCAAGCCGCTGCTCCGGCTGATGGTCGAGAAGCGTGCGTCCGACCTGTTCTTCTCGCCGAATGCGCCGATCAAGGTCAAGATCGAGGGGCAGATCTACCCGGTCAACAAGCAGGTGCTGAACGTCGAGCAGGTGCGCCAGGCGGCCTTTGGCCTCATGACGCCGGCGCAGCTGGCCCAGTTCGAGCGCGAGCAGGAGATCGACTTCGCGGTGTCGGAGGCCGGCCTCGGGCGCTTCCGCGTGAACGTCTTCCGCCAGCGCGGCAACCCGGCGATGGTCCTGCGCTACATCGCCGTGCGCATCCCGCGGCTGCAGGACCTCGGGCTGCCCGAGACCGTCAACGACCTGATGGCGCACAAGCGTGGCCTCGTGCTGGTGGTGGGCTCCACCGGCTCGGGCAAGTCGACCACGGTCGCGGCGATGCTCAATCACCGCAACGAGAACTACTCGGAGCACATCGTCACGATCGAGGACCCGGTCGAGTTCCTGCACGCCAACAAGCGCTCGATCGTCAACCAGCGCGAGGTCGGCATCGACACCAAGTCCTACGATCACGCCCTGCGATCGGTGCTGCGGTCGGCCCCCGACGTGGTGATGATCGGCGAGATCCGCGACCGCGAGACCATGCAGGCGGCGATCAACCTGGCCGGGGTCGGCCACCTCGTCGTGGCGACCCTGCACGCCAACAACGCGCCCGAGACGCTCGACCGCATCATCAACATGTTCCCGCGCGAGTACCACCACCAGCTGCTGATGGACGTCTCGCAGTACCTGCGGGCCATCGTCGCCCAGCGGCTCGTCTCCGGCGTGGACGGGCGCCGGGTCGCCGCCGTCGAGGTGATGCTCAACACCTCGCACATCGCCGATCTCGTGCGCAAGGGCGACATCGTCGGCCTCAAGGAGGCGATCGCCGCGAGCAACGAGCGGGGCGTGCAGAGCTTCGACTCGGCGCTGTTCAAGCTGATCCGCGATGGGCGCATCCCCATCGAGGAGGCGCTCGCTCACGCGGATTCGCGCAGCAACCTCGAGGCGCGGATCAACTTCGGCTGAGTCAGCCGGGGAACACCTGGGCCGCCTCGAACACGGGGCCGTCCACGCAGACGCGCTTCATGGCCGGCCCCGCCGGCGTCTCCACGCAAACCGCGCAGCCGGCGCAGCCGCCGACGGCACAGGCCATGAACTCCTCGAGCGAGACCTGGCAGGGCAGGCCGAAGCGCCGTGCGACGCGCGCCGTGGCCTCGAGCATCGGCGTTGGCCCGCAGGCGAAGATCTCGACCTTTTCCAGCGCCGCGCCATCGAGCGAGCCGAGCCATTCCGCGGCGAGCTCGGTCACGAAGCCGTCATAGCAGCCGGGAAATCCGCTGCGGCTCGCGAGCCGGCTGGGGATGCCCCAGGCGTCGAGCAGCGGCATGCAGGCGATGGTGCCGGCGGGCAGGTCCGGCACGAGGATCGTCGAGGGCTTGGTGCGGAAGGGGAAAGGGATCTCGGAGCCCATCAGCACCAGCGGGCGCCAGGCTGCCCGGCTGTCGTCGCGCGCGGCCTCGGCCAGGAACACCATCGGCGGGATTCCGACGCCGCCGCCGACCAGCAGCGGCCAGGGGCGCTCCGGGTGCAGGGTGAAGCCCTGCCCGATCGGCCCCAGCACCGAGAGCACTTCGCCTGCGCGACGGCGCGACAGCGCCGCCAGCCCGGGTCCGACGATCTTGTAGAGCACCTCGATCCAGCCTGCCTTCGGATCGGCACGCATGATCGACAGAGGCCGGCGCATCGGGATGTCGTCGTCGACCGTGAGGTGCACGAAGCTGCCGGGTTGCGCGCGTGCGGCGCAGCGTGGAGCCTCGATGCGCATGATGAACTGGGCGCCCTCCCAGGCGACCTGGTCGAGGATCCGTCCGTCTTCCAGCGCAATGGAGCCACGGTGGGCGGGGTGCTGCACGTCGCTCATGTCTCCGCCCTCCCGGCGATCACGTGTTCGAGGACAGCCATGCGCACCGCGACGCCGTTGCGAACCTGGTCGCGGATCACGGAGCGCGGGCCGTCGGCGACCTCCGAGGCGATCTCGACGCCGCGGTTCATCGGCTGCGGATGCATGACGATCACGTCAGGCCGGGCCAGCCGCAGGCGCGACGGATCCAGGCCCCACTCGGCGAAGTACTCGTCGGTGCCCGGGATCGACGCCTGCGCCATGCGCTCCTTCTGGATGCGCAGCATCATCACGACGTCGCAGCCCTCGATCCCGTGATCGAGGCGATCAGCCCGCGCGCAGCCCGCGAACTCGCCCGGCTCGGGCATCAGCGCCGGGGGCGCGACGATGCGGATGTCGCGCGCGCCAAGGGTCGAGAAGGCATGCCAGGCGGAGCGGGCCACGCGCGAGTGACGCACGTCGCCCACGATCGCGATGGCGAGGCCGTCCAGCCGGCCCTTGTGCTGCATGACCGTCAGGCTGTCGAGCAGGCCCTGGGTCGGGTGGGCGTAGCTGCCTGCACCGCCGGACAGCACGCTGACCTGCGGGCCAACGTGGCAGGCGACCAGGTCGGGGACGTCGGCCTGCGCGTCGCGCAGCACGAAGACGTCGACGTGGAGCGCTTCGAGGGTGGCCACGGTGTCGAGCATGCTCTCGCCCTTCAGGCGCGAGGAGAGCTGCATCTCGACGCTCGCCACGTCGGCGCCGAGGCGTTGCGCCGCCAGCTCGAACGACACTCGCGTTCGGGTGGAGGGCTCGGTGAACAGGGTCGCCACCGTGCAGCCGGCGAGTGCGTCGCCGCGGGCCGCCCTCGCGCCGGCCGGCCTGGCGTAGAAGCTGGCCCGCTGGAGCAGTCGCTCGAGCAGGCTGCGCGGCAGGCCCTCGAGGGTCAGCAGGTGGCGCAGCGACCCGTCCGGGCGCAGAGGGTTCGCAATCGGCTGGTGGGGCATCGTCAACGGTCTCCTTCGCCGGCCATCCATCGCTCGAGGATCACGGCAGCGGCCGCGCCGTCGACGTCCGGCTTCGTCACCCGCCCGCGGCGGGTGCCGGCCACGCGCCGTTCGCGCAGCGCCGAGGCAGCCTCGAGGGAGGAGTGGCGCTCGTCGACCAGGTGAACGGGGAGGCCCGCAGCCTCGCCGGCCGCGCGGGCGAGGGCTCGGGCCGGGGCGGCCAGCGCGTGCTCGCTGCCGTCGGCATTATAGGGGCAGCCCGCGACGATGCGGGCGGCGCCGGCGGCGCGCGCCTCGGCCGCGATGCGCTGGACCTCCGGAGCCCCGGGGGCACGATCTCGCGGCACCGCCACGGTACGGAGCGGCCTCGCGCGACCCGTCAGCGTATCGCCGATGGCGAGCCCGATGCGCCGCAGCCCGAAGTCGACGGCGATGACGACCTCGGGTGAGCCCCGGCCGGGTGTCTCAGGCATGGCCGGACAGGTGGCTCAGCCGGCCGAGATCGATGCCGAGGCGGCGCCACGCCGCAGCCCAGCGGTCCTCGTAGGGCAGTTCGAACACCAGCTGCTCGTCGAGGGGGATCGACATCCAGGCGTTGTCGAGGAGCTCGCGCTCCAGCTGGCCGGCCTCCCAGCCCGCGTAGCCGAGCGCGATGAAGGCGTCCGGCGGGCCCTCGCCACGCGCCATCGCGGCCAGCACGTCGCGCGAGGTCGTGACCTGGATGGACTCCGACACCGCATGCGAGGAGTCCCAGCTGCCGCCCGGCCGGTGCAGGACGAAGCCGCGGTCGCGATGCACCGGGCCCCCGCGCAGGACGGGGCGCGCGCCAATGGAGTCATTGGCGGGTTCGAGCGTCATCTGCGCGAGCACCTCGGCCAGCGTCATCGGCAGCGGCTTGTTGATGACGATGCCGAGGGCGCCCTTGTCCGTGCTGTGCTCGCAGACCAGGGTCACCGACTGCGCGAACTCGGGATCACCGAGTGACGGCATGGCGATCAGCAGGTGGTTCGTCAGGCTGGTCGGGTCGCCCATGCCCGGAAGTATGCGGGTCAGGGCAGGGGCTGGCCAGAGGCCATCCCGGCGCCCTGCTCGAACTGCCACTCGTAGGAAAACGCGAGCACCGGGTGCCGCTCGGCGAGCTCCGACGGGAATCGGTCGAATGGCGCCGCCAGCCGCAGGATCTGCAGCGCCGCGTCGTCCAGCGCCGCGTTGCCGCTCGAGCGCCGGATCGTGGCGCGGCGCAGGCTGCCGTCCGCGGCGAGCCTGATCTCGAGGATGGGCGCGCGCGGCGCGCGGCTCGTCCTGGCAATCGTCGGGTAGTTCAGCGTGCCGAGGCGCTCGACCTTGCGCCGCCAGGCGTCGAGATAGGGGGCGACCAGGGAGGCCTGCGTGTCCGGCGACACCCAGGCTCCCGCCGTGCGCGGCCCGGTCAGTTGCACGCGATCGACCGGGTCCTCGCCGCCGCTGTCGAGCAGTGCCGGGGGTCGGCGGCGCTCGGCGGCGCGCAGCGCGCGCGCGGCCGCGTCCACCTTGGGGTCGGGTTCCAGCGCGCCGGAATAGCGTACGACGGGCCGCTGCGCCCAGGTGGCGACGACGGGCTCCTCGGTGCGGGCACCCGGTGCCTCGCGCTGCGGCGTCGAGGCCTCGCCAGCCTCCGCGGGCGCGGGTTCCGGGGCGGGTCCCACTGGCGTGCGAGCCGCGACCCGGTCGGTCGTCGTTCCGGCCCCGACCCGGGAGGCTTGTGCCAGGTAGCTCGCACGACCGCTGCGCGGCTCGTCCGGGCTACCCTCGGCGACCAGCCGCACATCGAGGCTGGGGGCCGGGCCGTCGTCGCCGCCCGCGCTGAAGGTGATACCCAGGATGACGATGCCATGGACGACGGCCGCGAGGAACAGGGTGGTGGCGAGCCGGTCGCCGATCGCCGACTCTGCCCGCTCCAGGCGCGCTGCCGCAGCCGCCCGCATCACCCGGCGCGGCGTTCCGCCAGCCGGCGCTGGATCGCGTCGACGAGCTGCCCGCCGATATCCAGGCCGAACTGCTTGTCCAACTCGCGGATGCCAGTGGGGCTGGTGACGTTGATCTCGGTGACGAACCCGCCAATCACGTCGAGCCCGACGAACAGCATGCCCTCCGCTGCCAGCGCCGGGCCGATCTGGGCGGCGAGGAAGCGGTCCCGGTCGTTGAGCGGGCGGCCGACGCCGGTCGCGCCGGCGGCGAGGTTGCCCCGGTTGTCGTGGCCCGCGGGGATCCGGGCCAGCGCGTAGGGCACCGGCTCGCCGTCGATCAGGATGACCCGCGAGTCGCCGGTGCTGACGATGTCCGGGATGTAGCGCTGCACGACGGTGTAGCGGTTGCCGTAGTCCGACAGGGTCTCGAAGATCACGCTGGCGTTCTTGTCGCCTGCCTCGATGACGAAGATCGACCGGCCGCCCATGCCATACAGCGGTTTGCACACCGCCTTGCCTTGCTCGGCCAGGAAGGCGTGCATGTCGGCCATGTCACGGGTGATCAGCGTGGGCGCGCAGCACTGCGGGAACCATGCGGTGTAGACCTTCTCGTTCATGTCCCGCAGGCCGCTCGGCCGGTTGACGACCAGCGTGCCCTGGAGTTCCGCGCGCTCGAGGATGTAGGAGGTGTAGATGTACTCGGTGTCGAAGGGCGGGTCCTTGCGCATCAGCAGCACGTCGATGTCGCCGAGGCGTTCGACCTGCGGGTCGCCCAGCTCGAACCAGCGTGCCGGGTCCCGGTGGACACGCAGTGGCCGGGTCCGCCCGCAGGCGACCCCGTCGCGGAGCCAGAGGTCGCGCTGCTCGAGGTAGAGCAGTTCGAAGCCTCGCGCCTGGGCGGCGAGCAGCATGGCCAGGGTCGAGTCCTTGTCGAAGTTGATGGCCTGGATGGGGTCCATCACGACGGCGAGCCGGGGCGAAGGTGACATCGGGAGCCTTTAGGGGTGCGCGTGGGCTTCGGGTCGGCGGGCCGCCGTGGCGGCTCGCCAGTGCGTATGTTAAAACACGGGCCGGCCGGCGCCGACATCGTGTGCGATGGGGAGCGAAACCGCGTCTCCTGCCGCGGCCCCCGAAGCATACTAGGAGTGGAACGTGGAGACGGATGCCCATCCGCGTCTGCAGGGCCTGAAGGTCCTGGTCATCGACGACAGCAAGACCATCCGGCGCACCGCAGAGACCCTGCTCACCAAGGAAGGCTGCGAGGTCTTCACTGCGGTCGACGGGTTCGACGCGCTGTCGAAGATCGCCGACCATACGCCGGACATCGTGTTCGTCGACATCATGATGCCGCGTCTCGACGGCTACCAGACCTGCTCGCTGATCAAGCACAACAAGGTCTACCGCTCGATCCCCGTGATCATGCTCTCCTCGAAGGACGGTCTGTTCGACCGCGCGCGGGGGCGCATCGTGGGCTCCGAGCACTACCTCACCAAGCCGTTCACCAAGGACGAGCTGCTGTCAGCGATCGAATCCCACATCGGGAGGCCGGCGTGAAGCTCATCCTGATCGTCGACGACTCCCCGACCGAGGTCCACGTGATGCAGGCCGCACTGCAGCGCCACGGCTTCCGCACGGCGGTGGCCACCGACGGGGCCGAGGGGATACGGCTTGCGCGCGAGATGCGGCCCGACCTCATCTTCATGGACATCGTCATGCCGGGCATGAACGGATACCAGGCCACCCGTACCCTCACGAACGACCCGGACACCAGCGGCATCCCCATCGTCATGGTCACCTCGAAGGGACAGGAGACGGACAAGATCTGGGGGCTGCGCCAGGGCGCGGTCGACTACATGATCAAGCCCTTCTCGCCCGACGAGCTCGTGGCCAAGGCCCAGTCGACCCTGGTGGCCTGACGCAGCCGTGACCGAGGGTTCCGCACTCCTCGCGCTGCGCGAGCAGCCCTACGACCTCCTGGTCGAGCTCGAACGTCGTGGCCGATTGCTCTCTGCCCAGGCCGTCGGCTCCGGGGCCGCCGCGCGCGAGTGGGTGGGCATCGCCCTGAAGATGGCCGGCGAGACCTACCTCGTGGCGCGAGAGGAGACCCGCGAGGTGCTCGGCATGCCCGCTGCGCTGACCCGCGTGCCCGGCGCGCGCGGCTGGCTCAAGGGCATCGCCAACGTTCGCGGCCAGCTGCTGCCGGTCGTCGACCTGCGCCAGTTCCTCGGCAGCGGGCCCACGCCCCTGACCCGCGCCACCCGCGTCGTGGTGGTCAACCACCGCGAGATTCCCGCCGGGCTGCTGGTCGACGAGGTGCTGGGCTTCCGGCGCTTCGCCGAGGCCGATTTCAGCGGCGACGTGCCGCCCACCGTGGTGCGTTGCGGCCGCTACCTCGCCGGAGCGTTCCGCCGCGACGCCGGGCTCTGGCCCGTGCTGTCGCTGCGCACCCTCGTCGAGAGCCCGGCGTTCCAGGACGCTGCCGCATGAGCCCACCATGACGAACGAAGCACCGCCCCATACCAGCGCACGTTTCGTCCGCAGCATCCCCGCGCTGCTTGGCCTCGCCGCGCTGCTGGTGCTCGCGGCCACCGCCGGGTTCCTCTGGGGCCCGGTGCCTGCCTCGCGCGCGCCCGAGGCACTTGCCACGGCACTGGAGCTCTCCCGCAGCGCACAGCCGGCCCGCGCGGGCGAGGTGGCTGCGCTCGACCGTGTCGCCAGCGGCGTTGCCCGGCTGCGCGGACTGGCGGCGGATTCCCGCGCTGCGGGCTGGGCCGCGGAAGCCAACCTCAAGCCATTGCTGGCCGCGGCGGACCGCCTGCTGGCGTCGCGGTCGGCGCTGGCGGATGCCGGGCTGGCGGCGCGCGAGGCCCGTGAGCTCTCGACCGCCGTGCTCGTCGAGCTGCAGCGCCCCGGGCAGGTGCCCCCGGCGGCCGCCGTCCCGACCGAACCGGTGGAACTGCCGTTGCTCAGGCTGCAGGCGGACCTCGCGCTCGTGGCCCAGGGTTCGACCGACTCGGGCATCGCGGCGCAGCGCGCCGGCGCGAGCCTCGAGCTGCTGCGCGCCGCGGCGGCGGGCGGCACCGCACCCGAGTCGCTGCCCAAGCTCGAGGCCGCCGTGGGCCAGCTGCTGGCGGCCGCGCCGTCCCTGCCGGCAGCGGCCCGTTCCGCGCAGGAGCTGGCGAGCGCAGCCGAGACCGTCGCGAAGCTCGCCGCCGCGGACGCCTCGGCACCGGCGTCGAAGCCCTGGTGGCCCGTGATCCCGGCGCTGCTGGCGCTCGCGCCGCTCGCCCTGCTGTTGCGTCACGCGGGCTCGCTGCGGGCCGACGCCGAGAAGCACCGGCTGGCCGCCGCCCGCCAGCGCGAGGCCACCGATCGCAACCAGCAGGCGATCCTCCGCCTGCTCGACGAGCTGTCCAACCTCGCCGACGGCGACCTGACGGTGCAGGCGACGGTCACGGAGGACGTGACCGGCGCGATTGCCGATTCGATCAACTATGCGATCGAGGCGCTGCGTGGCCTCGTGGCCACGATCAACCAGACCACCCTCCAGCTCGACGGCGCGGCCCGCCAGACCACCGCGCTCGCGCAGCACCTGGCCAAGGCCAGCTCCGCGCAGTCCAAGCAGATCGGCGCGGCGACCGAATCCGTTGCGGAGATGGCGGCCTTCACGGAAGAGGTGTCGGGCAATGCCGAGCGTGCGGCGGACGTTGCCCGGCATTCGGTCGACGTCGCCCACAAGGGCGGCGATGCGGTGCGTCGCACGATCGACGGCATGAACACCATCCGCGAGACGATCCAGGACACCAGCAAGCGCATCAAGCGCCTCGGCGAGTCGTCGCAGGAGATCGGCAACATCGTCGAGCTCATCAACGACATCGCCGAGCAGACCAACATCCTGGCGCTCAACGCATCGATACAGGCCTCGATGGCGGGCGAGGCGGGCCGGGGCTTTGCCGTCGTCGCCGACGAGGTGCAGCGCCTCGCGGAGCGCGCGGCGAACGCCACCAAGCAGATCGAGGCGCTGGTGCGCACCATCCAGACCGACACCAACGAGGCCGTGGTGTCGATGGAGCGCAGCACGACCGACGTCGTGGGCGGCGCGCTGCTGGCCGAGAATGCCGGCGCGGCGCTCGGCGAGATCGAGAGCGTTTCCAACCAGATCGCAAGCCTGGTCCAGAACATCTCCGCCAGCTCGCGCCAGCAGGCGCAGGCCGCCCAGAGCATCGCCCGCAACATGCAGGTGCTGCGGGAGATCAGCCTGCAGACGGCGGACTCGACCAGCGCCACGTCGCAGTCGATCGGCAAGCTCGCGGAGCTGTCGACCGACCTGCGCAAGTCCGTGTCCGGGTTCCGGCTGCCGGGCGCGCCGGGTGCACCCGGTGCGCCGCGGCCCGCACCGCCGCCCCTCGCAGGTCCGGTCGCGGGGTCGGTCGACCCGTGACGCAGATCGCCCCACAGACCCTCGACCTGGTCGCCCGGGAGCTGTCGGCGACGATAGGCGAGGCGCGCGCCGCGCTCGAGGTGTTCGTCGAGCGAACGGACGACGTCTCGCAGCTGTCGCGCTGCGCCGAGGAGTTGCACCGGTGCCAGGGCGTGCTGCGCGTGCTCGAGATCTACGGCGCGGCGCTGCTCGCGGAGGAGATGGTGCAGGTCGCGCGCTTCCTGGCCGATACGCCCGAGCGGCGCGGTGACGCGGAAAGCCTCGACGCCCTGATGCGCGCGATGGTCCAGCTGCCGAGCTACCTGGACCGCGTGCTGGCCGGCGGTCGCGACCTCGCGCTCGTGCTGCTGCCGCTGCTCAACGACCTGCGCGCGGTGCGGGGCAGCCCGCTGCTGTCGGAAGGCACGCTGCTGCTGCTGAACCTGAACTCGACCGAGCAGCCGCGCGGGGCCGGGCGACCCGGCGGGGAGCCGGCCATCTCGGTTGCGCAATGGGCCCGCAGGCTGCGCGCGCAGTTCCAGCACGGGCTGGTGGGCTGGATCCGCGGGGAGCGCGTCGATGCGAACCTGGCGACGCTCTCGCAGGTCGCCCAGCGGATGCAGGAGATCGCCACCCAGCAGCCGCTGTTCCAGCTCTGGTGGGTGGTCGGTGCCGTCGTCGAAGCATTGCGCGAGGGCGGGCTCGAGGGCGGCGTGTCGATCAAGCGGCTGCTGGGGCTCGCGGATCGCGAGCTGAAGCGCCTCAACGAGCAGGACGAGGCGCTCTACTGCCAGGCGCCGCCGGTGGAACTGCTCAACAACCTGCTGTACTACGTCGCCCGGGCCGGGAGCTCGGGGCCGCGGATCAGCGCGGTGCGCCGCTCCTTCCGGCTCGACGAGCTGCTGCCCGTCGATCCGTCGATCGACGCGCAGCGCGAGACGCTGTCGGGCCCGAGCATCAAGCTCATGCAGACGGTCGGGGCAGCGATCCGCGACGACCTCGGCAAGGTCAAGGACGCGCTCGACATCTTCCTGCGGCGCGGCGGGGGCTTGCCCGCGGAGCTCGCGCCCTCGCTCGAGCTCCTGCGCAAGATCGGCGACACCCTCGGGGTGCTTGGGCTCGGCGAGCTGCGCAACGGCATCCAGTCCGAGGCACAGCGTCTCGAGGGCATCGTGGCGGGCCGGGTCCCGCCGACCGATGCCCTGCTGGTGGAGATCGCCACCACGCTCATCGGGGTCGAGGACCGGCTCGATGGCAGCCTGCTCCGCATGATCGTCCCGGAGCGCGAGGGCGTGGCGCCGGAGTCCCCGGCCGGGGCGGCCGAGGCACCCGTCGGCGAGGAGTTCCGGCAGGTGCAGGCAGCAGTGCTGCGCGAGTGCATCGTCAACCTCGCCCGCATCAAGGAGACGATCACCCAGAACGTCGGCGGCACGCTCGACGCTGCCGGCCTCGACGGCTGGCCTGACCTGATGCGTGGCATCAAGGCCGGGCTCGTCATGCTCGGCCGCGCGCGCGCGGTCGCCATCGTCGACGGCATCGCCGAGTGTCTTCGCCGCGTGATGCGGCCTGGCGGCTCAGGCGTGGCGGCCTCGATGCTGGACCGGCTTGCGGATGCGATCGTCAGCCTCGAGTACTACATGGAGACGCTGGAAGCCGGCCGTGCCGAGCCCGTCTACATGCTCGAGAACGCCGAGACCTGCCTCGCGGCGCTCGCCGCTTCTCCCGAGGTCGTGGCCCCGACGGTGTCGCCGGTGCCCGAGTTGCCCCCGGCGAGCTTCGCCCAGACCGTGCGGCTCGAATCGCAGGCCAAGGCGGGGTCGCCTGCTGCGGTGCCGGAGCCGCAGCCGGAGCCGCAGCCGGAACCCGAGCCGGCCGAACCGTTCGCGGCCGAGCCGCCAGTGCTTGCCGCTGCGCCCGTGGAGCGTCTGCCGGCGCTGGAGCCCTCCGAGTTCGTCGATCAGGAGCTCGTGGAGATCTTCACCGAGGAGGCCAGGGAGGAGGTCGTGCGGATCGGGCGCGAGTTCCAGCGCTGGGAGCGGAACCCGGAGGACCTCGACGCGCTTCGCACCGTGCGGCGCGCCTTCCACACGCTCAAGGGCAGTGGTCGCATGGTCCGCGCACGCGAGCTCGCGGAATTCGCCTGGGCGCTCGAAAACCTGCTCAATCGGGTGCTGGACGGCACGCTGGAACGCACGGCCGAGGTGTCCTCGCTGATGCGCGAGGGTGTGGCGATAGCCCCCTCCCTGGTCGAGCACCTCGCGGGAGGGGTGCCGTCGACCGCCGACGTGCCGGGCCTGGTGTCGCGCGCCCATGCGCTTGCCGCCTCGCAGTCGGGGTACGCGCAGACCGGCACCTGGCAGTGGGCGACCGGCGCAATCCGGCCCGCGATCGCGGCGCCGGCGGCCGCGGCGCCGGCTGCCGCGGTGGCGGCTGCCGCGGTGGCGGTGGACGAGACCCCGTCCGACGCGGAACCCGCGCCCTCCGCCCCGGCTGAACCGCCCGCGACGGCGACACCGGCGGCCGAGGCCGTCCCGGCGCCTGCCCCCGAGCCCTCTCCCGCGGTGGCGCTGCACGACATCTACCTGCGCGAGACCGACACGCACGTGGCGACGGTGCGCAGCTTCATCGCGGAAGAGCGGCGGCGAGGCAGCGCACTGCACCCGCTCACCGAGGTGGTCTATCGCGCCTGCCACACACTGAGCGGCAGTTCGAAGATGGCGGAGGCGCGCCACGGTGTGCGCCTCGCGGAGCCGCTTGACCGCTGGCTCCGCCGGGCGTGGGACAGCGGGGCGGGGCTGCTCGACGCCGACCTGGCGCTGCTCGAGGCCTGCATGGATGCCATGCAGCAGGTAGCGCGTCACCCGGACGAGTCGACCGTGTTCTTCGTCGGACATGACGTCCTGCGCGAGCGCCTGCAGGGCGCCGAGGCGGACCTGGAGCAGCGGATCGCGGCCGCGGTCCCCGCGGCTCCCGCCGCGCCTGCGATGCCCTTCGATCCGGAGATCGCGGCGATCTTCAGCGAGGAAGCGACCGAGCTCATCGAGGCGGCTGGCGGAGCGCTGGCCGGCTGGGTGGAAGGCGAGGCTCCCGATTCGGCGCTCGCCGATCTCAAGCGCCCGCTGCACACCATCAAGGGCGGTGCCCGCCTCGCGGGTGCCCTGCCGATTGGTGACCTTGCCCACAGCCTCGAGTCCGCCATAGGCCGCATCGAGGCGGGCGTGGTGCCGCCCAATGCGGGCGCACGCGCGGCGCTGCAGTCAGGCATCGACGAGCTTGCCCGACTGCGCGACCGGCTGGCCGCTGGCGAGCGACCCCCGGCTGCCCCGGACGTGCTGGAGAGGCTGCGCGATCTCGGCGCCGCCCCGCTGTCCGAGCCTCGCGTGATTGCCGCCATTCAGGGCCCGGAGCCTGAGTCACGGTCCACCGAGGAACCGCTGCCCGAGGCGCCGCCCCCCGAGGTTCCTCTTGCGGCGCTGCCGCCCGGGCTCGCCGTGCCACCCGGGCGCGAACCGCTGCCGCAGGCCGAGCGCACGGAGATGGCACGGGTCGATGCAACGCTGCTCGACGAGCTGCTCAACGTCGCCGGCGAGGCGAGCATTGGCCGCGCCCGGCTCGAGCAGCAGATGGTCTCCCTCGAGCACCACCTCGGCGAACTCTCCCGCACGGTGACCCGGCTCAAGGATCAGCTGCGCAACCTCGAGATCGAGACCGAGAAGCAGATCCTGCACCGCTACGAGGACGAGGCGGTGCACCGTGGCGACTTCGATCCGCTCGAGCTCGACCGCTATTCCTCGATCCAGCAGTTCTCGCGCGCGCTCGCCGAGACAGCCAGCGACGTGGGCAGCATCCAGCAGCTGCTGGAGACGCTGACGCAGGACACCCAGGGTCTGCTGCAGCAGCAGGCGCGTGTCGTGACGGAGCTGCAGAACGGCCTCATGCGGACCCGCATGGTGCCGTTCCAGCGCTACGTGCAACGGCTCTCGCGCATCGTGCGGCAGGCCGCCGCCGACACCGGCAAGAGCGCGGAGCTCATGGTGGAGGGAGCCTCGGGCGAGCTCGACCGGCAGGTGCTCGAGCGCATGCTCCCGCCCTTCGAGCACCTGCTGCGAAATGCCGTGGTCCACGGCATCGAGGAGCCGGAGCGGAGAGTCGCCGCCGGTAAGGACCCGACCGGACGCGTGACCCTCGCGCTGCGCCGCGAGGGCCCGGAGGTGGTCATCGAGATCGCCGACGATGGCGCCGGCATGGACCTCGACGCGATCCGTGCCAAGGCCGTGGAACTGGGGCTGGTCGAGCCCGCCGGTCGCGCCGTCTCGGATCGCGAGGCGCTGCAGCTGGTGCTGTCGCCGGGCGTATCGACCGCCGACCGGCTCACGCAGCACGCGGGGCGCGGCGTCGGCATGGACGTGGTGGCGACCGAGGTCAAGAAGCTCGGCGGTTCCCTGCAAATGGACACTCGCCACGGCGAGGGCTCCCGCTTCGTGGTGCGGCTGCCGTTCACGCTGGCGACGAGCCACGCGCTGGTCATCCGCGTGGACCAGGAGATGTATGCCTTGCCGCTGACCACCGTGGAAGGCGTGGTGCGGCTGCCGCGCGCCGAGGTCGAGCGGCTGCTCGGTGACGGTGCCCCGGGCTATGACTACGGCGGCCAGTCCTTCCGCCTGCGTCCGCTGGCCGCATTCGTTGGCTTGCCCGTGCAGCCCCTGCCCCAGGTGGCGACGCTGCCGGTGGTGCTGGTGCGCGCCGGCGACGAGTCGACGGGTCTCGTGGCCGACGAACTCGTCGGCAGCCGCGAGGTCGTCGTCAAGAATGTCGGCCCCCAGCTCGCGGCGATCCGCGGTATCGCCGGCGCCACCATCCTCGGCGACGGCCGCATCGTCATCATCCTCGACGCGCCTGCGCTGGTGCGCGCCGGGATCGCCGTGCGCCCCCCGGAGCCCGTGCCTGCGGAAGCGGAGCCGCCGCCGGTCGCGCTGGTCGTCGACGACTCGATCACCGTGCGCCGCGTGACGCAGCGGCTGCTCGAGCGCAACGGCATGCGCGTGCTGACCGCGCGTGACGGCATCGACGCGCTGGCGCTACTGGAGGAAACCCCGCCGGACATCATCCTGCTCGACATCGAGATGCCGCGGATGGACGGCTACGAGGTCGCCGCCGAGGTCCGCCGCAACCCGCGGACCGCGCGCATCCCCATCATCATGATCACTTCGCGGGTGGGCGAGAAGCATCGTGCACGCGCGATCGAGCTCGGCGTCGACGACTACCTCGGCAAGCCCTACCAGGAAGGCCAGCTGCTCGAGGCCATCGAGCCGCTTCTCGCCCGGCGGCGTGCCGCCGCCTCGGGCGGGGAGGGTGCACATGGCTGAGCGTCCGCTCGAGGTGTACTGCGTGCTGCTCCCGCTCGCCGAGGGTCGGCTGCTGCTGCCGCGCAGCTGCGTGGCCGAGGTCGTTGCCTACACGCCGCCGGTGTCGATGCCCGGGGCCCCGGCGTGGTACCTCGGCACGGTGCCCTGGAGTGCGCGCAGCGTGCCGCTGGTGTCGTTCGAGGGGGTGTGCGGACAGCCGATCCCGCCGGCATCCGGGCGCAGCCGCATCGTGGTGCTGCACGGTATCGGCGATGCGATCGAGGGCGGCTTCCTGGGCCTCGTGTCCCAGGGGTTCCCGCAGGTGGTCCGCGTCACGCCCGAGGTGATCCGCGCCGACCGCTCGGTGGCGCTGCCGGAGCGCTGGCCCGCCCTGTGCCAGGTGCGCATGATGACCGAGGCCCCGCTGATTCCCGACCTCGAACGGCTGGAGTCGCTCGTCGCGGAGGAGACCCGCGCCTAGTCAGGCCTGGCAGGGTGCCGACCAGGGCGTGCTGCCCCGGCACCGAGGTCGCCCGCCAGCGCCTGCAGCACGACGAGCGCCGCCACGCCAGCAGTCTCGGTGCGCAGCACGCGCGGGCCCAGCGAGACGGCCGCGAACCCGCCGCGGGCGGCGCAGTCCTGTTCGGCCTCCGTCAGGCCGCCTTCCGGCCCGACGATCAGCGAGACCACCACGGCCCCGACATCGGCGGTGCCGACCGCGGCGGCCAGGGGCCGTGGTGCGTCGGGCAGCAGGATCCAGCGGTGGCCTGGCGGCGTCCCGGGCCCGCTCGCGCAGGCCTCCTCGAGGGTAAGCGGGGCGTCGATGCGCGGCACGCGGTTGCGCCCGCTCTGCTCGCATGCAGCGATCGCCACCGCCTGCCAGTGGGCAACGCGGCGCCCGGCGCGCTCGCCCTCGAGTTGCACGACGCTGCGTGCGGTGGCGAGCGGGACGATGGCATCGACGCCCAGTTCCGTTGCCTTCTGGACGATCCAGTCCATCTTCTCGCCGCGGGCCAGTGACTGCAGCAGCGTGATGCGCAGAGGCGACTCGCGTTCCGTGGCGTGATGGTCGCCGACGCGTATCTCCGCGCCACCGCGCCCGATGGACAGCAGCTCGGCGTCGTACTCCCCGCCACGCCCGTCGAAGACCGTCAGCGGTGCGCCGGGTTTCATGCGCAATACACGCGTCACGTGATCGGCCGCCTGCTCCGGCAGGCGCGCCACCGAGCCTGTCTCGAGTGGCCCGCCGATGAAGACCCGTACGTCTCTCATGCGCCGCGTATCGCGAGGTCCAGCCCTTCGCGTGCCACGTCGACCATCAGGTCGATCTCCTCGGGCGTCACCACGTAGGGGGGCATGAAGTAGATGACGTTGCCGAGCGGGCGAAGCAGCACCCCGCGCTCTAGCCCGTGGCGGTGGATTCGCAGATGGCGACGCTCCTGCCAGGGGAAAGGCGTGCGCGTGTCCCGGTCGCGGACGAACTCGATTGCCAGGATCATGCCGCGCTGCCGGACCTCGGCCACCTGCGGGTGATCCGCGAAGGCGCGGCGCGCGGCGTCGCCAAGCCTGCCGGCGAGCACCCGGTTGCGTGCCAGCACGTCGTCGTCGCGGAAGATGTCGAGCGAGGCCAGTGCCGCTGCGCAGGCCAGCGGATTGCCCGAGTAGCTGTGCGAATGCAGGAAGGCGTTGAGCCTCGTGTATTCGTCGTAGAAGGCGTCGTACACCGCCTCGCCGGCCAGCACGACCGACATCGGCATGTAGCCTGCCGTCAGGCCCTTGGAGAGGCAGAGGAAGTCGGGCGAGATCCCGGCCTGCTCGCACGCGAACAGCGTGCCGGTGCGCCCGAAGCCCACGGCGATCTCGTCGGCGATCAGGTGCACGCCGTGGCGCGTGCAGGACTCCCTGAGCAGCGCGAGGAAGAGCGGGTCGTGCATGCGCATCGCCCCGGCGCACTGCACCAGCGGCTCGACGACGACCGCGGCGATCTCGTCGGCATGCGCCGCGAGGATGGCCTCCATCTCCGCGAAGCGCCGCCGCGCGCAGTCCGCGGGCGACTCGCCGGGCTCACGCGTGTAGGCGTCGGGCGAGGGCGCCGTGATGACGTCCATCAGCAGGGGCCGGTAGATCGCCTTGTAGAGCTCGACGCTGCCCACGGCCAGGGCCCCCAGGGTCTCGCCGTGGTAGCTGTTGGCGAGCGTCACGAAGCGCGTCTTGCGCGGCGCACCCACGTTGCGCCAGTAGTGGAAGCTCATCTTCACCGCGATCTCGATCGCGGCCGAGCCGCTGTCGGCGAAGAAGCAGCGGGTCAGCCCCGGCGGCGCGACGGCGGTCAGGCGTTCGGCGAGCTCGACGGCTGGCTCGTGCGTGAAGCCTGCCAGCATGACGTGCGGCAGCGCCTCCAGCTGCGCCGCGACGGCTGCATTGATCCGCGGGTTCGCGTGGCCAAAGAGGTTGACCCACCAGGAGCTGATCGCGTCCAGGTAGCGGCGGCCCTCGAAGTCCTCCAGCCACGCGCCGCGCCCGCGCCGCACCGGCACGAGCGGCATCTCGCGCTCGTGGTCCTTCATTTGCGTGCAGGGGTGCCAGACGCGTGCGAGGTCACGCTCGCGCAGCGTCCGGTTCGACGGTTCGGGCATGCCGCTATTCTGGCATGATCGGCGCCCATGGACCCGCGGCCGCCGCCGTTGATCGACACCGCCACCGGGCTGCTGCGCGGCCACCGCCAGGTGCTCAGCCCGCACTTCGACGCCCGCCCCGCTGGCGTCGCGGCGGAGCTGGTCGTGATCCACGGCATCAGCCTGCCGCCCGGCGAGTTCGGCGGGCCCTGGATCGACCGCCTGTTCGGCGGCGACCTCCCGCCCGCGGCGCACCCGTATTTCGCGACCATCGCTGGCCTGCGCGTGTCGGCCCACGCGCTCGTCCGCCGCGACGGCAGGGTGGTGCAGTACGTGCCCTTCCACGCCCGTGCCTGGCATGCGGGGGTATCGGAGTGGCGGGGGCGCGCGGCCTGCAACGACTTCTCGATCGGCATCGAGCTCGAGGGCAGCGACGAAACGCCCTACGAGGACGCGCAGTACACCGCGCTTGCGGCGCTGCTGCGGGCGCTGTTCGCCGCCTATCCCGCGCTCTCCTGCGACCGCCTCGCGGGTCACGCCGACATCGCACCCGGTCGCAAGACCGACCCAGGCCTATCATTCGACTGGGCAAGGCTGCGGCGGCTGGTCGCGGCCTGAAAGGGGGGTCGCCATGAGTTCCACGAGCCGCAGTGCGGAAGCACCGCGAGTCTATCCCTGGGTCGTCGCCTTCACTGGCATGTTCGCGCTGTTCCTGTCGAATGGCATGACGGCCACAGGCATCACGATCTTCGATCCGTCGCTGCTCGACGAGTTCGGGTGGGCGCGCGGAGACTTCAAGTTCCGCGACGCGATCAATTTCTGGACCACCGCGCTGATCGCGCCGTTCGTCGGCATCTTGATCGACCGGGCCAACCCGAAATACCTGCTGATGACGGGTTCGGCGCTGCTTACGCTCGGCTACCTCGGCTACAGCATGATCACCAACGGCGCGCCCGTGCCCCTTCTGGAGGGCATCGCCGTCGTGACGGTCGTCGCGCTCGGCGGCATCCTCGCCGTGGCGCTGCGCGAGGTGTTCCGCGGGCTCGGCTGGGCCGTGGCGCTCGGGATCGGCGCGGTCGCGGCTGCGGTCGGGCTCTGGCTCTACGTCCAGAACTGGATGGGAGTCGCGCTGAAGCAGGTGTACATGATCCACCTGCTGTTCTCGATGGCGCTGTCGACGGCCGGGTCGATGGTCGTGATCTACCTGGTCTCCAGCTGGTTCGTGCGGCACCGGGGGCTTGCCATCGGCATCGCGCTGGTCGGCACCAGCATGGGCAGCGCGATCCTGCCGCTGCTCAACCCCTATCTGATCGAGGCCTACGGCTGGCGCCAGGCCTATGTCTACAACGCCTTCATGCCAGTCGTGCTCTTCGTGTTTGTGCTGCTCGCGATCAAGGGCACCCCGCGCCACGCGGGCACCGTGGCGGTGGGCCAGAGCGAGGCGATCGCCGACCTCAAGCAGCACGGGCTCACGTTCCGCCAAGCGATCCGCACGCGCACCTTCTGGGCCATCGGGATCTCCGGCTTCCTGACCTACTACGCGATCTTCGGCTTCGTGCAGCACATGGTCCTGCACCTCAACAAGACCTTCGGCTACGCGCTCAAGGACGCCGGCAAGGTCCTGTTCGTGTTCAGCCTGGTGGCGATGGCCGCCAAGCTCTTCAACGGCGCGCTGGCGGACCGCATCGACCGCCACAAGGTGTTCATGGCCTGCATGGTGATCATGCTGGCCGGCGTGCTCGCGCTCGCGAGCATGCAGCGGGAGTGGGTCGTGGCCGCGGCCGTGGTCATCGGCCTGGGCTGGGGCGGGCTCTTCACGCTCTACAACATGCTGGCCGTCAACAATTTCGGACTGCGCGAGATCGGCCGCATCAATGGTGCGATCAGCCTGCTCGAGTCGTTCGGCGTGGGCTTCGGCAGCTGGATCACCGGGCGGCTGTTCGACAGCTACGGCAGTTACCAGGTCGCATTCCTGGTGCTTGCCGGCGCGGTGTTCCTCGCGATGCTCGTGGGCACGCAGATCCGCAGCGAGGTCGACGAACGCGTGCTCGCGCGCGCCTGAGCCCGTGTACGATCCGGCGGGGCGTCAGGCCCCGCGGTTTTTTCTCCACAGCACCTCGGTGCCGTTCTCGTGGCGCGCAAGCACGCGCGCGAGCACGAACAGCAGGTCTGAGAGGCGATTCAGGTAGCGGGCCGGCTCGGGAGAGAGGTCGGCGGCCTCCGCGGCGAGGGTCCAGATGCGGCGCTCCGCGCGCCGCGTGATCGTTCTCGCCAGGTGGCAGGCCGCCGCAGCCGGGCCACCGCCCGGCAGGATGAAGTCCTTGAGGGGTGGCAGCGGGTCGTTGAACGCGTCCAGGGCCTGCTCGAGTCGTGTCACGTGCTCCGCGGTGATCAGCCGCATGCCCGGGATGCACAGCTCGCCGCCCAGGTCGAAGAGGTCGTGCTGGATGCCGGTCAGGCAGCGATGGATCTCCTCCGGCAGCCCGGGCACGGCCAGCACCACGCCGATCGCGCTGTTCGCCTCGTCGACGGTGCCGTAGGCCTCGACCCGCGCGTCGTCCTTGCGCACGCGCGCCCCGTCCCCCAGCCCCGTGGTGCCGTCGTCGCCCGTCCGGGTGTATATCCTGCTCAGTCGGTTGCCCATCGCGATGCGTCCATGCCGGGGCGATTCCCCGGGGCAAACGATACCCGTCGCCGACGCGCGCTGCACCGTGGGTTGACAGTGCAGGGTGGTCGCCGCACGCTGCGCGCCGGTCCGCCAACCCCGGCTTGCCCATGTCCGACGCACCTTCCGCCGAACTCCAGGCCGCGCTCGACGCCGCCCGCGCCGCTGCAGACGTCATCCGCTCGCTGTACCAGCGCAACCTGGCCGTGGTCACCAAGGCCGACCGCTCGCCGGTCACGGAGGCCGACGTGCGTGCCGAAGAGGCGATCCGGGACGTCCTGGCCCGCCGTTTTCCCGGCTACGGGTTCTATGGCGAGGAGACCGGCCAGCATGCCATGGGCGCAGAGAGCGTCTGGCTGGTCGACCCGATCGACGGCACCAAGTCCTTCGTGCGCGACTGCCCGTTCTTCTCCACGCAGATCGCGCTGATGCGCGGCGGGCGGATGGTGCTGGGTGTCTCTTCTGCGCCAGCCTATGGCGAGCTTGCGTGGGCCGAGCGGGGCGCGGGCGCCTTCCTCGACGGGCGGCCCATCCGGGTCAGTGCCGTCACCGACGTTGGCGCCGCCATCCTCTCCACGGGCAATCTCAAGACCCTGGCGGCGGGTCCGCGCTGGTCGCGTTTCGGCGAGCTCGTGACGCAGGTCAACCGGCTGCGCGGCTACGGCGACTTCGTGCACTACCACCTGCTGGCGCGCGGCGCGCTCGACGCCGTGGTCGAGTCCGACGTCAACATCCTCGACATCGCGGCGCTGACCGTGATCGTGGAGGAGGCGGGCGGCACGTTCACCGACCTCGACGGTGGCCCGGTCGGGCTGGGAACCACGACCGTGCTGGCGACGAACGGGGCGCTGCATGCGCCGCTGCTCGCGGCGCTCGCCTGAGCCGACCGGCGACGCACCCGTCGTTCAGGCGGGCACGAACACCCGACGGCCCGCGACGCGGGTCTCGACGATCGTCGTCAGATAGAGCGTCGACAGCCGCGCGGCATCGAGCAAGCCCGCCGCGGAGCCGAACTCCCAGCCGCCGTCGCCGTGCAGCATGAGCACGTGGGTCGCGTGGCGCGCCGCCAGCGTGGGATCGTGCAGCGAGGCGATCACGCTGCCGCCCGAGGCGCAGTGCCCGGCAAACAGCGCCAGCAATGCCAGCGCGTGGTGGGGGTCGAGGTGGTTCGTGGGTTCGTCGAGCAGCAGCAGCGGCGCGCCCTGGGCGAGCACCGCAGCGGTGGCGACCCGGCGCTGCTCGCCACCCGACAGCTGGTCGAACGCGCGCGCCGCAAGCTCGACCGCGCCTGCGCTCCGCAGGGCGTCGTCGGCGATCCGGACGTCGTCCGTTCCCGGGGCCTGCCACGCGGATCGTCGCGCATAGCGTGCCGCTGCAACCACCTCGCGGGCCGTGGTGTCGGCCACCGGCTCGAGGTCCTGGGGAAGCAGGGCGATGCCCGCGGCGATTTCGCGACGCCGAAGTTCGCGGAGGTCCCGGCCAGCCAGGCGCACGGTGCCTTCTGCCGCGGGACGCAGCCCGGCCAGGGTGTGCAGCAACAGGGTCTTGCCGGCACCGTTGCGTCCCAGCACCGCGACGAAATCACCGGGGCCGACGTCGAAGCTCAGGTCCGCGACGCTGCAGTGTCCGCCGACCCGGACCGCGAGGTGCTCGGCGCTGAGCACGGGCGGAGCGGTCATGGCGTCAGGGCTGCAGGCGCGTGACGCTCCAGGGGCCGCTTGCCACAGGCACGCCGTCGGCTCCTGCGGCCAGCGGACGGGTCCACCGCGCACGGTCGTGGATCCTCGACTCGCCCTCGACCCACAGTTCGACGGCGTCGGGGTGGAGGCGGTAGCCGCCCCAGTGGGGCGGGCGCGGGATCTGCGGGTCGCCCCCGGGCGGCTCAGGCGCGTACTCCGGGCCCGGCACTGGCGTGCCGAACCGGCGCGCCGCCGCGATCACCGCCTGCTCCAGGTCGGTCCGCGACGCCACGGGTTCGCTCTGGGCGCTGGCCCAGGCGCCGATGCGCCGCTGCCAGGGACGGGTGCGGAAGTACTCGTCGCTGTCGGCGGCAGGGGCGGTCACGACCCGGCCTTCGATCCGCACCTGCCGGTGCAGGTGATCCCAGTGCATGACGATGGCCGCGCGTGGATTGCCGGTCAGCTCGCGCCCCTTTCGGGAGAGGTAGTTGGAGTAGAAAGAGACGTAGCCGGATTCGACCACGATGTCCTTGCAGAGCACGACCCGGGCCGAAGGTTGGCCCGAGGCGTCGACGGTGGCGAGCACCATCGCATTCGGGTTCGGCTGGTCGCGGCGCTGGGTGGCTTCCGACAACCACGCGCGGGCGAGCGACAGCGGCTCGGCGGGCAGAGGCTCGGGCAGGAACTGTGCGGGGATGGGCATCCCGCGATGGTACCGGGCGACGGATGCCGCGTCATGCTTGCGGCGCCCGCGCGGTGCCGATAGAAAGGGACCCCCGTTCCCACGAGCCCGAAAGATGCCTACCCTCGACGAACTGCGCCAGCGCATCAATGAGATCGACGCCAAGCTCATCGAGCTCATGGCCGAGCGGCAGGAGAAGAGCCGCGAGATCGCGCGCGTCAAGCGTTCCACAGGGTATGCCACCCGCGACTTCGGGCGCGAGCGCGAGGTCATCCTGGCCGCGCGCGCCGCGGCCGATGCCCGCGGCATCTCGCCGCGTGTCGCCGAGGAGCTCATGCGGATGCTGATCCGCAGCTCGCTCGCTACCCAGGAGCAGGCGAGCGTGGTGGCGCGCGGCCAGGGCACCGGGCAGCGCGCCCTGGTGATCGGTGGCGCCGGCACCATGGGTCGCTGGTTCGTCGACTTCCTCGGGTCGCAGGGCTTCGCCGTCGACGTCAGCGATCCCGCCGGAGCCCCGGCGGGCGCCAGTGACGTGGGCGACTACCGGTCCGCGGATCTCTCGCACGAGCTGATCGTGGTCGCCACGCCGCTCGGCCAGACCGACGCGGTGCTGCGCGAGCTGGCGATGCTGCGGCCGGCCGGCGTGATCTTCGACGTGGGCTCGCTCAAGTCGCCGCTGCGAGGTGGCCTGATGGCCCTGCGATCGCACGGTTGCCGCGTCACCTCCGTGCACCCGATGTTCGGCGGCGACACCGAGCTGCTCTCCGGGCGGCACGTGATCTTCTGCGACCTGGGTTGCGACGACGCGCTGGCACGGGCGCGCGAGTTGTTCGCGCCGACGATGGTGGAGCAAGTGGTGATGTCGCTCGACGAGCACGACCGGCTGATCGCCTATGTGCTCGGGCTGTCCCATGCGCTCAACATCGCCTTCTTCACCGCGCTCGCCGGCAGCGGCGAGGCAGCACCGCGGCTTGCGCGCCTCTCCAGCACCACCTTCGATGCCCAGCTCGACATCGCCAGCAAGGTGGCCCAGGAGAGCCCCGACCTCTATTTCGAGATCCAGGCCCTCAACGACTACGGCTCGGCCTCCCTCGAGGCGCTTGCGCAGGCGGTGGAGCGGCTGCGCCGCGCGGTGCTCTCGCGGGACCGCGAGGCGTTCCGTGAGCTGATGACCCGCGGCCGGGAGTACCTCGAGGACCGTCGCAGCCTCACCGCGCAGCGCGCCTGAGCAGCGCCACGAACAAGGGCGCGCCGAGCAGCGCCAGCAGCCCCCCCACCGGTAGCTGCCTCGGGTCGGCCACGGTGCGAGCGAGCAGGTCGGCGAGGGCGACCAGGCTGCCGCCGAGCAGCGCCGCGGCTGGCGCAAGGCGCCGATGGTCCGCGCTGCGCAGCAGCAACCGGGCCGCGTGTGGACCGATCAGGCCCACGAAGCCGATCGTGCCCGCGGTAACCACCGCCACGGAAGTGAGGGCAGCGGCCACCAGGAACACCAGAGGCCGCCAGCGCTCCGTGTCGAGGCCGATCGAGCGAGCCCGCAGTTCCCCCGAGGCCAGCACGTCCAGGCCGTGCCCCGCGAAGGCGACCGCGGCGGTCGCCGCTACCAGCACCGCGAGCGGCAGCCATGGGAACACTGCGCCGGACAGGTCGCCGCCGAGCCAGAACACCATGCCGCGCAACTGGTCTCCACTTGCTACGGCCAGCAGCAGGGTCACGACTGCGCCGCAGCCGGCGGCCACGACCACGCCGGTCAGCAGGAGGCGCGCGGCACCCGCGCCACGGCCGAGCAGCCAGACCACGGCGATCGCCACGACCGCGCCTGCGGCGGCGGAGGACTGCACCCCGAGCGCGCCGATGCCGGCGAGGATCGCCAGCATGGCGCCGACCGCCGCACCACCGGATACGCCGAGCACGTAGGGGTCCGCCAGCGGATTGCGGAACATGGCCTGCAGCAGCAGCCCGGCGAGCGCGAGCGCGCCACCCACCCCGAAGGCCGCGGCGGCACGTGGAAGGCGCAATTCGAGCACCACCGTACGGGCCATCGCCTCGCCCTGACCAGCCAGCACGGCAAGCACCTCGGCTGGGCCGAGGTCCGCGGAACCGACCAGCAGCGAAGCGGCCAGCGCGGTGGCAGCCGCCGCCAGCAGGGCCGCCCAGCGCAGCCACGAGGAGCGAGGAGACATGAACCCAGACTAGGCGCGTGATCGCGCGTCCACAAGCCGCCTTGTCGGGCTCCCGCGGGCGCGGCGATACTCACGTGCACATGGATCACATCGATCGTGACGGGTACCGCGCCAACGTCGGCATCGTGCTGATGCACGGCGATGGCCGAGTGTTCCTCGGCCGTCGTGCCGGGGGGCGTGGCTGGCAGTTCCCCCAGGGCGGCATCCGTCGCGGCGAGGGCGTCGAGGAGGCGCTCTTCCGTGAACTGCGCGAGGAAATCGGGCTGGGCCCCGAGTCCGTCGAGGTCGTGGCCGAGACCCGGGGCTGGCTCCGCTATCGCCTGCCGCCACGCTACCTGCGCCGCGACTCCCTGCCATTGTGCATCGGCCAGAAGCAGCGCTGGTTCCTGCTGCGCTCGCGCGCGAGCGAACCGGCGGTGCGATTCGACCACACCGCCGAGCCGGAGTTCGACCAGTGGCGCTGGGCGGAGTACTGGGAACCGGTGCGGGAGGTCATCCACTTCAAGCGCGAGGTCTATGACAAGGCGCTGCACGAACTGGGCGGGCGCGCGTTCCCCGGCGGGTTGCCGCCCTATCCGCAGTGGTGGACGTCGACGGGCGCCTCGCCGGCGTGACGGGCCCGGGCCGTTTGCGGGAGCGGGCGCGCCGGTTGGCCGATCGGCACACGTGGCTGGTCGGCGCGACGGCCGCCTTGGGCGCGCTGCTGGTGCTCGGGCTGTTCTTCGAACTGGGCCGGCGCCAGGGCCTCGACGGCGCGGCGATCGCACAACTCGAGGCGGGAATCCGCGAGCGCGACGCCGAGATCGTCGAGTTGCGTCGCCGGGCTGCGGAGCTCGACACGGTCAAGGCGGGTCTCGAGCGCGAGCGTCTCGAGGTCTCGCGCACCATCGGCGAGTTGCAGGCCCAGGTGGCGAGGCAGGCCCAGGACCTCGCGTTCTACCGTGGCATCGTCGTACAGGGTGCCAACGCCCCGGAGGTCGCGATCCGCGAGGCGCGCGTGGCGCGCTCGGCCCGGGGCGACAGCTACGTGCTGCGCCTCACCCTCGTGCAGCCGGTTCGTCCCGATCGCGTCATCACGGGCACGGTCGCCGTGACGCTCGAGGGGCGGCGCGAGGGGAGGTCGGTACGGCTCGACCTCGCGAGCCTCACAGGGGGGCGGCTGCGCCAGCTCGACTACAGCTTCCGCTATTTCGAAAACCTCGCTCCCGAACTGCGTGTGCCAGCCGGATTCGAGCCGGAACGACTGGTCATCGAGGCGCGCTCGAGCCGCCGCGAGGTGGCACCGGTCACTCGTACGCTGCTTTGGGACATCGAGGCGGGTTGAGTCCGGCTGCTGGTCAGGCTTTGACGCCTCCCCGGACAACTCCTAAACTCCAGGGTCAGGTGCCAATCACCCGCGTCACCCGGCCCGACACCAAACATGAGCACTGCTGCAGACGACCTCGCACTCGACGCGCCTCCCCCGGCGCTGGTGTTCACCGACGCCGCTGCGCGCAAGGTGGGCTCCCTGATCGAGGGCGAGGGCAACCCCAACCTCATGCTGCGCGTCTTCGTGCAGGGAGGCGGCTGCTCGGGCATGCAGTATGGCTTCGAGTTCGACGAGCAGGTCCAGGACGGCGACACCTGTGTCGAAAACCAGGGCGTGCGGCTGTTGGTGGATCCGATGAGCTTCCAGTACCTCTCCGGCGCCGAGATCGACTACCGCGAGGGTCTCGACGGCGCCCAGTTCGTCATCCGCAATCCCAACGCCACGACGACCTGCGGTTGCGGCTCGTCGTTCGCGGCCTGATCCCGCCCGCGGTTCCTGGCGGGCGCTGAGCGCGTGGCTCGCCAGCCGGAGCGTGCCGTACCCGGTCTGCTGGCCGCGGTGGATCTCGGCTCCAACAGCTTCCACATGGTCGTTGCCCGCTATTCGCATGGGCAGTTGCTGGTCGTCGACCGGCTGCGCGAGAACGTCCGCCTGGGTGCCGGCGTCGACGCCGAGGGCAGGCTGGATCGTGAAGTGGCCGCGCGGGCCATCGCCTGCCTGGAGCGCTTCGGGCAGCGCCTGCGCGACATGCATGCCGACCGCGTGCGGGTCGTGGGAACCAACGCATTGCGGCGCGCCCGCCGCAAGCAGGCGTTCCTCGAGCGGGCGCGCGTCGCGCTGGGCCATCCGATCGAGATCGTCTCGGGCATGGAAGAGGCACGGCTGATCTACTCCGGCGTCGCCCACACCCTGCCCAGTGCCCCGGGTCGCCGGCTGGTGGTCGACATCGGCGGCGGCAGCACGGAGCTGATCATCGGCGAGGGCATGACTCCACTCGAGCTCGAGAGCACCGAGCTCGGCTGCGTGAGCATGAGCCAGCGCTTCTTCGCCGACGGCAAGCTGTCGCTGAAGCGAATGGCGCGCGCGCGCGTTGGCGCGAGGCGTGAACTCGAGCCCATCCGCGCCGCATTCCGCGGTCGTGGCTGGGATCACGCTGCAGGCAGCTCGGGAACGGTGCGGGCGATCGGCGAGGCCATCCGGGAACTGCGCCCGCAGGCTGCCGGCATCACCCGCGCGGACCTCGAATCGCTCGTCGAGGTGGTGGCCGGCGCGGGTCACGTGCGCGACGTGCCCATCGCCGCCGTGAACGACGAGCGGCGCCCCGTTTTCGCGGGTGGCCTGGTCATCCTCGCCGAGGTGTTCGACGTGCTCGGCGTGGAGCGCATGGAGGTCGCGGACGGCGCGATGCGCGACGGCCTGCTGTACGACATGGTTGGGCGGCTCACGCACGAGGACGCGCGCGAGCGCACGGTGCGCGCGATGCAGGGCCGCTACCATGTCGATCCGGCCCAGGCCGAGCGCGTTGAGCGCACGGCCACGTCGATGCTCTCGCAGGTTGCCGAGGCGTGGCAGCTCGACGATCCGCTGGCCGAGCAACTGCTGGCCTGGTCGGCGCGGCTGCACGAGATCGGTCTCGACGTCGCGCATTCGAAGTATCACCAGCACGGCGCCTACCTGCTCGAGAACGCCGACATGCCAGGTTTCCCGCGCGAGGAACAGCGTCTCCTCGCTCGCGTCGTCGGCGGGCACCGCCGGCGGTTGGCGACCGAGGGGTTTGAGCAGCTCGTGCCGCCCTGGGATCGCCGGGTCATCTTCCTGATCGTGCTGCTCAGGCTCGCGGTGCTCGTGCATCGCGCGCGCGGTACCGCGCCGCTGCCGGAGCCTGCGCTCGTCGCGAGGGGGAGATCCCTCGAGTTGCGTTTCCCGGCGCGGTGGCTGCGCGCCCACCCGCTGACGGTGGCAGACCTGCGCCAGGAGATCGATTACCTGCGCGCGGCAGACTTCCGCCTGAAGGTCTATTCCTCGAGGGGCGGGACCGCCGTGTAGGCATCGAGCAGCTCCGCCTGGGCGGACACCGCCGGCTCGGTGCCCGGACAGATGCGCCGGTAGCTGCCGTCCGCATCCAGTGACCAGGCGTGGGTGTTGTCCCAGAGGTAGGTCTCGAGGTCGCGCATGATGCGTGCCCGAAGTTCGGGGCGGCGCACGGGGAACGCGACCTCGACGCGGCGGAAGAAGTTCCGGCCCATCCAGTCGGCGCTGCTGCAGTACAGCTCCGGCTCGCCGTCGTTCTCGAAGTAGAACACGCGGGAGTGCTCGAGGAAGCGGCCGATGACGGAGCGCACGCGGATGTTTTCCGACAGCCCTGGTATGCCCGGGCGCAGGGCGCACACGCCGCGGACGATGAGGTCGACCTGCGCCCCGGCGCAGGATGCGCGATAGAGGGCGCGGATGGCGTCCGGCTCGACGAGCGCGTTCATCTTGAGGATCACGCGGGCCGCCCTGCCACGCGCCGCGTGCGCGGCTTCACGATCGAGCTTGGCGATCATCTCGCGATGCAGGTCGAAGGGCGATTGCAGCAGGCAGCTGAGCTGTTGCTTGCGCTTGAGCCCGGTGAGCTGCAGGAAGATCTCGTGCACGTCCTCGCCGATCTGGGGGTCGCAGGTCAGCAGCCCATAGTCGGTGTAGGCGCGCGCGGTCCGCGAATGGTAGTTGCCGGTGCCGAGGTGGCAATAGCGACGCAGGCCATCGGCCTCGCGCCGCACGACCAGCGTCAGCTTGGCGTGAGTCTTGAATCCGACGACGCCGTACATCACGTGCGCCCCGGCCTCCTGCAGCCGGTCGGACAACTCGATGTTCGCCGCCTCGTCGAAGCGGGCGCGAAGCTCGATGACGACCGTGACGTCCTTGCCGGCATGGGCGGCGGAGACCAGCGCGTCGACGATGGCCGAGTCAATGCCCGTCCGGTAGAGGGTCTGCTTGATCGCCAGCACGTCCGGATCCACGGCGGCCTGCCGCAGGAAGTCGATCACCGGCGTGAAGGACTGGAACGGATGGTGCAGCAGCACGTCCTGCTGCCGGATGGCCTGGAACAGGTCCTGGCCGCGTGCGACGCGGGCGGGGCAGCCCGGCGTGAACGAGGGGTACTTCAGGTCTGGTCGCTCTGCCAGATCGTAGATGGCCGACAGCCGGTGCAGGTTGACCATCGCCGGCACGCGATACAGGTCCTGCGCAGCAAGGTTGAACTGGCGCAACAGGAAGCCGACGAGATCGTCCGGGCAGTCGCTGGTCGTCTCGAGGCGCACTGCCGCGCCATAGCGACGCTGGGCGAGCTCGCCCTCGAGCGCGCGCCGCAGGTCCTCGACTTCCTCCTCGTCGACGAACAGGTCGCTGTCGCGCGTGACGCGGAACTGGTAGCAGCCGAGGATGCGCATGCCCTCGAACAGTCGTGGCACGAATTCCTGCAGGATCGTCGAGAGCAGCGCGAAGCGCAGCGGCCCGTCACCCTCCGTGGCGGGCAACGGGATCACGCGCGGGAGCGAGCGGGGCGCCTGGACGATCGCGAGGTCGGCCTCGCGCCCATAGGCATCCGTGCCCTCGAGCCGCACGATGAAGTTCAGGCTCTTGTTCTGGATGCGCGGGAACGGCCTCGACGGGTCGAGCGCCAGCGGGGTGAGCACCGGCTCCACCTCGCGTTCGAAGAAATTCTCCAGCCACTGCTTCGTGGCGGCGTCCCAGCCGCTGCGCGGGAGGCGCTCGATGCCGGCGCGCGCGAGCTCGGGCAGCAGCACCTCGTTCAGGCAGGCGTACTGGTCCGCGACCAGCCTCGAGGCCCTCGCGTGGATCGCCGCGAGCTGCTCGCGCGCCGGTGTCTCGTCGCCGCCCCGCGGCGCCGCGCCCGACTCGACCATCTGCTTCAGGCCTGCGACGCGGATCTCGAAGAACTCGTCGAGGTTGCTCGAGGAGATGCACAGGAAGCGTAGCCGCTCGAGCAGCGGCACGGTGTCGTCGAGCGCCTGGGCGAGCACGCGCTGGTTGAATTCCAGCGACGACAGTTCGCGGTTGATGAAGGGCGGCCGTGTGGGCGCTGCAGGCGAATCCATGCGCTCTAGTACAGCACGGCCCGCACGGGTCTTGTGTTACACGGCCCGCGCTGCGGCCGGCACCGCGTCACAAAACCCACAGCAGGCAGGGCCCGGGGCCGTGCGGCGGCCCGGTCGGGGGGGTCAGCGACCCGCTGTCGCGGCTCCCGCGGACGCCGTGCCAGCGAGTGTCGCGCCCGGCGTGGCCTTGCCAAGGCTGGCGAGGAGCGGGCCGGTGCGCTGGCGGAAGTCGGTCAGCAGGCTGGCCGGTATGGGCGACGCCTTGGGCAGCGGCACCTTTTGCGGGTCCTTGTGCACTCCCCGGTGCAGGTATTCGTAGTGGAGGTGGGGGCCGGTCGCGAGGCCCGTCATGCCGACGTGGCCGATCACCTCGCCCTGGCGCACGCGGTCACCCCGGTCGAGGCCGCGAGCGAATCGCGAAAGGTGGCCGTACACGGTGCGGACCTGGCCGGCATGCTCCAGTTCCACGACCTTGCCGTAGCCGCCCTTCCAGCCGACGAAACGCACGCGACCGTCGCCGGCGGCGCGCACCGGCGTGCCGATCGGGGCGGCGTAGTCGACGCCGCGGTGGGCACGCATCCGGTTGAGCACGGGGTGACGACGGTTCGGGTTGAAGCGCGAGCTGATGCGGGTGAACTCGACGGGTGCACGGATGAACGCCTTGCGGAGGCTGCCGCCCTCGGGCGTGAAGTAGCTGACGCTGCCATCCGGCGCCGCATAGCGCACTGCCCGGTAGACCTGGCCGTTATTGACGAACTCCGCGGCCAGCACGTCGCCGTCGCCCAGCGGCTCGCCGTCCTGGCTGAGCTGCTCATAGGTCACGGCGAAGCGGTCGCCAGGCTGGATGTCCAGCACGAAGTCGATGTCCCAGGCGAAGATTTCAGCGATCTTCAGTGCGGTGGCGTCGCTGATTCCGGCCGAGTTCGCGGCCTGGAACAGCGAGCTGCGGATCTCGCCCGTCGCGGTGCGTTGAATGCGCTCGATGGGGTTCTCGATCAGGTCGGTAGCGAAGCCGTCCTGCCCGCGCACCACCTTGAGCGTTTCGCTCGGGCTGAGGCGCCGCTCCAGTCCGAAGAATTCCCCTGCGCGCGTGCTGATCCGGAGAAGTTCTCCCGGGTGCAGGCGGTCGAGGTGGGCCCGCAGCTCCGGCACCGCGCGCAACGACGCGAGGTCGGCGAGAGACAGCTCGAGGTTGCGGAAGATCCGCTCGAGGGTGTCGTTGCGGCGGACGATGACTTCGATGGTGGAGAGGCCAAGGGCGGCCTCCGTGAGCGTCGCGGGCTCGGCGAGCCCGACTTCCTGTGGCGCCGCCGCTGCAGTCACTGCTGCCTGTTCGCGCAGGGTTTCGCCGCGCCACCAGCCCAGCGCGATCACGCCGAGGGCGGCGGCCTGCAGCCAGCGCAGCCGGGTCGGGGGCGAGGGCTTGGCGGGTCGGATTTCCACCGGCTTGTACTACACTTGTCGCGAACAATCGCCGGAAATTACCGGTCCCCGCCGGGCCGGTCAACGTCCGGTCCGCCGCGTACGCGGCGTGCAACCACCGTGAGACTTAACCATGACGACCGTCGATGACCAGCTGGCCGAGATCCGGCGTGGCTGTGCGGAGCTGCTGATCGAGGAGGAGCTGGCACGCAAGCTGCGCCGAGGCGTGCCGCTGCGCGTCAAGGCGGGCTTCGATCCCACGGCCCCTGACCTGCACCTGGGCCATACCGTCCTCATCAACAAGCTGCGGCAGTTCCAGCAGTTTGGGCACGAAGTCGTGTTCCTGATCGGTGACTTCACCGGCCTCATCGGCGACCCGACGGGGCGCAACGCGACGCGGCCGCGCCTCACGCCCGAGGACGTGGCGGCGAACGCGCGCACCTATCAGGAGCAGATCTTCAAGATCCTGGACCCCTCGCGTACGACGATCGAGTTCAACTCGAAGTGGCTCAGCGGCATGCCGTTGCCGAAATTCGTCGAGGTCGCGGCTCACTACACGGTTGCGCGCATGCTGGAGCGCGACGACTTCTCGCGGCGGTACCGTGCAGGGCAGCCGATCTCGGTGCACGAGTTCTTCTACCCCCTGGCGCAGGGCTACGATTCGGTCGCGCTGCGCGCCGACGTCGAGCTTGGCGGCACCGACCAGAAGTTCAACCTGCTGGTGGGTCGTCACCTGCAGGAAGCCTATGGCCAGGAGCCGCAGTGCGTGCTGACCATGCCGTTGCTGGAAGGCCTCGATGGCACCCACAAGATGTCCAAGTCGCTCGGCAACTACGTCGGCATCGCCGAGCCGCCGGACGTCCAGTTCGGCAAGCTGATGTCGATCAGCGACGAGCTGATGTGGCGCTACTTCGAGCTGCTGTCGTTCCGGCCGCTGCGCGAGATCGCGGGGCTGCGCGAGGCGGTGGGTGCCGGGCGCAATCCCCGGGACGTCAAATTCGAGCTGGCTGTCGAGCTGGTCGCGCGCTTCCACGGCGCCGCTGCGGCGGGCCGGGCCCGCGACGGATTCATCGAGCGCTTCTCAAAGAAATCGCTCCCGGACGACCTGCCGCTGCAGGCCTTCGCGGCCGCCGACGTGGGTGGGGGTGGGATCGTCCCGCTGCTCAAGGCTTCCGGCCTCGTGGGCAGCAATTCCGAGGGGGTGCGCAAGCTCGGCGAAGGCGCGGTCCGGATCGACGGCGAGAAGGTCTCCGACCGCGCGACCGTCCTCCCAGCGGGCACCGAGTGCATCCTCCAGGTCGGCCCCCGGCGCTTCGCCCGGGTGCGCGTGGATTAGCCTTTAAAAACAAAGGCTTGCGGCCCCCGAAAAAAAACATGTCGTTTCGTTGACAGGCCTCCTGCGCCGCCTATAATGCGCGCCCTCAGCAGCGACTTGCTGGTTACCCCGAAGGGGCCCGGAAAGAAGCTCTGAAAAAAGTTGACGGGCCGTTCCTTACGGATATACTGCCCGCCCCTCCGAAGCCCAGCGCCTCGGAAGTTCTTTAAAAGTCTGGCAGGTAATTTGTGTGGGGACTCGCGTCGATGCGTCCTTTGGATGCAGAAGACCGAG
>CAZPAJ010000011.1:0-9387 GCA_964584625.1 uncultured Acidibacter sp.
CTCGAGCAGGGCGGCCTGGCCGCCGGCGTCGGAATCCAGGTGCACGTGACTGTCGATCATCCCGGGCAGCAGGAAGCGCTCGCCGAGGTCGATCACCCGTGCGCCCGCGGGCCCGGGCTGACGGCCGTCGAGCAGCGCCGTGATCCGGCCGTTCTCGATCACGATGCTGGTGGCGCCGCGCGGTGCCTTGCCCGGCTCGGCCAGCACGCGTGCGGCCTGCACCACGACGACGTTGCCGGCCGCGGGCGCGGCGCCGGGCGCCGGCGCCTGGGCGAGGGAGAGGGCGGATGTCGCGGAAAGAGCGAGGGCGAGGGCAAGCGTGTCACGGGGCATCGGGGAACCTCCTGTGGCCGGCGAGCATACGCAGGGCGATACCCGATGGTCGAGCGCTGCCACGATCCGGGGGCAGGCCCAGGGTTGCGGTCAGCGCCGCACCGTGGGAAAATTCTCGGCTCGGCGCGCCCGTAGCTCAGTTGGATAGAGTGTCTGGCTACGAACCAGAAGGTCGGGAGTTCGAATCTCTCCGGGCGCGCCAGTTCTGACCCCCGACCGAGTCCGCCCCGTGGCGCCGCGGGGTGTCAGCACGCTACCCAGCCGCTCCCCATACCCGAACGCCGATCCATCCGTAGCTCGCCAGGTAGAGCGCGAAGCCCGTCGTGACCGTTCCGCTCGCCCACGCCATCGAGCGCACGAAGCGCGCTGCTGCCGGTGCACCGCGCCACGCGCGCCACAAGGCGGCCAGACCGAGCACGGGCATGGCGAGCGTTGCGGCCTGCAGTACCCGGTTCGGCCAGGAGGCTGTGCCCAGCATCTCCAGTCCGCCGGCGGCCGAGATCGACAGCGCGACGGGCACCGCGGCCACCGACATCGTCGCCAGCCACGGCAGCAGCCGGATCGACAGGCCACCCCGGGCCGCGAGCCTTCCGCGCAATGCGCCGACCGCCCAGACGACGGCATGCCCGAGGCTCAGCAGCACGGTCAGCAGCAGCGCGGCCATGCAGGCGAACTTGGCCAAGACTTCCGCAGTCGACCGCTTCCGGCCATTGTGGCCCGCATCCGCTCCGGTCATCTCGGTGCCGCGCGCGCTGCGCCTGAGCAGCAGTTCCGGACCGGGCCCGCCGACACGCTGGAACAGGCCCTCGCCGATCGCAACGAACCGCTGGTCGCCGATGCCGAGACCGCGCTCGTCGGCTTCGACGTGCGTCCACGTGGCCAGGTCGTCGATGGGTGCGAAGATCTGGCTTCTCGGCGTGTCGGACTGGTAGAGCCCCGCGAACGCGGCGATTTCGTCGGCGCGCAGCGGCCGGCTCTTCGGCACCACCTCCGGCGCGCCGCGCTCCAGGTAGCCCCGGATCTCGTCCGCCACCACGCGAGCTGTCGGGTCGGCAAGGTTGATCATCAGCACGAAGCCCGCGTTCAGCGAGGGCGCATACCGGCTCATCGCGATGAATCCGTCGATGGCTCCGTCGTGCCCGTGCCACAGCGCTTTTCCGCCCGTCTGGGTGTAGTTTCCGAGACCGTAGCCGACATCGAACCCGGCTCGCGCCGCGGCGGTCGTGGCAGGGCGCTCGATGCGGTCGGCCGCAGCGGCGCTGAAGTACCTGCGGCCGTCGAGTGTGCCGCGACCGAGCATCAGCAAGGGCAGTCGGGCAAGCTCGGTCGGCGTGGCATTCAAGGAGCCGGACGGCCGGGCTGCGATGTCGATCAGGCGCTCCTCGGTGCCCGCGGTATCCCGGTAGCTTTTCGACAGCCGCGCCGCGATCGAAGGATCCGGCGTCCAGCCGGCATTGACCATGCCGAGCGGGCCGAGCAGGCGTGTCGCCATGAAATCCTCGAAGCGCTGGCCGCTGGCCTTCTCGATGGCGAGGCCCGCGATCACCGGTCCCGGGTTGCTGTAGGACATCAACGTTCCCGGCCGCCAGCGGCTCCGGTAGGGTCCGAGCATCTCGACGGTGCGTGCCAGCGGCAGGTGACTGCCCTCGAGCAGGTAGCCGCTGAACGCCAGATCATCGAGGCCTGCGGTGTGCTCGATGACGTGGACGAGCCGCACGGGGTCGGTCGCCTCCCACGGGTTCTCGAAGCGCACCTCCGGCAGCAAACTGCGGAGCGGTGCCTCGAGGCTGAGCTTGCCTTCCTCGACCAGCATGATCACGCCGATCGCGGTGAAGCTCTTGGAGATGGATCCTGCCCGGAACACCGTGTCAGCGGTGACCGGCGTCCTGCGGGCAAGGTCCGAGTAGCCGTAGCCCTTGGCCCAGACCAGCCTGCCGCCCTCGATGAGCGCAACGCTGGCGCCCGGGACCCTGGAGTTCGCCAGCAGGTTGCCGATGCGCGCATCGAGTTCCTGGAGCGTGGCGGCCGGAGTATCTGCAACGGACGCGGCAGCCGCTGCCGGCTGTTTCTCGCAGCCCGTGAGAAGAGCGAGCGCCGGGATCAGCGCGATCCTGGCGGCCAAAGATTTCAATGGCATGGCTCGCCCGGGCTTCGGCTCGAATGCGAGGTCATCGGGCGCGGATCCGGTCCCGAGGGACATATACCGGCGCTGCACCGGTTCCCGGCCTCTTTTGCAGAAGGTCGGACAGCGCAATGGCCGCCGATCAACTCGCTGCTCCCTTGCGACGGAACTGCAGCGCCGCGTCCTCGAGCCGGCTGTAGCGCGTGACGATCAGGTCCCGCAGATAGTTCTGGTGGACTCTCCACGGGAAGCGATCGCCCTGCTTCGGCAGGACGTCCATGGCGCGGCGCACGTACCCGGAGGAAAAGTCGATGAGCGGCCGCTCGCCGACGGCAGGATCGCGCTCCGCAACGAGGTAGTCGCAGCGCCGTCGCTGCAGACGCCGCAGCAGGCGCACGACGTACTGCGCGATCAGGTCTGCCCGCAGCGTCCAGGATGCGTTCGTGTAGCCCATCGTCAGCACCAGGTTCGGGACGCCGCTCAGCATCGCACCGCGATAGACCATCGTGCCGGACAGGCGCAGGGGCGTGCCGTCGACCGAGACCTCCGCCCCGCCCAGCGGCAGGATCTCCAGGCCGGTCGCGGTGACGACGATGTCGGCCGGCAGCAGCCGGCCCGACGCCAACCGGATCCCTTCGGCGACGAAGCGCTCTATCGAGTCCGTCGCCATGGTCACCCTGCCTTGGCGGATCGCAGTGAACAGGTCGCCGTCCGGCACGGCGCAGATGCGCTGGTCCCAGGGCGCGTAGTCGGGCTTGAAGTGCCGGTCCACGGCGTAGCCCGCCGGCAGTTCCGCGGCAGCCATGCGCACCAGCCGCGCACCGATTCGCCGCGGCAGCGCGCGCGCCAGCCGGAACGTGAGGATGCTGCCGAGGATGCACGTCCAGCGCACGATCGGGTAGACGACCGCCGCGGGCAGCCATCGCGTTAGCGCGAGCGCCACAGGATCGAGCGCGGGACGGCTCACCACGTAGCTGGGCGAGCGCTGGAGCTGCGTGACGTGGGCGGCACGCTGCGCGAGCGCGGGCACCAGCGTCACGGCGGTGGCACCGCTGCCAATCACCACGACGCGCTTCCCCGTCCAGTCGAGATCCTCCGGCCAGGACTGCGGGTGCACGAAGCGCCCCCCAAAGGCTTCTTCGCCCGGGAACTCCGGCCGGTATCCGCGTGAGTAGCGGTAGTAGCCGGTGCAGCAGTGCACGAAGCGGGCGCGCAGGGTCCCGGCGGCGCTGGCCGGGTGAACCGCTTCCTCGCCCGGGCCGGTCTGCCGCACCGTCACCGTCCACAGCGCCTCGGCGCTCGACCATGCGAGCGCGGTCACTCGCTGACTGAAGCGGATGTGCGGCAGCACGCCGAACTGCAGCGCGGTGTCGTGGATGTACCGTCGGATCGAGTCACCGTCGAGCATCGATCGGGGGTCGCGCCAGGGCCGGATCCGGTAACCGAGGGTGAACATGTCCGTGTCTGCGCGCACGCCGGGATAGCGAAACAGGTCCCAGGTGCCCCCGAGGGTCGCACGGGACTCCAGTACCACGATGCGCATGCCCGGGAACGCCCTGAGATACTCGGCGGCCGCGCCGACACCGGCGAGCCCGGCGCCGATGACGAGAAGGTCGATCGGAGCCTCGGTCGGGCCAGGCTCCGAAAGGGGCGGCCGCGGTGACGTCTCTGCCATCGCCGTACTCTACCCCGCGCCGCCGTCCGCAATGAATGGCGAAGCCTGCGCGGCTGAGCAGCTCGAGCGGGTCAGGCAGAGGAGGGCGGCCATGCGCCACCCGGGGCGAGGCAACGGGTCTCTGCACCAGCGGCGGTTGCCCGTTGAAGGAGACCGTGCAGGTGGCGAGCCTGCAGGAGCCGCACCCGCGCGACCTACTTCGGATTGCAGGACGTGGGCCAGTAGGTGCTGTCCTTCAGGGCCACATTCACCGAGTCCGACGTGGCCACCTTTCCGGTGGTCGGGTGGACCGCGCCAGCCGGTACATACTCCCCCTTGAAGTCGGCCCAGGTGCCCGAATCCCAGGCGATCGATACGCCACCCATGGCGCTCGGGAACGTACCCCGGGAAAACGTTCCCTTCTTGGCGCCGGATCCGTCGCGCCATGACGTGGTGTACGAGTTGCCCGACGTGACCAGGCTGCTGTAGCTCACGTTGGGGTAGTAGCCCGTGGAACAGTCCCACTGCCGGGAGGGAATCAGGGCGGCCGCCGCCGGGGCTCGAGCCGCCGGGGGAGGGGGGGGCACGCGCGGGGCGGGTGGCGCGGGTGGTGCGACCGGTACGACCGGTGCCGCGGGCTGGGCGGCCCGCTGAGCATTGCCGGCGGCGGTCACCAGGTTGTTCTGGGAGAAGGTGCCGGTTATCTCCCGGCCGTCGACATTCACGATGCGACCCTGTCCCTCCATCATTCCCGCGCGAAAGCCGCCGAGGTAGCGCACTCCGTCGGAAAGCAACAGGATGCCTTCGCCCTCGAACTTTCCGTTGCGGAACTGGCCGGAATACTGGCCGTCCGGCGTGATCAATACGCCGAACCCGCCGAATTGACCGCGGGAAAATTGGCCGGAATAAAGAGTCTGCGAAGCTGGATCACGATACTGCCCGAAGCAGTTGTCCCATGATTCGGGGCTCATGTTCTGGGGGCAGAGCGGCGGCAGGCCCTGGGCCTGAGTGTCCTGCGATGCCAGCGCCAGCGCCAGCGACAGCGCGGTGGCAACTCGCAGCAACGGTCTCGTTTGCATATGTCAGCCCTCTTGGTCAAAGCTGAGGCAGCGCTTTCGCCAAAGGTATCCGGATTCGCTGCGCACCGGAATCCTCGAGGTCACATGAACCGCTCCGCCTTCACACCCGGCGCCGTGTTTCGTCTTGGGCCGCGCCACGTGCTCGAGTCCGAAGTGCTGGATTTCGGCCGGCGCTTCGATCCGCAACCCTTCCATGCGGACCCGGGCCTCGCCGCCGCCACCCGCTGGGGCGGCGTCATTGCCAGCGGCTGGCACACCTGCTCGATGGCCATGGAGATGGTCGCCCACGGCCTGCTCGAGGGCTCGGGCGGGCTGGGCTCGCCGGGCGTCGACGAGCTGCGCTGGCAGCACCCGGTCAGGCCGGGCGACGCGCTCTCACTGGTGGTGACGGTGCTCGAGTCGGCGCCGTCGTCCTCCGGCCGCTACCACGTGGTGAACTGGCGCTGGGAGATGTTCAACCAGAACGGGGCCCGCGTGCTGCACCTGCGCGCGGCTACCCTGTTCCCGCCGGCCTGAGTACCGGGACGTCGGCTTGCTCTGCTCGCTACCCTGAGTAAAATTACTCAATATGGCGAGTAAAAAAACACGGCCGTTCCAGCGCCCCTACGCCCGCGTCCTTGCCGAGCGCTTGGCCGAGCCGCGCCGTTTCCTGCAAATCGTCGCCGGGCCGCGCCAGGTCGGGAAATCCACCCTGGTCCAGCAGGTTGCCGACGGGCTCGACGTCCCCGTGCGCTACGTCAGCGCCGACGAGCCGACGCTGCGCGCCGCAGACTGGATCGGCCAACAATGGGAGGCAGCCCGTCTCGACGCCGCTGGCAACGCCGGCGCCGTGCTGGTTCTGGATGAAATCCAGAAGATCCCGGGATGGTCCGAGACCGTAAAGCGTCTGTGGGACGAGGACACTCGCAACAAACGCCCGCTCAAGGTGGTCCTGCTGGGATCCGCACCTCTGCTGATTGCCCGGGGATTGACGGAGAGCCTTGCCGGGCGATTCGAGACGCTGCGATTGCCCCACTGGTCTTACGCCGAGATGCGCACGGCGTTTGGCTTTGATCTCGAGGAGTATCTCTACTTCGGCGGCTACCCCGGTGCCGCGCCCCTGATCCGCGACCCGGCTCGCTGGTCGCGATATGTCGCCGACAGCCTCATCGAGACGTCGATTTCGCGCGACGTGCTGCTTCTCACGCGCGTGGACAAGCCGGCGTTGCTCCGGCGGCTCTTTCAGCTGGCCTGCTGCTACTCAGGCCAGGTGCTCTCCTACACGAAGATGCTCGGCCAGTTGCAGGACGCGGGTAACTCCACGACCCTCGCTCACTACCTCGACCTGCTGGCTGGCGCGGGAATGGTTTGCGGACTACCCAAGTTCGCGGGCGATGTCGCGCGCAGCCGCGGATCGAGCCCGAAGCTGCAAGTGCTCAACACCGCGCTGATGGCCGTGATGTCGGGTTTGGGACCTGCCGAGGTGCGTGCGGACCGGGAGTTCCGTGGGCGGCTCATCGAATCCGCCGTGGGGGCTCACCTCGCCAACGCGGCGAGCAGCGGCGAATGCGAGCTGTTCTATTGGCGTGACCGAGGCCACGAGGTGGATTTCGTCGTGCGGTCTCGCAAGCTCCTCGTCGCCATCGAGGTCAAGAGCGGTCGGGCACCGCAGGCGCACGCGGGAGCCGCGGCGTTCGCGGCCGCATTCACGACCCGACGAACGCTGCTCGTTGGCGGTGACGGGATCCCGGTCGAGGACTTCCTCACCCAGCCCGTTGCGCACTGGCTGGCGCACTGAAGACCAGCCGCATCGAATCCAGCCCGCGCATGTTGAAGTGCGGTTTCGCTTCGGGGCGCGGATACGCGGGGTCGAGGCGGATGTCGTGCAGCCGCTCGAGCAGACGCGTGAACGCGAACGTCAGCTCGGCGGTGGCGAGCGTGCGGCCGATGCAGCTGTGGATGCCGTGGCCGAACGCGACGTGCCGGCTGAGGTTGGGGCGCTCGAGATCGAGCCGCGCGGGTTCGGGGAACGCGGCGGCGTCGCGGTTCGCGGCGCCGTACATCAGCAACAGTTTCGCGCCCGCCGGGATCGTGACCCCGCCGAGCACGTAGTCGCGCGTGCAGCGGCGGTAGAGCCCCTGGGCCGGGGACTCGAGCCGCAGCGACTCCTCGACGAAGCGCGGCACCAGCGCGGGCTCGCGCCGCAGTCGCTCCTGCAGCGCGGCGTCGTCGGCGAGCATCAGCATGCCGGCGAGCAGGTGGTGACGCGTGGTCTCGTTGCCCGCCACCATCAGCTGCGCGCAGACGGCGAGGTACTCCTCGATCGTGAGCGGCTGGCCGTCGTCCTTCAGCGTGGTGGACATCATCGTGATCAGGTCGTCGGCGGGGGCGGCGAGCTTCTGCTCGCGCTTCGCGACGAAGTACTTCTGGAACTCGAGGATCCGGCGCACGCAGGCGAGCTTGCGCTCGGCGCTGATCGTCGGGTTGAACGACTCGATGAACGCGTCGCTCCACTCCTTGACCAGCCGGCCGTCGCCGCGCGGCAGGCCGAGCTGGTCGGCGATCACGTCGACGGGCAGCGGGATCGCGAACTCCTCGAGGAAGTCGACGTGGCCCCGGTGCTCGAAGGCCTCGATGAGTTCGATCACGTGCGCGTCGAGGTAGGCGTGCATGCGCCGCACCGCGGGCCCGGTGAACAGGCGCTCGACGAGCTTGCGGAAGGTGGTGTGGCGGGGTGGGTCGACCTGGCTCAGCACGTCCTGCACGAACCAGCCTTCACGGCGGAACAGTTCGTCGGCCTCGGTGGGATCCACGTTCGACACGTCGCGGCGCATGTCGATCTCGCTCGAGAACACCTCCCACCTGAGCGCGGCCTCGACGAGGTCCGCGTGGCGCGTGACGAGCCACAGGTCCATGCGCGGGTCATAGTGCACGGGCGATTCGGCGTGCAGCGCGGCGTAGTAGGGGTAGGGGCAGCGCTGCACGGTGGCGTCGGCGAGCGAGGCGCTGGAGATCGGGCAGTCGCGAGCGGTCTCGGTGTCGGGCATGGCAGGCCTCCGGGTTCAGGTTGCCATGTTGAACCTCGGGCCGACCGGCGAGGCGGATTAACCGGCCTGGTGTCCGGCGTCCGGCCGCGGAGCGGGCAGGGTGGGGCTGGCGCCCGCGCGCGGCCGGATGGCGCTGGCAGACTCGGAGGCGCGGCGACCTGCCGTCCCATTCCGTCCGGAGCCTGTCCATGCGTCACACGCTGCTGAATCGCCTCCTGTCACGCCGCCGCGCCCTGCAGGGCGGGGCTGCCCTGGGCCTTGCCGCGGTCGCTGCCGCAGAGCCGGCCGCGGCCAAGTCCCGCTCCACCGACGACGAGCTGCGCGCGAGGTTCAAGGACCCGATCTGGAACCGCGACCAGCGCGCCCGGATCGAGGGCGACACGGCCCCCGGCAAGTTCGTGCATGGCTACTGCACGGGCATCGTGCACTCCGTGCGCGCCGGCGAGCCGGTGAAGCCGTTGTTCGGCTTCGAGGTGTTCTCGGGCCTGCGGGTGCTGAAGCAGCCCGACGGCAGCTGGCAGCGACTGTGCCGGGAGCTCGTGTTCTACACCGACCTCAAGACTGGCGCGATCCTCGAGCAGTGGGACAACCCGTTCACCGGCGAGCGCGTGCGCGTCGTCGACGTTGCCAACGACCCGTTCAACTACGTGATCAGCGAGTGGTACCCGGATCCGCCGAGCTACGGTGGACTCAACAAGGACAAGCCGCCGCGCCGCCCGTTCATCATGCCCTGGGGGCTGAACGGCAACACGGTCACGCACGACGCCGACATCCACCTCTACTATCCGGCGGCGCTGCAGCCGGACAAGTGGCCGCGCGAGTCGGCCGGCCCGATGAACCAGGTGTCCGAGCTGTTCCGCTACTTCATCCGGCGCGAGGACCTCGAGAACCCGGAGCTCACCCACCTGCCGCACAACGGCGTGTGGGCGCGCATCACGCCCTGGCTGCCCTGGATGCTGATGGGGCAGGCGCCCGGCAACATCTACTACATGGGTCGCTTCTCGAGCATCGAGGAGCCCGAGATGGCGCCGCCCGCCGTGCTGGCGCGGGTCAAGGAGAAGTACCCGAAGTACCTCACCGCGCCCGAGAAGTGGGAAGACCCCAGCCTCTCCAGCCTCGAGCACTACGCGCGCGAGCAGCAGCCCGCGCCGCCGCGCAAGCCCTGAGTCAGGC
>CAZPAJ010000011.1:9487-119454 GCA_964584625.1 uncultured Acidibacter sp.
GAGCACTACGCGCGCGAGCAGCAGCCCGCGCCGCCGCGCAAGCCCTGAGTCAGGCCGGCGTCACCGTGCCGTGTGGCGCGGGGTCCGCATAGAGCAGGTCGAGCTCGGCCGCGCGCCTCGCGAGCACCACCCTTGGGCTCACCGCGCCCTTGTCCGAGATCTCGTGCGCGCCGGGCTGCGGAGGCTCTGACAGCAGGCGCAACCGTTCCACACGCTCACTGGACCCGCGCCCGGCGTTGAAACGCCCGAGTCGCGGCGCAAGCTGCGTGGCGAGTTCGCCTGCCGGCAGCGTCGCGGCTGCCGGCGCGGGCCACGCGAGCACCGCGACGTGGCTGCGGTTCTCGCCGCAGACCACGAGATCCGCCAGCAGCGGCGCGCAGGCCTCCAGCAGCGCGGCGCGCAGCGCGCCGGCCTGCACGCGCGTGCCGCTCGCCAGCTTGAAGTCCTCGCCGAGCCGCCCGGCGAAGCGCAGGCCGCGCAGCAGGTCTGCGGGGTCGATGAGCTCGGCGGCGTCGCCAGTGACCAGGAAGCCGTCGGCGTCGAATGCGGCCGCCGTCGCAGCGGGATCGTCGAGGTAGCCGGGCGAGACCATGGGGCCGCGCAGCCGGACCTCCCAGCGGGCGGATTCCAGCGGCACGAGCTTCAGCGTGAGTCCCGGCATCGGCAGGCCGATGCCGACTTCCTCGCTCGGGAACCAGATCGCCATGCAGCCCGCGGCGGTCTCGGTGAGCCCGTAGGCCGTGGTGAAGAACACGCGCTGCCCGGTCGTGCGCACGGCCTGCGCCTGGAATCGTTCGTAGAGCGCCTGCGGCAGCCCGGCGCCGCCATAGAGCGCGAGGCGCAGATTGGCGAAGAACCGCTCGCGCAGTTCGTCGTCGCGCTCGAGCGCGTCGACCAGCAGCGCATAACCGAGCGGCACGTTGATGTAGAACTCGGGTGCGATGTCCTTGAGGTTGCGGACCGACTCCTCGAACAGCACGGGCGCCGGTCGGCCCGCATCGATGTGCAACGTGCCGCCGCTGGAGAGCGTGGCCATCAGCGTGAACGCGCCGGACACGTGGTTCCACGGCAGCCAGTCGAGCATCGCGCGGCCCCAGCCCGCCGTGTCGCCCATCACCTGGCAACCCTGCGCGAGGTTGGCGGCGATCGTGCGCTGGGTGTGCACGACCACGCGCGGCATGCCGGTGGAGCCCGAGGTCAGCATGTAGACCGACGGCGCATCGGGGTCGATCGCCGCGATCGAATGCCCGACCGCCGGCGTGACTGGTGTCGCCAGCACGTCGGCCAGCGCGACGGCGGTCCGGTCGAGCGCGGCAGGGTCGTCGGTGACGACGATCGCGTCGCCCAGATCGAGTGCCTCGAGGGCCCGACGGAATGTCGCGGCCTGCTCGGCGAACACCACCGCAGGGCGTAGCCGCTCGATCACGTGCCGCAGCCGGCCGAGCGAACCGGGCATCAGCGCGTAATTCGCGCTGACCGGGCAACCGGGCACGCGAGCGGCCATGGCGCCGTACTTGATCGCCGCATGCGCGATCGAATTGCCGGAAAGGATCAGCACCGGGCGGCCCGCCAGGGGGCTCGCGTCGTTGCCCTGCAGGTCCAGCAGCCACTGCGCCACGGCCTGCACGTCGCCCTGGAAGGCCTCGTAGCTGCGCCGGATCCACGGACCACCGGGGGCGGGCGTGCGCTGGGCGAGGCAGGCCTGCGCAGGTGTGCGCCGCGCCTGCGCGGCGAGCTGAGCCGGCAGGTTCGGCTCGAAGGGCTGCAGCGGCAGCCGTGGCGTGATCCACACGCTGCCGTCCGCGCGGCGCTCGACCTGCATCTGGCAGGGCGGGAAGCGCGTGGGGCGGAATGGCGCGTTCATGCGGGGATCTGCATCGGCAGCCGCCGCTGACGCTGGCCGGTGGCGGCGAACCACGCGGCGCAGAGCGCGGGCGCGATGCCCGGGACGGCGGGCTCGCCCACGCCGCCTGGACGTTCATCGGACTCGACGATGTGCACGTCGATCGGCGGCACCTCGCCGATCCGCAGCAGCGGGTAGTCGTGGAAGTTCGACTGCACCACTCGACCCGCCTCGATCCGCAGGTCGCTGCGCAGCGCCGCCCAGAGGCCGTCGACGACCGATCCCTCGACCTGCGCGCGCACGCTGGCCGGGCGCAGGGCGCGGCCGCAGTCGATCACCGAGGTCACGCGCAGCAGCTGCAGAGTCGGCGCGGCGCGCAGGTGCACCACGTGCGCGGCGATGCTGCCGTGCGACTCGCTGAGCGCGATGCCACGGCCCTCGCCCGCGGGCAGCGATTCGCCCATGCGCCCGTGCCGGGCCGCGGCCTCGAGCACGGCGAGCGCGCGCGGGTGCCCCGCGAGCCAGCGTCGGCGCAGCTCCAGGGGCGCCAAGCCAAGTTCCGTGGCGAGCTCGTCGACGAAGCTCTCGACGAAGAAGCCGGCGTAGGAATGCGACACGCTGCGCCAGAACCCGACCGGCACGGGCAGCGCGCGCCCGACCACGGCGACCTGCGGCGCCGGCCAGCCGTAGGCGCAGTCGCTGATGCCGCTGGCGATCGACTTGTCCTTCGCGGCCTTGATGGCGCGCGGCGAGGGGATGCGCTCGGCGTTGCTGGCGAGCACGGATTGCGCGACCACCACGGCGTCGACCTGGCGGACGGCGGCCACGGCGCCGGTGCCGGTCGTGGCATCGAGCGTTGCGCGGAGTCGGCACGCCGCGGCGGGCCGGTACATGTCGTGCTGCAGGTCCTGCTCCCGCGACCAGAACGCCTGCACGGGCATGCCGGGCAGCCGGGCTGCGAGCGTCGCCGCGGCCACGACGTAGTCGAGCTCGGCACGGCGACCGAAACCGCCGCCGAGCAGCGTGGAGTGCACGCGCACGCGATCCGGTTCGACGCCTGCCGCGCGCGCTGCCTCGGTGCGCGCGATGGAGGGCGACTGGGTCGGCGCCCAGAGGTCGAGCGCGCCGTCGGGGTGCAGCTGCGCGGTGGCGTTCATGGGCTCCATGCAGGCGTGCGCGAGGAAGGGCACGGCGTACTCGCGCTCGAACACTCGCGTGCCGGGCGCGGCGCCCTTCGCCTCGACGTCGCCGTCGCGCTCGACCGCGAGGGTCGCGTCCGGAGAATCGAACAGGGTCCGGTACTCGTCGAGCAGCGCGTTGCTTGACACCTGCGGGGTGCCCGGCGGCGGAGCGGCCCAGTCGATCTGGAGGCGCTGCGCGGCCTGCAGCGCCGCCCAGCTGTCGCGCGCGACCACGGCGAGGGTGTCGGGCAGCAGCTGCAGCGTCTGCTCGTAGCCGCGCAGGCCGCGTGCGGCGGTGTCGTCGAATCGCTGCACGCTGCCGCCGAACTGCGGGCAACGGAGGATCGCGGCGTACTTCAGGCCGGGCGGCCGTACATCGAGGCCGAACACGGCGCTGCCGTCGACCTTGGCGGGAAGCTCCAGGCGCGGCGGATCGCGGCCGATCAGGCGGTAGGTCCCGGGATCCTTGAGCCGGGGGCGGCCCGGGGGATCGAGCGATGCGGCGTCGGCGGCGAGCGCGCCGTACCCGAGCGAGCGGCTGCTCGCCGCATGGCGTACGACACCGTCGCGCGCGTCGAGTTCGGAGACCGGCACGCCGAGCCGCGCGGCGCCGGCCTGCAGCAGCACGGCGCGCGTCGCCGCGGCCACCGGGCGCAGCGTCTCCCAGGCGTCGATGGTGCTCGCGCTGCCGACCGTGATCGCGAGGCCGAGCCCGCGCATGACCTCACGCAGTGCCGCGGTGCCGGCACGCGCGGCGATGCCGCGCTCCGGATCGCCGAAGGGCTGCGCGCGGTTGACGAAGCCGAAGTTGTAGTAATCGCGGTCGACGGGCGTGAACTCGTAGCGCACGCGCGACCAGTCGGCGTCCATCTCCTCGGCGAGGATCATGGCGATCGTCGTGACGATCGCCTGGCCCATCTCGGCGCGGTGGATGCCGAAGGTGACCATGCCGTCGGGGGCGACCTTGATCCACGGATTCAGCGCGACGAGGTCGGGTGAGCCGGCGCCGAACTTCGCGGTGGCGTCGCCGTCGTCGAGGCGGTGGCGGGCGTACCCGACGAGCAGGGCGCCGCCGGCCACCAGGCCGGAGACGATCAGGGTTCGACGCGAGAGCTTGGGCATGCCCCAATCATGCCAGTGCGCGCTCGACCGCGGGGTGCACGATGCGTCCGCCACTGACATTGAGCCCGGCGGCCAGGCCCGGGTCGTGCGCCGCGGCGGCTGCCCAGCCCAGCGAGGCGATGGCCTGCACATAGGGGAGAGTGGCGTGGTTCAGCGCAAATGCCGAGGTGCGCGCGACCGCGCCCGGCATGTTGGTCACGCAGTAGTGGACCACGCCGTGCTTCACGAAGGTGGGCTCGGCGTGCGTGGTGGGCCGGCTGGTGGCGAAACAGCCGCCCTGGTCGATGGCGATATCGACCAGCACGGTGCCCGGCCGCAGCGCGCGGACCATGTCCTCGGTGACGAGCTTCGGCGCCGAGGCGCCCGGCACCAGCACGGCGCCGATCACGAGGTCGGCGTCGGCGATCTCGCGCTCGATGGCGTCGGCGGTGGAGTAGAGCGTGTGCACGTCGCCGCGGAACTGCACGTCGAGCTCGCGCAGGCGCTTCAGCGAGCGGTCGATCGCGGTGACGCTGGCGCGCAGGCCGACGGCCATCTCGGCCGCGTGGGTGCCCGCGACCCCGCAGCCCAGGATCACCACCTTGGCGGGCGGCACGCCCGGCACGCCGCCCAGCAGCACGCCGCGGCCGCCAGCGGCCTTCTGCAGCAGGCCGGCGCCGACGTGCACGGCCATGCGGCCGGCGACCTCGCTCATCGGCGTCAGCAGCGGCAGCGAGCCGTCGGCCGCCGTGACCGTTTCGTAGGCGATCGCCTGCGCGCCCGAGCGCATCAGCGCCTCGGCCTGCGGGCGATCGGCGGCCAGGTGCAGGTAGGTGAACAGCAGTTGGCCCGGCCGCAGCATCGCGCACTCGTGAAGCTGCGGTTCCTTGACCTTCACGACGAGCTCCGCCCAGCCGAAGATCTCGGGAGCCGTCGCGGCGATCGAGGCGCCGGCGGCGACGTAGTCCGCATCCGGGCAGCCGATGCCTCGGCCCGCGCCGGCCTCGACGCGCACCTCGTGACCGTGGGTCGTCAGCTCCCGAACCGAGGCCGGCACCAGGCCGACGCGGTATTCGTGGACCTTGATCTCCTGAGTGACGCCGATGCGCATGGTGCTTCCCCTGGACCGTGCGAGCCGATTCGTCGAGACGGTACCATACCGATATTTCCGGGGAGCTAGCACATGCCGCAAGCCTCGACGGCCGTTTCGTCCCACGACCGGCTGGGTCCGCTGCGGGCGGGGTTGCGCCTGCCCTTGATCGCCGCGCCGATGTTCCTGGTGTCGGGCCCCGACCTGGTGCTGGCGACGTGCCGGGCGGGGGTCATCGGTGCGTTCCCGGCGCCCAACGCGCGTACCCTGGCCGTGCTCGACGAGTGGCTGGCACGCATCGCCACGGAACACGCTGCCGCATCGGCGGCGCCGGCGGGCGCCGCGGCCTGGGCGCTGAACCTGGTCACCCACAGCTCCTACGACCGCCTCGCCGGGGAGCTCGAACTCGTCGACCGCCACCGGCCGCCGCTGGTGATCACCGCGCTGGGCAGTCCCGCGCCGGCCGTGGAACGCGTCCATCGCTACGGGGGCAAGGTGTTCGCCGACGTAAGCACGCTGCCGTTCGCGCGCAAGGCCGCGGCCGCGGGCGCCGACGGGCTGGTGCTGGTCTGTGCCGGGGCCGGCGGCCATACCGGCGCGTTGTCACCGTTCTCGTTCGTGGCCGCCGTGCGCGAATTCTTCGACGGCGTCATCGTGCTCGCCGGCAGCATCGGCAGTGGCGCGGCGGTGCGCGCGGCCGAGCTGCTGGGCGCGGACCTGGCCTACGCGGGCACCCCCTTCATCGTGGCGCAGGAAAGCCTGGCGCAGCCAGCGTACCGGGACATGGTGGTGCGCGGCTCCCTCGACGAACTCGTGCTCACCAAGGCCTTCACGGGGGCCAACGCGAGCTACCTGCGCGAGAGCATCGTCGCCGCCGGCCTCGACCCAGACGCGCTGGCCGGCAAGGAGCGCATGGACTGGTCCAACTCGGAGGGCACGGTGAAGGCCTGGAAGAACATCTGGTCGGCGGGTCAGGGCGTGGGCACGATCCATGCGGTGGAGCCTGCCGCCGCGATCGTCGACCGCTATGTCGCCGGGTACCAGTCGGCCCTGGGCAGGCCGGCGTTTTGACAGGCCTCTGTTTGCAACCGGAGTGAATCCATGACGATCGCAGCCATGCTGCTCTTCGACCGGCACCGCGACGCGCTGGAGCGCGCGCGAGCCGCCTGCCTCGCCCGCGGGCAGTTCACGCTGTTCCCGGAGACGCCGGATCGCCACCCGGGTGGCGCGGCGGCCGCCGAGGCGGGTGCCGCTGCGTTCCGCGCCCAGCTCGGTCGCGCGTTCGCCCTCGACCAGCCCGGCACGATCGGCCGCCTGGCCGGCGAGGTCTCGCCCTACACGCGCGAGCCGCTGGCCATCGATTATCCGCGCGCCGATCCCGACGCGCTGTTCGCCGCGGCTCGCGCGGCGATGCCGGCCTGGGCGAATGCCACGCCTGCGGCGCGCGTCGGCGTCTGCATGGAGATCGTCGACCGCCTCTACCGGGAGGTCTTCGCGACCGCGCATGCGGTGATGCACACCGCCGGGCAGAGCGGGCCGATGAGCTACGCCGGCAGTGGCACCAACGCGCTCGACCGCGGCGTCGAGGCACTCGCCTACGCCTGGGCGGCGATGTCGGACGTCCCGGCGGAGGCGCACTGGGAACGACGCTTCGGCTCGGCGACCATCCGGCTGCGCAAGCGTTACAGGCTGGTGCCGCGCGGCGTGTCGGTGTGCTTTGCCTGTGCGACATTTCCCACCTGGAACGCCTATCCGGCGATGCTGGCGAGCCTCGCGACGGGCAACCCCGTCATCGTCAAGCCGCACCCGGCCGCCGTGCTGCCGATGGCGCTTGCGGTGCGTACCAGCCGCGAGGTCATCGCCGAGGCCGGTTTCCCGGCCGATCTCGTCACGCTCTGCCTCGACACGCCCGCCGAACCGCTGGGCAAGCGCCTGGTGAAGCACCCGCATGCGGCGATCATCGACTTCACGGGTAGCGCGCGTTTCGGCGCCTGGGTCGAGGCCAACGCCGCACCCGCGCTCTGCTACTCGGAGACCTCCGGCGTCAACACGGTGGTGGTGGAGTCGGTCGAGGCGCTCGAGCCCGTGATCAAGAGTCTCGCGATGACAATGTCGCTGTTCTCGGCGCAGATGTGCACCTCGCCGCAGAACATCTACCTGCCTCGCGATGGGGTGCGCTGCGGCGACCGGCGCATCGGCGCGGGTGAATTCGGCGAGGCGCTGGCCGCGGCGATCGCGGCGATCGCCGGCGATGGTCGCCGCGCGGGGTCGATCATGGCTGCTATCCAGTCCGACGCCACGCTCGGCCTGGTCGAGTCGATCGCGCGCGAGGCCGCGGCCCGCGGTCGCGTGCTGCATGCGCCGGGCGCCTATGCGCATCCGGAGTTCCCGGCGGCGCGCACCTGCACGCCGCTGCTGGTGGCGGTGGGCACTGACGCGCGCGAACTCTACGGCGAGGAGCGGTTCGGGCCGATCGGCTTCGTGATCGAGACCGCCGATGGTGAGGCGGCGCTGGCGACCGCCACGGCCGACGCGCGCGCCGGCGGCGGCATCACCGGCTTCGTCTATTCCACCGACGACGCCTATCTCGCGCGGGCCGAGGACGCGTACTCGGCGGCCGGCGCGCAGCTGACCTGCAACCTCACCGGACCGATGCCGCTGAACTTCGCCGCGGCCTACAGCGACTACCACGTGACCGGGCTCAACCCGGCCGGCAACGCGACCCTGACGGACCTCGCTTTCGTGACCTCGCGATTCCGGATCACCCAGTCGCGAGCGCCTATGCGGGATTGAGCGGCCAGTTTCCGGCGTCGATCACTTCGCGATAGCCATGGAAGGTCGCGTGCCCGAGCACCGGGATCGCGACGACGAGCCCGAGCATGGCCGTGGCGAAGCCGAGCGCCACGAGCGCCACGATCAGCGCGATCCACACGGCCATCGTGCGCTTGTTGCGCAGCACCGCGTTGACGCTCGAGACCACAGCGGTCACCGCGTCGACGTCGCGGTCGCAGATCATTGGCAGCGAGAACGCGCTGATGGCGAAGCTGACCAGTGCGAAGATCGAGCCCACCGCCGAGCCGATGCCGAGGAAGGTCAGCAGCTGCAGGTGGTCGCGGTCCTCGTCGGCCGGGAAGAAGACGTGGACCATCGAGCCGGCGCGTGCCCAGACCAGGAAGACCACCAGCAGCGCGAGCGCGAAGACCATGGCGTTGCCGAGGCTGCGGCGTTGCTGGCCCAGGCAGCCGCCCAGCGTGGGCGTGCGGCCGACGGCGAGCTGGCGGCTGATCGAGTAGAGCCCGAGCGCCAGAATCGGCGCGACGAACACGAAGCCCGACAGCAGTACGAGCAGCGCCCAGTAGCTGCCGAGTTGCAGCGCCACGGCGCTGACGCCGAGTGACAGCAGCGCCACGACGAGCCCGTAGCCGAGGCTGTGGGCAGGCGCCGCCCGCAGGTCTGCCCAGCCGAGCCGCAGCCAGCGCAGCGGTGCGCCCGGCGCGAGACTGCGGCAGGGCGCGACGAAGGGCTGTTCAGGCGACTCGCCGTCCATCGGGCCCGACTATCTTCGCGGCCGCAGCCGCGCGTCAAGGTCCGGGGGCGAGCTCCGTGGCCGTGGCGCCCGCGCCGGGCGCGCGCGTGACGTCGTCGACGAAGTAGCCGGTCTCGCCGAAGCAGCTGGTGGGTATGCCGCGGTGTTCGGTGTAGTGCAGCTGGACCCGCTCGCCGACATACGCGGTGAGCTTCTCGGCGACCTTTGGGTCGCGCACCGAGAAATGCCAGATCTCCGGCGCGACGCCGCCGACGATGTAGAGCGCGAGCTCGCCCTCGTAGGTCTTGCAGATCCAGCCCTTGCGCGAGAACTTCTGCAGCACGCCGCCGCGGTCGCCCTCCGAGTAGGACCAGGAGAGGGTGAACCAGGTCCAGCCCGCGCCCACCAGCAGCGCGGCGACCAGCAGGGTCAACAGCGCGCGCCGGAATCCGCCGCCGCGCGCAGCGCTCGTGTTCATGAGCCCAGGGCCTTCGCCGGATCGTCGAGCAGGTCCGGGTGGAAGCGCTGCGTAAGGCGCAGGTGCTCGGCCGGCAGGTCCTCGGGCCGCAGGGCCTTGCCGCCCCAGCCGTTCTGCAGCGTGTTGCCCGGCGTGTCGCCCATCTGCATCCACGGGCGCCACGCGGTCGTGGCCGAGTAGGCGATCTCGACCTGCACGCAGCTCGTGCCCGGGTTCATGACCTCGGCGTAGTCACCAGTCCAGATCACCCATTCCCGGTAGTGGAAGGCGCCCGGGCCACCGTCCGGGCGGATCAGCCGCGAGCCGTTGTCCTCGCGGATCGCGATACGGTCGCCGCGGCGCTCAGGCTGGCTGAAGTACTGCTCGGAGGCGGCCGTGCCCTGCAGGAAGAACGTACCCGAGTCGGGGCGCTCGTGGGCCATGTCGAACCTGCGGGTCTCGCGGCGCTCCGGCATCACGCGCGAAGGCGTCGGGCCGGCGCGGTAGCGCGGCACGTCGACGACGCGGCCGGTGCGCGGCATAGTCAGCTTCTCGAGGAGTTCGCCGCTGCGCATGTCGACGAAGTAGGCGACCTCGACGAGCCGACCCTCGAAGAGCGTGTCGCTGCGCTGCACGAAGCGTTGCCAGGTCGCCGCGTAGAGCCGGTAGAGCGGGATCGCCTCGCCTTCGATGAACGCGTAGTTGACGGCGTCGACCCAGCCGATCGTGATGCGATCGTCGGTGCTGGCCTTGAGCTTCATGACGGCCTTCAGAAGTGCCGCGCCCGACAGCTCCAGCGGCTGCGCGACCACCGTGGAGCGGGGGCCCGCGGGTCTCCCGCTGTCGGCCTGGGCGCTGTTCGCGAGCAGTGCGCCAAGCGGAGCCGTGCCGGCGATTCCGGCCGCTCCGATCATCATCCGTCTGCGTTCGGCATCCATGGGCGCGTCCTCCGGGGGGCGTTGCGGCAGGGCGCGTTCAGGCAAGGGTGTGGAACACCCGCTGTACGTCGTCGTCCTGCTCGAGCTTGTCGACCAGCGCGAGCACCTCGGCCGCCTGTTCCTCGGGAAGCTCGGTGGGGGTGGTGCAGATGTACTCGTGCTCCGCGGAGAGCGGCGCGATCTTCCGCGACTCGAGGGCTTCCTGCAGGGTGCCAAAGTCCGCGAACGCGCAGCGCACCACCAGCAGCGGCTCGCCCTTCTCGCCGACGCTCTCGCCCATCTCGTCTAGCCCGTGGTCGATCAGGAACAGCTCGAGGTCGTCCTGGTCGATTCCCGCCGGGTCGAGCCGGAACACCCCCATCTTGCGGAACATGAAGCTGACGCTGCCGCTCGTGCCGAGGTTGCCGCCGTTCTTGGAGATGATGTTGCGGACCGTGGCCACGGTGCGCGTGGGGTTGTCGGTGGCGGTCTCGACCAGCAGCGCGACCCCGTGCGGGGCATAGCCCTCGTAGAGAACCTCCTGGTAGTTGGTGGCGTCGCGGCCGACCGCGCGCTTGATCGCCGCCTCGACCTTGTCCTTCGGCATGTTGACGGCGCGCGCGTTCTGCAGGATTCGCCGCAGCGCGGGGTTGGAGTCAGGGTCCGGGCCGCCCGACTTGACGGCCATGTTGATGTCCTTGGCGATGCGGGCGAACTGCTTCGCCATGCGGTTCCAGCGCGCGAACATCGCGTGCTTGCGTACTTCGAAGATGCGTCCCATTGGCCCCGGTCCCCGTGCGAGGCCGTCATGGTACCCGGGACCGATCCCTCGCGCGACGCGGCCTGGGCTAGACTCGGTCCCATGGGCAAGCAGACGATCGGACGACGGGACGTGGTGGCCGCGCTGGCGGTCGCGGCGGGTGCGGGGGCGTTGCCGGCGCGGGGTGCTGGCAACGGTGGAGCGCCGGAGGCCGCGGGCTCCCCATCTGCCCGCGCCCCGGAGCCGGGGCTCGTGCTGCCGGTGGCCGGCCCGGGTCGCTGGGACGCCACCACGGTGTCCTGCCCGCGCGTGCTCCGTCTCGGGCCCTCCGATTACCGCATGTGGTACTACGGCCGCGATCCCGATTTCGACCGTGAGATCGGCCTGCCTACCGGGCGCATCGGGCTGGCGCGCTCGACCGACGGGCGTGTGTGGGAGCGTGTCGCGGGCAGCGGCTACCGCGGCGCGATCATGGATCCCGCGGAGGACTCCCAGCGCTTCGACAGTGCGCACCTGGGGCTGGGCGAGGTGCAGGTCACCAGCGAAGGCTTCGAGATGTGGTATTTCGGTGGCGACACCCAGCTGCGCAGGATCCGCGACCGCACGGTCAAGGGGTTCCCGCTGCGAATCGGCCGCGCGGTCTCGCGCGACGGGGTCGCCTGGCAGCGCACGGAGGGCCCGTTCCGTGGCGCCGTGCTCGACGCGGGTGCCGAAGGCGAGCCCGACGCGTCGGGCGTCGGCTGGCCGCAGGTGCTGCGGCTGCGCGGCGACCTCTGGCGCATGTACTACCACAGCATCAGCCCGAAGCTCGGCTTCGTGGTGCTGGCCGCGGAGTCCACCGACGGCGGTCGCAACTGGCAGCGCCTCGGCGTGGTCTTCCGCGGTGGCGGACCCGACGACTTCGACCCGGACGGCGCCTCGACGCGACACGTGTTCTGGCACGAGGGACGCTTTCACATGCTCTACGAGGGCTGGCGTGGCGACCGCATCGGCGTCGGCCTGGCCCGCTCGAGCGACGGTCTCCGCTGGGAGCGGGTCCCGGGCAGCGACGAGCGCGGGGCCGTGCTGGCCCCGACCGCTTCAGGCTCTGGGCTCTGGGACTGCGGAGCCGTCGGCACGCCCTGGTTCGTCGACACGGGGCCTGCGCGGCAGGGCCAGGGGCGCTACCACCTCTATTACGTGGCGCGGCCCGAGACGAAACCCGGCGACGACGAGATCTCGGTCAGCCACCAGATCGGTCTCGCGGTCAGCGACAATCCGCAACTCACGCAGTGGCGGCGCTGGGTCGCCGAACCTCCGGCTCGCTAAGATGTCGATAGGTCAGTCCTGATTGCCCGGAGGCTCGCCCGCATGAGCAACGCACTTCGAGAACTCTACCGGCCCAGCCACGACGAGGCCGCGCGCCAGCGCTTCGTCGGCGCGCTGAAGGGCTTCGCGAACGGCGCGCTCGAGCAGCAACTCGCCCGGCTCTATGACCGCGAGCTGCGACCGGGCTTCGAGCGGCTTCATGGGCGTCCGCCCGCGCAGCGCGACGAGGCGCGGCCGCTGTTCGAGCCCGATCCCCTGTACCAGCTCTGGGGCTCGATGGTCTATGCCTCGCAGGGCCTCATGTGGGAGACGGTGGATGAGACCTGCCGCCGCATCCTGCCGGAGGTCGAGTCGCGCGCGGCCGAGCTCGCGGCCAGGCCCCGCGGGTCGCTCACGCTTGATCCCTCGCTCGTGTTGCCCAAGCCCATCGCGGACTTCGAGATCCACCGGCAGCCCGGCGGCTACTTCGCCAGCGCGCGCCCGGGTGACCTGCACGCCGCGTTGATCTACTTCGGCACGATCGAGCTCTACCGCGCGGCCAAGGGGCTGTCGGCCGGCGCCGCAGTCGGCGAGCCAGGTATCGGGCGCTACATCGTGTCGGTGATCAAGCGGCGCTGGCCCGACCTCAAGCCGCGGCGGATTCTCGACCTCGGCTGCGGTCCCGGCACCGAGACGATGGCGCTCAAGGAGGCCTTCCCCGACGCCGAGGTCCACGGCCTCGACCTTTCGGAGCCCTTCGTGCGCTTCGCGCACGCCTGGGCGGAGGATCGTGGCGTCGCCATGCACTTCCGGCAGGCCGACGCGCAGCGCACCGGCTACCCCGACGGGCACTTCGACCTGATCGTCTCGCACATCCTGTTCCATGAGACCTGGCATGACGTGCTGCCGCGCATCCTGGCCGAGGCGCACCGCATCCTCGCACCGGGTGGCCTGCTGCTGAACGCCGACGTGCCCTACCAGCCGGCCGTGCTGCCGATGCCGAAGCAGGTGACCAACGACTGGCAGGTGCGCAACAACGGCGAGCCGTTCTGGACGGGATTCGTCGACACCGATGTGCTGGCGGCGCTGCGTGCCGCGGGCTTCGGCCCCGCCGAGGCGTTTGCAGGGTACGAGCCGCTGGGCGCGGGCCAGTACTTCTTCTTCGGCGGCCGTCGCGCCGGGGCCGCCTCGTGAGCGCGCGGCCTGGCCCCGACCAGCCGCTCGACGCGGCCAGCGTGGCGCAGCTCGTGGCGGTGTCGCTGCGCCTGGCCATGGAGGTCAGCACCCTGCGCGAGCGTCTGCTGACCCATGAGGCGCTGCTGGCGCAGCATGGGCTGCTCCCGCCCGACGCCGTCGACCTCTACACGCCCCCGGCCGACGAGGTTGCCTGGCGCGCCGCCGCGGCGCGCGCGCTGGTCGAGGCGCTCGCGGCGGACATCGTGCCGCCACCGTCCGCCTGACGCCCACACCCCACGGGAGCCTGCATGAAGCCCGGTTCGATGCTGCGTTCGCGCCTGGCCTGGGCGCTGGTGATTGCCGCGCTCGTGCTCGGCGGGATCTGGCGCTTCGGCACGGGCAAGGGTGAGGCCCCCAGGTACACCACCGAGCCGCTGGCGCGCGGCGAGATCGTCTCGCGCGTGAGTGCCTCCGGCAGCCTGTCGGCCGTGGTCACCGTCGAGGTGGGCAGCCAGGTGTCCGGCCGCGTCCAGGCGCTGTTCGCCGACTTCAACTCGCAGGTCCGGCGCGGCGAGCGCATCGCCAAGATCGACCCCGCGCTGTTCGAGGCGGCGGTCGCGCAGGCGTCCGCAAACGTCGCCGCGGCGAGTGGCAACCTGCTGCGGCTGCAGGTGCAGGCCGAGGACGCCGGGCGCCAGGCGCGCCGCGCGAGCCAGCTGTTCGAGTCCCGCCTGATCTCGGAGACCGACCGCGACAATGCCAGCGCCAACGCGCGTGCCGCGGAAGCCTCGGTGGCCCAGGCGCGTGGCCAGCTCGCGCAGGCGGAGGCGGCGTTGCGCCAGGCGCAGACCAACCTGCGCTACACCGACATCCTCGCGCCGACCGACGGCATCGTGATCTCGCGCGCGGTCAACGTCGGGCAGACCGTGGCCGCGTCGTTCCAGGCACCGGTGCTGTTCACGATCGCCCAGGACCTGCGCGCCATGGAGGTCCACACCAACGTGGCCGAGGCCGACATCGGCAAGCTGCGCGCCGGCATGGACGCGAGCTTCACCGTGGACGCCTACCCGGGCGAGCGGTTCACGGGGCGGATCCGCGAGATCCGCAATGCGCCGCAGGTCGTGCAGAACGTCGTCACCTACGACGCCGTCATCGACGTCTCGAACGCCGAGCTCAAGCTGAAGCCGGGCATGACGGCCACCGTGACCGTGATCGCCGACCGCCGCGACGGCGTCCTGCGCCTGCCTGGCGCGGCGCTGCGGTTCCGGCCCGACGCCGCCGCAGGCAGCGGGGCGGCGCGCCCGCCCAGGGCGGCGGCTGGCGGCCGCGCCGAAGGGGGTGGCCGCGTGGTCTGGGTGCTCGAGAACGGCAAGCCCGCGCCGCGCAACCTGCGCCTCGGCCTCAGCGACGGCTCCTACACCGAGGTCATCGGTGGCGATCTGAAGGAGGGCGATGCCGTCATCACGGGCATCGAGGGCATGCCGAACGGTGGCAACAACCGCCCGCGCAGCATGCGGGGCGGCCTGCGCATCCTCTGAGCCGATGGCGCTCCTCGAACTCCAGGGCGTCACGAAGCTCTACCGCTCCGGCGAGTCGGAGTTCGCGGCGCTGCGCGACGTCGACCTCTCGATCGAGGCGGGCGAGTTCGTCGCGATCACCGGGGCCTCCGGCTCGGGCAAGTCGACCCTGATGAACATCCTCGGCTGCCTCGACTCGCCCACCGAGGGCAGCTACCGGCTCGCCGGGCGCGACGTCGCGCGGCTTTCGCGCATCGAGCTGGCCGAGGTGCGCAACCGGTTCATCGGCTTCGTGTTCCAGAGCTTCAACCTTCTGGCGCGCACGTCGGCGGCCGAGAACGTCGAGCTGCCGCTGATCTACGCGCGCTGCCCGCCCGCGGAGCGACGCCGGCGTTCGCTCGAGGCGCTCGACCGGGTCGGCCTCTCGCAGCGTGCGGGCCACATGCCCTCGCAGCTGTCGGGGGGCCAGCAGCAGCGCGTGGCGATCGCGCGCGCGCTCGTGACCGAGCCCCCGCTGATCCTCGCCGACGAGCCGACCGGCAACCTCGACTCGGCGACCAGCCTGGAGATCATGCGGTTGCTCGCAGGGCTGCGTGAGTCGGGCATCACGATCCTCTACGTCACCCACGAGGCCGACATCGCGGCGTTCGCCGCGCGACGGCTGGCGCTGCGCGACGGCCGCGTGATCATCGACGAGCGGCAGGAGCCACACGCATGATCTCTCCCGTCGAGACGCTGCGGCTCGCGATGCTCGCGCTGCGCCGCAACACGCTCCGCTCCAGCCTCACGGCGCTGGGCATCATCATCGGCGTCGCCGCGGTCATCTGCATGGTGTCGATCGGCGAGGGGGCCAAGGAGCGCATCCGCTCGATGATCGAGGCGTCCGGCACCAACGTGATTCTGCTGTTCTCCGGTTCGAGCCGATCGGGCGGCATGCGCGGGGGCATGGGTTCGCAGCCGACCATCACCTGGGACGACGTGCGGGCGATCCAGACGGAAGTGCCCTCGGTGCGCGCGGCGGCACCGTTGTCGCGCACCAGCACCCAGGCGATTTCCGAGGCCGAGACCTGGACGACCACCGTCTACGGCACGACGCCGGAGTACTTCACGATCCGCAACTGGGCGATCGCGCGCGGCGCAGGCCTCACCGCCTCCGACCAGGCAGGCGGCGCCAAGAACGCGGTGATCGGGCAGACCGTTTCCGACAACCTGTTCGGCAGCGGCGCCGATCCGATCGGCCAGGTCATCCGCATCCGCAACGCGCCCTACATCGTGGTCGGCGTGCTCGAGAGGAAAGGCCAGGGCGGCATGGGCGAGGACCAGGACGACGCGATCTTCGTGCCGGTGTCGACCTTCCAGGCCCGCATCCAGGGCGGGCTCAGCCAGTTCGTCCGTGGCCCGGTCTACGTCAGTGCGGTCTCGAGCGATGCCATCGAGCTCGCGCGCGCACAGATCGCCGCGCTGCTGCGCGAACGGCACCGCCTCGCGACGGACGAGGACGACGACTTTTCCACCGCCAGCATGGCGGAGATGACGGGCACGCTGACGTCCGCCACCCAGACGCTGACCACGCTGCTCGCCTCGATCGCGCTGGTCTCGCTGGTCGTGGGCGGCATCGGCGTGATGAACATCATGCTGGTGTCCGTCACGGAGCGGACGCGCGAGATCGGCATCCGGATGGCGGTGGGCGCGCAGCCGGCGGACATCCTAGCGCAATTCCTCATCGAGGCGCTGGTGCTGGCGGCGATCGGTGGGGCGATCGGCGTGCTGCTGGGTCTCGGGGCCGGGCAACTGCTGGCGTCGCGATTCGGCTGGTCGATGGTGGTACGGACCGACATCGTCGTCATCGCGCTGCTGGTCAGCGCAGGTGTCGGCGTGCTGTTCGGGCTCTACCCCGCGCGCAAGGCTTCGCGCCTGAATCCGATCGAGGCGCTGCGCTACGAGTGAGCGCGGAGGGGGGGGCGGCGCGGGCGGAGTCCGGGCGACCGCATTTCGGCCAGTGAAGTGAGCAACACCTGGCGGACAATCCTCGCCCAGGGGCGCTCTACACTCCGGCCTCATGGAATCGCGTCAGATCATCCGCACCACCCACAAGGTGCTGGCGGCCCTCGAAGCGCTGAACCAGCACCAGGCGCTGAGGGTTTCGGAGATGGCTCGCCTGCTCGACCTGCCGCGCACCACGACCGTGCGCGTGCTCGAGACCCTGCGCGACCTGCAGTACATCGCGCGACGCGAGGACGATCGTCGTTACCACCTGACCTCCCGCGTGCTGCAGCTGACCTCGGGCTTCAATGCCAATTTCGCCCTCGTGCAGGCCGCGCGCCCGATCATCGATCCGCTCTGCGACGAGGTGCGCTGGCCGGTCACGCTGTGCGCGCTGTCCGGGCTGCACATGCGGGTGTACTACACGACCGACCTGCGCACCCCGCACAAGATCTTCACGAGCACCGCGGGAATCGACATGCCGTTGCGCCGCACGGCCAGCGGCATCGTGCAGCTTGCGTTCGCCTCTGACCCGACGCGGGAGCTGCTGCTCGAGGGCACCCGCGAGGACGTCGGCGCGGGTGGTCGCAGCGAGGCGCAGATTGGCGAGGACGTCGCGCTGGCGCGGCGCCAGGGCTGGTTCTACCAGCCGCGTTCCTACGTGGACCGGCCGGAATTCCGTGGCTTCCAGGACAAGGAGGGGCTGCTGGCGGTGCCGATCATCGGGCGCCGCGGGCTGGTCGCCGTGCTGGTCTGCAGGGTCCTCACGCGTGCCGTGAAGCCCGAGGCCATCCCGCAGGTTCTCGCGCCCCGTCTGCAGCGGGCCGCGGCCGAGATCGCGGCGCATCTGCCCGACGAGGTCGCGATCTCGTCCTGAGGCGAGGGCTCGCCCTGGACGCCCGGTCAGGGTGCCGCGAGGATTCCCGCCGCCTGCAGTCGGCCCACCTGCTCGCGCACGAGCGCGATGCCCTGCGTGCCGTGGGTCATCGGCGCGTCGCGGAAGCAGTCGAGCGGGAACCCGGGGAAGCGCGCATACGCGGCGGCGACCGCCCCGGGCGCGAATCGCGCCAGCAGGTTCTCGCCGGCGCTCGCCCGCGCGCGGCGCAGGGCCCCGAGGTCCACGCGGCCCGCGAGTGGCACGACTCCGCCGCCGTCCGCGCAGCTCGCGAGGTTGCCGTGGAAGTCGATCAGCGCGGAGTGGCCGCGGTTCATGGCCGTGGCGGGAGCCCCCTCGGCAAACTGCTCGCTGCCGGCATTGGCGCTGGCCACGTAATAGAGGTTCTCGGCGGCGTGGGCCCGTTTCGCCGAGTACCACGCCGGGCGGCGCTCGCTGTGGATCTCCGAGGTCGGGTTGCAGACGACCTCGACGCCCTTGAGTGCCAGGATGCGCCACAACTCGGGCCAGTTGGAGTCGAAGCAGACCGCGCAGCCGAGCGTCCCGATCTCGGTCTCGACCACAGGGATGAGCGCTTCTTCGCCGTAGCGTGCGACGTAGTCGGAGTAGACGCTGCCCGGCGTAGTCACGGTCATCAGTCCGTTCAGGTCCGCACACTGCAGCTTGCGGTAGCGCAGCAGGAGCTTGCCGTCGGGCCCGATGATGAACGCCGTGTTGAAGAACCGGCCCGGCCAGTCCGGGTCATGCTCGAGCACCGCGCCGCTGAGGAATACGTTGGTCTCGCGACAGAACGTGCCCAGCGCCTCCGTCTCCGGCCCTGGCACACGGATTCCGACCCGTTCCCAGAATTCCGGCGACGACGAGAACGGCGAACCCTGCAGGAAGAACTCCGGCAGCACGACCAGCCGGGTCTGCGGCCGGGCGGCGAACGGGCGCGCCAGCGCGAGGGCGCGTCGCAGGTTGTCCTGCACCACGGCATCGCGCCGCGTCGGGTCCTGGGCGAACACCTGGTGTGCCTGCATCAGCAGCACGTCGTAGACCGGCCCGGTTGGCGCAGCCTCGCCGACCGCGCGCGCGCGCGGGCCGCCGGGCGCGGCAGCCGCCGTGGCGGCGCGCGCATAGAAGGGTGCATAGAGCGCGGTGCGCAGCTGCGCCGGGAAGTTGATCCATGGATCGGCGCGTCGCGCGCGCAGTTCGCCGAGATCGATCCGCGCCGTGCCCGCCGCGGCCTCGACCGGACCGACGAGCGCGCCCTGCGGTGCCCAGGCGCCGCCGAGCCCGGCGCCGGCAAAGGCCGGATCCGGGCGGCCCTCGGGGCCCAGGGCTCCCGCCGCGCTCGCGGCCACGAGGAACAGGCTGCTTTCCCAGCACCGTGCCCCGCGCGACAACTGCCGGGCCGCGTGCTGGGCATCGAGGCGCTCGGTGCACGGGTTGAGCACGATCTCGGCGCCGGCGAACATCGCGAGCCGGACGTATTCCGCGAACAGTGGATCGTCGCCTGGCAGGCAGGCGAGGGTGCCAAGTGGCGTGCGCAGGACGCGAACGCGGTTGTCTTCCGCGGGGCCGGCGTCCCCGGCGTGGCCGGCGATCGCTTCCTGCACCAGCGCGGGCTCGCCGTCGGGGCCGATGATGAAGCCCGTGGCGCGTCCGCCGAACCGGTCGGCCGCGGCGACATGGAGGCCGAGCGCCGCGGCGGCGGCCGCGAGCGGAGCCAGCCGCGCAGGTTGCGGCCAGGGCCCGAGGTGGTCGCTGCCGGCCGACAGCACGCCCTCGGGCAGGACCACGAGCCGCAGCTCCGGGTCGCGCTCGTGCAGTGCGTGCAGCGCGGCCGCGGCTCGCGCCGCGTTGAGCGCGAGGTGGGAGCCGTCCGGTGAACGGGCGAGCTGCAGCGGAATGAAGCCGGCCGAGTAACGCATCGTAGGCAGCCCCCCAGGGCCGACGCAGGGTGTATTGCTGCCCATCTTATGGGGGCTTCCACCGTGGCGAGCCGCGCGCGCCCGGAGTGACCGGTTATTGGCCGCGGCGCTGGGCTATCATGGTCCGACAGGATCGATTCAGGAGACCGCACATGGACTTCCAGCTCAGGCAGCGCGGCAGGGCCGCGATGCACTTCCTGTCGGATCTCGCCGTGCAGAGCGGCAAGCTCCGCGCGCGCGTGGACGCCGAGATCACGGCGCATGGCCTCGACGAGCGCACGCTGGCCGACGACCTCGACGACCGGCTGCGCCAGGTCGACGCCGCGCTGGCCGATTCTCCTGCGGCGATGGCGCTGGCCGCGCTCGGCGAGTACAGCAGCGTGCAGCACGGCCGCGTCGCCGCCGCGGCCTTCGAAGAGATCCAGCCCGAGATCGAGCCGCGCCTGAAGGCGCTGTCGACCGGGCCTACGACGATCGAGCCGCTGCCTGGCGAGAAGCGCCCTGATTACTTCGACGTCGCGTGGATCCACCGGACCACCGGCGGCTGGGACGGCCACCCCTACCAGGGCTTCGTGCACGGCGAGCTTGTCCATCGCGAGTACGTCGCCCGCAACTACCCGGGCGACATTTTCGCCCAGCGTCGCCAGATCCTCTCCGTGCTGCCGCGGCGCGACTACGCGCGGATCTTTGAGATCGGCACGAGCAGCGGCCACTACACGCAGCAGATCCAGCGCGAGTTCCCGCAGGCCGAGATCTGGGGCTGCGATCCTTCGCCGCGGATGCTCGAGCACGCCCAGCGCGTGGCCAACGAGCAGGGCTGGCGCTGGCGCCTGTTCGTTGGCTCCGGCGAGAAGACGGGATTCGAGCCGCAGCAATTCGACCTCGTCACCTCCTACATCGTGCTGCACGAGATCCCGGCCGAGGCGGCCCGCGCCCAGTTGCGCGAGGCGTTCCGGCTGCTGCGCCCGGGTGGCGACGTCCTGTTCACCGACGTCACGCGCTACTCGGCGCTCGACAAGAAGGCCGTGTTCTGGGCGGAGTACCTCGCGGTGCATGGCGGCGAGCCGTTCTGGCGCGAGGCGGCGAGCCTCGACCTCGGCGAGGCCGCGCGCGAGGCAGGCTTCGTCAACGTGCGGTCCCAGGCCGTCTCCGGTGTCTATCCCTGGTACGTCTACGGACACAAGCCCGAATGAGCGTCGATCTCACGCCCAACCTCTCGGCGGCCCGCAACGACCGCGCCACGCAGCTCGCGCTCACGCTGGCCCGCGAGCTGTGGGTGGTCAAGGACCGGCTGCTGGTCCTGGAGGCCGTGCTGGCGCAGCAGGGAACCCCGCTGCGCGAGCTGGTCGACCGCTACCAGCCTGCGGCCGACGCCAAGGCGGCGATCGACGCCGAGCGGCAGCGCTTCATCGGCGAGATCGTGGCGGCGCTGGACGCGCCGGGAGACCGCCGCTAGGGCGGCGCTGGACGCGCCGGGAGACCGCCGCTAGGGCGGCGCGGCGACCGGGACGTCGGTCCTCAGGGCGTTTTCCTCGGCGCGCTTCGTCATCACGATGAGGCTGATGCGCCGGTTGATCGGGTTGCGCGGATTGGCCTTGTCGAACAGCACCGACGACGACAGGCCGACGACCCGGGCCACCTTTTCCGACTTCATGCCGCCCGCCTCGAGCGCGCGCCGTGCCGCGTTGGCGCGATCCGCCGAGAGCTCCCAGTTGGTGTAGCCCACTGCGCCGGCCGCGTAGGGCGTGGTGTCGGTGTGCCCGGTCAGGCTGATCCGGTTGGGCACGCCGTTGAGGTAGGTGGCGAGCTCGCGGAGGATCCGGTCCGTGTAGTCCTTGAGCCGCGTGCTGCCCAGGTCGAACATCGGCCGGTTCTGCGCGTCGACGATCTGGATCCGCAGGCCCTCGGGGGTGATGTCGAGCAGCAGCTGGTCCTTGAACGGCGCCAGCGCCTGGCTGCGCTGGATGGCCGCCTCCAGCTCCTTCATCAGCGATTCGAGCTGGCGCTGCTCGGCGGCCTCGGTGATCCGGCGCGCCTCCTCCTCGTCGCTCGTACGGGCGCCACCGGCGGGACCGATCGCGGCGACCGGTGCGCCGATGCTGGGGTCGGGCGTCATCCGCGTGCGCGGCGCGTCGAGACCACCCCGCATGTTGATGGGGCTGGTGCTGGCACCGCCGGGTCCGAGCTGGCCCGGCGCCGCCCTGGGCGAGCGCCCGTCCTGCATGCTGGGGTTCTGGAAATAGGCGAACAGTGCGGCTCGCTGCTCTTCGTTCACGCTCGAGACCAGCCACATCACCAGGAAGAACGCCATCATCGCGGTGACGAAGTCGGCGTAGGCGACCTTCCACGCGCCGCCGTGGTGGCCGCCCGCCACCACCTTCTTGCGCTTGATGATGATGGGGCGCTTGCCCTCGGTGCTGCTGCCCTTGCCCGCCATGGCTGGCCTACTTGCCCGCGGGCGCCTTGCCCTTGAGGTGGGCTTCGAGGTCCGCGAAGGTGGGCCGGACGTCGCTGAACAGCAGCTTGCGCGCGAACTCGACCGCTACCTGCGGTGGGTAGCCGCGCACGCTGGCCACCAGGGCCATCTTCACCACCTCGAAGGCCTTGCCTTCCTCGTGGGCACGCGCCTCCATGGCCGCGGCGATCGGGCCGACGATGCCGTAGGCGACGAGGATGCCGAGGAAGGTGCCGACCAGCGCCGCGCCGACCTTGGCGCCGATCGTCGCGGTGTCGGCGCCGTCGATCGCCGCCATCGTGTTGATGATGCCGAGCACGGCCGCGACGATGCCGAAGCCGGGCAGCGCATCGGCGACCTTCTGCACGGCGTGGGCGGGCTCCGCCGCTTCCTTGTGATGGGTCTCGAGCTCGTACTCGAGCAGGCTCTCGAGTTCGTTCGGGTCGAGGTTGCCGCCGACCATGAGCCGCAGGCAGTCGGTGATGAACTCGATCATGTGGTGGTCGGCGAGGATCTTGGGGTACTTGGAGAAGACCGCGCTCTTCTCCGGATCCTCGATGTCGGCCTCGATCGCCAGCAGGCCCTCCTTGCGCGCCTTCACCAGCAGGTCGAACACGAGCTTCAGGATGTCGACGTAGTCGCTGCGTTCGTAGCGCGCCTTCTTGAGGAGCGTCAGCGCGCCCGAGAACGACGCCTTGACGACCTTCATGGGATTGCTGGTGATGAAGGCGCCGAGGGCAGCGCCGATGATCACCACGATTTCCGACGGGTGCCAGAGCAGCAGCAGGTTGCCACCCGCCATCAGGAATCCGCCCGCGACGCAGACAAGGACGATCACGGTGCCAAAGAGCGCGATCATGGTCGGTAGCGGGTCCTGGTCTGCGGAGTTCCTGGCGTTTGCGGGCCTTACGGCACGGTATCGGCCGCCGGGTCGTTTCCTTTAGGCGTCTCCGGGGCCACAATGAGCCGGGCCAGTCGTGGCGCGTGCATCGGGGGTCCCCGTGTTCGACCTTTCGGTATATCTGTCGGGTCTGGTGGTGCTGATCGGCGCCGCGTTCCTCACGTGGGTGCCCTCGGTGTTCCTGCGCAACGTGGCCATCGTCGATGGCCTCTGGTCGCTGATGTTCCTGCTTGCGGCCGCCACATACTGGTACACGGCTCCCGGTTTCGACGCCGCGGTCGGTGGTGAACCGCAGCGGGCGCCCGGAATCCTCGAGCGTCGTGAACTGGTTCTCGCCCTGGTGGGCGTCTGGGCACTGCGCCTGTCGGTCTACATCACCGCCCGCAACTGGGGTCACGGCGAAGACCGCCGCTACCAGGCGATCCGGGCGCGCAACGAGCCCGGTTTCACCTTCAAGAGCCTCTATCTCGTCTTCCTCTTCCAGGCCCTGCTGGCCTGGATCATCTCGCTGCCGCTGCACGGCGCCATCCTCGGCGTGCGCCCGCTCGGCTGGCTCGACTACGCCGGCGTGGCGCTGTGGCTCGTCGGCATGGTGTTCGAGGCCGGCGGTGACTGGCAGCTGGCGCGGTTCAAGGCCGACCCGGCGAATCGGGGCAAGGTCATGGACCGTGGCCTGTGGCGCTACACCCGGCACCCGAACTACTTCGGCGACTTCTGCGTCTGGTGGGGGTTCTACCTGGTCGCCGTCTCGGCCGGAGCCTGGTGGAGCCTGCCGGGGCCGCTGCTGATGAGCGTACTGCTGATGCGCGTGTCGGGCGTCACGCTGCTGGAGAAGGACATCGGCGAGCGACGGCCCGCCTACGCCGACTACGTCCGGCGGACCAACGCCTTCTTCCCGGGGCCGCCGCGCGACTGAGCTCAGCCCGCCTCGGCTTCCCGCGCGGCGCGCTTGCGCTCGTGCTCCTTCAGGAAGCGCTTGCGCAGCCGGATCGAATCCGGGGTCACCTCGACCAGCTCGTCGTCGTTGATGAACTCGACGGCGTACTCGAGCGTCAGCGGAATCGGCGGCACCAGCAGCAGCGCGTCGTCCTTGCCGGCGGCGCGTACGTTGCTCAGCTTCTTCTCGCGGATCGGGTTGACCACGAGGTCGTTGTCACGGCTGTGGATGCCGATGATCATGCCCTCGTAGACCTTGCTGCCGTGCTCGACGAACAGCTTGCCCCGCTCCTGCAGGGTGAAGAGCGAGTAGGCCACCGCTTCGCCGATCTCGTTGCTGATCAGCACGCCGTTGTGGCGCTCCGGGATCTCGCCCTTGACCACGTCGTAGCCGTCGAAGATGTGGCTCATCAGCCCCGTGCCGCGGGTCATGGTCAGGAACTCGCCCTGGAACCCGATCAGGCCGCGTGCCGGGATGCGGTACTCGAGCCGGACTCGCCCCTGGCCGCGCCCGGTCGGGTCGCCCTCGACGACCATGTCGACGAGCTCGCCGCGACGCGAGCCGAGCTCGGACATGATTGCGCCCTGGTAGCCCTCGTCGACGTCGATCGTCAGCGCCTCGAACGGCTCCTGGACCACCCCGTCGACGACGCGCTTCAGCACCTGCGGCTTCCCCACGGCGAGCTCGAAGCCCTCGCGGCGCATGTTCTCCACCAGGATCGTCAGGTGAAGCTCGCCACGCCCCGACACGCGGAACACGTCGGCGTCGGCGGTTTCCTCGACGCGAAGCGCCACGTTGCTCTGCAGTTCACGCATCAGGCGGTCGCGGATCTGCCGGCTGGTGACGAACTTGCCCTCCTTGCCGGCCAGCGGCGAGGTGTTGACCTGGAAGGTCATCGCCAGCGTGGGCTCGTCGACCTCGATCGGCGGCAGGCCTTCCGGGCGCTCCGGATCGCAGATCGTGAGGCCGATGTTCACGCCTTCGATGCCCGTGATCGCGACGATGTCGCCGGCGAAGGCCTCGTCGACAGGCTTGCGCTCGAGGCCGCGGAAGGTGAGCACCTGCTGGACCTTGCCGGTCCCGCGATCCTCGTCGCCCCAGCGCAGCGCGACGTTGCGCCCGGTCTTCACCGAGCCGCGGCGGATGCGGCCGATGCCGATGCGGCCGACGTAGCTGTTGTAGTCGAGCGTGGAGATCTGCAGCTGCAGCGGTGCGTCGACGTCGAGCTTGGGCGCCGGGATGTGGGCCAGCACTGCCTCGAACAGCGGGTTCATGTTCTCGGTCGGCTTCGCCGGGTCGTCACCCGCCCAGCCCTGCAGGGCCGAGGCGTAGATGATGGGGAAGTCGAGCTGCTCGTCGGTGGCGCCAAGCTTGTCGAAGAGCTCGAAGGTGCGGTCGATCACCCAGTTGGGCCGCGAGCCCGGCCGGTCGACCTTGTTCACCACGACGATGGCCTTCAGGCCCAGCGCCAGCGCCTTGCGGGTCACGAAGCGCGTCTGCGGCATCGGGCCCTCGACGGCGTCGACCAGCAGCAGCACCCCGTCGACCATCGACAGCACGCGCTCCACCTCGCCGCCAAAGTCGGCATGCCCGGGTGTGTCGACGATGTTGATGCGCGTGCCGCGGTACTCGATCGCGCAGTTCTTGGCGAGGATGGTGATGCCGCGCTCGCGTTCGAGGTCGTTGGAGTCCATGACGCGCTCGCCGACCCGCTCGTGCGCGGCGAAGGTGCCGGACTGCTTGAGCAGGCAGTCGACCAGCGTGGTCTTGCCGTGGTCGACGTGCGCGATGATCGCGATGTTGCGGATCGGGCGGGCGGTGGACATGGGGGGGCGCGCCGGGCGGGAAAAAGGTCGCGAAGCCTACCAGACCGGTCGGGCGGTTGCGACTTGCTCGCGGCTTGTGCGTAAATCCGGCAGTCCCCGCCCCCTACAAAGGAGTTGTAGCGATGACGATACAGAGACGTACCCGAGTGCTGTCCACGGTGGCCCTCGTCGCGCTCGGCGCGGCGGTCGCCGCGGCCCCGCTGCTGGCCCAGAACGCGAACCGCGGTGCCCAGCAGATCAAGTACCGCCAGTCGGCCTACACTATCCTCGGTGCCCAGATGGGCATCATGGGTGCGATGGCCTCGGGCCGGACGCCCTACGACGCCAAGGCCTTCCAGACGGCGGCCGATCGCGCTGCCGTGCTCGCCTCGATCGCCGCGGAGAGCTTCCCGGCGGGTTCCGACACGGGCGCCCCCACCAAGGCCAAGCCGGAGATCTGGACGCAGCAGGCCGATTTCCAGAAGCTGATGAAGGACCTGACGGACCGCTCCGCCGCGCTCGCGCAGGCGGCCCGCAGCAACGACCTCGACACCATCAAGCCGGCCGTCGGCGCGCTCGGCGGAGCCTGCAAGGCCTGCCACGACAAGTACAAGCTTGACTGACCCTGGCCTCCGGCAGGGCTCCATCGAGCGGGGCGACTGCCGCATTCACTACGCGGTCTCGGGGCGCAACCACGCCCCGGCACTGCTGCTCGTCAATCCGCTCGGTGCGAGCCTCGACGTCTGGTCGGAGCAGCGCGCCGGGCTGGAACGTGCGTTCCGCGTGATCCGCTTCGACGCGCGTGGCCACGGCAAGTCGGTACTGCCTCCCGGCGAGCCCGCACCCTGCACCATCGACGACCTGCTGGCCGACGCGCTGGCGGTGCTCGACGCCCTGCAGGCGCCGCGCGCCCACTGGTGCGGGCTGTCGCTCGGGGGGATGGTCGCGATGCGCGCCGCCATCGCGGCACCCGGTCGCGTCGCGCGGCTGGTCCTCGCCAACACGACCGCCTACCTGCCCCCGGCCAGCATGTGGGACGAACGCATCGCCGCGGTGCTGGGCAAGGGAATGGGGCCGATCGCCGAGGCGGTCGCGCAACGCTGGTTCACGCCAGGTTTCGTCGAACGCTCGCCGGCCCTGGTGGAGCGGATCGTGGCGATGGTCCGCGCCACCCAGCCGCGCGGCTACGCGCAGGCCTGCGCGGCGATCCGCGACATGGACCAGCGCGCGTCGCTGGGCGGCATCACCGCGCCGACGCTGCTGCTTGCCGGTGCCCGCGATCCCTCGACCCCGGTCGAGCACGCCGAGGCCCTGCTCGAGGCGATCCCCGGGTCCGACCTTCGGGTCCTCGATGCGTCCCACCTGTCCTGCGTCGAGGACGCCGAGGAATTCACCGGAGCCCTGCTCGAATTCCTTCGCGACTGACGCTGCAGGCGCCCCGTGAACGACCAGCGCCTCGCCACCCGCTATGTCCCGCTGTGGATCGGCGGCGCGCTGCTCGGTCGGCTGCGCCGCGACCTGCTGCCCGTGGTGGGTGGTTTCCGTGAACTGGCGGCGGCGGAGCTCGGGCTGCGGCTGCTCGACGAGGGAGCCACACGCGCCGGCCGCAGCCGGCTGTTGCACTCGGTCGCGCGCCAGCTGCGGCAGGCCGGGCTCATCGCCGACTGGCGCAACGAACACTGCGCGGTGCTGGACGCGGACGGGCGCGAGCTGGCGCGCCTCGAGCGGGGCGCGTTCCGCACGCTGGGAATCCAGAACCGTGCCGTGCATGTGAACGGCCATCGTCCCGACGGACGCATCTGGGTCGCGCGTCGCAGCGCGCTCAAGCGGGCCGATCCCGGGATGCTCGACAACCTCGCGGCGGGCGGCGTCTGCGCCGGCGAGAGCGCACGTCGCTGCGCGGTGCGCGAGTTGTGGGAGGAGGCGGGCGTGCCGCGGCGGCTTGCGGCGCGCGTCGATTTCCCCGGCATGGTGATCCGCTCCCTGCGCGAGACGCAGTTCGGCGTGCACGACGAGCAGGTCATCGTGGCCGACGTGCTGCTGCCCGACGACTTCGAGCCGATCGGCCGCGACGGCGAGGTCGCGGAGTTCCTGTGCATGGCGCCGCGCGAGGTGCAGGCCGCGCTGGACGCCGGCGAGTTCACGGTGGAGGCTGGGCTGGCGATGCAGGAATTCCTGGACCGGCAAGCTGCCGAAGCGCATCGCCCGTGACCCGGTGCGGCACCCACTCGTCGAGCGCCACGGCACCGAGCGACGCGTAGAAACGCAGCGCGGGGGCGTTCCAGTCGAGCACCGACCACTCGAGCCGCGTCAGGCCCTCGCTCAGGCAGCGCTGCGCGAGGTTCGACAGCAGAGCCCGGCCAATGCCGCGGCCGCGGTGCGCGGGTCGTACGAACAGGTCCTCGAGATACAGCCCGTGGCGGCCACGAAAGGTCGAGAAGTTGTAGAACCAGAGCGCGAAGCCCGCGGTCTCGGCACGGCCCGCAGCGGTCCATTCGGCGATGTCGCAGAACACGCGCGGCTGCGCGCCGAACAGCGCGTCGCGCAGCAGGTCCTCGGTGGCATCGACCTCGGGCAACAGCTTTTCATATTCCGCCAGGGCGCGGACCAGCTCGTGCACGGTGCCGACGTCGCGGGGTTCCGCGGAGCGGAGGATGAGGTTTTCGCCTGGGTTCACGAGCTTTCCTTTTGCAGTGCAAGAAGCCAGAATTCGCGCTCATTCTCTCAGCAGAGCCTCACGGGAGTCGCCTCGACATGCAGATCCAGGGCAAGACGGTCGTCATCACAGGCGGCGGACGCGGCATCGGCCGTGAAATGGCCAAGGCCTTCGCGGCGAAGGGCGCGAACCTCGCGCTGCTCGACCTGAACCAGGCCGACCTCGACGAGACGGCGCGGCTCTGCGCCGCGCTGGGCGTGCAGGCCCGCGGCTACGTGGCGAACGTCACGCGCGAAGACGCCGTCGTCGCGGCGATGGACGGCATCGTGGCGGATTTCGGCGGCATCGACGTCCTCGTCAACAACGCGGGCATCGTCAAGGACGGGCTGCTGATCAAGGTCAAGGACGGCCAGGTCACCGGCAAGATGACGCTCGACCAGTGGCAGGCGGTGATCGACATCAACCTGACCGGCGTTTTCCTCTGCGGCCGCGAGGCCGCAGAGCGCATGGTGCGTCGTGGGCAGGGTGGGGTGATCATCAACATCTCCAGCGTCTCGCGCTACGGCAATCCGGGCCAGACCAACTACACCGCCACCAAGGCCGGCGTGGCCGCCATGGCGGAGGTCTGGGCGAAGGAGCTCGCGCGCTACGGGATCCGCACCGGCTCGATCGCGCCGGGCTACACGCGCACCGACATCCTCTCCGCGATGCGTCCTGAAGTGCTGGAGAAGCTCACCGCAGCCTCGCCGCTGCGCCGCCTGGGCGACGCGTCGGAGATCGCGCTCGCCGCCATCTTCATCGTCGAGAACGACTTCTTCACGGGACGCTGCGTCGACGTCGACGGCGGCATGCGCATTTGAACGCGCCCGGCCGCTATCCCTCGCTGCGCGGGCGCAGCGTCGTCGTGACCGGCGCGGGGCGGGGTTTCGGCCGCCTGATCGCGCTCGCGCTGGTGGAGCAGGGCGCGCGAGTGCTGGGCACGTCGGCGCGGGCCGCGGCGGAACTCGAGCAGACCCGAGCCGACGCCGAGTTGGCCGCCGCACGGAGCGGCGCCGGCGGCGAGTTCGTCGCGCTGCTTGCCGACGTGTCGCGGGCCGAGGACTGCGAGCGCACGGTGGCCGAGGCCACGTCGCGCTTCGGCCGAGTCGATGCGCTGGTCAACAACGCGGCGCGCGGGCCGCTCGAGGCCCACGCCAGCTATTTCGTCGACAAGCCGAAGTTCTGGGAGGCCACGCCCGAGGCGTTCCGCACGATGGTCGAGACGAACCTCATCGGCGCCTTCCTGATGGCGCGGGCGGCGGCGCCGGGCATGGTCTCGCGCGGCTTCGGCCGCATCATCAACCTCTCGACGTCGCGCCCCACGATGGTGATGCAGGGCCTCGCGGCCTATGGCGCGACCAAGGCCGGGCTGGAGGTCAGCTCCGTCATCTGGGCGAAGGACCTGGCGGGCACGGGCGTCACGGTCAACGTGCTGCTGCCGGGCGGCCCATCCGACACGGCCCTGATCCCGGGCGGCGTGGTCGGTACCCGCGCTCCGGCGGATTTCCGCGCCGGCCGGGGTGCCACCGGTGACGAGGGACGGGTGGGCGGCATCCTGCCCGCCGAGGTCGTGGTCCCGCCGGCGCTCTGGCTATGCGCCGACGAGTCTGGCGAATACACGGGGCGGCGGATCGTCGGCAAGGACTGGGATCCGGAGCTGCCGTGGGCCGAAGCGCTGGCGCGGGCGATGGCGCCACGCCAGGACGCCCCTTCGATCATGTAGCCCCGCGCCGCCGCGGCCCTAGCGCGGCGTGATCACTCCGCAGGCCACGCGGGGTCCCGAGTTGCCCGCCGGCTGGCTGGCGTAGTCGTCCGGGTCACGGTGCACGACCAGGCTGCGGCCCGCGGCGCTGCGCGCCGCGCCGGGCTGCAGCGTGAGGGCGGCGACCCGCAGGTCGACCTTCGCCACGCCGCTCGCGTCCGCCTTGAGGTTGGGCAGGTCGCCGGCATGATGCGGGCCAGAGCCCGAGTGGCCATGCGGCCCGCCGTCGGGGTTGAAGTGGCCGCCCGCGCTCGAGGCGTCGGCAGCCGAGCAGTCCCCTTTCTCGTGGATGTGGAAACCGTGCTCGCCGCCGGGCTTCAGCCCGCGCACCTCGCCCACCAGTCGCAGGCCGCCGGCGACCTCCGATACCTCGATCGAACCCGTCACGCTGCTGCCGGAGCGGGATTCCAGCACGACGCTGGCCATCGGCCCCGGGGCAGGTTCGCTGGCCAGACCCGGGTCATGCGCGGCGGCAAGCGCGAGGCCGGCGGCGAGGGCGAGGGCAGGCATGGGGCGCATGGCGTTCTCCGGTCATGGGTGAGACCGGCAGTATAATTCGCCCCTCCCGCCAGCGGGCCGCCCGACGCCAACAGAGGCCAGACACCATGCAAGCCGCCCCGCCGCCGGGAACAGCCCCGCGCTCCGCGCTGACGCGATTCCTCGACGCCGTCGAACGGGCGGGCAACCTGCTGCCGCACCCGGTGGCGCTGTTCTTCTGGATGGGGGTGCTGGTGCTCGTGGCCAGCGCGGTGCTGTCGGCCCTGGGGACCAGCGTGCCCGACCCCCGGCCCGCAGGCTCCGCGGGGCGCACTGCGGCGGGGGTGATCGAGGTGACCAACCTCCTGTCGGCCGGCGGCCTGCGCCGGATCGTCGAGAACCTCGTGCCCAACTTCACCGGCTTCGCCCCGCTCGGCGTGGTGCTCGTGTCCTTGCTGGGCGTAGGGGTGGCGGAGAAGTCCGGGCTGTTCTCCGCGGCGATCCGGGCACTCGTCATCGGCGCGCCGCGGCACGCCGTCACCGCCGGCGTGGTGTTCGGGGGGGTGATCTCCAACACCGCCTCGGAGATGGGTTACGTGGTGCTGGTCCCGCTGGCGGCGGTGCTGTTCCGATCGCTGGGGCGGCACCCGCTCGCGGGGCTGGCCGCGGCCTTCGCGGGCGTCTCCGGTGGCTACAGCGCGAACCTGATCATCGGCACGATCGACCCGCTGCTCGCGGGGCTGACCCAGCAGTCCGCACAGCTCATCGATCCCGCGTACACCGTGCACCCGCTGGTCAACTGGTACTTCATGTTCGCCAGCACGTTCCTCGTGACGCTGCTCGGCTGGTGGGTCACGGCGCGCGTCGTCGAGCCGAAACTTGGCCCCTACGATCCCGCCCTCGCCGCCGAGGGCGGGAGTGCCGGCGCCGTCGCCGGCGACGAAACCGCGCGCATGGCGCCGCTGACGGCGCTCGAGCGCCGCGGGCTGCGCAACGCCGGGCTCGCGGCGCTGCTCGTCGCAGGGCTGATCGCGTGGACCGTGGTGCCCGCCGACGGCGTTTTGCGCGACCCGCGCACGGGAGGCGTGCTCGATTCGCCCTTCCTCAAGGGCGTGGTGGCGTTCATCTTCGTGATGTTTCTCGTGCCCGGCTGGGCGTATGGCCGCACCGTCGGCACGCTGCGCACCCAGTCCGAGGTGATCGGTGCGATGGACGAGAGCATGCGCACGCTGAGCCTCTACCTCGTGCTGACCTTCTTCGCCGCGCAGTTCGTGGCGTGGTTCGGCTGGTCGAACCTCGGCGCGGTCACGGCGGTCGCTGGCGCAGACTTCCTCCGCGGCATCGGCTTCGACGGTCCGCTGCTGTTCGTCACCTTCATCGTGCTGTGCGCGACCATCAATCTCGCGATGGGCAGCGCCTCGGCCAAGTGGGCGATCCTCGCGCCGATCTTCGTGCCGATGTTCATGCTGCTCGGCTACAGCCCCGAGCTGACGCAGGTGGCCTACCGCGTCGGCGACTCGGTGACCAACATCATCTCGCCGATGATGAGCTACTTCGGCCTGATCCTCGCCTTCGCCGCCCGCTATGTGAGGAACGCCGGGCTCGGCACGCTGATCGCCACCATGCTGCCGTACTCGATCACTTTCCTGGTCGGCTGGTCGGTGTTCTTCGTCATCTGGATCTGGGGGCTCGGGCTTCCCCTCGGCCCCGCCACGCCGAACCTCTATCCCGCGGTGCCGTGACGGCACGGCTCGCATCCAAGCTGGGGCGTCGTGCGGCGGGCCGTGACGACCGTGGGCCGGGTGCGGCCGGTGCTGGCCCCGCCGACGGCACGGGACTGCGCGGCTTCGTCGGCGTGTTCCGCTACGGCCGCCGGGCACTCCAGCTCGTCTGGACCACCAACCGGCGGCTGTCGGTCGCACTGGGGCTGCTGACGCTGCTGGCGGGCCTGTTGCCCGCCGCGATCGCCTGGGTGGGGGCGATGGTGGTCGACGCCGTCGTGGCGGCCTCGGCGCGCGGCGGCGCCGCGTCCGGGAGCGGCGGCGTCGTGCGGGTACTGGAGTGGGTCGGCTTCGAGGGCGTGCTGGTCGCCGCGCTCGCGGCTGCCCAGCGCGGCATCGGGCTCTGCCAGTCGCTGCTGCGCGCGCAGCTCGGCCAGCGCGTCAACGTGATGATCCTCGAGAAGGCGCTCACGCTGAGTCTCGCGCAGTTCGAGGACTCCGAGTTCTACGACAAGCTGACCCGCGCGCGGCGCGAGGCGTCGAGCCGGCCGCTGTCGCTGGTGATGCGCACCTTCGGGCTCGCCCAGAACGCCGTGTCGCTGGCCAGCTTCGGTGTGCTGCTGGCCGCCTTCTCGCCCTGGGCGGTCGCGCTGCTGTTCGCCGCGGGCTTGCCTGCCTTCGTCGCCGAGGCGCGTTTCTCCGGTGACGCCTTCCGGCTGTTCCGCTGGCGTTCACCCGAGACGCGCATGCAGATGTACCTCGAGACGGTGCTTGCCCGCGAGGATCATGCCAAGGAGGTCAAGCTCTATGGCCTTGGCGAGCGCCTGCTGGGCCGCTACCGGGCGATCTTCGACAAGCTCTACCGCGAGGACAGGGCGTTGGCGATCCGTCGCGACGCCTGGGGCTTCGGCCTCGGCCTGCTTGGCACGATGGCGCTCTACGGCGCCTATGGCTGGGCGGCGATCGCCGCCGTCGCGGGCACGATCACGCTCGGCCAGATGACCATGTACGTGCTGCTGTTCCGCCAGGGGCAGTCGGCCGTGTCGTCGAGCCTGTCGGCCATCGGCGGCATGTACGAGGACAATCTCTATCTCTCGACGCTCTACGAATACCTCGAGACTCCGGTGGCGACCACCGGCGGCCACGCCCTGAGCGGGCCCGAGCCCGGGGACGGGGTGCGGTTCGAGGACGTGAGCTTCACCTATCCGGGCGCCGACCGCCCGGCGCTGGAGCACATCACGCTGCACCTGCGCCCGGGCACCAGCCTGGCGCTGGTCGGGGAGAACGGATCCGGGAAGACCACGCTGATCAAGCTGCTGACGCGGCTCTACGCCCCCGACTCAGGACGGATCCTGCTCGACGGGCGCGACCTGGCCGAGTGGGACGAGACCGTGCTGCGCGCGCGTGTCGGGGTGATCTTCCAGGACTTCGCCCGATACCAGATGCTGGTCGGCGAGAACATCGGCGCCGGCGACGAGCCAGCCTTCGAGGACGAGGCACGCTGGCGCAGCGCGGCGGCGCAGGGGCGTGCCACGGACTTCATCGACTCGCTCCCCGGGGGCTACCGCACCCAGCTCGGCAAGTGGTTCCGCGACGGCCGCGAGCTCTCGGGCGGGCAGTGGCAGAAGATCGCGCTGTCGCGCGCCTTCATGCGCAGCAAGGCCGACATCCTGGTGCTCGACGAGCCGACCGCGGCGATGGACGCGCGCGCGGAGGCCGAGGTCTTCGAGCATTTCCGGCAGCTGGCGCGCGATCGCATCACGATCCTGATCTCGCACCGGTTCTCGACGGTGCGGATGGCGGACCAGATCGCCGTCATCGACGCGGGTCGCATCATCGAGCTGGGCCCGCACGAGCAGCTGATGCGGGCCGACGGGACCTACGCGCGGCTGTTCGCGCTGCAGGCCCGTGGCTATCGTTGAGTATCAGTTCTCGAGTTCCGCCTCGCGCCAAGTCACCGAGGCGCCATTGGCGGTGCCGGTGAGCGAGGCGGTGCGGTTGCCGGTGGCGACCGCCGCGAAGAACTGCGCGCGGCTGATGGGCAGGTCTGCGGCGTCGCGGAACTGCGTGACGCCGGCGAGGCTCACGGTCTGGCCAAGCAGTGTCACGTTCGGATCGACGGGGTTGCGGACCACCGCGCGCAGCTCGCGGCGCGTCTCGAGGTCATCGCGCTCGAGCTGCACGGCAGTCATCGTGCCCGCCGCCGCGGCTTCCACGCCGCGAACCTCGACGTAATCGCCCACCCTAAGGGAGGCAAACGTCAGGGTGCGTACGGGGTTGGCTGCCTTGTCTTCGTACTGCGTGCGCGCATCCACCGTGACGGTCACGCCTAGCACCCGCAGCGTCGCGGGCGCCGTCAGGCTCTCGATAGTCGCGACGACGCGTGTCGAGCCGTCGCGCTTCACCTCGACCTTGCGGGCGACCAGTACTCCGGATGCATTCACCGACCCCTCGGCCTCCACTTTGGCGTTGAGCGCGAGCGGCAGGCCGTTGAGCTCGAGGCGCGTGGACGCGTCGGTGCTGACACGCTGGCCGTTGATGTCGAAGTCGGTGTTCGAGGCGTAGCGCGTCAGGTAGCCCTCGAGCTCGAGCTGATCGCCGGAGCGCGCGCCGAGGCCGCTCTTGACCTCGACGGTGCTCGCTCGCAGCGCGCCGTTCGCCAGCAGGGTCGTGCCCTTGGCCTCGACGGTGACGCCTGTGGCGAGGGTGCCGTTGGAGACGGCGGCCGCGGAATAGTCGACCGTGAGGCCGTTGATCGCGAAGGTCGAGCTTCCCGTGTTCAGGTTCGACACCGGTCCGGTGATCTCGAACGCGCCTGTGCCAGTCTTCTTCTCGACATAGCTGGCCACGACCGCACCGGACGCGTCCGGGAACCCGGAGACCTCGATCCGGTCGCCGACCGCGATGCCCGCGAGCGAGCGTGGCGCCACGTTGTCATCGAAGCGCGTGGTTCCGGTGATTCGCACGGTCTGACCCAGCACCACGAGCGTGCCGGCCGCGACGTTCCTGGCCGACACGGGCCCCTCGAGACTGTCGGAATAGTCCACGCTCGTCGCCGAGCCCGCCGTGCCGCTCGCGTCGAGGGTGCCACGTACCGTGACGACCTTGCCCACGCGCAGCTGGTCCTCTCGCCCGCCGGACTGGCCGTCGATGGAGAACTGGGCCGAGGTGGTGCGCCATTCGATCCCGTTGACGAAGATGCTGCCGAAGCCGGTGATGCTGCCGAGGGCGATGCCTGAGCCCTGGATGCCGCTGGTGCCGCCGTTGCCGCCCCCGCTCGGGGGCGTCGCAACGCTGGGGGTGGAGTCTCCGCCGCCGCCACCGCAGGCGCAAAGCAGGGTGGTGAGGGCAAGTGCCAGCATGTTGTTCTTGATGGTCATCGTCGTCTCCCGGTCTGTCGGTCGTCAGTCCTGTACGTGATAGGTGCCCACGCCGAGGCGTACGCCCCTGGAGCGGGTTTCGTCGGGTAGCGCGTGTGCCGTGAGCCAGGCGTCGGCGCGTTCTAGGAAGGCCTGGCCTTCCAGTTCGAGGAACTCGCGAAATGCTGGCAGGGCGGCCGGGTCGATCCGATCGTTCACGGCTGCGCGCTCGAAGCGCGGCCGCGTGTCCGGCTCGCGTAGCAGATTGTGCTCGTAGGTGCGGCCTATGTCCGCGAGTACCGAACCCCACAGCCGGATCAGGTTGGCGTCGAGCGAGGTGGGGATGAAGTTGCGCGACAGCGGCCGCAGGAGACCGTCGAGGCCTTCGCTCACGGCGCCGCTCGCCTTAAGTTCCTTTAGCAGCGTGGCGGCAGGCACGTCGGTGGCGCCAATCGACCGTGCCAGCGCGACGAAGCTGCGATCGCCAACCTCGAACGGCAGCGGCAGCGGCTGGCCGGCGGAATCGAGGAAGGTCGGGTCCTGATGCCAGGCGGACAGCGCGAGCGAACCCTTGCTGGTGAAGCCCGAGGTGTCGTCGGGCTCTGCGTCGAGCGACTCGCGCGCCCGGCGCACGTCACGCCGGGAGAGTCCGGTGAGCAGCGCGACGCGCGACACGTTGGTCGGGCGACCGCGGCGGCCGAACCGTTCGGTGGCGACCTGCACGTAGCTGTTCCGGGCCAGGTCGGCGAATTCCTTGTAGGTCACGCCGCAGCGCAGCAGCACGTGCACCAGCGGCGCGAGCCAGCGCCGGGTGGCGCGAAGGACTTGGTTTTTCGTGGCGTCTGACACAATTGAGACAAATAGTCTCAAATATGGATTTCAGGCGCAAGTGGGCGCGGCGACATTCCCCGGGGAATTTCGCAAGCGACTGACTTGGTTTGGGATTTTTGGCTTCCCACCGGCGCCGCGGCGGCGCGCCTGCGGGCAGCCGGGGTCAGCGCGCTGCGTAGTCGGTGAACTGCAGCGCCGCCAGACGGGCGTAGAGCGGATTGGATTCGACCAGCTCCGCGTGCGTGCCGGTCGCGACGATGCGTCCGCGCTCCATCACGACGATGCGGTCGGCCTTCAGCACGGTGGCGAGCCGGTGGGCGATGATGATCGTGGTGCGGTCCTGCATCAGCCCCTCGAGCGCGCGCTGCACGGCACGTTCGCTCTCGGCGTCGAGCGCGCTGGTGGCCTCGTCGAGCAGCAGCACCGGCGGATTGCGCAGGATCGCGCGCGCAATCGCGATGCGCTGGCGCTGGCCGCCCGACAGCCGCGTGCCGCGCTCGCCGAGGAAGGTGTCGTAGCCCTCGGGCAGTTCGCGGATGAATTCGTCGGCCGCCGCGGCGCGCGCGGCCGCCTCGACCTCCGCATCGCTGGCCTCCGGCCGGCCGTAGCGGATGTTCTCGCGTGCGCTCGCGCCGAACAGCACCGTCTCCTGCGGGACGAGGCCGATGCGGCGTCGCAGCTGCGACGGGTCCGCGCGGGCGAGGTCGACGCCGTCGAGGCGGACATGGCCCGACTGCGGGTCGTAGAAGCGCAGCAGCAGCTGGAAGGTGGTGCTCTTGCCGGCACCCGACGGGCCGACGAAGGCGACGGTCTCGCCCGGCGCGATCCGCAGCGAGAAACCGTCGAGGGCCGGCGAATCCGGGCGTGAAGGATAGCGGAAGGTCACCTCGTCGAACTCGATCGCCCCGGCGGGCGCGGCCGGCGAGGGCGCCGGCAGCGGCTGCGGCTGCGCGGGCGGCACGATCGCAGGCTCCGCATGCAGCAGCTCGACGAGTCGCTCCATCGCGCCGGCCGCGCGCTGCACCTCGCTCCACATCTCGCTGAGTGACGCGGCAGCGATGCCGGCGTACACCGCGAGCAGCAGGAACTGCCCGAGCTCCCCGCCGGTCATGCGGCCCGCGAGCACCTGGTGCGCGCCGAACCACAGCACCATCGTGATCGCGCCGAACACCAGCATGGTGGCGAGCGCCGTGAGCCAGGCTCGCACGCGGGTCCGCGTGACGGCCACGTCGAAGGAGGCCTCGACGGCGTCGGCGTAGCGCTTCGCGTTCACCGGCTCGAGCGTGAAGGCCTGCACGGTCTGGATCGCGCCGAGCGTCTCGCCGGCCAGGCCGCTGGTGTCCGCGATCCTGTCCTGCGAGCTGCGCGACAGCCTGCGCAGCCGGCGACCGAGGACGATCAGCGGCACGATCACCACCGGTATCGCCACCAGGATCAGCAGCAGCAGCTTGAAGCTGGTGATCGCCAGCAGCACCAGCGAGCCGACGAGGTTGATCGACGAGCGCAGCGCGATCGACAGCCCCACGCCGGCGATCGACTGGACGAGCGTGGTGTCGGTGGTGAGCCGCGACAGCACCTCGCCGGTGCGGGTGACCTCGAAGAACTGCGGGTCCATGCGGATCACGCGCTGGTAGACCGCCTCGCGCAGGTCGGCGACCACCCGCTCGCCGAGCCACGTGACGATGTAGAAGCGCAGCGCGGCGAAGCCGCCGAACAGCACGGCTGCGCCGAGGAAGGCGATGAAGTAGACGTTGATCGTGTCGGCGCTGCCGGCCGCCATGCCGCGATCGATCAGGCCCTTCAGCGCCACCGGCAGCGCGAGCATGGATCCCGAGGCCAGCAGCAGCGCGGCGATTCCGGCCGCGAGCACGCCGCGGTACGGACGCATGAAGGGCAGCAGCGCCGCCAGCGGCCGCGGCGAGCGGGCCTTCGGCCGGTCCGACAGCCGGGCGTCCTCGGCCATCAGCGCAACCCGCCCGACTCGAGGCGCGCGAGCCGGTCCTCGAGTTCCTGCAGCCTGCGTTCGAGAGCTGCGATCGCCGCGAGCGCGTCGTCACCGCCCGTCGCTGGCTCGGCCGGGGACTCCGGCTCGCTGGGTTCCGCGCAGAAGAGCTGCGCGTAGCGCGCCTCGCGGCGTCCCGGCTCGCGAGCCAGGCGGCTGACGAAGGGTCCGTCAGCACGGGTGGCCAGTGCTTCGAGCAGTGCCTCGGCCTCCGCGGAATCGGCGATCGGCGCCATGCGCGACGCGCGGCTGCGCAGCTCGCCCGCGGTCTGCGGCCCCCGCAGCAGCAGTTCGCAGACCAGCGCGAGCTCCTGTGGCGAGAAGTGCAGCGTGCCGAACTCGGTGTTGCAGAGGCGGTGCTGGTACTTGGGCACCCGGCTGCCGAAGCCGGAGCGCTCGACCACGAGGTGCCTGCGGGCAAGGCCGTCGAGCGTGGCCTGCACCTCGCGCTCGGTGAGGGTCAGCACCGGGTCGCGATTGCTCTTCTGGTTGCAGGCGGCGACGAGCGCGTTGAGGGACAGCGGATACTGGTCGGGCGTGGTCACCTGCTTCTCGATCAGGCAGCCCACCACGCGCGCCTCGGCGGGCGAGAGGCGGATGTTCATGTTGCCAGTATAGACGGGCGGCGCGCGGTCGCCGCGTCCTGCGCTCCGCGAAGTGGGCGCCGCGCTCAGGTGCTCAGGACGAGCTTGCCGGAGGTCTGTCCCGCCTGCAGCATGGCCAGCGCCTCGGGCGCACTCTCGAAAGGCCAGGCCGCGCTGACGAGCGGCGGTCCGGGAATCATCGCCAGGGAGGCCTCGAGCGCGCCGGGCAGCCTGGCGACTTCGTCCCACAGCCAGATCAGGTTGAAGGCGAGCAGTCCGCGGTTCTGCGAGATCATGGCGAGCGGGTCGAGTCGGGGGCGCCTGAGCCAGGTCCAGGCCAGCCGCAGCGGATTGGGGCGCGCGCCGCGGCCCATGAATTCCGCCGCACCGTACAGCACGTATCGGCCTTCCGGGGCGAGCCTGTCGAAGGCGTGGCGGAAATGGCGGCCGTAGACGGCGTCGAACACGACGTCGATGCCGGCTGCTCCCAGTTGCCGCAGCGCGGCGTCCAGCGCCTGCGGGAAGCGGCGGTCCCTCAGCACCACGCTGGCGGCGTCGAGCCCCTGATCGCGCACGAGCAGCTCGCGCTTGGCCAGGCTGCCCACGACCGCGATCGGCCGGGCGCCGAGCCCGCGCAGCAGGGCGAGTGCATTGAGTCCGACGCCACCGGCGGCTGACTGCAGCAGCACGACCGAGCCCTGGCCGACGCGGCCGAGGTGGGCGAGGCCGTACCACGCCGTCAGTGCCTGCACGGGGTACGCGGCGACTTCGGCTGCGCTCCAGCCCGCGGGTGCAGGCCACAGGTAGGCCTCGCCGGCGTTCAATGCGGTGGCGTAGGCGCCGAAACGCGTCAGGCAGCCGACGCGATCGCCGACGCGCCAGCGTGCGGTGCCCGGCCCGAGGGCCTCGACGACGCCCGCGCACTCGAGGCCCGGCACGAACGAGCCGGCCGGTGTCGCCGAGTAGAGCCCCTGGCAGGCGAAGATGTCGGCGAAGTTCAGGCCAACCGCCTCGATGCGCACGCGAACCTCGCCCGCGCCGGGCGGCGGCAGGGGCTCCTCGCGCAATCCGAGCCGATGCAACGAGCCTGCGCGGTCGATGCGCCAGACGCGGCGATGCAGGTCCATCTGCGCAGGCCGTGATTGCTGCGGCGGGTCAGCGTGGGGACGTGGCCTCGACGAAGGCGCGCAGCCGCTCGTCGAACTGGGCCTGGCCGTCGATGAAGGGCGCATGACCGCTGCCCTCGATGACCTCGACGCGGCCGTCAGGCAGCGTGGCGGCCGTGCTGCGCAGCACGTCGACCGACTGCGAGCCGTCCTTCGAGCCGACGAGGAACAGCACCGGGGTGCGCAGCGCCGGGATGACGTCCTGGTTGGACAGCGCCAGCGACCACATCGCGCGCTGCGCGTACACGGGCAGCATCTGGTTCGCCGCGAACATGATCTCCTGCATCTCCGCGGGCGCCGGGGCCGCGGTCATGAACTTCACGAAATTGCGGCCGTAGGCGATCTGCGCGTCGATATCGGGCGCCATGCTGCGCTTGGCCTCGCGCTGCCGGGCCAGCTGCTCGAGCAGCGCCGGATCGGTCGGTTCGGGCGGCAGTCCGGCGTTCGACCCGACCAGCACGATCCCCGCGAGGCCATCGACGCCGTGGTGCCGGGCATAGTGCATCGAGATGTAGCCGCCGAACGACCAGCCGACGATCACCGGCCGCTGCAGCCGGGTGGCGCGGATCACCGCGGCGACGTCGTCGGCCCAGACCCGGGTACCCGAGTAGGCCTCTTCGTTCCAGGGCTTGCCCGAGCAGCCGTGGCCGCGCAGGTCGAAGGCCACGATCCGGTAGTCGCGGCCCAGGCTGGACTCGAACTGCTTGCGGAACACCGCGTAGCTCTGCGAGTAGCCGTGGATCAGCAGCAGCTCGCGGCCCTGCGGATTGCCGGTCTCGTAGACGCAGAGCGGCACGCCATCGGTCGCCTCGATGAACGAGGCGCGCCCCGCAGGGGCGTCGGCGGCCCGCGCAGCGGGAACCGCGAGCGCGAGCGCCAGCCAGAGCGCGGCGCGGGTGAGCAGGGCGAGGAAGGGCCTAGTGCTGGTGCTTCTGCGCGAGTTCATGCGCCCGAGCATACTGCGAAGGCAGAACGCCGGTGTAACGACGGAACATCCGCGCGAAGTACGAGCCGTCGTGGAAGCCCACGGCGAAGGCGATCTCGGTGACCGGAGTGCCCCCGGCGACCAGGCGGTTGCAGGCCTCGAGGATGCGGAAGCGCAACAGGTACTCGCGGAAGGTGATGCCGAAGGCCGCGTGGAAGCTGCGGCTGAACTGGAAGCGGCTGAGTCCGCAGAAGCGGGCGATCGCGCTGGCCGGGAACTTCTCGTGGAAGTGCTCCCGGACGAACTCGGGTGCGCGCGTGACGGCCACCAGGGAACCGGCGGGCCGGTCGCCTTCGGCGGTCGGCAGGTTCGGCCCGGGAATCTCGATGGTCTTGAGCCGGGTGGGCTTCGCGGGTGCGCCTTCGTCCAGAAGCATTGGGGTCTCGTGGCGGGGCTGGTACAAGAGGGTTGCAATATAAGCAGTTATTGCAGTGCGTTCTTGATTAAGATTGCTTAACGTCCCGAAGCCGGACATGCCACCGGCCGCTTTTGCCTGCTGCAACCGCCTGATTGGAAAGGTTTTCGGGCCCCGAGCGGTGCGTGTCGCAATCGGCTACACTGCGCCCCCTCCCCAAGACAGCGTGCCCGCGCCCGACGGGTCCCGTGCCATGCAAGACGCCCCTGACAGCTTCGACGCCGCCTTTGCCAAGGCCGTCGACCTTGGCAACAAGCTCGCCGACAAGGACAAGGACGCCGATCTCTGGGACATCGCCGACGGCCTGCTGGCCGGCGCGTTGCAGTACTGGCTGTATTCGCGGCAACCCTGCGGGGATCCCCGCTGCCAGGACTGCCTGCCGATCAGCACCGCGGAAGGGCGAATGGCGGAACTGCGCCGCCTGATCGACGAACTCGCCGCCGAGAGCGAGTATTTCCACACGCCGACCGACGCCAACGCCGGCCGGGCCTGAGGGGCCCCGACCCGCGCGGGACTCGGCCCTCCGGGATCCGGGCGCTAGCTCGGGAGGGCGGCGCGGGTGGCGTCCTCGAGCGCGGCCTCGAGGATCGCGAGCCCCTCGGCGAGCTGCGCGTCGGGGATCGTCAGCGGCGGCAGGAACCGGATCACGTTGCCGTAGATCCCGCAGGACAGCAGCAGCAGGCCACGGCGCCCGGCCGCCTGCACGAGCGCACGCGTGAGATCGGTATCGGGCGAGTCGGCGCGCCGGTCGCGGACCAGCTCGATCGCCACCATGGCCCCGAGGCCGCGGACCTCGCCGATGCAGGGCCAGCGCAGGGCAAGGTCCCCGAGCCGTGCGCGCAGCATGTTGCCGATGCGCCCGGCCCGCTCGCAGAGGCCCTCCTGCTCGATGACCTCGAGCACGGCGAGGCCGGCGGCGCAGGCCAGAGGGGAGCCCGCATAGGTCCCGCCCAGCCCGCCCGGCAGGGGGGAGTCCATGATGTCGGCGCGGCCCGTGACGGCCGCCAGCGGCACGCCGCCAGCGAGGCTCTTGGCGACCGTGACGAGGTCCGGCACGACGCCGGAATGCTCGATGGCAAACAGCTTGCCGGTGCGGGCGAAGCCGGTCTGGATCTCGTCGACGATCAGCACGATGCCGTGGGCGTCGCACAGCGCGCGCAACCGTTGCAGGAACGCCGGCGGCGCCACGTAGAAGCCACCCTCGCCAAGCACCGGCTCGACGATCAGGGCGGCCACGCGGCCCGGGTCGACGTCGGCCTTGAACAGTTGCTCGAGCGCCCGCATCGAGTCGTCGACGCTGGTGCCGTGGTAGGGGATCGGGAACGGCGCGTGCCAGACGTCGGGCAGCAGCGCCCCGAAGCCCGCCTTGTACGGCTGGACCTTGCCGGTCAGGCTCATGCACGCGAGGGTTCGGCCGTGGAAGCCGCCGCCGAAGGCGATGACGCCCGATCGCCCAGTGTGATGGCGCGCGATCTTGATCGCGTTCTCGACCGCTTCGGCACCGGTGGTCAGGAAGATCGTCTTCCACGGGCCGGGGCCGGGTGCCGCGGCGTTGAGGCGCTCCGCGAGCGCGACGTAGCTCTCGTAGGGCGTGACCTGGAAGCAGGCGTGCGAGAACCGCTCGAGCTGTGCGGCCACCGCCTCGCGCACCCGCGGATGCAGATGCCCGGTGTTGAGCACCGCGATGCCGCTGGCGAAGTCGATGTAGCGGCGGCCCTCGACATCCCAGAGCTCCGAGTTGGTGGCCCGTTCGGCGTAGACCTGCAGCGAGTTGGCCACGCCGCGCGGGATCGCCGCCGCACGGCGCCGCGCCAGATCGGAGTTGGTGGGCATCGGTGCTCGCCTCGGGCCGGCCGCCTTCAGCCCTTCTTCAGCTCGGCGGCGCGATGGATGGCTGCGCGGATCCGCGGGTAGGTGCCACAGCGGCAGAGGTTGCCGGACATGGCGGAATCGATGTCCGCGTCGGTCGGCTTGGGGTTCTTCTCGAGCAGGGCTGCGGCGGACATGATCTGGCCCGACTGGCAGTATCCGCACTGCGGCACGTCGATCTCGATCCACGCTTTCTGGACCGGGTGGCTGCGGTCGGTCGAGAGACCCTCGATCGTCGTCACCGGCTGGTCGCCGACCGCGCTGACGGGCGTGACGCAGGCGCGGATCGGCTCGCCGGCCAGGTGCACGGTGCAGGCACCGCAGAGGGCCATGCCGCAGCCATACTTGGTGCCGGTGAGACCGATGGTGTCCCGCAGCACCCAGAGCAGCGGAGTCTCCGGATCGACGTCGACCTCGATGGGCCGGCCGTTGACGTTGAGCTTGATCATCCCTGTGGCCTCCGTCTGGCGAATCACCGCGCCCCGGACATGGGCGGTCGCGGTCGCTGGTAGAATTTACCCGCTTTCACGCTGGCCGACGAGGATTCCGCCTTGACCGACACTGCCATTACCCCAGCCGGGCCCGAGCCCATCCGCACCGAGGTCGTGATCATCGGCGCTGGCCCCTGCGGCCTGTTCCAGGTCTTCGAACTGGGCCTGCTCGGCATCAAGGCCCACCTGCTCGACACCCTCAAGGCGCCCGGTGGCCAGTGCACCGAGCTCTACCCGGACAAGCCGATCTACGACATCCCGGCGCTGCCGGTCTGCGGCGCCCAGGAACTCGTCGACCGGCTGATGCAGCAGATCAAGCCCTTCGATCCGCAGTTCCACCTCGGCGAGGAAGTGCTCGAGGTCCAGCCGCAGGCAGACCGCCGCTTCCGCGTCGTGACCTCCGCCGGCACGGTCTTCGATGCGGGCGCCATCGTGATCGCCGCCGGCGTCGGGTCCTTCCAGCCGCGCCGCCTCGGCGTGCCCGGGGTCGAGGCCTTCGAGGGCCGGCAGGTCCACTACCGGGTGCGCAGCGCCGCGGAGTACCGTGACCAGCGCCTCGTGATCTTCGGTGGCGGTGACTCCGCGCTCGACTGGGCCCTCGAGTTCGCGCCGACCTCGCCGGCGCTGACGCTGGTGCACCGGCGCGCGGAGTTCCGCGCGGCGCCGGCCTCGGTCGCGCGCATGCGGGAACTCGAGGCCGCGGGTCGCCTGCGCTTCATCGAGGGGCTCGCCGAATCACTGATCATCGATGGCGAGCGGCTGCAGGGCGTCAACGTGAAGGGCGCCGACGGAACGCTGCACGCGGTGCCGGCGGATCACGCCTTCGCCTTCTTCGGCCTTCACCCCAAGCTCGGCCCGGTCGCGGAGTGGGGCATGGAGCTCGAGAAGAAGGCGCTGCGTGTCGACACGGAGAAATTCCAGACCAGCGTGCCCGGTATCTTCGCCGTGGGCGACATCAACACCTATCCCGGCAAGAAGAAGCTGATCCTCTCGGGCTTCCATGAGGCGGCGCTGGCGGCCTTCGGCATCCAGTCCTGGCTCTACCCGGAAAAGAAGCAGTTCCTGCAGTACACCACCACCAGCCCCGTGATGCAGAAGCGTCTCGGGGTGGCGGGCGGCTGAGCGTCGCGGGGGCCGCCGGGTGGATCCGCGCCTGCAGCGCCTCGTCCAGCAGTTCGAGCTCGAGCGGCTCGAGGTCAACCTGTTCCGCGGCGAAAGCCGAGACATCGGCAGCCCGCAGGTCTACGGCGGCCAGGTGCTCGGCCAGGCACTGACGGCCGCCTACGCGACGATCGAGGGGCGGGTCGTGCATTCGCTGCACGCCTACTTCCTGCGCCGCGGCGATTTCAACCTGCCGATCGTCTACCAGGTCGATCGCAGCCGCGACGGGCATTCGTTCTCGTCGCGGCGCGTCATCGCGATCCAGAACGGCGTGCCGATCTTCACGTTCTCGGCGTCCTTCCAGGCGCCCGAGATCGGGCTCGACCACCAGAACGAACTGCCCGACGTGCCGCCGCCCGAGGCCCTCGCGGAGTGGCATGGGCCGGAGGGTGACGGCCTTGCGGCCTTGCCCGAGAAGATGCGCGAGTTCCTCGTCACGCAGCGGCCGTTCGAGCTGCGTCCGGTCGAGGCCACGCTCGGCCTGCGCTCCCGCGAGCCGCGCAAACCGGTGCAGCACGTGTGGTTCCGCGCGGTCGACCGGCTTGCCGACGACGACCGCATCCACCAGTGCCTGCTGGCCTACGTGTCGGACTTCAACCTGCTCGGCACCGCGCTGCTTCCGCATGGGGTCGCCCAGGGCTCGCGGCGCCTGATCATGGCGAGCATCGATCATGCGATGTGGTTCCATCGTGCGTTCCGCTTCGACGACTGGCTGCTCTACGCGATGGACAGCCCCAGCGCCTCCGGCGCGCGCGGGTTCGCACGCGGCAGTGTCTACACCCGCGACGGCCGCCTCGTGGCGAGCACGGCCCAGGAGGGGCTGATCCGGGTGACCTCGCCGGCGTAGACTCGCAGGCCTAGGCTTTCCCCAGGTTCACCATTCGACCAGTCAGGACGGACCCCAGCATGCAGCCGCGCCACCTCGTTTCCCTCGCGCTTGCCCTTCTCGCCACGGCCAGCCTTGCGCCGGCGCCGGCGTCCGCCCAGGACGCCCCCGACCTCAAGCGCGGCAAGCTGCTGTACATCCAGTGCCGCGCCTGCCACGACCTCGCCGAAGGCGAGCCGCACAAGGTGGGCCCGAACCTCTTTGGCATCTTCGGGCGTGCCGCGGCGGCCGCCGAGGACTTCACCTACTCGAGCGCGCTGAAGAACGCCAAGATCACCTGGGATCGCGCGACCATGGACCGCTGGCTCGAGAAGCCGAGCGCCGTCGTGCCCGGCAACGCGATGGCGTTCGCCGGCATCGCCAACGCCAAGGATCGCGCCGCGCTGATCGCCTACATCGAGAGCGAGACGAAGAGCAAGTAAGCCGCGGCCACCGCGATCGCAACCGTCGCGATCACGAGGCCGATCAGCGCGAGCGGCAGGCCAACCAGCAGCACGAGGCTGCGGCGCTCCGTCTTGCGGGGCTCGGCGAGCCAGCGCTCGAGCAATGCGCGGTTGCGCAGGTTGGCCTTGAACACGGCATCGAACAGGTCGCCTGCGATCGGCACCGCTCCGCCAAGCGCATCCACCGCGATGTTCCCCAGCATGCGCCATTGCACAGCAGCCGGGGCACCGAGGCGGCGCGCCACCCACAGCCCGTAGGCGGCCATGGCCAGGCCGAGCAGGTCGCCTGCCACCGGCACCACGCCCAGCAGCGCGTCGAGCCCGAATCGCCAGCGGGTGCCCGGCACGCGGAACGCGCTGTCGAGCAGGTCGGCGAGCGCGCGATACCTCGCCCACTCGGACCCGCTGGTCCCGGGGGGCAATGGTCCGCGCGTCACTGCAGCGCGCGGATCTCGGCCTCGAGTATCGGGTTGACCCGGGCCGGATCGCTCATCATCAGGAAATGGTCGCTGCCGGGCACCACGACCGCGCGGAAGCCCGGCGCGAAGCCCTGGATCACGGCCTCCGGCGCCGGCGGGCCGAGATCGGCATTGATGGTGACGATCGGCACGCGGATGCGGCTCATTACCGGCGGGCCGTCCCACTCATTCAGCGCGATCACCGAGGGCACGCCGACTTCCGGAGGCGCGGAGGCCATGTCGTCCGCCACCTTGCGCACCAGTGCAGGGTCGGAGTCCGGCCGGAACAGCATGCCGGCGACGATCCCGCGGGTCATGCCCGGGAAGTCCGCGCGCAGTTGCGTCATGCGCTTCGCGGTCTCGTCGGCCGGCGGTTTCGGCAGGCCGACGGCCTTGAAGGTGTCGACCCCGATGAGGCCGGCGACACGCTCTCCGAGGAGCACGGCGGCCTCCGCGATGACCGGCCCGCCCATCGAGTGGCCCACCAGCACGACGCGCGGCTCGCCGGGCAGCGCTTCCACCACGGCGGCCACATCGCGACCGAAGGCCTGCATCGACCACTCGCGGCGGTTCGCGACCGAGGCGCCATGGCCGGCGAGGTCGACTGTGACCACCGTGTGCTTGGTGGCCAGCACGGGCAGTTGCGCGTCCCAGTAGCCCGAGTCGCAGGACCAGCCGTGGACCAGCACGACCACCGGTTCACCGGCCCCGTGGACGCGGTAGTGGATGGTGGAGCCGTCGAACGAGCGTACGACGCCCGCGCCCGGCGCCGCGAGGGCCGCTCCGGCGTAGATGATGGTCAGTGCCAGCATGGCCAGCAGCAGGGTGAGGATGGGTCCGGACTGGGTGCGCATTGAAGCTCCGTCGGGATCGGTGATGGGGGCAATGATCAGCGGGCCACCAGGTTCCACTGGTAGCCGTCGGGTGAGTCGAAGCTCAGGGCCCGGCGTCCAAATTCGTCGGTGACGATGTCGCTGAGGGCCTGCACGCGGGCGGCCGCCAGGCGCCGGTGCATCGAGTCGATGTCGGCGACGCGCCAGGTGTAGAGGCTGTAGCCGAGGCAGCCGGCACGCGATTCGTGCAGGCGGCGCTCGATGCGTGCCGAGGCCGCGAATCGCACGCACTTGAGCTTGCCGGAGCGGCGGCGCGAGGGATGGTGCTCCGAGGCGGGGTCGTCGAAATCGACCATGTGGAATCCTTCGCCCTCCTGCAGGCCGAAGATCGCGCGCGATCCGGTGGCGTCCTCGTAGGGCGTGCCGGTGTCGAGCATACGCTGCAGGCCCAGCACGTCCTCATAGAAGTCGAGCACGTGCGGGTCGTCGTCGGCGATCATCAGTCCGAAGTGCGTGTGCTGGCTGGTGCGCAGCAGGCTGCCCTCGTCGATCCGCCCATAAAGGGGGCTCTCGTAGCCGAAGCGCTCGAAGAACACCTGGCGTGCCAGCGGCTGGATCATCACCATCTCGCGGACCCCGATGATCGGGTCCACGAACGGACGCGCGGCCTGCTCGCCGCTCACTTCGCCGATCACCGCGAGCAGCGGCTCGATGATGGCGATCGGGTCGCCGGCCTCGCGGGCGCGCTGCGCGTGGTTCATGAGGTTCATCACGCTCGACGTGAGCCGCACGCCCCAGCGCGAGCCCACGCAGCGCAGGTCCGTGCCCATGCCGAGGCCCGCGTTGCGCGGGCGCTCCCACTGCATCAGCCGGACGAGGCCGTGATCGGCGTCGAGGTGGGTCAGTCGCAGCGATCGCAGTGGTGAATCCACGCCATAGAGCGCGCGGGCGGCGGCGGCGTCGAGTTCACCGCGCGCTTCGGGCCGGCAGCCGAAGGCGGCGAAGTACGCCACCGCGGCGTCGAGGTCGGGAACGCCGACGCAGACCTCGTGAAGTCCGCCGGTGCAGTGCGCCGGCCGGGCAGGCACGCGGCGCCCCGCGTCAGGCCCGCGCCGGGGCCGCTGCCGTCAGCGCTGCCCGGAAGTGCGGAAGCCCCCAGGCAAACAGCGCCGCGGCCACGACCGCGGCCCCGCCGGCGACGATCGCGGAGCTCTTGCCCACGGCGAGGTCGTCGGCGAACACGTACTGGGTGAGCACGGCGGTGAGGTAAGGCGCGAGGCCGATGCCGATCAGGTTGACGAACAGCAGGTAGATGGCCGACGCCTGCGCACGCATCGGCGGCGGCGTCAGCACGACGACGCCCGTGGCCCCCGCGCCGAAGGCGAAGGCGGTGAAGAAGCCGATCGGCAGCAGGGCGAGCGTCGAGAGGGTGAGGTCGCCCAGCAGGGTGCAGCCCGCGGCGAATGGCACGAGCCCGATCGCGGCCGTGAGGCCGACGCGCATGGCGGCGTCGACGCGGCCTGCCGCGCGCCAGCGGTCGGTGAGCCAGCCGCCCACCAGGACGCCCGCCGTGCCGAACACGCCGATGGCCAGCCCCACGCGCAGCCCCGCTTCCGACAGCGGCACCTGCAGCACGCGCACGAAGTACTGCACGCCCCAGATCTGGAACACGTTCATGACCATGCCCAGCACGCTGAAACCGAGGATCAGCGCGGCGTAGGGCCGCCAGCGCGAGGCGAGGTACCGCACCGTGTCGGGGATCGAGGCCTTCTCGATGGACTGCGGGTGGCGGCGGCGCACCGGTTCGCGCAGGGTCATGATCCAGAGCGCGAGCGCGATGCCCGGCAGGCCGACGATCAGGAAGGTGAGCTGCCACGCGCGGATCGTGCCGATGATCGGCAGGGTGTACTCGGGCGTGGTGGAGACGAACTGGATGACGATGCCGCCGATGATCAGCGCCAGCCCGACCCCGAGCGGCAAGCCGATGACGTAGACCGACAGCGCGCGCCCAAGCTTCTTCTCGGGGAAGCTGTCGCCGGCCATCGAGTAGGTGGCGGGCGACAGCACGGCCTCGCCGACGGCTACGCCGATGCGCGCGAGCGCGAGCTCGACGAACCCGCGAGCCACGCCGCACAGCGCCGTCATGGCGCTCCACAGCGCGACGCCCGCGGCGATGATGTTGCGGCGGTTGTAGCGGTCGATGGCCCAGGCGATCGGTACCCCGAGCGCCGTGTAGAAGAACGCGAAGACGAAGCCGTAGAGCAGGCTCATCTGCGTCTCGCTGATGCCGAGGTCGGCGCGGATGGGGCCGACCAGCAGGCCGAGGATCACCCGGTCGATGAACGACAGGATGTAGGCCAGCATCAGCACGATCACCATGTACCAGGCCACGGCGGGCCGTGGCCAGTTGTCTTCGGTTTGCATCGGGTGTCGGGTCCTTCCGTGTCTGCCCGACTATATCGCGCCGTTCAGTCGGTCGCGAGCAGTTCGACCTCGTGGCCGTCGGGATCCGAGACGATGGCGATCGCACGGCCCCCGGGCCGCATCGGGCCGGGCTCGCGCAGCACGCGCACGCCGCGCGTCGCCAGCGCGGCGACGCAGCCCGGCAGGTCGCGCACGCCGATGCCGACATGGCTGGCGTGGCCGGCCGGCGTCGCTGGCGGAACCGCAGGTTCGTGCCAGAGCTCGAGCTGCATGGCGCCGGCCGGCGCGTCGGCATAGCCGAGGAACACCATCGTCAGTCCGCGTTCGGGCACCTCGATCCGGCGGATCTCGCGCATGCCGAGCAGTGCGCAATAGAACTCCATCGAGCGATCGAGGTCCGAGACCGCGACCATCGCGTGCAGCATTTGCGGCCCATGGGCGCCGAGGGCGGGTTCAGTCATTCGCGAGCACCTTGCCGGGGTTCATGATGCCGTTCGGGTCGAGCGCGCGCTTCACGGCGCGCATGAGCTCGAGCTCCACGGGAGGAGCGTAGCGGGCCAGTTCGCCCACCTTCAGCCGCCCGATGCCGTGCTCGGCGCTGAAGCTGCCGTGGAAGTCGCGCACGAGGTCGTGGATGGCACGCCGGATGGCAGCCTCGCGCGCCTTCAGCGCGGCGGGCGAGGTACCGGGCGCCTGGTTGATGTTGAAGTGCAGGTTGCCGTCGCCGACGTGGCCGTAGGCCACCAGCAGCCCTTCCGGCACGTGGCCAGCGACCCAGGCCGACGCCCGCCGGAGGAACTCCGGCAGCGCAGCCACGGGCACCGACACGTCGTGCTTGAGGCTCGCGCCGTCGCGGCGCTGCGCCTCCGGGATCGACTCGCGGATGCGCCAGAAGGCGTGGCGGTCGGCGTCGCTGCGTGCCAGTGCCGCGTCGGTGACCAGGCCCGCCTCCATCGCGGCCGCGAGGCTGCCCTCGAGCAGGCCGTCGACGTCCTCCCCGACGCGCGGGGAGGCGATCTCGGCCAGCACGTACCAGGGGGAAGCCTCCCCCAGCGGGTCGCGCGTGCCCGGGATGTGCCGCAGCACGAGGTCGATGCCGACGCGGGGCACGAGCTCGAACGAGCTCACCTGGTCGCCGGTCGCGGCCCGCAGGCCTGCCAGCAGTTGCACCGCGGCCTGCGAGTCGGGCACGGCGGCGAACGCGGTCGCGGTCGCCGCGGGCGGCGGGAACAGGCGCAGGCTGGCCGCGGTGATGACGCCGAGCGTGCCCTCGGCGCCGACGAACAGTCCGCGCAGGTCGTAGCCCGTGTTGTCCTTGCGTAGCGCGCCGAGCGTCGACAGCACGCGCCCATCGGCCAGCACCACCTCGAGGCCGAGCACCAGCTCCCTTGCCATGCCGTAGCGCAGCACGTTGGTGCCGCCCGCGTTGGTCGAGAGGTTGCCGCCGATCTGGCAGCTGCCCTCCGAGCCGAGGCTCAGCGGGAAGAAGCGGCCGGCTTGCGCGGCGGCATCCTGCACGGCGGCCAGCGTGCAGCCGGCCTCGGCCACCATCGAGTAGTTCAGGGGGTCCACGGATCGCACCGCTGACAGGCGCCGCAGCGACAGCAGCAGCTGGGTGCCTGATTCGTCGGGCGTGGCGCCGCCGCAATAGCCGGTGTTGCCGCCCTGCGGCACGACGCCGATGCGCATGGCATTGCACCACGACAGGATCCGGGAAACCTGCTCGACGCTGCGCGGCGTGGCGAGCGCAAGCGCGCGCCCGCGGTAGAGCCCGCGGTGGTCGACCAGCAGCGGCTCGAGCTCCGCGGGGTCGGTGGACACCACGCCGGGGCCGAGCATGGCCGCCAGCGACGCGACGGGCCCCTGGCCGCCGGGCATCATGTGGCGACGAGCGGTGCGCGCCGGCAGCCGGGTTTGGTGAGCAGCAGCTGCACGTCGCCGAGCTGGCGCTCCGCGAAGCCACCCTCGCAATAGCAGAGGTAGTACTCCCAGAGGCGCACGAAGCTGTCCGGGTAGCCGAGCCGCCGCACCTGCGCGAGGTTGGCGAAGAAGTTCTCCCGCCATGTGCGCAGCGTGCGGGCGTAGTGCGGGCCGATGTCCTCGAGATGGAAGATCTTCAGGTCCGTCGCGCGCGCGAGGGACCCGGCGATCACGCCGACGCTCGGGATGAAGCTGCCGGGGAAGATGAACCGCTGGATGTAGTCGACCGACTTGCGCGCCTGGTCGTAGTACTGGTCCTGGATCGTGATCGCCTGCAGCAGCATCGCGCCGTGGTCCTCCAGCAGGCTCGAGCACTTGGCCAGGTAGGTGTCGAGGTAGTTCGCGCCGACCGCCTCGATCATCTCGATCGACATGGCCTTGTCGAACCGGCCCTTCAGGTCACGGTAGTCTTCCAGCAGCAGCGTGATGCGGTCGCCGAGCCCGAGGCGAGCGATCTTCTCCTTCGCGTAGTCGTGCTGCTCGCGCGAGATCGTCGTGGTCGTGACGTGGCAGCCGTAGTGCGCGGCGGCATGGATCGCCAGGCCGCCCCAGCCGGTGCCGATCTCGACGACGCGCTCGCCCGGGCGCAGCGCCAGCTTCCGGCAGACGGCGTCGAACTTGGCGAGCGAGGCCTGCTCGAGCGTGGCGTCCTCGCGTTCGAAGATCCCGCAGGAATAGGCCATGGTCGGGTCGAGCATCAGCCCGTAGAGCTCGTTGCCGAGGTCGTAGTGGGCGGCGATGTTGCGGGCGCTGCCCTGGCGGCTGTTGCGGTTCAGCAGGTGGAAGATCCTGAGGAACGGCCGACTGACCAGCGACCAGCGGCTGTCCATCCCGTTCATCAGCTCGCGATTGGCAACGAAGATCCGCACGAGGCCGGTGAGGTCGTCGCAGCGCCACAGGCCGCGGATGTAGGCCTCACCCGCGCCGACCGTGCCACCGAACGCCGCGTCCGCGTAGAGCTGCGGGTGGTCGACGTGCAGCGTCACCGACACGTCGAGTCGCGACGTGCGTCGGCCGAAGCGATGCTCGGTGCCATCCGGTTCGACGATCCTCAGTTCGCCGTCGCGCAGCTGCGCGAGCTGCCCGAGCAGCAGGCGGCGCCCGAGCCGCGACAGCGCCGAGGGGTCGGCGCGGTCCGGCAGGTTGGCGTCGGCCGGGATGATCGAGGGCTTCTCTGTCTCGCTTCTTGTGTTCATGTGGCGAGTTTCTTCGGATGGGTGAAGAACGGGGTGCGCTTGAGCAGCAGCTTCAGGGCTTGCCAGTAGATCAGCGCCGAGACCTGCAAGGTCATGAGCGGGAACCACGCCAGTGCGCGTGCCAGCGACGCGCCCGTGATCGGCTCGCGGCGGAGCGTCAGGGTGGCGTCGAACTCGACCTGCCCGCCGCGGCGGTTCTCCATGTGCACGGCCAGGCCCTGCCCCGGCTCGGAGAAGCGCCAGTCGTAGCGCATGTCCATCGGCAGGAAGGGCGACACGTGGAACACCTTGTCGAACTGCCAGCGATGCACCTGCGCGCCGGCGGGCTCGGCGGCGTCGACCCGCAGCACGTAGGCGTGGCGCTCGTCCCAAGGGGTGTTGGTGATCTCCGCGACCACGGACTCGAGGCGTTCGCCCGAGGGATCGTAGACGTAGTAGAAACTGACCGGGTTGAAGTTCCAGCCGAAGTAGCGGATGTGCGTGAGCAGGCGGATCGGACCGGCGGGGCGCACGCCCGTCTCGCGCTCGACGGTGTCGCGCACCGCCTGGTCGAGCGGCACCTGCGGGTCACCGTGGAAGTCCGCCCGCCTGAACCACGCGGGTGCCGGCCGGCGTGCCGACCACAGCCAGTGGCGGTCGAAGAGCGCGGGCAACTCGGCCAGGTCGATGAAGCAGAGGAAGATCCGGTATCGGAAATCGTTGCGCCGGGGCGCGAACCGCCGGTGGCGGATGTGGCCCACGTAGAGGCAGCTGTTCATCGCAGGCTGCGCCGCGTGGGCTCGAGCAGAGGGGCGGCCGGCGTCGGTGCACCAGTGGCGGCCGCGAAGTCGGCGAGCGCCCAGATCGCGCTGACGACCCCGTCCTCGTGGAAGCCATAGCGCCAGTACGCGCCGCAGTAGTAGGTGCGGCGCGGGCCGCTGACCTCCGCGCGCCGCGCCTGCGCCGCCACGGCTCCGGGTGTGTAGACAGGGTGGTGGTAGGTGTAGCGGCCCAGGATCGTCGCGGGCGCGATGTCCGGCTCGCGGTTCAGCGTGACGAGGAAGCGGTCGCGCGAGTCGATCGACTGCAGAACGTTCATGTCGTAGGTCAGTGCCACGCGCTGCTGCGGCCGGTCGAGCAGGTGGTAGTTCCACGCGGCGCGCGCCAGCGGGCGGCGAGGCAGCAGCGACGCGTCGGTGTGCAGCACCGCATGGTTCTCCTGGTAGGGGAACACCGCGAGCACTTCGCGTTCGGCGGGGGAGGGGTCCTCGAGCATCGCGAGCGCCTGGTCGCTGTGGCAGGCGATGAACACGTGGTCGAATCGCGCCTCGTCGCCCGCGCCCGTGCGCAGCGAGACGCCGGCGTCGTCCCGGCGGATGCTGCGCACCGGCGTGCGCAGCCGGATGCGTCCCGCGGACTCCAGCGGCGCCATCAGCTTGCGCGCGTACTCGCGCGAGCCGCCGCGGATGGTGCGCCACACCGGGCGGTCGTTGACGTTCAGGAAGCCGTGGCGGTCGAAGAAGTCGACGAAGAAGCGCGCCGGGAACGACAGCATGGCCTCGTCGGTGGCCGACCAGATCGCGCGGCCCATCGGCACGACGTAGCGTTCGATGAAGGCCTGGGAATACCCGCCGTCGCGCAGGTAGTCGGAGAGGGTGAGCCCGTCGTCGGGGCGGCCGAGCAGCGCGCGCGACCGGGCGTTGAAGCGCAGGATGTCGGCGATCATGCGCAGGAACGACGGCCTCAGCAGGTTGCGGCGCTGCGCGAACAGCGCGTTGACCGAGGTGCCGTTGTACTCGAGCCCCGTGCGCTCGCAGCGCAGCGAGAAGCTCATGTCGGACCACTGCCACGCGGCGCCGATCTCGTCGAGCAGCGCGATGAAGTTCGGGTACGTCCAGTCGTTGAAGACGATGAAGCCGGTGTCGATCGCGTAGTCGCGACCCCGCAGGTGCACATCGACCGTGGCCGTGTGGCCGCCGTAGTAGTCGTTGGCCTCGAACGCGACGACGTCATGGCCCGCGTCGTGCAGGCGGCGCGCCACGGTCATGCCGGCAATGCCGGTGCCGACGACGGCGATGCGACTCATGGGGCCGGTGCGGGCCGTGACCAGGCTCAGGACCGCCGACGGATCCGGCGCGGCGAGTGGTCGCGCGCCGAGACGGGTACCGGCTTGAGGTCCCAGATGATGCCGAGCCAGGACATCAGCTTGAGCAGGTAGAAGGTGATGTCGATCTCCCACCAGTAGAAGCCCTGGCGGGTCGAGCTGGGGTAGTGGTGGTGGTTGTTGTGCCAGCCCTCGCCCAGGGTGATCAGTGCCAGCAGCCAGTTGTTGCGGCTGGCGTCTCCGGTCTGGTAGCGCTGGCTGCCAAAGACGTGGGAGAGGGAGTTGATCGTGTAGGTGCCGTGGTAGCAGGCCACCGTCGAGACGAAGAAGCCCCACACCAGCATCTGCCAGCCGTTGGTGCCCAGCGAGGGCGCGACATGCTCCAGCAGCATGCCCAATCCGAACAAGGCGACTGCCAGCGCCACAGGGACGAGGATGTCGAAGCGGTCGAGCCAGCGCAGCTCCGGGAACTGCAGCAGGTCGCGGACGCGGCGCAGGTCGGGCGTGAAGCCCTTGGTCGTCAGGAACCAGCCCATGTGCGACTTCAGGAAGCTTTGCTGGACGGGCGAGTGCACGTCCTCGGGCTTGTCGGAGTAGGCGTGGTGGTGCCGGTGGTGGGCCGCCCACCAGATGGGGCCGCGCTGCACCGCCGACGCGCCGAGCACGCCGAAGATGAACTGGCCCGCGCGCGAGGTCTTGAACGAGCGGTGGGAGAAGTAGCGATGGTAGAAGCCGGTGATCGCGAACATGCGCAGCACGTAGCCGGCGACCGCCACGCCGACCGCCACCGGGCTCCAGCCGACGACGAACACGAACAGGCAGACCACGTGCATGCCGATGAACGGCAGGATGCGCGCCCACTCGACCTTGTCTTCGAGGGTTTCCGGCGGCGCGCTTGCCGTGACGGGGCCGGTGTCGAACCAGCGCAGGAAAGCGCGGCCGAAACGCAGCAGGGCGTTGGCGGGGGTGTCGACGGGCGCGGACGGCATCAATGACCTCGGGCTGTGTGGCTGTAACACCTTGATTCGAAAAAGGTTGAGACGGCCCCTTCGCCCAACCGCGAATACCTTGCCAAAGGCAGGCCGCAATGTAAATCGGGCCCGCGCGGGCCGCCGCTGGACGGCCCAGACGGCACCGCCGGGACACCCTCGCGGATGCCCCGGCGGCAGGAGTCTGCATCGCTCCGTACGGGCCTCGGGCGGCCCGTCCTGCGGATCAGGCCAGGCCGCTGGCGCGACGCAGGGCCTCGATGCGCTCGTCGAGCGGCGGGTGGCTCATGAACAGCTTCTTGAGGCCGGTCGGCCTGGCCGAGTTGATGCCGAAGGCCGCCATCTTCTCCGGCAGGGGCTCCGGATCATGCGCACGCTTGAGGGCCTCGAGGGCGCCGATCATGTTGCGGGACCCGGCCAGCCGGGCGCCGGCTGCGTCGGCCCGGAACTCGCGCTGCCGCGAGAACCACATGACGATGACGCTGGCGAGGATGCCGAAGACGATCTCCAGGACCATGACGGTGACGAAGTAGCCGACGCCGCGGCCATCCTCGTTCTTGAAGACCGCCTTGTCGATGAAACCGCCGACCACGCGCGCCAGGAAGATCACGAAGGTGTTCACGACGCCCTGGATCAGCGTGAGCGTGACCATGTCGCCGTTGGCCACGTGGCCCACCTCGTGACCCAGCACGGCCTCGACTTCCTCGCGCTTCATGCGCTGCAGCAGGCCGGTGCTGACCGCGACGAGCGCAGCGTTGCGGTTTGCGCCGGTGGCGAAGGCGTTCGGGTCCGGCGAGTCGAAGATGCCGACCTCAGGCATGCCGATGCCGGCCTGGTTGGCCTGGGCACGCACGGTGTCGACGAGCCACTGTTCGGTGGCGTTCTGCGGCTGGTCGATGACGCGGACGCCCATCATCCGCTTGGCGCTCCACTTCGACATCAGCAAGGAGATGATCGCGCCGCCGAAGCCGAACAGCGCCGCGAAGGCCAGCAGCCCGGTCATGCTGCCGCCCTGGGAGGCGACGTAGAGGTCGATGCCGAGGAGGCGGGCCACCGCCGAGATGACCACCAGCACGGCGAGGTTGGTGACGAGGAACAGGAAGATGCGCTTCATGGCAGTCAATTGCTCCGGGTTGTGAAGGGGCCAGGTTCCGTTTGGCCCACGCCGACCAATATAGTGACGCCCGGCCCCGAATCAAGGCCGGGACGCCAGTGGCGGCCGATCCGGGGGGTCAGGCGGCCCGGCTGGCCCGCGCGAGCTTGAGCACGCCCAGGTACAGGCTTTCCGCCCCGAGGTCGAATTCCAGCCCGGCCTGCCCGGCGGCGGCTCCCGCCACCGCCAGCTGGTAGCGGCCGCTGCCCGGCTCCAGCCGGTCGATCTTGAACTCGCCGAAGGTGTCGGTCGTGGCCCGGCCGACTTCGCGCCCGCCCTGGCTCAGCACGACCTCGATTCCCGCCGCGCATTCCTCCACGCCACCCACGTCGGCAACCACGGTGCCGCCGACGAAGCAGTGGGTGATCAGGTGCAGGTTCTTGTAGTAGACCCTTGGCCCGGTGCCGAGTTCCGGCTTCAGCACCTCGAGACCCTCGGCGGCCTTGATCCGCTGCATCTCGGCGTCCTCGACCTTGACCGAGCGGAAGGTGTCGGTCGGGCAGCACTGCTCGGCCCGGGTCTTGGTCCAGCCCTGGTCGAGCAGGTGGGCGTCGAAGATCCAGTGCTGGGGCAGCTGCTTTTCCTCGTTCCACCACACCGCGCCGTAGGGGCAGGCATCGACGATCTGCCGCTGACCCTTGGCCTTCTCGGGGTCGATGATCACGATGCCATCGTCGCGCTTGCGCACGGCGCCGTCGCGCGCGGCCTTCATGCAGGGCGCGTCGTCGCAGTGATTGCACATCACCGGCAGGAAGTGGGCTTCCACCTGCGGGTAGGTGCCGCGTTCCTTGCGCTGGATCTCGAGCCAGTTGTGGCCCTGGGCGGGCTGGGCGGCCGCGTAGCCGGGGAAGTCGTTCCCGGCGTGCTCGTCCTTGACCGCGATGAAGCATGCGCGGCAGTTGTCACAGCGGTCGACGTCGACGATCAGGTTCCATTTCGCGGCCATCAGGCGCTCTCCGCAACGGGCTGCCAGGTATCCACGCCGGTCCACTTCTCCACCTGGATCAGGGTGGTGTTGGGCCGGATGCCGTGGGTCTTTTTCGCAATCGCCTTGCTCGGGTTCAGCATGTTAATGCAACCACCGAGATCCGTGGACCTGCCCGGCTCGCCCGCGGGCCGGTATTCCGCCGAGGCGGTCGAGGCCGAGATCACCCCGGGGCGCAGCCGGTCGGTGACCTGGGCCGCGCAGACCACCGAGCCGCGGTGGTTCCAGAGCCGGATCAGGTCGTCATCGCGGATGCCGCGCGCCTCGGCGTCCTCGCGGTTGATGCGGGCGACGAGGTAGTAATGGCCGTCCTTGAGTACGCGGTGCTCGCGGATGTCGCGGACGCTGCAGCCCTCGTCGTCGCCCATGAGGTGGAACGGATAGCGTGAGTGCGGCGACAGCAGCTGCAGCGGGAATTCGGCGAGCTGCGGCTCGCGGCGCCCGTCCTCGTAGACGGGCATGTACTGGTTGAGCGGTGGCCGGTCGGGGTCGTCGATCCGCTTCAGCGTGCTGGCGACGAACTCGAACTTCCCCGATGGCGTCTGCAGGCCCTTGCCGTAGCCGTTCACATAATCGGAGGGCAGGGGGTAGGGCTCTGGCGTGTCCTTCTTGCGCCCCTCGTAGAACCAGCGGTTGGCGGTGGGCGCGCGGGCGGTCTCCGGGTCGGGCGGCACGACGTAGTAGCCCTTCTTCAGGAACTGCCGCCAGCTGATGTGCTTCGCCATGTCGGAGGAGTCGAACACGCGCTTGCACCAGTCGTATTCGGAGGTGCCGCCCTCCGAGTACACCGACCCGAGGTCGAGCTTCTCGGCGATCGCCAGGAAGATGTCGTAGTCGGACTTCGATTCGCCCAGCGGCTCGATGGCCTTGTGCTGCAGGGCAATCACGCGGTGGTTGTTCATCGAGTACATGTGGTGCACGTACCCTGCGCCCACGTTGTACCACTCGCCGATGTCCCAGCGCTCGAACACGGTGCAGGCGGGCAGGATCACGTCCGCGAAGGGCGTCTCGCCTTCCCACCAGACCGACTGGTTCACGACGAACTTGAGGCTCTCGTGCTGGTAGGCCTTGATCCAGCGGTTGGAGCCGACCTGCGTGCCCAGCGAGGAGCTGCCGTACTTGTAGAGCATCTCGACGCGTACGTGGCCCGGCGAGGGGTAGCCGAAGGGGAAGAACTGGCCCTGGATCGAAGCGACGTCGGTCAGGTAGCCCATCGCCTTGCCCTGGGTGATGGCCTCGGGGAACCACATGCGGGGGATCGCCTGGCGCACCGAGCTCATCGTCAGGATGTGCGGCATCCGCTGGTAGTTGTTCGCGGTGTTGGCGCTCGCGACCGTCTCGCCGGAGAAGCTGCCTTCGCCGTAGCCCGGGAAGTAGAAGTTGAAGTCGAGCGGCGCCCCGAACTGCAGGTTGCCGAAGTTCGAGCCCGGCCGGCCGTAGCCCTGCATGGCGCCGAGGATGGTCATCATGCGCGCCCACTGGATGCCCATCGGGCTGCGGCCCGCGCCGCCGAGCCCGACGCCCCAGCCGCCGGCGCCCAGGTAGGTCTTCTTGGTGCCCCACTCGCGCGCGAGCGCGCGCACGTCGCGGGCCGGCACGCCGGTTTCCTTCTCCTGCCACTCGGGCGTCTTTGGCACGCCGTCGGTCTCGCCCAGGATGTAGGCCTTCCACTCGTCGAAGCCGGTGCAGCGCTCCTCGACGAAGGTCTTGTCGTAGAGCCCCTCGGTGATCCAGACGTGGCAGAGGGCCTGCGCCATCGCCGGATCGGTGCCGGGCTTCGGCGAGATCCACTTGCCGCCGAGGTGCGCGGCAGTGTGGTTGAGGTACGGGTCGATGTGCACCATCTTGATGCCGAGCTGCTTCGCCCACTCGCGGCGCTCGGTGCCGTCGAAGCCGTACGTCGCATCCGGGTCGCTCGACCAGAACACCATCAGCTCGGCTTCCTTGAGGCAGTCCTCGACCGTGCCGTAGAACTCCGGGCAGCCGAGCCGCAGGCTGTTGCCCCAGTGGTGCATGGCACCCCAGAACCAGCCTTCCCAGCTGTCGGGCGTGTGCACGAGCTTGGTGACGCCGATCAGGTTCCAGAAGCGGTTGAAGGCGCTCAGGTAATGGCCGAGGTTGCCCCACTGGTGGTGCGAACCGTTGGCGACGCAGATCGCCCCGGGGCCCACGGCCTTGGCGCGCTTGATCTCCTTGCTGACGATCTCCAGCGCTTCTTCCCAGCTGATCCGGACGAACTTCGACTTGCCGCGGTTCTGGATGTTGCGCTCGCCGTCGGGGTCGAAGTCGACGCGCTTCATCGGATGCAGGATGCGGTTCTTCGAGTAGACCATCGACTTCAGGCACAGGCCGTGGGTCGCGACGGTCGTGCGGCGGCTTGGCCTGAAGGTCTTGCCGCGCGCCTCGATCGACCACGAGGCCGCGTCGTCGGCGTCGAAGTCGATCGGCGTCGTGCGCAGGATCTTGCCATCCTTCACATAGACGAAGATTGGCCCACTGTTGGTGCCGTTGGTATAGCGGGTGACGCCGTCGCCCATGTCCGTGCCTGACTTCCACGTCACGGTCTCGAGGCGCGCCAGGGTCTGCATGAACCAGACGGCGAGCTCGTCGGGGCCGTCGAGGCCGATCTTGAAGTTCTTCGCCGCGTCGATGCGTTCGAGCATGTCGAACGGCGGCGTCAGGAAGCCCTCGGCGATCTCGCGGTTCTTGAAATGGATCGTCAGGTCGGGCTGGGAGTGCAGGCCCTTGCCGGTGCGCACCTTGCCGCCGTCGAGCTGGATCCAGCGCCCCTCGGGCCGGTCCCGAAGGCGGAACTGCGCAATCAGGTTGCGTTCCTTCAGGCGGTCGGCGTAGGCCGGGTAGACCTTTGCGGCGGCCCGCATGGCCTGGGGGATGCCCCAGAGCAGCAACGACAGGTTCATCTCGATCTCTCCTGGATACCGCGGGCAAGGTATCACAGGGTTTTGCGCGGCCCGGCGGGCGACTCCCGGGGCGGCCCGCAGCGCGGTTGGTGCGCGCCGCTCAGCCGAGGGTAACGCCGAGCAGGCGGCCCACCAGCCAGGAGACGAGGCCGGCGCCACCGCCGATCAGCACCATGCGCAGCGCGCCGGTCCAGGCACCCCGGCCCGTGAACAGGCTGATCGCGGAGCCGACCGCCGCCAAGGCGACCACGGTGACGCCGATCGTGACGCCGAGTGCGGTGGGGCCCGCCAGGCCCGCGATGAAAGGCAGCAGCGGCAGCACCGCACCGACGGCAAAGGCCGCGAACGACGAGCCGGCGGCGCCCCAGGGGGAGCCGAGGTCATCGGGGTTGAGGCCGAGCTCCTCGCGGGCCAGCACGTCGAGCGCCTGCTCCGGTGAGGCGAACAGCGTCCGGGCCAGCGCCCGTGCCTGCTCCAGCTCCAGGCCGCGCGCCTGGTAGATCAGGGCCAGCTCCTCGGCTTCCTCGTCGGGGTATTCAGCGAGCTCCTTGCGCTCGAGCGCGATCTGGTACTCGAACATCTCGCGCTGGGATCGCACGGAGACAAACTCGCCGGCGGCCATCGACAGCGCGCCGGCCAGCAGGCCGGCGACGCCCGTCATCAGCACCGTGGACGCCCCGGCACCCGCGCCCGCGACCCCCATGACCAGGGCAGCGTTGGACACGAGGCCGTCATTGACGCCGAACACCGTGGCCCGCAGGTTGCCGCCGGACACGCCGCGGTGCCGCTGGCCGACCTGAGAGACCGAGGTCGGCATTGCGTGCCCCGGGGCGGCGGCGGCGGTATAGACCGAGAGGCCGCGCAACTTCATTGCGGCCAGCACGTGCCGCAGGGCGCGGGGGCTGGCACGGCGCAGCAGTGCCGCGACGACGCGGGCGCGGGTGGAGGGGCGGAAATCCCGCCGACGGCCGGGCTGGGTGGCCTGCCAGCGCCCGGCCTGCTCCTCGGCCGCCTCCGCGAGTGCCAGGAACAACCTCGCCTTGGCGGGGTCAGGCTCGCATTCCGCGACGCGGCGGTAGAGCCAGGAGGATTCCTTCTCGTGGTGCCAGCTGTCGGGCGCGCCGTTCACGAGCCGGGACTAGCGATCGTCGTCCTCGTCCCAGTCCTCGTCCTCGTCGTCGTCGTCCCAGTCGTCGTCGTCGTCATCCTCGTCGTCGTCGTCCTCATCCTGATCGTCATCCTCGTCCTCGTCCGACCAGCCCTCGGGCTCGTCGGTCAGCTCGAGGTCAAGCTCCTGCCAGGTCTCGAGGTCGATCTCGTCGATGTCGCCGTCGAGGTACTCGATCTCGATGAGCTCGGCATCCTCATCGACCGACAGGACGCGGAAGCTGTCCTCGTCCTCGAGATCCTCGTACCACTGCCCGACGACGGGTTCGTTGTCTCTGCTCACGCTCGATACCTCAGGGAACCGGCGATGCCGGTACGCAAATCTTAATGGTGCCAAGGCAGCCCAGGCAAACGGGAAGTCTCGCCGTCGCGCCTCGCCGTGAACTATAGTTCGCCGCACGATTTTCCGCTTCCGACCATGCCGTCCCGCAGCGCCGCCCAACCTCCCGCCTCGCCGCTCTCGAGCGCCCGCCGCATCGTCGTCAAGGTGGGCTCGGCGCTGCTGGTCGACGGCGCCACCGGCCGGCTCAACCGGGCCTGGCTCGAGACGCTGGTGCAGGACATCGTCCGGCTGCGGCGTGCAGGTCGCGAGGTGGTGCTGGTGTCCTCGGGTGCGATTGCCCTCGGTCGCCGCCATCTGGGCCTTCCCAAGGGGCCGCTGCGGCTCGAGGAAAGCCAGGCCGCGGCGGCGGTCGGGCAGATCCGGCTTGCGCACGCCTACAAGGACCTGCTCGAGGAGCAGGAGATCCCGGTGGCCCAGGTGCTGCTGACCCTCGAGGACAGCGAACAGCGTCGCCGATACCTCAACGCGCGCGCCACGCTGTCGGAGCTGCTCGCGCGTGGCGCCGTGCCCGTCATCAACGAGAACGACACGGTCGCCACCGCCGAGATCCGCTACGGCGACAACGACCGGCTTGCCGCGCGTGTGGCGCAGATGATCAGTGCCGACTGCCTGGTGCTGCTCTCGGACATCGACGGCCTGTATACGGTCGACCCTAACAAGGACCCCGAGGCCGAGTTCATCCCGGTGGTGCGCGAGATCACGCCCGCGATCCAGGGCATGGCCGGCGGGTCGGCGTCTGACGTCGGCCGCGGCGGCATGGCGACCAAGATCATGGCGGCGCGCATCGCGGTCGCTGCCGGCTGCCACATGGTGATCGCCGCAGGCGCGCACCGCCATCCGGTTCGGCGCATCGAGCAGGGTGCGCGCTGCACCTGGTTCCTGCCCAGCGAAACGCCGGTGGCCGCCCGCAAGCAATGGATCGCGGGCACGTTGCGGCCGGCCGGCTCGCTGGTGGTCGACGAGGGTGCGCGCCGCGCGCTGCGCCAGGGCAAGAGCCTGCTGCCTGCAGGGGTCACCGCGATCTCGGGGCGCTTCGACCGGGGCGATACGGTCAGCGTGGTCACGCCCGACGGCCGCGAGGTTGCGCGGGGCATTTCGGCCTACTCCGACCAGGACGCCGCGCGCATCCTCGGCCGGCGCAGCGCCGAGATCGAGGGGCTGCTGGGCTTCCGCGGCCGTGACGAGATCATCCACCGTGACGACCTGGTGATGCAGTGAGCAACAAGGCTGGAGACGCGACAGGCGGCGCGGCGGGTCCGGACGCCATCGGCACGCTGATGACGCGGCTGGGGGCGGCCGCGGTCGCCGTGCAGCCCGTGCTCGCCGCCGCCGGGGCCGAGCGCAAGTCCGCGGCGCTGCGCGCCGCGGCGGCTGCGCTGCGGCGTTCCGTGCCCGCGATCCTGGAGGCCAACCAGCTCGACATGGCGGGTGGCCAGCGTCGCGGGCTTTCCGGCGCGATGCTCGATCGGCTGAAGCTCGATGCGGCGCGCATCGAGGGCATCGCCCGCGGCGTCGAGGAGATCGCCGGGCTGCCCGATCCCGTCGGCACGGTCGCGGCCGAGTGGGCGCGGCCGAACGGCCTCGTGATCCAGCGCGTGCGCGTGCCGCTCGGCGTGATCGGCATCATCTACGAGAGCCGTCCCAACGTGACCGCCGACGCCGGCGCGCTGTGCCTGAAGTCGGGCAACCCGGTGATCCTGCGTGGCGGCTCCGAGAGCCAGCACTCGAGCCGCGCGATCCACGCCTGCCTCGTCGAGGGTCTTCGCGAGGCCGGCCTGCCGGCGGAATGCATCCAGCTCGTCCCGGTGACCGATCGCGAGGCCGTCGGCTACATGCTCGCGGGCATGACGGATTATCTCGACGTGGTGGTGCCGCGCGGCGGCAAGAGCCTCGTCAAGCGCGTGCAGGACGAGGCGCGCGTGCCGGTGATCGGCCATCTCGAGGGCAACTGCCACGTCTACGTCGACCGCGACGCCGACCTCGACATGGCGATCGCGATCGTGCACAACGCCAAGCTGCGCCGCACCGGCATCTGCGGCGCGGCCGAGACGCTGCTGGTCGATCGCGCTGCCGTGGCGACGCACCTCGGTCCGATCCTGCGCGACCTGCTCGATGCGGGCTGCGAGATCCGCGGCGACGAGGTCGTGCGCGCGGCCGACTCGCGTGTGCGGGCCGCCACCGAGGACGACTGGCTTACCGAGTACCTGGACTCCATCATCGCCGTGCGCGTGGTAGACGGCGTCGACGCGGCGATCGCGCACATCGCGAAATACGGCTCTGCGCACACCGAGTCGATCGTGACCGCGAACGATGCGACGGCGCAGCGCTTTCTCGAGGGCGTCGACAGCGCGATCGTGCTGCACAACGCCTCCACGCAGTTCGCCGACGGCGGCGAGTTCGGCATGGGCGCCGAGATCGGCATCTCCACCGACCGCTTCCATGCCCGTGGTCCCGTCGGCGTCGAGCAACTCACGAGCTACAAGTACGTGGTTCGGGGGAGCGGGCAGGTCAGGGGTTGAAGGCGGTTCGGCGGCATCCCGCCGCCCGGGAGGGGCGTCATGGGGATCCCGCGTAACACGGCGCCGGAGCCTGAGCCGCCCAAGCCGCCGGTGGCGGACACGCGTGGCTGCCCGGACCTCAGCGGCCGCTATCCAAGGAGCTGCCCTTCCGCGAAGGGTCGTGGGTGGGGCTCGACTCGGTCACCGGAGTGTTCATCACCACCGACCCTGCGGGCGATGTCAGCTTCCGTTTTCCGCTCACCGACGATGCGGTCAGGCGCGAGATCCGGGTGCTGCACGAGTACCAGGCGCAGCGATATCAGCAGTGGTATGCGCTGCTGATCCAGTGCCCCTCCGGCAATCCGATCCGGCTCACGCTGAACGGCAACGGTGACCTCGTCGGGGAGTCCCGGGAATACACGACTTATGGCGTGCCGGTGTGGTGTGGAGACGGCTGCAAGGAGGTGAAGATCCCCACGGGTGTCTACACCGGGAGGCTGGTGTGGTCGAGGGCACCTGACCTGCGCGCCTGGACCGCCGAGAGCATCCGGGACCCCTCCGCGTTGCCCCGCCCGAGGCTCGAGGTCGAGGAAGAGCGGGCCCGGATCGTTGCCGAGAACCAGCGAACGAACGAGGACCGCTACGCCCCGCTCGAAACCATTCGCGGGAGGTTCGCCGCCCTCGCTCCCGAGGCGGTCCGGGTGCTGGACGTCGAGTTCATCGGGAGGTCCGTGAGGGTGCGCAAGGGTTTCGTCGATGCAGCGGTGCCGAGCGCGGAACAGAACGCGCGCATCGACCAGTTGATCGCGGCGGTAGCCGGGCGATTCAGCCCCCGCGGCCCCAGGGTTCGCAGCTCACCATGTTGCTGAAACGGATCGCCGAAGCGCCGCCCGAGAGCGTCGCGGTCTGGCCGCCGAGGTGCCCGCCCGAAAAACTCACGGTTCCCCTGGCCGGATCGAGCGTGTAGCGGCCTGCGCGCTGGCCGTCGATGTCCGTGTAGCGCCCACCCGCCGCCAGCCTGAAACCCATGCCGGCCATCAGCATGCCGCCACGGCCGTAGCAGGCGTATTCGCCGGTTCGCAGCGACGCGGCGTTGGCCGGTTCCCGCGCCGACGATGAAGAGGGGGGAGTGGGCGCTGCGGTGGTCGCCGCGGCAGGCGACCGCTGCGCTGCCGTCGACGAGCCCGACGACGCGCCCGGCGACGCGGCAGCACCCGCGAGGCTTGCCAGGGGCACGGCGCTCACGCCCTGTGCTGGATTCCGGCTGCACTGGCGGTCGTTCGGCGTGAGCGCGCCCTGGGCGACCCAGCCCCCGAAGTCGTCGCGGACCATGTTGAAGCGTGCCGCCGGCAACCGGCCGATGCAGGTCTCGCCGTAGTAACCGTTAGGCGGGTACCCGGAGCCGTAGTCGCGGATCAAGACGTCGGCCTGGAAAGGGTACGAGCCGCCGCTGGAGCGGCCCTGCCGGACGTTGCTGAACAGCACCTGGCGCTCGCTCATTCCCATCGGCTTGAGCTTCAGCAGGCTCTGCTCCAGCGTGCGCATGAAGTCCGCAGTGGAGGGTGCCTGCGCCATCGCCGTGGCCGACAGTACACCGGTCGCGACGAGGGCGTAGGCGAGCGAGCGTGGCTTTTGCATGGTGGCGGGGTGGGCATGGCGTCGATGTTCCATCAACGTTAGGGCCGTGATGCCCCGCGGTCAACGCCGCGGCTTGGGCATTCTCTTGATCGCCGCGCGGTGTTGGGTTCGAATCGGACCATGCCATGACTATGCACCGGGGGCTGCGTGCGTCACCTCCTCGCGATCCTGCTTGCTGTCGTTCTGACCGGGTGTGCGCCCGTGCGGCATGGCGCCGCAACGGAGCAGGAAGCGCTCGTCCGGTTGCTGGTCGGCGACTACCTGTCGTCGGCGGAGGGCGGTGCGCGGGCCGAGCGGCCGATCTACATGCGTGTCCGGCGCATCGAGGCGCAGTCGCCCGATACGCTCGCCCTGTATGCGGAGATGCGCCACGACAAGGTGGATGGCGAGCTGTACCGGCAAAGCCTGTATCTCTTCGACACGCGCCCCGGCGCAGCACTGGTGATGCAGTCCTTCTCGTTTGCGGATCGCGCGGCCGCCGCAGGCCTGGTCGACGATCCCGGCCTGTGGGCGCGGAAGGGCCTGCAGGTGCAGCCCGCGCTGGCGGCGGGCTGCGAGACGCGCTGGAGTCGCACGGCCGACGGTTATCAGGGCGTCGTGGATCCTGCGACCTGCATCATCACCGGCAAGCGCGGCGACCGGCGCCGGATCGAGGGCCGCACGCGGATCACGGCCGGCTTCATCGGCCAGCTGGAGCGGGGCTACGACCTCGACGGCAAGCTGCTCTTCGGCAACCCGACGGGTGACCTGTACATCTGGCCGCGGGTGCAGCCGGGCAAATCGTCCAGGTAAGTCGCATCCCGGCGGGGGCGACAGGCCCGAGCGCTAGACCCGCGCTGCGACGCCCCCGCGCAGCGAGTACACCTCGCAGATGCCGCGCTCGCGCAGCGCGCGGGCCGCGGAGAGGCTACGGGCACCGCGAGCGCAGACCAGCAGGTAGCGGGCATCGGCGGGCAGGTTGCTGCCGGCCAGCAGCTCGGCGAGCGGCACGTGGCGCGCTTCGCGTGAGGGTATGGGCTGCGCACGCAGCTCAGCGGGCTCGCGGATGTCGATGATCACGTAGCCGAGCCCCGCGGCCTGGTCGAGGTCCTCGAACTCGAGCTCCAGCGCGGCTGCGGGCAGCGCGGCGTCACGCGCGAGTGCCGCCGACGCGGCGGCGAGGTCCTGCGCGGCGCGCGCGCAAAGCCCGGGCGGGCACTGCGCGCTGCGGCGCGTGCGCACGCGCGAGGTCGAGAGGGTGGTGAGGTCGAACACCAGCAGCTCGTCGCCGAGCTGCCCGGGCAGGTCGAGCAGCACCTTCATGGCCTCGAGCGCCTGCAGCGCGCCAAACACGCCGGGCACCGGGCCGAGCACGCCGGCCTCGGCACAGTTGCCGACGAGCCCATCGCGGGTGGCCTCGGGCCACACGCAGCGCAGGCAGGCGCCGTCGCGGTCGGGCCGCAGCACCTGCAGCTGCCCCTCGTACTGGTAGACGCTGGCCAGCACCGCCGGCACGCGCAGCTGCTGCGCAAGGTCGTTCAGCAGGAACTTGGTGGAGAAGTTGTCGGTGCAGTCGACCACGAGGTTCGCGCCCTCGAGCAGCGCGCGGCCGTTGGCGGCATCGAGCCGCTGCGTGTGGGCGATCGCCTCGACCGTCGGGTTCAGCGCACGCACGCGCGCGGCGGCGAGCTCGGCCTTCGGCTGGCCACAGTCGGCGAACGCGTAGAGGGTCTGGCGGTGCAGGTTGGAGGGCTCCAGGCGGTCGCCGTCGATGATGATGAGGCGACCGACACCTGCGCCAGCCAGGTATTGCAGCACCGGCACGCCGAGCCCGCCCGCGCCGACCACGGCGACGGTGGCGGCACGCAGCTTCGCCTGGCCGGCGGCACCGACCTCGCGCAGGGCCATCTGCCGGGAGTAGTCGGGCTGCGGCGCGGCGGCGGGCGCGGGCTGCGGCCCGTGCTCGTGCCCGTGGTGATGTTGATGCTGATGGCCGTGGCCGTGGTGCTCGTGCCCGTGCCCGTGAACGGCCTGCGAGCTCGGCGCCGTCGCGCAGCGCTCGCAGTTGACCCAGCCCGAGTCGCCGTTGACGTAGTGCTCTTTCTTCCAGATCGGGACGCGGTGCTTGACCTCGTCGATGATGTAGCGGCACGCCCGGAAGGCCTCGTCGCGGTGGCGGGCGCTGACGCCGACCCAGACGGCCAGGTCGCCGATCGCGAGCTCGCCGACGCGATGCACGCAGCTGGCGTTCTCCACGCCGAACTTCGCGCAGGCCTCGTCGATGATGCGTTCGCCCTCGCGCACGGCGAGCTGCTCGAAGGCCTCGTATTCGAGCCGCGTGACGGCGAGGCCTTCGTTGTGGTTTCGCACCCAGCCTTCGAAGGCGGCATAGCCGCCGCAGCTCGGGTCGACCAGCGTGCGCTGCATGGCGGGCACGTCGACCGCGGTGGCGCTGAACGAGAACCGGCCCATGCTGCGCCTCAGCCGCCTGCGACCGGCGGGATGAAGACCACCGCGTCGCCCGCCGACAGCGGCTGTGACCAGTCGCCGAACTCGGCGTTGACGGCCACGCGCAGCGACTCCGGGCCGAGCGTGAAGGGGTGGCGCTGGCGCAGTTCCTCGTAGAGTTCGCGCGGCGAGCGCGCGGCGGTGTCGATCGTTTCTTCGCTGCGGCCGGCCTGTTCGCGCAGCAGCGCGAAGTACTGCACGCGGATGCGGCGCGGGGTGGCGGCGGTGGCGGGGTCGAGCTCGGCCATGGCGTTCCAGTATTCGTCGGTGGAGTTGACGTTGTCGAGGGCACGGGGCGAGGGCGGCGCGACCAGCGGCGCGCCGGCCTCGATCAGGAACTTGCGCGGACAGTTGCGGCCGGTGGCCGCGAAGGCCCGCAGCGCTGCGGCGCTGGAGGGTTCCCAGACCGCGCAGAGCGGCTCTGGCAGGCCGTCGTGCGCGGAGCGGAACGCGGTGGCCACCGCGGAAGGGTCGCGGGCCGCGAGCAGGGCGCGCAGCGTCCGCTCGTCGAGCCAGGGCAGGTCGCAGGCCAGCACCAGCCAGGCCGCATCGGGCCTGGACGCCATCGCCGAGAGGATCCCGGCCAACGGGCCGGGCGGCGTGCCCGGCAGGTCGACGACCTGGGGGTAGGCGCGTCGCGTCGGCTCATCGGCCTGGTCGGGTCGCACCGAGACGAAGGCTTCGCCGACCACGTGCGACAGCGTGTCGAAGGCCTGCGCGAGCTGGCTGCGGCCGTGGTATTCGAGCGCGGCCTTGTCGCGACGCATGCGCGTGCTGCGCCCTCCGGCGAGCACCAGGCCGAGCACCGGCGCGCTCATCGCCGGAAGTCCCGCTTGCCGCCGCGCTTCTCGAGCAGGCGCACCTGCTCGATGACGATGTCGTGCGACAGCGCCTTGCACATGTCGTAGATCGTCAGCGCCGCCGCGGTGGCGCCGGTCAGTGCCTCCATCTCGACGCCGGTGCGGTGGTGTACGCGCACCGTGCAGCGAATGATCACGGTGCCGCCGCGACGGGAGTCGATGTCGATGTCGATGTGGTCGATCGGCAGCGGGTGGCAGAAGGGGATCAGCTCGTGGGTTCGCTTGACCGCCTGGACCCCCGCGATGATCGCAGTGTCGAACACCGGGCCCTTCTTCGTGCGGTGGCCGCTGGCGGCCAGCGCGCGCGCGACGGCGGCCGGCAGCTTCACGCGTGCCTCGGCCACGGCTTCGCGGTCGGTCGCGGCCTTGCCGCCGACGTCGACCATCGCCGGCCGGTTGCCGGCGTCGAGGTGCGTGAGGCCGCTGGAATTGGCGAGTTTCACCTTGCTGGCCATGGTCACCCGCCGATGAAGTACATCTCGACCTTGTCGCCGCCGCGGCGGCGCAGCTCGGCGCGCAGCTCGCTGTAGCGGTCCATCCGCTTCGACCAGATCGCGCGCAGGAGTTCCCCGAGTTCCTCGTCGCTGGCGCCGGCGCGCAGCGGACCGCGCAGGTCGGCGCCCTGCGTGGCGAACAGGCAGGTGAAGATGGAGCCGTCCGACGACAGCCGCGCCCGCGAGCAGTCGCCGCAGAAGGGCTGGCTGACCGAGGAGATGAAACCCACTTCGCCGCTGCCGTCGGCGAAGGCGTGGCGCTCGGCCACCTCGCCGCGGTAGTGGCGATCGAGCGGCACGAGCGGCCAGCGCGCGTGCACGCGCGCCGCCAGCTCGGCCGACGGCACCACGAGGTCCGGCCGCCAGTCATTGCGGGTGCCGACGTCCATGTATTCGATGAAGCGCACGATCACGCCGGTGCCACGGAAGCGTTCGACCAGGTCGAGGGCCGTGTGGTCGTTGACGCCGCGCTGGATCACCGCGTTGACCTTGATGGGCGCCAGGCCGGCGCGCAGCGCCGCCTCGATGCCCTCGAGGACCTGCTCGACGCCGCCGAACCCGCCGCTCATGCGCGCGAACACCGCCGGGTCGAGGCTGTCGAGGCTGACGGTGACCCGGGACAGCCCCGCGGCGCGCAGCTCGGTGGCGTGCTTGGCGAGCAGCACGCCGTTGGTGGTCAGCGCAACGTCCTCGATCCCCGGGATCGTGGTCAGGTCGCCGATCAGGTCCGGCAGGTTGGGGCGCAGCAGCGGCTCGCCCCCGGTGATCCGCAGCTTGCGCACCCCCAGCGGGACCGCCACCCGTACCAGCCGCGCGATCTCCTCGAACGACAGCCGCTCCGTGGACTTCAGGAAGCGGTAGCCGTCGTGGAAGGTCTCCTTCGGCATGCAGTAGGGGCAGCGGAAGTTGCAGCGGTCCATGACCGAGATGCGCAGGTCGCGCAGCGGGCGACCGAGCCCGTCACGGGTCTCGCGGCGTCGCGCGACGAGGGGGACGAGCGTGGCACCGGGATCCTGCATGGCGGTTACCAGCGGTAGAACCGGGCGATGAAGCCCTTGGGATAGGTGTTCGGCCCGGGCGGCAGCTCGATGAAGCCCTCGGTGCCGCGCAGCGCGGTGAAGTCGCCGGACCCGTTGGTCTGGCGCGGCTCCGCCCAGTTGCGCCCCCACTCGTCCTGGGTGAGTCGAACCGGGACGAACGAGGCGAGGCTGCCCTTGATCTCGATCGGTGCGGCGAGGGCGAGCCTTGACGGTGCGTCGGCGGGCTGCCGGCCCATGGCGGCGTCGAGCGAGGGCGCGACGTAGCGCGCGAGGCACACCAGTGTCGAGACCGGATTCCCCGGCAGGCCGAAGACCGCGGTGCCGTTGGGGCCGATGCCGAACCACATCGGCTTGCCCGGCTTCTGGGCGATCTTGTGGAACACCTCGCGCACGCCGAGGCTGCGCAGGGCCCGTGGCACCAGGTCGAGCCGGCCCATCGACACGCCGCCCGACAGGATCACCACGTCATGCGTGTCGAGGTGCACGCGCAGGCGCTGGGTCAGCGACTCGAGGTCGTCGGCCAGGTGATCGTCGGCCACGCGCAGGAAACCGCGCTGGCGCAGCGCCGCCACCACACCGTAGGCGTTCGAGCGGCGGACCTGGTGGTCGAGCAGCGGTTCGCCGGGCTCGACCAGCTCGTTGCCCGTCGAGACGACCACGATCGTCGGTTGCGCCGCGACGCGGATCCGCGCCATGCCGGCGCTCGCCGCGATCGCGATCTCGGGGGCGCCCAGCCGGGCACCGCTCTCCAGCAGCAGCTCGCCCTGGCGCGAATCGGCGCCGCGCCGGTGCACGTTCTGCCAGGGCTCGGCACGCGAGCCCGCGGGCAGTTGGGCGAATTCGTCGGCCAGGCTGACCTGTTCGTAGGGGATCACCGCGTCGCAGCCGGTCGGCAGCATGGCACCGGTCATGATCTCGATGCAGTGCTGGCCGTTGGCGAGGGTCAGCGGCGGATCGCCGGCCGGCTGCATGGCCTGCACGCGCAGGCGGGTGAGGCCGGCGCGGACCGCAGAGCTGTCGAGGGCGATGCCGTCCATGGCGACGCGATCGAACGGGGGCTGGTCACGCTCGCCGTAGACGTTCTCCCGAAGCACCGCCCCGGCGCACTGGACCAGGGGCAGCGATTCGATCGGGAGGCAGGCGAGGTGGCGACCGATCAGGGCGTCGGCTTCTGCGGGGGAGATCATGCCGGGAAGTGTATCCCGGCATGGTCGCCGCGAAACCCGCCCTGCGGGCGCTACGACTTGGCCTTGGCGGCCTTCTCGCGGTAGACGCGGATCTGGGCGTTCAGCCGGTCGGCCAGCGCCTGCACCTCGTCGGCCGCGGCATTCATCTTCTGGTCCTTGATCTTGGCGCGCTCTGCCTTTTGTTCCTCGGAGAGGTCCGGCGATGCGGCGACGGCGGCGTTATGCTCGTCCTCGAGGCACTTCTGGTACTCGCCGACCGCGGCATCGAAGGCCTTGACAGCCTGCTGGCCAGCCCGCATCTCTTCGAGCGTGGCGACGCTGCCGTCGGGGATCTTCTCGGGCGCCTTCGGGTAGGTGCAGGCGGCATAGGCTGGGCCGACCGAGAGGGCGGCGACGACGGCGACGGACAGGAAACGCTTCATGACGGATGCCCCCCGGGCGAATCGTGGAAGTTGGGAGTCCAGGATGGGACCTATATTAGGACGGTCCGGCGCGCGCGGCTACCGCGCGCGGGGGCCGCGCTGGGCAGGACGCCTGGCCGTGCTGATCGCCGCGCTCGCGCCGGGCTGGGCGGTGGAACCGCTGGGAGCGGCGGAGCGTGTGCTGCACCGTACGGGCACGGACAACCCCTCCACGCTCGACCCGCACCAGATCGCGTTCCCTGGCGAGCAGCTGTTCATCCTCGACCTGTTCACGGGGCTGACCGCGCCCGACATGCGCAACCAGCCGCAGCCGGCCTGCGCCGAGTCCTGGACGGTCAGCGCCGACCGGCGCACCTGGCTGTTCCGGTTGCGCGCCGGCCTGCAATGGTCCGACGGCGTGCCGCTGACGGCCGAGGACTTCGTGTTCTCCTTCCGCCGGGCGCTCGATCCGGCCACCGCGTTCCCGTTCGCCTCGCGACTCTATGTGATCCGCAACGCGCGGGCGGTCGCGGCGGGCGCGTTGCCGCCCTCGGCGCTGGGGGTCAGCGCGCCCGATCCGCGCACGGTGCGCATCGATCTCGAGGGGCCGGTTCCCTACCTGCTGGACGTGCTGTCCGGCGGGGTGGGGATGCCGGTGCCGCGCCACGCGATCGAACGTCACGGCCGGGCATGGATCAAACCGGAGAACTTCGTCGGCAACGGGCCGTTCATGCTCGAGCGCTGGGTCCCCCAGGCCTACCTGCGGATGCGCCGCAACCCCCGGTTCTGGGCCGCCGATGCGGTTCGCCTTGACGCCGTACAGCACTATCCGGCCGACAACCCGACCACGATGGTTCGCCGGTTCCAGTCCGGGGGCCTCGACCTGGTGATGGTCGTGCCGCCCGAGCGTGCGGACTGGGCGCGTCGCCGGTTCGGCGAGGCCCTGCGCCAGTCGCGCGCGCTCGGCGGCGAAGTGCTGGCGTTCAACACCCGCCGCGGCCCCACGGCCGATGTGCGGGTGCGCAGGGCGCTGTCGATGGCGATCGACCGCGAGCAGATCGCGGCGCGCATCGTCGGCGATCCAGGCGTGGCGGCGTGGGGCTACGTGCCGCCCGGCGCCGACAACTACCCGGGCGGCGGCGCGCGCGCGGACTTCGCCGGCTGGCCGCTGCCGCAACGCCAGGCCGAGGCCCGTCGCCTGCTGGCAGAGGCCGGGTTCGGGCCCGGGCGCCCGCTGCGGCCGCGGCTGGCGTTCGCCGGCAGCGACCAGAACCGCAAGATCGCGGTGGCGATCGCCTCGATGTGGCGCGCCGTCGGCGTCGAGGCGATCCTGCAGCAGCAGGAAACCAAGGCCGTGGTCGCGTCGGTGGCCCGCGGGGACTTCGACACCGCGCGGTTCATCTGGACCGCGGGCTATGGCGATCCCGTGGTCTTCCTCGAGCGGATGCTCTCCAGCGGCTCGGTGGGCGGGATCAACCCTTCTGGCTACTCGAACCCGGCGTTCGACGCGTTGATGGCCCGCGCCGCGGCCGAGGCGGACGTGGATCGCCGGGCGGCCCTGCTGCGCGACGCGGAGGCGCTGGCGCTCGCTGACCAGCCGGTGGCGCCGCTGCACTACATGGTCGGCCGGCGGCTGGTGTCGCCGCGGGTCTCGGGGTTCGTCGACAATCCGCGAGGCCTGTACCCGAGCTGGCTGATGAGCGTCACGCCGCGCTGAGGCGCCTCCGCCCGGCGGTGCTAGACTGGATCCCACGCGCCCGTAGCTCAGTTGGATAGAGCATCAGGCTTCGAACCTGAGGGTCGGGAGTTCGAATCTCTCCGGGCGCGCCATCGGCTCAGGGACGCGCCGCGCACGCATGACATTGCCGCCACGCCTGCTGTCCGTAGTCGCTGCCGCGCTGGTCGCGCTGGCACTGTGTTCGTCACTGCCTGCCGCCGCGGCCGGGGGCGAGCGCGTGCTCCACCGCACCGGCACCGACGATCCCTCCACGGTCGATCCGCACAAGGTCGCCTTCCCGGGCGAGCAGGTGGTGGTGTTCGACCTGTTCATGGGGCTGACGACACCGGGGATGAACGGCAGGCCGATGGCGGGCTCGGCCGAATCCTGGACCTCCAGTCCGGACGGGCGCACCTGGGTGTTCCGCCTGCGGCCGGGGCTGCAGTGGTCCGACGGCGTTCCGCTCACCGCCGAGGACTTTGCGTGGTCGTTCCGCCGCGCGCTGGATCCCGCCACGGCCTTCCCCTTCGCCTCCCGGCTGTACCCGCTGAAGAACGCGCGGGCCGTGGCGGCGGGCCGGCTGCCGCCCTCGGCGCTCGGCGTCAGCGCGCCCGATCCGCGCACCGTCCGGATCGAGCTCGAGGGCCCGACGCCCTACCTGCTCGACGTGCTCGCGACCACCGGCCTGCCGGCGCCGCGCCACGCCATCGAGAAGTACGGCCGCGCGTGGATACGCCCGGGCAACTTCGTCGGCAACGGCCCCTTCGTGCTCGAGCGCTGGCTGCCGAATGGCTACGTGCGCTTGCGGCGCAACCCGCGCTTCTGGTCGGCCGCGACCGTGAAGCTCGACGCCGTGCAGCACTACTCGACCGACAACCCGGTGACGATGGTGCGGCGGTTCCAGTCGGGCGGGCTCGACCTGGTGATCGTGGTCCCCCCGGAGCGGGTGGACTGGGCGCGCCGCGAGTTCGGTCCGGCGCTGCGGCTCGGCCGCGGGGTCTCGACCGAGGTGCTGGTGTTCAACACGCAGCGCGGGCCGGCGGCGGATGCGAGGGTGCGGCGCGCGCTGTCGATGGCGATGGACCGCGAGCAGATCGCGGCCCGGGTGGTGGGCGTTCCCGGCGTCGAGGCCTACGGCTACGTGCCGCCCGGCACGCTCAACTACCCCGGCGGCGGAGCGCGGCCCGATTTCGCGCAGTGGACCCCGGCGAGGCGCGAGGCGGAGGCGCGGCGCCTGCTCGCCGAGGCGGGCTATGGTCCGGCCCGGCCGCTGCGGATGCGGCTGACGTTCCCGAACACGGAACTCAACCGCAAGGTGGCCGTGGCGATCGCCACGATGTGGCGCAGGCTCGGCGTCGAGACCGACCTCGCGCAGAAGGAGACCAAGTCCGTCGTGTCGGACGTGGCGCGCGGCGACTTCGACGCGGCGCGGTTCGTCTGGCTGTCGAGCTACAGCGACCCCAATTCGTTCCTGGAGCGCATGCTCTCGAGCGGCTCGGCCGTGGGGGTCAATGCGTCCCGCTACGCCAACCCCGCCTACGACGCATTGCTCGCGCGCGCGGCTGCCGAGGTCGACATCGGTCGCCGCGCCGCGCTGCTGCGCGAGGCCGAGGCGGCGGCGCTGGCCGACCAGCCGGTCGCACCGATCCATTATCTCGTGGGTCGCCGGTTGGTATCGCCGCGCGTGTCGGGATTCGCGGATAATCCGCGTGGACTCTATCCCAGCTGGCTGATGACGGTGACCCCACGATGAGCACGCAGACGGTCTACATTCCCACCTCCGCCGAGAAGGCGCGCCAGGACTTCGTGCTGAGCCTGAAGCTGCTGGCCAACGGCGCGGCCCAGCAGCGTGTGCGCGAAGAGTATCGTGCGCGCGTGCTGCCCGCCGTGCGCGAGCGCGGCTCGGGCGAGCCCGTTCGCCGCGAGCAGGTGCAGCGCGACCTGGAGCGCAGCACGAGCTTCCGGCAATGGGCGGCCCTGACGCACCGTTCCCAGTCGATGATGTGGGACTCGATCGAGGCGACGACCCGGCGGGTGGAGGGCGATGCGGTGGCGCGCTATGCGCGCTTGAGGTCCGGCGGCGCCCGCCGCGGCTCCCTCGAGCTCGATCCGGGGCTGCACGTGCCGCCGCCGATCGGCAACACCGAGATCCACCGCCAGCCCGGCGGCTATGCCGGCCACCCGCAGCAGGACGACCTGGCGCCTGGGCTGCGCTACCTCGGTGCCGCCATGATCTACGCGCCCGGCAAGGGCCAGAAGCAGGCCGCCGGCGACGGCCGCGCCCAGGTGCTGCTGGCGCAACTGCGCGAGCGGTTCCCGGACCTCGGCGCCCCGGCGCGCATCCTCGACCTCGGCTGTGGCATCGGCGTCCATTCCCAGGGCATTGCCCTGGCGTTCCCGGCGGCCGAGTACCACGGCGTCGACGTCGCCGGGGGACTGCTCCGGTTCGGTCACCTGCTGGCCGAGGAGCGCGGCGTGCCGATCCACTTCCACCAGCGCGATGCCGCGCGCACCGGCTTCGCCGACGGCAGCTTCGACCTCGTGATCTCCAACATCCTCTTCCACGAGGTCAACGCCGCGAGGCTCCCGCAGATCCTGCGCGAATGCCGGCGCGTGCTGCGCCCGGGCGGCGTGATGCTGCACGCCGACGTCGCGACCCAGGTCTCACGGCTGCCGCTCGAGGACCAGGTGATGAACGACTGGCAGGTGCGCTGGAACGGCGAGCCGTTCTGGACCGCATTCGCCGGCTACGACATGCGCGAGGAGATCGTCGCCGCGGGGTTCGCGCCCAGCCTGAGCTTCGCGGAGCACGTGCGCACCCCCTCGGGCGTGTCCTACGTCTTCGGCGCGCGCGCCTGACCTTTGCGGCGAACACGCACTGGGTGAATCGTTGCCGGAAAAGATACCATTCCGGCGTTCCCGTCCCCGCATGGAGCCATCCGTCAAATGAGCGCGAATGACGTCCCGGCCGTGAAGCTGCCGCGGACCACGAAAGGCAAGCGCCCGTCGTTCTTCGACGACCCGGCGATCGACCAGATGATGACCTTCATCCTCGAGTTGACGGCCGAGGTCAGCGTGATGCGAGAGCGGCTCGACACCGTCGAGCGCCTGCTCGACGCCCAGGGCAGCGTGACCCGGTCGGCGATCGAGGACTACCAGCCGACACCCGAGGTCGAGGCGGAGCGCAACGCCTGGCGCGAGGCCTACCTCAAGCGCGTGCTGCGGATGCACACGCCCGAAAGCTGACCGGGTGTCGAGCGCGTACCCACACCTGTTCTCGCCGCTGCAGGTCGGCAGCGCGCGGCTGCGCAACCGCATCGTCCACGCGTCGATGTCGACGCGCTACGTGGCGGGCGGCCAGGTCACCGACCGGCTGATCACCTACCACGCGAATCGCGCGCGCGGCGGCGCGTCGATGACGGTGACGGAGCCGCTGAACCTGCTGCCGCGGCAGAACAACCCGCAGAAGGTCCGCGTGCTCGATCCGGCGAACCGCGCGGGCCTCGAGCGATGGGCCGCCGCGGTTCGTGCGCACGACTCGCACCTCATCGCGCAGATCCAGGACCCGGGGCGCGGCCGGCACCAGCCCGGGCGCGTCCACGATGCCATCGGGCCCTCGTCGCTGCCCGACGACCTCAGCTGGACGGTACCGCACGTGCCGTCGACCGACGAGGTCGGGCAGATGATCCTCGACTTCGCGCGGGCGGCGAAGCTGCTGCGCGACTGCGGCTTCTCCGGCGTCGAGATCTCGGCGGGCCACGGCCACCTGTTCCACCAGTTCATGGCGGCGCGCTCGAACACGCGCACCGACCGCTGGGGCGGCGATCTCGCTGGCCGCGCGCGTATCGTCACCGAGCTCTGCACCACGCTGCGCGCCGAGTGCGGCCCCGGCTTCATCATCGGCGTGAAGCTGCCGGGCGAGGACGGGATGCCCGGCGGCATCGGCCTCGAGGTGTCCGCGGCGATCACCCGGTTGCTGCACGCCACCGGCACCGTGGACTACCTCACCTGGTGCTGGGGCGCGCACTCCGACACCCTCGACTGGCATTTGCCGGACATGCACGGGCCGCGTGCGCCCTACGTGGACCGCATCGCCTCGCTGGCGAAGCAGGCGCCGGGGATTCCGGTGGGGGCGCTCGGCCTGATCACCGACCCGAACGAGGGCGAGCGCTTCGTGCGCGACGGCCTCGCCGACCTCGTGATGCTCGGCCGGCCGCTGGTCACCGACCCGGCCTGGGGCATCAAGGCGGAGCAGGGTCGCGAGGCGCGGATCCGCTACTGCGTGTCCTGCAACACCTGCTGGGGTGCCATCGTCGGCGGCAGCACGCTGTCCTGCGACAACAACCCCCGCGTCGGCCAGCCGGACGAGGTCGACTGGCAGCCGGCGCCGGCGCCTCGCCGCAAGCGCGTGGTGGTGGTGGGCGCGGGCGTCGCCGGCATGGAGGCCGCCTGGGTCGCCGCGGCGCGCGGCCACGAGGTCACCGTGTTCGGCGCCTCGGCCGACGTCGGCGGCAAGACCCGGCTGCACGCGCTGCTGCCTGGCGGCGAGAGCCTCAGCAGCATCTACGACTACCAGCGACTCAGTGCCGACCGCCACGGCGTGCGCTTCGAGTTCGGCGTGCGCGCCGGGGTCGACGACGTGCTGGCGCTGCGCCCGGACGCCGTGGTGCTCGCCTGTGGGGCGAGCCCGGCCTGGCCGTCCTTCCTGCCCGAGGAGTACCGCGGCGAGGGGCTGTTCCCCGATGTGCGCGAGGCGGCGGCCTCGATGGTCGCGCGCAAGGGCCGCGAGCCCGGCACGGCGCTGCTCGTCGACCAGGACCATACCGCCTTCACCTACGCCACGGCGGAGCTGCTGCTGCGCCGCTTCGAACGGGTGGTGCTCGTCACGCCGCGGCCTGGCATCGCCGCCGAGGAGCCGCTGGTCAACCGCCAGGGCATCTACCGTCGGCTCTACGCCAAGGGGGTCGAGGTGATTCCGCTGCATGAGCCGGTGTTCGGCGACGAGTTCGCCGAGGGAGTCGTGCGCCTGCGCCACGTGCTGGGTGGCCGCGACACCCAGGTCGACGGCGTCGTGCTGCTGACCCACGCCGCCCACCGTGTGCCCGATGATGCCCTGGCCGCGCCGCTGCGCGCTGCCGGCGTCGAACTGCACCTGGTGGGGGACTGCCAGGCGCCCCGTTCGCTGCTCGTCGCCACCGGCGAGGGATACGCCGCCGGAATGAGGATCTAGCCCCATGCGCAACCGACCCAGCCTGACCGCCGCCGACGTCCGGGTGATCGCCGCGGCCTGCCAGGCCGAGGCCACGAGGCTCGGCCTGGCGGTGACGATCTGCATCGTCGACGACGGGGGCCACCTGCTGCACCTCGAGCGCCTCGACGCGCGCCCGAGTACCATCGACGTGGCGATCGGCAAGGCGCGCACGTCGGCGCTGATGCGGATCCCCACCGGGGCCTTCGAGGCGCGCGTCCGGGAGCATCCGCACTTTACGAAGCTGGACGCCATGCCCCTACAAGGCGGCCTGCCGTTGTTTTACGCTCAGGAGCCGGTGGGGGCGATCGGCGTGTCCGGCGCGATGCCCGCGCAGGACGAGGCGATCGCGGAGGCCGGCTGCGCGGCGCTCGCGGCGCTGCCGCCCCCCTGAAGTTTTCACGCTGACGAATCGAGAATCCGCGGAGGTCACCATGGCTGCACAACCCAAGGACGTTCAGGTCCCCGACATCGAGAGGCTCTTCAGGCCGACCCAGGAGGAACGGGCCCGCCAGGCCTTCGCGGGAACCCTGCGCAAGCGCGCGATCATCGACCTGCGCAACGCGGTCAAGCGCGACTACGACAGCCGTGTCGCCCCGGCGCTGCGTGCGCAGGGCCAGGAGCCCGAGGACTGGCGCGGCATCGAGCGCGCGATGGAGCCCGAGCTGTCGCACCGCTTCTACAGTTCGGTGCGCCTGCACGCCCAGGAGATGTGCTTCAGTTCCGTGCAGCCCACGGTCGAGCGCGCCCTGCCCGAGATGATCTCGCTCGCCAAGGACCTCGCCGTGCGCAACCCGGCGGGCGGTTCGCTGCGCCTTGATCCGGAGCTGCCGCTGCCGCGCTACCTTACGGCGCTCGACGTGCATTTCGCGCCGGGCTGGGTGCACGCGGAGTACACCGCCGACGACGTCGCCTGCGGCGCAGTCGTGGGCTTTGGCGGCAAGGTCTTCGGCGGCCAGCATCCCTACCGCAAGCACCCGGGCGTCGTCGCGCAGTCGATCAGCCACTGGCTGAAGGCGACCCGTCCGGGCTTCCGGCCCAAGCGCATCCTCGACATGGCGACGACCTCGGGCAAGAACCTCTTCCCGTACAAGCGCGCCTTTCCGGATGCCGAGGCCCACGGCATCGACCTCGGCGCGCCGGTGCTGCGCTTTGGCCACGCCGTGGCGGAGCACGAGGGCCTGCCGGTGCACTTCAGCCAGCAGAACGCGGAGCACACCGACTTCCCCGACGGCCACTTCGACCTGATCGTCTCGAGCTTCTTCCTGCACGAGATCCCGGTGAAGGCCACCCGCAACGTGCTGCGCGAGTGCATGCGCCTGCTCGCGCCGGGCGGCCTGATGATCCACATGGAACTGCCGGACGAGGCCTCGGTCGACGCCTACGAGAACTTCTTCTGGAACTGGGACACGGTGTACAACCACGAACCGTTCTACACCAGCTATCGCGAGCAGGACCCGGTCGCGCTGTCGGTCGAGGCGGGCTTCGACCGCGACAAGTGCTTCAAGCTGCTGATCCCCGATGCGGCGACCTTCGGCGAGGAGCGCTACGCGAAGTTCCTGCGTGGCGAGATCCCGGCGCCGCCGCACGGCAGCGGCGGCTGGTTCATCTTCGGCGCGCAGAAGTGAGCCGGGCATGAGGCGGCGAAGTTTCGTCGCGGCCACGGCGGCCGCGACTGCGGCTGCGGCAGCGTCCTTCGGCGCGCTGCCCCGCGTGGCGAGTGCTGCGGCGCGTCCCGCCTCGGGCAAGCGCTACGACCTCGTCATCGTGGGGGCGGGCACGGCGGGCATCCCCGCGGCCATCTATGCCGCGCGGCGCGGCGCGAGCGTGCTGATGCTCGACGCCGCCGGCGACATCGGCGGCACGCTGCACCTGTCGACCGGGCAGATGAGCGCAGCCGGCACGCGCCTGCAGCAGCGGCTCGGCATCGTCGATAGCGCCCAGGCGCACTACGACGACGTCATGCGGATCAGCCGCAACACCGCGGACCCCGACCTCGTGCGGCTCGCGGTCGACGAGGCCGCCACCACCTTCGACTGGCTGATGGACATCGGCCTGCAGCCGCTGCCCGATCATCCCGTGCTCGGCCTGGGCCACGAGCCGTATTCCGAGAAGCGCTACTACTGGGCGAAGGACGGCGGCCGCGACATCCTCGCCGTGCTGCGTCCCCAGCTGCAGCCGCTCGTCGAGTCCGGCCGCGTCGACCTCCGGTTGATGACCCCCGTCACCGCGCTGCTGACCGACGACGCGGGGGCCGTCGAGGGCGTGCGCGTGAAGTCCGGTGATCGCGAGGTGGCCTTTACGGGCCGGCACGTCCTGCTCACCTGCGGGGGCTACGCCTCGAACGCCGAGATGTTCGAGACCCTGTCGGGGTATCGCGACTACGCCGACACGGCCTACCCCTACTGCCGCGGCGACGGCATCAACCTCGGCATCTCCGTGGGCGGCTACGTGCGCGGCAGGCAGAACTACCTCAGCAACTTCGGCTCGATCCTGACCGACGACGGGTTCCCGGCGCGCTTTCTCGCGCGCTTCGTGGTGATCCCGGAGCGCCGCGCGCCCTGGGAGATCTTCGTCAACGCGCGGGGCGAGCGCTTCATCCGCGAGGACGAGCCGAGCATCGACCGGCGCGAGCACTCGATGCTCGACCAGCCGGACCTGCGCTACTGGATCGTGTTCGACGAGGCGATCCTCGCCGCGGCGCCGCCGGGCGTGGCCAACGGCTCGGGCCTGGAGCCCTGGAGCCGCGAGCAGCTGCGCGGGACCTTCGGCCTGCACTCCTGGTTCACCAAGGCCGACACCCTCGAGGCGTTGGCCGCGGCCTCGGGCATCGACCCGGCGGGCCTCGTGCGCACCGTGGCGGACTACAACGCCGCCGTCGATCGCGGCAGCGACCGTCTCGGCCGGCAGCACATGCCGCGTCGCATCGAGAAGGGGCCCTTCTATGCGATCCGCCACCAGGGCCATTCGACCACCTCGACCGTCGGGCTCGCGGTGGACCGCGAGCTGCGCGTGATCCGGCCGGGCGGCGAACCGATCCGCAACCTGTATGCGGCGGGCGAGCTGCTGGGCGCCGGGCAGACGCAGGGCAAGTCCTTCGTCGGCGGCATGATGGTCACACCCGCGTTGAGCTTCGGCCGCATCCTCGGCCAGCGACTGCCGCTGGGGGGCGCGTGAGCCGCCTCGCGCCCCGCGCGGGGCGCGTGCCCAGGCCAGCGCTGGCGCTCGCGCTGGCCTGCGTGCTGCCGCTGGGGGCGCCTACCGCGGCCTCGGCGACGCCCGAAGACGGACGAGTCGTGCTGGCTGCCGTGCCGGGCGAGGGCGTCGCCGCGGAGCGCGGCTATGCACGCACCGCGCTCGGCCAGGTGCACTACCAGGACGTGCGGCCCGCCGCGGGCGCGACAGCCGGCACGCCGGTCTACGTGCTGCTGCACCAGGTGCCATGGTCGCACGTGTACTTCACGCGCGTGCAGTCTGAGCTGGCGGCGCGCGGCATCCGCTCGATCGCGGTCGACACGCCGGGGTACGGCTTGTCGTCGCGCCTGAAGACGCCGCCCTCGATCGCCGACTACGCCGGTGCCCTCCGCGAGACGCTGGACTCGCTCGGGCTCGAACGCGTGGCCGTGGCGGGGCATCACACCGGCGTCACGATCGGCAGCGAACTCGCCCGCGCGTCACCGCAGCGCGTGGGCTGCCTGGTGATGAACGGCGTCCCGCTCTACACCGCGGCCGAGGCCAAGGCCCGGCTCGAGGCGCCACACTGGGACCAGTCCTATCGCGCCGACGGCTCGCACCTGACGGATCGCTGGACCTTCCTCAGCGGCCGAGTGGCGGGTACGCCCGAGAGCCTGCACTGGTCGCTGTTCTCGTTGTTCCTGTCGGGTCCCGACGAGTGGTTCGGGCATCACGCGGTGTTCCGCTACGACATGGCCGCCACGCTGCGCGCGTTGCGCGTGCCCGTCGTCGTGCTGGGCAATGCCGAGGACCTGCTCGACTACACCGACGCGCGCGTGCGCGAGCTGCGTCCCGACTTCAGCTTCGTGCGCGTGCCGTCCAGGAGCTCCAACATGGCCTTCGACCAGCCGGTGGAGTGGACCCGCGCCGTCGTCGACTCGGTCGCGGGCTGCTGGAAGGAGCGCTGAGCCGTGGCTGTTGCCGCGCGGTCTGTGCGCATCGCGGAAGGCATGGAGTCGCTGGTGCGCCCGAGCCACGACGAGCGTGCGCGGCAGGGGCTCGTGGCGATGCTGCGCAAGGTCGCCATGAACGAGCTGCGATCCGGCATGCGTCACGACTGGGAGCAGCGCGTGCAGCCGGCACTGGCAGCCCGCGGCGCCGCGGATCCCGACTGGCGGGCGATCGAGCGAGCCATGGAACCCGAGCTCTCGCAGCGCTTCTACAGCACCGTGCGCTATCACTCGCAGGAGATGGCCTACCAGTCGGTCATCCCGGCCGTCGAGCGTGCCCTGCCCGACATGATCGGGCGTGCCCGCGAGCTGTCCGTCCGGCGCCCGGCCGGCGGGTCGCTGCGGCTGCAGCCCGGCCTCGAGCTGCCGCGCTACCTCACGGCGCTCGACGTACACCTTGCGCCGGGATCGTTCCACAGCGAGCACGCCGCGGACGACGTCGCGCAGGGCGCGGTGGTGCTGCACGGCGGGCAGGTGCTGCAGGCGGTCGGTTCGTTCCGCCGCCGCGCGGGCGCCGTCGGCGATTCGATCGCCTACTGGATCACGCGCACACGGCCCGGCTTCGCGCCGCGCCGTGTCCTCGACATGGCAACCACCTCGGGACGCAACCTGATGCCCTGCGCGCGGCATTTCCCGGGGGCTGAGCTGCACGGGATCGACCTTGCGGCTCCTTCGCTGCGCTACGGCCATGCGCTGGCCGAGGAAGCCGGCGTCGCCGTCCACTTCAGTCAGCAGGATGCGTCCGCGACAGACTTCCCCGACGGTCATTTCGACCTGATCGTCTCGACCTTCTTCCTGCACGAGATCCCGCTGAAGGTCACGCGCGAGGTGCTGCGCGAGTGCCGGCGGCTGCTCGCGCCGGGCGGGCTGATGGTGCACATGGAGCTGCCGAACGAGGCCGCGGCCAGCGCCTGGGACAACTTCTTCTGGAACTGGGACACGGCCAACAACAACGAGCCGCACTACACGCGGTTCCGCGCCGAGGACCCGATCGGCTTGTGCGCGCAGGCGGGCTTCGCGCGTGACGCCGCGTTCACGGCGCGCGTGCCGGAGTACACGAGCTTCGGCGAGGAGCGCTACGCCCGCTACCTGCGTGGCGAGCTGGAAGCCCCGCCGCACGGCGCCGGCTCCTGGTTTGTTTTCGGCGCGCGCCGCGAACCTTGACCCGTCGCCGCTCCCGCTTCATTGAGGTCGAGCTCGCGGGCGTCGACCTGCACCGCGACGGCCGGTCCGTGCTCCACGGCGTGTCGTGGCGGATCCGCCCCGGCGAGCGCTGGGTCGTCACAGGCGGCAACGGCGCAGGCAAGACCCAGCTGCTGAAGCTGGTCGCCGGCGACGTGTGGCCCGACCCGGACTCGGGTGGCATGCGTCGCTACCGGCGCGGCGGCCGCTGGCAGTCGCAGCCCTATCTGCTGAAGGACGAGATCGCCTACCTCGGGCCGGAGCGCCAGGACCGCTACGAGCGCCACGGCTGGAACTTCACGGCGCTCGAGGTGGTGGGCACCGGCCTGACGCGCAGCGACATCCCGCAGGGGCCGCTGCGTCCCGCGCAACGGCGCGCGGCCGAGGCGCTGCTGGCGCGGCTGCGGGTCGGGCGACTGGCGTCGCGTCGCATCCTGTCGCTGTCGATGGGTGAACGCCGCCTCGTCCTGCTGGCGCGGGCGCTCGCCAGCCGCCCCGGGATGCTGCTGCTCGACGAGCTGATGGCCGGGCTCGATGCGGTCAATCGTGCCCGCGCGATCGCCTGGCTCCAGGGCACGCGCCGCAGCGCGCTGCCGTGGGTGCTCAGCACGCATCGCGACGACGAGGTGCCGCCCTCGGCCACCCATCGCCTTCGCCTCGAGGCGGGGCGGGTGGTGGAGGCCGGGCCGATCGAGCGCGCCCCGCGCGGACGCCGCGCGGTGGCCGGCCGCGCCGCCGCGGCGCGCAGCGCCAGCGCGCGTCTCGCCCGCGTCCAGAAGCTGCCGCGCCCGGCGGGCGCGCCGGTGCTGGTGGCGCTGGAGCGGGCCAGCGTGTACCTCGACTACCGGGCGGTCCTCCGCGACATCGACTTCGAGCTGCGCGCGGGCGAGTGCTGGGTCGTCCACGGCGCCAACGGCAGCGGCAAGAGCACGCTGCTGCGCGCGGTCTACGGCGATTATCCGGCGGCGTTCGGCGGTCGCATCCAGCGCCGCGGGCTCGGTCCCGGGGTGCCGCTCGAGGCGTTTCGCCGCTGGTGCGCGATCGTCGCCCCGCACCTGCAGACCGACTATCCGCGCGAGACGCCGCTGCTCGAGGTCGTGGTCTCCGGGCTGCGCTCCAGCATCGGCCTGGACGCGGCGCCCACCGCCGGCGAGCGCCGGCGCGCGCGGGCCGCACTCGGGCAGTTCGGGCTCGACGGGCGCGAGGAGGCGCCGCTGGGCACACTGTCCTACGGGCAGGCGCGCCGGGCGATGTTCGCCCGCGCGTGGGCGGCACGGCCCCGGCTGCTGCTGCTCGACGAACCCTTCGCCGGGGTCGACCCCGAGACCCGCGAGGCGCTGCGGCGCTGGGTCGGCACGCTGCCGGCGAAGGGCGTCGCGGTGCTGATGAGCTCGCATCACCCGGACGAGTGGCCTGACGCGCTCACCGGGGCCGTCCATCTGCGTCGCGGACGCGCCGGCCTGCGGTTCGCCACGGCCCCGCCAGTGCGCCGATAATCGGCCGGCGCTCCCGCAACGAATCCAGGCACGGTTCCATGAAGGGCCTCGGCGTACTCTGGCTGATCGTCTTCATCAGCCTGCTCGGCTTCGGCATCACGGTGATCCCGTTCCCGCTGGTCGCGGAGGACATGGGGGCGTCGCCGTTCTGGAAGACCTTCGGCGGGGCCGGCATTTTTTCGCTGTTCCAGCTGCTGGCCACCCCGCTGTGGGGCCGGCTCAGCGACGCCTGGGGCCGCAAGCCGATCCTCATCGCGAGCCTCGCGGGGACGATCGTCGCCTACGTGTGGCAGGCCTACGCCACGGACCTCGTCTCGCTGCTGCTCGCCCGCGCACTCGGTGGCGTGATGTCCGGCAACCTCGGCGCTGCGTTCGCCTACGCGACCGACGTCACCGACACCCGGAACCGCGCGAAGGGCCTCGGCATCGTCGGTTCCGCCTTCGGCATCGGCTTCGCCGTCGGCCCGCCGATCGGGGGCTTCCTCGGGGTCGATGCGGCCGGCGCGCCGTCGCTCCACGTCGTGTCGCTGGTCGCGGCGGCGCTGGCGCTGGTTGCGCTGGTCGGAGCGGTGGCCTTCCTGCCCGAGAGCCTGCGCCCCGAGCTGCGTCGTCCCCTCGCTGCCGCGGCGTCGGTGGACGAGTCTGCGCGGACGCGGGGAGGGGGTTCGCCGGTTGCCGCGTTCCGCTCCCGGCCGGTGCTCGCGGGCCTGCTGTTCTCCACGCTGGTCGTGGGTTCTGGTGCAGCCGCCCTGCAGTCGGTGTTCCAGTTCTGGGGCCGCGACCAGTTCGGCTTCGGCCTGCAGGACGTCGGCCTGCTGTTCATGGTGTTCGCGTTCTCCGCGGCCCTCGGGCAGGCGGGCCTCGTCGGTCCGCTGTCGCGCCGCCTCGGCGAGAAGCCGCTGGCGATGCTGTCGATCTTCGGCGTGATCGCCGGCCTGCTGTTGTTCGCGGTGGCGTGGCACCCGACGGTCGTCTGGGTGGCGATGGCCGTCTCGGGCATCGCCAACGGGTTGTTCACGCCGGCCATCTCCAGCCTCGTCTCCTTCGAGGCCGACGCGCGTTCGCGTGGCGCCATGATGGGTCTCTTCAATGCGTCGAGCAGCGCGGGGCGCATCATCGGTCCGGCGGTTGCGGGCCCGATCTACTTCAAGCTTGGCCCGGCCTCGCCGTTCGTGGCCTCGGCCGCCTTCGCGCTGCTCGGAGCATTGCTCCTGAGCCGGGCGCATGCCAGGCCCGACGTGGTACAAGACGATGCCGCCAGTGGCAAGGACGACGCCGGAAGCTGAATCCGGGAGCTGAATCGATGCGTCGCCGTGACTTCCTCGAGACCGCGGGCTGCGCGGCCCTGATCGCAACCGCGGCAGTCCCGCGCCTGGCTGCCGGACAGGCTGGCTCTCCCGTCGCGGCGGGCCGCCTGCGCCGGGCCGTCGCCAGCGAGGTCACCTCGCTCGATCCGCAGCGGCCCACTGGCTCGCTGACCACGGAAATGGCTGCCGAGCTCTTTACCGGGCTCACCGCCTGGGACGCCTCCGGGCGGCTTGGGCAGGGGTGCGCCGAGTCCTGGAAGGCCTCGCCCGATGGGCTCACCTGGACCTTCCGCCTGCGTCCGGGGCTGGCGTGGTCCGACGGTACGGCGCTGACCTCGCGGGATTTCCTCTTCACGCTGCGGCGCTACCTCGCTCCCGAGACCGGCGCCGCCCAGGCCAGCCGGCTCGACGCCATCGTCGGGGCGCGCGACCTGCGCTTCGGTCGGGGCGATCCGGCAAAGCTGGGCATCACGGCGCCCGACCCGCGAACCCTCGTGATCCGCCTCGAGCATCCGGACGTCGAGTTGCCGGTCATGCTCGGCGCCGCCTACTGCGTGCCGGGGCACGTGGTCGCCGCGAAGGGCCGGGAGTGGGCGAAGCCGGGCAACCTCGTGACCAACGGCCCCTTCGTCGTGCAGGAGTGGGCAGCCGGGGCCAAGGTCATCGTCCTGCGCCGCAACCCGCGCTTCCACGAGGCCGCCGCGGTCCGCATCGCGCGTGTCGACTGGCTGACCGGCTACGATGACGCGACGCGGCTGCGCCTGTTTCGCCTGGGCGAGGCCGACATCGCGTCGATCGAGGATGCGGCCAGCCTCGGCATCGCCCGGCGCGACCTCGCCAGCGCGCTGCGCAGCTCGCCCGAGTGTGCGGTCGGCTGGATCGGCCTGAATCTCGCGCGGCCGGCGCTGGCGGACCCGCGTGTGCGGCGCGCGATGTCGCTGGCGATCGACCGCGCGATCATCGCCACCAAGGTGCGCGCCCTGGGCGAGCAGCCTTCGGATTCGATCCTGCCTCCCGGGATCGCCGAGTACCCGCGCCCGCTGCAGCCGGATTACGCTGCCTGGCCGATGGCCCAGCGCACCCGTACGGCGCGCGAGCTGATGACGGCGGCGGGCTACGGCCCCGGCCGGCGGCTGCGTGTCGGGATCGGTTTTCCGGCGAGTCCCACCGGGCGCAAGGTGTACCTGGCCGTGTCGGCCATGTGGAAGACCATCGGCGTCGACGCCGAGCTCCAGCCCCTCGAGGGGCGTGCCTACAACGCCGCACTCCAGAAGGGTCAGTACGACGTCTTCAGCTACAACTCGTTCGCCGCCGTCCCGGCGGCGTCGATCTTCCTCGACCGCTTCCTGTCGGACTCGTCGATCAATTTCTGCGCCTACCGCAGCGCGGAGTTCGACCGGGCCTTCCAGGCGGCCGAGCGCCAGCTGACGATCGAGGCCCGGGCGCGGTTCTACGCCGAGGCCGATCGTGTGCTGCTGCGCGACCAGCCGGTGATCCCGCTGTACCGCGGCGTCTCCAACCGGCTCGTCTCGCCGAAGGTCGGGGGATGGGTGGATCACCCGGGCCATGCCCATCCGACGCGATTCCTGACACTATCCACCTGATGACGCGGAGGTCGCCGATGAATGTCCTGACTCCCCTGCGCCGGTTGTGGATGGTCGGCCTGGTACTCGCCGCCCTCGGGTCGCCCGCCGTGGCCACCGCGTCGGACCCGGCGCCCACGGTGCTGATCACGGGTTCGAGCCGCGGCATCGGCCTCGAGTTCGCGCGCCAGTACGCCGAGGCGGGCTGGCAGGTGATCGCGACGGCACGCCGCCCGGCGCAGTCCGAGGCGCTGGCCGCGCTCGCGAAGGCGAGGCCCAACGTGCGCGTCGAGACCCTGGACGTGGTCGACGGCGCGAGCGTGGCGGCGCTGCGCGAACGCCTTGCCGGTATGCCCATCGACGTTCTGATCAACAACGCGGGCGACACCGACGAGTTCCGCGGGCAGGCCATGGGCTCGCTGGACCACAGTCGCTTCGCCTACCTGATGGAGCTCAACGCCCACGGCCCGCTGCGGGTGACCGAGGCCCTGCTGCCCAACGTGGCGGCCAGCCGCCAGAAGAAGATCCTCGCGATGTCGTCGCTGGCGGGCTCGATGGGTGCGCGGGGTGGCGGCATGCCCGGCGGCTACTGGTACAAGGCCAGCAAGGCTGCGCTGAACATGCTGGTGCTGTCGATGGCGGCCGACCTCGCCCCGCAGGGGATCGTCGTGGCCGCGCTCTCGCCAGGGCAGGTCGACACCCGCGGCTACGCGGCGCGCGGTGTCGTGATCCCCGGGCTCATCGACGCCAGGACCAGCGTCGAGGGACTGCGCAAGGTCATCGACGGGCTGCGGCCCGAGCTGTCGGGTACCTTCATCCGCTACACCGGGGAGCCGCAACCATGGTGAGGCTGCTGGCCGGGATGGCCGTCTTCCTCGGCGTTCACTCGATCTCCATCGTCGCGCCGGCCTGGCGCGACCGGATGGCCGCGGCGATCGGCGAGTGGCCCTGGAAGGGCCTCTACTCGATCGTGTCGGTGGTGGGCTTCCTGCTGCTGGTCGGCGGTTACGCCGCGGCGCGGCTCGATCCGGTGGTGCTCTACGTGCCGCCCGCCTGGCTGCGCCACGTGGCGGGCCTGGTCATGCTGCCGGTGTTTCCGCTGCTGCTGGCGGCCTACCTGCCCGGCAGGATCAAGGCCACCACGAAGCACCCGATGCTCGTGGCCGTCAAGGCCTGGGCGCTCGCGCACCTGCTCGCCAACGGCATGCTGGCCGACCTGGTGCTGTTTGGCGGCTTCCTCGCCTGGGCCGTGGCCGACCGCATCTCGCTGAAGCGCCGTGCACCGCGCCCGGTGCCGGGCGCGCCGGCCTCGCGCGCCAACGATGCGATCGCGGTGGTGGGCGGCCTGGCGATCTACGCGGCGATGGTCGCCTTCCTGCACCAGCGCTGGTTCGGGGTCGCCCCTTTCGGTTGACGCACACGGAGGTTCGCAGCATGACGACCGTCCACGATTTCACGGTCCGCGACATCGAGGGCAGCGAGGTCGCGCTGTCGCGGTACGCGGGCAAGGTGCTGCTGGTGGTGAACGTGGCCAGCAAGTGCGGGTTCACCCCGCAGTACGCCGGCCTCGAGGCGCTCTATCGCAAGCTGCACGCACGCGGATTCGAGGTGCTCGGCTTTCCCTGCGACCAGTTCGGCCACCAGGAGCCGGGCAACGAGGCGGAGATCCGCCAGTTCTGCTCACTGAACTACGACGTCACCTTCCCGATGTTCGCGAAGGTCGAGGTCAACGGCGATGGGGCCGACCCGCTGTTCCGCCACCTCAAGAAGGAGGCCCCGGGCCTGCTCGGCACCGAGGCGGTCAAGTGGAACTTCACGAAGTTTCTGGTCGACGGCCAGGGCCGCGTCAAGGCGCGCTACGCGCCGCAGGACAAGCCCGAGGACCTCGAGAAGGACGTGGTCGCGCTATTGTGATCGACGACCAGCCGTTTCCGTCCCGCCGTCGCTGGGCGGCGCTGGGGGTGGCGGCCTGCGCCTCGCTCGTCGCGGGCTGCGTGGCGACCCTGCAGCCTCCGCCTGCGAGCATGGAGGCCCGGCCCGCGCCGGGCTGGCGCTCGGGCGCGATGGTCGCGGCCGCGAATCCCCACGCCGTCGACGCCGGGCTCGCCGTGCTGCGTGCCGGCGGTTCCGCGGTCGATGCCGCGATCGCCGTGCAGGCCATCCTCGGTCTCGTCGAGCCGCAGTCCTCCGGTATCGGCGGCGGCGCGTTCATGCTGCATTACGACGCGGCCACGGGCGACGTCGTCGCGTACGAGGGCCGGGAGACCGCGCCGGCCGGCGCGACCGCGACCCTGTTCCTCCGCGCCGACGGGCGCCCCATGCCGTTCTGGGATGCCGTCAAGAGCGGGCGCTCGACCGGCGTGCCGGGGGTCGTGTCCATGCTCGCGCTGGCGCATGCGGAGCACGGCCGCCGGCCCTGGGCCGAGTCCTGGCAGGGTGCGATCGACCTCGCCGAGCGCGGGTTCGAGGTGTCGCCACGCCTCAGCGAACTGATCGGCGCGATCCAGCGTTTCAGCCCGTTGGGTGCCGATGCCGCCGCCTACCTCACTACCGACGGCCGCACGCCGCTGCCTCCGGGGCACCTGCTCCGTAACGCGGGGTATGCCGACACGCTGAGGCGGATCGCGCGCGATGGCCCGCGGGGCTTCTACGAGGGGCCCGTCGCCGAGGCCATCGTCGCCGTCGCCGGGCGCGCGCCAGCGCCCGGCACGCTACGGCTCGAGGATCTCGCGTCCTACCGGGCAAACCGCCTGGAGCCGCTCTGCGCCGGCTACCGCGTCTACCTGGTGTGCGGGATGCGTCCGCCCTCGTCCGGCGGCGTCGCGGTGCTGTCGATCCTCGGCGTGCTCGAGCGCTTCGAGCTGTCTGGGCACGGGCCGGAGGATCCGCGCGGCTGGCACCTGCTGGTCGAGGCCCAGCGCCTCGCCTATGCCGACCGCGACATGTACGTCGCCGACGACCGCTTCGAGGCCGTGCCGCTCGCCGGCATGCTCGATCGTGCGTACCTCGCGTCACGGGCGGCGCTGGTGTCGCCGGATCGCGCGATGGCGCGCGTCGAGGCGGGCAATCCGCCGGGCTCGACCCGTCGCGGCCGCGACGCCACGGGCATCGAGAACGGCACCAGCCATTTCGTCGTGGTCGACGGTCGCGGGAACGTGGTGTCGATGACGACCACCGTCGAAGGCGCCTTCGGTTCGCAGCGCATGGCGGCCGGCTTCTTCCTCAACAACCAGTTGACGGATTTCTCGTTCCGCCCCTTTGACGATGCAGGCCAGCCGATCGCCAACGCCGTGGCGCCGGGCAAGAAGCCGCGGTCGTCGATGTCGCCGACGATCGTGTTCCGCGACGGCGCGTTCGAGCTCGCGGTAGGCTCGCCGGGCGGCAATTCGATCATTGCGTACGTGTCGAAGGCGATCGTCGGCATGCTCGACTGGAACCTGAGTCCGCAGGCTGCGGCCGACCTGCCCAATGTCATCGCCCGTGGGCAGGTGGTGGCCGAGAGCTCGCTGGACCCGCGGATCCGCGAGGCCTTGCGCGCCATGGGGCACGACTTCCGCAGCGGAGGCCGCGGCGGGGAGGGCTCCGGGCTGCACGCCGTGCGCGTGACACCCGATGGCCGCCTGGTCGGCGCGGCGGACAAGCGACGGGAGGGCAAGGCAGTCGCGCTGCCTTGAGCGAGTGCTACCGGCGCGGCGTCAGGCGAAGTCGGCGTCGGTCAGCAGCTCGCGCTTGCGGAACATCGACATCATGAAGCGGCCGCCGGCCTTCGCGCCGGTCAACCAGGCCACGCGGTCACCCGACCGGTGCGGCTTCAGGATGCCCTCGACCAGGAACGGCGTGACGGTCTCGACCCGGTCGCCGAGGATGTTGTAGACGCGCTTGGTGCGCTCGAAGTGCTTCGGGTCGTTGCTGCCCATGTCGCGCCGGAGCAGGTCGGTGACGACGATGCCGGGGCTCAGGTGACAGACCTTGACGGGGCCGTCCCGGGTCTCGGCGGCGAGCGCGTCGTTGAAGTAGGTCAGCGCGAACTTGCTGGCGCCGTACTGGCTCATGCCGGGCGTCATCATGCCGTTGGAGCCGTAGCCTTCCATGTTCCAGATGGTGCCGCCGCCCGGTTGCGAGCGCATGCCCTGCATCGCGACGCGGGTGGCGAGCATCATCCCCAGCAGGTTGGTTTCCTGGACCTTGAGGATGTCGGCTGCCGCGAGTTCGCCGACGCGCTGGCGGTCGTTGGTGAGGCCGGCGTTGTTGATCCAGTGGTCCACGCGGCCGAACGCAGCCGCCGCCGTGTCCCACAGGCGCTGCAGGTCCTGGAGGCGGGAGACGTCGCAGGCTGCGCCAATGGCGCGGGCGCCGGCCGTGGCCAGCGGTGCGAGTTCCGTCAGTGCCGCCTCGACGGCGGCCTGCGTTCGCCCGCTGATGGCGACGTGGTGCCCGCGCCTGAGGAACTCGGCAGCGAGCCCCTTGCCGATGCCTCGGGTGCTGCCGGTGACGACGACGGCCAAGGGTGCGTTCATGGCTGAATCCTAGCCTGCGCGGGCCGCGATGCGCGTCCGATCCGTGGACGGGCGGCCCGCGTCGCGTTCGGCGCCAGCGGTCGCCAGTATCCTGCGCGCAGGAGGACCGCATGGCGCAGCAGACCGTCGTCGTCACCGGCAGCACCCAGGGCCTGGGCTTCGGCTATGCGCGCGAGCTCCTGCGTCGCGGCCACAACGTGGTGGTCAGCGGTCGCAGCCCCGCCGGGGTCGAGGCCGCCGTCGCACGCCTCGGTGCCGATGCGGCGGCCGGCAGCGCGCGCGTGACCGGCGTTGCCTGCGACGTGGCCGACCTCGGGCAGGTCCAGGCGCTGTGGGACGCCGCCGTCGCCAGCTTCGGCCGCGTCGACATCTGGCTGCAGAACGCGGGATACGCGCGCACTGGCGTCAGCTTCCTCGAGCACACGCCCGCCGAGATCGAGGCGATGATCCGGGCCAACGTCATCGGCTCGATGAACGCCGCGCAGGTCGCGGTGGCCGGAATGAAGCGGCAGGGCGGCGGGCGCCTGTACCTCACGCTCGGCGGTGGCGGCGCCACTGGTCGGGTCGTGCCCGGCATGGCCGTCTATTCCAGCACCAAGCGGGCCGTGAAGTACCTCGCCGACACGCTGGCCAAGGAACTGCGCGAGGCGGGCGATGCATCGGTCCTCGTCGGCACCATCAGCCCCGGGGTCAACATCACCGAGGGGCTGCTTCGCGAGATGCGCGAGCTGCCCGCCGAGAGGCGCGGTCGCGCCCTGCGGCAGCTCGAGTTCATCGGCGAGCACGTCGAGACCACCACGCCCTGGATCGTCGAGCGCGTGCTCGGCAGCGCGAAGCAGGGGGATTCGATCACGTGGCTGACGACTTCGCGGCTGCTCGGCCGCGGCCTGGGCGCGCTCGTCGGCCGCAAGCGTGACCTGCTGTCCCGCTACCCGATCAACGCCTGAGACCGAGGACGAGACCATGACCGCTTCGACGCTGCAGCCCTTCGCCGCCGGTGACGTGTTCGTCGGCGCCACCGTGCTCGACAACCCGGCCGACGACCACGCGGGTCGTGGCCGCATCCTCCAGTACTCGGCGGACCTGCAGCCGAAGGGCGAGCTGTGGCTCGAGGGCACCACGCATCTGGTCGGTGGGCTGAAGTTCGATTCGCGCGGCGTGCTCTGGGCCTTCGACAGCCAGGAGTTCGTGGTGCTCAACATCCACCGCGACGGGCGCGTCGTGCGGCGCCGGGAGTTCCCGGCGCGGGCCTTCTCCCACGTCGATTTCGCGCCGGACGGCAGCCTGCTGCTGGGGGAGCACGTGGTGGGCGACAGCATCCGGCCCGAGGTTGCGGCGCGCATGCACACCTCGATCCCGTTCATGCCCGGCACGGCCCGCTTCGGCGACGGCCACGTGTTCCGCTGCACGCCCGACGGCAGCCTGCTGCACGAATACGGCACCGCCACGCACGGCGGCATGGGCGGGTTCCTCGGCGTGACCATGTCGGCGCTTTCGCCCGACGGTCGCACGCTGGTGTACTGCTCCGAGACGGGTCCCCGCCTGATGCGCTACGACCTCGCGGCCGACTGCCAGTTGCCCGACCTGCAGTCGTTCACGCCTCCGTATCCACCCGGTCCGCCGCCGATGTTCTTCGCGATGGACTACGGTCCGGACGCCACGCTCTACGTGCTGCGCGGCGCCGCCATCCACGTGGTCGATGATGCGGGCCACAGCACGCGGCAGATCCCGCTGGAGGGCTTCGGCTGGGCGCTGATCGACGTCTGCGCCGGCGGCAGCGCGGCGCTGGTGGGCAACTTCTTCTCGGGCGAGGTGGCCCGGATCGACCTTGCGAGCGGTGCGAAACTCGCCAGCGTGCAGACCGGCGCGCCGAAGGCCGTGGCTGGCCTGGTGGAATACCAGGGCGAAGGCGCCTGACGGCGCGCCGCGGGCTCGGTGATAATGCCGTCCCATGAAGACGCCCGACACGTTCGAAGAGATCCGCGCCGGTGTGCGCAGCCTGTGTGCGCAGTTCCCGGATGAGTATTTCCGCAAGGTCGACGAGGCGCGCGGCTACCCCGCCGAGTTCGTCGACGCGCTGACCAAGGCCGGCTGGCTCGCCGGCCTGATCCCCCAGGAGTACGGCGGCTCGGGCCTCAGCCTGGCCGAGGCCTCGGTGGTCATGGAGGAGATCAACCGCTGCGGCGGCAACTCCGGTGCCTGCCACGGCCAGATGTACGTCATGAACGTGCTCGTGCGGCACGGCTCCGAGGCCCAGCGTCGCGCCTACCTGCCGCGCATCGCCTCGGGCGAGCTCCGCCTGCAGTCGATGGCGGTGACTGAGCCCACCACCGGCACCGACACGACCAAGCTCAAGACGTTCGCGGCGCGCAAGGGCGACCGCTACGTCATCAACGGGCAGAAGGTCTGGATCTCGCGCGTGCAGCACTCCGACCTCATGATCCTGCTCGCGCGCACGACCCCGCTCGCCGAGGTCGCGCGCAAGGCCGACGGGCTGTCCGTGTTCCTGGTCGACATCCCCGAGGCGCTCGGCAAGGGCATGTCGCTGCGGCCGATCCCGAACATGGTCAACCACGAGACCAACGAGGTCTTCTTCGACAACCTCGAGATCCCGGCGGAGAGCCTGATCGGCGAGGAAGGCAAGGGGTTCCGCTACATCCTCGACGGGCTCAACGCCGAGCGCACGCTGATCGCCGCGGAGTGCATCGGAGACGCCTACTGGTTCGTCGAGCGGGCCACGAAATACGCCAACGAGCGCGTGGTGTTCGACCGCCCGATCGGCCGCAACCAGGGCGTGCAGTTCCCGATCGCCGAGGCTTATGTCGAGACCGAGGCGGCCAGCCTGATGCGCTACCGCGCCTGCGAGCTCTACGACACGGGAAAGCCCTGCGGTGCCGAGGCGAACATGGCCAAGATGCTCGCCGCCAAGGCCTCATGGGAAGCCGCCAACGTATGCATCCAGACCCACGGTGGCTTCGGCTTCGCCTGCGAGTACGACGTCGAGCGCAAGTTCCGCGAGACGCGGCTCTACCAGGTCGCGCCGATCTCGACCAACCTGATCCTGTCCTACGTGGCCGAGCACCTGCTCGGGTTGCCGCGTTCGTTCTGAGGCGCCGCCCGAGATGGGTGCCCATCCCGCTCGCGACGATCCCCGCCACCTCATCCCGGGCGTGCTCGCGCTCGTGCGCCAGGCGGCGGCCGCCATCCTCGACGTCTATGCGGCAGGCGCGGGCGAGCGCGCCGGTACCGTCATGCGCAAGGACGATCAGTCGCCGCTGACCGAGGCGGATCTCGCGGCGCACCGCATCCTCGTTGCCGGGCTCGAGTCGCTGCTGCCGGGCGTGCCCGTGCTCTCCGAGGAGGCCGCCGACATCCCCTGGGAGCGTCGTGCGGGCTGGTGCCGGCACTGGCTGGTCGACCCGCTCGACGGCACCAAGGAGTTCCTTTCGCGCAATGGCGAATTCACCGTCAACGTCGCGCTCATCGAGGATCATCGACCCGTGCTCGGTGTCGTGCAGGTGCCGGTCAGCGGCGTCGAGTACTGGGGGTTGCCCGGCATCGGCAGCTGGCGCGCCGATGCGGGTGCTGCGCCCGTGCCGATCGCCGTGAGCGAGCAGGCGCCGCCCGTGGTGCGCGTGGTCGGCAGCCGCTCGCACCGTGGCGCCTCGCTCGATGCCTTCCTGCAGCGCCTGGGGGCCCACGAGCTCGTGTCGATGGGCAGCTCGCTGAAGTTCTGCGTGCTTGCCGAAGGGCGCGCCGACGTCTACCCGCGCCTCGGCCCCACCTCCGAATGGGACACCGCTGCGGCACAGGCCGTGGTCGAGGGGGCGGGTGGGCGCGTGCTGCGGCTCGACGGCCAGCCGCTCGCCTACAACACCAAGCCGGAACTGCTGAACCCGGATTTCGTGGCCTTCGGCCCGGCCGCGACCGACTGGCTGGCGCTGCTGCGCGCCACGGAGTGAGCCTGCATGATCTACGCCATCGGTGAGCGTCGCCCCGAGATCGCCGATGGAGTGTACGTCGCACCCTCCGCGGACGTGATCGGCAGCGTGCGGCTGGCGCCAGGCTCCAGCGTCTGGTTCAACGTCGTGCTGCGCGGCGACTCCGACTGGATCGAGGTCGGCGAGGGCAGCAACGTGCAGGACGGCAGCGTCATCCACACCGACCCGGGCTTCCCGACCCGCCTCGGCGCGCGCGTCACGGTCGGTCACATGGCCTTCCTGCACTGCGCCACCGTGGGCGACGACTCCATGATCGCCAACGGCGCGATGGTCATGGATCGCGTGGTCGTTGGCCGCAACTGCCTGGTCGCGGCCGGGGCATTCATCCCGCCCGACAAGGTCATTCCCGACGGCTCGGTCGTGATGGGATCGCCCGGCAAGGTCGTGCGCGAGGTCACCGGGCGCGATCTCGCACTGATCGCACGCGCTGCCGCCGGCTACCGGGTGCGGGCGGAGACCTACCTGCGCGACTTGCGGCCGGTCGCCGGCTAGCATCGCCCCATGGGCAATGCCCCGCACGCACTCGACTGGCAGACCGACGGCAACAGCTGGCCGAATCACGCGGCCAGCCGCTTCGTCGACGCGGGCGGGCTGCGCTGGCACGTGCAGCAGTTCGGCGCAGGCCCGGTGCTGCTGCTGCTCCACGGCACCGGCGCCTCGACGCACTCGTGGCGTGACTTCGCGCCCGAGCTGGCCCGGCGGTTCCGGGTCGTCGCCCCCGACCTTCCCGGGCATGCATTCACGTCATCGCCCGGCGCGGCAGGTTTGTCGATGCTGGCGATGGCGGGGGCGGTCGCGGACCTGCTGCGCGCACTCGACGAGCGCCCGGACTGGATCGTTGGCCATTCCGCGGGTGCGGCGGTGGCGGCGCGCATGGCGCTCGACGGACTGGCGACGCCGCAGGGGATCGTCAGCCTGAACGGTGCGCTGCTGCCGCTCGGGGGCATGCGCCACCCCTCGCTCGGTGGGCTGACCCGCTGGCTGGCGACGGGCGATTGGCTGCCGGGGCTTTTCTCGCGCCGCGCCGCGGCGGATCCGGCGGTGGTCGAGCGCATGCTCGCGCAGACCGGTTCGCGTCTCGACGAGCCCGGCAAGCAGCTCTACCGTCGGCTCGTGGCGAGCCCGCCGCACGCCCGCGCCGCGCTGTCGATGATGGCGATGTGGGATCCCCGCGCCCTCGAGCGCGACCTGTCACGGCTGGCGGTGCGCCTCGAGCTGGTCGTGGGCTCCGAGGACCGGATGATCCTGCCGGGCGAAGCCGTCCGCGTGCGCTCGCTGGTGCCCTCGGCGCGGATCCACGCATTGCCCGGCCTCGGCCACCTTGCGCACGAGGAGCGCCCGGTGGAGGTGGCAGCGCTCGTCACGGCACTCGTCACAGCGCTCGTCACGGCGCCGGCCGCGCCGGCCGCGCCGGCCGGGCTGTAAATCACGTTGTCGTCCTGACGCGCAGCGCGGTATCGTCGCGCTGTCCTTTCCGGAGGCACCCTTGGGCCTGCCCGCCGACCACCCGCTTCGCCTCGAGCTCAACGACGAGGTTCACGCTCGGCCGCCGTTGCCGCTGCGCGCGCCCGCGCGCGTGACCTGCCTTGCGTTGCTGTCGCCGCCTGCCGCCCGCGAGCAGGAATGGCAGCTCCTGCGGGAGCTGGCCGACGGCTTCGGCGTCGCCCTGCCTGCTGACGCTTCCGGGCACTGCACCGTCGATCTCGGCGCGTTCAGGCTGAAGTGGGAGCGTCACACCGAGTTCTCGCGCTATGTGTTCGCGGTCGAGGGCGCGGGCGGTGCATCCTTCGGTCGCTCCGCACTCGACGACCTGCCGCGCGAATGGCTGTCACGTCTGCCGGGCAGCGTGCTGTACGCCGCGCAGGTCGCGCTCGTGCCCGACTCGCAGCGTGGCGCGATCGACACCGACCGCATGTCCGCCGTGTATTTCGGCGGCCAGCAGCTCGTGGGTTCCTCGATAGCGGGCGGATCGGCGATCGCCCTGACGGATTTCCGCGTCCGCGAGGACGGCTTCGTGCGGATGCTGGTCCTCGACCGTGGGATGAAGCCCAACCAGGCGGGCCGCGCCGTCCAGGCCCTGCTCGAGATCGACGCCTACCGCATGCTCGCCTTGCTGGCGTTCCCGATGGCCCGCGAGCTGTCGCCGGCGCTCGGGCGTGACGAGCGCGAGCTCGCCGAGATCGCGCGCGTGCTGATCGCCGCCGAGCCACGCACGGAGCCCGAACTGCTCGACCGCCTGACGCGCCTGCAGGCCGGCATCGAACGGCACGAGGCCGATCACCACTACCGCTTCGGTGCCGCCGGGGCGTACCACGCCATCGTGCTGCGCCGCATCGCGCAGCTGCGCGAAGAACGCGTTGGTGCGCTGCAGACCTTCGACGAATTCATCGAGCGGCGGGTGGGCCCGGCGATGAGCACCTGCGTGGCGATCAGCGAGCGCCTGGAGTCGCTTTCCCAGCGCGTGGCACGCGCCTCGCAGCTGCTGTCGACGCGGATCGAGATGACCCGCGAGCGCCAGAACCAGGCCTTGCTCGAGTCGATGAACCAGCGCGCCGAGGCACAGCTTCGTCTGCAGCAGACCGTCGAGGGCCTGTCGGTTGCAGCGATCACGTACTACGTAGCTGGTTTGCTGAACTACGTGGCCAAGGGTCTGGGAGAGGCGGGCTGGCCGCTCGACCCGACTGCGGCGACCGCGTTCGGGGTGCCTTTGATCGCGATGCTCGTGTGGCTCGCTATCCGGAGGGTGAGGCGTTCGGTATCGACTGGAACCGGGGGCGGTGCATGAAGCACGCGATCGTGATCGGCAGCGGTTTCGGCGGGCTGGCTGCCGCGGTGCGGCTCGGGGTGCGGGGCTACCGGGTGACGGTGCTCGAGAAGCTCGACGCGCCGGGCGGCCGCGCCTACGTCTACCGCCAGGACGGCTACACCTTCGACGCCGGCCCGACCATCATCACGGCGCCGTACCTGTTCGAGGACCTGTGGTCGATCTGCGGCAAGCGCCTGGCCGACCACGTGAAGCTGCGCTCGATCGACCCCTTCTACGAGGTTCGCTTCGACGACGGCACTGTGTTCCGCTACACCTCCGACATGGCGGCGATGCGCGAGCAGATCGCCCGCATCGAGCCGCGCGACGTCGAGGGCTTCGACCGCTTCCTCGACACCAGCCGGCGCATTTACGAGGTCGCCTTCGCGCAACAGGCCGAGCAGCCCTTCCACCGCATCGGCACGCTGCTGGCGGCCGCCCCCGGGCTGCTGCGCCTCGGCGGCTACCGCTCGGTGTACCAGGAGGTCTCGCGCTTCTTCCGCAGCGACAAGCTGCGGGTGCTGTTCAGCTTCCACCCGCTGCTGATCGGCGGCAACCCCTTCACCACCACCGCCTACTACTGCCTGATCGCCCACCTCGAGCGCACCTACGGCGTGCACTACGCCGAGGGCGGCATGGGCGCTCTCGTGCGCGGCATCGTCGACCTCGTCGAGGGCGTCGGCGGCACCGTGCGGTGCAACGCCGAAGTGGCCGAGGTGCTGGTCGAGGGCGGGCGCGCGCGCGGCGTGCGCCTGGCCAGCGGCGAGGTCATCGAGTCCGACATCGTCGTCTCGAACGCAGACGCCGCGTGGACCTACGGCAAGCTGCTGGGCCGCCACCCGCGGCGGCGCTGGACCGACGCGAAGCTCGCGCGCTACAGCTACTCGATGAGCCTGTTCGTCTGGTACTTCGGCACCAACCGCCGCTTCGACGACGTCTACCACCACTCGATGGTGCTCGGCCCGCGCTACAAGGGCCTGCTCGACGACATCTTCCGCAACAAGGTGCTCGCCGACGACTTCAGCATGTACCTGCACCGGCCGAGCGCGAGCGACCCGAGCCTTGCGCCGCCCGGCTGCGACAGCTTCTACGTGCTGGCGCCGGTGCCGCATCTGCAGAGCGGCACCGACTGGCGCGAGCGCGCCGAGCCCTACCGCGCCGCGGTCCAGCGTCGCCTTGAGTCGACTGTGCTGCCCGGCCTCGGCGACGCGCTCGCCACCTCGCACATGCTGACGCCGCTCGACTTCCGCGAGCGTCTGCTGTCGTACAACGGCGCCGCGTTCGCGATGGAACCCAAGCTGTTCCAGAGCGCATGGTTCCGCCCGCACAACGTCAGCGAGGAGGTCGCCGGGCTCTACCTGGTGGGCGCCGGCACGCATCCGGGCGCGGGGCTGCCTGGCGTGCTGTCGTCGGCGCGGATCCTCGACAAGGTCGTGCCGGACCCCTAGTCGCGGTCAGCCAGCAGTTGCGCCGCGGCGAGCCGGCCCGACAGCGTCGCCATCGGCACGCCGGGCCCGGGATGGGCGGAGCCGCCCGCGAGATAGAGCCCCGGCAGCGGGCCGCGCGCGCCCGGCCGCGCGAAGCTCGCCAGGGGCCCATGGTTCGCCCGTCCGTACAGCGAGCCGCCCGTGCACGGGAACAGCCGCTCGAAGTCCTGCGGGCGCGTGACCACGCAGTCGCCGGGCGCGCGCTCGAACTCCAGCCCGCAGTCGCGGAGCAGGCCGAAGGCGGCCGACTCGATGCGAGCAAGTTCCGCGTCGTCGACGCCGCCGCGGTCGCCGTCCGCCGGCGCATTCACCAGCAGCAGCATGCGCTCCGCCGTATCGTCCGCGGGCTTCGCGTCGTGGCCGCGGTCCTGCGCGCAGAGGTACACGGTAGGCGCGCCGGTGACGCGGCGGCCGGCGAAGATCGAGCGGAACTCGGCCGGGTAGTCGGCGGCGAAGAACACGTTGTGGTGCGCCAGCGGGAAGCCGCGCGTCGGCGCGCGCAGGCACCAGGTGACGGCCGACAGCCCGCGTGCCGCGGGCGGGCAGGGCGTGCCGGTTTGCACCGCCTCGCCGAGCGCACCGGCCGCCAGCGCAGCAACGTCGCCATTGAACACCACCGCGTCTGCGTCGAGGCACTCGCCTGACTCGAGCGCGACGCCGGTCGCGCGCCCGTCGCGCACGATGATGCGCCGCGCAGCCTCGCCGTAGCGGTAGCCCGCGCCGAGGCTGCGGCCGAGCGCCTCGAGCGCGCGGGCTATGCCGATCATGCCGCCCTCGACCTGCCACACGCCCTGCTGCTCGACGTGGGCGATCAGCATCAGCGTGGCCGGCGCGGCCATCGGCGACGAGCCGACGTAGGTCGCGTAGCGCCCGAACAGCTGGCGCAGGCGCGGGTCGCGGAAGTGCCCGGCCAGCGCACGCCACAGCGTGCTCCATGGCGCGGTGCGCCACATCGCCGCGATCCCAGCCGGGCCGAGCCGCGCCACCAGGCCGGCCGGCGACGGTCGCTGCGCCGCCATGAACGAATCCCGCAGCGCGTCGTGCACCTCGCGGCTGCGTGCGACGAAGTCCAGGTAGCCGCGGGCGTCCTTCGCACCGGCGAACTCGCCGATGGCCTCGGCCGAGCGATCCACGTCGGCATGCAGGTCGAGGCGCCCGCCGTCGCGCCAGGCATGCCGGGCCAGCAGCCCGCAGGGCTGCAGCGCGACGTGATCGTCGAGGCGCGCGCCGGCGTCGGCGAACAGCGACTCGAACACCCAGCGCATGGTGAAGACCGTGGGTCCCGCGTCGATGCCTGCGCCGACGACCGCGACCTGCCGGCACTTGCCGCCGGCGGCCGCGGCGCGCTCGACGACTGTGACGCGCCAGCCGGCGCGCGCGAGGTCCGCGGCCGCCGCCAGCCCACCCATGCCGGCACCGACGACGACCGCGCGCCGCACCGGGCGGGTCGCGCTCAGCGCAGGCCCTGGCGGGCGAAGGCCGGCCGGGAGACCGCGTACCGGTGGTAGATGATCAGGGTCAGCCCGACCACCAGCGGGATCGCCCAAAGCCCGGGATGCAGCGCGAGTTCCGGAATCGTGCGCACGGCACCGAAGGCGAAGAACGCCGTGTAGACGCTGATGCCCGCGCCGACCAGCGCCTTGATGTGCTCCTTGAGCCAGTCGAGCGGGCCCGGGTTGCGGCGCAGCAGGAACCACAGGTTGGTCGCGACTGTGGCAAAGCCGATCGCCGGCATGCCGAGGATCAGCGGCTCGCCGATCCGCAGCGCCTGCCAGGTGCAGTTGACGGACGCGGCCAGCAGAAGGCCCTGCAGCACGAGGTTGCGCCACTCGAGGTTGGCCGCGTGGTCGGTGCGGTTGCGGATGCAGAGCCAGCCGTACCACGCAAGGTTGATGGTGAGGATCGCGAGGCCCTGCATCATCCAGCCGAAGATGCCGCGGACCCACGCCGCGTCGGTCAGCGCGGGATGCGTGCCCAGCGGATCGATCAGCGTGCAGGCGCTGATGCAGATTGCGGCCGTGCCGGTCAGCAGCATCGTCCATGTGAAGACCCGGCCCCAGCGCCGGTGATTCACGCCGCCCTTGCGACCGACCACGGGCACCCAGAAAGCCAGCAGGCCGATGCTGCCGAAGACGATGTGCAGTGCGACGAACAGCTTGAACGCCGCAGGGACCAGCGTGTCCATGGCGGAGGATGCTGCGCCCATGCGGCGCCGCTTGTCAAAGTGCCGTGCCCGTGTGCGGCTTTCCGGGCCGCGGCGTGGCCGGGCGCGCGCGCGTGGCGCCGCGGCCGCTTCCCGCGGCGCCCGCGCGGGCTTAAGGTACGGGCATGTACTGTCCCCCGAGGCCGCAGCCGCTGGCGGCGGTGGTGTCGCTGCTGCGCGTGGTCGCGCGCGGCGGCGGAGACCTGCTCAGCCTGCTGCCGGCGAAGGCGTATCGCGTCGAGACCGGCTGGCTCGGCTATTCGCGCCGCTCCATCCTGATCGTCAACGCGCCGGAACTGCTGCGCGAGGTGTTGACCGACCCCACCGACATCTATCCGAAGAACGACCTGATGGTCGGCGCGCTCGAGCCGCTGGTCGGCAACTCGATCTTCGTCTCGAGCGGCGACGTCTGGCGGCGCCAGCGGCGGATGATCGACCCGGCCTTCTCGCACATGCGCCTCGGCAAGGCGTTCGTGTCGATGGCGGCCGCGATCGACGACTACGAGCAGCGCCTGGATTCGGCCAGCGCCACCGGCGAGGCGCTGTCGCTCGACCTGGCGATGAGCCACCTCACGGCGGACATCATCTGCCGCACGGTGTTTTCGACGTCCCTGCGCTCGCAGACCGCGATCGACGTCTTCGAGGCCTTCACGGTCTTCGAGCGCACCTGCGCGCAGGTGGAGCTGAAGCGCCTGATCCTCGACCCGCCGTTTGCCGCGATCCCGCAGCACGCCGAGGTGCTCGACGCCTGCGAGCGCATCCGCCGCCACCTCGGCGACCTGGTCGACACGCACCTCGCGGCGGCCGCGCCCGGCGCGGCGGGGTACGACGACATCGCCGCAGAGGTGATCGCGGCGCGGGACGTCGAGACCGGCGAGGGTTTTACGCGCAAGGAGCTGCTCGACCAGCTCGGCGTGATGTTCCTCGCCGGCCACGAGACCACCGCGAGCGCGCTGATCTGGGCTTTCCTGATCCTGTCGCTGCAGCCGCAGCTGATGGCGCGGCTGCGCGCCGAGGTCGACGAGGTGACCGGCGGCGGCGTCGTCGAGCTCGAGCACGTGCGGCGGATGCCGTTCGTGCGCAACGTGTTCCGCGAGACGCTGCGCCTGTACCCGCCGATCACCTTCATCCCGCGCGTGGCGGCCGAGCCCGCCACGATCGGCCGCCACCGCGTCAAGCGCGGCGCGATGCTGATGATCGCGCCGTGGACCATCCACCGGCACCGCGACTACTGGAAGAACCCGCACGCCTTCGACCCTGACCGCTTCTCGCCCGAGCGCGAGCACGAGCTGGTTCCGGGTACCTACCTGCCCTTCGGCCTCGGCCCGCGGGTCTGCGTCGGCGCCGGCTTCGCGCAGCTGGAGGCCAGCCTGATCCTCGCCCGGCTGTGCCGCCGCTACGACTTCCACGTGCTCGACGCTCACCGCGTGCGCCCGGTCGCGCGCCTTACGACCCGCCCGGCGCAGCAGCTCATGTGCCGCGTGTCGCGCCGGGAGCCGGCGTGAGCGGCGCGCGGCCGCGAACGGTGCTGCTGACGCTGGGGCGCCTGCCCAAGGGGCTGGACATCGCGCGTGCGCTGCACGCCGCAGGCTGCCGGGTGGTGGTCGCCGAGCCGCTGGCCAGTCACCTGGTCGGCGCGTCGCGCGCGGTGGCCCGCAGCGTCGTGGTCACGGCACCCGCGGTGGACCGCGAGCGCTACCTGGCCGACCTGCTGCGCGTGGTGGTGGAGGAGGGCGTCGAGCTCGTGGTGCCCGTCTCCGAGGAGATCGTCCACGTGTCGTTCCTGCGCGAGCGGCTGCCGCCGGGCGTGCGGCTGCACGCGATGGCGCCGGAGGTGCTGCTGCGACTGCACGACAAGCGCTCCTTCGTGGAGCGCTGCGCGGCGGCCGGCGTGGCGGCACCCGCCACGGCGCTGCTCGGCGAGTCCGCGGCGGCGGAGATCGCGGCCACGGGGGAGTGGGTGCTGAAACCCGTGCTGTCCTGCTCGGGGCGCGGGCTGCGCTTCGGCGCGGCCGGCGAGCCGCTGCCCGCGCCCGACGGCGAGCCGCGCGTCGTGCAGCGGCGCGTGCGCGGCGAACTGCTAAGCAGCTTCACGATCGCGCGCGCCGGCGCCGCGCGCGCGACGGTCGTGTACCGGGCCGCGGTGCTGGATGGCAGCGTCGCGGTCTGCTTCGAGCGCGTGGAGCCGCCGCCGTCGCTGCTGGCGTGGATCGGCAGGCTGGTGGCGGCCGAGGCCTTCGACGGCTTCATATCCTTCGACGTGATCGTGCAGGATGACGGCTCCGTGCAGGGCATCGAGTGCAACCCGCGCGGCACCAGCGGACTGCACTTCGTCGAGCCCGGCAGCCTCGCCGCCGCGCTGCTCGAGCCCGACTCGGCGGCGCCGCTCCGGCTGCGCGAGGAGCGGCTGATGCAGCAGTTCTACCCCTGCCTGACCCGGACCCAGAAGTCGATGTTCCGGGCGGATTTCCGCCACAACCTGCGCTGCCTGCTGGAGGCGCGCGACGTGACCTGGCGGCGCGACGACCCGTGGCCGCTGCTGAGCATGCCGTGGCAGGCGCGCGGCATCATCCTCGAGTCGGTGCGCCGGGGCGTGCCGTTCGGCGAGGTCGCCACGCTGGACGTCGGCTGGTACGGCGGCGAGGGATGCCAGGTTGCGATGCCCGCGAAAACAGGCGTAAGCTGAAAGAGCATCGGCCGCCCGGGGGGGCGGCGCGCGCCGAGGTTACCGATGTCGCCCGACGTTCTCGCGCAGCCCGCGCTCGCCTCGCAGGCCGACCTCGAGGCCTGCCGCGCCGCGATCCGTGCCGGCTCCCGCACCTTCCACGCCGCCTCGCACCTGCTGCCATTGCGCGTGCGCGGGCCGGCCCTGTCGCTGTACGCGTTCTGCCGTGAGGCCGATGACGAGATCGACCAGAGCAGCGCGCCCGCGGCCGCGCTCGCGCGGCTGCAGGAGCGCCTCGACCTCGCCTACCGCCGCCGGCCGCTCGATCGCCCGGCCGACCGCGCCTTTGCGGACGTGGTCGCGCGCTTCCAGATCCCGCGTGCGGTGCCGGCCGCGCTGCTCGAGGGTTTCGCCTGGGACGCCGAGGGCCGCGGCTATGACGACCTGTCCGCGCTGCGCGCCTACGGCATGCGGGTCGCCGGTACGGTGGGAATCATGATGGCGCTCCTGATGGGCGTGCGCGCCCCGGCGGCGCTCGCGCGCGCGGCCGACCTTGGCGTCGGCATGCAGCTGTCCAACATTGCCCGCGACGTCGGCGAGGACGCACGGCTCGGCCGCGTCTACCTGCCGCGCGCCTGGTTGCGCGACGCCGGCATCGCGGTCGACGACTGGCTGGCCCGGCCGAGCTTCGACGCGCGGCTCGGGAGCGTGGTGCTGCGGCTGCTGGACGAGGCGCGCGAGCTCTACGCGCGCGCCGCCGCCGGTGTCGCCGAACTACCCGTGGAGTGCCGTCCAGCGATCCACGCCGCGCGCTTGATGTACGCGGAGATCGGCCGCGAGGTGGGGCGCGCCGGCGGCGACTCCGTGTCCGGCCGCGCGGTGGTGTCGGCTTCGCGCAAGCTGATGCTGCTGATGCAGGCGATCGCCGCCTCGGCGCACGCGCCCGAGCTGGCGGGCCGATGGCCTGCGCTGCCCGAGGCGCAATTCCTGATCGACGCCGTGGCCGAGCACGACGAGCGCCACGGAGTGCGCGGCGACGAGCTGCGGCACGAGGGCTTGCTGACCCGCGAGTTCGCGCTCGCGCTGTCGGCCTTCGAACGGCTCGGCCGCAACGACCAGGACCAGCCCGCCGCTTGAGAGGGCTCGGCCCGCTGGCGCACCGGCACCGTCGTGCCGGCGCCGGTGCTGTGGGTCAGGCCCGCGTCAGCGGCCGGCGCGGCAGCCGGACCGGCAGCAGCGCCTGCACCCAGCGCGAGGCGAAGCGCTGCAGCGAGACGCTCTCGTGGAATGCCGTCATTGTGGTGCCCCCGACCTGGGTGCGCACCAGCGAGCGCGCGTAGAACGGCCCGCTCTCGAGAGTCGCCAGCACTTCGGCCTGACCCTTCGGGTCGCAGCGCGTCTCGCGCGCGACCCCCCAGCGCGTGGGCGGCAGCGGCCGCACCGGCGGCGCGGGCACCCGGCGCACGGCACCAGCGTCGTCGAACGCCAGCGACAGCTGGCGGGCGGCCGCGCCGGCGGCGCGCGGCACGGTGTCGTAGAACACCCGGGTCGCGTGGCCGGTGCTGCCGCGCGACCAGTTCCATCCGATGAAGTCGTCCTCGAGCGGCGCCTGCCCCTCGTTGGCGTCTAGGTAACCGTGGCCGCTCCAGCGCAGCGCCGGCGCTTCGAAGTCGACATCGACCCGGCATCGCGGCGCGATGGGCCACCAGGTATGACGCTGCGCGGCATCGAGCGGGAACGGTCGATGCACGACCGCGTTCGGCCGCAGGCGCAGGCGGCCGCGCAGTGCGCGCGGCCAGGGCGCCTCGCGCTCGTCGACCTCGACCAGCAGCTCGCCGCCGCT
>CAZPAJ010000011.1:119464-129059 GCA_964584625.1 uncultured Acidibacter sp.
GAGAGGGTACGACGCTGACCCAGACGGCGCTTGATATCGCCGCAGCTCATAACACCCGCACGTGCCGGCTGCTGGGCGACCTGACCAACGCGGCCGACGTGCAGCGCGTGGTGGCTGAAACCTGCAGTGAACTGGGGCCGATCGCCAGCCGGGACTCGTCGCGCTCGACGGCGCGCGCGCCGCGCTCGGTCATGGCCCAGCGGCGACCCACGCCGCCGTACAGGGCGAGGTTCAGCGCGGAGTGCTCGAGCGGGTCGGCGCCGCCGCGGCGGCGGGCCCGCGCGTACCAGGGCGAGAACACGCAGCCGAGCATCGCGATCAGGGTCAGGCCGTGGCGGCCGCAGTCGCTCAGCGCGTCGACGTACCACCAGGCATAGCCATTGCGCGGCACGGTCGCCGCGAAATCCGGGCCGGATTGACGGGCTACGGGGCGGTGTCTATATTTCATGACAACCTAGTTTGACAAGCCAGCGTGACATTCGCCAGCGACGGCCCGCCGGCCCGCTGCGCGCAGGAGCAAGCATGGAACGACCCTCGGCGATCGAGCAGGCCCTGTCGGTGGCGGTGGGATCCTGCGACGCGCTGGGCTGCCCGCCCCGGCTTGCGGCCGCAATCCGCTATGCGGTGTTTCCCGGCGGGGCCCGGGTCCGTCCACGCCTCTGCCTCGCGGTGGCTGCGGCCTGCGGGCAGCCGCATTCACCGCTGGCCGAGGCCACCGCCGCGTCGATCGAGCTGTTGCACTGCGCCTCGCTGGTGCACGACGACCTGCCGTGCTTCGACGACGCCGAGAGCCGGCGCAACCGGCCGTCGGTGCACCGCGCCTTCGACGAGAGGATTGCGCTGCTGGTCGGCGACGCGCTGATCGTGCTGGCTTTCCAGAACGTGGCCCGCGCGTTCGCCGTCGCGCCGCAGCTGCTGCCCGGCGTGGTACTCGCGCTCGGCCGGGGCGCCGGGGCGCCCGGCGGCATCGTCGCCGGCCAGGCCTGGGAGTGCGAGGACGTCGCGCCGCTCGAGGAGTATCGTCGTCTGAAGACCGGCGCGCTGTTCATCGCCTCGACGATGGCCGGGGCGCTGTGCGCGGGCGCCGACCCCACGCCCTGGCGCGCGCTCGGCGACCGCCTCGGCGAGGCCTACCAGGTGGCCGACGACGTCCGCGACGCGCTCGCGACCGCCGAGGAACTCGGCAAGCCGGCCGGCCGCGATGCGCAGCTCGGGCGGCCGACCGCGGTGCTGCAGTACGGGCTGCGCGGCGCGGTCCGTCACTTCGCCGGCGTGATCGCCGAGGCCACCACCTCGATCCCGGACTGCCCGGGAGCCGAGTTCCTGCGCGAGCTCGTCGACCTCGAGGCCCAGCGCCTGCTGCCGGACTCGCTGCTGCGGCGCGCGGCGTGAGCCGCGGGCCGGCGCGCGTCCGCGCGGCCCACGCCTGACTCGCATCGATGTGGCGGGACCTGCGCAACCGGCTGCTGATGAGCCCGCGCTTCCAGCGCGCAGCCGCGGCTTTCCTCCCGACCCGCCCGCTCGCCCGGCGCGAGGCGGGCCGGATGTTCGACCTGGTCGCCGGCTTCGTCTATTCCCAGGTCCTGCTGGCCTGCGTGCGCGCGGGCGTGCTGCAGCGGCTGCAGGCCGGGCCGCTGCCGCCCTCGCGGCTGCTGGAGGGGCTCGGCCTCGAGGTGGGTGCCGCGCGCGCGCTGCTGCAGGCCGCGGGCGCGCTGGAGCTGATCGAGCCGCGGGGCGCGACCTGGGCCCTGGGTCCGCGCGGCGCTGCCCTGCTGGGCAATCCGGGCGTGCTGGCGATGATCGAGCACCACGCGGTGCTGTACCGCGACCTCGAGGATCCGCTCGCGATGCTGCGCGGGCCGCGCGGCTCGACCGCGCTGTCGCGCTACTGGCCCTACGCGGTCGGCGCGCCGGGCGGGACGGATGCCGACGCCGGCACGCGCGACTACACCCGGCTGATGGCTGCGTCGCAGGGCCTCGTGGCGGACGAGATCCTCGACGCCTACCCGGTCGGTCGCCACCGATGCGTGCTGGATGTGGGTGGCGGCGACGGTTCGTTCCTGCGGGCCGTGGCGCGCCGCGCGCCACGGATGGCGCTGATGCTTGCCGACCTGCCGCCGGTGGTGGAGCAGGCGCGCGCCGCGTTCGCGGCGGCGGGCCTCGCGGAGCGCGTCGCGCTGCACGACGTGGACTTCCGGCTCGACCCGCTGCCGCGCGGCGCCGACCTGCTGACCCTGGTCCGGGTGCTGCACGACCACGACGACGAGCGGGTCGCAGCGCTGCTGCGCAAGGCCTACGACGCGCTCGCTCCGGGGGGCACGCTGCTGGTCGCGGAGCCGTTGGCGGACACCCCGGGCGCCCGGCGGATGGGCGACGCCTACTTCGGCATCTACCTGTGGGCGATGGGCAGCGGCCGGCCGCGCAGCGGCGACGAATTGGCGCGGATGCTGCGTGAAGCCGGCTTCCGCTCGCCGCGGCTCTGCCGGACGCGGGTCCCGCTGCAGACCAGCGTACTGGCCGCCCGTCGGCCGGCCGGCTGATTGCTCCGGTCGATTGTTCTGACTGATTGACACTGTAAAGCGTAAGCCTATACTGACACTTAGAACTCGAAGAAGGGCGGACCCACGTGGATCTGACTTTGGACACACTCGCCGTAGTGCTGGAGGGGCCGGAGCGACTGAGCCTGTCGCGCCTCGATCTCCAGCCGCCGGCCGACGACTCGGTCGTCGTCGACGTCGAGTGGAGCGGCATCAGCGGCGGCACCGAGCGCCTGCTCTGGTCGGGTCGGATGCCTGCGTTTCCCGGCATGGGCTATCCGCTGGTGCCAGGCTACGAGACCGTCGGCCGCGTGCGCGAGGCGGGTCCGCGGAGCGGCGTGCGCCCAGGCGAACGCGTGTTCGTGCCCGGTGCGCGCTGCTTCGGCCCGGTCCGCGGGCTGTTTGGCGGCGCCGCCGCCCGGCTGGTCGTGCCCTCGGCCCGCGTCACCCCGGTCGGCGAGCAGCTCGGCGAACGTGCCGTGCTGCTGGCGCTGGCGGCCACGGCGCGGCATGCGCTGGCGGCTCCCGGTGCGCTGCCGCCCGATCTGATCGTCGGCCACGGCGTGCTCGGTCGCCTGCTGGCCCGGGTCGCGCTCGCCACCGGCGCGCCGGCCCCGACCGTGTGGGAGCGCAACGCGGCGCGCAGCGGCGGCGCCTGCGGCTACGCCGTCGTCGCGCCCGAGTCCGATCCGCGGCGGGACTACCGCAGCGTCTACGACGTCAGCGGCGACTCCGCCATTCTCGACACGCTGATCGGCCGGCTCGCCCCCGGCGGCGAGATCGTCCTGGCGGGTTTCTACGTCGAGCCGCTGGCCTTCGCCTTCGCGCCCGCGTTCATGCGCGAGTCGCGCATCCGCATCGCCGCCGAGTGGAAGCAGCCCGACCTCGACGCGGTGCTCGCCCTCGTCGAGTCCGGCCGGCTCTCGCTCGACGGGCTGATCACGCACCGCCGCGGCGTCGAAGCCGCGGCCGACGCCTACCAACAGGCCTTTGACGATCCCGCCTGCCTCAAGATGATCCTTGACTGGAGTCACCGCGCATGAGTATCCCTGGCGTCACGGTCTCGGTCCCGATCGAGAAGCTCAAGCGCAGCCTGCGCGCCGAGGCGGCGGTGGAGCCGGAGGCGCCGGCCGCCGCGCCAGTGACGCGGTCCACGCAGATCATCGCGATCTACGGCAAGGGTGGCATCGGCAAGAGCTTCACGCTCGCGAACCTCAGCTACATGATGGCGCAGCAGGGCAAGAAGGTCCTGCTGATCGGCTGCGACCCGAAGAGCGACACCACCTCGCTGCTGTTCGGCGGCCGCGCCTGCCCGACGATCATCGAGACCTCCTCAAAGAAGAAACTCGCCGGCGAGCAGGTCGAGATCGGCGACGTTTGCTTCAAGCGCGACGGCGTGTTCGCAATGGAACTCGGTGGCCCGGAGGTTGGCCGCGGCTGCGGCGGCCGCGGAATCATCCATGGCTTCGAGACGCTGGAGAAGCTCGGTTTCCATGACTGGGGCTTCGACTACGTGCTGCTCGACTTCCTCGGCGACGTGGTCTGCGGCGGCTTCGGCCTGCCGATCGCCCGCGACATGTGCCAGAAGGTCATCGTCGTCGGCAGCAACGACCTGCAGTCGCTCTACGTGGCGAACAACGTCTGCTCGGCGGTCGAGTACTTCCGCAAGCTCGGTGGCAACGTCGGTGTCGCGGGCCTGGTCATCAACAAGGACGACGGTACCGGCGAGGCGCAGGCCTTTGCCGAGGCGGCCGGAATCCCGGTGCTCGCCGCCATCCCCGCGCACGAGGACATCCGCCGCAAGAGCGCCAACTACGAAATCATCGGTCGCCCGGAGAGCGCCTGGGGCCCGCTGTTCGAGGGCCTGGCCTCGCAAGTCGCCGAGGCGCCGCCAGTGCGGCCGCGCCCGCTGTCGCAGGACGCGCTGCTGGGCCTGTTCAAGGGCGAGGCGGTCGGGCGCGGCGTGGTGCTGCAGCCGGCCAGCTTCGAGGACATGTGCGGCACCTCGCAGGTGCGCAAGCCCTCGCTCGAAGTGGTCTACGACACCGTCTGAGGTGCGCGACGTGAGTTCCCTGACGCCGGATCCGGAGAGCACCGCGGAGGTCGCGTACGACGACCGTGCCGCTGCGCCGCCCGTCCCCGCCGGCGAGGGGGGCGGCTGCCACGGCGGCCGCGAGCAGATGCGCGCCGCCGCGGCGGCGGCCGGCAAGAGCGAGACGCTGGCGCGATATGCCAAGGACTATCCGGCCGGTCCCCACGACCAGCCGCAGAGCATGTGCCCGGCCTTCGGCTCGCTGCGAGTTGGCCTGCGGATGCGCCGCACCGCGACGATCCTCTCGGGCTCGGCCTGCTGCGTGTACGGCCTGACCTTCACCTCGCATTTCTACGGCGCGCGGCGCACCGTGGGCTACGAGCCGTTCAACTCCGAGACGCTGGTCACCGGCAAGCTGTTCGAGGACATCCGCGACGCGGTCCACGAGCTCGCCGATCCGGCGCAGAACGACGCCGTCGTGATCACCAACCTCTGCGTGCCCACGGCCTCCGGCGTGCCGCTGCAGCTGCTGCCGAAGGAGATCAACGGCGTCCGCATCATCGGCATCGACGTGCCCGGCTTCGGCGTGCCGACCCATGCCGAGGCGAAGGACGTGCTGGCCGGTGCCATGCTGCGCTACGCGCGCGGCGAGGCCGAGGCGGGCCCGGTGCAGGCGCCGCGCGCGGGCCGGGCCGCGAAGCCGACGATCACGCTGGTCGGCGAGGTGTTCCCGGCCGATCCGGTGGGCATCGGCATGATGCTCGAGCCGATGGGGCTCGCGGCGGGGCAGGTCGTCCCGACCCGCGAGTGGCGCGAGCTCTACGCGGCCCTCGACTGCGCCGCGGTGGCAGGCATCCATCCCTTCTACACCTCCGTGTTCCGCGAGTTCGAGGCTGCCGGGCGGCCGATCATCGGCTCGGCGCCCGTGGGCCACGACGGCACGGCCGCCTGGCTCGAGGCCGTGGGCGCGGCCTGCAACGTGCCGCGCGAGCGCATCGAGGCCGCCAAGAATCGCGTTCTGCCGGCGATCCGCGGCGCGCTGTCCGGAGCCCCCATTCGCGGCCGCATCACGCTGTCGGGATACGAGGGCTCGGAGCTGCTGGTGGGCCGGCTGCTGGTGGAGAGCGGCGCCGACCTGCGCTACGTCGGCACGGCCTGCCCGCGTACCCGCTGGTCGGACCCGGACCGCGAGTGGCTCGAGGCGCGCGGTGTGCACGTGCAGTTCCGCGCCTCGCTGGAGCAGGACCTGGCGGCACTGGCCGAGTTCGAGCCCGACCTCGCGATCGGCACCACGCCGGTGGTGCAGAAGGCGAAGGAGCGCGCGACTCCGGCGCTGTACTTCACCAACCTGATCTCGTCGCGGCCGCTGATGGGCGTGGCCGGCGCGGGCTCGCTGGCGCAGCTGATCAACGTCGCGATCGGCGGCAAGTCGCGCTTCGACGAGATGAAGGCCTTCTTCGGCGAGACGGGCATGGGCGAGCGGGCCGGCGTCTGGGACTCGACCCCGCAGCTGCGACCCGAGTTCCGCGAACAGTACCGCCGTCGCCTCGAGAAGCAGGCGAAGGCGCGCAAGGCCGAGGAGCTGCCCTGATGCTCGTCCTCGATCATGACAGGGCAGGGGGCTACTGGGGCGCCGTCTACGTGTTCACGGCGATCAAGGGCCTGCAAGTGGTCATCGACGGCCCCGTGGGCTGCGAGAACCTGCCGGTGACCTCGGTGCTGCACTACACCGACGCGCTGCCGCCGCACGAGCTGCCGGTCGTCGTCACCGGTCTTGCCGAGGAGGAACTCGGCCAGCACGGCACCGAGGGCGCGATGCGCCGCGCGCACGCGACCCTGGACCCGGACCTGCCGAGCGTCGTCGTCACGGGCTCGATCGCGGAGATGATCGGCGGCGGCGTGACCCCCGAGGGCACCAGCATCAAGCGCTTCCTGCCGCGCACCATCGACGAGGACCAGTGGCAGAGCGCGAACCGCGCCATGTGGTGGCTGTGGACCGAGTTCGGTCCGAAGAAGGTGCCGCCGCCGCGGGCGCGCAAGCCCGGCGAGAAGCCGCGCGTCAACATCATCGGCCCGTCGTACGGCGTGTTCAACGGGCCCTCCGACCTCGCCGAGATCCGCCGCCTCGTCGAAGGCATCGGCGCCGAGATCAACATGACCTTCCCGCTGGGCAGCCACCTCGCCGACATCGCGAAGCTGGCCGACGCCGACGTGAACGTCTGCATGTACCGCGAATTCGGCCGCCTGCTCTGCGAAGGGCTGGAGCGGCCTTACCTGCAGGCGCCCATCGGCCTGCACAGCACCACGAAGTTCCTGCGCAAGCTGGGCGAACTGCTCGGGCTCGATCCCGAGCCCTTCATCGAACGCGAAAAGCACACGACCATCAAGCCGTTGTGGGACCTGTGGCGATCCGTCACCCAGGACTTCTTCGGCACGGCGAGCTTCGCGATCGTCGCCACCGAGACCTACTCGCGCGGCGTCAGGAACTTCCTCGAATCCGAGCTCGGCCTGCCGTGCACGTTCTCGTTCGCGCGCCGGCCCGGAGCCAAGCCCGACAACGTGGCCGTGCGGAAGGCCGTGCGCGAGAAAACCCCCCTCGTGCTCTTCGGCAGCTACAACGAGCGCATGTACCTGGCCGAGCTCGGACCCCGCGCCATGTACGTCCCGGCGTCGTTCCCCGGGGCGATCATCCGCCGCCACACCGGCACGCCCTTCATGGGCTACGCCGGCGCGACCTACCTGGTGCAGGAAGTCTGCAACGCGCTGTTCGACGCGCTGTTCCACATCCTGCCGCTCGGCACCGAGATGGACAAGGTCGACGCGACGCCGTCGCGCCTGGGCGGCGAAGCCAGCGTCTGGGACGAGGACGCCCGGCGCGCGCTCGACGACTACGTCGCCAACGAGCCGTACCTCGTCAGGATTTCGGCAGCCAAGCGGCTGCGGGACCGCGCCGAGCGCGATGCGCGCGAAGCGGGTGAAGAGAGGGTTACCGCGGCGCGTGTTGCGCGCGCGCGGGCGGAGCTGGCGGCGGGGCGTGCCGCGTGAGCCCGTCGGTGTCCATCGGGCTGGAGGGGGGAAGCGTTGTCGGGCGGCTGCCGCGTGAGCGGCGGCCGCAGGTTGCGACCCGGGTCGCGGCCGACAATCCCTGCCGTGCGGGTGTGCGCGGGTGAAACAACGTTGTTTAGGAGGTAATTCACAATGGCCGAAGGAAAGAGCATTTCCGGAGCGACACCGGATGAGGCGCGAGCCATCAACCGGTTCTTCTGGATGAGCACGTGGCTGTGGTTCGGCACCTCGGTGCTGGCCCACTTCCTGATCTGGAACTGGGTTCCCTGGTTCTGATCACCCGAACACATTCCAGGAGACATCATCATGTGGCGTATTTGGATGGTCATGGATCCCCGTAAGGTGATCATCATCGGCGGTGCGCTCGTGGCGACGATCGTCGCGACGAACCACTTCGTCCAGCTGAGCACGAAGTACTCGTGCTGGCTCGACGGCACCGCCAGCGGCAGTTGCTTGGCGCCTGCTGCCCCGGCGTCCGCGAAGAACATTTCGCACAACGCCCCGCTGCCGGCCAGCGTCAACTAGGCCGGGACGCTGCAGGCGCCGGGCCGGGCCCCAGGGTACCGGTCCGACGCCTGCAGCGATTGACGAGGGGCGGCAGCCCGCGGTGAACACGCTGTCTTGACCGAGGAACTGTCATGGCAATGCTCAATTTCGAGAGAAAGTACCGGGTGCGAGGCGGAACGCTCGTCGGGGGCGACCTCTTCGACTTCTGGCTCGGCGCCTTTTACGTCGGCTTCTTCGGCATCACAGCGGCCTTCTTCTCGCTGCTGGGTACCGCGCTGCTCGTCTACGGAGCGGCGATCGGGCCGACCTGGAACCTCTGGCAGATCAACGTCGCGCCGCCAGACCTCAGCTACGGCCTCGGCCTTGCGCCGCTCGCCGAAGGCGGGATCTGGCAGCTGGTGACGATCTGCGCGGTCGGCGCCTTCGTGTCCTGGGCGCTGCGCGAGGTGGAGATCTGCCGCAAGCTCGGTATCGGCTACCACGTGCCGGTGGCGTTCGGCAGTGCGATTCTCGCCTATGTCACGCTGCAGGTCATCCGGCCGCTGCTGCTTGGCGCCTGGGGCCACGCGTTCCCCTACGGCATCTTCAGTCACCTCGACTGGGTGTCGAACGTCGCCTACCAGTACCTGCACTTCCACTACAACCCCGCCCACATGATCGCGGTGACATTCTTCTTCACGACCGTGCTCGCGCTGGCGCTGCACGGCTCGCTGGTGCTGTCGGCGCTGAATCCGCAAAAGGGCGAGGTGGTCAAGGGCGCGGAGCACGAAAACACCTTCTTCCGCGACAACATCGGCTACTCGATCGGCACGCTGGGTATCCACCGATTCGGCCTGCTGCTGGCGGTTAACGCGGGCGTGTGGAGCGCGATCTGCATCGTGATCAGCGGCCCCTTCTGGACTCGAAGCTGGACGGACTGGTGGGCCTGGTGGCTCAACCTGCCGATCTGGAACTGAGGAGAACACCATGGCGGAATACCAAAACATCTTCACCCGCGTGCAGGTCGATGCCCCGCACTACCCGGGCGTGCCGCACTCGCCCAAGGGGATCTGGAGCCGCGGCGTCAAGGCGAGCGCCAGCTACTGGCTGGGCAAGCTCGGCGACGCGCAGATCGGGCCGTTCTACCTCGGCACGACCGGCGTGCTGTCGATCCTGTTCTTCATCATCGCGTTCGAGATCGTCGGGCTGAACATGCTCGCATCGGTCAACTGGAACCCGCTGGAGTTCGTCCGGCAGCTGTTCTGGCTGGCCCTGGAGCCGCCGGCGCCGGAGTACGGACTGCGGCTGCCGCCGCTCGCCCACGGCGGCTGGTGGCTGATGGCGGGCTTCTTCCTGACCGCCTCGGTGATCCTGTGGTGGTTCCGCACCTACTCGCTGGCGCGCAAGCTGAAGATGGGCACGCATACGGCCTGGGCCTTCGCCTCGGCGATATGGCTGTTCCTGGTGCTGGGCT
>CAZPAJ010000012.1:0-86381 GCA_964584625.1 uncultured Acidibacter sp.
GCAGGTAGTTGAAGAACCGCCGCAGCATGAGGATGGCCTCGACGTCGTTCTCGAAGGCCAGGTCGGCGACGCCGCTCTTGGTGGTGTGGGTGATCGCGCCGCCCAGGTCCTCGGCGGTGACCTCCTCGTGGGTCACCGTCTTCACCACCTCGGGGCCGGTGACGAACATGTAGGAACTGTCCTTCACCATGAAGATGAAGTCGGTCATCGCCGGGCTGTAGACGGCACCACCGGCGCAGGGGCCCATGATCAGGCTGATCTGCGGGATCACGCCGGAAGCCGTGACGTTGCGCTGGAACACCTCGGCGTAGCCGCCGAGCGAGGCGACGCCCTCCTGGATGCGCGCGCCGCCCGAGTCGTTGAGTCCGATCACCGGCGCGCCGACCTTCATGGCGGTGTCGAGGACCTTGCAGATCTTCTCCGCGTGGGCCTCGCTCAGCGAGCCGCCGAACACCGTGAAGTCCTGGCTGAACACGAACACCAGCCGGCCGTTGATGAAGCCGTAGCCGGTGACCACGCCGTCGCCCGGGACCTTGGTGTCGGCCATGCCGAAGTCGGTGCAGCGGTGCTCGACGAACATGTCCCACTCCTCGAAGGAGCCTTCGTCGAGCAGCAGCTCGAGGCGCTCGCGCGCCGTGAGCTTGCCCTTGGCGTGCTGGGCCGCGATGCGCTTCTCGCCGCCGCCGAGCCGCGCCTGCGCGCGCTTCTTCTCGAGCTGCTGGAGGATGTCGTGCATGTGTCGTTCCCTGTCGTCGTTGTCGTTGTTCCGGTTCGCGCCCGCCCGCGCTCAGCCTGCCTGGTGCTCGAACAGGTCGAGCAGGCGGCGCGCTGCCACAGAGGGCGCGACGCGGGCGCCGGCCACGTCGGCCAGCGTGCCAGGCAGCGCCTCGCGCACCGGCGCACAGGCGCGGAAGTCCGCCAGCAGCCGCGCGTGGACCAGGTCCCACATCCAGGTCAGCGCCTGGCCCCGGCGCCGCTCGGCGAACTCGCCCGAGGCGGAGCGCAGCTCGCGGAACTCGCCGACGTTGCGCCAGAAGTCCTCGAGGCCCTGCGCCTTGAGCGCGCTGAGACGCAGCACCCGGGCGTGCCAGCGGCGTTCGTCGACGCGGCCGGGATCGCCAGAATACCGCAGCACGCGCAGCGCGCCCGTGATCTGCGCCTCGGCGCGCATCGCCGCGTCCGGGTCGAGGTCGGCCTTGTTGATCACGACCAGGTCGGCGATCTCCATGACGCCCTTCTTCATGGCCTGCAGGTCGTCGCCCGCGTTGGGCAGCTGCAGCAGCACGAAGAGGTCGGTCATGCCGGCGACGGTGGTCTCTGACTGGCCGACGCCGACCGTCTCGACGATCACGACGTCGAATCCGGCGGCCTCGCAGACGAGAATGGCTTCGCGCGTCTTCTCGGCCACGCCGCCGAGCGTGCCCGACGAGGGGCTCGGCCGGATATAGGCGGCCGGATCCACGGACAGGCGCTCCATGCGGGTCTTGTCACCGAGGATGGACCCGCCGGAGACGCCGGACGAGGGATCGACCGCCAGCACCGCGACGCGGTGCCCACGGGCGATCAGGAACATGCCCAGCGCCTCGATGAAGGTCGACTTGCCGACGCCGGGTACGCCCGAGATGCCGAGCCGCAGCGCACGACCGGTGAACGGGAGCAGCGCGTCGAGCAAGGCGTCGGCGCGACGCCGATGATCGGGGCGGGTCGATTCGAGCAGCGTGATCGCCTTGGCGAGCGCGCGGCGCTCGCCGGCACGCACGCCGCGCGCGAGTTCGGCGTCGTCGATCTCAGCCAGCGGCACGGGCGCGCTTGATGTGCTCGAGGACGTCCTTGGCGCTCGCCGGCACGGGGGTGCCCGGGCCGTAGATGCCCTTCACGCCCGCCTGGTACAGCGCGTCGTAGTCCTGCGGCGGGATCACGCCGCCGACGAAGACGATGATGTCGCCGCCGCCCTGCTCGCGCAGCGCCCGGATGATCTCCGGCACCAGCGTCTTGTGGCCGGCGGCCAGCGTGCTGACGCCCACCGCGTGCACGTCGTTCTCGATCGCCTGGCGCGCGCATTCCTCAGGGGTCTGGAACAGCGGCCCGACGTCGACGTCGTAGCCGAGGTCAGCAAAGGCGCTGGCAACCACCTTGGCGCCGCGGTCGTGCCCGTCCTGGCCGAGCTTGGCGATCATCACGCGCGGGCGCCGGCCCTCGGCCTCGGCAAAGCCCGCGATCTCGCCCTTGAGCTTCTCCCAGCCTTCGGCGCTGTCGTAGGCCGCGGCGTACACGCCCGTGACCTCCTGCGAGTTCGCGCGGTGCCGGCCCCAGACCTTCTCGAGCGCGTCGCTGACCTCGCCGACGGTGGCGCGCACGCGCATGGCGTCGATCGACAGCGCCAGCAGGTTGCCCTCGCCGCTCGCCGCCGCGGCGGTCAGGGCCTCGAGCGCGCGCGCGACCGCGCCGGAGTCGCGCGTCGCACGGATTCGCTCGAGCCGGCGGACCTGGTTCTCGCGCACGGCCTCGTTGTCGATGTCGAGGATCTCGACCGGGTCTTCCTTGTCGAGCTTGAACTTGTTGACACCGACGATGACGTCCTTCCCCGAGTCGATGCGCGCCTGCTTCTCGGCGGCGCTCGCCTCGATGCGCAGCTTGGCCCAGCCGCTCTCGACGGCGCGGGTCATGCCGCCCATGGCATCGACTTCCTCGATGATCGCCCAGGCCTTGTCGGCCATATCCTGCGTCAGGCGCTCCATCATGTAGCTGCCGGCCCAGGGGTCGACCACGCTGGTGATGTGGGTCTCTTCCTGCAGGATCAGCTGCGTGTTGCGCGCGATGCGCGCGCTGAACTCGGTGGGCAGCGCGATCGCCTCGTCGAAGGAGTTGGTGTGCAGGCTCTGCGTGCCGCCGAACACCGCGGCCATCGCCTCGATCGTCGTGCGCACGACGTTGTTGTACGGGTCCTGCGCGGTGAGGCTCCAGCCCGAGGTCTGGCAGTGCGTGCGCAGCATCAGGCTCTTCGGGTTCTTCGGCCCGAAGCCGCTCATGATCTTCCACCACAGCAGGCGCGCGGCGCGCATCTTGGCGATCTCGAGGTAGAAGTTCATGCCGATCGCCCAGAAGAAGCTCAGGCGACCGGCGAATTCGTCGACGTCGAGCCCCTTGGCGAGCGCGGTCTTCACGTACTCCTTGCCGTCGGCCAGCGTGAAGGCGAGCTCGAGCGCCTGGTTCGCACCGGCTTCCTGCATGTGGTAGCCGGAGATCGAGATCGAGTTGAACTTCGGCATCTTCCGCGCCGTGTACTCGATGATGTCGCCGACGATGCGCATCGAGGGTTCGGGCGGGTAGATGTAGGTGTTGCGGACCATGAACTCCTTGAGGATGTCGTTCTGGATGGTCCCCGACAGCTGGTCCTGAGCGACCCCCTGCTCCTCGGCCGCGACCACGTAGCCGGCGAGCACCGGCAGCACCGCGCCGTTCATGGTCATCGAGACCGACACCCGGTCGAGCGGGATGCCGTCGAACAGGATCTTCATGTCCTCGACCGAGTCGATCGCCACGCCGGCCTTGCCGACGTCGCCGCGCACGCGCGGATGGTCGCTGTCGTACCCACGGTGGGTCGCCAGGTCGAACGCGACGCTGACGCCCTGCCCGCCGGCGGCGAGCGCCTTGCGGTAGAAGGCGTTCGAGGCCTCGGCGGTCGAGAAGCCGGCGTACTGGCGGATCGTCCACGGCCGCACGGCGTACATCGTGGCCTGCGGGCCGCGCAGGAACGGCGCGAAGCCGGGCAGGGTGTCGGCATACTCCAGCCCTTCCAGGTCGGCCGCCGTGTAGAGCGGCCTGACCACCAGCCCCTCGGGCGTGGTCCAGTTCAGGGCGTCGAGCTGGCCGCCCGGGGCGGACTTGGCCGCCGCCTTGCTCCAGGCCGCGAGCGCGGCGGTCTTGTCGGTGTCTTCGGGTCGCATGAGTACTCGGGGCGTCGGCAAAACCCCAGTTTACTCAGGCACTTCCGGCGGCGCGACCCCCAGGGCCCCGGCATCGACCCAGCCCGGGTAGTCACCCCGCAGGTGCGACAGCCGCTGGAACCCGGCGTTCTTCAAGGTTTCAAGCGCAAGCGCCGCGCGGCGACCGCTCCGGCAATAGACGACGATCTCGCGATCCTTCGCCCCGCCGAGTTCAGCCAGGCGAGCCGCCAAGCGGTCATGCGGGATGTGCACCGCGCCCGTCACGTGGCCCTCGGCGAATTCATCGTCACGGCGGACGTCGAGCACCAGCGGGCGCTCCGGCTCAGGCCGCGCCAGCGCCGCGGCCAGCGCCTGGGGTGATAGCGAGGGCAGCTCGGCGAGGATGGCCGGGGGGGCCTCCGCCGCGGCGGCAGGTGGCAGGGGCGTGGTCGGCGGCGGCGCGGGCTGTCCGGCGCAGGCGACCGATGCGCCCAGCGCCAGAACGACCCACCCGACCGGAAACAGGCGCCGCGGCAACAAAGTCACGGGCGCGGTCTCAGGGGTTGTGCGGCACGCGCCGCATCTGCGTCACGTCGTAGCCCATGCCGCGCACCTTGTCGACCAGCGCGTTGTAGCGTTCGTCCGTGATCTTCGGCGAACGGGTCATGATCCAGACGTAATCTCGCGCGCTGCGGGCGATGATGGTCTCGCTGTAGGCCTCGTCGACGTGCGAGATCACGAACTCCGCCTTGATCGGCCAGACGAAGCGCATGCCCCAGATGGCGTTGTTCGTGCCCGGCATGACGAACCCCTTGGGGTTGTACTGCTTGCGCGGACCGTCGAGCGCGCCCTTGTTGAAGGTGAAGGTCGTCTTGATGGTGCCGTCCGGGTTGAGCGCATAGGACTCGACCGCGTTGTAGGCCTCGGTCTCGATCGCGGTCGGGATGTTGCCGACCACGTACCAGGGGCCCATGAAGCGCTGCAGGTCAACCTTCGGCGCGACGGGCACCGTGACCTTCTCCGGCGAGACGGAGCATCCGGCCAGGAGGCCCAGCACCAGCGCGGCGACGGCAAGAGGCAGCGAGCGAGCGACCATGTGGGACTCCTTGTCTGGCGTGACGCGGGCCGGACTGGCCCGCCTGGGGAGATTATTGCGCGCCATGGCACGCTCCCGATAGCGGGGCCCGGGCCTGACCTACTCCGCGATGTACCAGCGCCCGTCGACCTGCTCGAGTACGTAGCGGTCGTAGGGCAAGCCCTGGCCGCTGACGTCGTAGCTCGCGCGCGACCCACCGAAGTCGTACCGGGGGGGCAGGCGCCGGACGATCCGCAGGGCGGCGATCAGCAGCTCCCGGTTGGCGATGCTGTTGCGACAACTGGCGATCAGCTGGTCCAGCGCCCGACCCGAGAGCGACCGCCGCAGCGTCGGGCTAAGGTACTGCTTGTAGTAGTCGTCGCAGCGCCCTTCCACCAGCGCTTTCTCGGCGCCGGCGAGCAGGGAGAGGATCTCGGGACTGTTCGACGCCGCGGGCGCCGGCGGGCTGCCGCCAGCCGGCTGACCGCCCACCGCGCCGGCCGCTGATTCCGTCGGCCGGCCACCGCTGCCACGGCCCGCCAGCAGGTCCTCGATCTGGGCCTCGACCTCGCCCGGCACGGCGGCTTTCCATTCCTTGCCGTAGGGCAGCAGCGTGACGACCTCGACCACCTCGGTGCGGCCACGGTCCTTCGGCTGGCGTCCCTTGACGAGCACGTGCACGGCAGCGTCGCCGTCGCGGACGGCGGCCAGGCCCTTCAGCTCCTCGTACTCGCGGCTGCGCAGCACCAGCCTCCGGCCCACGGCCTGGTAGAACGCGAGGCTGGTCATGCGCTCGACGTCTCCGAGCCCGACCGCCGGGCCGAACAGTCGCGAGCGCAGGGTGCCGTCGCCACGCGCGGCCTCGTCGCGCAGGCGGGCCGTAATGGCGATGCGCAGGCGGTCCAGTTCCGCCGGATGGATCGCATACGCGACCGCCTGGGCATTGCCGCTCGCCACGGCGGAGAGGAACTCCCCGGCCGCGCGGCGCTGCGCCGCGGTGACGGCGTCAGCGGCCGGCGACGGCGCGGCCCACAGCGCGACGCAGAGCAGGATCGGGAGCCGGGTCATGCGGTTGCTCATGCCCCCGACGTTATGCGACCCCGCGCCGCCTTTCAAACCCCCGGGCCAACCCCCGGGCCTCGAGCCCCGTATTCGATGCTGACCTGCAGCGGCCAGTGATCGGAGCCGCTGGCCGGCCCGCGCCGGTAACCCGTCACCCGGACGCCCTCGTTCACGAGCACGTGGTCGATGCGAATCCCGAGCGGCGGGAACCCCGCGGGCCAGGTCGGCTGCCAGCCCCGGCCGGCACCCGCGTCGCGCAGCGCGCCGCCCGCCAGCAGCCGCTGGAATTGCGGCGAGTGCGCGGTGATGTTGAGGTCGCCGAGGACCACGAGCGGTCGCCCCGCGGCGGCGCGCGCCTCGGCCGCAAGCGCCGCGAGGTCGCCGGCACGGGCGCGTGACAGCTCCGGGCCAAAGGGCCAGGTGGCGTGCATCAGCGCGAGCCTCAGCGGCGCGTCCTCGCGCACCACAGTGGCGAACAGGGCCCTGCCCTCGCCGCGCCCCAGCGGCGGCAGCACCAGATCCGACAGCGGCCAGCGCGACAGCAGCATCACGCCGCGACCCCGCGGGCCGCTGGCGTAGCGCTGATGCGGGTAATCCGTGGCGAGCCTCTGCAGCGCGTTGCGCCACTCGGCGGTGACCTCCATCAGGAACACGACGTCGGCGGACTCGCGCTGCAGCCAGCCGACCACGAGGTCGTGCTCGGCATTGCGGAACCAGAGGTTGGCCGAGATCAAGTCGAGCCGCACGGCAGCGGGAGCCGTGGCCACGGGGCGGCCTGGCACGGCAAGTGCGGCCGCGCTCAGCGCAGGGCGAGCCGGTTCCCCGGATCCCGGCAGCAGGTCGCGCGCCGCACCGGGCAGGTTCACGAGCAGCACGAGCACGGCCGCGAGCAGCAGGCCGCGGTGTCGCAGCGCGGCGGCCGCGCCGCCCCCCAGCAGCGCCAGCAGCGCGAACTGCGGCCGGAAGTGCACGAAAAGGTCGGCCAGCCAGCTACGGTCGGCCACCGCCGCCAGCAGGCTCGCCACGCCGGCCAACGCGATGAGCACGGCGAGGGCAGCGACAGCCCGCCGCCCACCCCGTGTCCGCGGCGCGCCGCTCACCCGCGCGACGCGACCCCCGCGTAGCCGGGACGTGCGCCGAAGGCACGCGCCGCGAGATACAGCACGAGGTAGGCAGCCATCGACACCAGCAGCCCGAACAGCCCGGACGCGATCCACGGCGGCGTGAAGGCGTAGGCCGCGACGATGCCGGCGACGACGGCCGCGACGGCCACGGGATTCCAGGCCGGCAGCCGGTCGAGCAGGGTCACGTCGTAGCGCCTGCCGTTGAAGACGTAGTAGTCGATGATCACGGGCCCGATCAGCGGCGGCACCACGGTGGCGATCTGGTCGATCCAGGTCATGAAGTGCTGGTAGATGCCAAGCCCCAGGATCGTGCCCAGGGTGCCGCAGATGATGATGGTGACGCGCTTTGGCAGGCGGAAGACGCTCGCCGTCTGCACCGACGGCAGGTACAGGTTGGTGTCGCCGGTGGTCCACAGCGCGAGGCTCATCGCGATCAGGCCGATGAAGGCGATGACCGGGCCGGCCGTGCGCAGGTAGGCGCTGAAGTCGAAGCTTCCCGAGACGATGCCGCCCATCGCGCCGATCACCTGCAGGAAGATCTGCGTCACCACCAGCACGATGAACGGAATCGCGATCGCCACCCACGCGCTGCGGGCGAAACGCGTGTACTCGGACATCACGATCGCCCCGACGACCCAGGAGCCGATCACGATGTTGATCGCGGCGACGTCGCTCAGCGGTTGCTTGGCGGCCGCCGCGAACGACATCTGCAGGAAGGCGTCCCAGCCCCCCGCCCGGTCGACGTTGAACCAGGCGGCATAGAGGCCGACCAGCACCAGCACCACGGTCGAGGGCATCGCGACCCGCTCGAGGCCCTTGATGCCGTTGTACGTGGTGTAGGTGTAGAGGACCCCTGCGAAGATCGCGATCGGGTAGAACAGCGGGCTGTCGAAGCTGCCGGCCCAGGTCAGCCCGAACGCGCCGACGACGATGCCCTGCCAGCCGATCGTCAGCGCCGCGACGAACAGCACCGGGATGTACGCACCCGCGTTGCCGTAGGTAAGCCGGTACAGCAGGCCACTGTTGCAGGCGGTCTTGTAGCCCATGTACCCGACCAGCGCGCCGACCACGAAGTTGATGAGGTTGCCCCACATCGCGTTGCGAACGAGATCGGGAAAGTGCAGACCCGCGCCGAGCGAACTGCCCACCAGCAGCCCGGTCACCAGGAACCCCCAGCCAAAGGCCAGGGTCAGCAGGGGCAACGCGCCCCGGCGCTGGTCCTCGCGCAGCGGCGCATGCGGGTTGTCCGCGGTCTGCGCTTCCTGCCGCGTATCAAGCTTGAACCAGCGCGAAATTCCCTCGGACATGACTGGAGCCCCCTCTTGTTGTTCTTTGTGGTCGTATCGTTGTCGCGGCGCCCGCACCGCCCGGCTCAGGAGCCCGGGCGCCCTGCGTCAGGCTGCTTCGCCGCTTCGTCGCGATCGTGCCGGCGGCCCAGCCGCCAGCCGTTGAACGCCCAGGCCGCGGCCAGCCCCGCACCGACCAGGGCCGCCGCGGCAGGCGTGGCGGACACCGCATCCAGGGCGGTCTTGGCCTGCGCGCCGACATAGTCGGCGGCGCGGTAGACGGGCACGTCGATGAAGTTCTTCGCCTTGTACTTGGTCTCGGTGTCGAGCGTGCTGAAGAGCATCTCGCGGCCCGGGCGGATGAAGGAGTACTCGCCCCAGCGCCGCAGCACCAGCGCGGCGGCGATCACGCCGAACACGTTGAACATCGACAGCATCACGAAGGCCGCGACCATCGCGAGCGGCACCACGGTCAACAGCGCGCGCACGCCGAGCTTCGAGGCGATGCGGCCGGTCAGGAACAGCTGCGACAGTATCGTCAGCGACTGCACCACGAAGTCGATGTTGGCGAAGACCTCGGTGCGGCGGGTGGTGTCAGTGAAGGTCTCGGAGACGATGCGCAGCTGCTCGAAGTACAGGAAGGTGTTGACCGCCGACAGCAGCGTCACGAAGGCCGCGATGCCCAGCAGGTAGGGCGACTTGAGGACGATCGAGATCCCCGCGAACGGATTGCCGCCGAGCCCACGATCCGCCGCGCCCGCGCCAGCTCCCGCTGCGCCGACCGACTCGTCGCGCCGCCGGCTCCAGATGCCGATCAGGATGCGCTGGCAGACGATGGCACCGACGAAGCCCGCCGTGCCGAGATAGAGCACGCCGGAGTTCCCGACGCTGTCGACGATCAGCCGGGTGGTGAGCGGCCCAATCAGGGCACCGAGCGTGCCGCCCGCGGCAATGAACCCGAACAGTCGCCGCACCTGCTCGCTGGAGAACATCTCGAGCAGGAAGCTCCAGAACACCGAGACCAGCATGAGGTTGAGCACGCTGATCCAGACATAGAAGAAGGCACCGACAGCGAGGTTGTCCTCGGCGACGCTGATGTACGAGCCGATCACCGCGAGGATGATGGCGACGACCCCGTAGATCCAGGGCAGCAGCAGGCTGCGGCGCACCCGGGCGACCAGCCAGCCGTAGAGCGGGACGATCGCGATCGCGAAAATGGCCGTGTACAGCCAGAGATCCGCCACCCGGTCGCGGCCCAGCAGCGTGGCAATGGTCTCGCGCACCGGCCGCACCGCGAAGTAGCTGCCGAGCACGAAGAAGAACAGCAGGAAGGACGCCGCCACGGCGGCGCCCTCCCCCGGCTGGATGCGGGCGAGACGCCCGATCCGCTGCGCGAGCGGGGAACCCTCAGCGGCCATCGGCGGCGAGGCCCGAGAAGAACGTCGACCAGTCGACCTTCGCGCCGGCATCGCCGCTGACGATCTCGAAGGTCTTGCGGTCGGCGTCCGGGCGACCCAGCGCACGCACGCAGACCGCGGCCACGTCGGCGCGCGGGATGCTCGCCCGCACGTCCTTCGGGTCGCCCTGCATCACGCGGATGCCCGCCTGGCCGCCCGCGCTGTCACGCAGGCCGCCGGGACGCACGACCGTGTAGCGCAGGCCGGAGGCGCGCAGGGCGTCCTCGCCCTTGAGCTTCCAGACGAGGATGTTGTCGAACATCTTGTTGAGCATGTGGTCCGGATGGGTCGCACCCATCGAGGACACGAGCACGAAGTGCTTCACGCCCGCGCCAACGGACGCCTCGACCAGCGACTTCACGCCGCCATAGTCGACGAACTCAGGCTTGTTGGCCGGGTCGTTCTGCGTGTTGGAGCCGAGCGCCGAGACCACGTAGTCGATGCCCTGGACAGCCCTCTGGAGCGAGGCTGGATCGGTGACGTTGCCCACGGCATATTCGACGCTGGACCCAAAGATCTCGCGCGCGCGCGCCTCGTCGCGCACCAGCACGCGTACCGCGTGCCCGGCAGCCAGCGCCTCGCGGACGACCTCTCGACCGGTACCGCCCGTGGCACCCGCCACCAGCACGAGCTTGGGCACCGCCTCGCCAGGGCTTGCAGCCCGGGTCGCGAGCGGCAGTGTGGCCAACCCCAGGAAGGCAGCCAGCAGGCATCGACGGAACACGTTGAGGTGCGTCATCTCGCGTCACTCCCCGCCGTTTGGCGACATGTCGAAACCAGGCGCCCCCGCCAAAGCAGGGAGCGCCCCAAGGTCCACGCGGTCGCCGGGCGCAACGATGGTTGACCGGGTGCCGAGCGTGGCGAGCCGCTGCTGCAGTCCGAGCGCTGCCTGCGGCTCGCCGTGCACGAGGCAGACCAGCGGGCGGCCGGCGAACGCGCTGTACCACCGTACCAAATCCTCCTGGTCGCCGTGAGCCGACAGGCCACCGAGCGTATGGACGGTGGCCGCAACGCGGATGGACTCACCGTGGATGCGGACCCAGGGCTCGCGATCCACGATCGCACGCCCGAGCGTGCCCGGCGCCTGGAAACCTGTAATGACGACGTGACACTCGGGCCGCCCCAGGTTCTGCTTGAGGTGATGCAACACCCGCCCGCCGTTGCACATCCCGCTGCCGGCGATCACGAAGGCATGCGAGCGGATGCCGTTGATGGCACGGGATTCGTCGGCCGTGCGGCACAGGTGGAGGTTGGGCAGCGGCGGCATCGAGGTGAACCCAGCGCGGATCCGCGCCGCCTCCTCGTCCATCCGGTCGTGGTGCTTCCAGTAAACCGCGCTCGCCTGGATGGCCATCGGGCTGTCGAGGAACAGCTGCCAGCGCCGCAGGCCCCACTCGTCGAAATGGCGTCCCAGCAGGTAAAGGAGTTCCTGGCTGCGGCCGACCGCGAACGCGGGCACGATGATGTTGCCCTGGCTGCGGGCCGCGGCGGCGATGATCTCGCCGAGCTCGGTCACGGTCGCCGCGCGGTCACGATGCCGGCGGTCGCCGTAGGTGCTCTCCATGATCACCAGGTCGGCCGAGTCGAAGCGGTGGGGATCGAGCAGGATCGGCGAGTCGTACTGGCCCAGGTCGCCGCTGAAGACCAGCTTGCGCCGCAGACCCTGCTCCTCCAGCCACAGCTCGATGCTCGACGAACCCAGGATGTGGCCCGCGTCGCGGATGCGCAGGGTGATGCCCCGGGCGACGTGGAAGGGCTGGTCGTACGGCACGACCCGCACCCTCCGCAGCACCTCGTGGACGTCGTCGAGGTCGAACAGCGGGGTGACCGCAGGTTCCCCCTGCTCGCGCCGGCGATTGGTGCGCTCCGCGTCGCGCGCCGCGAGATCGGCCGAGTCCTCCAGCAGGATCGGCAGCAGGTCGCGGCAGGCGGCGTTGGTGTAGATCGGCCCGCGGAAACCCCGCCGCACCAGCAGCGGGAGGCGGCCACAGTGGTCGATGTGCGCGTGGCTCAGGATCACCGCGTCGATCTGCTGGGGGTTGAAGGCAAAGGGCTCGCGGTTGCGCCGCGGCGCATCGCGGCCGCCCTGGATCATCCCGCAATCCAGCAGCACCTGCTGGCCGGCGGCATGCAGCACGTGGCAGGACCCGGTCACCTCGCCGGCCGCGCCGTAGAATTCGATTTCCAACACTGAACTCCCGATGACCAGTCCGGTATATTCTGGCGGACCGGCGCTGCCCGCGGCGGACTTTCCTGGAGCCCGACATGATCACACTGAACGTCAATGGCGTCCGGCGCGAAGTCGACGCCGACCCGGACATGCCCCTGCTGTGGGCCATCCGCGACCTGCTCAAGCTCACGGGCACCAAGTACGGCTGCGGGATGGCGCTCTGCGGAGCCTGCACGGTGCACCTGGACGGCCAGCCGATCCGCTCCTGCTCGATGCCGGTGTCAGCGGCGGTCGACGGCCTCATCACGACGATCGAAGGCCTGTCGGCGGACGCCAGCCACGCGGTCCAGAAGGCCTGGATCGAGCTCGACGTCGTGCAGTGCGGCTACTGCCAGTCCGGGCAGCTCATGTCGGCCGCCGCGCTGGTGGAGTCGAACCCGGACCCGAGCGACTCGGACATCGACGCCGCCATGAACGGCAACCTCTGCCGCTGCGGTACCTACCCGCGCATCCGCGCCGCGATCAAGCGCGCCGCACAGATCAAGCGCGGCGGGGGTGCGGCATGAGCGGCCCGGAGCGCGAAGCCGACGTCAACGCGGGCCGCCGGCACTTCCTGATCGGCCTCGGCGTCGTCGGCGCCGGCACGGCGGCGGGAATCTATGTCGCGCCCGACCTGCTGGCCCGCAGCCCCGCGGGTCGCGCCGCGGTGGCCGCGCCGGTCGATTTCCAGCCCCACGCCTTCGTGCGGATCTCCTCCGATGACTCGATCACGGTGATCATCGGCAAGAGCGAGATGGGCCAGGGCATCTACACCGGCATCCCGATGGTGCTGGCCGAGGAACTCGACGTGAACCCGCAGCGGCTCGAGGTCGAGATCGCGGGCGTCGACCCGGTATTCAACCACCCGTTCATGCCCGCGCAGTTCACGGGCGGCAGCATGAGCCAGTTCACGACCTACGAGGCGCTGCGCCAGGTTGGAGCGACCGCGCGCCACATGCTGGTGGCCACCGCGGCGGCACGCTGGAACGTCGACCCGGCGCTGCTTCGCACGGAAGAGGGCGTCGTCACCGACGGCGCGCGGCGCGCGTCCTATGGCTCGCTGGCCGAGGCCGCCTCGAAGCTGCCCGTCCCCGCCAAGGAAGCGGTTCGGCTCAAGGATCCGAAGGACTTCCGCTACATCGGCAAGCCGCAGAAGCGCCTCGACAACCTGGTCAAGGTGACCGGCAAGGCCGTCTTCGGCAGCGACGTCGACCTGCCCGACATGCTCGTCGCCGTGGTGGCGCGCGCGCCGGTGCATGGCGCCGTCGTGCGGAGCTTCGACGACAAGGCCGCGCGCGCGGTGCCCGGCGTCGTCGACGTCAAGCAGGTGCCCACCGGCGTCGCGGTGCTCGCGAACCATACCTGGGCCGCGCTGAAGGGCCGTGACGCGCTCGTCATCGACTGGGACGCGCGCGGCAACGACAAGGTCTCCACCGAGACGCTGCGCACCAGCTTCCGCGCGCTGTCGCGCAAGCCGGGCGCGGTCGGTGAGAACACGGGCGACGTCGACAAGGCGCTGGCGAGCGCAGCGAAGACGATCGACGTGGAATACGAGTTCCCCTTCCTCGCGCACGCCTGCATGGAGCCCATGAACGCGACCGTGCAGGTGACGCCGGGGCGCTGCGAGATCTGGGCGCCCACGCAGCAGCAGACGCAGGACGCGCAGGCAGCGGCCACCGTGGTCGGCATCCCTGCGTCGGCCGTCACGATCCACACGACCTTCCTCGGCGGCGGCTTCGGCCGACGCGCCTCGGGCGACTCCGACTTCATCACCGAGGCCACCCACGTCGCCAAGGGCGTGGGTCGGCCCGTCAAGGTGATCTGGACCCGCGAGGACGACATGCGCGAGGGCCACTACCGGCCCTATACGATCAACCGCGTGCGTGCCGGCATCGGCGCCGACGGCCTGCCGGTCGCCTACCACCACGTCAACGTCAGCCAGTCGATCATGCTCGGGTCGGCGCTGGCCAAGGGCTTCGTCAAGAACGGCCTCGACCCCTCGAGCATCGAGGGCTCGATGCATGCGCCGTATGCGATCCCGAACCGCCGCGTCGAGACGCATATCGCCGACAGCCCGGTCTCGGTCCTGTGGTGGCGCTCGGTCGGCCACTCGTACAACGGCTTCGTGCTGAACGCCACGATAGACGAACTCGCCGGGCTCGCGGGCCGGGACCCCTACGAGTATCGCCGCGCGCTGCTCGCCGACAAGCCGCGGCACCTTGCGGTGCTCGACAAGGCCGCGACCGCGGCCGGCTGGGGCAAGCCGCTGCCGGCGGGGCACTTCCACGGCATCGCGCTTCACGAGAGCTTCCAGAGCATCGTGGCGGAGGTCGCGGAGGTGTCCGTCTCGGGCACCGACGTGCGCGTGCACCGGGTCACTTGTGCGGTCGACTGCGGGCTGGCGGTGAACCCCGACCAGGTCGTGGCACAGATGGAGAGCGGGATCATCTACGGCCTCGCCGCCGCGCTGGCCGGCGAGATCACGATCGAGGCCGGGCGTTCGGTCCAGGGCAACTTCGACGGCTACCCGTTCACCCGGATTGCCGAGTCGCCGGCGATCGACGTCCATATCGTGCCGAGCGACGGCAAGATGGGCGGCATCGGCGAGCCGGGCACGCCGCCGATCGCGCCGGCCGTTTGCGGCGCGATCTACGCCGCCACGGGCAAGCGGATCCGGCGGTTGCCGGTCTCAGCCGCGCTGGCCTGACGCGGCGGGTCGTCAGCGACCCGCGCGCAACGCCGCCAGCTGCTCGTTGATCCGGCGCTGCTTGGCCGTGGACACATCGAACCCGCGGATCACCACCACGAGCAGCGCGGCGCCGGTCACGATGATCGCGCAGACGAACAGCGCGAGGGCGTCGACCTTGTCGACGGGCATCTGCTCCACCGGGATCCCGCGCGGGAACTCGATCAGGTCGAGGAAGGTGCCGGCCAGCACGCCGGCCACGGCGCTGGCGGCCTGCAGGCCCAGGAACACGAACGACATCACAAGGCCCTGCTGCGGGCGCCGGGTGTTCACTTCGTGCTCGTCGCTGACATCGAACGTCACGGTTCCGGCGGCCACCAGGTACCACCCGTAGCACAGCCCCCCGACCAGCCGCAGCGCCACCACGAGCAAGCCCAGCGCGACGGTCGCCGCCGGCGGGGCCAGGCCCAGCAGCGGCAGGCCGATCGACAGCAGCCCGCAGCCAAAGTAGGCCAGGATCGCCGCGACCATCATGGTCTTCTTCTCGATGCGGGCCACCAGCCACCAGGCCGTGACCAGGCCGCAGAAGGATCCGATCGTGCCGGCGACCAGCAACTGCTCGGTCTGCGCCGGACCGAACCGCCAGAAATAGGTCGCCAGGTAGAGCGTCAGCGTGGTGATCGTCGAGTTGATGATGAACACGAGGAACGACACCGCGAGCACGCGGCGGACGTTCGGCGTCACCCGCATCGCGGTGACGAGTTCGCGCGCGAGGTTGCGCAGCGACGATCCGGGCTGCTCCGCGTCGGGTGCGCGCCCGGCCTCGAGCGCCTCGACCTCGCGGATGCGCGAGCGGGTGCCGAACGCGGCGATCAGCATGGCCCCCAGGGCAATCGCCGTCAGCGCCAGCCCGAAGCCTGAATAGGGCTCGGGGTTGAGCTGGCCGCGCGGGAACTGCTCAGTGGGCACGAAGAACAGGCGGAATGCGATCAGGGGCACGAGCAGCATGCCGGCGCTGGCGCCGATGTTGCGCAGCGCCATCACCAGCGACCGCTCCTTGGGGTCGCGCGTGAGCTCGACACCCACGGCGAATGCCGGCACGGTGAAGAACGAGATGCCCACGCGCGCCACGATGCCAAAGCCCAGCAGCCACGCGAACAGGCCCCACTGGGTCAGGCCGTCGGGCGGCGAGAACACGCCGGAGAAGCCAATGCCGAAGGGCACGGTCGCCAGCAGCATCAGGGTGTGGCGACGACCGAGGGGCGCGTTGCGCAGCGAATCCGACAGCGTGCCGACGTAGGGGTCGACGAGCGCGTCGGTGATGAGGATCAGCCCCAGCGCAAGCGCGATGAGGCTGCCGTCGAGACCCAGGACCTGCGCGTAGTAGAACAGGACGAAGGCGTCCCACGCGCCGTTCTTGATGTTCTCCGGGAGCGCCGTGAAGGTCCACGACGCCCGGGTGCCAGGCCCGAGCTTGCCCTCGAGAGACATCGGGCCGGGCAGTCCGCGGTTCGGGGACCCCCGCTCAGTAGCGGTAGGTCACCGAGATCCCGCCCGTGCGCCGCTCACCCAGGGTCGGCGTGTACTGGCCGAACTGGATGATGAACAGCGAACTGGTGATGTAGGTCTCGTCCGTGAGGTTCTTGCCCCACAGCTGGGCCTCCCAGTTGCCCTTGCGCAGGCCGACGCTGGCGTTGGCGAGCGTGCGCGCGCCGATCCAGCCGAGGTTCATCTCCTCGAGGTACTGCTTCGACTGGTGCGACAGGTCGCCGCGCAGGTACCAGTCGAGGTCGTTGCCGAACTCACCCTTGTAGTTGAAGCCCACGGTGGCCGAGAACGGTGACACGCGCGCCTGGGTATTGCCGCCGACGTCGCCGTCGCTGGGGCAGGTGACGTTGTCGCAGATCGCGAGGCCGGAGAATCGCTTGGCCTTCGTGCCATTCTTGTAGGTGGGGTCGAAGAGCGCCAGGCCGAAGTTCAGGGACAGTGCGTCGGTGGCCCGCCAGGTGCCTTCCAGCTCGAGGCCGTAGGAGGTGGCCGCGCCGAGGTTCAGGAAGATGACCGGCGGCGCGGAAGTGCCGACGATGACGGCGTTGCTCGGCACCGACTGGATCTGCAGGTCCTTCCAGTCGACGTAGAACAGCGAGGCGTTGAGGATCAGGTCGCCACCCAGGAAGACGTTCTTGCTGCCGATTTCGTAGGTCCAGTTCGACTCCTCGTCGTAGACGCGCTCCTCGGGCAGCAGGATCGTCGCCGCGGCGCCCGAGCCGACCTGCCGGCCGTTGAAGCCGCCGGCCTTCGTGCCCTTGGCGGCAGAGGCGTAGAGCAGGTTGTCGGGCGCGAGGCGATATTCGGCGGTGAACCGCGGGGTGACCGAGTCGAATGTGCCGGTCTGCTCGAAGTTGCTGAGGTTGTCGCGGAAGTAGCGGTCCTGCTCCTGGTAGCGGACCTCGCCCGAGACCTTGGCGCGGCCGTCGAGGAATCCGTAGGAGAGCTGGCCGAAGATCGCGCGCGTCTCGTCCTCGAGATAGGCGTTGCGGAGGATGAGCTGGTAGCCCGTGACGTCGAGCACGCCGGCGCCGCCGTCGTCGAACGGCGTGTTGGGCGGCCAGCGGCGGTTGGCGAAGCGGAAGTCGTCGGTGACCTCCGAGTAGTAGAACCCGAGGCGAGCCGACAGGCCATCGCGCGGGTTCCAGTCGAAGCGCAGCTCGTGGCTCTCGAGGTCGTTGATGCCACCCTGCTTCTGGATCTGGATGGTGGCGCCGGAAGGAGGGAGATTGGACGGCGACAGCGCGTTCACCGCCGCGGATGACCGCTCCTGGGCCTCGGCCTCGACCTTGCCGTAGAGGTAGTTGGCGTAGAGCGAATCGGTGATGTTCCAGCCGATCCGCGCACGCAGCATCTGCATCTCGGCTACGGTGCCCGGGGTCTCGTTCTGCACGATGCCCGGCGGCCGGGTGGACGCAGCGGTCGCGTACGCGAGCGGGTCCGGCTTCATCTCGCCGCAGACGTAGCGCGGGCTGTTGGCCATGCCAAGCACCACCACCTGAGGGCCGCAGTTCAGGCGGGTCTGTGGGTCGTTGGCGGCAATGACGAAGGAGCCGCCGATCTCCGCCTCGCGCTTCGCATCGAGGTAGCTGAGCTCCAGCTCGAGCGAGTCGGTCGGCGTGAAGACGAGCGAGGCGCTGAGGTTCTCGGACTCACGTCCGCCCACCTCGCGATAGCGCTCGCTGACGTTGGGCAGGTTGTTGTCCCAGGTGCCGTCGGTGCTGCTGCGCGCGTAGCCCACGCGCAGGCCCAGCCGGTCGGCGATCAGGGGACCGCCGGCAGCCAACCGGTACTCCTCCCGGCCGTTCGTGCCGATGGTCACGGCCGCGGTGGCGTCCAGTTCGTCGCCGGGCTTGGCGAAGACGTAGTTGATCGCGCCGGCGAAGGCGTTCTGGCCGTAGAGCGCGCTCTGCGGGCCCTTGACGATCTCGATGCGCTCGAGATCGGCGCCGCCGATGTCGATCGCGTAGTTGCGCTGGATGTAGATGCCGTCGATGAAGGTCGGCACGTTCTGCGCGGGGCTCTGCACGTCGGCCTGGTTGAGGCCGCGGATGATCGGCGCAGCGTTGAATGCCGTCGCGAAGTCCTCGAAGGTGAAGCCCGGGGTCAGGCGGGCGATATCCTCGAGCTCGTTGATCCCGCGCTGGGCGATGTCGTTGGCACCGAAGGCCGCGACCGTCAGCGGCACGTCCTGCAGCTTTTCCTCGACCTGCCGGGCCGTGATGACGATCTCCTGCAGGTCGCCTTCATCGGGGGCCTGCTGCGCGAACGCGACGGCGGCGGGAAGGGCCAGCAGGCCGGCGGGAAGCAGCGCGCCGTAGCGGCGGCGGGATGCCTTGCGTTGCGTCATGGAACTGCACTCCGTTGAACGGTCAGGAACCGCAGACTGCAGAAATGTTACCGGCGGCCTCCATGGCCAGTCGTGACAAGTTCTGATCCGGGTCATCAGAAACGCTTATCGGGCGCGCAAGCCCCCCGAATAGGACCGCGGGGCCGCCGCAGACAGCCGGTCGACGAGCTCGAGGGTCGCCAGGGCCTCCGCCAACGGCACCGGGAACGGGGCGGCACGGGCCAGGGCCAGGGTCGCCTCGGCAAACACCACGCGATGGCCGGGACCGTAGGTCTCGCCCTCGGCGGCAGGTGCCTCGTCCGGCGGTGGCTCGAGCCCCTCGACGCGCTGCACGCGATGACCGGCCAGCTCGATGCGCGCATCAGTCGCCTCGATCACGCAGCGCACCGGACCCTGGGAGCGTGACGCCACCGCGCTCAGCTGGACGCTGGCGAGCAGGCCGGAGGCGTAGCGCAGCCCGGCGAGCAACCGGTCGTCCGCCGGGGCGCCCTCCAGCGCCGCGAACACGCCCTGCGGCTCGCCGCACCACCAGCGCAGCAGGTCGACATAGTGGATCCCGATCAGCCGCAACAGGCCGCCGCCGGAGCGGCGCGGGTCGGCGTGCCAACCCGTGGCACGCGCCAGGTGACCGCTGAAGGCGATGGCCTGCGGCTGCAGGCGTCCGTCATGCAGCAGGCCGTGGATCCAGCGCGCCGCCGGCGTCGCACGCTGGTTCAGCACGACGCCGACCCGCCCGCCGCAGGCTTGCGCCGCCGCCTCGAGCGCCCGGGCTTGCGCGGTATCGAGCCCGACGGGCTTCTCGACCATCAGCGGCAGGCCGGCCTCGAGCACCTGCAGCCCCAGCGCGAGGTGCGTGTCGTGCGGCGTGGCGATCGACACGGCGGCCGCGCCGGAATTCGCCAGTGCCGACTCGAGGTTATCGAAGCCACGCAGGCCCGCGCGCGCCAGGTCCTCGGGCAGACCCTCGGGCGCGACGATGCCCGCGATGCTGGCCCCCGGCACGCCGCGCAGCGCGGCGAGCTGCGCGCGGGCGGCACCGCCCGCTCCCACCACCAGCCAGCGGATCACGCCGCGACCTCGAGGCCCCCGTCGACCGTGACCAGCGAGCCCGTCACCCAGTCCGCCTCGTCCGAGGCCAGCCAGGCGGCGGCACGCGCCACGTCGGCCGCCGTGCCGAGCCGCCCCAGCGGGATGCGGCCGCGGAGCGTGTCGCGCAGGCTCGGCGCCGCGTCCCAGACGGGCGTCGTCATCGGCGTTTCCACCGGACCCGGGATGACCGCGTTGACGCGCACGCGACGCGCGGCCAGCTCCTGTGCAAGGCAGCGCACGAGCGTGACGCTGGCCGCCTTGGCGGCGGCGAAGTGCGCGAGCCCGGGGGCCGGGCCGCGATGCAGGCTCGACGCCACGTGCACGATCGCCAGCGGCGTGCCTGCGGCGACGGCGCGGCGGGCCGCTTCCTGGGCGCAGCGCCAGAAGCCGCCGGCGTTCAGCTGCAGGGAGCGGGTGAAGGTGGCCTCGTCGGTCTCGAGTGCCGGACTGCGCGGCGCGCCGCCCGCGCAGGTCACGAGCACGGCGGGCGCGGCTTCGAGCGAGTCGAACAGTGCGGTGACGAGCTCGCGCTCACAGACGTCGACGTGGCGGGCGCTGCCACCGCATTCAGCGGCCACGACCTGCGCGCGCTCGAGGTCGAGGTCGGCCACGACGACCCGCGCGCCCTCGGCGGCCAGCGCGCGCGCCGTGGCGGCGCCGATGCCCGAGGCCCCGCCGGTCACCACGGCGAGCCGACCCGCGAAACGCCCTGCGCCCGCGCCGGGCGCCTCGTTCACGGCGCGATCCAGTCGAACCGGGTGCGCATGCGCACGAAACGCCGCGCGTTGACTTCGTCGAGCAGCGTCTCCTGCAGCGCGTCGGAGGCGCGCACGGCCTCGCGACGGTCGACCACCACGTGCTCGCCGTCACGCACCACCGTGCGCCCGCCGACCAGCACGCGACGGACCGCGTCGGGGCTGGGCCCGTTGCCGTAGACCAGGTTCGCCATCAGCGCCGCCGGCGGCGACAGCTGCGTCTCGCCACGGCGGTCGATCAGCACGATGTCGGCTTCCTTGCCCGGCTCCAGCGAACCGATGCGGTCGTCCATCATCAGCGCCTTCGCGCCGCCGATGGTCGCAAGCTCGAGCGCGAGCTCGCCACTGCCGAAGAGCATCTCGTCGCCGGTCCACTTCGCGCCCTTGTCCGCGGTCATGCGCCGGTGCTGGTCACCCAGCCGCTGCGACGTCAGGAAGCTGCGCAGGGCCGCCCACAGGTCGTGGCCGTAGGCCACCACGGGACCGTCGAGGCCGAGCCCGCAGGTCACGCCATTCTCGAGGTACTGGCGGGCGTCGAAGTTGACGAGGCCGAGCACCTGCTCCATGTCGGGCACGAGCGCGATGCGTGCGCCGCACTTGGCGATCAGCGCGGCCTCGCCCGGCCGCAGGTTCTGCGCATGGGCCGCGATCACGTTCGGTCCGAGGATGCCCATCTCGGCGAGCCACTCGAACGAACCGCCCTGCCAGCCGCGACGGGCGGCGAGGTACTTCTGGTCGAAGATCGCCGGGGCGTGGATGTCGAACTGGCGGTCGTGGTCGACCGTCCACTGCCACAGCGCCTTGAGTTGCTCGGGCTCGCAGTAGGTGATGCCGATCGTCGAGGCCGTCACCGAGATCCGGTCATCCTCCCACTCCTTCATGACGCGCTCGGTCTCGGCGATGCCGGCGTCAAGGGTCTCGCGGAAGCCGTCGGGCACCGCGGCCGCGTCGTTGATGGTGAGGCGGGCCATGCGGCAGCGCATGCCCGTGTCGCGCACCGCGCGCAGCACGCCGTCGATCGAGCGTCGGTGCACGTGCGTGAAGTGATCGTCGGCCGTGGTGGTGACACCGCGGCGCACGAGATCGAGCAGCGGCGGCATCGCCGAGACGTAGGAGCGCTCCTCGTCGCAGGCGCCCGTCATCGGGTAGTAGAAGCCGAAGAGCCGCTCCTCGAACGTGGTGCCCTCGGCCATGCCACGGATGCAGCCCTGGACGAGGTGCGCGTGGACGTTGACGAGCCCGGGCAGCACGAGGTGACCCTCGCCACCCAGCACCTCGGCGGCCGTGTACGGGCACTCCGCCCAGCGACCGATGCCGACGATCTTGCCCCCCTGCACGGCAACGTAGCCGTCGAGGAAGGCCCGCCGGCCGGGATCCATGGTGACCACCACGCCGCGCAGCAGCGTGTCGCAGGACAGGGAAGGGCTGGAACTCATGTTGTCGTTCACCTCAGGCGTGTCGCGGGTCGAACCACTCCGCCACGACGGGCGTGAAGAGGTCCGGCCGCTCGAGATTGCACAGGTGCGCGCCGTCGAGGACCTCGAGGCGGCTGCCGGGCGTTGCGGCCTGCAGGGCGGCCATGACCCCCGGAGGCACGGCCGTGTCGCCGGCCCCCGCAACATACAGCACCGGCATGGCGAGCGTGGAGATCCGGTCGGCCATCGCCCCGCGCTGCAGGGCCTCGGCGCCCTGCAGATAGCCCGTGACCGAGGTGCCGAGGATCATGCCGCGGGCGGCGTCGAGCACGTTGCCGGCCGCAGGCCCTGCACGGAACCCGGCCGAGAACCAGCGCTCCAGCGTGGGCTCGACCACCGCCCCAAGGCCGCCTTCACGAACCGCAGCGGCCCTCTGGCGCCAGGCCTCGACATAGGGCGGCGGCGCGTCGACGCGGCAGCAGCAGGCCACCAGGCGCGAGATGCGTGCCGGCGCAGCGAGCGCGGTGGCCACGCCGATGGCGCCGCCGATCGAGAGCCCGAGGAAGCCCGCGCGATCGATGGCCAGCGCGTCCATCAGCCCCAGCACCGTGGCCGCGAGCGACTCGAGGCTGCCCTCGCCTTCGGCGGACTCGCTGCCGCCGTGGCCCGCCAGGTCGTAGCGCAGCACACGGTGGCCCTGCGCAAGGGCCTCGACCTGCGGATCCCACATCCGGTGCGAGGCGGCCAGCGAGTGCGCGAGCACCAGCCACGGCCGACCGACGGGGCCGTCGACACGGAACGCCACGCGGCGCCCGCCGACCACGGCCGACTGCAGGGACGCCATCTCGATCAGCCGTTGCTGACGCGCGGCCGCACCTGCTCGGCCAGCAGCACCATCGAGCGGCGCGCGAGCGCGGGGTCGACCCAGTCCTTGCCGGCGTAGAGCAGCGTGCCGAAGTCGCCCACCTGCGCGCGCAGTGCATGCAGCTCGTCGGCCACCTTGTCGGGCGTGCCCCAGATCACCAGCTGGTCGAGCACGCGATCGATCGTGACCTCGTCGTCGGACATCGACGGGTCGTCCTTGAAGAGCACGGCGCGGCCGCTCTTCTTCATTTTCGTGACGATCGATTGGTAGTAGTGTCGGTAGGGGCTCTGCGGGCCGAGCGCATACTCGCGCGCGGTGGCCAGATCGTCGGCGACGAACACGCTGCGCGCGACGCGCCAGTCCGCCGGATCGACCGGCAGCCCCGCCGAACGACGCCCCTCGGCGTACTGCGGCCAGTGCGTCGCCACCCACTTCGGCAGCAGGAAGTTCGCCGAGATCGGCAGCCAGCCGCGCGCCGCCGCCGACACCAGGCCCTTCGAGTGCGGCGCCACGGCGGTGACGACCACCGGGGGATGAGGACGCTGCAGCGGCTTGGGCAACACGCCCTGGCCGATCTCGGTGACGAGCGTGCGGCGGGTGCTGATCTCCCAGAACCGGCCCTTCAGGTCGTAGGGCGGGTCCTGGGTCCACAGCGCCAGCACCATGTCGATCGCCTCGACGAACATCGCGGTGCGGTCCCTGTCGAGGTTGCCGAAGGCCTCCGCGTCCGACAGCAGCCCACCCGGACTGATGCCGAAGTTGAAGCGGCCGTCGAGCATGTGGTCGAGCATCGCAATCTGCGAGGCCACCGCCGCGGGATGCGTGTTCGGCATGTTGACCGTGCCGGTGCCGAGCCGGATCGACTTCGTGGCGCCGGCCAGCGTGGCGATGAACAGCGCACAGGAGGTGATGTTCTCGGCGGCGTCGGTCGCATGCTCGCCGCAATAGCCCTCGGTGAAGCCGAGTTCATCGGCGAGGATGAAGGCCTCGCGGTCCTCGCGCAGGCACTGGCGCCAGTCCTTGCCGAGCGGGTGGATCGGCATCGTGAAGTAACCGAGCTGCATGGCCCCTCCGGAATCCCTCGTTCGCAATCGCCGTGTAATCCTACGGGCGGGCGCGCGGCGGGCAGAAACGATGATCGTCGATAAGGGGGATCAGATTCCCTGATGGCTCACGAGCAGGCGGCGCTCCCACTCCGCGCCGATCCGGCGGATGTGCAGGCCCAGCACGTCCGCGAACGCCTGGGCTGCCGGCCCGAGCGTGCGCGCCGCGGCGGTGACCAGCACGTAGTCGACGAACAACGGCGGCTCGGCCAGCGGATGGATGCTGCGCGGCCCACCGTCGAGGTCCGGATGGCAGAGCGCCGCCGGCAGCACGGAAACCCAGTCGCTGGTGGCGATCAGCTCGAGGGTCGCCATCATCGCATCCATCTCGAGCACGGCCTCGACGCGCGCGTGCACGCTGTCCAGGTACTCCTCGAGGCGCACGCGCCGGGCGTTGCCGCGGGTCGGCAGGATCAGCCGCAACGGCCCCGCGTCGCGCAGGGCCACCGGCTCGAGGTGACGGCGTCCCGTCCCGGTGGCCGTGACGAACAGCTCGCGGTCCCGCGACACATGGGTCGAGCGCAGGCGCGCGTCCCCGGAGGTCGGCGGCACGATCGCGAAGTCGATCTCGCCGCGCGCCACGCTTTCCGACAGCACGGCGCTGTACGCCTCGACGACGCGCAGCCGGACATACGGGTGGGAATCGGTGAAGTCACGCAGCGCCGGCGACAGCGCGGCCCTGGAGAAGGTCGGCATCAGCCCGACCGTGACCGAGCCCGTCTGCTCGCCCTTGAGGCTGCGCATCTCGGTGCGGGCCTCCTCGACCTCGCGCAGCATCCGCAGCGCCCTGGCGTAGAACCGCTCCCCGGCCGTGGTCGGCTCGACGCCGCGCGTGGACCGCTCGAACAGCTGCAGCCCGAGCGACTCCTCGAGCTCGCGGATCTGCATGGACAGGCCGGACTGCGTGGCGTGGATCCGCTCGGCAGCGGCCGTGAAGGATCGTTCCTGGTAGACGACGACGAAGCTCTGGACCTGCTGCAGCTTCACGCCACACCCATCAGGAAACTTGATGACGCGGATCAGGATAAACGGGATTCTTCCGCCGATCCACGGCGATTAACATCGATCGAAACCGCTGTGTCGGCAAAGCGCCGTGGGGGGCGAAACCATGTCTGACGGAAAGAACGGTTCTAGTGGTTACGAGGCCATCTGGCCCGGGCTCGGCGCAGGCGTCCCGAAGCCCCTGATGCCCTACAGCCCCGCCATCCGCGCGGGCGGCTGGGTATTCATCGCGGGCACCATCGCCAGCGACTTCAAGACCGGCCTCGCCCCCGAGGTCAAGTCGGCGATCGCCGCGAACCCCTTCCTCGCCGAGGAACTGGAGCTGCAGGGCCGCTACGTCCTGCGCAACCTGTTCAACACGATCAAGGCCTCGAACGTCGATCCGAACAAGGACATGGTGCGGATCTGGCAGTGGATGGTGTCCGATCGCCCGACGCCGCAGGACTTCGAGCGCGGTGACCACTGGACCGGCGTCGAGATGGAGAACTACCTGCGCGCGCGCCGCGAGTTCTTCGGCGACCGCGTCGTGCCGTCGTCCTCGCTGGGCGTACGCGAGCTGCTGTGCCGCGGCACCAAGGTCGAAGTCGACATGATCTGCATCGACGACGGCGGCCAGAACGTCGAGATCGGCGCACCGGCCGGCGTGCCGGTTCCCCGGGGCGAGCACCTGCCCGGTGTCCGTCGCGGCGACTGGATCTTCCTGTCGGCCGAGAGCCCGATCGACTGGACCGAGGGCGGCGAACTGCGGCCCAGCCACCTCGGCGAGCCCTCGCGGATCGCCAAGCAGGCCTGGACCGACCCCAACTACTGGTGGGGTGCGCCGGTCGAGAAGCAGACCGACTACGTCCTCGAGAAACTGTCGAAGATCGCCGCGGCGGGCGGCAGCTCGCTGGAGAACGCGGTGAAGGCCGACGTCTACATCGGCCACCCGCGCGACTTCGCGGCCATGGATCGCGCCTGGAAGCGCTGGTTCCCGAAGAACCCGCCGGCCCGCGTCGTGATCCCCTACATGGGCATGGGCGCGCGCGGCAGCCGCGTCGAGGTCGCGCTCACGCTGCTGGCCAACGGCGCAAAGACCACCAAGCGGACCATCGAGACCGCCGACGCCCCGAAGCCGCTCGGCCACGAGCCGCAGGCGATCCATGCCGGCGACTTCCTGTTCTTCAGCACCCAGATGGCCTTCGACTCGGCGGGTGCGCTGGCCCCGGGCTCGGTGCGCAACCCGGAGTTCCCCTGGTACAACCAGCCGGCGCAGGCGCAGATGCGCTACATGATGAAGAACGTCGCGGCGATCTGCGCCGCTGCGGGCACCTCGGTCGAGAACATCACGCGACGCGTCTGCTTCCACAGCGACTTCCAGTGGTTCGCGGAGTCCATCGCCGAATGGGCGTCGTGGTTCCCGAACGACAAGCCGGCCTCGACGACGATCCGCCTGGGCGGCCCGCTCGTCGTGCCCGGCGCCGACACGCTGCTCGACCTGATCGCCTACGTCCCGCCGAAGTGAGGCGGGTGCCGGCGTGCTGATGCGCCTGGGCTTCGCCGGGCTCGGCCGCATGGGCGCGGCGATGGCCCCGCGCCTGCTCGGCGCGGGCGCCAGCCTCGGTGTCTGGAACCGCACGGCCTCGCGGGCTTCCGCCCTGGTCGAGGCGGGTGCCACGCTCGCGCCCAGCCCGGCGGCGCTCGTCGCGGCGTCCGACATCGTCGTCGTCGTCTCCCGCGACGACGCCTCCGCCATCGAAGTCTACGAAGGCCCCTCGGGCCTGCTCGGCGCCGGCGCCTTGGGCAGGCTGTTCATCGAGATGGGCACCCTGCGGCCGGCCACGATACGCCGGCTCGACGCCGCCGCCCGCGCGAGCGGCGCCGCGTTCGTCGACGCGCCGGTCTCGGGCACGGTCGGGCCGGCGCGCGAAGGCAAGCTGCTGGCGATGGTCGGGGGAACGGAGGCCGACGTCGAGCGCGCACGCCCGGTGCTCGAGCGCATGTGCCGGCGCATCGCCCATGCCGGCCCCGTCGGCAGCGGTGCGCTGCTCAAGCTCGTGGTCAACCTGCCGCTGTTCGTCTACTGGCAGTCGCTGGCCGAGGCGCTGGCGCTCGGGCGCGCCGGGGGCCTCGACTACAGGCTGATGCTCGACGTGATCCGCGACAGTTCCGCGGCGCTGGCCGTGCTCGGCCTCAAGACCCCCGCGATCCTCGGCGAACCCGGGCCCGTGGCCTTCGACCTCGCTGCCATGCGCAAGGACCTCGGCTACATGCTCGAGGCCGGCGGTGCGTCCGGGGTGCCCATGGGCGCCACGGCCGCCGCCCTGGCGACATCCGCCGCCGCCGAGGCGGCCGGGCTCGGCGCCGAGGACTCGGTCGCGATCATCCGTTTTCTGGCCGAACAACTGACGAAGGAACCCGGAACATGACCCACCCCGCCTCCGAGATCCGCGACGGCATGCGCATCGACTGGGACGTGCCGATCGAGATGGACGACGGCGTGGTGATGCGCGCGGACGTGTTCCGCCCCATCGCCGAGGGGCGCTATCCGGTCCTGCTGACCTATGGGCCCTACGCCAAGGGCCTCGCGTTCCAGGAAGGCTACCCGAGCGCGTGGCAGCGCATGGCGGAGCAGCACCCCGACGTGACCGCCGGCTCGACCAACAAGTACCAGAACTGGGAAGTGGTCGACCCGGAGAAGTGGGTGCCCGAGGGCTACGTCTGCGTGCGCGTCGACTCGCGCGGCTGCGGCCGCTCGCCCGGCTACATCCAGCACTTCTCGCCGCGCGAGACCAGCGACTTCGCGCAGTGCATCGAATGGGCCGGCGTGCAGCCGTGGAGCAACGGCAAGGTCGGGCTCAACGGTGTCTCCTACTACGGCATCAACCAGTGGCAGGTGGCCTCGCGCCAGCCGAAGCACCTGGCCGCGATCTGCATCTGGGAGGGCGCGGCCGACTGGTACCGCGACATGACGCACCACGGCGGCATCCTCAGCACCTTCTGGGCCAACTGGTCCGACATGCAGGTCAAGACCGTGCAGCACGGTCTCGGCACGCGCGGCCCAGTCAGCGCCGTCACCGGCGAGCTGGTCTGCGGCCCCGACACGCTCGACGACGCGACGCTCGCCCGCAACCGCTGCGACTTCGGCGCCGAGATCCGCTCGCAGCCGCTCGACGGCCCGTACTATCGCGAGCGCTCGCCCGACTGGACGAAAGTCGACGTGCCGATGCTGACGGCCGCCAACTGGGGCGGCCAGGGGCTGCACCTGCGCGGCAACTTCGAGGGTTACGTGCGCGCGGCCAGCGGCCAGAAGTGGCTCGAGGCGCACGGGCTCGAGCACTGGACAGAGTTCTACACCGACTACGGCGTGCAGCTGCAGAAGCGCTTCTTCGGGCATTTCCTGAAAGGCGAGGACAACGGCTGGGACCGCCAGCCGCGCGTTCAGCTCAAGGTCCGGCACGTCGACCGCTTCGAGTTGCGCCAGGAGACCGACTGGCCGATCCCGCGCACGCGCTGGACGCCGATGCACCTCGCGCCGGCCGAGCTCGCGCTCACCGGGCACGCCTCCGGCACGTCGTCGACCCTCGGCTTCGACGCGCTCGGCGAAGGCATCACCTTCCTCTCCGAGCCGCTGGCGGAGCAGACCGAGCTCACGGGCCCTTCGTCGGTGAAGCTCTGGGTGTCTTCATCGACGACCGACGCCGACATCTTCGTGGTGCTGCGCGCCTTCGCGCCCGACGGACGGGAAATCGCCTTCCAGGGTGCGATCGACCCGCACACGCCCATCGGCCAGGGCTGGCTGCGCGCCTCGCATCGCAAGCTCGATCCCGCGCTGTCGACGCCGTGGCGGCCGTACCATGCCCACGACGAGAAGCAGCCGCTGCAGCCTGGCGTGCCCGTCGAGCTCGACGTCGAGATCTGGCCAACCTGCATCGTTTTGCCGGCCGGCTACCGCATCGGGCTGACGGTCCGCGGGCGCGACTACGAGCACGGGCTGCCCACCAACGCGCGGCTGTCGAACTTCAAGAACGTGCTGCGAGGCTGCGGCCCGTTCCTCCACGATGATCCGGCCGACCGGCCCGCGGAGATCTACGGCGGCCAGACGACCCTGCACTTCGGCCCGGACCACCCGGCCTACGTACTGCTGCCGGTGATCCCCCCGGCCTGACGATGCGGCCAACCTGCACGACCACACGCCCGGAACCCATGACATGGCGCAGACCCGGCGCATCGCGCTGATCCACGCGCTGCGCGAATCGGTGGACCCGATCCGCGCAGCGTTTGCCGAGGGCTGGCCGCAGGCACGGACCTTCAACCTGCTCGACGACTCGCTGGCGCCCGCGGTGCGCCGCGCAGGTTCGATCACGCCGCAGATCCACGCGCGCTTCCAGGCGCTTGCCCGCTACGCGCTGGAGGCCGGCGACGGCAGCGGCCCGCTCGATGCGATCCTCTTCACCTGCTCTGCCTTCGGCCCGGCGATCGAAGCCGTGCAGCGTGCCCTCACGATCCCCGTGCTCAAGCCAAACGAGGCCGCGTTCGAAGCCGCACTCGACCGCGGCCGACGGATCGGCGTCGCGGTCACCTTCGAGCCCTCGCTCGCGCCGCTGCTGGCGGAGCTGCGGGCGCAAGCCCGGGCGCGCGGCGCCGACGCGCAGGTCGAGGGCCTCGTGGTGCCGGGCGCGCTGGGCGCGCTGCAGGCGGGTGACCCGCTCGCGCACGACGCCGCCATCGCCACCGCGACCGATGCCGCCGCGGACCGCCTCGACGTGATCGTGCTCGGGCAGTTCTCGATGGCCCGTGCCCGGGCGGCGATGCCCCGGGCGCTCCAGGCGCGCGTGCTGACCACGCCCGACGCGGCCGTCGCCGGTTTGCGCGCGCGGCTCGGCCTGCGGCCGGGCACCGTGCCGACAGGTGCCGCATGACCCCCTCGGCGTCCGGCCCGCATCTGGTCGGTGTGATCGGCCTCGGCATCATGGGCTCGTCGATCGCGCGGAACCTCGTCGATGCGGGCTTCCGCGTCACGGGCTTCGACCTCGACGCGACCCGCTGCGCCGACGCGGCGCGGGACGGCGCGACGATCGCCGCGTCCACAGCCGACGCCGCCGCAGCCACGGAAGTGCTGCTCAGCAGCCTGCCCTCGGATGCGGCGCTCGATGCCTCGGTCGACGCCGTGCTGGCGGCTGCCGACGCCGGCCGCATCTCGGCCGGGCTGTGCTGGCTGGAGCTCAGCACGCTCTCGATCGACTGCAAGCAGCGCAACCAGGCCAGGCTGCTGGCGCAGGGCATCGAACTGCTCGACTGCCCGATCAGCGGCACCGGTGCGCAGGCGCGGACCCGCGACCTCGTCGTATATGGCTCCGGTTCGGCGACTGCCTGGGACCGCTGCGCCGAGGTCATCGCGGGCTTCGCACGCTCAGCGGCGCATGTTGGCGAGTTCGGCAATGGCATGCGCCTGAAGCTGGTCGCGAACCTGCTCGTGGCGGTCCACAATGTCGCCACGGCCGAGGCCCTGGCGCTCGCCGGGCGCGCGGGGCTCGACCTGGCGCAGGCCTGCGACCTGCTGGGGGCCGGAGCCGCGGGCTCACGCATCCTGCAGTTGCGGGGGCCGATGATGGCGCGTGGCGTCTTCGAGCCCGCGACCATGAAGCTGGACCTGTGGGACAAGGACATGGGCCTGATCGATGCCTTTGCGCGCGCCGAGGGCGCCCGCACACCGCTGTTCGACGCCACGCTGCCGCTCTATGCGGCCGCGCTGGCAGCCGGGCTGGCGAAGCAGGACACCGCCGCGGTCTACCGCGTGCTGACGGAGGACACATGAGCACACGCAGACGCTTCATCACCCTCGCGGCCGCCGGCGGCGCGGCAACCCTCGCGCTGCCGCGATTCGCGAGCGCCGCGACGGCAACCGACGACCCCTTGTTCCTCGACGGGCTTTCGCTGCCGGTCGGCCCCGCGGGTCGCTGCGACGACGGCCGGGTCGGTGGCCCTGTCGTGCGCTGGGATGCGGCGATCGGCCAGTGGCGCATGTGGTACTACTGCCGCAGCAACCGCTTTCCCGCGGGCATGGCACCGGCCTTCGGCTCCGGCGACATCGCCACCGCCGTGTCGGCAGACGGTCGCCGCTGGCAGCGCGTCGACGGCCCGCTGCGGGAAGGCGCGGTGATGATCCCGCAGGCCGCCCGCGAGGCCTTCGACTCGACCCACGTCGCCACGGGCGACGTGATCCGCCACGGCGACGAATGGGTCATGATCTACCACGGCGGCAACCACGAGGTTCCGCAGGACACCGACCCCGAGTACCGCTTCCCCGGCTACCGGTTGCGGCTCGGCATCGCCCGCAGCCGCGACGGCATCAACTGGACGCGGGTGCCCGGCAAGGCCACTGGCGGGGCGATCCTCGAGATCCCGGACGGCGACGTCTATGCCGCGTTCCCCAACCTGCTGCACGACGGCAAGCGTTTCATCGCGCAGTACACGACGGTGGATCGCCTCGGCCGCTGGTACCGCACGCGGCTGGCGACCTCCACGAACCTCATCGACTGGCAATCCATCGCTGACCTCGAGTGGGAAGACGATCCCCTGCCGTTCGAGGGGGGCGGCGTCATCACGCGCGATGTGGTGCCGAATCCGCTGCCGGGCGGCCCGCGGTGGCTCATGGTCTACACCGCCAAGGACGGGCGCGCCGAGACCAACGGCCGGCGCTCCATCGCGGTCGCGGTGTCCGACGACGCCCTGCGCTGGCGCCGGCTGCATGACGAACCGGTGTTCTTCGTCGGCCGGCACGGCGGCTGGGACAGCGCCGGCGCGGCGAACCCGCGGCTGGTGGTCACGGAGCGCGACATGCGCCTGTACTACTACGGCTGGTCCGACAAGAGCTTCGCCGGCCATCCGGCCCGTGGCATCGGCTGCGCGGTCGCGCCGGGCCGCGATCTGCACCGGTTCCGGCGGATCCGCTAGCTTTCGCGCACGCCCCCGATCCGGTAGCGGCGCAGCAGAAGACTGCCGCCGGCCGTCGCGAGCACCGGCACGATCGTGACGCAGGCATAGATCGCGGTGCGCGCCGAGGCCGGCTGCGCCAGGCCTGCGGCCGCGACATAGCCGGCGGCGCCCAGCGCCGCGCCGATCATCGCCGGCCCGAACGAGAACGACAGCTTCTCGACCGTCGTGTAGATGCCGGCCAGCAACCCCTCGCGCCGCTCGCCCGTGAGCTCGAAGTCGTGCTGCATGGTGTCGAGCAGCATCGACTGGCCCAGCAGCAGCAGGCCGCCGCCGGCGACGCCCGCCACCGCCCCGCGCAGCACGATCGCGGCCTGCCCCTCGCCAGGCGCCGCCAGCGCCCAGGTGAGCAGCGTGGCGCAGTAGATGGCGGTCGCGAGGTAGTAGGTGCGGACCTTGCCGAACCGGCGCGTCACCGCGACCCACAGCGGCTGGGAAACCAGCATCGCCGAGCTCTGGAAGAAGAAATAGGTGCCCAGCGCGCCGTAGCCGAGCCCGAGCACCGACACGAACAGGAACGGCATGGCGGCGAAGTACACCGACAGTCCGAAGAGGTAGGTGAGCTTGACGCCCAGCAGCAGCGTGAACGGCAGGTTGCCCATGGCCGCGACGAACTGGGCGCGCAGGCCGGCTGGCGCGTGCGGCACCTCGGCGGCCGGCGCGCGCCGGGTGCCGAGGAAACAGGCGAGGCTCGACGCGAGGATGAACGCCGCGAGGATCCACGAGGTGATCTCGTGCGCCTCGGCGCCGCCGCCGAAGCGCTCGATGAGCAGCGGGCCGACGAAGGTCGCGAGCAACTGCCCGGCGGCGACGGCGGCGACGCGGAACGACATCAGCCGCGTGCGCTCGTGGTAATCGCGGGTCATCTCGCCCGGCATGGCGAGGTAGGGCACGTTGAAGATGGCGTAGCCGCTCGCGTTCAGCAGCAGCACCAGCAGCACCAGCACGACCGTCCAGGACGAGCCGGCGACCGCATCGAGGTGGAAGAGCAGCACGAACGAAGCCGCCGACAGCACGCCGCCCAGGAGCAGGTAGGGGCGGCGGCGCCCCCAGCGGCTGCGGGTGCGGTCGCTGGCGACGCCGAACAGCGGATCGACCAGCGCGTCGTAGATCTTGGCCGCGCTGATCAGCAGTCCGGCGAGCGCCGCCGCGACGCCGGCGTAGTCGACCAGGTAGCGCAGCAGCAGCACGCCGGTCGCTGCGAACATCAGCGACATGCCGAGGGAGCCGATTCCCCAGCCCACGCAGAGGGAGAGCGGCAACTGGCGCGGCGGAGCCTCCACCCTCAGCGCCCTCCCCGTCAGCGCGGGCCGGCCGACAGGTATTCCAGCGCGACGGCGGCGAAGGCGCGGGCGCCGACCGGCAGCCCGGCTTCGTCGACGTAGAACAGCGGCGAGTGGTTCGAGGGTGCCGTCACCGGGTTCTGGTCGGGCGGCGTGATCCCGACGAAGAAGAAGAAGCTCGGCACGGCCTCGGCGAAGAACGCGAAGTCCTCGGCGCCGGTCGTCAGCGGGATCGCCTTGACCTTGTCGGCGCCAGCGACGCGCTCGAGCACTGGCACGACGCGACGCGTCAGCGCCGGGTCGTTGTTGAGCACAGGGTAGCTGCCCGGCCGGATCTCGAACGTGGCCGTGGCGCCCGCGGATTCGGCGATGTTCTCGGCGATGCTGCGGATGCGGGCGTGGATGTCGGCACGCTGCAGCGTGTCGAAGGTGCGGATCGTGCCGATCATCTCCACTTCGTCGGGGATGATGTTCTCGCGGATGCCCCCGCGGATCGCACCCACCGTGACCACGGCCGGGTTCGCGGTGATGTCGACGTTGCGGCTGACGATGGTCTGCAGCGCCGTGACGATCTGCGCGGACGTCACGATCGGGTCGACACCGCCCCAGGGCCTCGCACCGTGGGTCTGCCGACCCTGGACGCGGATCCGATACGAGTCCACCGCGGCCATGAGCGGACCTCCGCGGTAGCCGATTTCGCCGGCCCGGAGGTTCGACGTGACGTGAAGCGCGAACGATGCGGCCGGACGGTGCTTCTCGAACACGCCCTGCTTGAGCATCAGCTCCGCTCCGCCCTCCTCCCCCTCCGGCGCGCCTTCCTCGGCAGGCTGGAACAGGAACACGATGGTTCCCGGCAGCTCCGCGCGCACGCCCGCGAACGCCTCGGCGAGCCCCATCAGGATCGCGACGTGGGTGTCGTGCCCGCAGGCGTGCATGACCCCGACCGTCTGGCCGCGGTATTCGGTGGTCACCCGGGAGCGGAACGGCACGTTGGTCTGCTCGGTCACCGGCAGACCGTCCATGTCGGCGCGCAACACGATGGTCGGACCGGGGAGGCCACCCTTGAGGACCCCGGTCACGCCGGTGAAGGCGATACCGGTCTCTACGGTCATGCCGAGCCGCCTGAGGTGCTCCGCGACGAGCTTGGAGGTGCGGAACTCTCGGTTGGACAGCTCGGGGTTCTGGTGGAGGTCGCGCCGCCAGGCGATGATCCTGGGCTCCAGCGCGCCAATCGCGGAATCGACCCGCGCCGCGAGCGACGCCTCGCCCGCTGCAGCCACGGCAGCCCCCGGGACCGCTGCGCCGAGCAGCGCACCACAAGCCAGCGCTGCCAGCCGGAATCCTTCGCGCAGTGCTCGCATCACACTCACCTCGCCTGCTGCCGACACCCCGCTCGACACGTTATCCGAGCCGCACGAGTTCGTATATGGAGAGCTTGCCCTTGCGCTCGCCCACCGCGACGTGGCGCCCGTCGGGGGACCAGCGCAGGCAGGTCGGCTCGGAGTCGGTGAGGTGGGCATCGACGGCCTGCCGGAACTTCTGCGGCCACCATAGGGTGAGGCGCCAGTCGCGGCCGCCGGACACGAGGTAGCCACCGGCGGGCTGGAACGCCAGGCACTCGATGCGGTCGGTATGGCCGGCGAGTTGCACGGGCCGCGTACCCTCGGGGCCCCGACCGGAAAAGTCCCAGCACACGACTTCGTTGCCGGCGTTGCTGGCGAGGAACTTCGAGTCGCCGCTCCACGCGGTCAGGTCGACCTTGCCCGGATAGCCGCGCATCTGCGAGTCCTTGCCGGTGGCCAGGTACCAGAAATGCAGGGAGCCATCCTGCATGCCGGTGGCGAGCACGCGGCCGTTCGGGCTGAACGACACCGTCAGGCAGCTCGCCGGCCACTTGTACTGGCGGGTCGAGAATGCCGGCGGCTCGACGCGGTGCACGACCATCGCGCCGTGGATCGCGGCGGCGAGGTCGCGCCCCGACTTGTCCCAGCCCAGCGCGGCCACGGCGCCCGCGCAAGGCTCGAACGCGTGCACCACGTCGCCCTCGGGCGACCACAGGGTCACCTGCTTGCCCGAGGCGCCCGCGAGCAGCCGGCCGTCGGGAGAGAACGCGAGCTGCGATGTCCACGACACCGCCGGGCGCCAGCGCTTCAGCGCCGCGCCGCTCGCGCCGTCCCAGAGCGCCACGCCGCCGTCCTGCCCGCTGGTGGCGAAACGCGCGCCGCGCGGCTGCCAGGTCACGGCGAGCGCGCCCATGCCGTGCTCGCCGACCTCGCGCGCGGCGAGCACGTCGCCGCCGAAGCGCGCCAGGAACACCTTGCCCTCGCCGCCGGCGACGGCGAGCGCGCTGCCGTCGGGCGACCACGCCAGGTCGACGACGTAGTCGTCGAGGGTGGCCGCCGCCCGCGGCTCGAGGATGGCTGGCGTCTTCACGCGAGGCAGGAGTGGAAGCCGGCCTCGAGTTCCTGGCGGTCGAGGTTGCGGCCGATGAACACCAGCGTGCTGCGACGGTCGGCGCCGGCCGGCCAGGGCCGCTCGAGACGCCCGTCGAACATCATGTGCACGCCGTGGAACACGTAGCGCCGATCCTCGCCGCGCAGGTTCAGCACGCCCTTCATGCGGAAGATGTCGGCGCCGCGGCTCTGCAGCAGGTAGGAGAACCAGTCGTTGACCTTCTTCGGGTCCAGCGGGCGCTCGTCGGTGATGCCGATCGACGAGATCTCCTCGTCGTGATGATGGGACGCGAACGCCCGCTCGGCCGCAGCGCGCTGCCCCTCGAGCCGCAGGTTGAACTCCGCCGGCGCGTGCTCGCAGAAGATCGCGTAGGCGCCCGCCTGCGCAACCCTCAGTTCGAAGTGGCTGCCGTCGTGCGCGACGTCGATGCGGGCGAGCCGCGGACCGGGTTCGAGCGAACCCCCGCACTCGACCGCGACCGCCTCCTCGGCAAACGCGCGCACCGCGGGCTCGACCTGCGCGGCCAGCGCCCCGGCCGTGGCTGCGGCGGCGGGCAGCACGGCGATGCCGAGACCGCCGCCGTGATCGTGGCCGTGGTGATCGTGGCCGTGTTGGTCGTGGTTGTGGTGGTCGTGATCGTGGTCGTGGTCGTGGTGGTGCGCGTGGGCCTCCGCACCGGTGCGCAGCATGTAGGTGCCAGCCTCGAGCTGATAGACCCCGGCCCACTCGAAGGGGTACTGCGGCTCGAGGAACGCGGCGTCGACGGCCAGCGCCCGGCCCAGGTCGAAGGCACCGACGCCCAGCACCGCGTCGATCGGCACGTCGGCATTGCGGGTGCGATGGACCTTGGCCGTGCCGTTGATGGCGCGCACACGCCGCTCGATCCGCTCGAGCTCGGCCGGCGTCACGAGGTCGGTCTTGTTCAGCAGGATCACGTCGGCGAACGCCACCTGCTCGCCGGGCTCCTTCATCTCGTCGAGGTGCTGCTCGATGTGGCGCGCGTCGACCAGCGTGACGATCGCGTCCAGCACGAACTGCTGCTTGAAGTCGTCGTCGAGAAAGAACGTCTGCGCCACCGGGCCAGGATCGGCCATGCCGGTGGTCTCGATCATGATGTAGTCGAAGCGGTCGCGGCGCTTGAGCAGCTGGCCAAGGATGCGCAGCAGGTCGCCGCGCACCGTGCAGCAGATGCAGCCGTTGTTGGTCTCGAAGATCTCCTCCTCGGCACCGATGACGAGCTGGTGGTCGACACCCACCTCGCCGAACTCGTTCTCGATCACGGCGATGCGCTTGCCGTGGTTCTCCGAGAGGATGCGGTTGAGGAGCGTGGTCTTGCCTGACCCGAGGAATCCCGTCAGGACGGTGACGGGCACCCGATCCGTGGTTGCCATAGGGGCCGCATGATACCGTATGGCCATGGCGAAGCCCCGGCCCCACGCCCACGGCGCGCACGACCACGGCGCCTGCATCGATCGCGCCCTGGCGACCGCCACGGCGCTCTGCGCCGAGCGCGAACTCAAGCTCACGCCGGTGCGTCGCCGCGTCCTCGAGATCGTCTGGCGGGCTCATGAGCCGATCGGCGCCTACGAGATCCTGGCCGAGCTCGCGAAGGAACGCGAGAAGGTGGCGCCGCCCACCGTCTACCGGGCGCTGGAGTTCCTGATCGACGCCGGGCTCGTGCACCGGATCGACTCGCTCAACGCATTTCTCGGCTGTGACGCCCCGGGCCATGCGCACGTCGCGCAGTTCCTGGTGTGCCGAGCCTGCCACCGCGTGGCCGAGATCGACGATCCGGCGCTGAACCGCGTGCTGGCCGAGAAATCGCGCTCGATGGGGTTCCGGATCGAGCCGACCTCGCTCGAGATCAAGGGGCTCTGCGCCGACTGCGCGGCCGGCTCAGCGGGCCACGAGCACCACGCCCGCGAGCAGCAGCCCCGCCCCTAGCAGCCGCGAGAGGCTCGCCGGCTGCTGGGCAAACCCGAGCAGGCCGTAGTGATCGACGATGATCGACGCGATCATCTGGCCCGCCACCGACAGCGCCAGCACCCACAGCGCACCGATGCGCGGCCCGACGAGCGTGACCAGCGCGACGTAGAACCCGCCGAAGAGCCCGCCGAACCATGCCCAGGCCGGCACGGCAGCCCACTGCTCGCGGGCGGGCGCGGGCACGCGGGTCAGCAGCAGGAACGCGAGCAGCCCCAGGAACCCCACGCCGAAGTTGATGGTCGCGGCCGCCGTCATGTTGCCGATCTCGCGCCCGATCCGCGCGTTCATGCCCATCTGCAGCACGAGGCCGGCACCGGCGAGGAACGCAAGCACCCCGTAGACGGAGTTCATCGGGAATACCGGCGCAGCAGCCAGTCCCGCGTAGGTCGATGGCGCATCAGCAGGAACACCAGTTGCCAGAACAGCCGCCGGGACCACGGCACCCGCCGGGGGGGCACGACGGCCTCGATGACGGCCACGATGTCCTCGTGGACGAAGACGCGCGGCGGCACGCCGTCGAAGACATCCACCTGCAGCAGGCGGCCCCCGGGGTCGCGGCCGCGCGCCCGCAGGCCCTCGGCCGGGCGGTCGGACAGCGGATCGAGCGACGGCGAGCGGAGGCGCGCGACGGCTTCGGGCATCGGGGCGGCATCAGCGGGCATCGCCGCAGGATAGCGGCGCGCCGCCCGGCGGCGCCAGCGCGGCACGCCATGCCCGCAGCTTGGACTCGACACTGCGGCCGGCGTGCGCGGGACTGGTGGACGGCAGCACGACCTGCGGCAGGCGGGCCGCGGCGCCGAGCGTGGGCAGCACGTGCCGCCGGTAGAGCTCCGCCGCCTTCGCGCCGTTGAAAGCGACCAGGGCAAGGCTCGGGTTCCGGCTGAAAAGGCTCGCGAAATCGTTTGGCTCGACGCTAGCGAGGTCGATCGCCGCATCGAGGCTGCCGGGGCGGTGCGCCGCCGCGCAGACATCCCACAACGCAATGCCGGCGGCAATGAGCCGCTCGCAACGCTGCGCGTAGGGCAACCCGGGCCCCGCGCCCGCCAGCTCGCCCATCAGGCTCCAGAACGCATTGCGCGGGTGCGCGTAGTATTCGCCCGCGGCCAGGGACGCCGCGCCCGGCAGGCTGCCCAGCACGAGCACACGGGGCGCGCCGCCGATGACCGGCGGAAAGCCGCGCGAGGCGCTCAAGGGTCGCGGTGCACCGTGTCGGGCGAGAATGCCGGCAGGCATACGGCCACGTAGTCGGCGCCCTCCGGGCCGGGCGTGCTGTAGCGCACCCATTCACCGCGCGGCACGATCACCGCCTGCCCGGCCTGCACCTCGACCGACTCGACGCGTTCCACGCCCGCGGCATCGCGCCCGCGCGTCTCGACGCGAAGCGCGCCGGCCAGCACCAGCGTGTATTCGTCGAACTCCGGTGTCTGCCCCGGCTCCACCCAGCCACTCGGGCTGCGCATGCGGGCGATGCTCGGCGCACCCGGGACGCGGGCGAGCTCATCGGGCGTGTTGACCCGGCCCACGAACTCCTCGATCCGCTTCGGGCGCGTGCCCACGGAGGGAACGACAGTGGCGGCGGGAACGATACGGACCATGCTGCGGCTCGATTCAAGCTCGCGCCCGGGGGCGCGCGGGCCGTCAGTACAGCATGCGCCTCAGCGCACCGGCAACGGCTCGCGCAGGACCGCGCGCAGGGCCGCGGCCATGGTCTCCTCGGAGGCATTGAAGAACGCCGAACGCAATTGTCCTGCCCGGTCGACGAGGTAGACCTGCGACGAGTGGTCAACCGTGTAGCGACCGTCCGGACCCGCCGGCGGCTGCTTGACGAACATCGCCGAGAAGCCGCGGGCGACGGGTCGCACCGATTCCGGCCGCCCCGTGAGAGCGGTGAAGGCAGGGCCAGAGCGGCCCAGGAACGCCCGCAGCGCCGCGGGATCGTCGCGCTCGCCATCGACGCTGATCATCATCACGCGTACGCCCGCGAACTCCGGGCTGGAGCGCAGCAGGTTTCGCAGGCGAAGCAGCGTGGTCGGGCAGACGTCCGGGCACTGCGTGAAGCCGAAGAACACCAGGGTGACCTGGCCGCGCAGCGCGGCACTGCCGGCGGCGCGGCCCTCGGGGTCCGTCAGCGTGAACGCTGGCAGCGACCGTGGTGGATCGAAGGTCACCATGCGATCAGGGCTCGCGGCGAGCCCGGCCGACGGGAAGCTTCCTGCCAGCACGAGCAGCATCGCCGCCAGCCTTCCCAAGCACCGCCCGCCCGCCAACGCCATCTCGCCCCTCGAGTCGGTCAGCGCGCCGGCGCCGACGGCTCCTCGCGCCCGATCTGCCGCAGGTAGGCGACCAGGTCGTTGAGGTTCGCGTTGGTGATGGAGACACCGCGGTGGGCTCGGATCGCCGCCTGCAGCGTCGCCGCCGACCCGTCGTGCAGGTAGGGCGCGGTGGCCCAGACGTCACGCAGCGTCGGCGGATCGATGCCGGTCAACGGGCCACCGAGGCGCTTGCCGCTGGAGGTCTTCACCGTGCCCACGTCCTGCAGCGTCGGCCGGCCGCTCGCCGTGAACGCCGCGCCCGAGTGGCAGGATGCGCAGTTCATGCTGCGGAACACCGCCTGGCCGCGCACGCCCTGCGCCGTCAACGTGCCGTTGGAGGCGCGGAACGGGCTGTCGTCGAAGCGGTTCAGCGACGCCACGTAGGCGGCAAGGCGGTCGAGATCCTGGCTCTGGCCGGCCTTCGCATCCCCGAGCGGCTGCCGGCGCGTGCCCGCGTTGAACGCGGCGTCGCTCATCAGGCCCGTGCCACCCGCCAGCGTGCGGATCTGGCCCTCGAAGTCCTGCACTTCATCGAAATTGCCGCTCCAGTGCAGGAACCCGTGGCCCATGCCTGCCCGGCCGCGCAGGCTCGCCGTGTTGCGCAGGCCCTCGCCGAAGCCGGTGAGATCCCAGGTACGGCCGTCGTGGCCGCCGTCCTGGTGGCAGCTGGCGCAGCTCATGTAGCGGTCGCGGGAGAGACGCGTGTCGCGGGCATCGTAGAACAGCTGCTTGCCGAGGAAGACGTCGCGCGCAAGCTTCTCGGTCGTCACCGTGCCCATGGTCGCCAGCAACGGCGCCTCGGTTGCACCCCGGGTCAGCAGCGGCCGCAGGTCATAGGCGCCGACGCTGCGGTCCATGAAGTTGCTGACGAACAGCTGGTTTCCGTCCGGCGACAGCGCAAGGCCCTGCGGTGCCCGGCCCGTGTCGAAGCGGAACAGTTCCCAGTAGTTGTGCGCGTCGATGACCGCGACCTCGCGGCTGGTCTCGAGCGCCACGAACAGGTAGATGCCCCGCTTGTCGTAGATCGCCGCGCTCGCGAGGCTGGCGTTGTCGTGGTCGACGCGCGCCTCGGAGTGCTCGAGGCCGATCGACATGTCGATCTTGGAGCTGATTGCGCGCACCGTGTTCTGGAAGTCGAGCGCACGCCCATCGCGCGCGATGCCGCGCTGCACGTTGTCCTGCTTGGACGGCACCCAGGCCTGCAGGCCGTCGGGCGAGATCGCCGGCGCACCCAGGTAGTTGGGCACGCCGCGGCCGGCGCGCTCGCTGTCCGGGACCGTGCTGGTATGCAGCACGATCGTCTTCCAGACGTAGAACCCGCCGACGTCGACGAGCACGACCTGGCCACCGGCCGCGCCCGGGTTGACCCGCGTGGTGCCCTCGCCCGGGAGCGGCGGGGTGATGAAGCGCGACACCAGCATCTTCCAGCCGTCGGCATCGATCGAGAGGTGCCGCACGTCGCCACCCACGTTCAGCGTGCCCGTGCGGGCGAAGGTCTTCGGGTCGAAGCGCAGCACCCGGCCGAGGGCGCCGAGCGTCACGTAGGCCCGACCGTCGTCGGGCGAGAACACGATGCCATAGGGCTGCGAAGCCCGCGGCAGCGCTATGGTCCGGATGACCTTCATCGCGCCGGGATCGATCACGCTGATCGAGGCCGACTGCCGATTGACGACCCAGACGCGACCGTCATCCGCAACCGCGAGCGTGCGCGGCATGGTGCCCACGGCGATCTCGGCAAGCCGCTGGCGTGTCGTCGCGTCGAACACCGAGACCGAGTCGTTGTCCGGATTCACCACCCAGACCTGCGCATTGCCCGTGGGTGGCTGGCGCGTGGCGATGCCGGACGACATGGCCGGGCCCTTGGCCGTGGTCGGCAGGTAGACCGTGTGGACGATGGTCTCCGTGACCTCGCGGCCACGATCGTCCGTTGCCGTCACGCGGACGTAGTAGACGCCCGGCACGCCGAAGCGGTGGGTGATCGAGGCGTTCGACGACCACGGCGTCTGCCCGGAGCCGTCACCGAAGTCCCAGCGGAACCGCGCGTTCACGCCATTCACGGCCTTCGCCGTGAAGGTCACGTTGGCGTCGACGATGCTCGGTCCCGGCGGAACCGGCGGCTGCAGGGCGAGCGGGGGCGTACCGCCACCCGTCGCGGTCACCGTCCAGACGAAGCGTGCGGTCGCGGAATTGACGCCGTCGCTCGCCGAGGCCACCACGTCATAGGTGCCGGCAGTCGTGGGCCTGCCACTGATCAGGCCGGTGGTGCCGTTGATCGTCACGCCCGGCGGCAGCCCGCTGGCGCCGTAGCCCAGTGTGTCGCCGTTCGGGTCGGTGGCCGACAGTTGCAGGGACACGGCCGTGCCGGCGGCCGTCGAGCGGTTGCCCGGGTTCGTCAGCACGGGCACGGTGCCCGGAGTGGGGTTGGGCGCGACACCGACCTGGACCATGCTGGCAATCGACGGCACGCCGGCCGAGTCGATCACGAACAGCATGTAGAACCCCGGCGGCGCATCGCTGGCGCGCGAAGGCGCCTGGATCGCGAGGCGGTTGCCCTGGGCACGGAACGTGAGCTCCACGAACCGCTGGTCCATGTTCCAGCCGTGGGTGGCGGACCCGGTACGCACCAGGGTCACCCGCGAGATCGGGTTGGGGCCGCCCCAGTTGGCGACGAACGTCTTGCCGATGGCCACGGACGCCGGCGCGCCACCGAGCGTCGGCCGCGCGGCGCGCAGGCCGTTGGAATCGAACAGGTAGGGCGGAGAGTAGATCTCGGCGTTCGTGTTGGTCTGCGGGCCGGGAGCGCCCCCGCCCGCCACGAGCACCGTGGCGTCGGGGAGCAGCAGCGCCGTCGAGTGGTAGAGACGCGCGCGGTCGCCGCTGGCGCCTCGGGTCCAGCGACCCGTGGCGGGGTTCCAGATCTCGGCGCTGTTGTTCACGCCGGTCAGCGAGTTCCACGCCGAGCTGCCGCCGGTGGCGAGCACCTGCCCGTCGGCCAGGATCGTCGCGCTGGCGAGCCGTCGCTGCGAGGACATCGACTGGGTCGCGGTGAACGTCGGCGATGCCCCGTTGATGTCGATCACCACCGCACCGTTGGATGCACCGCCGAACTGCAGGATGCGGCCCGGCCGGAACATCGCCGCGGTGGCGTCGCTGCCGCGGTTCGCCGCCGGCAGCCGGCTACCGAGGCTGGTCACCGAGCCGGTGCCCGAGGTGTTGACGTAGTACACCTGGCCATTGCTGTCGTAGCCGAAGACGCGGCCGTCCGGCGCGATGAAGTTGCGCGGGTACATGAAGTTGAGGCCGCCCGTGTTGGCCGTCGACAGCAGGCGGAACTGGCCGTTGGCGCCGCGGATCTCCGGGCGGTCGGTGCCGCTGGAACCGCCCTGGATGTAGATCTCGCCGTTGAGCAGCGTCGTCGACGACGAGTACCAGCGCGCGCGGTTCATGTTGTTGCCGCGGTTGAGCGTGTTGTCGCCGAGCCGGAAGACGTTGGAATTGTTGTTGCCGGTGTTGGTGGTGCCCGAGCCGTTCCAGTTGTCGCCGCCCGCCAGGAACACGCCGCCGCCCTCGGGCAGGACGAGCTGCGACCCGCAGAAGATGTCGGTCAGCGTCATGTTGGGCAGGGTGAGGTGCGAACCGGTGCCCGTGCCGAGCGAGGGGTCCCAGACGTCGTAGATGAAGCGACCGGTCTGCTTGCCGTCACGGTTGGTGCCGTAGGTGAGCACGCGGCCGTCCGGCATCAGGGTCGCGTGGACGGCGATCAGCGGCCAGGCGTGCACGCCGGACCATGCGCCCCTGACGTTGTCTGCCAAAGCCGCCGAAGGATTCAGCGCGATGCCCATGGCGGCCATGGCCGTCGCCGCACCCAACACAATGCGTCGAACCGCGACGCGCCCATGGCGGTCGCAAGCTGGAATCGACATCAGGCATCCCCCGAGGCGTCTTTGTTGTGCGTCGGAGGTTAGGGAGTCAATGCCGGGCCGGATCGCGACTCGACATAAGCCGCGGGGGTCGCCCCCCGCGCGTGAAGGGGGTCACGCGCCCGGGCGGGAGGCCTCCCAGAGCCGGCGCACATGGCCGCGGAAGTCCGCGGGCTCGCGACCGAGCAGCATGGCGAGCACGCGCGGATTGCCCCGCATGCCGTGGCCGTCGTAATGCTGGTTCATCGCCGTCATCTGCTCGACCCGATCGTCGGAGGCACCGGCGGCGCGGGCCTTCGCCTGCATCTCCGCGATGGGCAGGGCGCGGGCGACGACCGACCGGCCCGTGACCTCGGAGATGATGCGCGCCATGTCGTCCTGGCTGAGCGCCTCGGGGCCGGCCAGTTCGTAGGTCGCGAAGTGGTGACGCCCGGGCCGCGAAGCACCCGCCGCGGACTCGAGCACGACCCGCGCCACGGCCTCCGCAAGATCGAGCAGGTCGACCACGTTGAATCGCACCTCGGTGCTGAAGGGCATCGCGTGTACACCCTCGGCCAGCACGGACTTCCAGATCGGGTCGAGGTGCTGCATGTAGCGGCTCGGCTGGACGATCGTGTAGGTGAGCCCCGACTCGACCAGGTCTTCCTCGGCCTCCAGCTTGAGGCGATGGTGGCGGATCTCGCGCCGCAGGGGCTGCAGCACGGAGTAATAGACGAAATGCCGCAAGCCGGCGTCGCGTGCGGCGGCAATGAAATTCCCGGTCATCTCGCGCTCGAGCGGGTGCATGGGCGGCCCGATGTGCACGAGCGCGTCGCATCCCTCGAGCGCGCGGGCGATGCTGGCGCGGTCGGTCATGTCGCCGAGTGCGGTCTCGGCGGCACCAAAGGACTCGACGGCCTCACGCTGCGACGGGTTGCGGACAAACGCGCGGACCGTGGCAGGCGCGCCCACGCCCTCTGCCGGACGCGCCAGCGCATGGACCACCGCCCGACCCGTGCGACCGTGCGCACCACTGACCAGAACCCTCGTCACGCTCGATCCTCCAGGTGATGCCGCGGGCGCGCGGCGATGCGCGTCAGCTGGCCGGCGGCTTTGGCGCGCGTGGCCGTCGCGTGGAACGGGTCTGCCGAGCGCCAGGTGGTTCCGCGGCCTGCGCTGCGGGCCGGGCGGGGGCCTCGCCCGCCGGCGGCTCCGCAGCCGGCGGCTCCGCAGCCGCCGCCCCGCGCGGCCGCAGCGTGGCGGCGAGCCCCTCCTGCATCTGCTGCCACATGGCAAGGTTCGCCTGCGCCATCTCCGCCATCGTGGCCAGGGGCGTGCCGGTGACCATCCGCGAGATCTGGGATTGCAGCGCGTTCTGCTGCTGGACGAACGTGGCGACGCTCTGCTCGAGGTATCGGGCCATGAAGCCCTGCATGGCGTCGCCGTAGAAGCGGATGATCGACTCGAGGGTCGATGTGGACAGGATGGGCTGCCCGAACTGCTCCTGGTCCGCGATGATCTGCAGCAGGATGGCCCGGGTGAGGTCGTCGCCAGTCTTGTCGTCGACGACCTTGATGCGCTCGCCCTGGACGATCAGCTTGCGCAGGTCGTCGAGCGTGACGTGACGGCTCGACGCGGCGTCGTAGAGACGCCGGTTCGCGTATTTCTTGATGACCCGTTCGGCAGCCACGGGGGCATTCTAGCGCGACGAACGGTTGAGCGAGAGAATGAGGGGCGGGCGCTAAGAGGGGGGGGCGCGCACCGCCCCTCGGGGGGGCCTGTAAGCTCTACCGGGCGATCAGGCAGTCTGGCGAGCGGCCGCGGACCACTCGTCGTTCGCGGCCTGGGCCCACTTGCCCGCCTCGGCCTGGGCCTCGGCGGCGATCTTCAGCCACTCGTTCGAGCGGGTCGCCTGGCGGTTCATGAAATCGGTCGTGAGCTGCGACTGGCGGGCAACCAGGGCCTGCGGGTCCTGGGTCTCGGTGATCGCCTTGGCCTGCGCGATGCCAAACTCGAGGGCCTCGCCGGCAGCGGCATAGGTCTCGCGGGCCGCGCGCTCGAAAGTGCGCAGCGCGAACGTGTTGAAGCCGAGCAGGGGCGCGAACATGCGCTTCTGGAAGTCGGTGAAGGAGGGGTCGACAGTGAACGGCTGGGTCATGGCGGCGTCTCCGTAATCTAGTGGAAGAACTCTACCGCAGATTTGTATGCAGTGCAACAAGAACTTTGGCCCGGACTTTCGCCGCGTCAATTATCCGTTAAGCACCTGTTTTTTATAACTTTATAGGAAATAATCCTCGCCAATACACTGCTGTGTTCCAGCTTTTGTTGTGCGGCGCATCACGCTGAAGCCCCGATGAGCACCGAATCCAAGGGTCCTTTCGAACCGGTCGAGGAGTGGTTGCGCGCTGTCGCGGCCGGGCTCGCGGGCGCGGCCGCGCTTCCGCCGCTCGGCCCTGCACGGGAGCACCAGGAGTCGGCGCTGCGCATCCAGCAGTTGTCGGCGGAATGCCTGCGGCACCAGGCCGCTCTGACGCGCTCCTGGGCCACTGCGCAGCAGGAGGCCTCCACGCAGCTCGCCGCGCTGCTGGCGGCAGCTTCGGAGGCAGGCCAGCCGGCCCCGGAGCCGCGCATGCAGTACGACCTGTGGATCGACGCCGCGGAGCAGGCCTTCGCACGGCTGGCCCATGGCGACGACTATGCGAGCACACAGGCCGCGCTGGTCAACGCCTTCGCACGACTGCGCATCGAGCAGCGCCGCGTGATCGAGCACGCGGCGCGGCTGTTCGACCTCCCGACGCGCGCCGAGCTCGACGGGCTGCTCGCCCGAATCGAAGCCCTCGACGCCGAGCTCCGGGCGTTGCGCCAGCAGAGTGGGCGCAGCGCGGACCGCGCGACCACCGTCGCGCCACCGCCGCCCGGGAGCGCGGAAGGTTGTTCGGCGCGCGAGGTGGTGTTCCGCGACGGCAAGCTCACGCTCTATCGCTACGCCCCGATTGCACCGCGCGCGCCGGCAGCCCCCGTCCTGATCTGCTACGCGCTGGTCAACCGGCCCTGGATGATGGACCTCCAGCCGGATCGCTCGCTGCTGCGACGCCTGCTCGAGCGCGGGCTGGACATCTACCTGGTGGACTGGGGCTACCCCGACGGTTCGGACCGTCACGTCGACCTGGACGACTACGTCAACCGCCAGCTCGATCGCTGCATGCAGCACGTGCTGGACCACCACGGCCTGCGCGCCGCGAACCTGCTGGGCGTGTGCCAGGGCGGCACGTTCAGCCTTTGTTACGCCGCGCTGCACCCCGAGCGCGTGCTCAATCTGGTCACGATGGTCACCCCTGTGGATTTCCACACGCCCGACAACCTGCTGTCCCACTGGGCGCGCGGTATCGACGTCGATGCCCTGGTCTCGGCGTTCGGCAACGTGCCCGGCGAGCTGCTGAATCTCGCCTTCGTGTCGCTGATGCCGTTCAGGCTGCTTCACCAGAAGTACGTCGAGTTCGCCGAGCTCGCGCACGAGCCGCGGCAGGCTGCGGAATTCCTGCGGATGGAGAAGTGGATCTTCGACAGTCCCGACCAGGCCGGCGCGGCGTTTCGCCAGTTCGCACAGTGGCTGTTCCAGCAGAATCGCCTGGTTCTCGGGCAGCTCGAGCTTGGCGGGCGGGCAGTCGACCTTCGCCGCATCACGGCCCCGGTGCTGAACGTCGTCGGGCTGCGTGACCACCTCGTGCCCCCTTCGGCCTCGCGGCCGCTGCAGGGCCTGGTGGGTAGCCGCGACTACACGCTGCTCGAGATGGACGTCGGCCACATCGGCATGTACGTTAGCGCGAGTTCGCAAAAGCAGCTTCCGGAGGCAATCGCGTCATGGCTGGTGCAGCGGGAACGGACGACGACCCCCGGGCCCGCGCGGCGGCAGCCGCGCTCGCGACCCTCGAAGCGCAAATCGGCCAGGAAGTCCACTTGAGCGACTGGCTCACGGTGACCCAGGAGCGCATCGACGCCTTCGCGGCCGCCACGGGCGACTACCAGTGGATCCACGTCGACACGGCGCGGGCGGCGGGCGAGTCGCCCTGGGGCAGCACCATTGCCCACGGCTACCTCACGCTCTCCTTGCAGATTCCGCTTCGCGGCCTGGTCGAAGGCGGACGCCCCTTCCTGCCCGGCGTCACCCGCGTGGTCAACTACGGGCTGAACCGCATGCGCTTCCCGGCGGCGGTGAGGGCCGGCACCCGGATCCGCGGACGCTTCACCCTGATCGAGGCCTCGGCCGTTTCACCGACCGCGCTGCAGATCACCGAGCGCTACGTCGCCGAGATCGAAGGCGGATCGAAACCGGCCTGCAGCGCCGACAGCGTCATGCGCCTCGACTTCTGACCCGGCTTCCAACCTCATCAATGCGATCCGTCTTCCTCGACTACGCCACCGTCAGCGTCGGCGACCTCGATCCCACCCGCCTGCAGGCGTGCATGCCCGGCCTGGAACTGCGCGACGCCACGCCGCAGTCCGAGGTCGCAGCCACCATCGCCGGACACGCCATCGTGCTGCTCAACAAACTGCACATCACGCGCGAGATCATCGCGGCGTCGCCTGAGTTGCGGCTCGTCGCGCTCGCGGCCACGGGCACCAACAACGTCGACGTCGAGGCGGCGCGCGAGCACGGCGTCGCGGTCTGCAACATCCGCGACTATTGCACCACCTCCGTCGTCCAGCACGTGCTGGGCGTGATCCTGCACCTGACCCACCATCTCGGCGATTACGCGCGCATCGCCGCGGGCGGACGCTGGGGCCGCAGCGCGCATTTCACCGTGCTCGACCACCCGATCCGGCTGCTGGCCGGACGCACGCTGGGCGTCGTCGGCTGGGGCGTGCTCGGCCGAGCCGTCGCGCGCGCCTGCGAGACAGCGCTCGGCATGACCACGCTGGTGGCGAACCGGCCCGGCGGCGAACGCGAGCCCGGGCGCGTCGAACTTGACGAACTGCTGTCGCGCGCCGACGTCGTCACCCTGCATTGCCCGCTCACCGCGGCCACGCAGGGGCTGATCGGCGAGCGCGAGCTCGCGCTGATGAAACCCGACGCGCTCCTCGTGAACACCGCGCGTGGCGCCCTGATCGATCTCGAGGCACTCGCCGTGGCGCTGCGGCGCGGCGGGCTGGGCGGCGCGGCGATCGACGTGCTGCCGCAGGAGCCACCCGTCGATGGCAGTCCGCTGTTTGCCGCGGACCTGCCGAACCTGATCGTCACGCCGCACACGGCCTGGGCCGCGCGGGAGTCGAGGCAGCGCTGCCTCGACGAGATCGCCGCCAACGTCGAGGACTTCCTCCGCGGCGGACGCCGCGGCCGGGTGGACTAGGGACTAGGCGCCCTTCATGCCGCCGTTGGCGGCAACCCAGTCGACGAACTTGCCGCGCTCCAGCGCCGGCGCATACAGCCAGCCCTGGGCGTAGTCGCAGGACATGCCGCGCAGCAGTTCGAGCGTGGTGGTGTCCTCGACGCCTTCGGCCACCACTTCCAGCTTGAACTGCCGGGCCAGCGAGATGATCGTCTGGACGAGCCCTGCGTCCTGCGGATCCTTGGCGATGCGGAACGTGAACGACTTGTCGATCTTCAGCTCGTCGGCCGGAATGCGCTTGAAGTAGCTCAGCGACGAGTACCCGGTGCCGAAGTCGTCGATCGACACCCGAACACCCATGTCGCGCGCCTGGTTCAGCAGCCGCGAGGATTGCTCGAAGTCGCCGATGATCGCGCCCTCGGTGACCTCGAGCGTCAGCGCGCCTGGCGCGACGTGCCAGGTCTGCACGGCCGTCCGCACCATCTCGATGAACTCGCGATGGTGCAGCATACCGGGAGTGATGTTCACCGCGACCCTCGTTCCCGGCAGGTCGTTGATCATCCGCAGCGAGTTGGTGAGCGAGTACCAGGTGGCGTCGTGCATCAGGCCCGCTTCCTCTGCGAGCGCCATGAAGACATCCGGCGTCGCGACGGGCTTGCCGTTTTCGTCGAGCCAGCGCATCAGCGCCTCGCAGCCGGCGACCCGGCCGTCGGCAATGCAGATCTTCGGCTGGAAGTAGACCTGCAGCTCGCCGGAGTCGAGCGCGCGGACGAAGGATTCGCTGAGCTCCCAGGGGCGCAACATCTGCGCGGAGGATTCCGCGTCGAAGACATGGATCCGCCCGCGCCGCTGCCGGGCCGTGGTCGCCGCGAGCTGGGCGTCACGCAGCAGCTCCAGCGGCTCCGTGGCATGCGCCGGGAACAGCGCGATGCCCACCGGCATGTCCGGCTTGATCGCGATGGTGCCGTCGGTCAGCGCATTGTCCGCCACGCGCAGCAGTTTCTCGGCGGCGAGGACGGCGTGGCCGCGGTTGCGGATGTCCTTGACCATCACGCAGAACCGGGCGTCACCCAGTCGTCGAACCAGCCCCCGCGCGCCCATCGCCGCGACGAAATGGCCGGCGAGCGCGTCCAGCAGCGTCTCGGTCGCCTCGAACCCGAGCCGCGCCTGCATGCGCGACACCTCGGCGACGTCGACGAGCAGCAGCGCGGCGCTGCCCTGGGACGCCAGGATGAACGCCTGGATCTCGGCGACCAGCCCGGCGTAGTCGAGGCTGCGCGGCGCGCCGACCGAGGCCGGCACGGCGTTCAGAGGAAGTACTCCGCCGGGTCGATGCCATGGGCGCCGTGTTCCAGCGCCCGCTCGATCCACAGCCCGGGCTTCTCGGGATCCGCGTTGGCCGCGCAGGTCAGCAGGTTAACCGTCGTGAAGTCCTCGCAGACCTTCTTGGCAGAATCGAGGATGATCGTGACCTCGGGACGCAGGCGCCGGAACCGGTTCTGCGCCACCACCACACCCACCTCGCCCGTGTTCAGCTCCACGAGCGTGCCGGTCGGGAACACTCCGACCGCCTGCACGAAGAGATCGACCAGCTCGGGCTGGTAGGACTTGCCGGCCTGCTTCATCAGCTCTCGAACCGCGTCGTAAGCCGACTTCGCCTTGGCGTAGCTGCGCTCGGAAATCATCGCGTCATAGGCGTCGACGATGGCCGCCACGCGCGCGATCAGCGGTATCTCGTCGCCCTTCAGGCCGCGCGGATAGCCGGTCCCGTCGTAGCGCTCGTGGTGCAGCTCGACCATCGACATGATCCGCGGATCGACCTTGTCGGCCTGCGAGATCAGCTTGGCACCGTAGCGGGTGTGCAGCTGGAGCAGCTTCCACTCGGTCGGGTTCGGCGTCCGCGGCTTCTTTAGCACGCGGTCCGGCAGCCGGGTCTTGCCGACGTCGAGCAGCATCGCCCCGGTACCCAGGATCTTCAGCGTTTCCTTGTCGAGCCCGAGGTGCCGTCCGAAGGTCAGCGCCCAGACCGACGTGGCGAGCGAGTGGGTGTAGAGGTAGTCGTCCTTGCTGCGCATCCGCGCGAGCCAGCCCATGGCATCGCGGTTGCGGAACACGCTGTTGACCATCGCATCCATCGCGCCGTTGAGCTCCTGCGGATCCACCGCGGCGCCGCTCTTGACGCGATCGAAGATGTCGGTGACCTGGCGACGCGCGTCGCCCAGCGCCTCGGCGGCCACGTTGAGTTCGGCCTTGAAGTGCACCGGGTCCTTCTCGGGAACCTGCCCCATCAGCGCCTTGGGGTCGGCCTCCAGCAGCTTGAACATGTCCGGCAGATCGGGCAGCTTGGCCTTGCCCGATCCTGCCAGGCCGCGCAATTTCGCGGCCTCGTCGGGCGTGGTGAGCACCGTCACGCGCTTGCACAGGCCCTGGATCGTGCGCAGGTCATCCTCGCTGTCGAGCTCGAAGCCCTGGAACAGGAAAGGCGTGCCCTCCCACGGGCGGTCGAGGGTGTGGACGTAGAGGCCGAGGCGAAGCACCTCGACGGGAACTTCCGTCAGGACCTTGTTGTCTTCTGCAGCGGCCTGGGCCATGGGGTCAGCGGCAATGCCGTGTGGTGGCGACACCGGAATTGTCAAATGACCTCAGGGGCAAACGCTGGAACTGGATCGCACAATTCCATTGGGCGACGACGGCGTCGCGCGGATTCCGTGACGGCGCTCACGCGCACAGGTTGCGGCGACCCCGTAGGCGCTGGCGACGGCCAAGCCGTATCATTGACATATCTCCAACTGCCGTCACGCAACGAGGGACCATCCAGTGGTGAAGTCTCACGCCCATGTCGCCGCCGGCGCCTTGCTCGCCGCCACGCTGCTGCTCGCCACGCCGGCCCGGGCCGCCGACCCGGCGCCGACCGACGAAGGCCTGGTCAAGGTACAGGTCAGGAACGTCGATTCCGTCTACCAGCGCCCGGGCGTCGACTGGGCGAGCTACACGCGGATCAAGATCGCGCCGGTCCAGGTCTCATTCAGCAAGTCCTGGAACCCGCGCGACTATGGCAGCTTCGGCCTGCGGACCAGCGACGTCGACCGGATTCGCCGCGATCTCGCCAAGCTGACGCTGCAGGTCTTTTCCAAGGTGCTTGGCGAAGGCGGCTATACCGTCGTCCAGGAAGCCGGCGAGGGCGTGCTCGAGGTCGAGCCCAATATCGTCAACCTCTACATCAACGCGCCCGACACCCTGGACGCTGGCCGCTCCCGCTCCTACGTGCTGAGCGCCGGTGAAATGACGCTCGCGCTCGAGCTGCGCGACAGCGTGACCGGCACGCTGCTGGCGGAGGCGCGGGATCGCAAGCGCGGCCCGGAGCACGCCACGCTGCAGGTGTCCAACCGCGTCGTGAACCGCCAGGAGGCCGAGCGCGCGCTGCGCGGCTGGGCCGCACAACTCAAGACCGCGCTCGACAGCGCAAGGAGTGCCCCATGATGTACCGACTCGCCACCGCCGCCCTCGCTGCCGCTGCTCTGCTGCTCGTCGGCTGCGCCACGACGCCCACTGCCACCATCCGCTCGACCGTGGACTCGTCCGCCGACTTCTCCCAGTACCGCAGCTTCGGCTTCGTCGAGAAGCTCGGGACCGATACCGCCAACTACGAGTCGCTGGTGTCTGCCTCGCTGAAGAACGCGGCGCGGCGCCAACTCGAGCTGCGCGGGCTCACCTACTCCGCAACCTCGCCCGACCTGCTGGTGAACTTCAACGGCAAGCTCGACGAGAAGCTGCGGGTCACGCAGACGCCCTCGGTCACGATGGGCATGGGTTACTACGGCTATCGTGGTGGCATCTACAGCACCTGGCCGATGTACCCCCAGGAGACCAACGTCGACCAGTACACCCAGGGCACGCTGAACGTCGACGTGGTCGACGCCCGTCGGCGCCAGCTCGTCTGGGAGGGCGTTGCCGTGGGCCGGGTGACCGAAAAGACCCGCGACAACATCCCGGCGGCGGTCGACGCGCTGATGCCGGAGATCTTCGCGAAGTTCCCGATCGCCCCGAAGGCGCCGACCTCGCCCGCTCAATGAAATTTTGCCCGCCTGCCGGAGGCATGCGGGAAATCGTCACGCAGACCCCCTATCCTAGGGGGTCTGTCCTTTTGGGACCCCCACCCATGATGCGCGTTCTCCACGGAGCGAGGCCTGTCAGCCTCGCGCTGCTCTCCATGTTGCTCGCGAGCGCCTGCTCCAGGGCGCCCGAGAGCGCCACCACCCCGTCCAGCGCCCCAACCGTCGCCGGCACACCGGCCGCCGGTGACCGGCCCATGGGCCGCGGCGGCCCGGGCCCGGTGCTGGTCGTCACGGCCCTGCCCGAGATGCGCTCCTTCGGCACGGAGATCGAGTCCGTGGGGACCGCGCTCGCGCGCGAGTCCGTCGAGATCACCTCGAAGGTCTCCAACACCGTGACCGCCATCCGCTTCGCCGAGGGCCAGCTGTTGCGGCGTGGGATGGTCATGGTCGAGCTCGACCGCGCGCAGGCCGCTGCGGCGCTTGCCGAGGCCGAGGCCAACCTGGCGGAAAGCCGCAACCAGTTCAATCGCGGCCGCGACCTGTCGGTGACCCAGGCGCTGTCGCGGGCCCAGCTGGACCAGCTCGAGACGGCCGTGAAGACCGGTGAAGCCCGGGTCGCCGCCGCGCGGGCAAGGCTCGGCGACACCATCATCCGTGCGCCCTTCGACGGGCGCGCCGGCTTCCGTCGCGTCAGCCTGGGCGGACTCGTGAACCCCGGCGCGGTGATCACCACCCTCGACGACGCCTCGGTGATCAAGCTCGAATTCTCCGTGCCGCAGGCCTTCCTGGGCGAGCTGCGCGCCGGGCTGCCGGTCGCAGCCACCACGGATGGCCTGCCCGGGCGCGTATTCGCGGGCAAGGTCAGCACGATCGACTCCCGTGTCGATCCGGTCACGCGCTCGATCGCCGTGCGTGCCGAGCTTCCCAATCCCGCGGGTGAGCTGCGGCCCGGCATGTTCATGAGCGTGAAGCTCAGGGGCCGCGAGACACCCACGCTGATCGTGCCCGAGGAGGCGATCGTTCCCGAGCAGGGCAAGACCTACGTCTACGTGACCCGTGACGGCAAGGCCGAGCGCCGCGAAGTGCGCACCGGAGGCCGGCAGCCAGGCGTGGTCGCCGTGCTCTCGGGACTCTCGACCGGTGATCGCATCGTCGTCGACGGCACCCTGCGGCTGCGCGACGGCGCCGCGATCGCCGAGGCCCCGCCCGCTCCCCGGCAGGATACACGCGGATGAACATCTCGGAGCTCTGCATACGCCGGCCCGTGTTCGCCACGGTGCTGAGCCTGTTGCTGGTGATCTTCGGCCTGGTTGCGCTGGAGCGCCTGCCTCTTCGCGAGTACCCGGACATCAGCCGCCCGGTCGTGACGATCTCCACGATCTACCGCGGCGCCTCCGCGTCCATCGTCGAGAACAAGGTCACCCAGGTGATCGAGGACCGCATCGCCGGCATCGAGGGCATCATCAAGCTCGAATCCGACAGCGAGGACGAGCGTTCCAGCATCCGGATCGAATTCGACGTCGTCCGGGACATGGACGATGCCGCCAACGACGTCCGCGACCGCATCTCGCGGGTGCTGACGCAGTTGCCGCCCGAGGCTGACCCGCCGCAGGTTTCGAAGGCCGACGCCACCGCCGACGCGGTGATGACGATCAGCTTCAACTCGGAGGCCATGAGCCCGCTCGAGGTCACGGACTACGCCGAGCGCTACATCCTCGACCGCCTGTCCACGGTGCCTGGCGTCGCCCGCGCGGCACTCAGTGGCGCTCGGCGGCCAGCGATGCGCATCTGGCTCGACCGCCAGTCGCTGGCCGCCCGGCAACTTACCGTCTCCGACGTCGAAGGCGCGCTGAGGCGCGAGAACGTGCTGCTGCCGGCGGGCCGGATCGAGTCGCGCACCCGCGAGTTCTCGTTGCGCACCGCGGTCGGCCTGGACACGGAGGACGACTTCCGCAACCTCGTCGTCGGCCGGGGCGCCGACGGCCAGCTGGTCCGGCTGGGCGAGATCGCCGACGTGCGCGTGGCGCCGGAGAACGACCGCACGCTCATGCGCACCAACGGCCGCGCCGGCACGGGCATCCTGGTCGAGGCGCAGTCCAACGCGAACACGCTCGACGTGGTGCGCGAGGTGCGCGCCGAGGTGGAACGGCTGCGCAAGGAGCTGCCGCCGGGAGCATCGCTGGTCGTGAATCTCGACAACGGCGACGCGATCGAGGCGGCACTGGGCGAGGTGCTGCTGGCCGTCGTGTTCGCCTTCATCGCCGTGCTGGTGGTGATCTACGCGTTCCTCGGTTCGTTGCGCGCCACGCTGATCCCTGCCGTGACGATACCCGTCTCCGTGATCGCCGCGTTCATGGCGATGCAGCTGCTGGGGTACTCGCTCAACGTGCTGACGCTGCTGGGCATCGTGCTGGCGATCGGCCTCGTCGTCGACGACGCGATCGTGGTGCTCGAGAACATCCACAGGCGCGCGGAACTGGGCGAGTCGCCCATCGCGGCAGCCGTCAACGGCAGCCGCGAGATCGGCTTCGCGGTGGTGGCCACCACGTTGACGCTGGTGGCGGTTTTCGTGCCCGTCTCGTTCCTGCCGGGGGACGTCGGCCGCCTGTTCCGCGAGTTCGGGCTGACGCTCGCAGCCGCGGTGCTGTTCTCCGCAGTCGTCGCGCTCACGCTCACGCCCATGATGGCCTCGCGGCTGCCGCCCCCGGGCGAGACGGGCGCAGCGCCTGGCTTCACGGGAGCCGTCGACCGATTCTTCGCCGCGCTGGCGGCGGTGTACGAGCGCCGCCTGCGGCAGATCAACCGGCGGCCCTGGCTGATCGTCGCGTCCGTGATGCTGCTGTCGCTCGCCGGCCTCCTGACCTTCCGCGCCCTGCCCGAGGAGTTCGCGCCCGCCGGGGACGGCGGCCGGATCTTCGTGACCATGACCGCGCCCGAGGGGGCGAGCCTGGAGTACACCGAGGCCTACGGGCAGCGCCTCGAGCAGATCGCGGCCATCCAGGCCGAAAAGGGCGACATCCGGCGTATCACGCTCCGGGTGCCCGGCAGCTGGGACGGAACCGGCTCGGTCAACTCGGCCCGGCTGATCCTCACGCTCGCGCCCTGGGGCGAGCGCAAGCGCTCGGCGCAGCAGATCGGGCGCGAGCTCACCGCCGAGCTGCGCAAGCTGCCCGGGGTACGCACCAGCGTGCTAACTCCAGGCGGCCTGCGCGGCGGCTGGGGCTCGCCGGTCGAGGCCGTCATCGGTGGTCCCGACTACGAGCAACTCGCGCAGTGGTCCGAGCGCATTGCAGCCCTTGCCGATGACAACCCCGGATTGGTCGGCGTGGACAACAGCTACAAGCCCCGCAAGCCGCAGATCCGGGTTGCCCTGGACCGCAATCGCGCTGCCGACCTGGGCGTCTCGCTGCAGACCGTCGGGCGCACGCTCGAAACCGTGCTCGGTTCGCGGATCGTCACGACCTTCATCGACCGCGGCCGCGAGTACAACGTGGTCCTGCAGGGCCGCAACGACGATCGCGCGACGCCGACCGACCTGACGAACATCCAGGTGCGATCGGACACCACCGGCGCGCTCGTGCCGCTGGCCAGCGTCGTCAGGCTGGAGGAGACCGCGGGCGCCACCGAGCTCAGCCGCTTCAACCGGTTGCGCTCCGTGGAGATCAAGGCCAGCCTCGCGCCCGGCTACACCATGGGCGAGGCCGTGGCGTGGTTCGAGGACACCGTGCGCCGCGAACTGCCGGCCGGCGCGCGCCTGATGTGGGACGGCGACTCGGGCGACTACGTGCGCAGCGGCGGCCAGCTCTACCTGACCTTCGTATTCGCCGTGCTGATCGTGTTCCTGGTGCTGGCGGCCCAGTTCGAGAGCTTCGTACACCCGGCGATCGTCATGGTCACGGTGCCGCTGGCGCTGCTGGGCGCGGTGTTCGGGCTCAAGCTGCACGGCCTCAGCGTCAATATCTTCAGCCAGATCGCCGTGATCATCCTGATCGGCATCGCGGCGAAGAACGGTGTGCTGATCGTCGAGTTTGCCAACCAGCTCCGCGACCGCGGCGTCGACTTCAGCGAGTCGATCATCCAGGCGGCGTCCACGCGACTTCGCCCGGTGCTGATGACCAGCCTCTGCACGGCGATCGGCGCGCTGCCGCTGCTGTTCGCCACCGGTGCGGGTGCCGAGCAGCGGCGGCCGATCGGCGTCGTCGTGTTCTACGGCACGCTGCTTTCAGTGTTCCTGACGCTGCTGGTGGTGCCGGCCGTGTACTCGCTGGTGGCCCGCCGCACGCGCCCGAGCGGCCACCGCTCCCGGTTGGTAGACCGCATGCTCGGCAACGCCGCGCCCGCCGCGCTATAGCTCGGGATTCGGCAGCGCGTGGAACGCGTGGCGCAGGCTGTCGCTCCAGCCTGAGCGGATCATGCGGAAATACGCGTCGTCGGCCGTGACGTTCCGGTGCGTGAGCACGCGCAGGGCGTCGCGGCGGATCACTACCAGATCGAGCGGCGCGCCAACGGAGATGTTGGAGCGGATCGTCGAGTCCATCGAGATCAGCGCGCACTTCACTGCCTCGGGGAGGCTGCTGGAGCGGGTGATCACGCGGTCGATGATCGGCTTGCCGTACTTCGCCTCGCCGATCTGGAAATACGGCGTGTCGAGCGTCGCTTCGATGAAGTTCCCGGCTGCGTAGATGTGGAACAGGCGCGGCGCCTCGCCACGGACCTGGCCGCCGAGGATGAACCCCGCGTTGAACTCGATGCCGTGATCCTTCATGGCCGGGGCGTCGTGGGCGTGCACCTTGCGGAGCGCGTCACCGACCAGCGTGGCGGCATCGAACAGGCTCGGCACCGTGAACAGCCCCGCATGGGCGTCGGGGTGCTCCAGCTGGCTCTGCAGGATGTGCAGCACGGACTGCGTGATTGCCAGGTTGCCCGAGGTCATCAGCACGATGACGCGGTCGCCCTGCTTCTCGAAGACGTGCAGCTTCCGGAAGGTGTTGATCTGGTCGACTCCCGCATTGGTGCGGGAGTCGGCGAGGAACACCATCCCGGTGTCCAGCAGGGTCGCGACGCAGTAGGTCATGCCTGATTCTACTGCTGGGCCTGGCGCTGCTGCACCAGACGCGGGCGCGACGGCTCCCTTGCGGGCGCGCCCGGGCGCGCGGTCACCGCGACGCGCGCCGCCATCGTCTCTGCCCCGCCCCCGCGGCGCACGCCGCGGACGGGGCAGGCGTCCATGTAGTCACGGCCCACCGCCAGCCGGCAGTGACGCGGCCCCCCGGGCTGGCCGTTGGTCACGTCGATGCTGAACCAGAGCTGCTCGGCGTGAAGCCAGACGTCGGTCCAGGCATGGCTGGCGATGTGGCCCTGGTCGTCGGTGAGCAGGTAGCCGCTCACGTAGCGGGCCGGCACGCCAAGCGCCCGGCAGCAGGCCAGCATGACGTGGGCGTGGTCCTGGCACACGCCGCGACGCAGCGAGAAGGCATGCGAGGCGGTATCGGTCACGTCGGTGGAGCCGGCCTCGTAGGCCATGGCGCCGCGCACGGCCAGGGCGAGTGCCAGCGCCTCGTCGCGGCCGAACTGCGCGCTGGCGTGTTCAGACGCGAACTGGCGCAGCGGCGTGTCGACGCGGGTCAACGGCGTCTCCGGCAGGTAGACGAGCGGCGAGAGGCGGCCGCGGTCGGCGAGCGATGATCCCGAGACCTCCTCGGTCTCGACCACGCCCTCTACGATGATGCGGATCTCGTCGTGTGCCTCGTCGAGGGTGAGCAGATGGACCACGTTGCCGTGCGCGTCAACCTGCGGGACCTGGCGGCCGGGAGCCCGCATCTCCCATCCCAGCACGCGCTGCCCCGTCTCCGTGCGCGGCGTGAGGCGAAGGCTCTGTACGCTGTGCTTGACCGGCCGGTCGTAGCGATACTCGGTCTCGTGGTGGATATGCAGCCGCATGGACTCAGCCTGCCGTGGAAGGTACGAGGAAGTCGCTGGCGATCCGGTCGCCGAGGTCGCCGATGCGCCCGAGGAACCTCGCGAGGTACTCGTGGACGCCCGCATCCAGGACGTCCTCGACGCGCCCGTAGAGCAGGCTCGCATGCACCTCGCCAGCACGCCGCAGTGTCTCGTCGGAGCGGTCGTTCGCGACCACCCGGAGCGTCTCATGGACGGCGGTCATGCAGCGCAGCAGCGAGCGCGGCATTGCGTCGCGCAGGATCAGCAGCTCGGCGACACGCCGCGGGGTGATCAGGTCGCTATAGACCTTGCGGTAGACCTCGAACGCCGAGACCGATCGCAGCAATGCGCTCCACTCGTAGTAGTCGACCGCCGAGTCGGGATCGTCGGCGCCGACATCGGGCAGGCGGAACTGCGAGTCGAGGATGCGGGCGGTGTTGTCGGCGCGCTCGAGGTGGGTGCCGAGCCGCGCGAAGTAAAGCGCCTCGTCGCGCAGCATGGTGCCCTCGATCACGCCACGCGCGAGATGCGAGCGGAACTTGACCCATTCGAAGAACTCGCCGGGCGGCATGGAGTCGCCGGCAAGGTGCCGGCGCATCTCGAGCCAGGTGGCGTTGAGGGTCTCCCAGGCCTCGGAGGTCAGCGTTCCCCGCACGGCGTGCGCGTTCTCGCGCGCCAACGCCAGGCAGTGGTAGATGCTGCCCGCGTTGCGGCGGTCGAACGCGATCCAGGCGACCGCGGCGTCCTCGTCCACCATGCCGTGGGTCGCCTCGAAGGCCTCGATCTGGCCGACGATCGACAGCGTCGACACCCATCGCCGTGACACGGCCTCGGAGTCCTGGCGCAGCAGGGTCATACGGCGGTTCACGTCGAGCATGCGCGCGAGGTTCTCAGCGCGCTCGGTGTAGCGCGCCATCCAGTAGAGATGGTCGGCGGTCCGGCTCAGCACGTCAGCGCTCCAGCACCCAGGTGTCCTTCGTGCCACCGCCCTGCGAGGAATTGACGACGAGGGAGCCGGCACGCAGCGCCACGCGCGTCAGGCCACCCGGCACCAGGCGGATATCGCGGCCCGACAGCACGAACGGCCGCAGGTCGATGTGGCGGGGAGCGATGCCCTCCTCGACGAAGGTGGGGCACGCGGACAGAGCGAGCGTGGGCTGTGCGATGTAGCGCGAGGGATCGGCGAGGATCCTGTCGCGAAACGCGGCGATCTCTGCAGACGAGGCACGCGGCCCGATCAGCATGCCGTAGCCACCGGCACCGTGGACTTCCTTGACCACCAGCTCGTCGAGGTGGCCGAGCACGTAGCGCAGGTCATCCTCGCGACGCAGGATCCAGGTGGGCACGTTCGACAGGACCGGCTCCTCGCCGAGGTAGAAGCGGATCATCTCCGGCACGTAGGGGTAGGTCGACTTGTCGTCGGCGATGCCGGTGCCGATGGCGTTGGAGATGACCACGCGACGGGCACGGCAGGCATTCAGCAGGCCTGGCACGCCGAGCATGGAGTCGGCCCGGAATGCCAGCGGATCGAGGAAGTCGTCGTCGATCCGCCGGTAGATGACGTCGACACGGCGCGGACCCTGGGTCGTGCGCATGTAGACGTATTCGTCTTCGACGAACAGGTCCTGACCCTCGACGAGCTCGATGCCCATCTGCTGGGCGAGGAAGGCGTGCTCGAAATACGCGCTGTTGGCCGCGCCCGGGGTCAGCAGGACGACGGTCGGATCGCGGATGCCCGCCGGCGCCACACCGCGCAGCGTCTCGAGCAGGAGGTCAGGATAGTGCTCGACGGGCGCGACCGGATAGCGCGCGAACAGCTCGGGGAACAGGCGCATCATCGCCTTGCGGTCCTCGAGCATGTACGACACGCCGGACGGCACCCTCAGGTTGTCCTCGAGCACGAAGTACTCGCCCTCGCCGGCGCGCACCAGGTCGATGCCCGCCACGTGCGCATAGACGTCCATGGGCAAGTCGATACCCTGCATCTCCGGGCGGTACTGCACGTTGCAGAACACCTGCTCCGCGGGGATCCGCCCGGCGCGGATGATGTCCTGGTCGTGATAGATGTCGTGCAGGAAGGCGTTGAGCGCCGTGACCCGCTGGTGCAGGCCACGCTGGAGCATCGACCATTCCCCGGCCGGGATGATGCGCGGCAGGATGTCGAACGGGATCAGCCGCTCGGTGCCGCCCTCGTCGCCATAGACGGCGAAGGTGATGCCAGCGCGGCGGAAGAGTGCGTCGGCTTCGGCACGGCGCGCGTCCACCTGCGCAGCCGGCATGCCCGCCAGCCAGCGCGCAAACGGCGCGTAATGCGGCCTGACCCCGCCGTCCGGGGCGTACATCTCGTCGAATGGGGGATGCATCGCCATCTTCCGGATAAGCGAGAATCATGCCACGAACCGGGCCTCGGGAAACCGCCGCCGGTGGCGCCGCGGACGCGACGGCCCCGCACCGACCGGGTGCAGGTCCGGCCGCAGGCCGTCCCAATGTGGTGCGGGGGAGCGACTACCAGGTCTTTCCGCCGATGAACTTGCCCGCGGCAGGCATGTGCGGGGTGTAGTCAACCGACTCGAACACGCCGGCCTTGAAGTAGGGATCGTTCTCGATGATCTCGCGCGCCCGCACGAGGCTCTGCGTGTGCAGGCAGTACATGCTGCCGATCACGACCTTGCCGGACTCGTCGAACAAGGGCCCGGCCACGTTGAGGTCGCCCATGACCGTCTCGATGTAGGCCAGGTGCTCGGCGGCATGGGCCGCGCGAAGAGCGGCAGCGTTGGCACCGTCGCGGCACAGCACGACGTAGGACGTGCCGTGGAGCTGGCGCCGCGGCGCCCCTGCTGCCCCGCCCGACTCAGTGTTGCTCATGCTGCCAGCCTCCGGGTCATGTGCGCCTGCCGAAACGATTTCCAGCATAGCAGCAACCTACTCCGGGCGGCCGTTGTGGAAAGCCCCGCTCGACGCACGCATCGATTGCTGGGATCATTATCAATAGCTTCTGTTTATCGAAAAAAATGGCCGATCTCAAGCTCAAGGACCTCAAGTACCTCGTGGCGCTCGCCGACACGCGCCACTTCGGCCAGGCGGCCGAGCGCTGCCACGTGAGCCAGCCGACCCTTTCAGCACAGCTGCGCAAACTCGAGGAATACCTCGGCGTGCCGCTGGTCGAGCGCCAGCCACGCCGCGTCATGCTGACGCCCGCCGGCCAGGAGATCCTGGCCCGGGCGCGCGCGATCGCCGAGGCGAGCGACGAGATCGTCGAGATCGCCCGCGCCCACCGCGACCCGCTGTCGGGCCGGCTGCGCGTGGCCTTCCTGCCGACGATCGGCCCCTACCTGCTGCCGGTCGTGGCGCCCAGGCTGCGCAAGGCCCTGCCGCGCCTGGAACTGATGCTCTACGAGTACCAGACCGATGCGATGCTCGCGAAGCTGCGCTCGGGCGAGATCGACATGGGCGTACTCGCCCTGCTGGAGGGCATGGACGATTTCGCGCAATGCACCCTCTATGACGAACCCTTCGTGCTGGCCGTGCCCTCGGATCACGAACTGGCACAGAAGGCCTCGGTGCGTCCCGACGACCTGCGCGGCGCCACCCTGCTGCTGCTCGAGGACGGGCACTGCATGCGCGACCAGGCGCTCGACGTCTGCAGCAGGGTCGACGTCAACGAGAAGCAGGACTTCCGCGCCACCAGCATCGAGACGCTGCGGCAGATGGTCGCCGCGGGCGCGGGCGTGACGCTGCTGCCCGAACTGGCCACGCGCGGCGCCTACGCGGCGCCACGCGGCATGGCGCTGCGCCCCTTCACCAGGCCTGCGCCCACGCGCCGGATCGGCGCGCTGTGGCGCCGGACCAGCCCGCGTGAAGACGCCATCGAAGCCGTGTCCAGCGTCATCGCCGCACACGCGTTGCAGAAGTAGCAGCCGTGCCCGCACCCACGCTCCTCTGGCTGCGCCAGGATCTGCGGCTCGCCGACCACCCGGCGCTGACCGCCGCGCTCGAATCGGGCGGCCCGGTGATCCCGGTGTTCATCTGGGCACCTCATGAGGAAGGCGACTGGGCGCCGGGAGGCGCGAGCCGCTGGTGGCTGCATGAATCGCTGCGCGCGTTCAGCGGGCAACTCTCAGCCCGGGGTTCGCGGCTCGTGATCCGCCGCGCCGGGCCCGGTGGCGACGCGGCAGACACGCTTGCTGCGCTGCGCCAGCTCGTGGCCGAGACCGGCGCCGCCGGCGTGCTCTGGAGCCGCCGCTACGAGCCGGTGGTGATCGAGCGCGACCGCCGGATCAAGGAGGCGCTGCGTGCCGACGGTCTCGACGCACGCAGCTTCAACGCCGCCCTGCTGGTGGAGCCCTGGGACATCCGCAACCAGAGCGGTCGCCCGTTCCAGGTGTTCACGCCCTACTGGCGCCACGTGTCGTCGCGGCTGCGCCTTCCCGAGCCCGCTGCGGCACCGGACTCGCTCCCCGCGCCAGCACACTGGCCCGAGTCGCTCTCGGTCGAAGACCTCGCGCTGCTGCCGCGGGTCCGCTGGTACGAGGGCATGGCGGCGGCGTGGCAGCCTGGCGAGCACGGCGCGGCCCGTCATCTCGACCGATTCCTCCGTGACGCGGCCGACGGCTACGCGGAAGGCCGCAACCTGCCCGCACTCCGCGGCACCTCACGGCTGTCGCCACACCTGCATTTCGGCGAGCTCTCGCCGCGCCAGGTCTGGCACGCGGCGGCTCGCTGGCGCGACTCGGCGTTCATGGCCGAGATCGGCTGGCGGGAATTCGCGCATCACCTGCTGTTCCACTTCCCGCACACGAGCGACGCGCCGCTGCGCCCCGAATACGCGAAGTTCCCTTGGGCGCGCGACGAAGGCGGGGTGCTGCGCGCGTGGCAGCGCGGGCGCACGGGCATCCCGCTGGTCGACGCAGGCATGCGCGAGCTGTGGGAGACGGGCTGGATGCACAACCGCGTCCGGATGGTCGTCGCCTCGTTCCTGGTCAAGAACCTGCGGCTGCACTGGCTCGAAGGCGCGCGCTGGTTCTGGGACACCCTCGTCGACGCCGACCTGGCCAGCAACACGCTGGGCTGGCAGTGGAGCGCGGGCTGCGGCGCGGATGCAGCGCCCTACTTCCGGGTCTTCAATCCAGTGAGCCAGGGCGAGAAGTTCGACGCCGATGGCGAGTACGTGCGCCGCTGGGTACCGGAACTCGCTCGCCTGCCAGGATCCGCGATCCACGCTCCGTGGGCCTGCAAGCCGGTGGAACTCGCGGCCGCGGGCATCACGCTCGGGCGCAGCTACCCGCTGCCGGTCATCGACCTGAAAGCCTCGAGGGAGGCGGCGCTGGCGGCGTGGAAGACCCTGCGAGCGGGCTGAGGCGGCGCTCGACGCTCAGCCGGCCACCGCAGCGGCGATCTCGCGAAGCTGGGCGGCATCGGGCAACGGCCCGCGCCCGGCCGCCAGGTTGTCGCGGAGGTTGCGCGGCTTGCCCGTCGCCGGGATCACGCAGGTCACCGCGGGCTGCGCGATCACGAACTTGAGCAGCAGCTGGGCCCAGCTCGAGCAGCCCACCTCTGGCGCCCACGGTGGCAGCGGCCTGCCTTGCAGGCGCTGGAAGATCCGGCCGTCGTCGAACGCACGGTTGACGAGCACCGCGACGCCGCGATCGGCACAGAGCGGCAGCAGTCGCGCCTCCGCCGCGCGGGTCGAGGCCGAGTAGTTGAACTGCACGAAGTCGGGCCGCTCGCGTTCGATCACCCGGGCGAGTTCGGCGTGCGACTCGACGGTGAAGTGCGTGACCCCGATGTAGCGGATGCGGCCCTCGTCCTTCCAGCGTCGAAGGGTGCGCAGCTGGACGTCGAGGTCGAGCAGGTTGTGGACCTGCATCAGCTCGACACGCTCGCGGCGCAGCAGCGCCATCGAACGGCGCATCTGCGCCTCACCCTCGGCCGCACCGCGCGTCCAGACCTTGGTGGCAACGAACGCATCGCGCTGCATGGCGGGCGTGAGCAGGTCGCCGAGCACTGCCTCGGCCGTCGAATACATGGGCGAGGTGTCGATCACCGTGGCGCCTGCGGCAAAGAACTCCGCCAGCACTTCCGCGAGCGGTTCCCGCGCAGCCGGGTCGGCACCCACCTCGAAGGGGCCCGAGGTACCCAGCCCGATGACGGGCAAAGACTCGGACGTACCAGGAATCGGCCTTCGGCGCAGCGCGCCTCCGCTGCCCGCCGGTAAAGACGCGGCGACGCCCAGGCCTGCGGCCGCGCCGGCACAGGCCACTGCGCCCGCGAGCCCCGCCTGCAGCACGGCGCGTCGACGCATCACGGGGCCCTCAGAGCGACGCCGGGTCGGCGTCGAGCACGCTCGCGGCCCCGGCGCGGACCACGGCGACCAATGCGTCGGCCTGCGGCAGGATCTGCGCCGCATAAAAACGCGCGCCAGCGACCTTGCCCTGCAGGAACGCACGATCCGGATCGCCTGCCTCCAGCCGCGCCGCCGCGGCGGCCGCCGAGCGCGCCAGCAGCCAGCCACCGCACACGATGCCGCAGAGACGCAGGAACGGAACGGACACGGCGAGGGCACGCTCCGGCCCGCCCGCCCATTCGGCGAGCAGGTGGGCGACAGCGCCGCGCAGCGACTCGACGCCCCGCAACGCGGCTGCGCGACACTCGTCCACGGCCCCTGCGTGCGCGCCCGCCCCGGCGAGCGCATCGAGTTCGCGCTGCATGTCGGCGACCAGCGCCGCGACCGCCTGGCCACGGTCGCGGGCGATCTTGCGGCCGACGAGGTCGTTGGACTGGATGCCCGTGGTGCCCTCGTAGATCGTGGTGATGCGCACGTCGCGATAGGGCTGCGCGGCACCCGTCTCCTCGACGAAACCCATGCCGCCGTGGACCTGCAGGCCCAGCGAGGCGAGCTCGATGCCCGTCTCGGTGCTCCAGCCCTTGACGATCGGGATCAGCAGGTCGCCGCGCGCCTGCGCAGCGGCACGCCGGGCCGGGTCCGCGTGGCCGTGACCGAGGTCGAGTTGCGACGCGGTGTAGAGCGCGAGCGCGCGCATCGCCTCGACCTGTGACTTCATGGTCAGCAGCATCCGGCGCACGTCGGGGTGTTGGATGATCGGCGCGGGTCCAGCGGCACCTGCGGCCGGCGCGACCGGCGGCTTGCCCTGAACCCGCGTGCGCGACCACTCGAGCGCCTGCTGGTAGGCGCGCTCGGCGACCGCATAGCCCTCGAGACCCACCGACAACCGGGCGGCGTTCATCATCACGAACATGTATTCGAGGCCGCGGCCCGCCTCGCCCACGAGATAGCCCACGGCGCCCTCGCCCTGGCCGTAGGCCATCACGCAGGTCGGGCTGGCGTGGATGCCCAGCTTGTGTTCGATCGACAGGCAGTGGACGTCGTTGCGCGCGGCAGGTTCGCCGTCAGCGCCGACCAGGAACTTCGGGACGATGAAGAGCGAGATGCCCTTGACGCCGGGCGGCGCACCGTCGATGCGTGCCAGCACGAGGTGCACGATGTTCGGGGTGTAGTCGTGCTCGCCCCAGGTGATGAAGATCTTCTGGCCGAAGAGCCGGTAGTCGTTGCCGTCGGGCACGGCTCGCGTGCGGACCGCGGCGAGGTCGGAGCCGGCCTGGGGCTCGGTCAGGTTCATGGTGCCGGTCCACTCGCCCGAGACCATCTTCGGCAGGAACCGGGCCTTCTGCTCGGGCGTGCCGAACTCCTGCAGCGCCTCGACCGCACCCTGGGTCAGCATCGGGCACAGCTTGAAGGAGAGGTTTGCAGCGCCCCAGAACTCCTCGACCGCCGTGCCGACGAGCGTGGGCATGCCCTGGCCGCCGAACTCCGGGTCGGCCCGCAGGCTTGGCCAGCCGCCCTCGACGAACTGCGTGTAGGCCGCCTTGAAGCCTGGCGCGCTGGTCACCCCTTCCAGGCTCCAGCGCGCGCCGTCACGATCACCGGAGCGGTAAAGCGGGTCGAGGACGTTCTCGGCGAAGCGACCCGCCTCGTCGAGGATGGATTCGACGAGGTCGAGCGAGTAGTCCGCGTGAGCGGGGCAGCCCTGGAGGGCGGCCTCGCCGATGAGCTCGCGCAGTACGAATCGAAGGTCCCGGGTCGGCGCGCGGTACATGTCCGTGTTCCTCGTCGCGTGGGGTTGGGGGGCCGGGGGATTTTAACGCGCCAGCGCCGGGACGATGTTGGCCGAGAGGAAATCCACGAGCGCGATCACACGGGCATCTTCGGCAAGGCGGGCGGGATACACCGCGCACAGCGGCTCCTGCTCCGGCAGCTCCCAGTCCGGCAGCACCTGGCGGAGCTTCTGGGTCGCCAGGCCCTGGCGGCAAAGAAACTCGGGCAACAGTCCAATGCCCAGCCCGGCCGCCACCGCGGCGTGCAGCAGCGCGGGATCATTGACCGCGAGCTTCGGGCGGACCGTGATCTCGGCCCGACGCAGCCCCTGGGCGAGACGCAGCGCGTACAGGGGTCCGTCGCCGTCGGGCGTCAGCAGCGCGTGGGCCTCGAGCTCCGCCGGGGTCGCGGGCGTACCGTGCTTGAGCAGGTAGGCTGGCGTGCCGCAGAGGATGGCGGGGGGCGCACCGAGGACCCGCGACACCCGCCCCTCGGCGGGGTCGGCACCGGCCTGGATCGTGACCTCGTAGCCGCCGGTACGCGCGGCGTCACGCACGTCGCCGAGCTCGACTTCCAGCGGGATCGACGGGAAGCGCTCCAGGAACCGGGGGACCAGCGGGGCGAGCAGCACCCGTCCGTAGGTGGTGTCGGCCAGCACGCGCAGCGGACCCTGGCGCAGTTCGGTCAATTCGGCCGCGCATTGATGGACACGCTCTGCCGCCTCGAGGATGGCCCGGCAATGGGGAAGGAGCTGCTCGCCGGCCGGCGTCAGACGGATCCGGCGCGTTGTGCGGGTCAGCACCTTGAGCCCCAGCTCGCGCTCGAGGTCGGCAATGGCCCGGCTGACACCCGCCTTCGGCACCTTCAGCGCCCGGGCAGCCGCGGAGAAGCCGTTGAGGTCGACGACCTTGGCGAAGGTCGCCATGTTCGCCGGAGACCAGATCTGTGACATCTGATACACCAAGAGGGGCCTACGGGGCATCTATTGTCTCACGTCCGAGTCAAGCCTGCGTGACCGATCGTGACGAACCCCGCCCGGTTAAGATCCGGTCCTTTCCCGTACGCGGAGTACACGATGAGCCTCTCGATGCATGCGATGACGGTCGGACAGTTCGTGCCGATGCTCGGCAACCTGTCCCGGATCCTCGACAAGGCCGCGGCATTCGCCGAGGCGCGGAAGATCGAACCGGGGGTGATCGAGGGGCTGAGGCTCGCGCCCGACATGCTGTCCTTCACGCGCCAGGTGCAGCTCGCAGGCGATTTCGCGAAGAACAGCACCGCACGCCTCGCGGGCATCGATCCGCCGCGCTTCGCGGACGAGGAAAAGACCCTCGCCGAGCTTCAGGCGCGTATCGCGAAGACGATCGAATGGCTCGGCACGATCCAGCCGGCGCAGCTCGAGGGGTCGGAGGCCCGGCACATCGTGATCCCGCTGCGCACCCGGACGCTCGAGATGGACGGGCTGTCCTTCCTGCAGAAATGGGCGCTGCCGAATTTCTACTTCCACGTCACGGCCGCCTACGCGCTGCTGCGACAGGCGGGCGTCGAAGTCGGCAAGCAGGACTACCTGGGCCCGGTCTGAGCGCGGGTCCGCCGACCATGGAGCGTCGCAATCTCGGCAGCCAGGGGCTGCGCGTGTCTGCGCTCGGGCTCGGCACCATGGGCATGACCGGCGTGGCCGGCATGCCCGACATGTACGGCGCACCGGATGAGGCCGGGGGCATCGCGACGATCCATCGGGCGCTCGAGCTGGGCATCGACTTCTTCGACACGGCCGAGGTCTACGGACCGTGGTCGAACGAGCGGCTGCTCGGGCGCGCGCTCGCAGGCCGCCGCGACAAGGCCATCATCGCCACGAAATTCGGATTCGCGCTCTCGCCTGATGGCCGCATGACCGGTGTCGACGGGCGCCCCGGGAACGTGCGACGCGCGCTCGAGGGCTGCCTGCAACGGCTCGGCACGGACTACATCGACCTCTGGTACCAGCACCGTCGCGACTTCCGCGTTCCGATCGAGGATACGGTGGGTGCGATGGCCGAGCAGGTCCGGGCGGGGAAGGTCCGCTACCTCGGGCTTTCGGAGATGAGCGCAGCGACGATCCGGCGCGCCCATGCCGTGCACCCCATCAGCGCCGTCCAGAGCGAATACTCGCTCTGGGAGCGCAACATCGAGGAGCCCGCGGCAGACGGAGCGCCTGGCGTGCTCGCCACCTGCCGGGAGCTCGGCATCGGCACCGTCCCCTACAGCCCGCTGGGCCGTGGGTTCCTGACAGGCTCCCTGCCGCCTCCGGCGGAGCTGCCGGACACGGACTACCGCCGCAACTACGATCCGCGATTCAGCGCAGGGCACTACGAACGCAACCTCGCGCGCCTCGAAACCGTGCGAAAGGTGGCTGCGCGCCGCGGCGCCTCGGGTGCTCAGGTGGCGCTTGCATGGCTCCTGCACCGCGGCCCGGACATCGTGCCGATCCCCGGCACCAAGCGTGCGCGCTGGCTCGAGGACAACGCCGGCGCGACCTCAGTGATGCTCAGCCCCGACGACATCGCGGAACTCGACGCCGTGGGTAACGCCGACGGCCCGCGCTACACAGAGCGCGGCATGGCGGCGATCGAGCGCTGATAGGCGGCGCGGCCCCCGATCAGCGCGGCAAGCGCCGGCAGGGCGAAGACCGCCGCCATGATCGCGATGCTGTATTTCAGCGCGGCAGGATCGCCGAAGGCGTCGGTCAGGGCACCGACGCTGGCCGGCCCGATCAGCATGCCCACCAGGCTGATGGCCGACCAGTAGACCGCGACGGCCCGGGAGCGGATCGGGACCGGCGTCAGGTCGACCAGCGCGGCGGGCCCGGCCGCCACGGCTACAGCCTGGCCAAAGAACGCGACCGCGAACACGCCGAGTGCGAGGCGCGCGTCGGGCATCAGCGGCGCAAGGCAGGCCGCCGGTGCAAACACGATCAGCCCCAGCGTGACGACCCGCAAGGGCGCATCGGCATGACCGCGCCGCTGCAGAAGGGTGGTCAGCCAGCCACTCACGGCGGTGCCCGGTACCGCCGAGCACAGGATCAGCAGGCCGGTCGCGACGCCGATCTCGGCGATGCCCCAGCCCCAGTTGCGCTGGAAGAGCGCTACGTTCCACTGCGCGAGCGAGCCCATGGCGAACACGCCCGCCATGCCGGTGAGCAACGCGCCGTAGGCTTTCCAGTGGCGGCGCATGTAGGGAATCGCGGGGGCGGCTTCGGCACCAACGGGCATGACGGTGCGACGCGGCGGCTCGGGTACGGTGTACATGAGCGCGGCGAGCAGCACACCCGGCAGCCCGACGATGATGAACACGAGTTGCCAGGTCTCGAGTCGACCGACCACCGGCAGCGTCAACGGGGCAAAGCGATCGACGAAGGCGACGAGCAGGCCACCGAGCAGGAACGACGCGGCGCTGCCGAGAAAGGACCCGCTCATGTAGACGCTGATGGGCCGGGCCCGGCGCTCGGGAGGGAAGGCGTCGCCGATCATCGGGACGGCGCAGGGCGCGAGCACGGCCTCGCCCACGCCGACCCCGATTCGTGCGAGGAACAGCGGCCAGAAGCTGCGCGCGAGGCCACACAGCGCCGTCATCAGGCTCCACAGCGCGATGCCGGCAGCGATGAGCGGACGGCGCGCGCTGCGATCGGCGAGCCAGCCGATGGGGATGCCGAGCGTCAGGTAGAAGATGGCGAAGGCCGGGCCGAGCAACAGCCCGATCTGGAAATCCGTGAGCGCCATCGAGGCCTTGATCGGCTCGATCAGCAGGCTGATCACGAAGCGATCGAGGAACGAAACGATATAGGCCAGCGTCAGCAGCAGGGTGAGGCGCCAGGCGGTGGCGGGCGAGGGCCAGGGCGCATCGGCGCCGGCCACCGGGAGCGCAGGGGGGCTCAGCGCGGGGCTCGGACCCGGGTTCACCAGGGCCTCGCGCCGGGTTCCGCGGGCTCGGGCAGGAGCTCGAACCCGGGCGGGAGCACCGGCTCGTAGGGCGGGTCGTAGCGAAAGGGATAGCGCTCTTCCGTCCAGTGCGCGACCAGTGGTCCCCCGACCGTGCGGTAGAGGCTCGTGGCGCCCAGCCGCGAGCCGTAGGGACCGTGCAGGATGCCGGGCGGTCGCCAGAAATAGGCACCGGCGCGCATCACGCCGCAGTTGCCATGCAGGTCGCCCGCCAGTACGAAGACCTCCTCGACCGTGGGGTGGGTCTCGCGTGCACCGGCGCCGCCAGGGGGCATGCCGTGCGGGGGGCTGGTCAGCAGCCAGGTGGTGTCGCCGTTGAGCGGATCCTTGCGCAGCGGCTTGCGCAGCGTGCCGGTCCGCATCTGGCCATATTGGACCGGCTCCCAGGGCACCGCGTAGCAATCGAGACGCTCGACGAGACGCGGATCGGCGGCGAGCGCGCCCACCACCGGTTCGGCGGGTGCCGAAGCGACCACAGGTGCCGCGGAAAAGAAGGTCAGTGCGATTGCACCGGCGGGCGTCGACAACGGGCCGCGCACGTAGCCCGCGGGCAGGTGCGCGTAGCAATGGTGGGTATAGGCGAGGTCGCCGATCCGCAACTCGCCGTCGAGGACGAGGAACTCCTCGTCGACCGCGAGACACTGGCCCGCCGGAGCCGCCCAGCCTGGCGGGTATTCGATGACGAGACTCGCAGCGCCGCTCACCGGATCCCGGCTCAATTCGCGAATGCGCGCGCCCGACCGCGGGCCTTCGTGCACAGGCTGCCACGGCAACCGTTGCGACTGGACGAATTCGACCCGCGGCCGACCCATCGGGATCAGCGCGCCGTCGCGGAGGGGGTGTCCTCGATCAGTTCGATGAGCTCACCAGCGGGCCCGATCACGGTGGCCGAACGCCGGCCCTGATAAGCAAGGCCGGGGCGAACGGCCGGCTTCGAGATGTAGTCGAGCTTCAGGGCATCGAGGTCGCTCACCGAGAAACTCGTGATGGCGACCGCTGGCGGCAGCTCGCCCCTGGCCTGCGGCCTGACTGTCGCATTCTCGGAGTAGCCGTCGAACTCGATCAGGTTGCCGTGCTCCGCGAGCCGCATCGTCGCGATCGGCATCGGGCGGTCCTCCGGCAGGTTTTGCGCCTTGGTCAGCAGCTTCAGCGGACGCATGCGCAAAGGGTTCTTTTGCATCGAGAACTTTTCGGCGTACCAGTCGATGGTTGCCTGGGCATCGGCCGAGGCGAGGACCATGATGAAGATGCGCCCGACCGGACCCTTCGAAGTCGGGATGATCGACTTGCTGCGATCGCCCAGCTCGCTGGTGAGGTAGAGCACCTCATCGGCGCTGCCGACGACCTGAAATGCGTGGATCGTCGGGTAGGCCGAACCTAGCGACGCCGGCCCGCCGATGTGCTCGAACGGCGAGACCTTGAAGCTCTCGAAAAGCTTGTAGGGATCGTCGACGATGATCTCGATGGCGTTCCACCCGAAAGTCGTCAGGGGCTTGTAGTCCGGCACCGCCGGCGTCTGCACCACGCGGATGAAGACGTCCGGATGGCCGTCGGGGCTCATCAGGATGTAGGGGCGCCCGGCCGCCTTCGGCGCGCCCCAGCTGCGGGCGAGGGCGCGCGAGACCTTGCCGCGCTCGCGAACCTTGTAGTCGAGCCAGGTCGTGTAGCGCCGCTCGACCTCGGCGATGTCGGCCGCGGCCACCGTGGCCATCTTGATCCGGTCGAGGGCCGGCGCTGCCGAGGCAGGCAGCGCCGACACCACCGCCACGCTCGCGAAGACGAGCGTGGCGGCGATCCGGGCCAGGAACGAGCGCCGGAACACGGTGCGCTACCTCAGAAGTCGTAGCGCGCCTTGAGCATCCAGCGGCGCGGCTCGTTGAGGTACGGGTAGACGAGGAACGACACCACATAGGCCTCGTTGCTGCAGTTCGTGCAGTCCGCCGTGACCGACCAGCCCGCGTCCGGGTTGCGCAGGGTGATGCCCGCGTTGAACAGGCTGTGCGACTTGTTGCGGCCGATGGGCGTGTTCGCGGTCGCGGACCAGCTGTCGCCGTAGTAGCTCCAGTTGACGCTGGGCTGCAGCTTCAGGTTCGCACCCAGCGCAAAGGTGCCGTTCACACCCAGCGTGGAGGTGAACTCAGGCGCCCGGACAGGCTCGGCGATCCCTCCCGTCGGGGTCACGATCGAGACGTTGCAGACGTTGGTGGTCGGCCGGCCCTGCGCGATCAGGTTGCGGCAGTTCTCGGCCTGCGCCAGCACGGACGGATCGACGTTGGTGTACTTGGCCTTCTGGTAGCCGCCGCCCCAGAACATGTTGATGTTGTCCGTGACCGCCCAGGAGACCTCGGCCTCGAGGCCATAGTTCTCCATGTCGGCGAAGTTGCGGGTCAGGTAGTTGATGATGTTCGTCTGCGGGTCGGCGTAGCCCGCGGGCAGCTGGAAGTCCTTCACGTCCATGTAGAACGCGTTGACGTTCACGCGCAGCTGGCCGTCGAGCCACTCCGTACGGGCGCCGGTTTCATAGGACCAGACCTTCTCGGAGTCGAACGAGAGCGCGAGGCGACCGAAGTTGGCGCGCGCGTTCCAGCCGCCGGCCTTGAAGCCGCGGGTGGCCGAGGCGAACACCATGATGTCGTCGGTGACCTTGTAGTCGACCGCGATGCGCGGGGTCCACAGCTTCTCGGTCAGCTTGGTCGGAATGCCGGCGGCGACCAGGTCGGCCGTGTTGAACGGCGCGAAGAGACGGTTCGGGATCGGGCTGACGTTCGGGGTGAACTCGATCTCCTTGGTCTCGTCGGTGTAGCGGATGCCGAACGTGCCCGTGAGCTTGTCGGTGAAGTGCCAGTCGCCCTGGAAGTACGCCGCGAGCGAGGTGGTGTCGTTCTTCATCACGCGGTCCTGCGTGACGGTGGCGTTTCCGGCAGCGGGCAGGCTGATGTTCGCGAACGAGGTGTCGTTGCGGTCGTTGAACGAGAACAGGCCCGCGACGTAGTCGAGCTTGCCACCGAAGGCCGACGCGGAGAGCTTGATTTCCTGCGTGAACTGGAAGTGCTCGCCGTCGTTGACCAGCGGCGTGGAGTTGCCCGGCCGCGAGCTGATCAGCTCGTAGCCCGCGTTCGGCGCGAACACGGCACCCGTGATGCTGTCGAAGGAGTCGGTGATGAACTGCTGGTCGAGCTGGCGCCAGCCCGAGATGAAGTTGATCGTGGCGTCTTCCCAGGCGTCGATCGTGAAGTTCGAGGTCAGCGACACCGACTTCGTGTAGTTGCCCAGCGGGATGTTCGTGAGACGCGAGGACACCAGGCTGGGGCCGAGCGGCGCGTCGGTGCGCAGGCGCGTGTTGTTGAAGCGCTGGTCGCTGCCCGGCGCCAGGAAGTTCACCACGTTCGACAGGTCGGAGCTGACGAAGTCCGCGGAAACGTCCCAGGTGACGTCGTCGGAGACGAACCAGCGCAGCGCGCCGCGCACGCCGTAGGTCTTCTCGCCGTTGATCGTCTGGCCGGTGGTGCGGTTCTTCACGTAGCCGTCGTCGCCCGCGTAGAAGGCAGAGAGCTTGGACAGAAGCTTGCCTTCGATGATCGGGATGTCGAACGAGGCGCGTGCATGCTTGCGGTCGTATTCACCGAGACCGACCTCGGCGAAGCCGCCGAATTCCTCGCCGGGCTTCTTCATGACGATGCTGATGGCGCCGCCAGTGGTGTTGCGGCCGAACAGCGTGCCCTGCGGGCCGCGCAGCACCTCGACGCGCTCGGCGTCGAAGAACTGGAAGTTGTTGGCGTTCTGGCGCGCCATGAAGACGTCGTCGACGTAGGTGCCGACGGGCGGGTCGAAGGTGGCGATCGACTCGGTGTTGTTGAGGGCGCGGATCGAGTAGGAGTTGGCGGTACCGACACCGGTGTTGTTGTGGCCGATCATGTTCGGCACGAACGCGATCAGGTCGAGCGTGCGCGTGATCTGGCGGCGCTCGAGCTCGGCCTCGGTGAACGCAGACACCGCGACGGGCACTTCCTGGAGGTTCTGCGCGCGGCGCTGGGCCGTGATGGTGACTTCCTCGATTCCGGAGTCAGCCGGCCGGGCGGGCTGCTGTTGCGCAATGGCAACGGACACGGCGAGCGGAATCATCCACAGCGAGGCGCGGGTGGCCTTTTTCATCAGTTTCTCCAGAGTCTCGGTAAGTCCCTAACGGATGCTACCAACTGGGTTCACAGGGATGCAATGTTCCGGCGCCGTGCAACAAATTCTTGTTGTGCGCAGCCCACAACCGCAGCCCTACCAGGCATAGCGCACGCGGTACCGGGTCTTCGCCTCCGCACCCGGAGCGAGACGCACGGGGAACACGATGGTGCGCGCGTCCTCGCGGGTGAACTCCTGGCTGCGGCTGACAACCTGCCAGTTCGTCCAGCGGTAGAGCGGCTCGCGCACCAGCACCTCGACGGGCTCGTCCTTGCGATTGCGCAGCTCGACCTCGATTTCCTCTTCCATCCAGCGCCCGCGCGTGTCGACGGCGAAATCCACCTGGCGCCGCTCACCCACCACGTCGAAGGCCGAGCCGAGCTTCACGCGGACCTTCTCGTCGCGCGGCGTGTGCCCGATGCGGTCCTCACCGATGAACTCGAGGCTACCGTCGGCCGTGTCGAGCTGCGAGACGCGCAGGCGCCCCGCCGGCAGCGGCACGCCGAGCCCGTATTGGCGGTCATTGCGAAACTCCAGGAAGACGTCGACCTTGGGCCGCGGCGCTCCACCGAACTGCCGCTCCGTGTAGGGGGCGTCCGAGAAGACGCCAGGGCCCGCCGCCCCGAGGACCAGCAGCTTGCGCGCCGGGACCTGCTTCGCCTGGTCGAAGAGCTCGATCTGCTTGGTCGAGTTGTCGGGCAGCGTGGCCCGCCGGCCGAGCGTATACAGGTGAAACTCGAAGAACGCCTTCTGTTCGAAGCCTGCCGCGTCGGCCATCGGCGCGGCGGCCATCTCGGCGACCTGGCGTCGCAGGATCATCGGCGGAGGCTCCGCGCGGTGCACGTCGCCGGCGATCAGCTTCAGCCGGGCCTCTGGGTAGCTTGCGCCCGACTGGTTGATGATGCTGACCCAGGCGGACACATCGAGCAGGCCGCTGTTGGCATCCTTGCCGGGATTGAACACGAGGTTGTAGTCGGCCCACCAGGTGATGCCGGCCGTCTGGTAGCTCACCCGTGCGCGCTGGTTGCCCCCCTTTGGAGCGATGAGCAGCCACTCGAGCGTCGGCTGGGTGATCAGTCCGCCAGGCAGTTGCGGGAACCGGACCGCGGAATAGTCCCGCAGCGTGGTGACCGTGCCATCGCTGCCCCGCAGCACCAGGCCGTCGGTGGCCGAGAGCAGCGTCCCGGCCTGGCTCGTGACCTGGCCGCCCTGGTTGCGCTCCACGGTGACGGGCCGGTCGAGGTACTTCAGCAACAGCTTGCGCGAGCTGACGAGGTCGAACTGGAAGTTCTGCTCCAGCACCCGCGTGGCCGGATCGGTCAGCGAGGTGAAGTTCACGGTGGTCGGATCGATGAGCCCTGCCACGTCGCCGAAACGCAGCGTCGAACGACCTGGCTCGAGCTTCACCATGCGTTCGTGACGCACGACCGCGAAGCCCGGCACCGAGCCCCCGTCGAAGCCCTGGCGCCCGGGCAGCGGGCGATAGAGATCCGGCGGGATCGCGCCCGGCTGGGCGGAGCTGTAGATCGTCACGGCCATGTCGTCGCGATCGGTGCCCGCGGACTGCGCCAGCGCCAATGGGGCGGTTGCCGCCCCCATCGAGACCGCGACAAGCCAGGCGACCGCCCGCGCCGCGCTGATCGACGCGCCAGGGGATGAATCAGTCATGCGCGGGCTCCTGCAACAGGTGGGTAGGGACGCCCCGAGGAGTCGATGCCCTGGACGGACTGGCGGCCAGGCGACAGCGGGGTCAGAACGATCTTCTCGATCAGGCGCGGCGGCGTGGCATCGGGGTCGCTGGCCGACAGGCGCCACCCGTCTGCGACGGGCTGCAGATCCCAGCTGCGCGGCACGCGGTCGATGCCGATCGCGTGGATCGCCAGCCGCCCCTCGCGGTCGATGCACAGGCGCAGCCACTGCTTGTAGTCCTGGATGCGCAGCGACGAGAACGCTTCGTTGGAGTGCCGGCCGAACAGCTGCAATGAAACGAGCAGGTAGAGCCCGAGCACGAACGCTCCGGCGATCCCGCCCAGGCAGAACGTCACGGCCGCGGCGACGAGCATCTGGAACAGGTCGCCGAAGGCCAGCCCCAGCACGCGTGTCGTGACCAGCAGACCTGCCCATGCGACCGCGAACGCGGCGCACAGATGGGCCAGCGCGTGACCGACGCCGCCGAGCACCCTGTACCAGCGCACATGCGTGTCCGTGAAGAACACGACTCCCGCGACGAACGCCAGCAGCCAGAGCCCATACACGGGATCGCGCACCGCGCCGCGGACGGCGGCAACCAGCGCGTCGTGGAAGGCGATCGTGTCGGGCGTCGTGAGCGTGGCGGAGGCGAACCACGCCAGCAATGCATAGACGGTCGCCCACATCACCACGGATCGCGGGTTCAACAGCGGGAACAGCAGGTTCATCCACGCCAGGCGCCGCGAGGTTCCGGCGTCGGGGTACGCCGCGCGCTGCTCGAAGCCGCCGCGCAGGTTAGGGGTCTGCGGTGCGTGAGTCGGGTGCAGGAACGCCCCGCCCCCGCCCGCGACGATCTTCTGCACGCCGTCGGCGTTCTCGTGACGCTTGTAGAAGTGCAGGTCTCCCGTCAGGAAAACAGACACCTCGCGCCTGAGCACGTCGTCCTGCAACTGGCGCAGGACGGAGTCGGAGTAGCTCGACTGGTCCGGGTAGCCGGCCTCGTAGATCCACTGGGGGTCGGGCACGCAAAGGATCACCTTCGACTCCGGGCCCATTTTCCCGGCGACCTCGCGGAAATACCGCAGCTGAGGTTCGTCCATGTCGGCGCCGAGCTGCAGGTCGATCGCCAGCATCCACCAGTCGTGCGGCAACTGCAGCGCAAAGTAGCTGCGCGTCTGCGCGGTGCGGCAGCCCGCGAAGCCCCGTTCGGGCCGGCAGAACACCCGCGAGAACGCCACGAGGCTGTCGAACCAGTCGTGGTTGCCGGGCACCGCGAACACCGTCGGATGCCGCCCGGCATCCTCGAATGCCGTCGTGTAGGGGGCCTCGGTGCGGGCCGCGTACGCCTGCTTGGAAGGGTAGGGATAGACCTCGTCACCCCCGAATACCAGCACCCCGCCACCCCGCGTCAGCTGCGGGTTCCCCGCGGCGTCGCGCACCGTCAGCTCGGACCCGGCGATCGCCTGGGCAATGGCATAGGTCGGATTCCAGCCGTCGCCGACGTCGCTGACGTAGTCCAGCCAGAACTCGCCGGTCTGCGGATCGGCCTCGAAGCGGAAATCCCCCTGCGGCTGGCTCGAGAGCGCCTCGATGAGGCGCGAGTCAGAGTGACGCCCGAACACATTGGCCACCGCCAGCAGCCAGCCCGACTGGGCGAGGACCTTCGGGTCATACCAGCCCACCATGCGCGGCCGGGCTGCAGGCAACAGGTACTCCAGCAGGCGGCGCCCGGCAGCGACTGGCGACGCCCTCGCCATCAGCGCCCCCGCAGGGTGGCGATCGGCGGCTGGCGCACGACCGAGCGCGTGGCGAGCCAGCCGCTCGTGGCCACGAGCACCGCGCCGCCGGCGAGGCCCGCGAGCCATACCGCCGGATCGAACCCGTAGCTGACCTGGAGCACATTGCGCGCGAGCAGGTAGCCCGCCACGGAAGCGCCGGTGGCGGCCAGCAACCCCGACAGCAACCCGAGCGCGGTGAACTCGGCGAGCACCCCGCGCGCCACGGTCGCCCGGCTGGCGCCGAGCGTGCGCAGCATCGCGCTCTCGTAGCGCCGCTCGTCGCGCGTTGCCTGCACGGCCGCCAGCAGCACGGTCAGCCCGGCGAAGAGCGTGAAGAGGAAGACGCTCTGCACCGCGAGGATCGCCTTGTCGACGACAGACCGCACCTGCGTGAGCAGGTCGTCGAGGTCGAACACGGAGACGCTCGGGAAACGGCGCACCAGCTGGGCGATCGCGCGGCTATCGGTGGGCTGGAAGTACGCGCTGGTCATCCAGGTGCCCGCGGTATCGTCGAGCAGCCCCGGCGGAAACACCAGGAAGAAGTTGGGCTGGAAGCTGTCCCACTTGACCTTGCGCACGCTCGAGACCTCGGCCTCGAAGGTCTCGCCCGCCACGTCGAACGCCAGCCGGTCGCCCAGGCGCAGCCCGAGCCCCTCCTGGTACTCGGTGGAGATCGACACGAGCGGCTTGCCACCATCCGCGCTGCCCCACCAGCGCCCCTCCGTGAGCACGTTGTCCTTGCCAAGGTCCTGCTGCCAGGTGATGTTCTGGTCGCGCCGCGAATACCCCTCGCCGCGCGGGTCCGCGAACTCGATCGATTCGATCTGGCGGCCATTGATGCCGGTCAGGCGGGCGCGAATCATCGGCAGTGCGCGAGACTTCTCGGCACCGCGCTCGTCGAGGAACGCGAGGAAGGCGTCGCGGTCGGCCGGCGGGATGTTGATGAAGAAGTAGTTGGGCAGGTTGGCCGGGAGGCTGCGCCGCCAGTCGGCGAGCAGGTCGTTGCGCACCACCGCCAGCAGCAGCAGCACCATGATCCCGAGCCCGAAGGCCACGATCTGGATGACGCTCTCGCCGCGCCGCCGGCTCAGGTTCGCGACACCATAGCGCCAGGACACACCCACCGACCCACGCAGGGCCGACGCCGCCTTGACCAGCAGGAAGCCCGCCGCGGCCAGCACGGCGAGGAACGCGGCCAGGCCGGTGATGAAACCGACGAACAGTCGCGGGTCACGCACCACCCAGTAGATCAGGAAGACGACCGCTGCGACCGCCGGGCCAAAGGCCAGCCAGACCAGCGGCGGTGGCGGCCCGACGTCGCGGCGGAGGACCCGGATCGCCGGCACGCGGGAGAGCTGCAGCAGCGGCGGCAACGCGAATCCGCCGAGGACGGCGATCGAGGTCAGGAAGCCGAGCCCGATCGGCACGAGGTCGGGCGGCGGCAGGTCAGCGCGCAGCAGTCCCTTCAGGGCACGCAGCAGCCACTCCTGCGCGAGGAATCCCAGGGCCGAGCCGACCACCGCCGCGACGATCGCGATCAGCAGCAGCTGCAGCAGGCTGACCGCGAGCGTAAAGCCACGCGTGGCACCGAGCGTCTTCATCAACGCCACCGAGTCGAGGTGCCGCTGCACATAGCGACGTGCCGCCATCGCCACCGCGATCGACGAGAGCAGCACGGCCACCAGGCTCGCAAGGCTCAGGAACCGGCCGGCCCGCTCGATGGCGTTCTGGATCTGGGGGCTGGCCTCGGTCACGTCGAGCAGGCGCTGGCCGCGCTGCTTGTTGGCCTGCAGCCAGGTCTTGAAGGATTCGACCCGGTCGCGGTCGCCGGCGAAAAGCAGCGCGCGGCTGGCGCGCGAACCGGGCTGCAGCAGCTGCGCCGTCGACAGGTCGTCGTGGTTGAGCAGGATGCTGGGCGCGAGATCGGAGAAGCCGCCGCCCTGGTCCGGCCGAGTGATCAGCACGCGCGTGATCCGGAAGTTGGCGGCACCGATCGCGAGCTCGTCCCCGACCCTGGCGTCCAGCGCAGCCATGAGCTTGGAGTCGGGCCAGGCCTCGCCGACCGGCGGACCCGCGGTCACGGCCGTCGGCGCCCCGAACGGCTCGTCGGACACGCCGATCGTGCCGCGCAGCGGGTAGCCGCGGGCGACAAACCGGACATTGGACAGCTGGTTCTGCTCGCCCCGGAACACCACGGTCAGCACGGAGGTGGTCCGGGACACGGCGAGTTGCCGCTTCGCGGCTTCCTCGGCGTAGCGCTCAGGCAGGTCGCGCGGCGACTCGAGCCGAAGGTCGGCGGCCAGCACCTCGTTGGCCTGCAGCCCGACGGCCTGGCTGATCCGGTTGACCAGGAAGCCCACGCCCGTCAGTGCCGACACGGCCACGGTCAGCGCAAGCAGCAGCACACCGAGTTCCCCGGACTTCCACTCCCGGCCGAGCATCCGAAGCGACAGGATCACGGCGCGCATGGATCACCCCGGGACGAGCCGGCCCGATTCCATGACGAGCACACGCCCGCAGCGCGAGGCGAGACTCCGGTCATGGGTGACGAGCACGACGGTGGTGTTGGAGTGGACGTTGAGATCGAACAGGAGTTCAGCGATGCGTCCGCCGGTCGCCGTGTCGAGGTTGCCCGTCGGCTCATCGGCGAACAGCACGGCAGGCCGGGTGACGAAGGCACGCGCAAGCGCCACGCGCTGCTGCTCGCCGCCCGACAGCTGGCGCGGGTAGTGGCCGGTGCGTTCACGCAGGCCGACCCGCTCGAGCGCCTCGAGCGCACCCCGGCGCGCGTCCCCCCGGCCCGCGAGCTCGAGCGGGAGCATGACGTTCTCGAGCGCGGTCAGGGCAGGCACGAGGTGAAACGACTGGAACACGAAACCCACGCGATCGGCGCGCAGGCGGGCGCGGCCATCCTCGTCGAGCTGGGTCAGGTCGGCTCCGGCCAGGACGACACGCCCGGAGCTCGGCTCGTCGAGGCCTGCGAGCAGGGCGAGCAGCGTGGACTTGCCCGCGCCCGAGGCCCCTACGATGGCCACCGACTCGCCGGCGCGGATCTGCATCGACACGTCGTCGACGATGGTCAGCGCGCCTTCGGGGCTGCTAACCTGCTTGGTAAGGTTCTGTGCCTCGAGGACGATTTCTGGGGTGCTGCTCAAGGTGAAACGATCCTTCGTCATCGGGCTGCTGCTCGGCTGCGCCCTGCTCGCCGGATTCCTGGCCGTGCCAGGCCCGGAGGCCCGTGCGGCGGCGCCGGCCCGGACCATCCTGGTCCTCGGGGACAGCATCAGCGCCGGTTACGGGCTGCAGAGCGGGGAAGGCTGGGTTGCCCTCCTCCAGAAGCGCCTCGACGCCCAAGGGTACGGATACCGGGTCGTCAATGCCAGCGTCAGCGGGGAAACCACCACCGGGGGCCTGGCACGGCTGCCTCGCGCGCTGGGGCTGCACAAGCCGGAGATCGTGATCCTCGAGCTCGGCGCCAACGACGGTCTTCGTGGGCTGCCCCTGGAGACGACCCGGGCCAACCTCGCCCGGATGGTCGATCTGGCGGTGGAGGCACGCGCGAAGGTCCTGCTGGTGGGCATGAAGATCCCGCCGAACTATGGTCCGCGCTACGCAGACGGATTCGAGAAGATCTTCCGGGACCTGGCCGCCGCCCGTGGGCTTCCGCTGGTGCCGTTCTTCCTCGAGCGGGTCGCCCTGACTCCCGGCATGATGCAGGACGACGGGCTGCACCCCACCGCGACGGCGCAGCCGGTCATGCTCGACACACTCTGGCCGCAGCTCAAGCCGATGCTGCGGCGCTGAAGTTTCCGGGCCCGCGGGGGCGGGCCGCATCGAAAGGGAGGGACCCCGACGTGCAGAAGCCCTGGCTACAGTCGTACCCGGCCGGCGTGCCGGCCGAGATCAATCCGGATCATTACGCATCGCTCGTCGAGATGCTCGACGAGTGCCTCGCGCGGTTCGCCGACCGGCCAGCCTTCGTGCAGATGGGCCGCTCTATCAGCTTCCGCGAGCTGGACGAGCAATCGAGGGCGCTTGCCGCGTGGCTCCAAGGTCTCCCCGGGTTCACCACGGGCAGCCGCGTGTCGATCATGCTCCCGAACGTGCTGCAGTATCCGATCGCCATCGTCGGCGTGCTGCGGGCAGGCGGAGTCGTGGTCAACACGAACCCCCTGTACACCGCCCGCGAGCTCGAGCACCAGCTCACCGACTCGGGCGCCGAGGTGATCATCCTCCTCGAGAACTTCGCGCACGTACTCGCGGAGGCGATCGACCGCACCCCGGTACGGCACGTGGCGGTCACCAGCATCGGCGAATGGCTGGGCTTCCCCAAGGGCACGATCGTCGATTACGTACTGCGGAAGGTCCGGAAGGCGGTGCCGCCGTGGAGCCTGCCCGGTGCCGTGCGGCTGCGCGAAGCGGTCGCTGCCGGCCGTTCACGCAGCCTGCAGCGCGCCGAGGTCGGTGCCGCTGATATCGCGTTCCTGCAATACACCGGCGGCACGACGGGCGTGTCGAAGGGCGCGATGCTCACGCATCGCAACATCGTGGCGAACGTGCTGCAGTCGGCGGCATGGGTCTCTTCGGCGTTTGACACCGCAAGAGCGCAGACGCTGATCACGCCGCTGCCGCTGTATCACATCTTCGCGCTGACCGGTAATTGCCTGCTTTACATGATGCTGGGCTGGCGCAACGTGCTGATCACGAACCCGCGCGACTTCCCGGCTTTCGTCAAGACGCTGAAGGGCGAGCGGTTTGCCTATATCAGCGGCGTGAACACGCTGTTCAATGCCCTGCTCCATACGCCCGGGTTCGAGAGCGTCGATTTCCGCGACCTCAAGGTGTCGCTCGGCGGCGGAATGGCGGTGCAGCGAGCGGTCGCCGAGAAGTGGAAGGCGGTTACAGGCAACGTACTCACCCAGGCCTGGGGCCTGACCGAGACCTCGCCCGCGGCGTGCATCAACCCGCCGGGAGAGGACTTCAACGGCGCAATTGGCCTGCCGATCTCGTCCACCGAAGTGGGGATCTGCGACGACGCGGGCAACCTGCTGGCGATCGGTGAGCACGGCGAGATCTGCGTCCGCGGCCCACAGGTCATGGCGGGTTACTTCAATCGCCCCGACGAGACCGCCAAGGTGATGTTGCCCGGGGGTTGGCTGCGCACCGGCGACATCGGCCGCATGGACGAGCGCGGATACGTCTATATCGAGGATCGCAAGAAGGACATGATCCTCGTGTCGGGCTTCAACGTGTACCCCAACGAGGTCGAGAGCGTCATCGCGCACCACCCCGGCGTGCTTGAAGTCGCCGCCGTTGCCCAACCCGATGAGAAGTCAGGCGAAGTCGTCGTCGTGTTCGTCGTGAAGAAGGACCCGGCGCTGACCGCAGAGAACGTCGTGGAGCATTGCCGCAAGGAACTCACGGCATACAAGGTACCGAAGCACGTTTACTTCAGGGCGGAGCTTCCGAAGACAAATGTCGGGAAGATCCTTCGTCGCGCGTTGCGCGATGAGGCAGCGGGGCTTGGGTAAGGTCCGATACAAACGAAAAGACCTGAACGCCGGCGGCGATGTAGCCACCCACCGGCGCGGTCGAGGACGCGTTTCCCGAGCGCCTAGATTCAAGCCATTCGTTCATCGTCTCAACAAACAGCTCGCCTTGCTCATTCGCGAACTCTATGAATTCTCGCTCAAGATCCGCGGGCAAGTCGCGGACGACCGCCGAGCGCTCAATCAAGGCCGCGTCCTTTGGGCCCCGCTGAAGGTTTCTAATCACGGTGCTAACTAACCGCGCAACCGTGTCGGTAACGTAACACGCAACCTCGGGCCGATTAGACTTTAAATGGGCAACGTTGGCTGTCGGAAGAACTGACCCGTTTCGCGTGGGTCGGATGAGACCTTGGTGACCGAGCGCCGCAAGGACTTCGTCAACGTCGCAGGAGTCAGCGTGCTCTTTGACCAAGCTTGTCAAACTTGGCCGCGGCCCCAACACAGGCAGGGCTTTCGGCCTGCCAGTAGAGTCAATATATGGGGCGCGTCTGCTCCAAGAGTACATGATCTTGCCAAGAGAGACGTGTAGAGCCTTCGATGTGTGTTGTCCCTCAGCGACATCATTAGGCATGTGCGCTAAGGCCGGTCGCTGAGTATCAGTGGCGGCGGCGGCGCCTCGCTCCTCGAGCTTTCTGCTAATCAACGCAGCCAGTGCGTCAAAAGCGGTTCGCTCAAGATCGGCTATGATGTCGGGCTCGTCCTTGACCGCTTTGCGTGGCACGTCGGTTCTCCGTGGTATTGCGAGCGACCCGTTCATTTTGAGGGTCGTGCTGAGTCACAGCTATTGAAACAACCAGTTTGGCCCCCGTCGGGGCGTTCGAGCCGTGAAGGGTGTTAGCCTGGAGCGCAGCTATTGTTGTCGATAGGGTTCGAGCGACGCGATCCGATAAATGGTTAGTCTCTGCCTCGGAGCCAGCCGGCAACTCGAGTCGGTGCGCGAAAGTAAGGCGCACGCGATCGCTGGTCGCGGCGGAAAGCACATCGCTGATGTACGGCAATACATTTTGCCGTTGTCCTTTCGACTGTTGGCGGCTGTGCTTGGTCTTGGAAACAGTCAGACAAACTCGGTCTTTGACGACTCTGACTCGCTTCCTCTCAAGAAGCTGCTCAAGGACAACTCGAGGAGGTATGTCACCGCTATGGCGACGCACCAAGTCTCCAAACTCTCCCGTCTTAGTCCCCAGCGCCAAAGCACGAGGCTTACCATTCTCGGACAGGAAGCGGGGATCAACGTGCCACCCGTCAATTACCCGGCTTATCCGGTCGAGGCCGGTTCCCTTTCTTTCAACATTCAGGGTTTGGCCTTTTAACAAGGACCGCACATCGCTTCGCGTGAGACCCGTAAGTGCGGCAACCTTGGAGTGATTTACGCGGCCCGTGGCCATCTTTGACCGACGAGCAGCCTCAGCCACGAGGACACGCTTAGCAATGTCCGCAACAGCCTTTGCCGTCAGACCGTCATCGACCATAGCGGGCCCTAGAGCCTCGACAAGCGAGTGTATCGCTTGGCCTAAATTTTCCGCAGTAGCCGACGCGAGATGCGCGGTTGTTGCACGCGGGGTTGAGCGCGGCTGAGGTTGGCCACTGCGCAATAAGCGTGACATTTGGCTCGCCATCGTGGACCGGCGTCAGGGCATTCGAAGGCCCAGAAAGTTTAGCCGCGGGCCCAGGCGCAAAGTCCGCGCATATCTAGGCGATTCGGTTGAAAACAAAGGCCCCTTGCCGATGTGCGGCAAGGGGCCTTCTTGAATCCAAGCACCAAAACTTAGTTCGAGCCCGTTACGCCCGCCACGTTCGAACCGGTGACCCCGGCGATGTTCGAACCAGTGACCCCGGCGACGTTCGAACCGGTCACACCCGCCACGTTCGAACCAGTGACCCCGGCGACGTTCGAACCGGTCACACCCGCCACGTTCGAA
>CAZPAJ010000012.1:86481-125719 GCA_964584625.1 uncultured Acidibacter sp.
ACCCCGGCAACGTTCGAACCAGTCACACCCGCCACGTTCGAACCAGTAACCCCGGCAACGTTCGAACCAGTCACACCCGCCACGTTCGAACCAGTGACCCCGGCGACGTTCGACCCGGTTACACCATAGACTGCGTTCACGTCTGGCGAGGCAGCGGGCGAGACGTCAGCCGCACCGACTAATGAAGCAGAAACGATTGGGCTATCCGAAGGCAATCGCGCCCAAGACTTGACGGTCAACGTCCCATCGGACAGCAACAGCCCAGTTACACGGAGGTTGTCACCAAGGTCGATAAGCGTGTCGGCAGGGAAAGCGACTTGCTGGCCGTTGTGTAGCAAGTAAGTGGCGCCTTCCATCTGCACGACTTTGCCTATCGCGGTAACGAGCTGCCCCTCAGATGCAACCGCGAATGGCAGTGCTGAAGAGACGGCAAGGGCGACTATCGATTGGGTTGAACGAGCAACCTTGCGCATGGGTGCTACCCTCTGGGCTTTGGTAAAGGGTGATTAAGGACATCAAGGACGAATTCCGAATCGAAGGCATCGCGGCCAGGGACCGCCTCGCCGTCCGTATCGTCGTCTTCGTCCAACACTTCGATCGGCGTGCGACCCGCGGCCGCAACGTCCTCAAATACGTAGAGACCCAAGCCGTACCGAGGCCCCTCCTCGGCAGAGAGGCGGGGGGCTTGTGAGGAGATCCAAGAATCCAAATCAGTGAGAAGCTTGGTACCGCGAACCCTAACCTCGGCGTCGAAGGCGGAGACGCCCGAGTTGGATAAGGGAAAATCCGAGACCAATGTGCGTTCTGCAAATGCAGAAAACCGGCCATCATTTCCGAGCAACGACTTTGCGAACGCCTCGGTAAGATTTATGAGGACCTTACCCATACGGTCGAGCCTAGCGACGTCGCCAGGCGGAAGGACGTAGGCTCGAGTGACCGCCCGCAGATACCCTCCATCGAGGCGTTCGATGCAAGCGGACGCAAAGAGGTCAGCCAAGAGTTCTTCGGGGTCGAAATCGGCAGCGTGCTGCCGGCATAGCGCACAGAAACTCGCCTGATTCGGAGGCGCGTCAAACGGAATCTCACGCGCTAAGTCATACACTGCCGCGTATCCCGACTGGGTGTGCCAAGCACTCAGCAAGGCGCTTAGCGCCTGCGCACGACGGGCATAGTTACGCGCTGCCAAGCCTTGCTGGGCGATGCGCGAAACCACCTCTTTTTGGTTTAGCCCGGTATACATAGCGACACGTGCAGCAGAAGGCGGGCGTCCCTCGCCCTTCGTTATTCTTTCGGCCTCGAACTCGACCGAGGACTGAGCAAACGCATCAAAAATGTCTGAGCCGCTTAGCCCATAGTGGCGCCCGATTCGCATCAGCGGCTTCAGCACCTCTTGGAAGGCGACCAAAAACGCTGCGCGCTCTGAGTCTTTCACGGTCAACCAGACATAAAATCGCAACTGAGATTATGGTCGCTCAATCGCTTATGTCAATGGAAACCATCAACTAAGGCAAGAATATGTCAAGTTGCAGCGCTTGGTAGGGCAACTAAATAGGGCGTCGAGAGCGACTTACGACCGCGCGTCCGGGTTGAAGAGCCGTCGGTGCTCGAGGACAGCGTAGCGGTCGGTCATGCCGGCCACATAGTCGCAGACGACCCGGGCCTTGGCGGCCTGGCCACCCGACTGGGCGGCAAGAGTGGCGGCAGCCCGATGCTCGTTGGGCAGGAGGTCGGTGTCGGCCAGCAGGATTTCGAAGAGTTCGCGCAGGACCCTACGGGCCTTGGTGGTCATGCGCAGCACCCGGTAGTGGCGATAGACCTTGTCGCGGAGGAACTGCTTGAGCTCGAGGTGATCACGGTGGACCGCCTCGCTCATCTGGACCAAGGGTGCGGGATGCCGGCGCACCTCATCGATGCTGGAAGGTGCGGCATCGGCAATGAGGCGGCCGCTCGTCTGGATCACGTCTCGCACGATCAAGTCGATCATGCGCCGGATCGTCTCATGTACGAGACGACGGGAAGGCGTGCCGGGATACTTGTCGCAGACGCGGCGGTATTCGCGGGCGAACAGGGGGACCTCTGCCACCTCGTCGAGGGTAATCAGGCCGGCCCGCAGGCCGTCGTCGACGTCGTGGTTGTTGTAGGCGATGGCGTCGGCGATGTTGGCCAGCTGGGCTTCCAGGCCAGGCTGTTCCCGCCGGATGAATCGCTCACCCAGCTCACCGAGCTGGCGGGCGTTGGCCAGCGAGCAATGCTTCAGGATCCCCTCGCGGGTCTCGAACGTGAGGTTCAGGCCAGGAAACTCCGCGTAGCGCTCCTCGAGCTGCTCGACGACGCGCAGCGACTGGAGGTTGTGCTCGAACCCGCCGTACTCCCGCATGCACTCGTTGAGCGCGTCCTGGCCCGCGTGTCCAAAGGGCGTATGGCCAAGGTCATGGGCGAGGCAGATCGCCTCGGTCAGGGTCTCGTGGAGCCCCAGCGCCCGCGCGATGGTGCGTGCGATCTGTGCCACCTCGATCGAGTGCGTCACGCGGGTGCGATAGAGATCGCCCTCGTGGTTCACGAACACCTGGGTCTTGTAGGTCAGGCGCCGGAAGGCGTTCGAGTGGATGATCCGGTCGCGGTCGCGCTGGAACTCGCCACGGTATTCGGGAGCCGGCTCGGGATGCCGCCGGCCGCGGCTGGTGGCGTCGTGCGCCGCATAGGGCGCCAGCCCGGCGGCCAGCCCGCCGCTCACCCGAGATGCTCCTCGAGGGTAGCGGCCAGCGCGCGCTCCGGATAGTCGGTGGCGACGAAGGCGTCGCCGATCGCGCGCATGAGGATGAAGCGAACCTTGCCCGCCCGTGCCTTCTTGTCGATCCGCATGGCATCGAGCGCAGCGGCCCGCGAGACCTCCTGGCGGGCGTCCGTGCGCAGCCCCAGACGGCGCAGCAGCGCGGCAACGCGCTCGACGGCTGGAGCATCGAGCAAGGCGGCCTCCCGCGACATCGTTGCAGCCATCAGCAGCCCCGCCCCGACAGCTTCGCCGTGCAGCCAGGTGGCGTACTGCGTGACGCTCTCGATCGCGTGACCGAAGGTATGGCCCAGGTTCAGCAGTGCGCGATCGCCGGTCTCGCGCTCGTCACGCGACACGATCGCCGCCTTGATCTCGCAGGAGCGGCGGATCGCGTGCGCCAGCGCGGCCGGTTCGCGCGCCAGCAAGGCCTCGGCATTGGACTCAATCCAGCCGAAGAACGCAGCGTCACAGATCAGGCCGTACTTGACGACCTCGGCCAGGCCGGCGCGCAGCTCGCGATCGGGCAGGGTGTTCAGGGCGGCGGTGTCGGCCACCACGGCGATGGGCTGGTGGAAGGCGCCAATGAGGTTCTTGCCGCCAGGATGGTTGACGCCGGTCTTGCCACCCACGGATGAATCGACCTGCGCAAGCAGCGTGGTGGGCACCTGGATGAAGTCGATGCCACGCTGGTAGGTCGCCGCGGCGAAGCCCGCCATGTCGCCAACCACTCCCCCGCCCAGCGCGATCACGAGGTCGTCGCGGCCCAGACGATTGGCCACCAGCACGTCGAGGATGCGCGACAGCGTCGGCAGGGTCTTGTGGACCTCGCCGTCCGGGATCACCACCTCGACGAGTTCGCGCCCTGCCAGTGCAGCCTCGAGCTTCGGGTAGTACAGCGGCGACACGATGGTGTTCGTGATCACGGCGACCTTGCGGGCGCGCACGAGCGGCTGCAGCAGGTCTGCCCGGTCAAGCAGGCCGGCGCCGATCAGGATGGGATAGGCGCGTGAACCGAGCTGGACGGTGAGTGGCTGCACGGGAGGGACCCTCGGGGAGGTCCGCCCGATTATACCGGCAGGGGGCCGAGCTCCCGCAGGATCTGCTCGGCCACGCCGCGAACGCGGCGCTCGTCGGTACGGATGACGAGGTCAGCGACGCCACGATAGAGCGGCTCGCGGAACGCCATCAGTTCGGCAAGCCGTCTGGCGGGGTCGGTGCCCGCGAGCAGCGGGCGGCCGCGTGCCGCACCGACCCGCTTCGCCTGCTGCGCGACAGAGGTCTCGAGGTACACGACCGCGCCGCGCTCGCTCAGGCAGTCCCGGTTCGGCGCGAGCAGGATGGCCCCTCCCCCGGTGGAAAGGACGATGCCGGACCGTCGGGTGAGCTCATCGATCACCTCGCGCTCGCGCTCGCGGAACCCGGCCTCGCCTTCTTTCTCGAAGATCAGGGTGATGTCCGCACCGGTGCGGCGCTCGATCTCGGCGTCGGAATCGACGAACTCGAGCCCGCTGAGGCGGGCAAGCTGGCGACCGACCGCCGTCTTGCCGGAACCCATGGGGCCGACGAGGAAGATGTTTCGCGTTCCGCGCATGCGAGCCTGGTTCCGGCGGCCAGCGGGCAGCCAGCGACGCCGGCCGCCCGCCCCCGCAACGCGCTAGTTGCTGACCGAGCAGACGTTGGTGCCGAACGGGCTGATGGGGCCGGGGGGAGAGACGTTCTCGTTGTTGAAGTCTGCTGCGGCACCGGGCAGCAGGAACGTGGTCGTGCGACGGAACTCCGTGCCCTGGACCGAGGCCCGTGCCTCGAGCTCGACCTCGAGCCAGAAGGACACGTCCTGCGGATAGAGGACCTCGACTGTCGCGACACCCTGGGCGTCCGTTGTCGCCGAGGCGGGCGCTATGAGCGCCACGTTGCCCACGTCGAGGCGACCGTTGTTGTTGAAGTCCTCGCCCGGATCGAGGCGCGCATTGCGCGCGGTAGCCGGCACGAGCGTGTCCTCGTCGGCGCAGACGTAGACCGGGTTTGCATAGCCGGCCCAGCTGCCATTCGCGAACACGTGCCGACCCTTGATGTAGCGCACGGTCAGCACACTGGTCGCAACCGGCACGTTGGCCACCCCGTTGCCGTTGGCATCGGTCAGCTGGATCGTGAACTGCATCTTGTACTGGGAGATGTTCGGCTCTTCGATCGTGTTGCCGGTACCCAGCGAGATGAACACCACCCTGCTTGCGACCGTCAGCGCGACGGTATCGGTCACCGCGGCACCGCCGCCCCCGGGAACCGATGCGGTGACGACCACACCGTCACGTCCGCTGGTCGAGGAACTCGCCGTGTACACCGTCTGGGCGCGACCGAGGCTGTTGGTCACCGCCGAGGCGAGTGACAGCGTGCCGCCGGTGACGTCCTGCAGCGTGAACGTGACGGTCTTGTTCTTGACCAGGTTGCCGGCGGAGTCCCGCACCACGGCCGTGAGCGTCGCCTGCTCGTTGGGCGCCACCGTGAAGACGTTGGACTGGATGTCGATCGAATCCGCCGTGAGCGCCACGAACTCGACCGACTGCTGGGCGGAGACACCGTCGCCCGTGGCGGTGACAATCGCGCCGCCGGCGCTGGTCGAACTGACGTTGACCGTCGCGTCGCCGTTCGCATCGGTGACGGCCGACGCGGCGCTGAGCACGCCGCGCGTGGCGGTGAAGTTGATGGTCTGGCCGACGACAGGCGTGTTGGCCGACAACCAGCGCACCGTCAGCGGCTGCGAGGTGCCCAGCGGGATCTCGGCATTTGCCGCCGGCGCGGCGAACACGAAGGAATCGCTGTTGATCGACACCGCCTGGGTGGCGTTGAGCCCGAAGCCCGCGATGGTCAGGGTCTCGTTGCCGGGCTGGGTCACGTTGAGCGTGAAGGTGGCACGGCCGGTCGGGTCGGTCGTGAGCGCGGCCGGGCTGACCGTGTTGCCGCGCGCCGAGGTCACGGTGAGAGCCTGGCCCGCGATGCCCTGATCGGCCGAGTTCGCGAGCGTCACCGTGTAGGTGCCGGTGGCGCCGAGCACGAGGCCTGTGGGCCCCTGGATCGACAGCCGCGTGCCCGTCACGGCGACATTGACAGTCTGGCTCAGGCCGCCTGCCGTCGCGGTGACGGTGATCGTGCGGTTACGCGGGTCGCCGGCCGTGCTGAGGGTTGCCGCCACGTTGCCGCTGGCGTTCGTCGTGTTCGGCGACGGCGCCTGGAGCCCACCCGAGTTGCTGGCGAACAGCACGGGAACATCGGACAGGAAGTTGTTCTGGGCGTCGCGCGCCGTCGCGGTAATCGTGGCGGTCAGCGAGCCGTCCGAGGGCAGCGTGGGCGTGCTGGTGTTCAGGGTCAGCGACCCGACGGTGGTCGGAGGCTGGGCCGAGACGACCTGGATGGTCGTGGTGCCGGTCGCGTTGCCTGCACGCGCGGTCACGGTGATCGTGCGCAGGGAGGAATCTCCGGCGGTGACGACGATCCCATTGGCCTGCCCGGCGGCGTTGGTGGTGGCGCTCGCGGGCGAAACGCCGCCCGAGCTGGCGCTGAAGGTCACCGAAACGTTGCCCATGAGCGCGTTGTTGGCGTCGCGAACGAAGGCGGTGACTGCCGCGGTCTGGCTGCCGTCGCTGAGGATCGTGGCGCGATCGGACGTGATCGAGACACTGGCGACCGCTGGTGGCGGCGTGGAGGTGGTGGGCGTCTGGAACGCCGCATCGGAGCCCCCGCCGCCGCAAGCGACGAGCAGCGTGCTGGCCCAGAGGGTCGCACCCAAAAGAATCTTGCGCATCTTCCCTACCTGGATGGCGGCCGGGCGACCCGGGCACCTTCAGTAAACATTAATCCCTTCCCGGAGAATCTTCGGCGTGACGAAGATCAAGAGTTCGTCCTTGTTATTGGTCTTGGTCGACGTTTTGAACAGGATCCCCAGGCCCGGGATATCGCCCAGATAGGGGATCTTCCGCTCCGATTCCCGGCGTTCGGTCTCGAGGATGCCGCCCAGCACGACGGTCTGGCCGTCATTGACCAGCACCTGGGTAGTGATCTCGCGGGTGTCGATCGAGGGCACGTTGACGCCGCCCGAGGCGACGACCACCTGGCCCACGCTGTCCTTCTTGACGTTGAGGTCGAGGATGATCCGGCCGTCCGGCGTGATCTGCGGCGTCACCTTGAGCGAGAGCACGGCCTTCTTGAAGCTGATGGTCGTGGCGCCGCTGGACGCGGACTCCTGGTAGGGGATCTCGACGCCCTGCTCGATGCTGGCTTCCTTCTGGTTGGCGGTGATCACCCGGGGCGACGAGATGATCTCGCCGCGACCCTCGGCCTGCGCCGCGGAAAGCTCGAGGTCGACGATGTAGTCGGAGCCCAGCAGCATGAACGCCAGCCGACCCGCAGGGCTGCCCACGGGCAGGTTGATGTTGTACCGCTGGTTGGCCGAGGAGCCGCCCGCCACGTCCACGGGGAACGGCGAGCCGGAGCCGCGCAGGTTCTCCAGCGCGGACCCAAGGCTGACCTCGGTGGACTCGAGGCTGCCGGAGCTGACGAGCAGGCCGTCGTCGCCACGCGCCCGGATACCCGTGGCACCGGCACGCACACCGAGTTCCCGGTTGAAGTCGTCGTTGACGATGACGATGCGCGCCTCGATCAGCACCTGGCGCACCGGGATGTCGAGGGTGCTGACGAGTCGGCGGATGTCGGTGAGCTTGTCGGCGGTGTCCTGCAGCAGCAGCGTGTTCGTGCGCTCGTCGACCGCCACGCTGCCGCGCGTGGAGAGCAGCGAGCCGCCCTGCGACTTGATCAGCGCGGCCAGGTCCGAGGCCTTGGCATAGTTGACCTGCAGGTACTCGGACCGCAGCGGGGCCAGTTCCTGGATGTCCTTGCGGCTGGCCAGCTCGGCCTTCTCGCGGGAAGCGAGCTCGTCGGCCGGTGCCACCACGATGACGTTGTCCTGCCGGCGCTTGTCGAGCCCCTTCGAGCGCAGCACGATGTCGAGCGCCTGGTCCCAGGGCACGTTCTGCAGCCGCAGCGTCACGCTGCCGGACACCGTGTCGCTGACCACGATGTTCTGGCCGCTGGCATCGGCCAGCAGCTGCAGGACGGCACGCGTCTCGATGTCCTGGAAGTTCAGGGTAAGTCGCTCGCCGGTGTATTCGCGCTGATCCTCGGTGGCCGCCTCGACCTTGCGGGCGGGCTGGACCTCGATCACGTAGAGGTCGTCCGACTGGTAGGCCAGCTGCTCGAAGTCGCCCGTGGCGTTGATGACGATCCGCGTCCCGGTGCCCGCGCGCTGCACGTCGAAGGTGGACACGGGCGTGGCGAAGTCGAGCGCGTCGAACCGCCGCAGCAGCCGCTCGGGTACCTCGGCACCGGCGAAGTCGACGAAGATCTGGGTGCCCTGCTGGCGCAGGTTGATCGGGGTGCGCGGGTCCGTGAGGCTGACCGAGAGGCGGCCCATGCCCTCGCCGCCGCGCCGGAAGTCGATGCTGCGGATTGCGCGGGTCCGGGCGGCCATGGACGAACCACTGGCGCCTGCCACCGGCACCGACGCGCTGGCCGCGGGCGCTGCGGCGACCTGCGTGGCCCCGAGGTTCACGATGATGTCATTGCCCGCGACGCGGGTCTGGTAGGGCAGCAGGCGCTCGAGGTTCAGCACGAGGCGCGTGCGGCCACCGGCCTCGGCGGCGAGGATCGAATCGAGGCCCGCCTGGCGTACGTCGATTCGACGCGACGCGAGGGCAAGCTGGGTCTTCGGCAGGTCGAAGGAAATACGCGCCGGGTTGTCGATCGTGAAGGACAGCGGCTCGGACGCCGGGCCCGAGAGGCGGAACGTGAGCTGCAGCTCCTGGCCGGGCAGCGTCTGGACATCGACCGACTCGAGGCGATTGCCGGCTTCCTGCGCCAGCGCCGTGGGCGCGATCCAGAGGGTGGCGGCGAGCAACGCCAGCGCGGCGATGCCGGCTTGCAGGGTGCTGCGGAAACACATTGCGGAATTCATCGTTGCTCTCCCCTGGCGCCGGTCACTCGCTCAACGCCAGCGCGGCGGGCCGCTCGATGTACCCGCCGAGGCCGTCCGGAACGATTTCCACCAGCGTGATCTTCGACGCACCGACCTCGAGTACGCGGCCGTCACTCTGGCCCATGTGGTTGCCCGGAAGGACCCGATGCACCAGGCCATCCTTCGTCTTCACGAGCCCGTATTTCCTGCCCCCCATGTCGAGCGTGCCGACCATGCGCAGGGTATCCAGCGAGAACTGCTCGAGGAACTCGCGGTTGCGCCGCGAGTCGGGCCGAACGCTGGTTCCCGCGGCGGCGGCATTGGTCGGCCCGGTGGGCTCGAACGGCGAGCGCAAGCTGGCTGCCGAGTAGGTGAAGCTCTGGTAAGGCTTGACCTCGGGCAGGGGCTCGATGTTCCCGCTGGCCTCGGACTTGACGGATGCGATGAAGTTGTCGAGCTCCGTGTCGCCCGAGGCGCAGCCCGCCAGCGCGAGCGCCGCGGCGCAGACCAGCACGAACCGACGGACGCGCACCATCATCCACCCCCCGACTTCTTGCGCTGCCGCTCCGCCTCGGCCATCTCCTCGTCGTCGAGGTAGCGGTAGGTGCGGGCCGTCAGGTCGAGCGTGAGTTCGTCCGAGGCGCCGGGCCTCGAGGGTCGGATCTCGATGTCGTGCAGCGTGACGATTCGCGGCAACGCGGCGATGCCGCTGACGAACTCGCCAAAGTCATGGTAACTGCCGGTGAGCCGGATCTTGATCGGGAGTTCCGCGTAGAAGTCCTTGCGCTCCTCCGCGGCCGGCTGGAAGAGCTTCTCCTCGAGGCCGGCGGCGAGGCCGCTCTGGGAGATGTCGACCAGCAGGCTGGGAACTTCCGTACGCCCGGGCAGCTGGCGCAGCAGCGCACCGAACGAGCGCTCGATGTCGTCGAGCTGCTGCTTGTAGGCGCCGAGGTTGACCGCGCGGTTGTGCTTGGTACGGAAGGTGTCGCGCAGGGTCAGCTCCTCGGCGCGCTTCTGGTCGAGCTCGGGGGACTTCGAGCTCCACACGAGCAGGTAGGACAACAGCAGCGTCAGCACGAGGAACGCGGCGACCGCCGCCAGCACGCGGACCGAGACCGGCCAACGGCCGGGGTCGCGAGGGTCGAGCTGGTTGATCTGCTTCAGCTCGTCAACGAAGGCGGGCATCTTCAGCGGGGCGTTGAGCTTCACTGGCCACCCCCCGCCGATGCGGTCCGCGGCCCCTTCGCGTCGCCGTCCTCAGCCTGATCGCCCTGCCCCGGAGTGACCTGCTCGGCGAACAGCACGAAGTTCGCCCCGAGCGCCGCGTTGTCGCGGGTCTCGATGACCTCGAGCTCCGGATTGCGCATCCACTCGCCCTCGTCGATGTTGCGCATGAACGTGGAGACGCGGGTGCTCGACTGCGCGAGCCCCTCGATCTTCAGGCGGTTGCCCGTCTGCGTGATCCCGGTGAGCTGGGTGCCGTCGGGCAGCGTCCGCGCCAGCTCGTCGAACACGTGGACGATCGCCGGCCGCGAGCTCTGCAGCCGCTCGATGATCTCCATCCGGGCGATGAACTGCTGCTTCTGCTGCTCGAGGCTCTCGATCTCGGAGATCTGCTTGTCCAGCGAGGCGATCTCGGCGTTCAGCCGGTCGTTGCGGCTCTGCTGGGCGTCGACCAGCGAGTCGAAGTAGAGGTTGACGCCGAAGGTAGTGATGGCGGCGAAGACCGCGGCCACCCCGAGCGAGACGAAGAAGGCCTGCCGGCGCTCCTTGCGCTGCTCCTCGCGCCACGGAAGTAGGTTGATGCGTGGCATCAGCTGTCGAAGCTCCGCAAGGCGAGGCCGCAGGCCGTCAGCAGCGCGGTGGCGTCGCGCGCGACGTTCTGCGACTTGACGCGGGGCGCCATCTTCATCTGCCCGAGCGGATCGCCGCGTTCGGCGGCGATACCCACTCGGCTGGCGATCACGTCGGCGACGCCGGTGATGTTCGCACAGCCGCCGCAGACCAGGATCTTCTCCGGCTGCTCGCGGCCAGACCCGGACGCGAGGTAGAACTGCAACGAGCGGCTCACCTGCTGCGTCATGTCGTCGATGAACGGGTCGAGCACCTCGGACTGGTAGTTGCCCGGCAGGCCACCCTCTTTCTTCGAGCGGCCGGCCTCCTCGAGCGACAGGCCGTAGGTCCGCATGATCTCCTCGGTGAGCTGCTGCCCGCCAAAGGAGAAGTCGCGCGTGTAGATCACGCGCAGGTTCTGCAGCACGCTGAAGGTGGTGCTGCTGGCACCGAAATCGACGACCGCGACCGTGCGGCTGAGACCCCCGTCGGGCATCTGGTGGGTCATCAGCTGGCAGGCGTTCTCGAGCGCGAAGGCCTCGACGTCGACGATGCGCGGGACCAGGCCGGCTGCGATCACCGCGGCCTTGCGCAGCTCGACGTTCTCGGTGCGCGTGGCGACGAGCAGCACGTCGATCGAGTCCTGGTACTTCTCCGATGGGCCGATCACCTCGAAGTCGTAGCTGACCTCGTCCATGGGGAACGGGATGTACTGGTCGGCCTGCAGCGCGACCTGGGCCTCGAGTTCGGCATCCAGCAGGTTCCTGGGCATCTGGATGACCTTGGTGATCGCGGCGTCTCCGCTGATCGCGATCGCCACGTCGGGCGTCCGGGAACCCGAGCGCTTGATGGCCCGCTTGATCGCCTCGCCGACAGCCTCGGGGTCGACGATGATCTTCTCGTTGATGGCGTTGGCCGGGGTCGCCTCGCCCGCGTAGGCCTCGACCCGGTACTCATCCCCCGACATCGACAGTTCGATCAACTTGATCGAGGACGTCGTGATGTCGAGCCCGATGAGAGGTCGTTGCTTGCGCCTGAAAAGAACCACCTGATTTCGCCCTTTATTCTCAAATACTTACGGGATAAATCGGCGAACTAGACGAGGACGTGCCGCACTATAGCTCAGGATAAGGTTAAATTGAACGGGCAATCGCCCGCCTGTCAGGACAAGGGCGAACATGTTGCGCATAGGGCGTTACCTGCGGCCACCGGACGGATGGGGGCGCAGTACGACCCGCGTGGAACCGGGCCGGCAACCCCGCTGTCGTAGGCCGAGAGCCTTTAGACCGGAGGCTTTGCGTCCCCATCTTTCGATGGGTTTGCCTGGGAAACGGCAGGTACTATGCACAGCCCCCGGGGAGCGCGCAAGCCACGGTACCGACCCTTGAATCCCACCCTTCGCAAGTTCGCCTTCTGGGTCGCGGCCGCGGCCTGTGCCCTCGCGCTGCTGGTGCCGATGGGCATTGCCGGCGCCTATGTCTACCTGAACCCGACGCTGCCGAGCGTCGAGCAGATGCGCAACACCGAGCTGCAGGTCCCCCTGCGGATCTACGCCCGCAGCGGGCAGCTGATCGCACAGATCGGCGAGCAGCGCCGGATCCCCGTGGCCTACGACGACATCCCGGAGCTGGTGCGGCAGGCCTTCATCGCCGCCGAGGACGACCGGTTCTTCGAACACTCGGGTTTCGACTACCAGGGCATCCTGAGGTCGGCGCTGGTCAACGTGGTGCCCGGCAGCAACCTGCAGGGCGCCAGCACGATCACGATGCAGACCGCGCGCAACCTGTTCCTGACCCAGGACCGGACCTGGCGGCGCAAGCTCCAGGAGGTGTTCCTGACCTACCGGATCGAGCGGGAGTTCTCGAAGGAACAGATCCTCGGCCTCTATCTGAACGTCATCAACTTCGGCAAGCGCGCGTACGGCGTCGCCGCGGCGGCCGAGCTCTACTTCGGCAAGACCCTGGACCAGCTCACGCTGGCCGAGGCGGCCACGCTGGCACGCGTGCCGCAGGCCCCCTCGCGCTACAACCCGATCAACAACCCGCAAGCGGCCGCGCAGCGCCGCGGCTACGTGCTGCGCCGCATGCGGGAACTGGGCTTCATCGACGCCGGCACGGCGGAACGCGCCGCCGCCGAGGTCGTCACCGCGCGCATCCACTCGCCGGCCTACGAGGTCGAGGCGCCCTACGTGGCGGAGATGGCGCGCCTCGAACTGGTGCGCCGCTTCGGCAACGCGGCCCAGGCCGAGGGCTACCGGGTCTACACGACCGTCGACACACGGCTGCAGGCGGCCGCGAACCGCGCGCTTCGGCTCGGGCTGGTGGAGTACGACCGCCGCCACGGCTGGCGGGGCGCCCAGGGCCGGCTGGCACTGCAGGGGGCAGAGGACGAGGCCTCGCTCGGCGCCTCACTCGACGAATTCCCCGTGATCGGGCCGCTCGCGCCGGCAGCGGTGCTGTCGGTGGGGCCGCGCTCCGCACGGCTCTTCGTGAAGGGAGCCGGCTTCAGGACCCTGGACTGGGCGGGCATGTCATGGGCCCGGCGCCAGCGGGGCGAAGGGCTGGGCCCCGCACCGAAATCCGCCGACGAGATCGTGGCCCGTGGCGACGTGGTCTACGTGGTCGCGGGGGACGGCACTGCGCAACTCGTGCAGGTGCCCGAGGCCGAGGCGGCATTGGTCGCGCTGGACCCGCAGGATGGCGCCGTCGCCGCACTGGTGGGCGGTTTCGACTACTTCGACAAGGGGCTCGGCAAGTTCAACCGGGTGACCCAGGCCAGGCGGCAGCCCGGGTCGGCATTCAAGCCGTTCCTCTACTCGGCGGCCCTCGATCATGGCTTCACGGCGTCCTCGGTGATCATGGATGCGCCGTTCGTGGTCGATGGCCCGGACATGGAGCAGGCCTGGCGGCCCGAGAACTCATCGGGTGAGTTCTACGGGCCGACCCGCCTGCGCGAGGCGCTGGTCAAGTCCCGCAACCTGGTGTCGATCCGGTTGCTGCAGGGCGTGGGGCTGCAGCCCGCGATGCAGCACGCGGAGCGCTTCGGTTTCGCCCGCAAGTCGCTCCCCGCGAACCTGACCCTCGCGTTGGGCACCATGCCGGCGACGCCGCTGGAGGTGGCGACCGGCTATGCCGTGTTCGCCAACGGCGGGTTCAGGGTCACCCCTTATTTCATCGACCGGATCGAGGATCCGGCCGGCAAGGTCGTATTCCGGGCGGAGCCGAGGGTCGCGGCACCGGAATGCGAGCCGCGGGTGGATGAGGCGCCGCCCGCCGAGCCCCCACCTCAGCCCGCGGCGGTCGGCCCGGACTGCACCCTGCCGAAGGAGCGCCTGGCCGAGCGAGCCATCAGCGCGGAGAACGCCTGGCTGATCGACAGCATGATGGGCGAGGTGATCACCCGCGGCACCGGCCAGCGCGCGCTGGCACTGGGTCGACGCGACCTGGCGGGCAAGACCGGCACGACGAACGACGCCAAGGACACCTGGTTCAACGGCTACAACCCGCGGCTCGTGGCGAGCGTATGGGTGGGCTTCGACCAGGAGCGCTCGCTGGGCGAGCGCGAGGAAGGCAGCCGGACGGCCGTCCCGATCTGGGTCTACTTCATGCGAGAGGCGCTGCGCGGCGTCCCGGAGATCCGTCGCCCCATGCCCGGCGGGCTCGTACAGGTCCGGATATCGCCATCGTCGGGCGGCATCGCGGGGATCGATGACCCGGATGCGATCTTCGAGACCTTCATGGCCGACCGCCTGCCCTCCACCGAAGTGACCGGTGAACCGGCTTATCCCGGTGATCCGGGGACCGGCGGCGGCGCGACGGGCACTGCCAGCCCGCCCCCGTCGGAACCGCTGTTCTGACCGTCCCCGTCGCGCCATGCCGAAGAAACCCCAGCCGCGTACTGACAACCTGAGGCGCGCGATCGCCCAGGAAGCGGCGCGGATCATGGCCGAGCATGGAGTGCAGGACTTCCTGTTCGCCAAGCGCAAGGCGGCGGAGCGCTTCGGCGTCACCGATGCGGCCGTGCTGCCCCGCAACGCGGAGGTGGAAGCAGCGCTCGAGGAATACCACCGGCTGTTCGGTGGCGAGGAACACGACCAGACGCTGCTGGCGCAACGCCTGGTCGCGATCGAGGCGATGCGCGCGCTGCGCGACTTCCAGCCGCGGCTGGTGGGTCCGGTGCTGCACGGGTCGGCGACGCCGCACAGCGACGTGCAGCTGCACGCGTTCGCCGAGCGCGCCGAGCAGATCTGCACCCGGCTGCTGGATCGCAGGGTCGACTACGAGGTGGGCGAGAAGCGGGTCAAGATGAACGCCGAGAGGGTGCTGCTGCAGCCCTCCGTCCGCTTCGAGATCGACGGCCAGCCGGTGGAGGTCGTGGTGTTCCCGCCGGACGGCATCCGGCAGGCTCCCGTCAGCCCGGTAGACGGCCGGCCGATGCGGCGAGCCGACCTCGGCGAGGTCGAAGGCCTCGCCGCGTCCGGCTGACTGCGCAGCCCCGCGGCGCCGTCAGCCGCGCTTGGCGATGTCGACGTAGTCGCGACGCACCGGGCCCGAGTAAAGCTGGCGGGGGCGGCCGATCTTCATGCCCGGGTCGGAGATCATCTCCTGCCAGTGCGAGACCCAGCCGGCCGTGCGGGCGATCGCGAACATCACGGTGAACAGCGAGCGCGGGATGCCGAGCGCGCTGTAGATGATGCCCGAGTAGAAGTCGACGTTCGGGTAGAGCTTGCGCGCAACGAAGTATTCGTCCTTGAGCGCGATTTCCTCGAGGCGCTGGGCCAGCTCGAGCAGGGGGTTGTCCGCCCTCCCCATCTTGGCCAGCACCTTGTGGCACATCTCGCGGATGATCTTCGCGCGCGGATCGAAGTTCTTGTAGACCCGGTGGCCGAAGCCCATCAGGCGCACGTTGCTGGTCTTGTCCTTCACCTGAGCGAGGAACTTCGGGATGTTGTCGACGGTGCCGATCTGCTCGAGCATCTCGAGGACGGCCTCGTTGGCACCACCGTGCGCAGGGCCCCAGAGCGCGGACACGCCGGCGGAGATCGCGGCGTAGGGATTCGCGCCGGTCGAGCCGGCCAGGCGCACGGTCGAGGTGCTGGCGTTCTGCTCGTGGTCGGCGTGCAGGATCAGCAGCAGGTCGAGCGCCTGGGCCGCGAGCGGGTCGACGTGGTAGGGCTCGCAGGGCACGGCGTAGAACATGTGCAGCAGGTTCGCGCAGTAGCCGAGGTCGTTGCGCGGGTAGATGAAGGGCTGGCCCAGCGAGTGCTTGTAGGCGGCCGCCGCGATGGTGGGGATCTTCGCGATGATCCGGTGCGCGAAGATCTCGCGGTGGCGCGGGTTATAGATGTCCATCGAGTCGTGGTAGAAGGCCGACATCGACGCGACGATCGCGCTCACCTGCGCCATCGGGTGGGCGTTGTAGTGGAACCCGTTGAACATCCGCAGCAGCGACTCGTTGATCATCGTGTGCCGCTGGATGTTGACGTTGAACTCGGCGAGCTGGCGCGCGTCGGGCAGTTCGCCGTTCAGCAGCAGGTAGGCCACCTCGATGAACGAGCTCTGCTGGGCCAGCTGCTCGATCGGGTAACCGCGGTAGAGCAGCACGCCGGCATCGCCGTCGATATAGGTGATCTTGCTCTCGGTGCTGGCCGTGGCCATGAAGCCCGGGTCGAAGGTGAAGACCCCGTGGTCCTTGTTGACCGACGCGATGTCGACCACGTCGGGCCCGATGCTGCCCGAGCGGACAGGGAGGCTGGTCTTCTTGCCGGTGGAGGTGTCGAGGAGCTCGAATGTCTTGTTGGCCATGGCTTCGTCGTGGGTTCGGGGCCGCTGGATGCGCCGCAAAAGGTGAAACCTAAAGTTGACACTTCCTCGCCGCGGAATCAAGGCAACTTCACACCGTAACGTGATGCGTCTCGAATAAATTGCCGCTTTGGTTCCGGGCCAACCCCGCGCTACTCGACCACCTTGAAGAGCTGCCCGGCACGCAGCTTCCCGTCGGGATAGAGGCCGTTGATCAGCATCAGCTCTTCCTTCTGGAAGCGTTCGACGGGGACGCTGCCCGCGAAATCCTCGAGGCGGTCGGTGGGGGCGGCGGTGCGCACGCGCAGCCGGTACGGCTCGGCCAGCGGGAACTCCGACGGCCTGAGGCCCCGCATGGTCTGGGCCACCGACTGGAACAGCCCGTCGGCCTCCGGGATGCCGCCGCGCGACGACTTGCTGGCCCCGGCAAACAGGTAGGCGCTGCGCCCCCGGTAGAGCACCATCCAGCGCACCGGGCCCACGCCCCCGTCGAGCGGCGATCCGGTCGAGGTCACGAGGGTGTATCCCTCCATGCCGTGAGAACTGACCGCCTCGCCGCCGCGCACGGTGGCGCCGCGCAGTTGCGTCAGCAGGAACTCCCGCGGCGACTGGGTGGGCGGCGCCTCGCGCACGGTGACCTGCATCAGCGCGTCGCGCGAGACGGTATATGCGAGCAGCCGGTCGCGCTGGTTCTCGACGGTCCAGCCACGCGGGAACGCCATCGTGATGCCGAGGTCGGCGTGGTAGAAGCGGTTGTCGCGGACGATCCCCTGGGCGCGGCTGGAGCCGTAGACGAGGCCGTCGATCCGCTGCAGGTAGACATCGCGGTTGTCGATCCAGCCGCCCGGCGGGCCCGCCTCGAGGTTGGCGGCGCCCTTCGCGGCCTGGACCATCCTGGAGTCGGGCGTCGGGTGCGACGAGAACAGCCCGTGGTAGATCCGCGGCGGCCGTCCCTCGGCCCGGGCGCGGTCGAGCTCGAAGCGCTCGCCCCGACGGAACATCTGGAAGACCTCGCCCATCGCCTCGGGGCGGTACCCGGCCCGGGTGGCATATTCGAGGCCGTACCGGTCGGCCTCCAGCTCGTTCGCGCGACCGTAGCCCTGCATCCACGCCGAGGCACCCAGGTTGGCCAAATCGGCCACCGCCCCGGAACCCGTCAGGATGGCCGCCGCCATGGCACCGATGCCGGCGATGACGCCCGTGGTCTGGCGTTTCTGGGGGTGCCTGCGGGTGACGTGCGCGACCTCGTGGCCCAGTACGGAGGCGAGCTCGGCTTCCGAGTTGAGGTGCGTCAGCAGGCCGCGGTGGACATAGACGAAGCAGCAGCCCGTCGTGAAGGCGTTGATCGAATCGTCGTCGACGACCACGAACTTGAACTCGGCGTCCGGCATCGAGCTCTGACGCGCGACGCGCTGCCCGACCTCGCTGACGTAGTCCTGGAGTGTCTGGTCCTCGTAGACCCCGTAGGCCTTGAGGATCTGCTCATGAGCCTTGCGGGCGGAGGAACTCTCGGGGGTGCGCCCCTTGGATTGCGCGAACGATGCGTCGACCGGCGCAATGACGAGCGCTACCGCGACCAGCCAACCGATGACGACACGCAGCATGGGCGACACCTCCGCCAATGAGACGGAGCGACGCTAGCAGAAGTTCCGGCGCCTGGCGCCGGACATCGCGATCAGCGCGTGGCAGCGCCCGCGGCGGCGTACTTCTTCCGGAACTTGTCGACGCGACCGGCGGTGTCGACGATCTTCTGCTTGCCCGTGTAGAACGGGTGGCAGCTCGAGCAGACCTCGAGGCTGAGGTCGCCGCCAGTGGAGCGAGTCTGGAAGGTGCTGCCGCAGGAGCAGTTGACCGTGATCTGCTTGTACTCGGGGTGGATCGAGGGCTTCATGGCCGGCCTTCCGGTTCGCGCTGGAATGGAAAAAGGGCGCGCAGTCTAGCGGCCACCCGCAGGTGACACAAGGGCTGCCCCGCCGGGCCGGATCCGTCCGGACCCGAGCGGCGTTATCCACACGATCTGTGGACAACTCTGTGGAACAACCCTCGGCCACGGGCTGAAAACACTGGCAGGACAAACGTTTCTGCGGTGTTGGACGAAATTTGATCACCGCGCATTTTTTATAAAAAACAATGCCTTGCGTTTACTTTGTGGAAGCCGGACCGCGATATGTCCTGTAATCCGTTCTTTCTCGTGAACTGAGATCGTTGGTGTGCATAGTTCCTGCTTTTCGCCGCAACGATCGCGCTAAGTGCCGGTCCCGGAAGGCAAGAATTCGACCAGGACGTCGTTCAGGAACCGCATGCCGCGCTCGCTCGCCCGGAATCGCCCCGCGCCGCGGTCGAGTTCCAGCAACCCGCGGGCCGCCAGGGCTTCCATGCTCGCCGCGACCACGTCCCAGCCGAGACCGGTCCGCGACTCGAACGTCGGTGGGTCGGAGCCGTCGACGAGCCGGAGCGCGTTCAGCATGAATTCGAACGCTCGCTGCTCTGGCGGGACCGGCGTGACGACCAGGCCCGGGCGCGCCGAACCGGGCTTCACGCCCGCGGCGTAGCGGCGCGGGTCGCGCGGTAGCACGCTGCGCCGGATTACGGTCGGAACCCCTGGCAGCGTCAGCTTGCCGTGTGCGCCCGCCCCGAGGCCGAGGTAGTCACCGAAGGTCCAGTAGACCAGGTTGTGGCGGCACTCGCGGCCGGGGCGTGCGTAGGCCGAGATCTCGTACCGGCGGTAGCCTGCCCGCGACATCTCCTCGATGCAGGCACCCAGGATGCGATCGGCCACGTCGTCGGCGGGCAGGCCGGGTGGCGGGCGGGCGGCGAACGGCGTGCCGGGCTCCATCGTCAGGTGGTAGTGGGAGATCTGGGCCGGCGCCAGCGCGAGCGCCTCGCGCAGGTCGGCCAGCGCAGCATCCACGTCCTGGCCCGGCAGCGCGTACATCAGGTCGAGGTTGAAGTTGTCGAGGCCCGCCGCGTGCAACTCCTCTGCCGCCGCGCGCGTGTCGTCGGGCGAGTGGACGCGGCCCAGCGTCGCCAGGCGCCCGGCGTCGAAGCTCTGCGCGCCCAGCGAGACCCGCGTGACGCCCGCCGCCGCATAGCCCTCGAAGCGCCCGCGCTCGATCGTGCCGGGGTTGGCCTCGAGCGTCACCTCGGCATCCGGCGCGAACGGCAGCCGCTGCCGCAAGGCCTCGAGCAGACGCCCGATGGCGTCCGGGCTGAAGAGGCTGGGCGTGCCGCCACCCATGAACACGGAGACCACCGGCCGGCCGGCGAGCGCGGACCCGCAGGACGGCCCTGCCTGCGGCACGCCGCCCACGCCGCGCACCTCGCTGCCGAGCAACGGCCCCGCGGGATCGAGTTGCCGATCCAGATCCTCCGACAGCGAGCGGAGGTAGTCCGCCTCCGGCAACGCGCCCCGCAGCGCATGCGAGTTGAAGTCGCAGTACGGGCACTTGCTGACGCACCACGGGAAGTGCAGGTAGAGCGCGAGCGGCGGCGGCGTCCAGGCACCGGCCGCGCCGGGCGCCACCGGCCGGATCATCGTGCGCGCAACGCCCGCAGCAGACCGCGCAGCGCCTGGCCGCGGTGGCTGCGCTCATGCTTGATCGCGGACGGCAGTTCGGCGGCGCTGAGCCCGCTGGCGAGGTCCTCGAACACCGGGTCGTAGCCGAATCCGCCCGTGCCGCGCGGCACCCGCAGGATGCGGCCCTCCCACCGACCCTCCGCGAACACCGGCTCGGGATCATCGGCACCGCGGACGAAGGCGATGACGCAGCGGAAGCGTGCGGCGCGGGCGCCGTCCGGCACCTCGCGCATGGCATCGAGCAGCTTGGCGAGATTGGCGGCGTCGGTCGCGCCGGGCCCGGCGTAGCGGGCGGATCGCACCCCGGGCGCGCCGCCGAGCGCGTCGACCTCCAGGCCGGAGTCGTCGGCCATTGCCGCGGCGCCCGCGAGCCGCGCTGCATGGCGCGCCTTCAGCAGGGCGTTGTCGCGGAAGGTCTCGCCGGTTTCCTCGGGCGGCTCGATCCCGAGCGCGGACTGCGGCAGGAACTCGAGCCCCGCCGGCGCGAGCAGTTCGGCGAATTCGCGCAGCTTGCCGGCGTTGCCGGTGGCGAGCACCACCTTCACCACCGCGCTCCCCTCACCGCAGCGACCCCGTCACCGTGACGACGCCTGCAGCACGGCGCGCTGCAGGGCGTGCAGCCGATCGATGCCGGCCGCCGCGAGGCCGAGCAGCGCGTCGAGTTCGTCGCGGCGGAACGCGTGGCCCTCGGCCGTCCCCTGGATCTCGACGAAGGCACCACCGTCCTTCATCACGACGTTCATGTCGGTCTCGGCGCTGGAATCCTCGGCGTAGTCGAGGTCCAGCACCGGCAGTCCGCCACAGATCCCCACCGAGACCGCGGCGACCTGGCCGTGCAGCGGCGAGGCACGCAACGCACCGCGCGCGACCAGCGCCGCGCAGGCGTCGACGAGCGCGACGTAGCTGCCGGTGATCGCCGCGGTGCGCGTGCCGCCGTCGGCCTGCAGCACGTCGCAGTCGAGCGTCACGGTGCGCTCGCCGAGGGCGGCCATGTCCATGACCGAGCGCAGGCTGCGGCCGATCAGCCGCTGGATCTCCTGGGTGCGCCCGCTCTGCTTGCCCTTGGCCGCCTCGCGCGGCGAGCGGGTGTGCGTGGCGCGCGGCAGCATGCCGTACTCGGCGGTGACCCAGCCCTGCCCGCGGCCGCGCAGGAAGCCCGGCACGCCGTCCTCGATCGTGGCGGTGCACAACACGCGGGTGTCGCCGAAGGCGACGAGCACGGAGCCCTCGGCGTGGCGCGTGAAGCCGCGCTCGAAGCGCACGTCGCGCAACGCATCGGCGGCGCGGCCACTCGGTCGACGGTACATCAATCCCTCCCGGACCAGCGCAGCACGACGCCGGTGGTGTTGTCAGCGAGCGGCCCCGCAGCATCGATGGCCCGTGCGGCCAGCGCCCCCAGCGCCAGGTCGAGCGGCTCGCCGCGTTGCGCCCAGGCACAGGCCAGCGCAGCGTCGTCGAGCGGCCCCCAGAGACCGTCCGAGCAGAGCAGGATCACGTCGCCGGGCTCGAGCCGGCGGCGTCCCGACTGCGACATCTCGGGCAGCATCTGCTCGCCGCCGAGGCAGCACTCGACGTAGTTGCGCATCGGGTGGGTCAGCGCCTGGTCCGCCGAGATCACGCCTTCGCGGATCAGGAACTCCACGTGGCTGTGGTCCCGCGTACGCTCGAGGATCGCCTGGCGGCGGATGTGGTAGACGCGGCTGTCGCCGACGTGGGACCAGTAGGCGGAATCGCCCTGCACGACACAGGCGGCGATGGTGGCGCGAGGCCGGTGCTCGATCGGCATGGCCTCGCCGAGCCGGGTGACGGCGTCATGCGCCTCGCCCATCTGCCGGTGGAGGAAGCCCAGCGGGTCGAACAGCGGCCGCGACGCTTTCCAGAACGCCCCGACCAGCGAATCACAGGCGGTGGCGGCGGCGAGCGCACCAGCGGCATGCCCACCCATGCCATCGACCACGACGAGGAGCGCGCTGCCCGGCGTAACCGCGAGCGCGCACCGATCCTGGTTGTCCTGGCGGCCACCGATCAGGCTGGTTTCGGCGTATTCGAGGCGCAACGCGCCCACCGGCGTTGGGATAGACTGCCGCGCTTTATACACTGAGCCTCAGGCTCGCGCACTGCCGGCGGCCCCACCATGATCACCAGCATGACCGGCTTCGCACGCGGCGAGGCGAGCGGCACCTTCGGGCAGCTCGCCTGCGAGCTGCGCAGCGTGAACCACCGCTACCTCGAGCCGGGTTTCCGCCTTCCCGAGGAGCTCCGCTCGCTCGAACCCGAGCTGCGCCAGCAGCTTGGGCGCACGCTGCGCCGCGGCAAGGTCGACTGCACCCTCCACCTGCGCGTGGCCCACGAGGCCGAGCGGCAGCTGCTCGTCGACGACCGGGCGCTCGAGCGGCTGCTCGGACGCCTGCGGCAAGTCGGCACGCTGGCGCCGGGCAGCGCCACGGTGAACCTGGTCGACGTGCTGCGCTGGCCCGGCGTGATCCGCGACGATGCACCCGACGCGGAGAGCCTCGCCGCAGCCTGCCGCAGCCTGTTCGCCGGCGTGCTGGCCGAGCTCGCGGCGGCGCGCGCGCGCGAGGGCGCGCACCTCGCCGAGGTCATCGAGCAGCGCTGCGCAGCGCTCGAGGCCCTGGTCGCGGGCGTCCGGGCGCGGCTGCCCGAGGTGCAGGCGCGCGTGCGGCGGCGCCTCGAGGAGCGCCTCGCCGAGCTGTCGTCGCAGCTCGACCCGGCGCGACTCGAGCAGGAAGTGGTGCTGCTGCTGCAGCGGCTCGACGTCGCCGAGGAGCTCGACCGGCTCGACGGCCACCTCACCGAGATCCGCCGCGTGGTGGCTGGCAGCGAGCCCGCCGGCCGCCGGCTCGACTTCCTGATGCAGGAACTCGCCCGCGAGGCCAACACGCTGTCGTCGAAGTCGCAGGACCTCGACACCACCCGGCTCGCCGTCGACATGAAGGTGCTGGTCGAGCAGCTGCGCGAGCAGGTGCAGAACGTCGAGTAGCGGGGGCAGCGGTCAGGGCAGCTCCCGGCCGAACAGCCCCAGGTACAGCGCCCGGTAGACGTCGGTCGAGTCGATCGTGCCGCGGATCAGCGCGGCGCCCGGCCCGGCACCGCGGGCGACCAGGCCGCCTGCGCCGTCGTTGGCCGCGGCCCACGTGATCGCGAACGGCAGCCGCCGGCCCTCGCGGTCCGGCGCGGCCCACAACGGGCCCCTGGCGGGCAGATCCTGGCCGCGCGCCAACAGGCCGCCACAGTCGGAGTCGGACGCGACCACCACGGTGAGCCCCGGGTCGCGGGCGGCGAGTTCCAGGGCCGCGGCGATTGCGCGGTCGGCGCCGGCGCCGGCCTCGAGGACGGCCGAAGCGTTGTGGTCACCGCCCAGATTGTCTGTCGTCTCCTCGTTGCCCACGAGCAGGAACCCCTGAGGCGCACCGGCCAGCAGCCGCTGGGCGACGGCCATCATCTCGTCGAAGCGCGGCACACCCGCCGGAAAAGCGCTGCGACCGCGTCGTGCGAGGGACGCCTCGCTGCCCTCCACGAAGAGCGTGTCGGCCGCGAACAGGCCGAGTACGCGCGGCACCGGCTGACCCGGAGGCGGCGCCTCGAGCGCCAGCAGCTCCGCGCGCGTGCGCACGATCCGGTAGCCCGCAGCGCGGGCCTCGGCCAGCAGGTCCCGACCGTCCCTGCGGGCGCCGGGACCGTGGGCGCCCTTCGCACCGGCCGGCAGGAACCAGCTCTCGCCTCCGCCGAGGATCACCTGCGGCCGCGCCTCGAGGATCTGCGCGGCGATGGCGGCATCGTCATCGGTGTCGGGCACGGTCGCCAGGAAGGCCCCTGTGCCGGGCTCGGTGACAGTCGACGTATTGACGAGGCCGACGGCCTTGCCGGCGGCCATCGCCTCGCGCATCAACGACAGCGGCGCGCCCGAGCGCGCGGCCGGAATCGCGCGGCCGCCGATCATGCCGTAGCTGTCGACCTCGGCCCGCACGCCCCAGGCGTGGGTGGTGGCACCGCCGTCCGAGCTGGCATGCACGCGATCGCGCATCGGCCCGACATAGACCGCAGCCTGCGGCAGGCGGTCCCAGGCCAGGCGCCCGTCCGGGCCAACCTGTGCAAGCCGCACGGCCATCCACGTGTTGGCGCCCATGCCGTCGGGGTGGATGAAGATGGCACTGCCGGGGGCCGCGGCCGCCGCCGGGTCAGGCGTCTGGGCCGAGACGGGGGCCGAACTCCAGGACGCGACTGCAATCGACAGCAGGACGGCGGGGCGGTTCGGCCAGGAACGGGCAGGCATGGCGACTCCGCAGGATGCGTGCGGGCAGCAGCGTATCGGACTGGTGCGACGGCCGGATGACAGCGGGCGTGGTAGCCTCACCGCCCCATGAATGGTGGCCGACTGTTCGTCATCGCCGCGCCGTCGGGCGCGGGCAAGACCAGCCTCGTCAAGGCGCTGCTGCAGCGCGAGCCGGGGCTGCGCGTCTGCGTCTCGCATACGACCCGGCCGCGGCGCCCCACCGAGGTCGATGGGCGCGACTACCACTTCGTCAGCGTCGAGCGCTTCCGCGAGATGATCGCGGCAGAAGGTTTCCTGGAATACGCGCCGGTCTTCGACAACTACTACGGCACCAGCCGCGGCGCGCTCGACGCGGCCTTCGGCGCCGGCTATGACGTGATCCTCGAGATCGACTGGCAGGGCGCCCGCCAGGTGCGCTCGCGCGCCCCCGGCTGCACCAGCATCTTCGTGCTGCCGCCCTCGCGCGAGGCGCTGGAGCAGCGCCTGCGCAACCGGCGGACCGACAGCGACGAGGTCATCGCCCGGCGCCTGCGCGACGCGGTGGACGACATGTCGCACTACGCCGAGTTCGACTACGTCGTCGTCAACGACGACTTCGAGGCCGCCCTCGGCGAGCTGCGGCGCATCGTCGCCGGCGAGGCGGGCGACCTGCGCGCCGACCGGCCAGCACTGCGCCCCCTGCTGGCCGGGCTACTGGCGTAAAAGCCCTTAAGGGCCGTATACTTAACGACCTTTCTGCTGATCCCGGGTTGCCCGGAGGCTACGCATGGCGCGCATCACGGTCGAAGACTGTCTCCAGAACGTCGACAACATCTTCCAGCTCGTCCTGCTGGCCTCGCAGCGCGCGCGGCGGCTCGCCAACGGCGCCGAGGCCACCGTGGCCTGGGAGAACGACAAGCCCACCGTCGTCGCGCTGCGCGAGATCGCCGCCGGCAACATCACCCCCGAGATGCTCATGGAGCCCGAGCCGGCACCCGAGCCGCCGGCGCCGCTGCTGCCGGACATCATGGAACCCGACCCGGGCTTCCGTGCGCCGCAGTTCGGCCTCGGGGACTGATTGGACTATGCCGAGACGCTCCTCGGCTTCCTGCCCGGCGGTTCCCGCAGGACCCCGGGCCTAAGGGATCTGCTGAGCGCCGCTGGCAGCTACCTGCCGGCTGACCAGGTCGAGCGGATCCGCCTCGCCGCCGAGTTCGGCGCCAACGCCCACCGCGGACAGAAGCGCAAGACCGGCGAGCCCTACATCGCCCACCCGGTGGCCGCCGGCGAGATCCTCGCGGGGCTTCGCGTCGACGCCGACACCATCGTCGCGGCGATCCTCCATGACGTCATCGAGGACACCCCGGTCGCGAAGGCCGAACTCGCCACGCGCTTTGGCGAAACGGTCGCCGAAATCGTCGACGGCGTCACCAAGCTCGACCAGATCAAGTTCAAGAGCCGCGAGGAGGCCCAGGCGGAGTCCTTCCGCAAGATGCTGCTGGCGATGGTGCGCGACCTGCGCGTCATCCTCGTCAAGCTGGCCGACCGTCTCCACAACATGCGCACCATCGAGGGCATGTCGCCGCCCCGGCGGCGCGCGATCGCACGCGAGACGCTCGACATCTACGCGCCTCTCGCCGAGCGGCTCGGGCTCTATACGCTCAAGCTGGAACTGGAAGACCTGGGCTTCCGCGCGCTGCACCCGCAGCGCTACCGCGTGCTCGAGCGCGCGCTGAAGCGCGCCCGGGGCAACCAGAAGGAGTTCCTGTCGAAGATCGCCGGCCAGATGCGCCTCGCGCTGGAAAAGGCCGGCATCGAGGCCCGCGTCGAATCCCGCGAGAAGCACCTCTACAGCATCTATCGCAAGATGCTGCGCAAGCGCATCGCGCTGAACGAGATCGTCGACGTCTACGGGCTCCGCGTGGTCGTCGACCGCGCCGATACCTGCTACCGCGCCCTGGGCGTCGTGCACGCCATCTACAAGCCGATGCCGGGCCGCTTCAAGGACTACATCGCGATCCCGCGCGTCAACGGCTACCAGTCCCTGCACACCACCCTGTTCGGCCCCAACGGCATGCCCATCGAGGTGCAGATCCGCACCGACGACATGCACAAGATCGCCGAATCGGGCATCGCCGCGCACTGGAAGTACAAGGCCGGCGATGAAAACCCCGTGACCGAGCAGGAACGCGCCCGCGAGTGGCTGGCGAACCTCGTGTCGATGCAGGACGCGGGCAGCTCCGAGGAGTTCCTCGAGAGCGTCAAGGTCGACCTGTTCCCCGACAAGGTCTACGTGTTCACGCCCAAGGGCAAGATCCTCCGCCTGCCTCGTGGTGCGACCGTCGTCGATTTCGCCTACGCGGTGCACACCGACGTCGGCAACCGCTGCGTCGCCGCCAAGGTCGACCGCCGGCTGTCTCCGCTGCGCACGGTCCTGCGCAACGGCCAGACGATCGAGATCGTCACCGCGCGGGGCGCGATCCCGAACCCGTCGTGGGTGAATTTCGTGGTCACGGCCAAGGCGCGCACGGCCATCCGGCAGTACCTCAAGAGCCTGCGTCGGTCCGAGGCCATCGAGCTGGGGCAGCGGCTCGTCAACCAGGCGCTGGCCGAGTTCAAGCTGTCGCTGCCGGACATCGACGAGGGCGCGCTGGCGTCGACGCTGGGCGAACTGGGCATGACCGACCGCGACGAGCTGTTCGAGAAGATCGGCCTGGGCGAGCGCCTCGCGCCGCTCGTGGCGCGCCGGCTGATCCCGTCGGCATCCGGCGTGTCGCGGGAGGGCGGCGACCGCCCGGCACCGCTGGCCGTCGCCGGCACGGAGGGGCTGCTCGTCGGCTACGCGCGCTGCTGCTTCCCGATCCCCGGCGATCCGATCCTCGCGTTCCTTTCGGCGGGCCGCGGCATCGTGGTGCACCGCGAGGTCTGCGCCAACGTCGACGACTATCGCAAGCACCCCGAGAACTGGATCTCCGTGGCCTGGGAGGCGACGCCGTCGCGTGCGTTCAGCTCCGAGCTGCGGGTCGACGTCGAGAACCGCATGGGCGTGCTGGCCGGCGTCGCGGCGGCCATCGCGGCGACCGAGACCAACATCGATCACGTCGAGCTGCAGGAGCGCGACGCGCAGACCTCGCAGCTCGTGTTCGAGCTCAAGGTCCGGGACCGGCGGCACCTGGCGCGGATCGTCCGCGTGATCCGCCGAATGCCCGAGGTGCTGAAGGTCACCCGCACGCTCGCAACCCGCAGTCGAGACACCTGATGGCAGAGCGAGGCCCCCCATGACCAAGCGCGCACTCCACACCGACCACGCCCCGCGGGCGATCGGCACCTATTCCCAGGCCGTCCGCGTCGGCCCCCTGGTCTATGTCTCGGGGCAGATCCCGCTCGACCCGGCCACGGGGACCCTGGTTTCCGGGGAGATCGACGTCGAGATCCGCCGCGTGTTCGACAACCTCGCGGCGATCGCGAAGGCGGCGGGCGGTTCGCTCGCCGATGCGGTCAAGGTCACCGTGTTCCTGACCGACCTCGCACACTTCGCGACGGTGAACACCATCATGGAGGAGTACTTCCCGGAACCCTGGCCCGCGCGCGCGGCCGTCGGCGTCGCGCAGCTTCCCCGCGGTGCGCGCGTCGAGGTCGAGTGCATCCTGCACGTCGATTGAGCGAGGATCGCGGGCAGCGCCCCGTCACCGCGCTGCGCGGCGTGGGCGACGCGCTGGCGGGGCGGCTCGCCGCCCTCGGCGTGCGCCGCGTGCAGGACCTGCTGTTCCTGCTGCCCTCGCGCTACGAGGACCGGACCCGGGTCCAGCCGATCGGCGGCCTCGTGGCAGGCACCCGTGCCGTGACGGAGGGCGAGGTGCAGCTGACCGAGGTCGCGTTCCGCCGGCGGCGCCAGCTGCTCTGTCGCCTTGCCGACGGGTCGGGCTTCCTGACGCTGCGCTTCTTCCATTTCTCCGGTGCGCAGCAGCAGAGCCTGGCACGGGGCACCCGGATCCGCTGCTTCGGCGAGGTACGGCGCGGACCCATGGGGCTCGAGATGGTGCACCCGGAGTATCGCCGGGCGGCGCCCGGGGACGCGCCACCCGACGAGACCCTGACGCCGATCTATCCCACCACCGAGGGAGTCACCCAGGGGCGCCTGCGGGCACTGGTCGCCCAGGCGCTGCGCGAACTGGAGGCGGACGGCGTGCCCGACTGGCTGCCGCCGGCCATCGTGGCGCCACTCGGCCTGCCGTCGCTGCGCGACGCCCTGGTCTACATGCATCGGCCGCCACGCGACGCGCAGCTCGAGACCCTCGAGGAAGGGAGGCATCCGGCGCAGCGGCGCCTGGCCTTCGAGGAACTGCTGACGCACCAGCTGGCACTGCGGCAGGTGCGCGAGGATGCCCAGTCGGAACCCGCCTGGCCGCTCGACGACGCCGCCGGGCTCGAGCAACGCTTCGTGGCAGGGCTGCCGTTTCCCCTGACGGGCGCGCAGCGCCGCGCGCTGGACGAAGTGGACCGGGACCTCGGCTCACCGCGCCCCATGGCACGGCTGGTTCAGGGCGACGTCGGTTGCGGCAAGACGGTCGTGGCTGCGGCGGCCGCGGCGCGGGCCATCGGCAGTGGCCGGCAGGCCGCGCTGATGGCGCCGACGGAGCTGCTGGCCGAGCAGCACTTTCGCAACCTCGACGCGTGGTTCCGCCCGCTCGGCGTCACGGTGGCGCTGGTCACGGGCTCGCAACCGGCACGCACCCGGCGCAGCGGGCTGGAGGCCACCGCATCCGGCGAGGCGGCGCTCGTCGTCGGCACCCACGCGCTGTTCCAGGAGGGCGTCGAGTTCCGCGAGCTGGCGCTGGTGATCGTCGACGAGCAGCACCGCTTCGGCGTGCAGCAGCGGCTGCGGCTCTCGGACAAGGGTCGCCAGCAAGGACGGGAACCGCACCAGCTGATCATGACGGCGACACCGATCCCGCGCACGCTCGCCATGACCGCCTACGCCGACCTCGACGTCTCGGTGATCGACGCGCTGCCGCCCGGGCGCACGCCCGTCAGGACGGTCGTGGCGGCGGAGACGCGCCGGCACGAAGTGGTCGCCCGCATCGAGGCGGCATGCCGCAGCGGCCGACAGGCCTACTGGGTCTGCCCGCTGATCGAGGAATCCGAGGAACTGATGTGCCAGGCGGCGGAGGACACGGCGGCGACCCTGGCCGAGGCGCTGCCCGGACTCTCGGTCGGGCTGGTGCACGGCCGCATGCCCCCGAAGGCGAAGGAGGCCGCGATGCTGGCCTTCAAGGCCGGCCGGATCCAGCTGCTGGTCGCCACCACGGTCATCGAGGTCGGCGTCGACGTGCCGAACGCCACGCTCATGGTGATCGAGAATGCGGAACGGATGGGCCTCGCCCAGCTGCACCAGCTGCGCGGTCGCGTGGGCCGCGGGAGCCACGAGAGCAGCTGCGTGCTGCTCTACCGGCCACCGCTCGGCGCACTGGCCCGGGCGCGCCTCGAGACGATCCGCGACAGCAACGACGGCTTCGTGATCGCGCAGCGCGACCTGGAGCTGCGGGGCCCCGGCGAGCTGCTGGGCACCCGGCAGACCGGGCTCGCGCGGATGCGCGTGGCGGATCTCGCGCGCGACGCGGACCTGCTGCCGGCGGTGCAGTCCGCGGCGGAACTGCTGCGGGCCCAGCATGCGGATAGAATCGCGCACCTGTCCGCCCGATGGATCGGAAGCGATGAACGATACGGCCGCGTCGGCTGAGCACGGCGCCGAACTCCGCGCCGACGACGGCGATACGGCAGCGCCGGGGGGCCCGGCGCCCGCCGTCCCGCCGACGGCCATGTGGCTGCCAGGCACTGCGCTTGGCTGCTATGAGGGTCACGACCGCCTGCGAAGCTGGCTGCTGACGCCGGGGCTGCTGACCCAGCGCATCCGCGAGGCAGCAGGCGTGGGGTACCGCATGCAGGTGCTGGGCGAACGGGCCACTCCGGACGGCGGCCATCTGCGCGAGATCTCGATGGGCTGCGGCGAGATGACCTGGCTCTACGCGCGGACGGAAGTGCCGGCCACGACACTCGCGGCCCATCCGTGGCTGGCGCGAATCGGCAGCCTGTCGCTGGGCGAGGCGCTCGCGGCGCGGGGTGGCGTCTCGCGCTCCGATTTCGCCTTCGCGCGGCTGCCCGCCGACACCTGCGTGGTTCGCCGGGCACTCGAGGTCGCTGGACTGCCGCCGCAGGCCCTGTGGGTGCGGCGCTCGACCTTCCAGGCCGGCGAAGGCGCGGCCGCATGGCTCGGCTTCGACCTGTTCGAGGTCTTCCTGCCCGCGATCGCGGCGCCACCGTGAGCGGGGCCGCGCCTGCTTCCCCGCCCGCGCCGGGACGCGGCGAGCTGCGCTGGCGCCGCCTGCGCCGCAGCCTGCACGAATATGCTTTGCTGACACGGCTGAACCGCCCGATCGGAACGCTGCTGCTGCTCTGGCCGGCGCTGTGGGCCCTGTGGCTGGCGGCGGACGGTGTCCCGGACCTGCGGCTGCTGGCGATCTTCCTCGTCGGTACCGTGCTGATGCGTTCGGCGGGCTGCGTGATCAACGATTTCGCGGACCGCGACTTCGACCCACACGTGGCGCGCACGCGGGACCGCCCGCTGGCTGCGCGCCGGGTCTCGCCCTACGAGGCGCTGGCGGTGTTCGGCGTGCTCATGCTCGCGGCCTTCCTGCTCGCCCTCCAGCTGGATTCGCTGACCTTCCGGATGTCGTTCGTCGGTGCTGCCCTGGCGGCGAGCTATCCGTTCTTCAAGCGCTTCTTCCCTGCGCCGCAGCTCTACCTCGGGATCGCGTTCGGGTGGGCGGTCCCGATGGCGTTCGCGGCGCAGGCCGGCAGCGTTCCGCGGCTCGGCTGGCTGGTGTTCCTGGTCACGGTGCTGTGGGCCGGCATCTACGACACCCTCTATGCGATGGTCGATCGCGACGACGATCGACGCATCGGCATCCGGTCGACCGCCCTGCTGTTCGGCGACATGGACCGGATCGCCATCGGCGTCATGCAGGCGATCATGATCGGTGGCCTGGTGCTGATAGGAAGATCAGCGGAGCTCGGGGCCCCCCATGCCGTTGGCCTGGTGGCGGTGGCCGGGCTGTTCGCCTGGCAGCAGTGGCAGATCCGGGGGCGCTCGCGCGAAGCCTGCTTCGCGGCGTTCCTGAACAACAACTACGTCGGGCTGGCGGTGTTTTTGGGGATCGCGGCCGACTACGCCTGGCGCTGACTCCAGCTCGCGCCTACCCCCTGAAAGCATCGCGCGGGCTGCAATCGCTCGCAGCCCGCGCGGTATTCCCCTAGCTTTTTTGGACTCGAGTTCCGTGACTCGCGGCGGCTCAACGGGCGGAGCAACCTTGGGCCTGACGAAGCAGGTTTCGGGCCAACTCTGCTAACTCCAAAAAATACATGGACTTGCGTCATTTCCAGGCACCGTGCACCGCAGGAATCGTCAATTTTCCCGACGAACTGGCACGCCGCGGACCGGGAATCCGGCAGGCGACGCCACGAGGTGCCCGGAGCGCTGTTACTGTCAAATCATGGCGGGACGGAACTGTGACCGACTCGGCAGGTCAGGGGGCGGAAGGCCCGGGCCGGTCCGGGGCTGTTGTCAGGTTTTCCGACGCCCGTGCGAATGCGACACTGCGCAGGTCGACCCGATCGAGCCCGAGGCGGCACAAAGGGTCCGCTGCAGACGATATCGTTGCGCCGGTGGTCCAGACGTCATCGATCACGGCGACGTGACGCAAGCGATACCCTGCGATGGCCCGAGCCGCCCCAGGCGCGGCCGCAAAGGCGCCTTCGACGTTGGCACGGCGCTCCGCGGCGGGCAGGCGGGCCTGGGACGCCGTGTGCCGGGTGCGTAGCAACAGGCGCGGCAGAACGGGAACCCGCAACCAGCACGCCGCCTCCCGGGCGATCAGCTCCGCCTGGTTGTAGCCGCGATCGAGCTGACGCTGCGGGTGAAGCGGCACTGGGACCAGTGCCTGCGGCGGCCCGTGGCGGAGCAGGTGCGCCGCGAGCAGCGCGCCGAAGACGCGCGCGGGGCGCCGATCGCCACCGTATTTGAGCGCCCGCAGACCGCTTCCCACAGGGTCCTCGTAGCGCAAGGGCGCGATGCCTTCCGCCGCCCAGGGCAGCACGCGGGCACAGCAGGCGCACAGGTCGACGCTGCCCAGGTCGCCCGGCTGGCCACAGGCCACGCAGCGCGGCGGGGCCAGCCAGTCGACGGCCCGGCGGATGGGCGGCAGCGCGGCGCTCCGTTGCCGGAGGATCTGGATTGTCGACTTGGCCAAGCCGCGCGGGTTGACGCCCATCGGGTCACCGTCGAACATTGCGCCTCCGATAGCGGCGAGCTTGCGGGATGTCCCGCCGTGCCGCGCAGCGCCCAATCTCCCGACTTCCCACGGAAATACGCGATGCCCCAGACCGAATCCCCGGCCGCTGCCAGCCAGGCCGCTGCCGCCCACGCTGCCCACGCCGCCCCCGGCACGATCCGCCACGACTGGGCGATCGAGGACGTCGAGGCGCTGTTCGCCCTGCCCTTCCAGGATCTGCTGTTCGAGGCGCAGCGGGTGCACCGCGCCCATCACGAGCCGAACACGGTGCAGATGAGCACGCTGCTGTCGATCAAGACCGGGGCCTGCCCGGAGGACTGCGCGTACTGCCCGCAGAGCATCCGCTACGAGACGGGGCTCGACCGCGAGCAGCTGATGGCGGTGCAGGACGTGGCCGATCGCGCCCGCGCCGCACGCGAGGCGGGGGCCACCCGCTTCTGCATGGGAGCAGCGTTCCGCTCGCCGAAGCCCCACGACATTGCAGTCGTGTCGGCGATGATCCGCGAGGTCAAGGCGCTGGGACTGGAGAGCTGCGCCACGCTCGGCATGCTGACGCCGGAACAGGCGCGTGAGCTGAAGGACGCGGGCCTCGACTACTACAACCACAACATCGACACCTCGCCCGAGTACTACGACAAGGTCATCACGACCCGCGAGTTCCAGGATCGCCTCGACACGCTCGAGGCGGTGCGCGGCGCGGGCATCAACGTCTGCTGCGGCGGGATCGTGGGCATGGGCGAGACCACGCGCGACCGCGCGCGGATGCTGCAGGTGCTGGCGAACCTGCCCGAGCATCCGGAGAGCGTGCCGATCAACCAGCTGGTCGCGGTGCCGGGCACGCCGCTGGCGGGCGCGGCGCCGGTCGATCCGTTCGATTTCATCCGCACCATCGCCGTGGCGCGCATCGTGATGCCGCGGGCGGCCGTGCGCCTCTCGGCCGGCCGCGAGCAGATGTCCGACGAGCTGCAGGCGCTGGCATTCATGGCGGGCGCCAACTCGATCTTCTACGGCGAGAAGCTGCTGACCACCGGCAACCCTGACGTGGAGCATGACCGCCGGCTCCTCGACCGGCTCGGCGTGCGTCCGACAGCCGAGGCCGCCGCCGGTGCGCTGCACGCCTGAAGCGGTCGCTGCGGCGCTGGCGGACGTCGACGCGCGGGGCCTGCGCCGGAGCCGGGTCGTTGCCGAAGCACAGCCGCTGCTGAACTTCTGCAGCAACGACTACCTAGGGCTCGCACGCCATCCGGTCCTGGCGGCGGCGATGGCGGAGTGCGCGGCGCGCACCGGCGCGGGGGCGGGAGCATCGCACCTCGTCAGCGGTCACGGCGCCGAGCACGAGGCGCTCGAGCACGAGCTCGCCGAGTTCACGGGCCGCGAGCGGGCGCTGCTGTTCTCCACCGGCTACATGGCCAACCTCGGCGTGGCGGCGGCACTCGCGGAGCGCGACGACCTGGTGCTCGAGGACCGGCTGAACCACGCCTCGCTGATCGACGCAGGGCTGCTGGCGCGCACGCGCAGGTTTGGCCGCTATCCGCACGCCGACGCGATATCCGCCAACCGGCAAATGGCGGAGCACGCCGCAGGCTATCCCGCGGCAGGAACGCTGCTGATGACCGACGGCGTGTTCAGCATGGACGGCGACATCGCGCCGTTGCCGGCGCTGGCAGCCGCCGCGACCACGCACGGCGCGTGGCTGGTCGTCGACGACGCACACGGGCTCGGCGTGCTCGGCGCCACGGGCGCGGGCTGCTGCGAGTATTTCGGGCTCGGTGTCCGCGAGGTCCCGGTGCTCGTGGGCACGCTCGGCAAGGCGCTCGGCAGCTTCGGCGCCTTCGTGGCGGGCGACGCCGCGCTCATCGAACTGCTGATCCAGCGCGCGCGCACCTACATCTACACGACCGCGCTGCCGCAGCCGGTGGCCGCGGCGACGCGGGCGGCGCTGCGGCTGCTGCGGGAGCAGGGCTGGCGACGGGAGCGGCTCGCCGCCCTCGTGGCCCGGTTCACGGAAGGCGCGAGGCGACGCGGGCTGCCGCTGGCTCCCTCCCGCACGCCCATCCAGCCCGTGATCGTCGGGTCCGCGGGCGCCGCGGTGGAAGCGAGCCGGAGACTGCGCGAGCGCGGCATCTGGGTCGCGGCGATCCGGCCACCGACAGTCCCGGAAGGCAGCGCGCGGCTGCGCGTCACGTTGTCCGCAGCGCACTCCGAGGCGGAGGTCGAGCGACTGCTGGCGGCACTCGAGGAAGCCTGCGAAGGCGCATCGGGCGCTGGGGCAAGGTCGTGACGCCTGGCGCGCCCTGGGTCGAGCGCGACGGTCGCGGCGCGTCGCTGGTCATGCTGCACGGCTGGGGGCTGAACCTGCGCGTGTTCGACGCGCTCGCCGCGCGGCTCTCCGGGCAGTTCGAGGTGCGACGCATCGACCTGCCGGGCCACGGCCGGAGCGGTGAGCCGGCGGAGCTGGCCGAGCGAGGCTGGACGCTCGAGGCCGTGTCGGAATGGCTGCTCGGCGCGATGCCGGCGCGGGCCCACCTGCTGGGCTGGTCGCTGGGTGCGCAGCTGGCGATCGCGATCGCGGCGCGTGCGCCCGAGCGGGTCGCGTCCCTGACGCTGGTGTCGGCGACCCCGCGATTCGCCGCGGCGGCGGACTGGCCCTGGGGGGGCACGCCGGAGGTCCTCGAGGGGTTCTCCCAGGCGCTCCAGCAGGACTGGCGCAGCACGGTGCGCGATTTCCTCGAGCTGCAGGTGCGCGGCAGCCGCAATGCGCACGAGGCACTCGTGGCCCTGCAGCGCGCGCTCGCGGGCCACGGCGAGTGTCCGCCGGGCGTGCTCGCACGGTCGCTCGCTCTGCTGCACTCGGGTGACCTTCGCGCCCTGCTTCCTGCGATACCCGCGCCCTCGCTGGTGGTTGCCGGCCAATACGACCGTGTCGTGCACCCGCGGGCTTCGCAGGCGCTCGCGGCGGCCTTGCCGCGCGGGGAGTTCGTCGAGCTCGCACGCTGCGGTCACGCGCCCTTCCTTTCACACGAGACGGAGTTCGCGACACCGATGCAGCGCTTCCTCGCGAACCTCGAGTCGGGGCAGGCGGCGCCATGAGCCCGTCACTGCCGCCGGATCCACCCCGCGTGCTCGACCGCGCCGCGGTGGCACGCGCGTTCGATCGGGCCAGCGGGGCCTACGACGCCGCGGCCGGGCTGCAGCGTGAGGTGCGCGCGGAGGTCCTCGAGCGGCTCGGGCATTTCCGGCTCGACCCGCGCGTGGTGCTCGACGCCGGGGCGGGTACCGGACACGCGGCACGCGCGCTGAAGGATCGGTTCCCCGGCGCACTGGTGCTGGCGGTTGACCTCGCTCCGGGAATGCTGGCCGAGGCGGGGCGGCGCATGCGCTGGCGCGATCGTGTCCTGGGTGGCCGTTTCGGCCGACCCTTCGCGCGGGTCGCCGCGGATGTCTGTCGGTTGCCGCTCGCGGATGCGAGCGTGGACCTGATCTTCAGCAGCCTGATGCTGCAGTGGTGCGACGATCTCGACGCCGCGCTGCGCGAGCTGCGCCGGGTGATGCGCCCGGGCGCGTTGCTGGTGTTCGCGAGCTTCGGCCCCGATACCCTGCGGGAGCTGCGCGGCGCGTGGGGCGCAGCGGACGCAGGCGAGCACGTGAACCCGTTCATCGACGTGCACGACGTCGGCAGCGCGATGGCCCGCGCGGGATTCGCCGAGCCGGTGCTGGATGTGGACCGGCTGGTCCGGCATTACCCCGACGCGCGCACGCTGATGCGGGAGATCAAGCAGATCGGCGCGCGCAACGCCCTGTCCGGGCGCGCCCGCGGCCTGACGGGGCGGGGCCGGCTGGTGGCGATGCAGCGCGCATATGAAGCGCTGCGGGAGCCGGCAGGACTGCCGGCGACCTGGGAGGTGATCCATGCCGCGGGATTCGCGCCCGAGGGCTACCCGGCGGCTCGGGCCGGGGAAACGGTGATCCCGCTCGATCGGGTTCGACGGCGGGAGCGACCATGAGGCCTGGGGTATTCATTGCCGGGACTGACACGGAAGTCGGCAAGACCTGGGTGAGCACGCGGATGGTCGCCGCGGCGCGCGCGGCAGGGCGGCGCGTCGCGGTGTGCAAGCCGGTGGCGGCGGGCGCGGAGCGAACGCCCGCGGGGTTGCGCAACGAGGACGCGCTGGCGCTGATCGCCGCGTCCGGCAGCGACGCCGCGTACGAGCTCGTGAACCCATGGTGCCTGGAGCTTCCGGCATCGCCGCACCTGGCAGCCCGGGCTGCAGGCCGGCGGATCGAGCTGGGTCCGGTCGTCGAGGCCGTGGCTACGCTGGCGCGCGGCTCAGACTGGCTGCTCGTGGAAGGGGCGGGCGGCTGGCTCGCCCCGATCGACGACGAGCGGACGATGGCGGACATCGCCGTGGCGCTCGGTCTGCCGGTCGTGCTGGTGGTCGGGATGCGGCTCGGTTGCCTGAATCACGCCATGCTGAGCGCGGCGGCGATTCGCGGCTCTGGCCTGGAGCTCGCCGGCTGGGTCGCCAACCGGATCGCACCCGCGTTTGCCCTGTGTGACGAGAACATCGAGACGCTGACGCAGCGGCTCGGGTCAGCGCCGCTGGCAGTGTTCGGACACGGGGACGGCGGCCCCGAGGGCGCGCCGCGGGCCGCGGCGCAGGCGGTGCAGGAGCTCGAGAGACGGCTCCTGCACCGGCGTGCCGTGGGTCAGACCCAGTAGACGAAGACGAACAGGCCGAGCCAGACGACGTCGACGAAATGCCAGTACCAGGCGACCGCCTCGAAGCCGAAGTGCCGGTTCGGGGTGAAGTGGCCCTTCATGGTGCGCAGCCAGATGATGACCAGCATCACGGCACCGAGGAACACGTGGAAGCCGTGGAAGCCGGTCAGCATGAAGAACGTCGAACCGTAGATGCCGGTGGACAGTGTCAGCCCGAGCTCGGTGTAGGCGTGGATGTACTCCTCGGCCTGCAGCCCGAGGAAGATGAATCCCAGGATGAAGGTGATCGCGAGGAAGAGGTTCAGCGTGCCGCGCTTGCCCTCCTGCATCGCATGGTGGGCGATCGTCAGCGTGACGCCCGACAGCAGCAGGATCGCGGTGTTGATCGCCGGCAGGCCAAAGGCAGGGATGGTCTCGAAGCTGCCGTCCTCGCGGGGGCCCAGCTTGGCGGGGCCGTTGGTCGGCCACGCATTCTGGAAGTCCTGCCAGAGCAGCTGGTTGGTGAAGATCTTGACGCCTTCGCCCCCGAGCCAGGGGATCGAGAGCTGCCGCGCATAGAAGAGCGCACCGAAGAACGCCGCGAAGAACATGACCTCGGAGAAGATGAACCACATCATCCCCATCCGGAAGGACTTGTCGACCTGGAGGTTGTAGAGGCCCTGCTGGCTCTCGCCGATGACCGTGTGGAACCAGCCGAAGAACAGGCCGAGGAGCATCAAGAAGCCGAGCGCGAAGACCCACGGGCCGTACCACTCGTTGAGCCAGCCACAGAGGCCGATCATGAAGACGAACAGCGTCGCGGAGCCGTAGATCGGCCACGGGCTCTCGTGCGGGACGTAGTACTTGTCTTCCGGATGATCGGAGGTGTGGGCTGTGGCCATGGTCTCTTCCCTAGTTCAGCGCGCCGACGCGCGTCGAGTTGTCGTAGAAAACGTAAGACAGCGTGATCCGGTCGAGCTGGCGTGGCATCGAGGGATCGACGATGAACCGCACCGGCATGACCTTCTGCTCACCCTTGGCGAAGGGCTGCGGGATGAAGCAGAAGCACTCGGTCTTGCGGAAATAGGCCGTGGCCTTGCCAGGAGCCACGTTGGGCACAGCCTGGGCGACGGTGTCGCGGCCGGTCAGGTTGGTCGCGACGTAGTCGATCTCGTACAGGCGACCCGGGTGCACCTTCATCGACCGGATGAGAGGGCGGAACTCCCAGCTGCCCACCGACGGCAGTTCGGCGATGAACTCCACCGTGACCATGCGCGAGTCGTCGGGGGCCGTGGCGACCACGGTCCTGGCCTGCTGCAGCCCCTTCTGGTTGCCGAACCCCGTGACCTCGCAGAGGACTTCGTAGAGCGGCACCAGCGCGAAGCCAAAACCGAAGGCCCCGAGCGCGAAGCCCAGCAGCTTGAGAGTCAGGCGGGAGTTCTCCCGGGCGCGCTCGTGCCCGGAGGCAACCGGATCCGCCACAGGGTCTTCCGTCACGCCCGCACTCCCAACAGCGACATCAGGATGAACGCTGCGTAGAAACCGAGCGCGACCAGGCCGAGCAGCAGCGCATTGCGCCTGACCCGCCGGGCACGCTCGGCATCATCCTCGCCGGCCACTTAGTGCGCCACGCCCTTCGCGACGACCTGGGGCGAAGGCGGGGTCTCCCAGCTGTGGTACGGCGCGGGCGTCGGCAGCTCCCACTCCAGCCCGCGCGCGCCTTCCCAGGGCCGCTCCGGCGCCGGGGCGCCCGACTTGACGGCCTTCCAGACGACGTAGACGAACAGCAGCTGCGAGAAGCCGAAGATGAAGGCGCCCACGGACGACACCGCGTTCCAGTCGGCGAACTGCGTGGAGTAGTCGGGGATGCGGCGCGGCATGCCGGCGAGGCCCAGGAAGTGCTGCGGGAAGAACAGCACGTTGACGAAGATGG
>CAZPAJ010000013.1:0-112810 GCA_964584625.1 uncultured Acidibacter sp.
ATGTGCGGCCGCGCCTATTCGCCGCGCTTCCTGTGGATGTGGCCGAATGCCCGCATCAGCGTGATGGGCGGCGAGCAGGCGGCCACGGTGCTCGCCCGCGTCCGACGCGACGGCATCGAGGCGCGCGGCGGAAGCTGGAGCGCCGAGGAGGAGGCCGCCTTCACCGCGCCGATCCGCGCGCAGTACGAGACCCAGGGCCACCCGTACCATGCCTCGGCGCGGCTGTGGGACGACGGCATCATCGATCCGGCCGACACCCGCCGCGTGCTGGCGCTGGGCCTCGCGGCTGCGCTCAACGCGCCCATCGAGGAGACACGCTTCGGCGTGTTCCGCATGTGACCGCCCGGACCGCGATGGCCCCCGCATGACGCAAACCGACTCTTCTGCCCCTGGCCTGACCGTCGAGCGCGAAGCCGGCGTCGTGCGTCTCTGGCTCGATCGCCCCGACGCCCGCAACGCGCTCGACGCCGCGCTGATTGGCGCGCTCACCACCGCAATCTCCGAGCTTGGCCGCGACCCCGGGGTCCGTGTGCTCGTGCTCGGCGGCCGCGGCGCCGCGTTCTGCGCCGGCGGCGACCTCGCGTGGATGCGCGAGCTCGGCACGCGCCCGCAATACGAGAACATGGCCGACGCGCTGCGCCTCGCCGAGCTCTTCCGCGCGCTCTACGACTGCCCCAAGCCGACGATCGCGCGTGTGCACGGCGCCTGCTTCGGCGGCGGCCTCGGCCTCGTCGCCGCGAGCGACATCGCCATCGCGGGCAGCGCGGCGCGTTTCTGCTTCGCCGAGGCGAAGCTCGGGCTGATCCCGGCGACCATCGGTCCTCACGTCGTCCGCGCGATCGGGGCCCGCGCGGCGAGCCGCTACATGCTCACCGCCGAGGTGTTCGACGCCGCGCAGGCGGCCCGGCTCGGCCTGGTGCACGACGCCGTGCCCGACGCCAGCCTCGACGCCGCCGTCGACTCCTGCCTTTCGGCGCTGCTCGCCGGCGGGCCGCGTGCGCAGATCGAGGTCAAGCGCCTGGTGCGAGACGTCGCCGGCCGGCCGCTCGACGATGCGCTGCTACGCGACACGGCGCAGCGCATCGCCGACGTCCGCGCCTCGGCCGAAGGTCAGGAGGGCCTCGCCGCCGCGCTCGCGAAGCGCCCGCCCAGCTGGCTTGCGCCGCCCGAAGACCCACCGCTGCCCGGGTCGCCGCCGTGACCCTGCCGCGCCGGCTGCTGATCGCCAACCGCGGCGAGATCGCCTGTCGCATCGTGCGTACCGCGCGACGGCTCGGCATCGAGACCGTCGCCGTCCATTCCGACGCCGACGCCGGTGCGCTGCACGTGCGCAGCGCCGACCTCGCGCTGCGCATCGGCCCCGCCGCGGCGGGCGAGAGCTACCTGCGTGTCGACGCCATCCTCGACGCCGCGCGCCGCAGCGGTGCCGACGCGATCCACCCGGGCTACGGGTTCCTCTCGGAGAATGCCGACTTCGCCCAGGCCTGCGCCGACGCCGGCATCACCTTCGTGGGTCCGCCGCCGGGCGCGATTCGCGCGATGGGCTCGAAGTCCGCCGCCAAGGCGCTGATGGCCGCGGCCGGCGTGCCGCTGACGCCGGGATACCACGGCGTGCACCAGGACGCGGCACTGCTGCGCGACGAGGCCGTGCGGCTCGGCTTCCCGGTGCTGATCAAGGCCAGCGCCGGCGGCGGCGGCAAGGGGATGCGCCGCGTCGATCGCGCCGAGGATTTCGCCGCGGCGCTCCAGTCCTGCCGCCGCGAGGCGGCCGCCGCCTTCGGTGACGATCGCGTGCTGGTCGAGCGCTACGTGCTGCAGCCGCGCCACATCGAGATCCAGGTCTTCGCCGACACCCATGGCAACGTCGTGCACCTCTTCGAGCGCGACTGCTCCGTGCAGCGCCGTCACCAGAAGGTGATCGAGGAAGCCCCCGCGCCCGGCATGACGGCCGAGCGACGTGCCGCGATGGGCCGGGCGGCCGTCGAGGCCGCGCGCGCGGTCGGCTACGTGGGCGCTGGCACCGTCGAGTTCATCGTCGCGCCCGACGGCGCGTTCTTCTTCATGGAGATGAACACGCGCCTGCAGGTCGAGCACCCCGTCACCGAGATGATCACCGGCCTCGATCTCGTCGAGTGGCAGCTGCGCGTGGCCGCCGGCGAACCGCTGCCGCGCACCCAGGAGCAGCTGTCGATCCAGGGCCACGCCATCGAGGCGCGGCTCTACGCCGAGGATCCCGCGCGCGGCTTCCTGCCCTCGACCGGGCGCCTCGAGCACCTGGCGTTCCCGGCGCCGGAGCCCGACCTGCGGGTCGACGCGGGCGTCGCGGAGGGCGATACGATCTCGCCCTATTACGACGCGATGATCGCGAAGCTGATCGTGCACGGCCCGACGCGCGATGCCGCGCTGCAGCGCATGCGCCAGGCGCTCGCCGGTTGCCGCATCGCCGGCGTCGCCTCGAACATCGGGTTCCTCGGCAGGCTCGTCGCCACGCGCGCGTTCGCTGCTGCCGACCTCGACACTGCGCTGATCGAGCGCGAGCAGGCGGCGCTGTTCCCGCCCGATCCGCCGGTGACGCGCGACGCCTGGCTTGGCGTCGCTGCCGCGGTGCTCGCGCGCGAAGCCGCTCCCGCCGCCGCCGGGTCGTCCGCGGCCGGCGACCCCGCCGCCCCGAACGCCGCGTCGCCCTGGGCCGACCGCAGCGGCTGGCGTCTCGTCGGTCCCGCGCGCCGCACGCTCGAGCTGCGCTGCAGGGGCGAGGAGGCCGCCGTCGAGGTCACCTACCTGCCCGAAGCCTGGCGCCTCGAACTCGGCGGCGAAGCGAGCACCGTGCGCGCCCGCTGGCTCGACCGCGTGCACCTCGACCTGCAGATGGACGATTCACGCCAGCGCGTCGTGCTCGTGCCGCGCGGCACGGGCTTCTGGCGCATCGAGTCCGGCGGGGGCCACGCCGGCCGCAGCGACGCCTTCGAGCTCGTCGATCCGTTCGCCGCGCGCGCCGCGGCGGGCCACGCCGAGAGCCACCTGCGCGCGCCGATGCCCGGTCGCATCGTCAGCCTGCTTGCACAACCTGGCGAGCGCGTCGCGCGCGGCGCACCGCTGCTCGTGCTCGAGGCGATGAAGATGGAGCACACCCTCGTCGCGCCCGCCGACGGCAGGCTCGACGCCTACCGCGTCGAGGCGGGCGAGCAGGTCGCCGAGGGCGCCGAACTCGTCGAGTTCAGCCCTGCCGCTGACTGAGCCGCATCCTTGCAATCACGGAGCGTAGCTCCACGATTGTAAGGTTAATCGGCCCTCAAGCTTCCCCCACCCGCCAGCACCGCACCTGCCGCCCGTCGGCGAGCTCGCGCAGTACCTGCGGCTCGCTCCGGCAGCGCGCCTCCTCGAGCGGGCAGCGGCCGGCGAGGTAGCAGCCTCCGCCGCGCTCGGCGGCGCCGGGGATCTCGCCCGCGAGCGCCGCGGCCTTCGGCCGGTCGACGCGCCGGTGGTCGAGGTCGGGGAACAGGTGCGCGTCGATCAGCGCGCGGGTGTAGGGGTGGGCGGGCGCGCCGAACACCTGCTCCTTCGTGCCGGTCTCGACCACCTGCCCGAGGTAGAGCACCGCCACGCGATGGCAGAGGAAGCGCACGGTCGTCAGGTCGTGCGAGATGTAGAGGAACCCGGGCTGCTGCTCGAGCTGCAGCCGGCGCAGCAGCCGCAGCACCTCGACCGTCGTCTCGGGCGTCAGCGCCGAGGTGGGCTCGTCGAGCACCACGAAATCCGGCCGCGTGGCCATTGCCCGCGCGATCCCCACGCGCTGCTGCAGCCCCGCCGAGAGCTCGCGCGGCCGCGCCGTCGCCTTCTCCGGCGGAATCCCCGTGGCCTCCAGCAGCGCGGCGATCCGTCGCGGCTTCTCCTCTGCGGGCAGCGCCGCCGCATGCTCGAGCGGCTCGCCGATCACTTCCTCGACCGTCCAGCGCGGGTCCATCGACTCCAGCGGATCCTGGAAGATGATCTGCATGCGCGCGCGCAGGCGGCGCAGCGCGTCCCCGTCGAGCGCGTGCAGCGGCTGGCCGTCGAACTCGATCGATCCTTCGTCGGCGGGCTCGAGCCGCAGCACGCAGCGGCCGATCGTCGTCTTGCCCGAGCCGCTCTCGCCGACCAGCCCCAGGCACTCGCCGCGGCGCAGTTCGAGGTCCACGCCGTCGATCGCCACCACGCGATGCTTCGCGCGCGGCGCGCCGAAGGTCTTGCGCAGCCCCGTCACGCGCAGCAGCGGCGCACTGCCCGCCGCGTCCACGTCGCCCGCCCGCGCGGCGCGCATCGCCGCGTCGCCGCCCACTTCCTCGCTGGCGCGCTGCAGCGCGAGGATGCGCCGGCTGTACTCGTGCTGCGGTGCGCCGAAAAACTCCGGCACGGGTCGGTCCTCGACCACGCGCCCGTCGTGCATGATCGCGACCCGGTCGCAGTAGTTGGCCACGATCCCGAGGTTCTGCGTGACGAGCAGCACCGCCGAGCCGGTGCGCCGCGCCGCCTCCCAGAGCCCGTCGAGCACCTGCGCCTGGATCGTCACGTCGAGCCCCGAGGTCGGCTCGTCGGCGATCAGCAGCTTCGGCCGCGCCGAGAGCGCCATCGCGATCACCACGCGCTGCGCCATGCCGGTCGACAGCTCGTGCACGTAGGCGCGCAGGCGCCGCTCCGGCTCGTGGATCCCGACCAGCCGCAGCAGCTCCGCGGCGCGCGCCAGCGCCTCGCGCCGCGACCCGCCCTCGTGCGCCATGACCACGTTGGCGATCTGCGTGCCCACGTCGAGCAGCGGATGCAGCGCCGCGCGCGCCGACTGCGTGACGAAGCCGATCCCGCGGCCGCGCAAGCCCCGCATCGCCGCATCGTCCGCGGCCATGCGCGCCGCGCCGTCGAACGCCACCGTGCCGCCGGCGATGCGCCCGCCGCCGCGCACCAGCCCCATGATCGCGAGCGCCGCCGTCGACTTGCCGCAACCCGGCTGGCCCATCAGGCCGACGATCTCGCCGGCCGCGACCTCGATGCCGAAGCCGTCGACCACGCGGCGCTCGAACTCGACGGCGAGCCCGTCCACGCGAAGCAATGGCCCACTCACCGGAACTTCTCCTCGAGCGCGTGCCCGAGCACCGCGAAGCCGAACACCGTGATCGTGATCGCGAGGCCCGGGAACACCGACGGCCACCACCAGCCGTAGTTCAGGTCGCCCGCCCCCTGCGAGATCATCAGGCCCCACTCGGGCGTGGGCGGCTGCACGCCCGCGCCGATGAAGCTCAGGCCCGCCGTCAGCATGATCGCGAAGCCGATCGTGGCGGAGAGCTGCACCATGGCCGGCACCAGTGAATTCGGCAGCACGTGGCGGCGCAGGATCGTCCACGGCCCCGCGCCCGCCGCCCGGGCCGCCTCCACATACCCGCGGCCCGCCTGCGTGAGCGCTTCGGCGCGCGTCAGCCGCAGGAAGATCGGCGTGTAGACCAGGCAGAGCGCCAGCACGATGTTCCCCGTCTGCCGACCCGCCAGCGCGACCAGCACCATCGCCGTGATGAACACCGGGAACGACTGCAGCACGTCCGAGACGCGCACCAGCAGTGCCGTCGACCAGTGCCGGAAGAACCCGGCGATGAGCCCGAGCCCGGTGCCGAGCACCAGCGAGAGCAGCGCGCCGCCGAGCGCGATGCTGACGTCGGTGCGCGGCGCGGCGATCACCCGCGAGAACACGTCGAGCCCGTAGAAGTCGGTGCCGAACCAGTGCGGCGTGCGCTCGAGCGAGCCGGTCAGCGTGCCCAGCAGCAGCCCCGGCCACTCCGCGAGCGGCGGCGGCGGCTCGCCGAAGCGGCCGGTGGATTCCTGCGGATCGTAGGGTGCGATCGACGGTCCGAAGGCCGCGAGCAGCAGCACGACCGTGGTGATGGCCAGCGCGAACTTGAACAGGCCGCCGCGACGCACGCTCAGTGCCTCGCCCGCGGATCGAGCGCCGCGTGCACCAGGTCCACCGCGAGGTAGACGAGCAGCGACACCAGCGCGACCGCGAGCACCACGCCCTGGATCGCCGGGTAGTCGAAGTTCAGGATGCCGCGCACCGCGTACTGGCCCGCGCCGCTGATCGAGAACACCTTCTCGAGCGTGACCGCCGACGACAGCAGCACGCCGAAGAAGATGCCGATCAGCGTGATCGTCGGCGTCAGCGCCGCCCGCAGCGCGTAGCGGGCCACCGTCTTCTCCGGCAGGCCGCAGGCCCTCGCGTAGAGCACGTACTCCGACCCCAGCGCCCGCAGCGTGTTCTGCCGGATCATCTTGATGATCGCGCCCGAGATCGTGAACACCATGGTGAGCACCGGCAGCGCCAGGTAGTGCAGGGCACTGAGGAAGGCGTCGAAGCGGCCGCGCAGCAGGCTGTCGACGATGATGAACCCCGTGATCGGCTCCGGCGGCACCAGCACCGGGTCGATGCGGCCCAGCGGCGCCGGCGCCACACCGAGCGTGAACGCAAACAGCAGGATGAACAGCAGCCCCCACCAGTAGTCCGGCTGCGCGCCTGCAAAGAGGCCCCAGGTGTAGGCGCCGCGGTCGGCGAGCCCGCCCGGCCGTGTCGCCGCATACATTCCGAGCGGAATCGCCAGCAGCGTCGAGAGCACCAGCGCCAGCACCACGATCTCGATCGTCACCGGGAGCGTGCGCGCGAGTTCCTCGACCACCGGCTCCTGCGTCTCCCACGAGTTGCCGAGGCTGCCCTGCAGCAGCCCGCCGCCCGGCTGGCCGGGCGCAACACCGAGGAACGCACCCAGCTGCTCGGTGACCGGGCGGTCGAGGCCGAGCGCCGCCTTCGACTGCGCATAGGCCTCGGGGCTGGCGTTCAGGCCCACGAGCCGGGCCACCGGGTCCGCCGGCATCAGCCGGATCACGAAGAACACCGCGATCGCGAGCCCGACCAGCTGCAGCAGCGCGATCCCGAGGCGCAGGGCGACGTAGCGCAGCATCAGCGGGCCTCACTGAGCCGCAGCGGATACCAGCGCACCTGCTGCGTCGGGTGCAGCGTGAGTCCGCGCAGCCGCGGGTCGTGGGCCCACTGCGCCTTGAACTCGAGCATCGGGATCGCCGCGAGCCGCCGCGCGATGACCTCCTGCGCCGCGGCGAGCTCCGCGGCGCGGCGCGCCGGGTCCGGCTCGTTGAGCGCGCGGCCGAAGTGCGCGTCGACCTCGGCGTCGCGGAAGTTCGTCATGTTGTTGATGCCCCGCGGCGGCGAGACGTAGGAGAGCAGGATCGCGTAGGCGGCGTCCACGCCGATCGGCACCAGGCCGTCGTAGAGCGACAGCGGCAGGTCCTTCTTGACGAGCTGCCGGTCGGCCAGCTGCACGTCGGGCAGCGGATCGAGCTCGACCGGGAACCCGACCTTGCGCAGCGCGCTGCGCAGGAGCGTTGCCACCGGCCCGAGCACCACCTCGCGGCTCAGCCCGTAGGAGAGCCGGAACGCGTCCGCGTAGCGCTCGAGCCCGCGCCCGCCGGGGTAGCCTGCCTCGGCGAGCAGCCGTGCCGCGCGCGCCGGGTCGTACTGGTAGCGCGCCGCCGGCGCGATGCGGCCGGGGTAGGGCGTGGGCACGAGGCCGTGGTACTGGGTCGCCGCGCCGAAGTAGCCGTCGCGGATCACCTGCTCGTAGGGGATCGCGTGCGCGAGCGCGCGGCGCACGCGCTCGTCGTTCAGCGGCGGCGCCTTCCAGTTCGCCATCATGATCAGCGTGCCGTTGAGGTAACCGCCCCCGACGCGCACCTCGGGCCGCTGGGCGAGGAACGCGTATTCCTTCGGGCTCAGCCCGTCGATCAGCTGCGCCTTGCCGGTGCGCAGGATGCCGACGCGGTTCGCGCTCTGCGGCACGTTGCGCAGGATCACCCGGTCGAACCAGGCACGGCCGCGGTAGTAGTGCGGGTTCGCGCGCACGATGAAGTGCTCGTCCTTGCGCCAGTCGACCACGCACCAGGGCCCGAAGCTCGGGGCGTCGACGCGCGCGGTGTGCCCGTGGCTCCACGGATCCTCGGGCGTCGCGTGCGCGCGCATCGCCTTCTGGTCATAGATGCCGAGCCCGAAGATCGCGAGCGCGGGCAGGAACATCCGGTTCGGGCCCGACTGGCGGATCTGCACCGTGTGTGCGTCGATCTTGCGCACCTCGGTGCCGAGCTCGCGCTGGCCGCTGCGCTTGGCGTCCTCGCCGAACAGCGCCGGCGTGAAGCCCTCGACCGAGGCGACGTTCGCCAGGAACCAGCCCACCGGCGCCGAGCCGCTGAGCGACTTCGCGCGCGCGAAGGTGTAGAGCACGTCGTCGGCGGTCAGCGGGTTGCCGGCGCAGCTGCGCACGTCGCGGCGCAGCCTGAACGTCCAGGTCAGCGTCGCGGCGTCGTAGCTCCAGGACTCCGCGAGCCGCGGCTCGATGCGGTCGAAGTCGAGTTCGTCGACGCCGTCGGCGTTGGTCCCCTTGCGCGCGTAGTCGACCAGCGGCTCGAGCACGTTGATCAGCGCCATCTGCGTCGGCTTGTGGTTGCCTGCAGGGCCGTCGACGTCGAGCGTCGCCGGCACGCCGTCGCTGAGCATCAGCAGCACGCGCTCGCGCGCGGGCGAGGGCGCGGGAGCTGCGACGCTGTCCAGGCCGCAGCCGGCCACCATCGCAAGCGCCGCTGCGGCCGCCTTCACGGGCGCCGCCCGTCGCGCGCGGCCGTCAGATCGGCACATGCGAACCGATGCCGAGGTCGCGCGTGTCGAGCACCGCCTCGCGCGCCGCGAGGCGCAGGCCCGGTTTGCCCGGCGCCGCGGCTGCGTCCACGACGATCCGGTCGCGATAGCGGCCCACCACCCAGAGCCGCGTGCGGCCGTCCGGATCGGTGTGGAAGATCGCGAAGCTCGTGGTCGCGCGCAGCGTGCGCGCCGTGTCGCCCGCGTCCGCGCCCTCGGTGCCGGGTCCCGGCGCATCCGCGTCGACGATCGTCGGCCCGAGCTGGCGCAGCAGCCGCCCGCGCCGCCGCAGGTGCTCCGGCAGCGCCGCGAGCAGCGCCTCGAGCTCGGTGCGCGACTGCGCGAGCCAGGTCATCCACTTGCGCAGTTCCGGGCTCCAGCTGCGCGCCTCGTAGCGGAAGTCGGCGCTGCAGAGCGCGAGGAACCCCGCGAAGTCCTCGTCGTCTAGCGCCAGCGCGCTGCGCGCGACCAGCTCGGCCGCGGCGGACGCGGCGTCTGCAGGGAGCGTGCCCGTCATGGCGCCGCCTTCAGCGCCGCGGCTGGGGTCAACGGGTCCCGCGGCGAGCGCCCCGTGCGCCGCCCCCACTCCGCGTAGAACTCGCGCAGGACCGCGTCGTCCTGGCCGGTCGAGTTCTCCTGGCGCGCGATCAGCTGCCAGCGCGCCGCGCCGCCGCGGAACGCGCGCTCGCACTCCTCGGCGGCGTACATGTCCTCGGGCACGTTGCGCCCCATCGGACCCCAGTACTGGTTGTGGTGCTGCACGCGGATCGCCCGGTGCTCCGGCGGCTCGCCGAGCACGCCGAGCCCGCGCATCTCGAGCAGCGTCTCGCGCGCCGAGATCGGCGTGACCGTGTCGACGCGGATCACCGTGCCGCGCGACAGGATCGCGCTCGCCGGGAACAGGATCGAGAAACGGAAATCCGCCGGCCCCGTACCCGGCAGCGGGGGCACGTCGCCGCCGCGCCCGCGAAAACCCTCGTAGCCATCATAGGCGGCCTTCAGGTTGCCCGTCCCCGCGTGGCCGTGGCCGAACACCAGCAGGCGCCGGTCCTCCATCGGCATCGCCTTGACCTGCGTCTTGCGCAGCACCACGTGCATGTACTCGTGGTAGAGGTCCATATTGGTCTCGTGCCAGGCCTTCCAGTTGCACTGCAGCACGCTGCGGCTGTAGTGGAAGACCTCGAGCGGCTGCGTGCCGAGGATCGTCTCGAACTGCCCGAGCGCGCCGCCCAGGAACTCGCCGAGCGGCGGCGCTGCGTCGTCGAGGTTCACGAACGCGAAGCCTAGCTTGCACTCGGTGCGCAGCTCGCGCAGCCCGAGCCCCGCGCGGCTGACGCCCGCGGCCTCGTAGGCGCCTGGGCGGGGGATCCCCGTGCAGGCGCCCTTCGAGTCGTAGGTCCACAGGTGGTAGAAGCAGACGATCTTCGAGGCGTTGCCCGAGGGCTCGGCCAGCAGCCGTGCGCCGCGATGCGAGCAGGCGTTGACGAACGTGCGGATTACGCCGTCGCCGCCGCGGATGCAAAACAGCGGCTGCCCCGCGTGCTCGAAGCAGCGGTAGTCGTAGCGCTCCGGCAGCTCGCTCTCGTGGCAGGCCAGCCGCCACGTGCGCCCGAAGATCCCGCTCAGTTCGTCCGCATAGACACCCGGGTCGGTGTACACCGAGCCCGCCACGCAACCGTCTGCCGTTGCGCACGGAGCCTGCCCCCAGCCCTCCGCATCGCGCGCCATGCCCGCCTCCCTGCCTGACCTGTCGATGATAACCCGGTCACGCGTGCCTGCGGCATGCGCGGCGGCTGGCTTGACTGACGACTGGACTGACGCTTGACTCATCGCGTGACCTGCGTCCCGCGCTACACGATTACGCGGCGCTTGCTCACGCTCGAGGAAGGCCGCGACCTCGAGGCGGCGGACCATCGCGCCAAGCGTGAGGTGCTCAATTACTTCGCCGGGCTGCGCTACGTCGAGAAGAACGCGCGCCGCAAGCTGATCCGTCACGAGCACGTGTTCGAACTCCACCGCCTGCTCGCAACGGATGCGCGAGCTGCTCGAGTGGTGGAACGTCGAGGCTGCCCGCCTGTCGCCGGTGCTCAGTTCCGCGATCCTCCACCACCAGTTCGAGCACATCCACCCGTTTGCCGACGGCAACGGGCGCACGGGGCGTGCGCTCGCGCTCTGGGAGCTCTACCGGCGCGGCTTCTACAGCCACCACCTCTTTTCCGTCGACGAGTATTACTGGGAGGATCGGCCGGGCTACTACGCCGCGCTCGACGCGGTGCGCCTCGCGGGCGAGGATCTATCGGGCTTGCGCCAGACCCTGGAGCGCACCTGGTTGCGGGTCCAGGCGCTGAGCGTCCGCCCCGCGTCCCGGCTGGTCCTGCGGCCCAGGCAGGAACTGCTGCTCAAGCTGTTGCGTGACCGGGGCAGCATGGCCCCCGCCGAGCTCTGGGCCGCGCTCGGCCTGTCCCGGCAGGGCGTCCTCGACCTTCTCAATCCGCTGCTCGAAGCCGGCATCGTGGAGCGTATCGGCACCCGCAAGAGCGGCCGGTAGACTCTGCGCCGCTCCTGAACCGACCCCACGCGTCCCGCCCCATGCCCGAACATCCCACCCTGTTCCTCTCCCACGGCTCGCCGATGCACGCGATCGAGTCCGGCCCGGCCGGCGAGGCCTGGCGCGAGCTCGGCGCCACGCGGCCCACTGCCCGGGCTACATCTGCACGTCGAGGATCACCTCGGTGGCCTTGCGGTCGCCGCCGTCCTGCCAGGCGACCTCGAAGCGGTTGATGCCCTTCTGGAAGTGCTTGGCCAGCGGCTTGAGCTTGATCTCGCCGATCGCCTCGGCCGTGCCGTCCGCTTCCCTCGGCGAGGTGATCTGCACCGGGATCGCGTCGACGCTCTTGCCGTTGACGCTGTCGATGACCAGCTTGGCGGGCATCGGCGAATCCTTGCTGAGCTTGAGACGCAGCGTTTCGGGCTTCTGCTGCGCGATCAGGTCGTCGACCATCGCCTCGGCGCTCAGTGCGCTGCCCGCGAGCCCCGAGAGGTTCACGCGCCGCGGCGGTGCACCCGCGCCGGACTCCATCTTCAGCGAGAGGTCATTGACGGTCGTGACGTCGAACACCGTGCCCGGCGGCAGCTCCGCCGCACCGCCCGGCACGAACAGCACCGGCCACAGCAGCAGCAGGCCCACCGTCCAGACCGCGGCCTTCCGGCCCGAGCCCTCCTTGTTGTAGCCGCCGCTGAGCATCACCGTCTGGCCGTCTATGCTCCGTGCCTCGAGCCCGGCGAGCGAGATCTTGCCCTCGGTGCCGCCCATGTTGCTGCGCTTGACCTTGTCGACGCGGCAGGCCGCGTTGGCGCCGCCCTTGATGAACACGGTGCCTTCGGCCTCCACGTCGCGCCAGACCCGGCAGGGCACGACCATGCCGACTTCCGACTCGCCGCGCTTGCTCGAGACCTCCTTGTCGGTGACGAGGTAGATGCGGCTGCCGGAGGGCAGCACGCGATCCGCAGTGCTCGCCAGCGCAGCGGCCCACGGCTGGCCGACCAGCAGGGCGGCGAGCAATAGAATCAGGTTCTTTGCGACGCTCTTCTTCGGGACACGCATGATCGAGGCTCCCCTGCCTGGCGTTTTTCCGCATACTGAACCGGCGCGCACGCAAACGCAAAACCCGTACTCGCGGGCGCGTGCAGGCCGCGATCAGCGGATCGGTGGCCGGGAACGTGATCCCGCGCCTGCGCCTCACACGCAAGGGACCCGCTTCGCGAGAGCCCCGCTGACGCCGACGGCCAGGGCCATCACCGCGGCTCGCATCGACCCCAGCCGCGATTGCCGACCTGCAGCTGCCCGTTGTCGCGATGCAGGAAGAAGAACCCGCCGAATGACCCGCCGCTGATCGCGTACCTGGCGTAGCCGCCGATGGCGTCCTGCTCCCGTGCCGCGAGGCTGAAGCGGCCCCGCGAGCCGTCGGCCGAGCGGTAGCTGCCGTCCTTCGCGATCGTGATGTCGACCGGCGATCCAAGCTGGCAGGCATACCGCCCCGGAGGAATTCCCCCGGTGGAGGCCTTGCGCGCGGTGGGCGCCTTCAGCGCTTGCGCTGGCGCCCCCGGGGTGATGCCCCACAGCGCGCAGACCGACGTGAACTCGGTGGCGCTGCCATCGGCCTTTTCCCAGCGGCTGCGGCCGCCGTCGATGTCGCAGCAGCTGCGGTATTCCGGGAACCATTTGTCGCCCGCCGCGAGCTTGCGGCAGATCTTCGCGGGTGCAGGCGTGCTCACCTGTGCCACGGCCGGCGTGGGCAGCAGCCCGGCCGCCAGCGAGAGCGATACGAGCACCGCGACCGAAGCGTTGCGGAGACGCGTCATGCGTTACCTCATTGTTCAGAGTTCCCCGCTGCCAAGTGAACCGCCGGGCCGCGCGGTTGTCTAGAATTGCTGCGACCCTTTCCAGCGATGCGCCCCCCCATGACGACACTCCCCGCGACACGGACCGTCGCCCTTGCGCTGCTTGCCGCGCTCGCCGCACTGCTGCTCAGCGGCTGCGCCACCACGGGGGAGGAACCCGACGAGCCCGAGCCGACCTACGTCCCCGCGGACGAGCCTTCGGTCACCGAGCCGCCGCCGAGCGTGGTCGAGGTTCCCGAGCAGGCGCCCGAGACCGCCGTCGCACCCGAAGCCGCGCCATCGCCTGAAGCGGAGCCCGCCGAGCCGCCCATCGAGGTTCCCGCCGCGGAGGATGGCCTCCCCGAGGTCGTCGTCGCTGCGCCCTCCCGCGACGAGATGATCCGCGACCTCGTCACCGAGGCGCGCGCCCTGCTGGCCAGGGAGCGCCTGCAGTATGTGATCCTGCGCAACGGTCGACGCGAGACCCTGCGCGGCCGCCCGGTGGCGTTTGCGCTCTGGAACGAGGCCACGCAGCAGTGGAAGGTGGCGCACATCGAGATTCCGCGCCCGCCCGTCACCTGGCGGCCCGGTGGCCGGCCGCTCCGCTTCACCGTTCGTACGCCGGGCGTCAACGCGCGGCACGTCAAGGGCACCGGCGCCGAGCGCCTGATGTTCGCGTTCACCACCAGTGACGGCCAGCCGCTCAGGGTCTACGGCCGCAAGTTCCCGGTGTTCGACGACAAGCTGCTGCGCAAGAAGCGCTGGCGTGCCGTGGTGCAGACCGCGCGCCCCATCGTCTACCTGCCCTACACCGAGGACACGCTGGACGCCGGGTTCGTCACCGGCGGCCGGGAGTTCCTGCTGGCCACCGCGCGCCAGGCCATCGACGAGCTGCGCGCCGCGAACATCCGCTCGCGGGCCTTCCCCGACAAGCTGCTCGCCGACATCGTGCCGGCCGAGGTCATCACCACGCTCGCGGTGATCGAGCAGACCGACGACACCGACTTCCGCACCAAGGGCGACGACGCCTTCAACGAAGTGCTGAGCCAGTACGGCCTCAAGCGCGAGGAGGCCTACCGCTACAGCGTCTCGCGCGCCCGGGCCATCGGCCCGATGCAGTTCACCAACCGGCGCGGCAACGGCACCTACTCGCTCGTGGTGCGCCGCTGCCCCGCGGCGCGCATCGACCCCAACTTCGAGCGCGGCGCCACCAACCTGCTGAACGTCATGAAGGCCGCGATCTGCCTGTTCGACATCGAGCTGCTGCAGATGCGCGCCGAGATCCGCGAGGCCTACCGCGACAACATGAAGGTGCTCGGCATCTTCCCGGTCGCCGCCTACAACGGCGGGCCGCGCAACGTCACGCGCCTGAAGCGCTCGATCGACCGGATGGGCGTGCGCATCGAGGACCTGCGCGCCCCCGGCCGCCAGCCCGACGGCAACCCGGTCGACTGCCCCTGCCTCTGGACCGAAGGCCCCGCCGGCGTGCAGCCGCGCTCGATCCCGCGCTACAACGAGGAAAACCGCTGGTACATCGAGAAGTACCAGGCGATCCTCAGCGGGTTTTGAGAAGAGACGCATGACACCAGGACGAACCCTCTACGACAAGATCGTCGACCTGCATCGAGTTGTCCGCCTCAACGACGAGCAGGGCCCCGGCGAGTCGATGCTGATCTACGTCGACCGGACGGTGCTCAACGAGTACACGAGCCCGCAGGCTTTCAGTGGACTTCGCGAGGCGGGACGTCCGCTATGGCGCCGCTCGTCGGCGCTCGGCGTGGTCGATCACGTGAATTCGACCGCGCCCGACAGGACGGGGCGCGTCAGCGACCCGGCCGCACAACGCCAGATCGAATATTTCATCGAGAACGGCCGTGATTTCGGCTTCGAAGTGTTCGACGTGCTCCACAAGCGCCAGGGTATCGAGCACGTCGTGTTGCCGGAGCTGGGCTGGGTCTTGCCCGGCATGGTGATCGCGGCCGGCGACAGCCACACGACGACCTATGGAGCCTTCGGCGCGGTCGGCTTTGGCATCGGGACCTCGGACATCGAGCACCTGCTGGCCACCCAGTGCCTTGTGTACCGGCGGCTGAAATCGATGCGCATCCACATCGAGGGCCAGTTGCCTGTCGGGGTCACGCCAAAGGACCTCATCATGGCCGTCGTGCGTCACGTCGGCGCCGACGGCGCGGTGGGCTACGCCGTCGAGTTCACGGGCGACGCGATCTCCTCGATCGGCATCGAGGGCCGGATGACGATCTGCAACATGGCCGTCGAATGCGGCGCCCGCGTGGCATTGATGCAGCCCGACGAGCGCGTGCTCGAGCACGTGGCGGGCCGGGAGAGGGCGCCCGGACCGGCGATGATGGAACTGCTGCGCAACAGCCTCGCGGGATTGCGGACCGACCCGGACGCGATCTTCGACAAGCACGTTCTGCTGCGTGCCGCGGACATCCCGCCGATGGTGAGCTGGGGGACCAGCCCCGACCAGGCCGAGGCCATTGGCGGCGTCGTGCCGGATCCCGCGAGCCTGTCGGGCGACGCGCGCACATCCGTGGAGCGCGCCATCGAATACATGGGGCTCAGGCCGAACATGCCGCTCGATGAAATCCGCATCGACCGCGCTTTCATCGGTTCCTGCACCAACGCGCGCCTGTCGGACCTGCGCGACGCCGCGCGGGTGCTGGTCGGGCGGCGCGTGGCGCCGGGCGTGCGGGCAATGGTGTCCCCCGGAAGTTCGACGGTGCGCCGCGAAGCCGAGGCCGAAGGCCTCGACCGGGTCTTCATCGACGCGGGCTTCGAGTGGCGGCAGGCGGGCTGCTCGATGTGCCTCGCGATGAACGACGACGTGCTTGCCCCCGGGGAACGCTGCGCGTCGAGTACCAACCGCAACTTCGAGGGACGCCAGGGCAGTGGCGGACGCACCCACCTGATGAGCCCCGCGATGGTTGCCGCTGCCGCAGTCACGGGACGGTTGGTGGACGTCAGGCGCCTGGCGCCGGCGGGCGCGCCATGACGCCGTTCATCTCGGTCCGTGGCCTCGCCGTGGCATTGCCCGGCGCCAACATCGACACCGACGTCATCATGCCCAAGGTCTTCCTCAAGGGGATCGACCGGAAGGGGCTGGCGCGTGGCCTGTTCCACGACCTGAGGTTCGATGGTGAAGGGCGGCCCCGGCCCGAGTTCGTGCTGAACCGCCCGGACGCGCAGGGGCCGTGCGTCCTGGTCGCGGGTCCGAACTTCGGCTGCGGCTCCTCGCGGGAACATGCAGTGTGGGGCCTGCAGCAGTACGGCATCCGGGCGGTCGTCGGCACGAGCTTCGGCGGCATCTTCGCGGACAACGCCGCGAACAACGGCTTGCTGCTGATCTCGCTCGACGCGGCGATGCTCGCGCCCATCATGACAGCCGTGACTGCCGCGCCGCGCCAGCTCACCATCGATCTCGCCGGCCAGTTCATCGACCATGGCGCCGGGCGCGTCGCTTTCCAGGTCGAGCCGGAGCGGCGTCGGATGCTGATGAGCGGGCTTGATCGCATCGGCGACACGCTGGCGCGGCGCGCGGAGATCCGCCGGTTCGAGGAAGGCTATTTTGCCAGCCAGCCGTGGCTCGGCAGCCCGGATCCACGATGACACCCGCCATCGGGCATCCGCAGCTCCTGGGCGGATTCACCTGGCACGACATCGACGTCGACGGCGTGCTGATCCGCACCGCCGTGGGTGGCAGCGGGCCCCCGTTGCTGCTTCTCCACGGCCATCCGCAGACGCACCTGACCTGGCACAAGGTCGCGCCCGCGCTCGCGCGGAGATTTACCGTCGTCGCAACCGACCTGCGAGGTTACGGCGACAGCTCGAAGCCCGACGGCGGGCCGCGGCACTTCAACTACTCCAAGCGCGCGATGGCGCTCGACCAGGTAAACGTGATGCAGGCACTGGGCTTCCAGCGCTTCGCGATCGTGGGCCACGACCGTGGCGGCCGGGTTGCCCACCGGCTCGCGCTCGATCATCCGGACCGGGTCGAGAAGATCGTGGTGCTGGACATCGCGCCTACGGCCACCATGTACGCGCAGACCAGCCAGGCCTTCGCGACCCGCTATTTCTGGTGGTTCTTCCTCATCCAGCCCTACGACCTGCCCGAGCGGATGATCTCCGCTGATCCGGACTACTTCCTCGAGCGGCACATCGCGGGCCAGATGAAGATACCGAACGCGGTGGACCCGGCCGTGATGGCCGAATATCGGCGCTGCTACCGCAACCCGCGGACTCGCCACGCCATCTGCGAGGATTACCGCGCCGCGGCGGGCATCGACCTCGAGCACGATGCGAGCGACGAAGGCCGGGTGATCGAAGCCCCGCTGCTGGCGCTGTGGGGCAGGCTGGGAACGGTCGGCGAGCTCTTCGACGTGCCCGCAAGCTGGCGGGCCTGCGCCCGCGACGTCAGGGCGCAGGCACTCGAGTGCGGGCACAGCCCGCAGGAGGAATGTCCCGAGGCCCTGCTCGCGGCGCTCTCCGCATTCCTCTGAGCGGCGCCGTCGCCGATCAGCGCGGAACCGCTGGCCGGTACAGCAGGTGCTGCGTCGAGACCGCGCTGGCCCGGATTTCCTCCGGGTCGAGCGCGATTCTCTTCAGCTCGTTGGTCTCGTGCATCATGGTCTGGTCGGTGAGGTGGGGATTTCCAACCCCGCCCGGATCGATGAACTGGCTCTGGCCACCAGCGTCGACGACCGAGTAGAGCACGCGATTGCGCGGCCCGAGTTCCATGAGCCCCACCCAGCCTTCGCCGCCGTTGTGGCGCGCCATGACCGGCCCGATCCGCAACTGCGCGGAGAGGCGCGGGCTGTCGTCGCTGCCCGGCATCGGTGGCCGGTCGGCCCGCATCGCCGACGGGTCGTAATACTTCCAGAAGACGGGCAGGCGCCAGTCCGTCAGCGGCTTGCCTGCATGCTCCTTCCGCAGCTTCCCGATCGTGAGTCTTATCGTCTCGATCATCACGGTCGTCCGATCCCGTCCGTTGAGGTAATCGAAGGACATCGGCGTGCCGGCGTCCGGCCCCTGCAGGGCCCGCAGAAGCAGGCTTGTCTGGTAACGCAGGTACCGGCCCTCCTCGACTTTCTTCCACCAGTCACCGATGTCGTCGCCAAAGATGTGGTCCGGAGCAACCTCCAGCCACTTGCGGAACAGCGCCAGGCCGGGCGAGTCGTAGAGATCGTCGGCGTCGTTGTCCTCGTGCAGGCCGTTGAACGCCAGCATCAGCGCCGCAGCCTGCCGCACCTCGGCGTCGTCCGTGCCGGCCATGGCGGCACGCAGGAACGGCGCGAAGAAGGCCGGCGTGGTCTGGGTGCGATCGCGGGCGCCGAAGGCGCTGAAGATCCGCTGGTTGTAGCGGCGCATGTCAAGCAGGGTGACGTTCCGGCTAGCCGCCCCGAGCTCGTTCCCGAGCCAGGTGCGGAATGCTGCGCCGAAACGGCCGACGTCACCTTCCACTGACCAGGTCGTGGCCTTGCTGTTCCACGCGTGGAAGTACCCCTGCGCCGGGTTGCGCATGTGCGGGCGCTCCGGTGCCGTCAGGAAGCCTTCCCACTCGTACTCGCCGGTGCCCGGTATCGGCAGCCGCGGATCGGCGCCCGGCGCGCGCCTCGGGATGCTGCCCGCCTCCCAGAATGCGATCTGCCCGTCGTCTCCGCCATAGCACACGCCGAGGTTCCAGCCGACACGCTCGACGCCGTTTGCCTCGAACTCCTCGATGCTGCGCGCACGCGCCATCTCGACCATGCCAACCCAGGTCTCGAGTTCCTTGCCACGCAGCGCGTAGCGCTGCGTGTACGCGATCCCTCGGGCCTCGTCCCAGCGGATCACGGGGCCGTGGAGGGTGGTGGCGACCTCGTGACGCACGGGCGCCTCGCCCTTCACGAGGATCATTTCCGCTCGCCGCTGCATGCGTCGCCACTTGCCGTCGAACCAGTACTGGTACCTGTCGGCGGGGTGCAGGCGTTCCGCGAAAGTGTCGGTCGTGTCGGCATGCCCGGAGGTGAGGAGCCATCCGTGCCGTGGGCCCCGGCCCATCTTTGGCGCACCCCAGCCGGCAAAGCCAAATCCTGCCGAATCGAATCCGCCGCCGTGCAGGTGCGCCTCGGGACCGTCCGAGGTGGCTTGCAGCATCATGACGTTGCCGCTGGCGGTACGACCCGGCCCGATTACCAGGCAGCGGCTGGCCCCAGGCTGCGTTCCCTGCACGGCGGCCGAGGGGGCGATGGACGGTGCTGGAGCGCCGCTGCTCATCTGCGTCGGTTTCACGGGAACCGGCAACGCTCGCGCCGGCGCGAGATCCTCGCCGACGGGAATCACGTGGGGCGAATCGCGGTCGGTGATCGGTACCACATCGTTGAAGATCGCCCATGCGGTGTCTGGGCCGTGCCTCGCAACCATGGCCTCGAGGAACGCCTGGTTCTGCAGTTCATAGCTGCCGCGACTGCCCGGGACCGACGCGATGTATCGCAGGTAGTCGAGCAAGGTCCAGGGAGTTGGCTCTATGCCCCACCGGACGAACTCCATGGGCGTCCGGCGCGCCCGGTCAGCGAGCACTTCCGCGATCGCGGCGTTGATGCCATCGACGAAGCCCTGCAGCATCGACTGATGCTCGCGGGGGATGAGCCGATACATTCGCATGAGCTCGGCGTCGTCGACCATCCGGTCGCGCGCCGTCCGGTCTGCTTCGACCGAGGACGGACCGAGGATCTCGGCACGGCGACCCGCCGCGGCGCGTCGCGCGAGCTCGAGTGCGGCGAGGCGATCCTGTGCCTGCGCGTAGCCTGCGCCGAACATGACGTCTGCGGACGTCTCCGCGAAGACGTGCGGAACGCCCTTGGCATCGCGGTACAGGGTTACCGCCCCGCCGCCTGGTCCGGTGGACTGGGCGAACGCCGGGCTGACGCCGGCTATCAACGCCCAGGCCGCCGCGGACGCCAGTGCACCGACCGAGTGAAGACGCTTCGACATGGTTTTTACTCTGCCCGACCACTGCGCGCGCGCGCAAATCGCCGGTGTCCGGCGGGGCGGCGTCGGGCATGGTGGTGTCCTGTGGGCACCATTGCGGTCATCTCTTCGTCCCGACGCGCACGAGGTCATTGACGATACTCGGACGGTAGGCGCCGCGAGCGAGCGCCTGTTTCGAGAGGGGGGAACATGAGCGAACGTCACGCGGATCGTCGGCGCTGGATGGCGGGCAGCCATCTTTGCGCGCTGCTGGGGTCCTTTGCTGCAGTCGTGTGCGGTGATGTTGCGGCGCAGGGGTCGCGGTCCGCGGCGAGCCGCGAGACCGCCGAAGGCGTCGAGGAAATCACGGTCACGGGGTCGCGCATCGTCAGGCAGGTGCTCGACCTGCCCACGCCCGTGGGTGTGGTCACGGCGGACACGCTCGACAGCAACAACCTGCAGTTCGACATCGGCAGGGCGCTGGCGCAGCAGCCTGCCATCGGGTTCTCCGGCTCGCTGCAGCAGAACCAGCAGGGCGGTGCCGCCGGCACGCGCGGCGAGACGTCTGGCGGGCTCAGCACGGTCGATCTTCGCAGTCTCGGCACCAACCGCACCCTCGTGCTCGTAAACGGCAAGCGCAGGATCGCCGGGACGACCGACAGCGCGGCCGTCGACCTCAACTCGATCAACCCGAAGCTGATCGACCGCGTCGAGGTGATCACCGGCGGCGCATCGGCGATCTACGGGTCCGACGCCGTCTCCGGCGTCGTCAATGTCATCACGCGCGAGAAGTTCGAGGGCGTGTCGGTCTCGATCGACGGTTCACGGCCGCTGGAGAGCAGCGAGGGCCTGACGACCGGTGGAAGCCTCTTGGCCGGCACGAGCTTTGGCGGCGATCGCGGCAACGTCATGGTCGCCGCGAGCTACGCGAAGGTGAAAGCGATCACTCCGCGCCGGGCGGACATGAACGACTACGACCTCATGAATAACCCCGCCAACACGGGGCCGAGCGACGGCATCCCCAACCGGATCCTCGTGGCGAACTCGGAGACCTTCCGCTTTTCCGGCGACGGGATCGTCGGGGTGCGCAACGAGACGCGAGGTCTCGGCGTGTTCATGTTCAATCCCGACGGGACGACGCGCCGGCCGCCCACGCCGATCTACACGGACGGCAGCCTGTTCGGCGTCTATGACAGCTGCGGAGTTCAGTGCTTCCGCTACGACGACTCGATACAGATCGTGCCGGACATCGAGCGCTACAACGTCAACGCACGTGTCGCGTTCGCGCTGGGCGACAGCGCAGAGGTCTACCTCGGCGCCGACTACAACGACACGTCGTCGCTCGGCGTGGGGCAGCCTGTCCAGCAGTCGGCGATCCCGATCAACGTTACGCAGAACGCTTTCCTCAACAACGCGTTCCGGCAGCAGCTCACCACCGCCGGCGTGACGACGCTGCAGCTCGACCGCTCGTTCTTCGACGTGGGCCTGCGCTCGAGCCAGGTGGACCGGAACAGCCGCTCGTTCACGGGCGGCATCAAGGGCGAGTGGCGGAACGACGTGTCGGACCTGCGCTACGACTTCTACGCGACCCACGGACGCACCGAGGCGGAGTTCACCGGCTACAACCGGGTCCTGTTCGGCAACTACCGTGCCGCTTTCGATGCCGTGCTCGATCCGGCAGACCAGCGGATCAAGTGCCGCATCGACGTCCCGGCGCTGCAGCCGATGGGGTACGTGCGCCCGACGATCACCGGGACGGCCCCCTGTGCGCCGTACAACCCGTTTGGCGCCAACGCGAGCTCGCAGGCCGCGCGGGATTTCGTCCGCGCGACCACGGTGTCCTCGGCGTTCGTCGAACAGTTCACGGTGGGCCTGTCCCTGTCGGGAGACACCGCGAAGTTCCTGTCGCTGCCGGGCGGCGGCAGCATCGGCTACGCGCTCGGCGCCGAGTATCGCGACGAGAGCAATGGCCGCCTCAACGATCCTCTGATCAAGCAGGGCCTCACCACCCAGGCGGTCTCGCAGGACTACGAGGGTGGGTTCGACGTTTCCGAGGTCTTTGGTGAATTCAACATTCCGCTGCTCACCTCGAAGCCGTTCGCCGAGTTGCTTTCGTTCGAGGGCGCCGTCCGGCACGCGAGCTACAGCACGGCCGGCGGAGTCACTTCATGGAAAGCCGGCGCGATCTGGGAGCCGGTGGCGGGGCTGAGATTCCGCGGCACGGTGGGCCGGGCGATCCGCGCGCCGAACATCTTCGAAGCCTTCCGGCCTACCGAGGGTCAGACGACGAACATCCAGGACCCCTGCGCACAAGCCAACCTGCTGTTGAACCCCAACCGCCCGGCGAACTGCGCCGCATTGGGGCGACCGGCTGGTTTCTCTCCGGTCACCGGTGGTCTCGGCGTCCAGTTCACCGTCTCGGGCAATCGGGCGCTCGACCCCGAGACCTCGGACAGCTGGACGGCCGGGTTGATCGTCTCGCCTGCCGCGCTCCCTGGGTTGCAGGTCACGCTGGACTGGTACGACATCCGCATCGAGGATGCGATCAGCTTCCTGACCGGGCAGGAGATCGCCAATAACTGCGTCGACCGCGCGGGCGGGCCGGACCCCGTGCTGTGCGCGCTGCTCGTGCGTGAAAGCAATCCCGCGAGCGGCAACTTCTTCGCCATCACCACCGGCCGCAGTACCTACGTCAATACCTCGAAGTTGGAGACTTCCGGCCTCGATCTGCAGGTGTTCTACGGCCTGCCGGTGGGAGCGGGCAGGCTCTCGACCAACCTCTCCGTGAACTACCTGCACCGGCTTCGGACCTATACGTTCCAGGCGCGCCCCGAGCAGTTCCGCGTGCTCGATGCCTTCCTCGGCTTCCCGCGCTACAAGGCGGTGGCGCAGGTCAACTACGCGGTCGGCGCGGTCAAGTTGGGATGGCAGGGCCGGTTCCAGTCCAGCCAGAGCCTGACGGACCGCTCGCCCGGCATCAGCCGCGAACTGGCGTCGCCGGGATTCACCGGTTCGCGGTTCTACCACGACATTTCGGCGTCCTACTCGTTCGAACTGGCGTCAGGCGCAGAGTCCACGGCCTCGCTGGGCGTGACCAACCTCACCGACCGCAAGCTTCCCCTGATGGAGGGTACACAGGCCATCTCCGCCACGGCCGGCGGCTTCGACCAGTTTGGTCCGGTCGTCAGGCTGGGTGTGCAGTTCGAGTTCTGAGGGCGCCGGGCGATGAGCGAGTCGCACGCAGTTCGCAAGGCCCGCCAGGCGATCGCGGCGCTGACGATCATCGCGTGCTTTTCGGCCGTGACGCCGGCGGACGCCGACACGCTCGTCATTCAGGCAGGCCAGCTGATCGACGGCACGCGTGGGCCACCGCGCAGGAACGTCTCGGTCGTCGTCAAGGGCGAGCGCATACAGCGCATCGTCGACGGGTTCGTCGTCGAGGATGGGGCGTCGGTGATCGACCTGCGATCCTCGACCGTGCTTCCGGGGCTGATCGACTCGCACGATCATTTGTCCTCGACCGGTGACCGGCGGGCGACGAACCGATTCTTCCTCACCGAGGGCGACGCCGTGGTCAGCGCCGTCCTGAACGTGCGTCGGCAGATCGAACTTGGATTCACGTCGATTCGCGACCTCGGTTCGGGGCTGCTGACGGCGCCGGCCATCTCCCGGGCGATCGAGTCCGGCCGGATCGTCGGGCCGCGGGTGTGGTCGTCGATGGAGCCGCTCGGCCCGACCGGCGGCCACTCGGATCCTGCCAACGCGATCCGCCCTGATCTTGCGTACGCCAACCGCGGCAACTACGTGGCCGATGGCGTCGAGGCCGTCACGCGGGCCGTGCGCGACCGCCATGCACGCGGCGCGAAACTCATCAAGATCTACCCTTCGGGTGGCGTGACCTCGATCGGTGACAACCCCGCCCTGATGCTCATGGACGAGTCGGAGATCCAGGCGGCGGTGAAGGCGGCGAGGGCGCTGGACATGAAGGTCGCCGCCCACGCCCACGGCAAGGCCGCGATCGATGCCGCGGTGCGTGCGGGCGTCGATTCGATCGAGCACGGCACGTTTGCCGATGCCGAGTCCTACCGGCTGATGAAGGAACGCGGCACCTTCCTGGTGCCGACCCTGCTGGTGGGTGACGCCGTCTATCGCCAGGCGGTGGCGGACCCGGCCTCGTTACCACCCACGGTGGCCGACAAGGCCATCGCAGTGATCCCGCGGATGTCGCGCAACCTAACGGCCGCCTACGAGGCCGGCGTGAAAATCGCCTTCGGCACGGATCAGGGTGCCACCTCGAACCGCAACAAGGGCGAGGAGTTCGCGCTGATGGTTGCGGCGGGCGTGTCACCCGTCGATGCGATTCACTCCGCGACCGGCGCCGCGGCGGAACTGCTCGGAGCGTCGGAGGACGTGGGATCCGTTCAGGCGGGGAGATTCGCCGACATCATCGCCGTCGACGGCGACCCGCTGGCCGACATCACCGAACTGCAGCGCGTCCGCTTCGTCATGAAGGGCGGGGAAATACTGAAGCACGAAGGCAGGATGCTGCGCTAGTTCGACGCGGCCACTCGCTCGAAGCGCGCGAACTCCGCCACCAGCCAGTCGTGGAACTGCATCAGCGCGCGGCTCCGTGCCTTCTCCTTGCGCGTGTAAAGATTGTAGCAGCCGAGCCGGACGGTGCTGTCCGTCAGAGCCACCAGCTGCCCGTCGCGCAGCTCGCTCGAGACGACGATCTCGGGCGCAAGCGCCACGCCCTGGCCGTTGCGGGCGGCATCGAGGACGCTGTTCAGGTACCACAGGCGGGGGCCTCTCAGCGGGGGCATCTGCAGGAGCCCGTTCGCCTCGAACCACTGCCGCCAGTAGTCCGCCGACACCTCGTGCAGCAGCGGAAGCCGAGCGATGTCCTGCGGCCCGGTGATTCCCGGGTGAGCCTTGACGAATGCCGGGCTCGCCACCGGCACGACGCGAGGAATCATCAGCTCCGTCTGCCCGAGACCTTCGACCTCGATCGGGCCGTAGCCGATCAGCAGATCGACCTCGGCCTTGGCCAGGTCCGGCACGTCGAGCGTGGGGCGGATGCTGATCTCCACGTCGGGGATCAGGTCGCGCACGGTACCCAGCTTCGGCACCAGCCAGCGCGAAGCGAGGCCGGGAACGCACCAGATATTGAGAGTGCGCACGCGGCTCGCCGGGCGGATGCCCTCCGTCGCCGCGGAGATGCGCTCGAGCGCGCCGGACACGGCGATGAAATAGCGTTGGCCTTCCGGGGTCAGGGAGGCAGATCTGCGGCCGGGCTCGAACAGGCGCACGCCCAGCCAGAGCTCGAGGTTGCGGATGTGGCGGCTGACCACGGAATGGCTCACCGACATGGCGTCAGCGGCCTGCCGCATGCTCCCATGGCGAGCGGCGGCTTCGAACGCGCGCAGCGCTACGAGAGGGGGAAGACTCCGATCCATGATTGACACTCTGGTGACCTGTGGGCACCGGCGTTCCGTGCTTTTTCCGCTTTCATAACCACGGTGACTTTACGAACATGTCGATGTTGCGGCGGAGGGGCGAGCGTCCGATCGTCATGGAATTCTTGCACGGACTTTGCTGGTTGTCCCCCCCGGCGTTCAGGTCGGCCCTTCGGCCAGTCCCGGTCTGACCCGTGAGCGAGGGTGTCCCGGACCGCCGCCGCGTATTGGCCGCGCTGCTGTCTGCCGGCCTCGTCGGAGCGTGCGGCCGCAGGCCCAGGTTGCCGGACGAGGTGGTCGTGGGCTCCTCGCCGACGGGCGTCCCGTTCAGCTTCGTCGACCCCTGGACCAACGAGCTGACCGGATCGATGATCGACGCCGCCAGGACGGTGCTGGGTGCGATCTCGCTCGAGCCCAGGTTTGCCGTCGTGCCCTTCGTGGCCCTGATCCCCTCGCTGGTCACCCGCAAGATCGATGTCGTCGCGGCGGCGATCCTCCGGACGCCTGAGCGCGAGAAAGTGGTCGCCTTCAGTGCGCCGGTCCTGCCCTACCCGGCGGGTCTGGTGGTGCGGTCCGGTGACCGCGGGACGTATCCCGACCTGCCCGCGGTCCGCCATTACCGGGTGGGCGTGCAGGTGGGCACCCGGTTCTTCGACCAGCTGCAGGCCGCCGGCGTCGGCAGGATCCTCACCTACGAGAGCCTCTCCGACGTGCTGCGCGAGCTCAGTCACGGCCGGATCGACGCCGGTTACGGCGACGAGCCCATCCTGCGCTACCAGCTGCGCGTGGGGCCCCGGCGCGACGCCCGGATGGTCGAGGAATTCCGGGCGCCAGCCCTCGAGCAGCTCTGCTTCGTGCTGCGCAAGGGCGATCCCGTCTTGCCGCGGCTCAACGCCGAGATCGAGCGCGTCCGCGCAGCGCTCGTGCGCGACATCGAGCAGCGCTGGCACCTGGGAGCCGGGACGTGACCGAGTTCCTCGACGATGCGTGGCGCTTCCTGCCGGTTCTGCTCAAGGGCCTCGGCATGACCCTCGTACTCACGGTGTGCGCGCTGGTTCTCAGCACGATCCTCGGCTTCATCTGGGCCCTGCTCGGGCGCTCGCGCCATCGGGCGCTGCGGCTCGTCAGCGCGACCGTCATCAACGTCGTGCGCGGCATTCCGATCATCGTACAGCTGTTCTTCGTCTATTTCGTCCTTCCCGAGTGGGGTATCGACCTCGAGCCCTTCGTCGCCGGCGTGATCGGGCTCGGCGTCGCGTACTCCGTGTACCAGGCCGAGAATTTCCGCGGTGGATTCGAGTCCGTCGACCCGCAACTGGTGGAGGCCGGCGTATCGCTCGGCATGAGCCAGTTCCAGTTGATGCGCCGCGTGATCGTCGCGCTTGGCGTGCGCACTGCGCTGCCGTCCTTCGGCAACACCACCGTGATGCTGTTGAAGGACTCTTCGATCGCCTCGACGATCACCGTCGCCGAGCTTACCCGCGCGGGCCAGCTGCTCGCGCTCTCCACCTTCAAGAGCGGCACCGTCTACGTTCTGATCGCGATCCTCTACCTGCTCGCCAGTTTCCCGCTGGCGATGGCCGTTCGTGCGCTGGAACGTCGGGCGGCGCGTCGATGATCGAGTTTTCCGGTGTGACGAAGTCCTTCGGCGATCGCCAAGTGCTGCGCGGGATCGATTTCGCGCTTCGCCCGGGCGAGGTGGCTTGCCTGATCGGGCGCTCCGGGTCCGGCAAGTCGACGATCCTGCGTTGCATCAATGGCCTCGAGACGCACGACGGAGGTGTCATCAAGGTCGACGGCGACGTGGTGGGTCCGGCGACGCTGGCCGGGATCCGTCGCAAGGTCGCCATGGTGTTCCAGCGCGCCAACCTGTTCCCCCACCGGACGGTGCTCGGGAACGTGATCGAAGGTCCGCTGCACGTTCTCCGGCAGGACCGCAGCGAAGCCACGGAGCGTGCGCTAGCCCTGCTCGGTAAGGTGGGACTGCGCGATCGGGCCGGAGACGCACCCTCGACCCTGTCGGGCGGAGAGCAGCAGCGCGTCGCCATCGCCCGCGCCCTCGCGATGCAGCCGAAGGCCGTCCTGTTCGACGAACCCACTTCCGCGCTCGATCCCGAGCGCGTAGGCGAGGTGCTGCAGGTGATGAGGGCGCTGGCCGAGGAAGGCATGACCATGCTGATCGTCACCCACGAGATCCGCTTCGCGCGCGAGGTCGCCGACCGCGCGTTGTTCGTCGAGGGCGGGCGGGTCGTCGAGGATGGCGCCGCCCGGCAGGTGCTCAGCGCGCCGTGCCACGAGCAGACGCGCCTTTTCCTGAGCCGGGTCCTCGACCGATGAGCGCGGTACAAAGTTTCTGGCTCGCGGATTGCGGGGAGCCTCTCGTCCCGCGGCCGCCCCTCGACGGCGATCTGAAGGTCGACGTCGCCATTCTGGGTGGCGGCTTTTCGGGTCTGTGGACCGCTTACAACCTGCTGAGGCAGGAGCCGGCGCTGAGCGTGGCGATCGTCGAGCGGGAGTTCTGCGGTTATGGGGCATCGGGGCGCAATGGCGGCTGGTGCTCGCCGCGGTTTCCTGTCGATGCCGCAACCCTGCTGAAGCGCGTGGGCCGGCAGCGCACCCGCGAAACCCTGCTCGCCCAGCAGCAGATGGTGGTGCGGCTCGGGGAGACCTGCGCCCGTGAAGGCATCGACGCTCAGTATCGACAGACCGGCCTGCTCGTGGTGGCGCGCGGCGACGCGCAGCTGGCAGGCATCGAGCACGCTTACCGCGACTACGAACGGCTAGGGCTTGCCGACACCGCCACGCTGCTCACGGCGGAGCAGGTGTTCGCGCGGGTTCACGCCACGCGGCTTTCGGGCGGGCTCTCGGTGCGCGCCGGCGCGACGGTGCATCCCGGCAGGCTGGTGCGTGGCCTGGCCCGCGTGGTCGAACGACTCGGCGGACGGATCTACGAGAAGACCGAGGCGGTCGAGTTCGTGAAGGGCCGGCACCCCGCGATCGTGACCCGCAGCGGCACGCTACACGCACGTCGCGCCGTCGTTGCGGCGGGCGAGGCCTATCTCACCGGCATGCCCGGGTTCCGGCGAACGCTGCTGCCGATCTCTTCCATGATCGTCCTGAGCGCGCCGCTCACCGAGGCGCAGTGGCGTTCGGTGGGCTGGGCCGGTGGGGAGAGTCTGTGCTCCGAGGCGTACCTGAAGGACTATCTCACACGAACCGTGGACGGCCGCATCCTTTACGGAAGCCGCGGCGCTCCCTATCGATTCGGTTCACAGATGCCCGAGCGCGACACCGGAACCAGCCAGACATTCCAGTGGATGCGCGAGACGGTGCAAGACTGGTGGCCGTCGCTGCGCGGCCTCGAATTCACGCACGCCTGGGGTGGCTACGTCGGCGTGCCCCGTGACTGGATGCCCACTGTGAGCTTCGATCCGTCGACCGGCTTCGCCCAGCTGCTCGGGTACAGCGGTCGAGGCGTGACGACCAGCGCCCTCGGCGCGGAGCTGCTGGCCGGCCTGATCGGCGGATGGGAAACCGGTCTCGAGACCCTGCCGCTCCATCGCCACGACCCGCCGGCCTGGGAGCCGGAACCGCTGCGCTGGATGGGCGTGAGGTACGTCCAGGACGCGTTCGCGCGCGTGGACCAGGCCGACTTCGCCGGTCGTCCGCGGCCGCTCGACACGCCGGTCGCGGAGTATCTCGGCGCGCCCTGAACGCCGCATCGGCAGGATCTTCGGCTCGATCCCGCGCTGTGGGGCGGGACGACATATGGGGCGTCACGCTACACCTGCGAATTCGCGCCTGTAAAGCCGGCCGGGTCATGAACCCTCGGGTAGTATTTCCGCATGCAGCAGTGGTTGTTCCTCGCGATTGCGATCGTCAGCGAAGTCATGGCGACTTCGGCGCTGAAGGCTTCGGCCGGGTTCACGCGGCCGCTGCCGTCGCTGGTCGTCGTGCTCGGCTACGGCGTCGCGTTCTATTTCCTGTCGCTCACGCTGAAGACCGTGCCGGTCGGCGTGGCCTACGCGATCTGGTCCGGCGCCGGCGTGGCGCTGATCGCGCTCGTTGGCTGGGCCTTCCTCGGCCAGCGCCTCGACGCGCCCGCGATCCTCGGTCTTGCGCTGATCGTCGCCGGCGTCGTGGTGATCAACGTGTTTTCGAGGGCAGTGCCACGCTGAGCGCTGCGTGCACCGTGTTCGCCATCAGGAACGCGGTGGTGATGGGCCCCACGCCGTCGGGTACCGCGGAGATCGAGCTAGCGACCGCGCTCGCCGAGGCGAAGTCGACGTCGCCGACCACCTGCGTGGCGCCGGCGTTCGCGGTGCCCGGCCGTGCCGTCTCCGCGACCGACGCCGGGTTGATGCCGATGTCGATCACCACGGCCCCGGGCCGGATCGCACTGCCGCGGATCAGTCCGGCGCGCCCGGCCGCCACGAACAGCAGTTCCGCGCCTCGGCAGGCGGCCTCCAGGTCCCGCGTGGCCACGTGCGCCACCGTCACGGTTGCCTCGCGGTTCAGCAACAGCTGCGCGAGCGGCCGCCCCACGCGAATCGAGGCCCCGACCACCGTGACCGGCACGCCGCGCAGGCGGCCCAGCGTGCGTTCGGCGAGCGTCACCGCGGCCATCGCGGTGCAGGGCACGAAGGCCTGCGCTTCGCGGCCCGCTGTCAGCAGGCCCGCGTTCCGCGGGTGCAGGCCATCGACATCCTTGCGCGGGTCCAGCAGATCCACGAGGCCTTCCGGCTCGATAGATGGGGGCAGCGGGAACAGCAGCGCAACTCCGTCGACCATGGGGTCGGCAGCCAGCGCGCGAACCAGCGCCGCGGCTTGCTGCGTCGTCGCGCCGGCCGGTATCCCGGCGTCCGTGCCCTCCACACCGGCCGCTCCTGCGCTCGAGCGCTGCCGCGCGAGGTAGCGCTCGACGCCCGCGTCCAGCGCTGCGTGCACGCTGACGAGGCGCGGCCGCCGGCCGCACCGTGCCGCGAACTCGTCGGCGCGCCGCCGGGCATCGGCGAGGATCTCCGCCGCGATGTCGTGGCCGCGCAGCAGGCTCGCCGTCATCGTTGCGCGCCCGCGCCGGTCGCCGACCCGCCGCCGGGTGCGGCGGGCGGCAGGCCGATGCGCGGGTCGATGAAGCGATTGGTCACCACGTCGGATGGCGTGACGCCGCGCTTCGCGCGCACGTCGAGCGTGCCGCCGATTTGCGCGAGCAGTCCGGCCACGCGTCGCAGGTCGAAGTCGCCCAGCGTCTGGTTGTGGCCGTTGCCGACCAGGCCGATCGCGCGCTGCGTCCGCACCGCGTTGTCGACCAGCGGGCGCGGCATCTTCCAGAACGGTGCTGCCATCTTTGCGTCGGCAAAGCGCACGATCAGCTCGTTGACCTCGCGCGGATCGTTCACATAGTCGACTTGCGCCTGCTGCAGCAGCGGCACCACGCGGGCGAGGCAGGGCGCGAGTTCCTCGAGCCGGCTCGACGCCACCGACAGCATGCCCGGGTACACGTCGTAGCCGAGATCCGAGACCAGCACGTAGCCTATGGGCTTGCGCCAGTTGAAGCCGTTCTCGAACTGGTAGACCTCGTTGGTCACCGCGCCCTGGTTGAGCCAGGTGCCGTTGTTGATCACGAAGGTCTCGGCATCGCCGCGGAAGCCCTCCGCGAACGCGCTCTTCGGCACGCCCTGCGCCACGAGGTAACGGCCAAACGTGCGCTTCGTGGTCGAGACGTAGATCTTGCCCTTGCCGCTGGCCGCGAAGGCCTTCAGGTCCGCCACGCTGCGGAACCCGTGCGGGTATGTCGCCTTGTCCCACAGCAACACCGACGGCGAGCGGTCCAGCAGCGCGACCACGCCGACCGCCGGAAAACGCGCCGAGAAGATGAACGCGTTGTCGAGGTCGTGCATCGCCAGGTGCGGCACGACCCCCGCCTTCGAGTTACCCATGTAGAGCGCCGAGTAGGCGGTTTCCGCGTCACCGAGCCCGATGCCGCGCCCGCCTTCGAGCACCACGAGGTCGATGCCGGTGGCACCGAGCGGGCCCTCGTAACGGCCGCGACTCATCTTTCCGCCGCCGCCGATCAGCTGGTAGAGCGCGCCATGTTCCGACTGGATCAGCCAGTCCTTCTGCACGATCAGGGGGTTTGGACAGACCCTGGCGAGCGGCGTGACGTAGCGGCCGCGCGCGAACGCGCCCGGCGTCTCCGCGGGAACGACCTGGGCGAGGGCGCAGCCGATCGCCAGCGCGAGCGCCCGCCATGTGCGTCGTGCGTTCAGGTGCCGTCCTTGTCGGCGGAGGCATGCCAGTGCGAGAACAGGCGCGTGCCCAGCCAGCTGAAGAACAGGTACACCGAGATCGACATCAGCGATGACACGATCAGCGCCGCGTACATCTGCTCGTACTGGAAGTCGAGCTTGGCGTTGATGATCATCTGGCCGAGCCCGCCCTCGCCCGAGACGAAGAAAAGCTCCGAGACGATCGCGCCGATGACGGCCATCCCGGCCGAGATGCGCAGGCCCGCGAACAGCGCGGGCAGCGCCGACGGCAGGCCGGCCTTCAAGAGCGTGACGCGCCAGGACGCGCCCTGCAGGCGAAACAGGTCGAGGATGCCGGGGTCCAGGCTCTTCAGGCCCAGCAGCAGCGTGGTCGGCACCGCGAAGAACGTGAACAGCGCGACGATCAGCACCTTCGGCAGGAAGCCGAAGCCGAGCAGCGACTGAAGCAACGGGATGATCGCGAGGATGGGCACCGACTGCAGCGCCACCAGGTAGGGAAACACGGCGCGTTCCATGAACCGCCAGCGGAACGCGATGACGCCAATGCCCATGCCGACCGGTATCGAGATCGCGAGCCCGGCGACGGCGATGCGCGCCGTCTCGAGCGCACAGCGCCACAGTTCCGCGAGCACGTCGGGCGAGGAAAACGCGCCTTCCCACAGCGCCCCGAGCCCGGGCATCAGGAAGCGGCGATGCGGCTCCAGGCCATCGCGCGCCCAGGCGTAGAGCGCCGCGAGCAGCACGCCGAGCAGCAGCGGCGGGCCCATACGCTGAAGCAGCGCGAGCCCGGGCGACGGGCGCGCCGGCGCGGGCCGCGGCGGGTGCAGGGGGAGCGGGTTGCCGTCGGACATCTCAGCCGGGCCTCGCTTCGATGGTCGCCGCGCGCAGCGCAGCCGAGATCTCGCCGCACAGGTTCGCAAACTCGGGCCGGTAGCGCATCGAGGGGTCGCGCGGGTGCTCGAGCGGCACGGCGAACTCCGCGACGATGCGGCCGGGCCGCGCCGACATCACGACGACGCGGTTCGACAGGAACACGGCTTCGGCGATCGAGTGCGTGACGAACAGCGCCGTGAACCCGAGTCGGGCGTGCACCGCCAGCAGTTCGTCGTTGAGTCTCTCCCGGGAGATCTCGTCGAGCGCGCCGAACGGCTCGTCGAACATCATCACGGCCGGTTCCAGCGTCAGCGAGCGGGCCAGCGACGCGCGCATCCGCATGCCGCCCGACAGCTGCTTGGGGTAGTGGCTCTCGAAGCCGCCGAGGCCGACGAGCGAGATCTTCTGCGCTGCGATGCGCCGGCGTTCGTCGGCCGGCACGCCGCGCAGCTCGAGGAGCAGCTCGACGTTCGCGGACACCGTGCGCCACGGCAGCAGCGTCGCGTCCTGGAACGTGAAGCCGAGCTGGCGCCGGTCGACGCGCAGCTCGCCGGCGGAGTGGTCGATCAGCCCGGAGGCGATCCGCAGCAGCGTCGACTTGCCGCAGCCGGACGGACCGAGGATGCTGACGAACTCGCCGGTCGTGACGTCGAGCGAGACGCCGCGCAGCGCCTCGGTGCCGCTCGCGAACGTCAGCGAGACGTCGCGGAACGACAGGGCGGCGGTGGTGGCGGCGCTCACCGGCGTGCGCGCTCCGGTGCGCGCACCGCCGCAGCGTCGGCCTGCACGTACTTGCGCAGCAGCGTCACGGCGTGGCTGCGCCACGCCGCGCGCCACTTCGGGCTGCGCAGGTCTTCGCCGAGCAGCGCCGAGAGCGAGTAGGCGTTGGCGATGTGGAAGCGGCTGAGCGCCGTGATGGTCACGTACAGCTGCACCGGGTCCAGCTGCCGGCGGAACACGCCGCTGCGCTCCCCCGCGGCGATGATCTCGGCCAGCGTGCTCTTGAGGTGCGCCGCGGATTCGGGGACGCGCTTCGACTTGCGCACGAACCGGCCCTGGATCATGTTCTCGGCGCGCAGCAGCCCCTCGAAGTACGTGTTCTCCTCGAAATAGGCGATCGTGAACAGCAGCAGCTTCTCGAGCGCGCCCGCCGGGTCGGCGAGGTCGAACTGCAGCTCCGCCTCGCGGCGGCGGATGTCGGCGTAGGCGGCCTCGATCACGGCGAGGTAGAGCCCCTGCTTGCTGCCGAAATGGTGGTAGATGAGCCGGATGTTGCTCTGCGCCTTGCGCGCGATGGTCTCGGTGCGCGCGCCGGAGAAGCCGTGCAGGCTGAACTCCCGCGTGGCGGTGGCCAGGATCCTTGCGCGGGTGCGCTCCGCGTCGCGGCGCCGCGCCGGCGGCTTTGGCTCGGCTGCGTCCGCGGGCGGCGGCGGTGCGGTGCGGGTGCTGGTCCTCATGGGCGCGACTTCGCGATGTCGACCACGTTGCGCAGCAGCATCGCACGAGTGAGCGCGCCGATCGACCCGTGGCGGGGCGTGACGTAGCCCGCGACCGTAGCGACGTCGTCGGCGATGTCCGACACCATGGCGCCGTCGACGTAGCGGATGCCGACGCCCAGCACCGCGGCACCCGGCTTGACCATCGCCGCGGTGATCAGGTCCGGCTGGCCGGTGGCGCTGATGACGACGTCGCTCTCCGCCACCAGCCCCGCGAGGTCGGGCGCCGCGCGGTGCGCCACCGTCACCACGCCGTCGACGCCCGGCGCCGACAGCATCGACATCAGCGGCGCCCCGGTGAAGAAGCCGCGTCCCACCAGCAGGATCCGCCGGCCGCGCAGCGGCACGCCGGCGTCCCGCAGCAGCGCCAGCACGCCGGCGGCGGTGCAGGGCCGCGGCGCCGGCAGTCGCCAGGCCAGACGGCCGATCGTCAGCGGGTGCTTGGCGTCGGCGTCCTTGTCCGGGCTCGTGGCGAGGATCAGCCGCCCGGTGTCGAGGTGACCCGGCAGCGGGATCTGCAGCGACAGCCCGGTGACTGCGGGGTCGTCGTTGAGCTGCAGGATGGCCGCCAGCAACTCGGCTTCGGCGACGTCTTCCGGGAAGCGCAGGTCGCGCGAGCCGATGCCGACCTTCGCGCAGTCGGTGTGCTTGCGCCCCATGTAGGAGAGCGTGGCCGGGTCGTCGCCGACGGTCAGCGTGGCGAGCACCGGGGTGCGGCCGGCGGCCGCAAGCGCGGCGACCTCGGTCGCCATCTCGGCGCGCAGCCGGGCGGCGAGCGCCTCTCCGTCGAGCAGCACGGCGGGCATGCGCGCCCCCTCAGAACAGCTCGTGCATGGTCTGCCGCACCTTGCCGACGAAGGCGTCGACCTTCGGGCCGGAGACCTTGTTGATGCCGTAGAGCGCGAGGTAGCGCACCCGCACGTCGGGCGCGCAGATCACCCTCAGGAAGCGCGTGGCGTTCATGCGCGGCGGATCGCCGAGGTACAGCGCGCGCAGCCGCGTGGCGCCGTAGGTGGTGACGGTGACGAGCGTGCGGATGTTGGTCAGGCCCGGCGAGAGCTGGCCGTCCTTCACGCGGAACGACACGTTCGGCAGGAACAGGCGGTCGAAGTAGCCCTTCAGGATCGCCGGCCAGCCGAAGTTCCACACCGGGTGGCACAGCACCAGCGCATCGGCCGCCTGCAGCCGCGCCACGTAGCTGGCGACGCGCTCCTGGTTGATGCTCACGTCGTGGTAGATCCGGCGGTCGCGTTCGCGCAGCAGCGGGTCGAAGTCGTCGGCGTAGAGGTCGAGGTCGTCGACCTCGGCGCCGCGCTCGCGAAGGCCGTCGAGCACGGTCTGGTGCAGCCGCGCGCTCAGGCTGTCGGGCAGCGGGTGGGCATAGAGCACGTGAACGCGCATGATGAGCCCGATGTTACCGTCCGGCCGGCGCGCAGCGCCATCCCCGGATCCGGTTGTTATTCAATCATTTCTTACTTACGATCGGCCGGCCCGCGCCGCCCGGCCTTCGACATGGACGCCAGCTCGACATGGACGCCAGCATAGCAGCCGAGGTCGACATCCTCCGCCGGCTCGTCGCGTTCGACACGACGTCCCGCCGCTCCAACCTCGAGCTGATCGACTGGGTCGAGCACTTCGCGGTCTCGCGCGGCGCCGCGGTCTCGCGGGTGTCGAGCGCCTGCGGCACCAAGGCCAACCTGCTGGTCGTGGTCGGCCCCGCCGTGGCCGGTGGCATCGTGCTGTCCGGCCACACCGACGTCGTGCCGGTCGACGGCCAGCCCTGGACCAGCGACCCCTGGACGCTGACCGAGCGCGACGGGCGGCTCTACGGCCGCGGCGCCGCGGACATGAAGGGCTTCATCGCGCTGGTGCTCGGCGCGCTCGAGCTCGCGCAGGCCGCTCCGCTGCAGCGGCCGCTGGTGCTGGCGTTGTCCTACGACGAGGAGGTCGGCTGCCTCGGTGCGCCGGCGCTGATCGAACTGCTGCGCAAGGCGGTGCCGCGCCCGGCCGCGGTCGTGGTCGGCGAGCCCACGCTGATGCAGGTGGTCTCGGCGCACAAGGGCATGCGGATCTTCGAGGTCGAGGTCACCGGCAAGGAAGCCCACTCGAGCAGCCGCGGCATCGGCACCTCGGCCATCACCGCCGCGGTCGAGCTGATGGCGCTGGTCGAGACCATGAACCGGCAGGCCGCGCACGAGCACGCCGGGCCGTCGCTGTTCGCGCCGCCGGGCACGACCATGACCGTCGGCCTCGTGCAGGGCGGCACGGCGGCGAACATCCTCGCGCGCCGCTGCTGCTTCACCTGGGACCTGCGCGCCGAGCGCGAGGCCGACGCCGACCGCTTCGAGTGCTCGTTCGCCGACGCCGCCGCGGCGCTCGACGCGCGGCTGCGCGAGTTCGCGCCGCAGGCCGGCGTCCGGGTCGTCCGCAAGGCCAGCGCGCCCTCGCTCGAGGTCGACGCGTCCAGCGCGGCCGAGCAGCTGGTGCGCAGGCTCACCGGTGACCGCGGCTCGAGCGGCGTGCCGTTCGTCGCCGAGGCCGGGCTGTTCAGCCGCGCCGGGCTGCCCGCCGTGCTCTGCGGCCCGGGCTCGATCGACCAGGCCCATCAGCCCGACGAGTGGATCGCTCTCGAGCAGATCGTCGCCGGCCGCCATTTCGTCCACTCCGTCATCCGGGAACTCTGCCAATGACCCTGCCCGCCGGTTTCCTCGAGGCGATCGCCGGCGTGCCCGTGCTGCTCGAGGGCGAGGGCCTGCTGCGCAAGAGCCGCGACAACTTCTGGTACAGCCCGGTGCTGCGCCGCAGGTTCTCCGACGTCGTCGCCGACGCCATCGTGCTGCCGCGCAGCGAGGAAGAGGTCGTCGCGGTGGCGCGCGCCTGCTATCGCTTCGGCGTCGCGCTGACGCCGCGCGGCGCCGGCACCGCGAACTACGGCCAGTGCATGCCGATCCACGGCGGCATCGTGCTCGATCTCGCCGGTCTCGACCGCATGCTGTGGGTACGCCAGGGTGCCTACCGGGCACAGGCCGGCATCCGCATGGGCGCCGCCGAGCAGGCGCTCGCCGAGACCGGGCAGGAACTGCGCATGCACCCCTCGACCCGCGACACCGCGACGCTGGGCGGATTCGTGGCCGGTGGCTCCGGCGGCATCGGCTCGATCACCTGGGGCATGCTGCGCGAGCGCGGCAACATCCTCGGCGCCCGCATCGTCACCATGGAGGAAACGCCGCGGGTGCTGGAGCTGCGCGGCACCGAGGTCGCGCGCGTGGCGCACGCCTACGGCACCACGGGCATCATCACCGAGCTCGAGATGCCGACCGCGCCCGCGGTCGACTGGATCGACGGCGTGGTGGTGTTCGAGGCCTTCCGCGACGCCATGCGCTTCGGCCAGGCGCTTGCGGAGCAGCCCGCGATCGTCAAGAAGCTCTGCGGCGTCATGGCGCCGCCCATCGCCCAGGCTTATCTGCGGCCGATCCGCGAGCACGTGCCCGACGGCTGCAGTGGTGCGCTCGTCGTGGTCGCGCGGGCCGCCTGGGAAGCCCTCGAGTCGCTGGCGGCGGAGTTCGGCGGCAGGGTGACCTACTCCAGGCCGACCGCCGAGGTGGTCGCGGCCGGCGGCGTGCCGCTCTACCTGATGACCTGGAACCACACGACGCAGTGGGCGCTGCGAGCCGACCCGAAGCTCACCTACCTGCAGTCCTCGTTCCCCCCGGGTCGAGGCATCGAGCTCTGCGAACAGCTCGCCGCGCACTTCGGCGACGAGGTTCGCCTGCACCTCGAGTTCATGCGCAGCGGCGCCAACTTCGGCTTCGCCGGTATCCAGCTGGTGCGCTTCACCACCGAGGAGCGGCTGCAGGAGATCATGGCCTACCATGAATCGATCGGCGTGCGGCAGTTCAACCCGCACGCCTACACGATAGAGGAGGGCGGAATGAAGCAGGTCGACGAGGTGCAGCTGCAGTACAAGAAGCAGGTCGACCCCAAGGGCCTGCTCAATCCGGGCAAGATGCTCGCCTGGTCGGATCCCGAGTGGGCGGCCCGGTCGCGCGGCGCCCGCTGAGGTGAGACTGCGATGACGATCCCCGTCAATTCCCCCGACTTCCTGGTCCGCGTCGGCGCCGGCACGCCGATGGGCGACCTGATGCGCGAATACTGGGTGCCGGCCTGCCTTTCCACCGAGCTCGTGGCGGACGGCGACCCCGTGCGGCTGCTGATCCTCGGCGAGAAGCTCGTCGGCTTCCGCGACAGCGCCGGGCGCGTCGGCATCATGGACCACCGTTGCCCGCACCGCTGCGCGTCGCTGTTCTTCGGCCGCAACGAGCAGGGCGGCATCCGCTGCATCTACCACGGCTGGAAGTTCGACGTGACGGGGCGCTGCCTCGACATGCCGAACGTGCCGCCCGGGCGAGACCTCGCCTCGCGCGTCACCGCGCGTGCCTATCCGGTGTTCGAGCGGATGGGGCTCGTCTGGGTCTACCTCGGTACGCGCCGCGAGCCGCCGCCGGTGCCGTCGATCGAAGCCACGATGCTCCCCGAGCACGAGGCGCGCGTGCGCCTCGCGCAGCGCGAGTGCAACTGGCTGCAGGTCATCGAGGGCGACCTCGACACGTCCCACCTCGGCTTCCTGCACTTCGGCAGCGTGCGCCCCGACGAGGTCGACCTCGGCAACATGCACGCGCCGGTGATCCTCGACCGCGCACCGGAGTTCGAGGTCGTCGACACCGACTGGGGCGTGATGGGCGGGGCCTATCGCAAGGCGCTCGATGGGGCGCGCTACTGGCGCGTCACGCAGTTCCTGTTCCCGTTCTGGGCGCTGATTCCCGACGGCACCTTCGAGGACAACATCGCGGCGAACGCCTGCGTGCCGATGGACGACACGCACACGATGGTCTTCAACTTCTCGTGGACGCGGCGCTCCGCGCCGATGCGCCGCAAGAAGGACGGCTCGATGCTGCCCGGCCTGGAATTCGCCCACGAGGTGCTGCCGAACACCACCGACTGGCACGGCCGCTGGCGCTCGGCGTCGAACGCGGACAACGACTATCGCATCGACCGCGAACAGCAGCGCAACGCCACGTTCACCGGCATCGACGGCATCACCATCCAGGACCAGTTCGTCACCGAGAGCATGGGCGGCATCGTCGACCGCCGCCTCGAGCACCTCGTGCCCAGCGACCAGATGATCGCCCGCGTGCGCGCGCGGCTGCGCAAGACCGCCGAAGCGCGGCTCAAGAGCGGCGCCGTGCCGCCGGGCGTCGACGCGCCGGCCGTCAACCTCCGCGCGCGCAGCGGCTCGTTCAACGCGCCGCCGTCGGCCAGCCTGTCGGAGGCCTACGCCGAGCGCATCGGCGCGACGGTCAGCCCGGTCGACGCCTTCCTCGAAGCCCGTGTGGCGGCGCCCGCGGCGGCGCCCGGCCCTGCAGCCGGGCCTGCGGACGCGTGACGCCGACCGTCCCGCCGCAGGGCCCGTACCGGATCGTCGACGCGCGGCTGCCCTGCGGCCTGGTCGATGGTGCGACGGCGGCCGACGCCGACGCGGACGGCCTGTGCCGCGCCGACCTGCTGATCGACGACGGGCGCATCGCCCGCATCGACATCGGGCGTCGCGGCCTCGGCGACGCCGCGACCTTGCCCGCGGTCGATCTCGCCGGCGGCATGGCGTGGCCCACCTGCAGCGACCTGCACACCCACCTCGACAACGCCGTGACCTGGAGCCGCGCGCCGAACCCGACCGGGTCCTGGCTCGACGCGCTCAAGGTGGTCGAGCGCGACCGCGAGACGTACTGGAACGTCGATGACCTCGTGCGGCGCATGGACTTCGCGCTGCGCTGCGCCTGGGCCCACGGCACCTCGGGGCTGCGCACGCACCTGGACTCGCTCGAGGTGCAGCGGGAGATCTCGTGGGCGGCGTTCGCGCAGGTCCGCGAGCGGTGGGCGGGGCGCGTGGCGCTGCAGGGCGTGGCGCTGGTGCTGCCGTTCCGCTACGCGGGTGCGGGCGGCGTCGAGCTCGCCGATCTCGTTGCGCGGCACGGCGGCCTGCTTGGCGGCATCATCGTCGACGAGGCCGACCCCGCGCCCGCCGTCGAGCGGATCTTCGAACTGGCCTGCGAGCGCGACCTCGACGTCGACCTGCACGTCGACGAATCGTCGGACCCGCGCTCGAACGGTCTCGACGCCGTGGTCGACGCCACGCTGCGCCACGGCTGGGAGGGGCGGGTGACGGTCGGGCACTGCTGCAGCCTCGCGCTGCGCGAGCCCGACGCCGCCGCGCGGACGATCGAGCGCGTCGCGCGCGCGGGCATCACCGTGGTGTCGCTGCCGATGTGCAACCTCTACCTGCAGGACCGCCGCGCCGGCGCGTCCACGCCGCGCTGGCGCGGCATTCCGCCGATCCAGGAACTCGACGCGGCCGGCGTGCCCGTTGCGCTGGCGAGCGACGACTCGCGCGACGCCTACTATCCGTTCGGCGACCTCGACCCGGTCGAGGTGTTCGTGCAGTCGGTGCGCATCGCGCAGCTCGACCACCGGATGTCGCACTGGGTGCGTGCCGTGACCGCCGTGCCCGCGCGCGCGATGGGCGTGCCCGGCGGTGGCCGCCTTGCCGAGGGCGTCACGGCGGACCTGATCCTCTTCGACGCCCGCAACGGCTGGGAACTCGCCTCGCGGCCCACCGGCCGCCGCACGGTGCTGCGTGCCGGACGTGCCTTGGGCGCGGCGCCGCCGGATTTCCGCGAGCTAGACGGGCCGCCCGGCTGAGGGGTCTTCCGGCCGGAATACCGGCGCGGCTTCCTCGAGCGGGTCGAGGGCCAGCGGCATCAGCTTCCCCGCCTGCGCGAAGATGGCCTCGAGGTTGCCGACCACGCCGTCGCGGTGCCGCGCCTCGATCCGCAGGCCGAGCGCGCGCGAGCTCGCGTCGACGTACTGCTCGAGTTCATCCCGCGTCATTGTGGTCTGCGTCATGGCCTGTGCGCCTCGCCCTCGATCGTTGCCGCGCTACCTGAAGATCGCCTTCGGGATCATCGCGTGCACGCCCTTCACGCCGTCGACCGCCTGCGTGATCGAGAAGTCGACGCCCACGCTGGCGAGGCCGTAGGCGTCGGCGGGCGCCATACGGTGCGCCTCGCCGAGGAAGTCGATCGTCTCGCGCACCGCGATGCGCAGCGCCTCGTCGAGCGTCTCGGACAGCCCGAGGCAGATCCAGTGCGTCGGCGTCTCGGCGCGCGGCCAGCGCAGCGTGCGGCCCTTCAGCAGTTCGAAGCGGAACGTGCCCTCGAGCGACGTCTCGATGGCCGTCAGGTTGACCTCGCCATTGCCCTGCGCTGCGTGGCCGTCGCCCACCATGAACAGCGCGCCCGGCACGTGCACGGGCAGGTACAGGGTGGAGCCGGCGGTCAGTTCCTTGAGGTCGATGTTGCCGCCGTGCGCGCCCGGCGGCACCGAGCTTGCGCGGCCGAGCGAGCGGCTCGGCCCCGTGGCCATGATCCCGAAGAACGGCCGCAGCGGCAGTTCGATCTGCGGCGAGAACCGCGCGACCTCGCGCTCCAGGTCGAACGGGATCACCAGGCTGCGGTTGAGCGTGAACTGCTCGGGCAGCGTGCCCTTGCCCGTGCGCATCGAGTTGACGCCGTAGGCGGTGCGGGGCCGCACCTCGAGCACGTGCACCGCGAGCGTGTCGCCCGGCTGCGCGTCCTCGATCCAGACCGGACCGGTGACGATGTGCGGTCCGAGCCCGCTGTGCTGCACGCGCGTGTAGATCTCGATCGCGTCCTCGAGCACGTCCTGCAGCGCGATGCCGTGCCGCGAGAAGAAGCCCGCGGGATCGCCCTGGTCGGCGAGCAGGCCTTCGTGCGAGACCGTGTCGATGGTGACGATGTCGCCGGCGCGCACGCGCGCGACCGGCTGCAGCGCGCCCGAGAGGAAGCCCCAGTGCACGGTCTCCGGGCCGCTGCCGATCCGCAGGCGATCGCGCGAGCGCGACACCAGGCCGGCGCGCTCGGCGGCGAGCCGCGCGTCGTCGGCGGGAGGCTGCAGCCCCAGCGAGCTCGGGCGAGCCAGCGGCTCTTGCGTATGGTCGTGGTGGGTCATTCGGAGGCCAGCATCGAGACGTGGGCCGCGACGATCTGCCAGCCGTGATCGAAGCGCACCCAGGTCTGGCTCTGGCGGCCGGTCGCCGCGCCGGGGGCGGCGCCCACGCGCTTGAACTCGGTGTTGGCGGTGCCGAACTCCGTGCCGAAGCTCGTGATCACCGTGTTCACGAGGTGCCGCGGCGGCGCGCCGCCCGGCCGGATCTGGCGGTAGCGGGCGATGGCCTCGTGGCCGTAGAGGTTCTCGGCCACGCCGAAGCGCAGCGTGAAATGCGAGGGCCAGAACAGCGCGTCGAGCATGGCGATGTCGTTGGACATCAGCGCCGTCTCGTAGCGCCCGAAGGCGGCCGAGAGTCCTGCCAGCGTGTCGGGGTCGTTGATGATCACGGTGTCACCGGTGCGGCGCAGAGGCCGCTTCGCTCCAGCAGCGCCGCGGCCTGCAGCGCCTTGTGTTCCTGCCACGGCGCCGCCACCAACTGCACGCCGACCGGCAGCCGCCCGGGCCGGTGCACCGGCGCCACCACGACCGGCAGGCCGATGAAGCTCAGCGGCTGCGTGAAGATGCCGAGGTGCGCGCGCGCGTTGACCTGCCGGCCGTCGAGCTCGAAGCGCGACTGGCCGATCCGTGGCGCGGTGCCCGGGATCGCGGGGGCGACCAGCACGTCGAAATCCTCGAACACCCGGCGCACCGCTTCGGCAAAGCGCCGGCGGAAGCGCTGCGCCTGCAGCACCATCGACGCCGGCACCAGCAGCCCGGCCAGCAGCCGGTCGCGGCAACCGGCGTCGAAGGAGTCCGGCCGCGTGACCAGCGCCTCGCGGTGCAGGTTGCCACCCTCGGCCGCCGTGATGACGAAGGCGGCGGCGCGGGCGATCTCCGCCTCGGGGAGTTCGAGCGAGCGCGCGGCGCCGAGCTCCTGCGCCACGCGCGCCATGGCGTCGGCCGCGTCGGGGTCGAGCCCCTGGCTGAACCAGCCCTGCAGCACGCAGACGCGCAGCTCGCGCGGCGCCGCATCCAGCCGCGTCAGCGTTGGCTCGACCTCCCGCTGTGCGCAGGCGGGGTCGCGCGGATCGGCGCCCTGCATCACGTCGTAGGCGAGCGCCAGGTCCTCGACGTGGCGCGCCATGTGCCCGACGTGATCGAGGCTCGCGACGAACGGGAACACGCCGGCGCGGCTGAGCCGCCCGAAGGTCGGTTTCATGCCGAACACGCCGCAGCAGGCCGAGGGCACGCGGATCGAGCCGTTGGTGTCGGAGCCGAGGCCGAGCGTGGCGAGACCCGCGGCCACTGCTGCGGCCGAGCCGCCCGAGCTGCCGCCCGCCACGTGCGCGGCGTTGCGCGGGTTGCGCGTGGTGCCGAAGTGCGCGTTCTCGGTGGTGAAGCCGTAGGCGAACTCGTCCATGTTGGTGGCGCCGACCACCACTGCGCCGGCCGCGCGCAGTCGCGCGACGACGGTGGCGTCCTGCGCGGCGGGCGGGGCGTGCAGCCGGCTGCGGGCGCCCGCGAGCGTGGTGACGCCCTCGAGGTCGAACAGGTTCTTGACCACCACCGGCACGCCCGCGAGCGGGCCGGCCGGCCGACCGGCACGGAGCTGCGCGTCGACCTGCGCGGCGGCGGCGAGTGCCTGTTCCGCGTCGACCAGGGTCAGCGCGCGCAGCCCGCCGTCGAGTAGCGCGATGCGCGCCAGCACCTGCTGCACGGCGTCCTGCGCACGGATCGTGCCGCTGCGGATCGCCTCGGCCAGCGCGACCGCGCTCATCCTCCAGGCTTGGGAGCCTGGGGCCGGTGTTGTCGCAACGCGCTTTTCGGTAAGTTGCATGCGGGATCCGGTCTGGTCGGCGGGCCGGGTTCGGCGGGGATGAAATAAAAAATTACTTCGCTGGATCCGGCAGGATTGTATGCGAAACCGGGCGCGTTGCCGCTAGGATTGGCCGCAAGGCCACGCGGCCGACCGCACCGGAGATTGCCCGCATGTCTCTACGGCCACTTGGCAGCGCACCGGCCACACGCTGGGCCGTGTCCGCGACCACCGCTGACTTGGTGCGCGAGCCGCGCCCGCCCGAGCCGCTCGAACTCGCCGCCGAGCCGCAGGCGCTGCGCATCGACCTCGCACGCACCGCGCTGCTGGTGGTCGACATGCAGAACGACTTCTGCACGCGCGGAGGCTGGCTGCACCACATCGGCGTCGACGTCACGCCGGCGCGTGCTCCCATCGCCCCACTGCAGTCGCTGCTGCCCGCGCTGCGCGGCCGTGGCGTCCCGGTGCTGTGGGTGAACTGGGGCAACCGGCCCGACCGCCTCAACCTCAGCCCCTCGCTGCACCACGTCTACGACCCGCACGGCAACGGCGTGGGGCTCGGCGATCCGGTGCCCGGCACCGGTGCGCGGGTCCTTGAGAAGGGCAGCTGGGGCGCGGCGATCGTCGACGAACTGCAGCCCGCCGCCACCGACATCCACGTCGACAAGTACCGCATGAGCGGCTTCTGGGACACGCCGCTCGACAGCATCCTGCGCAACCTCGGCGTCAGCACGCTGCTGTTCGGCGGCGTCAACCTCGACCAGTGCGTGCTCTGCACGCTGCAGGACGCGAACTTCCTCGGCTACGACTGCATCCTGCTCGAGGACTGCGCCGCGACCACGTCTCCGGATTTCTGCCGCCAGTCCACGCTCTACAACGTCCGCCAGTGCTTCGGCTTCGTCGCGCGCGGCAGCGCGCTGGTCGCGGGCCTCGGCACGGGGAGCCTGCGCCCGTGAACGCCGATCCCGTCATCCACAAGCGCGCCGCGCACTGCGAGGCCTGGCGGATCGCCCCCGGCGACACCAACAAGATGGTGCTGCTGCTCGATCCGTTCGAGGACGGCGCCAACTTCGTCAGCATCGTCGAGATCTTCGACGTCGGCGGCCGCACCCCGCCGAACCAGCACGAGATCGGCTACGAGATGTTCTTCGTGCTTGCCGGCGAGGGCCGCGCGCACGGGCCCGCCGGCAGCGTCGAGCTGCGCGCCGGCGACAGCCTGCTGCTCAAGCCCGGCACGCTGCACGAGATCGAGAACACCGGGCCCGGCAAACTCTACTGCCTGACGGTCATGACGCCGAACGACGGCTTCGCGGAACTGATCCGGTCCGGCCAGAAGGTGCCGGTCACCGAGGACGAGCTCGCGGTGATCCGCGGGCTGGGTCGCGGCCTGGCGTGATGGAGCAGGGCGGGCACGACGCGGCGTTGCACGAGGTCCGCGCCGTCGAGACCGGATCGATGATCGCGCGCGACGGCGTGCGACTCGACGCCGACGTCTACCGGCCGGAGGGCCCCGGGCCCTGGCCCGTGCTGCTGATGCGCCAGCCGTATGGCCGCAGGATCGCCTCGACCGTCTGCTATGCGCACCCGACCTGGTACGCCGCGCGCGGCTTCATGGTCGTGGTGCAGGACGTGCGTGGCCGCGGCAGCTCGGAAGGCGAGTTCCGCCCGTTCGAGGACGACGCCGGCGACGGCGCCGACAGCGTCGAGTGGGCGGCGCGGCTGCCGGGGGCCAACGGCGCCGTGGGCATGTACGGCTTTTCCTACCAGGGCACCAACCAGCTGCTCGCCGCCGCGGCGCGGCCGCCGTCGCTGCGGGCGATCGCGCCGGCGATGATCGGCTGGGACCTGCGCGCCGACTGGGCCTGCGAGAACGACGCGTTCGCGCTGCTCGCCAACGTCGAGTGGGCGTTGCAGCTCGCCACCGGCAACGCGCGCCGGGCCGGCGACACCGCGGCCCTCGAGGCCCTGTGGCGTGCGTCGCGCGCGGCACCGCTGCACGACGCCGTGCCCGCGCAGCCCGAGGTGCTGCGCCGCTGGCGCGGCTACTCGCACTACTTCGACTGGCTCGAGCAGCCCGCCGGCGCGCCGTACTGGTCGCGCATCTCGCCGTCGACGCACGCGCGGCAGCTCGCGGCCGAGGGCCCGCCCGCGCTGTTCATCGGCGGCTGGTACGACACGCACCTGCGCGGCACGATCGAGGGCTATCGCCGCTACGAGGCCGCCGGGCGCCGCGACAGCCGGCTGGTCGTCGGGCCGTGGGCGCACTTCCCCTGGGGCCGCCGCCTCGGCGCGCTCGATTTCGGCCCCGACGCGATCGGCGAGATCGACCAGCTGCAGGTCGAGTGGTTCCGGCACTGGCTCGTGGGCCCGGCCGACGGGGCGATCGTCGATCCGGCGGCGCGCGTGCGGCTGTTCGACGTGACCGACCGTCGCTGGCGCGTCTTCGCCGCGTGGCCGACCGGGGGCGAACGCTGGTATCTGCACGGCGCCGGCCGCGTCGCGCTCGACGAGCGCGAGGGCCGGCTCGAGCCCGCGCCGCAGGCGACCGCGGCGGGCGACGCGTTCGTGCACGATCCGTGGCGGCCCGTGCCCTCGGTCGGCGGCGCCTATGGCGCGCCGTCAGGGCCCGTGGACCGCACCGCGATCGACGCGCGCTCCGACGTGCTGACCTACACCACCGCGCCGCTCGCCGGCGCGCTGGACATCGCCGGCATCCCCGAAGTCGTGCTGCAGGCCGCGGCCGACGCGCCGGGCTTCGACCTCGGCTGCGTGCTGTCACGCGTCTCGGCGGCGGGCGAGGCGATCCACCTGACCGACGGCTACCGGCATTTCGCGGCGGCGCCCGCCGACGGCACCTGCACGCTGCCGCTGCGGCCGATCTGCGCCACGCTGGCGCCGGGCGAGCGGCTGCGCCTTTCGGTCTCGGCGGCCAGTTTCCCGGCCTTCCCGGTCAACCCGGGCGACGGCGGCTCGCCGCTGCACGCGCCGCTGGGCACGGCGCGGCCGATCACGGTTACCCTTCGTTATGGCGGCGCGGCCGGCTCCTCGATCGCGCTGCCCTGCACCGGAGCCCAGACATGACAATCCGTGGCGTGCGACGCTGGTGGGACCTCAGCTCGGGCGATTTCGCCGGGCTGCCGGCGGATCGCTGCGTGGCCATCCTTCCGGTCGGCGCCGTCGAGCAGCACGGCCCGCACCTCCCGGTGGGCGTCGACAGCCTGCTGTGCCAGGCCGTGCTCGACGGCCTGCTGGCACGCGGCGAGCAGGGGCCGCTGTGCCTGCTGCTGCCGCTGCTGCCGGTCGGCAAGTCGAACGAGCACCTGGCGTTCCCCGGCACGCTCTCGCTGAAGACCGACACCCTGATCCGCACCTGGACCGAGATCGGCGAGTCCGTGGCGCGCGCCGGCCTGCGCAAGCTGCTGCTGCTGAACAGCCACGGCGGCCAGGTACAGGCGCTCGACATCGTCGCGCGTGAGCTGCGGGTCTCGCACCGGATGTTCGTGGTCACCGCCACGCTCGGCGCGTTCGGCCCGGCCCGCCAGCTGTTCCCCGACGACGAGCTGCGCCATGGCATCCACGGCGGCGGCATCGAGACCTCGATGATGCTGCACCTGCACCCGGAGCTGGTGCGCGAGGAGCGGCGCGCGTCCTTCGGTTCCGCGGGCGCGGCAATCGAGCGTGACTACCGCTTCCTCAGGCCCGAGGGCTCGGCGGTCGGGTTCGGCTGGCAGATGCAGGACCTGCACCCCAGCGGCGCCTGCGGCGACGCGCTCGACGCCGACGCCGGGCGCGGCCGGCAGATGATCGACGGCACCGTGGCCGACGTCGTCGCGCTGATCGAGGAGATCGCGCGCTTCCCGCTCGACTTCCTGCGCGGCTAGCGCCGGGCGGCTAGCGGCGGGCGGCTAGGGCGCCTTCGGCGGCACCACCGGCCACGGGAACGGCTCGGCGCCCTCGTCGACCGGCAGCTGCCCCGCTTCCTGCATCCGCGACACGCGGCCGTCGAGGTATTCCTTGACGACGATCAACCGCCCGTCCTGCACTTCGCCGATCGCGATGGTGCCGGCGGCCTGCCGCTTGCCGTTGGCCTTGCGGGTGCTGGCGAACTGGTACTCCGCCATGAACCGGTTGCCCTCGACCAGGATCTGGTGGAGGTAGATGCGGGTGTTCTCGAAGTCGCGGTGGAACTCCGCATAGGACGCGATCGCCGCGGCGTGGTCCTCGCGGCGACCCGGGTAGGCAAACATGATCTTCGGGTGGATGATCGAGCGGAACAGCGGCTCGTCGTTCACTTCCCAGCTGCGCAGCCACGCGCGCACCAGCTTCTCGACCTCCGCGCGTTCGGGCTGCTTCGCGGCCGCCGCCGCCGGGGCGGCCCCGGCGAACGCCGACGACACCAGCGCCACGCACGCCGCGAGCGCCACCAGGCTGCCGGCCACGAGCCGGCGGGACGAGCTTCCGAGCATCGCGCGATCTCCTTTTCGCTGCACCAACGCTGCGCGTGCCGCGCCGCGCGCGCCCCGTGACGGTGCGCCGAGGCGCGAGTCAGTGCCTGTTGCATGCGGGCCACGCACGCGCGTGTTGACAGAAAGCATCCTTGATCTACTATCGAAGCGCAACCTGCCGTAGTAAACAATTACTGAATAACGGCCCCCCTGGTGAGGACCCATCCCATGAAGCACGCGTGGCTCATCCGTTCCCTCGGCGTCGCAATCGGCACCGTTGCCGCGGCTCCGCCCTCACTGGCGCAGCAGGGCGACCGGGCCCTCGAGGAAATCACCGTCACCGCGCAGCGGCGCGAGCAGTCGGTGCAGGACGTGCCCATCAGCATCACCGCGTTCAGCGGCGAGCAGCTGCGCGAGCTCGGCGTGCGCAGCACGATCGACCTCGCGCTCGTCACCCCGGGCCTCACCATCGGCCAGAACAGCGGCGACGGCGACTTCCCCTTCATCTCGCTGCGCGGCGTCACGCTGCGCGACTTCGCCGACACCAACGAAAGCCCGTCGGCGGTTTACGTCAACGAGTTCTACAAGGCCAACCTCATCGGCCTCGACGGCCAGATCTTCGACATCCAGCGCGTCGAGGTGCTGCGCGGCCCGCAGGGCACGCTGTACGGCCGCAACGCCACCGGCGGCCTCATCCACTACGTCACCAACGCGCCCACGCGCGAAGCCGACGGCTACGTCGAGCTCACGGGCGGCGACTACGGCACGCTGCGCGCTGAGGGCGCCTTCGGTGGTCCGCTCTCCGACTCCGTCTCGGCGCGCGTGTCGGTGCTGCACTCGCGGCACGACGGCTGGCTCGACAACGCCTTCACCAGCAACTCCGACGGCAACGGCCTCGAGGCCACCTCGGTGCGCCTGCAGTTCCTCTACGAGCCCAGCGACTCGTCGAGCTACACGCTGATGCTGCAGCGCAGCCAGAACAAGAACGACGAAGGCAACATGTTCACGCACTTCGCCGTGCGCCAGGACCCGGTCACCGGCCTCGCGGTGCCGGCGCCGGGCCAGACCGGCTTCGCGGGCTACCGTGACCCGGTCGGCGGCGACCCCCGCGTCACCAACTCCGACCGCAACATCTACCTCAAGACCGAGCAGACCACCGCCACGCTTCGCGCCCGCTGGCAGCTGGGCGTCGGCGAGCTGGTCTCCATCACCGGCTTCGAGCGCTCGCAGAAGGACGCCACCTTCGACAGCGACTCCACGCCCTTCACGCGCGGCACCGAGGTGCACCCGCGCGGCGAGCAGTACTCGCAGGAGTTCCGGCTCACCGGCGGCTCCGACGCGCTGCAGTGGCTCGCCGGCCTCTACTACATCGACTACAACATCGGCGGCTCGCAGTCGCGCTGCCTGCCCTCCACCTGCAACGCCAACCGCAACCCGGTGGCCTACGAGCTCGACACCCAGTCCTACGCTGCTTTCGGCAACGTCGACTACTCCTTCACCGACTCGCTCAGCGTGACCGCCGGCCTGCGGTTCACCAGCGAGAAGAAGGAATACATCCTCAACAACACCGACGCCGGTCGCCTGTTCAGCGTCGCCACGGTGGGCGACCTCGCCAAGCAGGACGACAGCGCCACCAGCTTCAACCTGCGCCTGAACTATCAGGTCGGCAACGTCCTCGCCTACGCCGGCGTCAGCCGCGGCTTCAAGGCCGGCACGTTCAACGTCGGCTACACGCCGATCAACAACGCCGCCGTGCCGGTGCGGCCCGAGGAACTCACCGCCTACGAAATCGGCCTGAAGACCTCGTTCGCCGACAACCGCGTCATCTTCAACGCCGCCATCTTCAACTACGACTACAAGGACTCGCAGGCTTTCCAGTTCGACGGCCGCACGCTGAGCTCAACCGCCTTCAACCGTGACGCCAAGATCACCGGCCTCGAGGCCGAGCTCGGCCTGCGCCCGACCGAAGGCTTCGACCTGCGCCTCATCGCCACCTACCTCGACGAAGCCAAGCTGAAGGGTGTGCAGCTGCCCGGCCTCAGCGGCACCGGCGTGGGCCTCGCGCCGCGCGACACCCGCATGCCGCTCACCCCGAAGCTCACTGCCGGCCTGCTGGCGCGCTACGAGTTCGGCGTGCCCTGGGGCGGGCAGATGGCGCTGCAGGCGGGCGCCACCTACCAGGACGACCAGTACTTCGACGCCTTCAACAGCCCGGCGCACTTCGAGCCGAGCCACACCATCACGTCGGCGCGCGTGTCCTGGACCTCCGCCGACGACCGGTGGCAGGTGGCCCTGGCCGCCGAGAACCTGAGCGACGAGGTCTACCGCACCTACTCGTTCGACCTCGCGTTCCTGAACTTCGGTACCACCGTGTACGCCAAGCCGCGCTGGGTCACCGGCACGGTCTCGTACTCCTGGTAACGCCGCGCGATCCCACTCATTCCGCGGGGTTCTCGAGAAAGTTGCCGGGGTCGCGGTAGCGCGACCGTAGCGGCGCTTTGGTCGGGGTGGGTGGGCTTGGCCTGCCCTAGCCCGCTGCCGTCGCTGGTCGTCGTGCTCGGCGCCGGCGTCGTGGTGATCAACGTCTTCTCGAAGAGCGTTTCGCACTGAACACGCCGAGCCGCTCTTCCCGGGTGCAGCAGCGTTTGCTCAGCCTGCCAGGGCCTTGAGCACGTTGGCCGGATCACGGTGGATCGCGCGCAGCAGCGCCTTGGCGGGGCCGGTCGGTTCGCGCCGGCCCTGTTCCCAGTTGCGCAGCGTGCCCAAGTCGACGCTGAGCAGCTCCGCGAACTCCGCCTGGCTAAGTCCTGTTCGCGCGCGCAAGGCTTTCACGCCAGCTGGATTCACCTCGAACCGCCGGGAGGCCTTAAGGCGCCCCGCCGAGATCTCCTCCATTTGTCGCATGCTCGCCATGAGCTGCTCGAACAGCTTTTTTTCCATGACTTCACCAGTGCTCGTTGATCGCTCGAAGCATCGTCTTTTCCGCCGCTGTGAGATCGTCCTTCCTTCCCTTGCGGTAGATGAGCAAGCGCCGGATTTCGCGCCTCTTGGCGCTGTGGAAGCAAATCACCCGAACGCCGCCACTTTTTCCCCTGCCACCGTTCGCCCAGCGTAGCTTGCGCAGGCCACCGGTTCCCATGACAAGGTCGCCGGCGTCAGGAGTCGCGGCCAGATGCAACTGGAGTAGGGCGTAATTCTCGTCATCGAGCAGTCGGAGGACTTCCCGGGTAAACACCGGCGTTTCGATGAACAGCATGGCAAGGCTACGCCAATGACGTACACACGTCAAAGGCACCAGCCTGCGCGCGCTGCTTGCCGAGGTCACCTCATCGATCTGGGGTCTTCGTCGAGATATTCGCGGGCCTGGAGAGACCGGCCCACAAAGGCCCGCTAGTCCGCGCGATCAATCCGCCTTGGCGGCGAGCGTCGCCTTGATCGCTGCGCCCGCCACTAGGCAGCCGAGCGCGACGAGGTCGGCGACGAACACCCGGTTCACCTCGGCGTTGTAGCCGCCCACCGACCAGGCGAGCCACAGGAACGACACCACGCTGACGAAGCCGCCGACGAAGGCCAGCGTCTGCAGCGCGGGCCGGAACGCCGCCAACACCATGAACGCGCCGAGCAGCCCGAACAGCACGGCGCGGTGGCGCATCAGGATCGCAAGGTTCGGCTCGTCGAAGCGCAGCCCGTAGAGTGCTGCCAGGCGCTCGCTTCCAAGCACGCCCGTCACCGGAATCAGGTGGATCACACCCACCACGATCAGCATTGCCGACACCAGGTGCTTCACGCCGGAACCCTTCGTCTCATCGCCCGCTGCGGTCGAGAAGTTCCGTTGCCGCGATCGCGGTCAGCGCGAACAGCGGTACGTTCGACGCCACGAACAGCACGAACCGGATCGGGATCGTGTTGACCAGCGCCTGGAAGAGGCTGTGAATCACCCGCAGCACCACGTATGCCCAGGCCAGCGCGAGGCTCGCCGGCGAGTCGACCCCGAGCAGCGCGAGCACGATCGCGACGGCGTAGAAGACCTGCGGCTGCTCCATCAGGTGATTGAAGTTGTCCGCCTTCCAGCGCACCCGCGGCGGCAGCGTCGCCATCTGCGAGCCGCGCGGCGCTTCCGGATCGAGCGTCATGCCCGAGGCGCGGATCGCCGGCAGCCGCGCCACGTACATCCAGATCCACATCACCAGCGACCACGCCACCAGCGCGATCACCGGGCCCAGCATCTGCACGGCGACGTTCATGGGTTCACATGCCTCCGGAGAGCAGCAGCAGGCCAACCGTGAGCTCGAGCGCGAAGCCGCCGAGCGCTTTGGGGTAACTGCCCTTGTCGAGCACCAGCGAAGGCAAGCGCATCAGCGCGGCGCCCACCCATGCGATGCCGGCCACCAGCCAGGCGACCGGCGACTGCAGCACGAGGCAGGCCCCGCCGAGGCCGAGGAACAGCCCGCCGTAGGTGGCGCGGATTTCCGAGAGGCCCGCGCCGCCCACCGGTTGCACCCCGACCAGCCGGGCCACGGCCGAGGGCGCAAGCGCGCCGAGCAGCCCGAGCGCAACCGTGATCAGGGCACCGAGTGTGGCCAGCATGGCGGTGGAGTGTAGCAACGGGCGCTCGCTTGCCGGGCTGCGTGCACTCGCGTGCTACTCGTTTCGGACCAATCGCGACGGATTTGCAGCTGTCGACGCGGCCGCTCGCACCCGATACTGGATTCAGAGGCCGAACTGTGTGCGGCTCTATCTAACGTATACACGAATATAAAATCCCGGAGCCATCGTTCGAGCTCGTGGCGGAGTTCGAGTGGCACTCTGCCTTGATCGCCGAGGGCCGGATCCATGTCATCAGCCTGCGAAAAGCGAACCGCCGCGAGGCAAGAAGATATGAAGCGACGCTCCAGATCTACGCCGCGACGCGCTAGCACCAGAGGCGCCAACCCGGAATGGACTGCCACGACCTTTGCCCGCGCGCGCCCAGCTCGCGACGTGTTGCCCGAGCTGCTGCAGGCCGAAGCAGCCGCGCGACTGCTCAGGCCGCGCGGACGCCCGAAGAGCGAGAACCCCCGGACGCCCATCTCCCTGCGGCTGCCGCCAGAAACCCTCGCCGCCTGGAAGGCGAGTGGCCCGGGCTGGCAGACCCGCATGGCGGAACTGCTGACGCGGAGGCGGCCCGGGGCAAACCGCTGAGGCTTCCCGGACTCGAGGGGCGGATTGACGCTGCAGCGCATGCCGCGCACACACTTCCCTCCGGTCTTCCCGGATGATAGCGTGTAGACGTCAAGGTAGCCGTGTAGCACCCGTATGGCGCTCAACATCCGAAACACTGAAACCGACGCGTTGGCCGCCGAGCTCGCCCGCCTGACTGGGGAGACCAAGACCGAGGCTGTCACCAAGGCCGTGCGCGACCGGCTCGAGCGGGTGAAGCGGGAGCGGCTCCGGCGCAGCCTCGCCGATGAGATCGACGCCATCGGCCGCCGCTGCGCCAGCCTCCCCGTACTCGATGACCGTTCGGCCGAGGAAATCCTCGGCTATGACGAACACGGCTTGCCGCGCTGATGGTGATCGACACGTCGGCCCTGCTTGCGATCCTGCTCGATGAGCCCGATCGCCGGATGTTCAGCCTGGCCATCGAGTCGGCCGACCGTCGCCTGCTCTCAGCGGCGTCCCTCGTCGAGGCCTCCATGGTCCTCGAGTCGCGGTTTGGCGGCGAGGGCGTGCGCGCACTCGACCGGCTACTCGATGTCGCCGGCGTCGAAGTCGTCGCCGTCGATCGCACCCAGGCGCTCGTCGCGCGCGAAGCTCATCGCAACTACGGCAAGGGCCGGCACCCGGCCGGACTCAACTACGGCGACTGCTTCGCCTACGCGCTCTCTCGAACAACCGCCGAGCCACTGCTGTTCAAGGGCGCGGACTTCACCCAGACCGACGTCCTGCGCGCCTAGCTCCCGATCTCCCCGCGCCGCCTTCGCCACTCCAGCACCTCGACCAGCAGCGCCGGCAGGAACGTCAGCGTGATCACCGTCGAGAACAGCAGGCCCGACAGCACCACCACGCCGAGCCCGCGGTAGAGCTCGGCGCCCGCGCCCGGGATCATCACCAGCGGCGCGAGCCCGAAGATCGTCGTGAAGGTCGTCATCAGGATCGGGCGCAGCCGGGAGTCGACGGCCTCGCGCACGGCCGCCACGACCGGCGCGTCGGGCCGCTGGCGCAGAAGTTCGCGCGCGCGGTCGACCACGAGGATCGGGTTGTTGACCACGGTGCCGAGCAGGATCAGGAACCCCAGCATCGAGATCATGTCGAGCGGCAGCCGCAGCCCGAGCGCGTTCAGCAGCACCAGCCCGAACAGGCCGCCCGCCAGGCCGATCGGCACCGACGCCAGGATCAGCAGCGGCCAGCCCCAGTGGGTGAAGATTGCCACCAGCAGCAGGTAGATCAGCACCACGGCGACCAGGAAGTTGCCCGCGAGCGACTCGCGCGTGGCGTCGAGCTGGTCGCCCGCGCCGGAGACGTCGACCGCCATGCCCGGCGGCACGAGGCCTTCGGCCTGCAGCGCCGGCAGCAGCTGCTCCTCGACGCGCTGCACCGCCGTCTCGAGCGCCACCGACCCCGGTGGCACGATGTTCAGCGTGACGGTGCGCCGGCCGTCCACGCGGCGGATCACGTCCGTGTCGACCACGTCGCGCAGCTCCGCCACCGACTCGAGCGGCAGCACCGCGCCGCCCGGCGAATGCAGCGGCAGCCGGCGCAGCGCGTCCACGTCCTGCGCCGAGCCCGCCGAGCTGTAGACGAAGATGTCGATCTTGTCGTCGCCGAGGATGAACTCGTCGACGAACGCCCCGTCGCTGAGCGCCGCCACCGCGAACCCGAAGCCCTGCGCGTCGAAGCCGAGTTCCGCGAGCCGGTTCCAGTCGGGCCGGATCTGCAGCAGCGGCTGGTCGAGCGAGAGCGACGACGGCTCCGAGTTGACCTGCGGCCGGTCGAAGATCTCCTGCGCCTTGCGGTAGGCCGCGTCGGCCGCGCGGTAGAGCGCCGGCAGCTCCGCGCCCGAGAGGTTGACGTTGACGCTGCGCGTGCCGCCCTCGTTGCTCGAGATGATCGAGCCGCGCGACGAGAACGCGCGCATGCCCGGGAACTCGCGGAACCGCGTGTTGAACGCGCTCATCAGCGCGTCGATGTCGGCCGTGCGCTTCGGCTCGGCGAGCACGCGGATGCGCCCCGAGTTGTAGCTCAGGTTGGCGGAGGCGAGGGCGGGGAACCTCGTCTCGCCGCGATCGAAGCGCGCCGGGTCGTCCTTCAGGTAGCCGGCGAGCTCGGCGTTCAGCACCGCGGCGATCGCGCCCATCTCGGCCATGTTGTAGCCCGGCGGCGCGATCATGTTCGCGAACACCTTCGGCTCCTCGCCCTCCGGCAGGTACTCCGCCGCCGGTGCCAGCCAGGCCGCGAGCACGACCACCGCGGCCGGCACGCCGAGCGCCACGGCCCGCCGCCGCTGCGCGTCCCGCAGCAGCGCGTCGACCCCGCGCAGGATCGCCGACGCCGCGCGCCCCTCCTGCCGCTCGCTCGCGCGCCCCGCGAACCCCAGCCGCGCCACCGTCGCCGGCACGACCGTCACCGCGACCACCATCGAGGCCAGGATCGCGGCGCTGATCGCGATCGCCACGTCGGAGAACAGCTGGCCGGCCTCTTCCTCGACGAACAGGATCGGCACCAGCACCAGCACGGTGGTCAGCGTCGAGGCGAGCACCGCCGGCCACACCTCGCGCACCCCGGCCAGCGTCGCCTGCAGCCGCGCGAGCCCGCCGCGCCGCGCGCGCTCGATGTTCTCGAGCACCACGATGGTGTTGTCGACCGTCATGCCGATCGCGAACGCGATGCCGGCCAGCGAGATCACGTTGATCGTGCGGCCGGCGAGCAGCAGGCCGAGGAACGCCGCGAGCGTGCACATCGGGATGCCCATCACGCCGACCACGGTCGCCTGCCAGGAGCCGAGGAACAGGTACATCACCAGCGTCGCCAGCAGCGCGCCGATCACCAGGTTCTGGAACACGTTGCGCACCGAGTCCTCGACGTAGCGCACGTCGTCGCTGACCAGCCGCAGCTCCAGCCCCGCCTGCGCGAGCCGCGTGCGGTTCAGCTCCTCGACCACCGGCGCCATCGCCCGCTTGATCGCGATCACGTTGGAGCCCGGCTCGCGCAGCACCGCGAGGTTCAGCGTGCGCTGGCCGTCGGCGAACGCCACGCTGCGCAGCTCCGCGTGGTGTAGGCGCACCGTGGCCACCTCGCCCAGCCGCAGGATCGAGTCGCCGCGCCGCGCCAGGATCAGCGCCTCGACGTCCTCGATCGTCTCGAAGCGGCCCAGCGTGCGCACCAGGTAGCGCCGCTTGCCGCTGTCGATGTCGCCGGCCGACACGTCGCGGTTGCGCAGCCGCAGCGCGTCGCGCAGGTCGGCGAGCGAGAGCCCGCGCTCGGCCAGCCGCGCCGCGTCGACCTCGATCCGCACCTGGCGCGCCGCGCCGCCCGACACGTCGACCCGCGACACCCCCGGCACGCGCTCCATGCGCGGCCGGACGTTGTCCTCCGCGAAATCCTGCATCAGGTTGAGGTCGAGCCCGAGCGGGTTGCCGTCGCGCGCCACGAGCCGGTAGTACATGAACGCGTTCTCGGAGAACGAGCTCGTCGAGAGCCGCGGCTCGTCGACGTTCTCCGGGTACGCGGGCACCTGGCTGAGCGCGTTGTTCACGCGGATCAGCGCGTCGGTCACGTTGACGCCGAACGGGAACTCCAGCCGGATCACCGCGCGACCGGTCTCGGCCGAGGCCACCATCCGGTCGAGGTTCGGCACCGCGCGCAGAAAGCGCTCCTGCTCGAGCAGGATCTCCTTCTCGATGTCCTGCGGCGTGGCGCCCGGCCAGGCCGTCTCGACGGTGACGGTGCGCACCTCGAGGTCGGGGATCATCTGCACCGGCATCCGCACGGCCGCCGCCACCGCGAGCACGCAGAAGATCAGCACGACGACCGCCTGCAAGGTCCCCCGGCGGACGATCGCCTCGAACATCGTCAGCGCGCGCCCGTGATGCGCACCGCCTGCCCGCTGCGCAGCCGCTCGTTGCCGCGGACCACCACGCGCTCGCCGGGGCGCAGGCCCTCGAGCACCTCGACGCGCGAGCCGCCGCGGCCCAGCTTCACGCGGCGCTCGGCCACGGTGCTGCGACCGCCCGACTCCTGCACCACGAACACCGCGTAGCTGCCGTCCGGGTAGCGCACCAGCGCGTCGCGCGAGATCACCAGCGCCTGCCGCGACCCCGGCAGCCCGAACACCGCCGTGGCCGACGTGCCCGGCAGCAGGCGGCCACCGGCGGATTCCACCAGCACCCGGACCAGGAAGGTGCGCGCCGTCGGGTCGCTGACCGGCACCCGCGCGATGATCCGGCCGGGCAGCGACTGCCCGCCCAGCGTGTCCGGCAGCACCTGCACCGGCGTGTCGTCACGCAGCGCGGCGTAGCGCTCCTGCGGCGCCTGCAGGTCCAGCCGCACGCGGTCGGTGGCCACGAGCTCGATCACCGGCGTGCCGCGGGCCACCCACTCGCCCGCCTCGGTGAGTCGCCGCGAGACCACGCCCGCGAACGGCGCGGGCAGGGTGTGGCGCCGCAGCATCTCCGCCTGTTCCTTCTCCGCCGCCTCGGCGGCCGCGAGCGCCGCGCCCGCGAGGGCCGCCTCGGCCTCGCGCTTGGCGAGCTCCGTCTGCGGCAGGTGGCCGTCGGCGACCAGCCGGCGCGCTTCGCCGAGCAGCCGCCCGGCCTCGGCCTCGCGCGCCTTCGCCTCCGCGGCGCCGGCCTGCGCGCGCGACAGCGCCAGCCGCGCCACGGCTGCGTCGAGTTCCACCAGCGGTGCGCCCGCAGCGACCCTGTCGCCCGCGTCGACCCGCACCCGTGCCACCAGCCCGTCGACCCGCGGCGAGAGCCGCGCGCTGCGTTCCGCCGTCAGCGTGCCGGTGAGCCGCAGCTCCTCGGACACCTGCGCCGGCGCCGGCAGCTCGACCGCGACCGGCACCGCATCCTGGGCGCGCAGCGGCGCGCCGCCCAGCGCCCCGCCCAGGGCGAGGAGCAGCACGACGATCGCGCCCGCGGGCGCCGGCGATGGAGGAGGGTGTGGAGGCATCGGCGCCGGTCACCCTACCGGCAAGCGCAGGCGGCCTCAAGCGGCGGCCTGCGCGTCGCCTCATCAAGGCAGCGAGGAACCCGGCGGCGGCACCCGCCGAGTCGCAGTGCGGGGGTCGCGGCGCCCGTGCAGCACGGCAAAGACAACCACTTCCTGGTCGAAAACGCGGTACCAAACCACGAACCGATATCGTGGAACAAGCGCACGACGAGCGTTGCGATACCGTCTCGGATAGAGCAAGGGGTTGCGTTCGATTCGAGCGAAGGCCTGCTCGGTAGCGATCAGCGCAAGATCTCCTATTCGGGGATCCTGTTGATCGAGGTATTCCGCAAGCCGGCGCAGGTCTTCCTGAGCTGCGGCGGTGAGCCGCAGAAGAAACGTCATCGGGAGCGACGCAGTTCCGCCAAGACTTCCGCTGCCGGCCGGCCCCGATCATCTCCTGCTTCGAGTGCGTCGAGCCGGCGATCCAACTCTGCTTTTTGCTCAGGCGAGAGCTGGCGCGAGAGCGACAAGCTCGAATTAACGCTGTCCCAAAGTTCGTCGAGCAGCGCCAAGCGCTCGTCGATCGCGAGCTTGTCGAGTCCGAGCCGCTTCATTCGTTCGCCCACGGATTGCACGCTACACCCTCCTGCGCGGTCCCGCCAATTCTTGCAGCTGATCCCCTAGACCAGAAGCCGCGAATCAATGGTTTTGCCGAGATATGCTCGCCGCCTAACTCGGCAACCGCATCATCAGTATCATCGGGTGCAGCGTCGACGCTTCGAATCCGTAGTGCAGGTAGAACTCCCGCGCGCGCTCGGAAAGCGCATGCACCAGCAGTGCACGGATCCCGGCATCCGCTGACACGCCGATCGTGCGCCTGACCGCGTCCTGAAGCAGGGCTGCACCCAGCTTGATCCCCCGGGCATGCCGATCCACCGCGAGGCGACCCAGCACCAGCACAGGCACCGGGTCGGGCATGTTCCGCCGGACGGCTCCGGTTGCCGTCGCGTGCGCCACGGCGCCGGCCGCCAAGGCGTAGTAACCCATTACCTGCCTGGACGCGTTCGCGACCACGAAGGTCCGGCTTGCCCCGCTAGCCTGATTGCCCAGTGCCCGCGTTCGCGTCACGCCTTCCTGCGAGCCGGCGCGCCCCAGGGCGCCTTGACGGCCATCAGGCGTGCCAGCCCCTCGTTCCCGCTCGGCGAAGCATCGAGCTGGCGAACGAAGTCCTTGAATCGCTGGTCGTCGAGGCGGAAGTGCACCTGGTCCAGCAGGACGGACTGCGCGCGCTCGCATGCCGCTTCGAGCATGAAATCGGACCGGTTCTTGCCCAGCATCGCCGCGGCCTGATCGATCAGGTCGCGCTGCTCGGGCTTGGCCCGCAGGTTGATCGCAGCGTCACGCATGGAGTGTTCCTCGCTCCCGGAACGTATAGACATTCGATATACAAAATCCGCCTCGACGTATAGCTGTTGTCAACGCATGCGACACCCGGCGCCCTCCGCCAACATCCACCCCATCGCACGATTCCGCGGCGCCAGCCGCCGTGCGCAGCGCCGACGGACGCGAACAGGTCGAGGCGTTGGTGCGCGAGCCGCTGGGTCTCGGTCCGCGGGGTAGTTGAGGCAGGGCAGCCGGCCAGGAGTGCCGTTGCCTGCCTCGTTCCGCAGATGTATACCGATCATCACTATTTAATGGTCCAAGGCATCGGAATGCCCTTTCAAATCGCCAACCCGGTCGTGGTCGGCAAGGTCGAGCGTCTCGCCAAGCGCACCGGGCTCAGCAAGACGGCTGCCGTCGAGCAGGCCGTCGATCGCCTGCTCAGCGAGCTCGGGGCCCCCGACGACCACTCCGCCCGCCTCGCCGCCTTGCTCGCGCAGCTCGACCGCATCCCTGATCGCGTCGACGTCACCGACCCGCTGAAGTGGGATGAGCACGGGCTACCGGTGTGATCGTCGCCGACACCGCGGCTATCGCGCCGATCGTGTTCGCGGAGCCTGAGCGCGAGGCCTTCCTTGGCGCCATCGAGCGTGCCGATCGCACCCTGATCACCACCGTCGCTGTCGTCGAGGCGCGAATGGTGGTCCGCGCTCGGCGCGGGCAGCGCCCTACGCCAGCAGCGAGGTCACGCCGCCGTGGTCTGCACCACCCCCGGCAGGCGCGAGAGCGTCAGCGTGCGCAGATCCACCTTGCGGCTCGCGTGGTCGATGTCGATTCCGACCAAATTGCCCTCGGCGTCATAGTCGAGCACAACGCCTTCGGAGATTTCACGACTGCGCACACTCGGCTTTTCAGAAAGGTCGATGTAGAGCGAGTCCGTGTCGGGGTGGTAGTTGAGCTTCATGGCTTGAACCGCCGGTCCGGAAAGGCGTTGTTAATCGTCACCTTATCGGCAAGCGTCACGACCCTCAACTACGGGCGCTACCGAAGCGAATCCCAGACTCCTCTGGGCGTCACGATACGGATCGGTAGGCTCTGGCGGATTACCAGCAGGTCGCGATCTCCGGTGACGAGAACCGCGGCGCTTCCGCTGATGGCCTCTGCGAGCACGGCAGCATCGTCCGCATCCCTGATCGCGACGTCCACGGCCGCCGCGTTGCGCACCACCACGGCCCGCTCACGGATCAGCGCCACCGCCTCGTCGACCACGCGCTCGGCCACCCTGAACTTGCCACGCAACACCGCTCCGAGCTCTGAAAGAACCGTCTCGCCAACGACCAGCTCGTGTTCCGCAAGGACGAGATTGAGGATATCCGCGCAGAGCCCTCGTGTGGCGAACGCGCTCACGAGCACGTTGGTGTCGAGCGCAACCTTCACGACACTTCGCGGAACACATCCTCGTCGGTCAGGTAACCCCGCGCCTCTGCGAGCGGCATGATCCTTCGTCGCAGATCCTGGAAGCGCGCCAGCGCCAACTGGCGCTGCAATGCATCGCGAACCACTTCGCTACGGGTCTTGCCGGTTCGCTTCGCGACTTGGTCCAATTGCCGGCTCAGCTTCGGGTCGAGCCGGATGGTCAGCGCCGATGATTTCATGTCATACATTGTAATACGCCTGGAGTCGATTAGACGACTCCGCGAGAGTGCTCGACCCAATCACAGCGGTCCAGCCGAATTTTGAGCCAAAGGCCCCGGAAACACGCGCTCTGCGAAGGTGACCTCCCGCGCGATCCGAAGGTCGAAGTTCAACTGAAGGGTGAGCCAGGAGTGGGCGTCGCCGCCGAAGTAACGGGCGAGGCGCATGCCGTTTCGTGCCATGGTGTCGCGTGCCAAAGCGGCTGAGGACCGCATCACAGTCCCGATCGCCGGGCAGGCCGGTGCCGGCGCGCCAGGTAATCTTTGGGGCATGGAACCCGAAGAGTGGCTCTCTGCGGTCGTGGATTGGGCGATGAGCCTCGGCGCCGGCTACTGGGTCGCCTCGGCCTGCGTGCTGATCTATTGGCTCGGCGCCTGGTCGTTGCCTGCACTGAAGCGATGGCGCCTGCGACGCCAGAACCGCCGCATCGAGCGCGAGTTCGAGAAAGCCGCCGAGCGCCGCTGGCGCGGCAGCAAGCGCGACCCGTGGACGGAGAGGATTCGCTACCGGAAGCCAGGCTGAAGCGAGCGTCACCACTCTTCCCGCTCGATGAGCCCCGACGAATCGTCGCGCTCGGTCACCTCGGGGCTGTCGGCCTCGCAGGCCGCGCGATACAGGATCGCGGCAATCTCCCTCGCGGAGAGATGGTCCGGCGCCCCCGAACACGCCGCGCGGATCCGCCGATATTCGGAACACTGCGCCTCCTCGAGGCTCCTTCCCCACATCGCCTGGATCTGGTCGTCATTGAGCCGGCCCGCGTCGACGTCTTCCTGCGTCACGTCGTCGAGGATGGCGTTACGCTCGACCCCGTCGAGCAACCACTGACCGGGGCCCGTGTTGGCAACGTAGTAGGCGATGTGCCCTGAGTGGTAGGAGTCCTCGGACCAGTGCCCCGACAGTGCCAATTGCCAATTGGGAGCCTCTGCCGGTCGAAGTGACTCGATGGCGAAACCCGTTTTCGTACGCATGGCTGACCTCTCTGCCGGAGCACTCGACCACCCTGCCTGACCCCAGGCTCACCCAGTGAGCCTGAGGTGGCCCACGCTCCCGACTCGCCGGCCCGCCCGGCCGATCAAAGACCCTGCGCTGGGGCAGCGGGATTACAATCATCGTCGGCCGCACAGTTCGCTGGGCCAACTGACCCCCAGTGAGTACCTGCAACAAGGTCAGAAACGGGGACAGAAGAAGACAGCTTTTTCTAGTTCTGATCCGTCCTAAATCGGGGCCAAGCTCACTTTAACCGCGGACTCCAGCTCCAAACCGTACTACAACGGGGGGCACCTCACGGTCGTTCCGAACTGGTTTGCTTGAAGCGACATGGGAAGTTCCGCTTCGAAACCGCTTGAACGCTTACGCTTGAAGAAGGGGCCAAAGTGAGAGTAGTCGGGCGGCGCTCCAGTCTCGGAAGCGCCGTCAATTCCATAGAGTGATCGTGGAGTAACACTGGTGACACGCGTACAGCAGCACGAACTAGCCAACGCAGACCTGATTGTCGACGCTATTTATCAAGGCGGGCGACAAGGGAATGCCGGAGACGACCCTCTGCCTAAGCTAATGCGGGTAGACACCCAGGGTGGCTTCCGATACCGAGGCAAGGTCAAAGGCCAATTGGCATTGCTGGTACTTACAACGAGCATGAACGATCCTGATTGGCCTGATGCGCTCGACCCCGAAACTGGCGTGTTCACCTACTTTGGCGACAATAAGAAGCCGGGACGCGATCTTCACGACACCGGTCGCGATGGCAATTTAATTCTAAAATCGATCTTCGAAGACGCGCGAGCAGGCGCAGAAGGGAGGGTGCGCGTTCCACCGATCTTCCTGTTCGCCAGCGTCGGCGTATCACGCGACGTGAGATTTCTGGGGCTAGCGGTCCCAAGTGCAAGCGACCTAGACGCGTCTGAAGAACTGGTCGCGATCTGGCGCAATGTCAAGGGCAAACGCTTTCAGAACTACCGCGCTCGATTCACCGTCCTTGATGCAGCGCGAATATCGAGAGCCTGGGTTGACAGCATCATTGATGGCAAGCCTGAACATTCCCTCGCTCCGAAGGCATGGGTATCTTGGCGAGGGACGGGACGCCGCAAGCCGCTAGTTGCCACTCGCACTCTGGAGTACCGAACTCGCGACGAGCAGCTGCCCGGCGACAAAGATGGATTGGCCATGATTGGCGTTATACGGACGCATTTCGCTGGTCGTCCACACGCGTTCGAACACTGCGCTGCAGCGCTTGCTCGGATGATGATTCCTGATACCGCCGGTCTCGACGTCACCCGCCCGTCTCGCGACGGCGGACGCGATGCGATCGGACAACTGCGAGTCGGAGCAGGTCCGAGCAGCATTCTTATGGACTTTGCTCTTGAAGCGAAGTGCTACACGCCGCCGACGGCCGTCGGCGTAAAGGACATGTCTAGATTGATTTCCAGGCTACGGCACAGACAATTTGGCGTGATTGTCACGACTTCTTGCGTTGACCTTCAGGCATACAAGGAAATAAAAGAAGACCAACACCCGATCGTCGTCATCGCCGCCAAAGACATTGTTGAATTGCTTCGACGAAACGGACGCGGAAGCCCGGATGCGGTACGCACGTGGCTAAGTGAAGAATTCCCGAACGAAATTCAATCCTGAGAAGTCGAACTGCTTTGCGCGCCGAGATCTAAATTTACCAGACCAGCATCCTGAACGGCGCGCAGCGCCTTGAGAGCCGGCTTGGCCTGCTTGGGCGATGGTTTCCGTTGCCACCCTCCGGCTGCGTAACTGCCGAGAGTCCTGCAGATTCCCGCAACCTTCCAATGAATTGTGCCCGCATTCTGGCCTCGTTCAGCAATCTCCATCCAAGCCGAACTGGAGATCGCCATACACTGCGCGACCCGTTCATAGTCGTCCGCTGAATGGACGCCTCCAGTTGAAAGGTTAGCCGCGCCATTCTCGATTGAATCCACCATTCCGAACGCGAGTTCCGGCGGAAGCGGATCAGAAAAATGAGGCAAACTTAACTGAATCTCTTTCCAACAGTCTGGTTTCTTGAACCACTCGCTCGGATTTCTCTGCCCTGCAGAACTCCGCAAGAGCAATTCGAGCTTGGGAGCCCAGTCGCGAATGAGCCGCTCCATCTCCGCGCTGATTGACTGGCTCGACCAGAGCCTTTCGAAGTCAATGCGTCCACCGCTGCGCTGCGATAATCCTGCAACCACGTAGGCCGCAATCTGAGCGCCGTAGGCCGGAAACTTCATACTTCGAATCGTCCGCTCGACTGCCCGATACAATACGGCGATCGCGATCAGTCGTTTGAACCAGTTGTGATCGGGCGACGGCGGGGGCGCATCCTTCAATCGCTGCATGAACCACTGAAAGTTTTTTTGCCCGCCGTGACACACGTTATCGGGAAGCCCCGACCACGCACTCAAATACCGCGCAACATCGAGTTTGCTTATTCGCCGCTGCTTAGGTGTCTGCAGACGAAACGACCGTTGGTCCGTCTTGCGCAGCGCCGCCTTTTGCTCAGCTGCGAGATAGGAGCCTCGTGCACGTTCGTAGAACCAACGCCCCTTTCCGTCATCCAGCCACGTCGCGTTGGCCAGCGCCTCAATCTGCTGGTGAAATGGATGATTGGCTGAGAAGTCCGCTGGCTGCACCGTATTCTGACGATTCGCTGCGCGGGAGATCGCAGACACCATTTCGACCAGGTCGGCACCACCGACCTTAATGATCTTGACGGGTACCGACACATCTTCAAGCTGGAGGCCGTCCTTGCGCCTAGCCCGATGCAGCGACGCGGTGGTCTGACCTCCATTGACAATCTGCAGCCCCCGCAAAGTGCGAATCTCAAGGCCGCCACTACTATTCGGTGTGACATCCAATTGATCGACCGTCGCGACAATGCCGTTATTGAATGCCAGAAACATCGAAGGCTGCTCAGCAATAGTGCGTCGCAACTCGGAATTGACGCTTTTTCTTCCCTGTATCCCTAGAAAAGCGCGAACATTGAGCTCTAAGAGGCGTACTCCGTATCGTTCGTACAGCTGAGAAAGTAGTTCACCCGGCAGCACTGCAAGGTAGGCGTCGTACTCGCCATTCTTGGAAGGTACGTGGAGGCAAGAGAGCGCTTTTCCAGAAATAGCGACAAGATCTACAGAAATGTCGGCGCGGGTTTCACCCTGCCCCAAGACGCGAGAAAGGCGAACGATGTCGTACACTTCAAAATCGACTTTCGTCCCGCGCCAATCTGATGGAGGCGTGATTGTGCCGACGACGCCATCAGTCAACAGAATGATTCGAATGGTGGAAAGCCGGGCCGCTTCGCTTTCGATCAATCGCGCTAGATCACTCGCATCTGTATTGGCCGGCTCGAGTTGCCCCGCGAGTCCGTCCACGCATGCGCTGGCAAACCGTAACGCGCGTTCCAGAGCCTTTGTCACCTCCGCGGCTAGAAGCTTGCGAGCCTGCGGTTCGCCACTGTAGATCGTCGTATAGAGATCGAGACGACTGCGATCCTCGTCATACGAATACCCATCAATTCGGTATGCAGCATTTCGAACACGACCTTCCTGATAGATCGGGAATGCCGACTCAAGATGCCCCACCTCCTCGAGCCGTTCCAGAATGAGGCGAGTAAACGCTTCCTGCGAGAACGGCTGATCGTCCGTGACCGTTTCTTCTACCTCCGCCACCAGTTCGCGCAGAAATTCTGTGGCTGCGTCGTCGTTCATCGAAGCGCTCCTCGATGGAATTCATCAAGCATAGTTGCCGTATCCAAAGCGAAGGGCGCTATGCCGCGAATTTCTATCGAGTAACTCGCCTCGGCAATTGTTGGGGGAAGTCCCGCTCGCAGAAGTCGAGGGAATCCGTCAATTACTTCGTATGTGTCCATGGTTCGGAGCTGAACACGAAGAGCATTGCGAGCGGATTCGTCCCCTGGCAATAGACCTCGGCGAAGTAGCATGTTCTCAAACTCCCGACGATCAAAATCGTCGGCCAAAGCAAGATGCATCGATGTAATAATTTCTTGCAGGGAGCATCCAGTAGGGCTCTCGACGAGCCGAACATGCATCAGGCTCAGACGCCGCAAACCGGATGTATCGAGTTGATCTAATCGAGAAATCGACAAAAGGGAAGCGGGACCAAGCGAGGTCTTCACCTCGAGCGAGTGTCCATCCAAGTGAAAATCGTGCAGTCCGTCGAATGGCGCCTTCCAGGAAGATAGAAGACTCTTCCTCGATGAAACAATTAGCTGCAAAACCAGGAGCTCACCAATAAGCCCGACGACCTCCGGCCTGGATAGGCTTGCTCTCAGCTCACGCAGGAACTGCCGCCAAGCATCAAGTCGGGCTAGAAACTGAGCGCGCGCAGTGCTTCTGTCCGCACCTGAAGCAGCATCGACAACGTCCGCGCAGATTGTGGCAAAGAGGTCGCGCCTTCGAGAATCCTCCAGGGACAGCACAAGCAATGATCCGGCCTCTGCCGGAACGGAAGTCAAGCGCATACCGCTCAGCTCAAACAGAGCGTCCGGTGGCAACTCCGTTTGAAGGATTAGACAGGGAGCGTCGTCAGTCGCGCGAATAGCAGCCCGAATCTCGAGCGCATCCTCGGCCGACAGCGCCTTGGATCGATACTGCCGCGCGATTGGCGAGACCCGCGCCAATTCATCCCAGGCAGAGTTCAGCGTCGTCAGCCAGCGACTCATGCGTGCTCGCGCTGCTTGACGGAGTTTATGAGGTAGACGCGCTTATCAGCGCGATCGCTGTCCGGAAAACTAACTACTACACTAATGACGGGACACTCATCGGTGTCTACCTCCGCCTTCAATGGATCAATTGGATAAATTATCAATAGTCCGTTTTGAGGCCGGGCTCCACGAAGTTTTCGAATGTACTCGCCAGACGGAACTTCCGTTCTAGGCTTCCTCCGCGAGGCTCTCTCGGAATTAGTGCGCTCCAGTGCTACCGCAAACTCATCGTCTGTCAGGTCGATCGCTTGATCGAGCGGACTGAGCGTTGTGCCGACAATGAAGCGGTCGCCCGGAATCGCCCTGCCGTGCCGTGGTTGTCTCGGCCGTCGTTCAACGCACCGTCGAGGCCTACCCCCAATCGCAAATTCCTTTTCGGACCCCGTAGCAAGGAACACGGCCCATTCCGTGAGTTCAGCGGGCTTCATCGCAAGTTGATCTACAATGTAGGATGCCAACTTCTCGCCGTTCACTTGCAGGCTCTCTGCGGGAAAGACAAGCGATTTTAGGTAATCGGCGACACTCTGCCCCGGGACTCGATTCCAAAGGGTGCCTTGCGCAATCTTGCCGGGCACTCCTGGTCGCACAGGACTCTCTTGCCCGCGGCCCAGGCCAAGAATGAACTCATCCGTGCTAGAAGCATTGTGCGCTAGATTCGAGCGATCACGGAACATCACCGTCTGGATCTTTCCCTCTCCGGCGTAGCTACTCTGATGCAGTTCAGCGTGACGCTGCTTGTTTTTCGCCGTAACTTCGAGAATGTCGTGAACGGCTACCTTGAGTCCAAACTCCCTCGGCGTGGCATTCTGCATCGCCATATCAAAGACCTGGGCACGCAGTTCCTTTTGAGCGGTCGCGACATAGCGAAACCAGTCCTCCATATCGCCCGTCGTGTAGAGGCGACACAGGTCCGCGAATCCGCGTCGATACCCGAACCATCGGCCCATTTGAAGCAAGCTGTCATACTGTCTGGAGATTCGTAGAAAGTAGCTTACCGACAGACCTTCCAGGGTCAGACCACGCGAGAGCTTGTCGCCGCCCACTGCGATCACAGAAAAGCCGGTCTCTTTATAGGAGTCGTAGTCTATGTCCGCCTTGGTCTTTCCGTTTGCTGTGATGAGCTGAATTTTGTCGGTGCTATCAGGCAGATGCACTCGCACCTGATCCCACGAAACGGCAGACGTGTTTCGACCGAAGATCGTGCGACAAACGACATTAGTAGTTGGTTCATAGTCCTCCCGCCACATTCGCTGCAGACGCTGAAGAGTCTCATCATCTCCATTCGAAATCATCGCGCGAGTTTTGCTCAGGTACTTGTCGACTTGACGATGGACCTCCATATGCACGTCTACAAAACGAGAGACGTGGACGAGCATGGAATTGTGTTTGCGCGCTTGGCCTCGCGCGGCACGCGCCGCACAGGTCAAAAGAAATGTGTCGATCGCCCTTTCAAGACTCGGCGGGATGACATCACGACCATCAAAGCGAGGCTTCAGTGTCTTGTCATGGGACTCTGGAATCCACTGCTCGCCGATTTGATCTAGCGGCCGCACCAACGGCAATCCTGCGCTGTCGTCGTCGTTGGTTCCGAAAACTGCAGCAGGACCGAAGTAGTCGTCAGGCGGCGTCAGGGAGACGATAAATGTTGCCGGAAACAGGTCTGGCCCAAAGTCTTTGGCCTTCCTCTCGTCGTGAATGAAGATATTTGCGAACGGCGTGGCTGTATAGCCTACGTACATGCGCCGATCAAATTTCTTCAGTAGCTTGCGAATTTCGCCGTTCACTCGTTTTGGGTCGTAGTCCGCTTCGAACGTTCCGTCTTCGAGGAACGGCTGGTCACCCGTGTCCACAGATGCCTGATCGGCCTCATCATCAATAACAAGAACCGGCGCGGCTCTCGACTGGGCAGGAAGGCGGGAAATCCAGCTGTTCAGGTTTTTAAGCACCGCAGCATTTTTCTTTACTACAAACAAGCACGGTTTGCTGTCCGGCGAAAAAGTCGTCTGATCTGCGACTCTCTGATTAAAGTCTCCGTTGAGATCAGCCATCGTTAGGCTGTCAACCAATAGGCTGCTGTTGAAAGTGCCGACGCCAATTTCGCGCACTTCGTTGACCCGCCGAGTTTTGGGATTCGTGTCATAGCCGAGCAGGTCCTGGTCAAATCGCTTTTGCGTTTGAAGTCTAAGTATCTTGTGCATTCCCGCCAGTACAATGATGATTCGATAGCCTGCGTCCGCGGCTCGATTGGCGACACCGGCATAGCTCGCAGTCTTGCCGGACTGCACGTCGCCCACTACTAGACCGCGCCAATCCCAGGGACCGGCGCGCATCGGATCGTCCATGAGTTCAAGAATTCGTGCAGTGCTGTCCTGAAGTTCCCTGACGGAGCTTGCCGGCCAGCCATCTTCTTCTAACTTGTTCAGATAGCGTTGCATGAATGGCCCGGGCTGGCGCCGCTCTCCGACGTACCACGGAGCGGGACGAGAGCCTTCCTTGTCCTGGAGGACCAGCGCTGGCCCCTGCTCGGTTACAAACATGGTAAGCAGAATTCGGGTTGCGGCGGCTACGTCTTCGGGGCCTACCTCAACCTTGCTGAGAGTTGCGTAGGCCGGCGCAAGAACTTGCAGCGCCTGCGAAATAACCTCTTGAGATATCGTCTCGCCGGCGGTTCGACGTGCCAAAAGACTGCGCCTAGCGGTGACGGCAAGATCGGCAGCAATGTCGGTCATCGGTGGGCCCAAAGCTTCCGCGTGAGGAGGTTTCTCAGCTCGGTCGTGTTTCCCGGCAAATTCAACAACAGGGCGTCAACACGCTCCTCCACTGTCATGCTTGCTGGGAGCGTCGAGCACAATTCTGCGAGATCTTCGGCAAGACGTGCGATTTCCTGGCCGTCCGGAGCTGGCAACTCGGCACCTTCCGATTCAGAAACGTCGAGCCATATTCGCTCAACCGGCACCGAACGCTCCACGATCGAGAGAAGTGCATCAAGTGCCCGCTTAGCCGTGGCCGATTGGTGGGCGGCAGAAACAACCGGGTGGGCACGATTGATCCGGTACCTGACACCCTTCGGACCTTGCGTAGCTAGCCAAATGGCGGGAGCCGCGTGCGGAGCGCCGCGAGTCCGCGGGCCCTGCCCACGGAACGCGAAGACTTGGCGAGCCGATTCCCGGCATCGTCCAGCGATCGCGGTGAGCCTCGTGCGAAGTGCGCCAGGCGGCCTCGCTTGAGATTTTCGAACGTCGATGCGCCAATCGCGGTCCATGCCCGTAGGCAGATCAATTTGTACGCGCGCGAGCCGACTCGCTTCGTCTCTCGTCCAAGTGCGAGACCCGCCGAGCCCGAGCCAGCTACCGGCCACCAAAAGACGCTTCCCCCGATATACATAGAATCCTTGTCTCGCCCCCCAGCCTCCCGGGCCGCCTGCTGATTGGTACTCAGCATCATTGCGAAATCGATCGCGATGCGGGAGTACATACGGCTTTACAATGAACGACGAATCGCCTTGGCGGATTCGTACCGACTGCATTTCGATGGTCGCTGGATGGTCAGAAGCGAACGGATCCCATGCTTTCACTTGTCGGCCATTGAGCGAAATCGCGAGCCGAGAAGCGTCGCCGCTGATGAAGCGATGAAAAACCATCCCGAGATAGGCGCGTATTTCCTCGAGCCGCAGATAGAACGCTTCTTTGGAAAGACCAGCGAGCTCGCTTAGCTCGTCCACTTGATCCCAGACGATCAGCGTGCCGCTCGCCTGCGCCAACAGCTCGGCTGTAAAAATGTGAGCCGGGAGCGTCTCAGGCAATTGCGCAATCCAGCCATGAGCTTCGACAATTGCGACATCGAGCAGCGCGGAACAGACAGCGTTGTCCGCTTTCGTGACAACGGTGAGCCTACGGCTCTGAGACAGAGACGCTGTCTTCAGACCTAGCCCGTACCGCCCTAGGTCACTTGCAGCCCGCTGTCCGTGAGGTCCCTGTCCGCCAAAACGAAGTGCGTCGCCCAGACGCACGCGGCTCATGCCAACTCCGTCATCGAGGATGGCAATGACCGGATTGCCCTCGTTCCATTGAACGTCGACCCTGACACGGGCCGCGAGTGCAGTAATGCTGTTGTCGATAAGGTCCGCCAGTGCGGTTTCCGGCGAGTACCCAAGGCCTCGAAGCGACCCGATTAAGGCTAAGGGTTTCGGAGATATGTCTATCGTTTGCGGCATTGATACGTCACGCTGCCCGCCGATCTGACACCTCTTTCTTCTCTTCATCCGTTCCGCACAATTGACTCTTTAAGATTTTCGCAATCGCGAAAGCTAGGAGCGGCGGAACCGCATTACCTATCTGCCGAAATGCAGCGTTCATTGCACCTGCAAACACGAATCCATCGGGAAACGACTGGAGACGCGCCGCTTCTCGCACTGAGACTGTACGACGCTGCTTGCCGTCGTAGTGAATGTGCGAATAGGTATCCTTGCCCATATGAGCTGTAAGGGTGCGGGACGGCTTCATTGGATCAAGCTTCCACCACTTGTTTGGAAACTTACCCGGATCGTACGGCGGTACAATTCTGGCCCGAAGCTCTTTGAAAGCCTTCGAGCCCTTTTTCGCCGTCGCCAGTCCGAGTTCGGAAAGCGCGTCCAAAAACAAATGCTCGGCTACCTCGATGGCGTGTGGGTAGTCGCCGCCATGCTTCATTTTCGCAAAGATCGGGAAATCTCGAGGCGTCACACGAACGAGATGCCCCGTGACCGAATCCCCAGTTTCGAAACCTAGCCAAGACCGCATGCGATTGGCGTATGCGGAAACCCCGTTCGTCGGGACCCTGTACGGAAGTTTATCGTTGAGCTTTCGCTTGCGCATTGCCGAAGGGTCACGCGTGTGCTCGTGAATCAGGGGAAGATCTTCCAGCGCCTCACGCACTCCAATCGCTTTCTCAAGACGATCGTGCGGCATCGGGATTGGGTGAAAAAATTGGCTAGTTGGATCCACGTGCTTAAGAGCAACTCGGCGGGAACCTTCATAGCCCCGAGGCAGCTCAAGAAAATGCGACGGTGCGGGGAACCTTGGAGATTCGTCGAGCTCGTCGACAACTGCAACGATGAACAGGCGCTCGCGCACTTGAGGTACGCCGAAAAAGGCTGCATTTAAGATCGTGTATCCGGTCCGATAGCCGACCCCCTCAAGCGACGCGCATATTTCCTCCGGTATGTTGTGGCTACCGAAATTGAGAATATCCGGAACGTTCTCGATAAGGATTACGAGTGGTTGCGTGTCCTCGACATATTCAAGGAAGCGTCGATACAGCGATGCGCGCGGATCCTTCTGAAAGGCATCGTCGAGCCCCGCCACTGAACGCAGCTTTGAACGCCCGATTCTAGCGAAGGCCTGGCATGGCAGGCCCGCTGCAAGGAGATCAAAGGACTCGGAAGCTGGTGATTTCAGACTCAGGTCGGCTACGAGCTGCGACGCCGAGCAGCTACCCATGTCCCGCGGCTTGGCCCATTCGCTGTCAGCAGCGTGCGCCCCACCGAAATTCAACGCATAGCTTTCCGCCGCCTCTGGGTCGATTTCGATATGAGCAGTGAGCTCAATTCCTGCTGCCTGCAAACCGAGTGACAGTCCGCCGCAGCCAGAGCAGATCTCCAACGCACGGGGAGCGGCCCCGGAACGCAGGCGGGCGATCTTTTTACGTCGGACTGACTGCTGGCTGGCACTTGGCATCGTATGAGGATAGTGCTGCGGGGGCGAAATTCAAACCGTCTTTCGACTCCCGCCCGGCGGGTGGGGCGGTAACGTAGGCACCTCGCGAGACCTCTGTTAATCGATTTGCCGTTCGCGTGAGGTGCCCCCCGCAAGTAGCCCGGTGAGGAGTTAGAGTCCGCCCACCTAGGAGCGGACGATGAGAGCAAAGAGGTTGTCCGAGGAGCAGATCATCGGGGTGCTGAAGGAGGCGGAGGCCGGGGCGAAGACGAAGGATCTTTGCCGCAAGCACGGCATCTCGGACGCCACCTTCTACAACTGGAAGGCGAAGTACGGCGGCATGACCGTGTCGGAGGCGCGACGGCTGAAGGAGCTCGAGGCCGAGAACACGAGGCTGAAGAAGCTGCTGGCCGTGGCGGAGCTGGACAAGTCGGCGCTGAAGGATCTGCTGGGCCGAAAAGGGTGAGCCCGCAGGTGCGACGGGAGGCGGTGGACGCGCTGATGAACGAGCGCGGCTTCAAGCTCACGCGTGCTTGCGGGCTGGTGGGGATATCCCGATCGCTGTATCGCTACGGGATCCAGCGGCCGGCGGATACCGAGCTGAGCGGGCGGATCGGCGACGTGGCCGCCGAGAAGCGTCGCTATGGCTATCGGCGTATCCACGTTCTGCTGCGACGGGAAGGCCGGCAGGTTAACCACAAGCGAACGTACCGGCTTTGCCGGGAAGCCGGGCTCGCCGTCCGTCGGCGAAAACGCAAGCGGGTCGGGCCGTCCGAGAGAAAGCCGCTGGCGAAGCCGATGGACGTGAATGTCAGCTGGTCAATGCACTTCGTGTCTGACGGTCTGGTGGACGGGCGGAGGCTGCGCTGCCTGACGATCGTCGACGACTGCAGCCGTGAGTGTCCGGCGATTGAGGTCGACACGTCGATCAGTGGACGGCGGGTCGTCTCAGTGCTGGATCGCCTAGCCGACACGCGCGGGTTGCCCGCCTCGATCACCGTCGATCATGGCCCGGAGTTCGAGGGTCAGGCGCTTGATACCTGGGCGTACCAGAACGGCGTGGTCCTGAACTTCATCCGCCCGGACAAGCCCGTCGAGAACGCGTACATCGAGAGCTTCAACGGTCGCTTCCGCGACGAGCGCCTAAACGAACACTGGTTCCTGACGATGGCCCATGCTCGCGACGTCATCGAGCGCTGCAGGATCGACTACAACACGCAGCGACCCCACAGCTCGCTCGGTAACCTGACGCCGGCGGAGTACGCCAAGACCTGCCGTACTCCGTAGCTTCTCCCGCCCTCCGGGCGTGAGACTGCACCTGGGTCATCGACCTTGACGGAGAGCTACAAGAGGGCGGATCTTTAACCGCGGACTCCAGCTCCAAACCGTACTAAAACGGGGGGCACCTCACGTTCTCGCAAGGGCAGCGCAAGTTCCTGCAATTCCATCGCGAGAACATCCTGCGCCTCGCCAATGTCCGGCGGGACTAACGCGCGAGCGGGTCGAGCACGGCCCTAACCACTGTTCACGAGTCCATACCGCGACCCTCCCATCCACACCTCCGCCCCGATCTGCCTCGCGTGCCCATAGCTCCACTCCGCGACGCGCTCCGCGGTCGGTCGGTCGACGATCAGACCGGCCTGCGTGCCGATGTCTGCGAGATCAGCGTCGCGCTTTTCGATCCAGAGCGCCCAGCGCGCCCGATAGGGCTCGGCGGCCAGCAGATTGCTCTTGTTCGCGTTGCAGGTGGGGTGGGTGGCGAGCAGGTTGTGCACGAGGTCGCGCGGATAGCGGGACCACGGGATGAAGTGGTCGACGTCCACGGCTTCGCGTAGCGCCCCCTCGCAGTAGAAGCAGCGGCCGGATTGCAGCTCGCGCAGGCCGTCACGCGCGCGCACCAGCGCCCCGCGGTCGCGGCCGAACAGGAAGTCAGAGAGATCCACGGTGGCGCCGAGGTAGGCCTGGTTGGCCGGCACCTCCTGCACGAACCGCAGCCACTCGCCCTGCACGGTGCGGGTGATGAATCCATGGAAGTAGCGGAGATTCGCCACCACGCCCGGCAGCAGCACGATCTCCCCGGCGTCCTCGCCCTTGCGATACAGGAACTCGAGCGTCCCACGGCGCAGGCGCTGCAGCCGCCAGAGCGGCATGGTATTCAGCAGCGTGGTGACCCTCGTGATCGCCTTCCGCCATTCCTTGCTCACTCTCGCCGCGGCGAGCGTCGGGAATCGCTGGCGCAGTTCCGTGACCACCTGGATCATCGCGGCCTGCTGGCCCTGGTTCTGGACGAGCACGCCGCCGGAGCCAGTTCCGTCTTGCACGCCAAAGCCATAGGGCGCGGCCTGCCGCCAGTAGAGCGCGATGAACTTCTCGGCGATGTCGCGGATCGGCAGCGTGAACGGCGCCCCGGAATCGTCTCCGCGCTCGACTGCGAGCTCGGTGAGTGCGATCAGCAGCGCGTACTTGTAGGTGGCGACGAACGCGCCTTCCGAGAGCAGCCGCTCGAGCTGTGTGAGGAACGCGAGTCGCTCCTCGGCGGTGGGTACCCTGGGCGCGCTCACGGATCCCAATACCTTGCCTTCCCCGGCATCACCCAGCGCACGCCGCCGCGCGGGTCGGGGGCGTCGCCGGCATAGCGGGGAATCAGGTGGATATGCAGGTGCATCACCGTCTGCCCGGCGGCCACGCCGTCGTTGATGCCGATGTTGTAGCCGGCGGGCTGGAACTCGCGGTCGAGGTCCCTCCGGGTCTGCGCAAGCAGGTCCATCAGGTCGTTGCGTTCGGCCGGCTCGAGCTCGAGGAATGACTGCACATGGCGCGAGGGGATTACCAGCGTGTGCCCGGGGCTCACCGGGAACCCGTCGCGGATCACGACGCCGTGCTCGCTGCTCAGCAGGATCCGTTCCTGGGGCAGGGTGCAGAACGGGCAGGGGTGGGCAGTTGTCATAGGAACTGGGCAGCAACGATCTTTGGATAGTCGCGAATCCGCCCGCGTCCCGCCAGTGCCCCCTTGGCGCTCGCCGCTGGCGGGAGGTGGTAACGTTTCGTCCTATCCATCACCGAGGGCCGTTGCAGTGAGGCGAACCCACCGACCGCTCCAAACCGCTTTGCGGGCGATCGCCCTGTGCCTTGCGCTCGCGGGCTGCAGCGTGCAGTCCCATTCGCCCGTGGCGCCCGAGCCCGGTGATCGCGAGACGCTGCGCAGCCTCGACACGGGCACGGTGCTCGGCTACGCGAATCCCTTCGGGGGCCACACCTGGTTGGGCGTGCCCTATGCCGCGCCGCCCGTGGGGGCCTTGCGCTGGGCGGCGCCGCGCCCGGCTGCGGCCTGGACGGGCGTGCGCAACACCCTGCTCCCCGGCGAGCCCTGCATCCAGTTCGGTTCGCCGCTGGGCGGTGTCGGGCCGGCGGGCTCCCGGCAGGGCAGCGAGGACTGCCTCTACCTCAACGTCTACGCGCCGAAGCTCGCGGCGGATGCGGTCGAGCAGGCGCGGCTGCCGGTGATGGTGTGGATCCACGGCGGCGGCAACACGATCGGCGCCGCCTCGTTCTACGAGGGCGGCGTGCTGGCGGCGCGCGAGAACGTGCTGGTGGTGATGATCAATTACCGCCTCGGTCCGTTCGGGTGGTTCGCGTTGCCGGAAGGCTCGACCGACGACCCGCTCGAGCGCTCCGGGAATTTCGGCACCCTCGACACCCTGGCCGCCTTGCGCTGGGTGCAGCGCAACGCGCGGGCCTTCGGCGGCGACCCGGGCAACGTCACGGTGTTCGGCGAATCCGCGGGCGCCACCAACTCGCTCGCGCTGCTCGTATCGCCGCTGGGCGAAGGCCTGTTCCACCGCGTGATCGTGCAGAGCAACGCCTATGCGCTCGCGCCGTTCCCGGCGGCCGATGCCCCCAACGGCAGCGCGCGTGTGCTGCGCCGCCTGCTCGTGTCGGCAGGCAAGGTGGCCGACGCCGCGTCGGCCGACGAACTCGCCGCAAGGATGACGCCGGCCGAGGCGACCGCGTTCCTGCGCAGCCTCGACCCCTGGGTCGTCTACTCGGCGTTCCGTGGCGAAGACGGGGCCTCGGCGGCCTTCGAGTCGGTCTTCGCGGACGGCGCCGTGCTGCGCGCGGGCGACCTGCGCGACCTGCTCGCCGACCCCGCGACCCACATCGACGTGCCGGTGATCGTCGGTTCGAACCGTGACGAGACCAAGATCTTCATGGCCTTCGATCCGCGGCACGTGCGTCGCTTCGGCGGCATTCCGGTCGGCCTGCGCGACCCGGAGGCCTACGACCGCGAGGCGCGCTATCGCGGCTTGCTGTGGAAGGCCGATGGGGTCGACGCTGTCGCCAGCCTTTTGTCGCGCCACGGCGCGCCGGCCTGGGCCTACCGCTGGGACTGGGACGAGCAGGGCCGGGCGTATGGCGTCGTGAACCTCTCGCGCATCCTCGGCGCGTCGCACGGGCTCGAGATCCCGTTCGTGCTGGGCCACTTCGACGTGGGGCCGCAATCGGAGCTGCTGTTCGATTCGGACAACGCGGCACCCCGGCTCGAGCTCAGCCAGCGGATGATGGGCTACTGGGCCGAGTTCGCGCGCAGCGGCCAGCCCGGCCGCGGCACCGCCGCGGGTAGCCCCGAGTGGTCGGCGTGGCGAGACGATCCCGGCGCGGCGCGGCTGATGGTGTTCGACACGCCGGCCGGCGGCGGCCTGCGCATGGCCGACGAACGCGTCACGCGCGAGGAAGTGCTGGCGCTCATGGAGGCCGAGCCCCTGGATCCCGCCGCGCGTTGCGCGCTGTTTCGCGCCACCTTCCGACTCCGCCGCGATCCGTGGGCCGACGAGGCCTGGAAGCGCTTCGCCGACGGCCGCTGCGAGGGCGAGCGGGTGCCGGGGCCACGGGACGGCCGCTCGTAGCGTTCAGTATCCGGTGACGACGCCCCGGCTCCGGGTCCGCAGGTCGACAATGCTGAGCGGGGTGCAGTGTTGATGCTGGTGGTTGAGCAACTCCACGACGCGGGCGGCGACCACGGCTGACAGCTCCGGGTCCACGGCGAAGCGTGGCGCAGGCGAAGAAGCCACTGCAGTCGACCCCGTGGTTGCTTGCCGCGCCGGCGCTTGCCGGACCGGCAGCACGCGACCCTCGTGCACCGTGCCCCATACGGGGATGCTACGGATCTCCATCGGATCGCTGGTCACGGGGTTCTCGGCCAGGATCGTGAAATTGGCAAGCTTGCCGGGGACGATGCTGCCCACTTCCTTTTCCATTTGAAGCGAATAGGCCGCTTCGATCGTCACCGCCTTCAAGGCGCCCAGCCGGCTGACGCGTTGCTCGGGGCCGCGCAGGTTGCCGGCCTGGGTGACGCGGTTGACCCCGGCCCACATCAGGAACAGCGGCTGCCCGGGTGCCATCGGCATGTCCGAGTGGTACGAGTACGAGATGCCTGCCCTTTCGACATCGCCCATCCGCACCATCACATCGGCCCGCTCCGGATCGAGGCCGTTGCTGCGGTAGTTGTCGGCGAGTGCCACGGGATAGTAGGGATTGCCGCTGACGATCGCCCCGAGACGCTGGATCCGCGCCACCTGGTCCGGGCGCGAGACGGCAAAGTGCACGATCACGGTCCGGTGGTCGGGCCGCGGATGGCGCTGCATGTTCGTCTCGAGCTGGTCCAGCACCATGTCGAGCCCGGCGTCGCCGTTGATGTGGATGTGCAGCTGATACCCGAGGTCCCAGTAGATGCGGAAGGTCCTCGCAAAGAAATCGAGGTCCATCATCCATTCGCCGCGGTGGCCATCCGTGTAGCCGCCCGTCAGCTGCATGGCCTGCGAATAGATCGCCCCATCGGCAAAGAGCTTGACCTGCCTGGGCAGGTAGGCGGTCATCCCCCGGCCCCAGCCGAGCAGGCGCTCGGTTTCGGTGCCGACCTTGTCGTCCGGAACGGTGCCGGTGATCGACTTGCCGTCCGCGATGAAGTAGAACCGGAACGGCGACGACGGGTCGCTGAGCACCGCGTTCTGTGCGTCCTGCGCGGGCTTCGACATGATGCCGCCCGGCTCGGCACCCAGCGTGACACCGCTCGCGTGGTAGTAGGCCTTCACCAGTTCCAGGCCCTTGCGCAGCCTGTCGGGCGAGGCGACCGCCGGCGCAATGAGCGGCATCAGCGCAAACATCCCCTGCTCCCAGTAGTGCGCGTTGGCGAAGTCCGACTGTTTCTTTGCGCTGTCCGGAAGCTTGTCGAACCAGGCGCGCGTCACGCCGAAGCGCTTCTCGGCGGCGGTGTTCAGGTAGAACTCGTGCGCCGAGCGGTGCCAGACGATGATCGGTCGGGTCGCGCTGATCGCGTCCAGGTCCTTCTTCGACAGCCGCCCGTGGAAGTAGTGGTGAAAGCCCCAGGTCAGCAGCAGCTCGTCGGGGTCCTTCATCCGCGCCTGCGTGGCCGAGAGCTTCGCCAGGTAGTCTTCGCGGCTCGTCGCGGCCGGGCGGGTACCATCGGGCAGCACCCAATCCTCGATGGCGATGATCTCGCTCGTCATCGTCAGCGCCGCGAGCAACGGATGGTCATGCTGGGCAATGAAGCCGGGCACCACCACCTGATCCGCGAACCGGCGGTCCACGGTGTAGGGCTGCGTCCCCGCCGCCTTGGTCAGTTCACCGAGTTCGCCTACGGCGAGGATGCGATCGCCCAGCACTGCCACGGCACGCGCCGTCGGCTTCGCCGGGTCCAGGGTCACGATCTCCTTCGCCGGGTAGATCACGAGCTGCGGCTGTGATTGCAGGGCGCTCCCCAGGTCCTGCAAGGAGGGCTCTCCGGCGAAGCCAGGCCCCGCCGCGAGTCCGATCCAGGCGAAGAGGGCCATGCGTGCAGGCGACTTGTTGCCGGACCGGTGCTGCATGATGAACCTCGTTGCGCGGTCCGGCGAGGACCCGTGTCCGAGCATATCGGCTCGAGCGTCGCTTCTCCAAGGCGGTGAACACCGGGGAGTCTCGTGCTGTTCCACCGACGACGGCCACCCTCGCGCGCTGGCATGATCTGCCGCTCGAACTGCAGCCGCCTGCGGTTGTAGAGGGCCTCGATCCAGTCGACGATGCGGGTACAGGCCTGCGCCAACAGGGAGTGCCATGGTCTTTGGCTAGCCGCGAATCCGCCCGATTCTCGCCTGTGCTGGGCGCCGTCATCGTGCTGGTCGGTGGCGCGGCGTCGCTCGCCGCGTCGGCCACTGACCTGCCCAGGGCCGTTGACCCGGTGCCCCCCTCCGCGGCGGCAGCCGCCCCTGCCGTGCCGCCGCGCGCGCTGGATCTCCGCCTCCCCAATCCCAGGCGCTTCATTCCCCCGGAGCAGCTCAACGAGCCCTGGACCGAGGAGCTCGACGAAGTGCTGATCCGGCCGCGTCGCCAGCCGCCCGACCTGCCCGAGCGCCGTGCCGTGCCGCAGGGCCTCGCGGGCCTGTTCTGGGCCGCCCGCCGCCCGACCCAGGCCTGGCGGCTCATCGTCCCCGACCCGAACGCGCCGGCCATCCCGCTGCGCTCGCCCGACGACCCGAAGGAACCCCCCGGCGCGTTCCGCAGCCGCATCGGCGAGCCGGGGAAGATTTTCTGAGGCTGCGATTCGGTCCGGCGTGCCGTGGCCCGGAATTGAGCCAAACACCGCGGTAATGGAACTCGACGGACGGTGGGCGATGGCTGAGCCTCGTCTCAGGGGTTCGCAGAGACCAAGAGGAAGAGCGGGTCTTTGATGTCGCAATTGCCGATATCAAAGCTTGCGAGCAGATGTCGCGAGCCCGTCCCGATTGACAACTATGCCACTGGGTGCCATATTTTTACCGCGACTCGCGTGTTCAAGACACGTCACTTCGCGCGCTGGATGCGGAAGTCGGCGCTGACTGATGATGCATTGTGCTGGGCGGTACGCGAAATGACCGCCGGACTGGTTGATGCGGATCTGGGCGGCGGCGTCGTCAAGAAGCGCATTGCCCTTCCCGGCCGCGGAAAGCGCGGTAGTGTCCGGACGCTGGTGGTCACCCGTAGTGGCAACCTGTGGTTTTTCGTCTTCGGATTTGAAAAAGCGGATCGGGCGGGCATTTCGACAGCGGAGTTATCGGCGCTGAAGGAACTCGGTGCGAGCCTGCTTGGGTTATCAACCAATGAGTTGAATGTCGCCGTCGCCGAGGGCGCATTGCAGGAGATTTGCTGTGGCTACAAAGTCCAAGAGCAAGAGCCGTATCCTCAAAGCGGTCGAAGAAACGACCGCCGATCTGCAGCGTCTCGGCTTCATCGACAAGAGGAAGCAGCGCGGCGTTGAGGCGTTGGTTCTGAAGCCCATTCCCAGATATGAGGGCCACCAGATCCGCGCCTTGCGTGAACGTATCAACGTGAGCCAGGCCGTTCTCGCATCGCTGCTGAATACCAGCGCCTCGACGGTGCGCAAGTGGGAGATTGGCGACAAGCAGCCCAGCGGCCCCTCTCTGAAGCTTCTCAACCTGTTGGACAGAAAGGGCATCGATGCCGTGCTTTGAGCGCGTGCTTCTCCCGCTGTTTTCCCGCAAATCCCCAAGATTCTCGCCGTTTCTCCTGCACTTCGTCCCGGCATGATTCCGAGAGGCCTCTTTCGTGGCCGGGATTGCGGGTGTAGCGTATGAATATGGCCATTGATGCCAAGGCACTTGGGCTTCATCGACTCACTGTCGAGGAGCGTCTTGAACTGTTGGATCTGGTGCTCGCCAGCCTCGAGGCGGATGCGGCAGCGCCGGATCTTTCGCGGGAGCAGACCGCCGAGCTGGAGCGGCGCGTCGCCGACGCGGACGCGAATCCCGACGATGCCGTTTCCTGGCAGGATTTAAAGACAGAAGCGTTGCTGCGACTGCGGCAGTAGAGCAAGCGCTGCAGCAGGCGGAAGCGATGCCCGCCAGTTGCATGGTCGCGCCTGCGGGCCTCCGATATGTACGCGTCAGGGGGTTCCCCTACCGTATTTACTTCCGTCCCTCGTCTGACGCGTTGCTTGCCGTCTTCCATGTTCGCCGCCTTCGCCGCGGCGGTGGCCTGAGTCCGAACAATGTCGCCGATTGGCGGCAAATTCCCGAGATAGGCCGCTCGACTGTGCGCGGCGGCCGCCGGATCCTTGCTGGGCGGGCCCGATGAAAACGCCCGTCGCCCAGGAGCCTTGAATGCCAAGCCTTCACGCGCTGTATGATGCTCTCGTCAGCATCAATGTTCCGACCCAAAAGGCGCTCGCGGTGGTCGAATCGATGGAACGCGACATGCTCTCCCAGCTTGCGACCAAGTCCGACGTGGAGCACGCGCAACTGCTCATGCGCTCCGAGATCGACGGCCTGCGCCGTGAACTGAAGTCCGACATCGACGGGCTTCGCAACGAGTTCAGGATCGAACGCAACCTGCTCCGGCAGGACATGGAAGTGATGCGGCGCGGCATCGTCATCTGGCTCGGCTCGTTGCAGATCGTCGGCATGAGCCTGATGTTCGCCGGGCTGAAGCTCACCTGACCGTCGGCGAGCGTCAGCCGGCCCCGCAGCTTTCGCGGGTGATCGAGCGCAAGCTCCGCTACTGCGGCCTGAGCCCGACCAAAGCTGATGATTGGCGGCAAATTCCCGAGATAGGCCGCTCGACTGTGCGCGGCGGCCGCCGGATCCTTGCTGGGCGGGCCCGATGAAAACGCCCGTCGCCCAGGAGCCTTGAATGCCAAGCCTTCACGCGCTGTATGATGCTCTCGTCAGCATCAATGTTCCGACCCAAAAGGCGCTCGCGGTGGTCGAATCGATGGAACGCGACATGCTCTCCCAGCTTGCGACCAAGTCCGACGTGGAGCACGCGCAGCTGCTCATGCGCTCGGATTTTGAGGGCGTCCGCAAGGAGATGAAGGCGGAGATCGACGGCCTGCGGAATGCGACCAGGGCCGAGATCGACGCCTTTCGCAAGGAAGTCAAAGCCGACATCGACGGCCTTCGCAAGGAATTCAAGGCCGACATGGCCCTGCTGCAGTCGACGATGACGATCCGGCTCGGCTCGCTGCAGATCGTCGGCATGAGCCTGATGTTCGCGGCGCTCAAGCTTAGCTGAGCGTCATAGCGTGACGTTGCGCGTGCCCTCCGCCTGCGACTTGCGGGCCTCGAGCGCGAGCCGCTCCGCCATCTGCGAGGCCTTCGCCACGCCGTCGAGCGAGAACCGCACGACCGTGAACTGGTCCTGCTGCAGCGGGAACGCGAAGCCGACCTTGCTGGCCTTGAGGATCACGGCCTCGAGGCTCTTCCAGCTGTTGAAGCGGTAGCGATAGAAGCCGTTGGACTGCGCGGCGCCAAGGCAGGTCACCACGGCGCTTGCGGCGCTCTGATCGCTGTTGACCAGTACCGGATATTCAGCACCTGCCTCGCAAGTGGAGTCGGTGGTGAGTATCCAGTAGCAGGCGTCCTTGTCGGTCGCGCAGGTTTCGGCGAGCACCGAGTCGCTGTCATTGACGGTACCCGCGTACACCGTTGCACCGTCATCGGCGAACCCGACCTCCCAGTCGCCGATGGTCGTCGTGTCGGCGCTCGCCGCAACCGCGGGCAGCAGGCAGATGGCCACGAGGGCCCATGTCATTGGCTTCATAGGCCAAAGATAGCGTGCAGCGAAGTGGCCGGCCGTGAGCCGGATCACGCGAGGGCGACGCGGGTTCGGGGGTGGCGGTCCGCCCTTGTGGGATCCGCGGATGCCAACCCTTGCACCCGCGGTATGATCCGGTCCATGGGTCGTATGGAAGAGTTGGCGGACAAGGCTTGTCGGCCATCGCCCTTGGCCGTATCGGCGGACACCCTTTTCCGGGGTCGCGTCGTAGTAGCGGTCCCGCACTCGGACGACGAAATCCTCGGTTGCGGCGAGGCTCTCGCGCAGATCACCGACAAGCAGCGCGTGCGGTTCGTCTATGCGTCCGACGGCGCGCTGTCGCCGGCTCCGTTCCCGGATCTGGTCGCCCGTCGGCGCGAGGAGGCGGTGCAGGCCGTCGGCAGCCTCGGGTATCCACCCGACAGCCTGGTGTTCCTCGACATCCCCGACGGCGCGCTCGCCCGTCATCAGGCGCGGATCGATGCCGCGCTGCGCGATCTCTGCGCGGCGTTCCAGGCGGAGACGCTGCTCGCACCGTTCCGGCTCGACTGGCATCCGGACCACCTGGCCGTGCATCGGGCTGCCGCCGCGGTGGCCGCCTCCGGGCCGCGGTCGCCTCGCCTCTACGAGTACTTCGTGTACTTCCGGTATCGGATGCTGCCTCGCGGTGACCTGCGTTCGTACGTCCGTCCCGAGCACCTGCTGACCGTCCACGCCCCGGCGTCCGCCGCGGGCAAGCGTGCCGCGATCGAGCACTACGTGACCCAGCGCCAGCGGGTCTTGCCCTGGCAGGCGCGCCCGGTGCTCGACGGTGCGCTGCTCGACCGGCTGGTCGAGGCCCCCGAGTGCTACCTCGACAGCCGCGCCGCCCGGGGACGCCCGGTGCTGACCGTGCCCGAGGCGGCGGTACGCGCGGTGCAGGTGCTCGAGCCCGCGCTGAAGGCAGTGAAGGACCGCTTCGTCCACCGCCGGAGCCGCCCCGCGTGACCCAGCCGCGGTTGTGCATGGTCACCGAGAAGTTCTTTCCCGTGATCGGCGGTGCCGAGACACAGGGCATGGCGCTTGCCGAGGACCTCATCGCCGCGGGCCACGAGGTCCAGGTCGTCACGCGACGCTCGAGCCACGACTTCCCGCCGCGGGAGCAGATCGGGGAGATCCGGATCCACCGGCTCGGCCCGTCCGGCCCCGGTCAGCTCAAGAAGTGGGGCATGGTGGTCACGAGCTTCCTTTTTTACCTCCGTCACCTCCGTCGCTACGACATCATCCTGGTGTCGGGTTTCCGCGTGCTGGGCATCTCCGCGGTGCTCGCGGGATGGCTGCTCGGCAAGCCCTGCATCCTGAAGGCCGACAACAACGGCGAATTCTCGGGCGAGTACTTCCGGCAGGGCATCGCGACCCTGCGTCTGCGCTGGGCGTCATCGCTGATCGGCGCTGTCGTCCGCGCGCGCAATGCGCTGTTCCGTCGTGCCACCGCATTCGTCGCGCTGTCGCGCGACATCCGCGACGAGCTCGTCCGCGGTGGCGTGCCGGAAGGCAGGATCATCGACATCCCCAACGGCTACGATCCTGCGCGTTTCTCCCCGGCGGTCGATCCGGCGGACAGGCAGCGCATCCGGGAGAGGCTTGGCCTGCCTGCGCAGGGGCCCCTCGTGGTGTTCACCGGCAGGCTGCTTCGCGCGAAGGGCCTGCCATCGCTACTGGAGGCCTGGCGCGACATCGCTGCGGCATCCGCCTCGCCAACGCTGGTGATCATCGGCTCCGGCGCCGGCCTCATGGACGCCTGCGACGATGAACTCCACGCCTATGTGCGCGACCACGGCCTGGCCGGGCGGGTCGTGTTCACGGGCAGCGTTCGCAACGTCGAGGACTACCTCCGCGCTGCCGACATCTTTGCCTTCCCGACCGAGGACGAGGCCTTCGGCATCTCTCTGATCGAGGCGATGGCCACGGGGCTCGCCTGCGTGGCGAGCGCGGTCGGCGGTATCAAGGACATCCTGCGCGATGGCGAGAACGGCTTGCTCGTGCCGCCCAAGGACCCTGCGGCCCTGCGCCGGGCGCTGCAGCGGCTGCTGGACGACCCGGCGCTGGCCACGGCGCTGGGCCAGAGGGCCGCCCTTGAAGCGGGGTCGAGGTTTGCCCGTGCATCGGTCGCCCGTCAGTATGCCGCGCTCTTCGATGCATTGACCCGAAGTCAGCTTTGAAGCGACGCCCGCCTGCCAGATCAAAAACGGACGGGGAGTCGGGCTAACCCGTATTCTTTTGCGATCGGCGCTACGGTTAGTCTGTGGGCTCGTGATCGCGGTTCTGGGAATCCCCGCTATCCCGGCCGAAGAGGGCTTTCCATGAGGCTAGTGCACGTCGCCGACCGCCTCGGCTACGCGAATGACGGCTGGCACGGTGGCACCACCTACATGACCACCGTGCTCCCGCGGCTGCGGGCTGCGGGTGTCGACGTCTCCGCGGTCTTCCTGCGTGGCGAGCATCCGGCGTCGGCGCTCCTTCGCGAGGGCGGTGTGCCCGTGACCTTCCTCGGCGTGAGCCCGGGTGCGCCGGGCAACCTTGGCCGGTTGCGTCGGGCGTTGAAGGCGCGGTCACCCGACGTGGTGCACGTCACCCAGATGGAATCGACCTTCCTCGCCCGGTTGCTCCACGCGCGGCAGGCCAAGCCAGCGCTGGTCGTCCACGTCCACGACCTCAAGCCACAGCCGTTTCCCCTGGGCATGCTGAGTCGCCGGCTCCCGCAGCCCGACCTGGCGCTTTGCGTCAGCGACCCGGTGAAGGAAACCGCGCGAATCCAGTATGGAATCCGTCCGGAACTCATGCGCGTCCTGCACAACGGGCTCGACCTGGGCTCGATTCGTGCCGCCTCGGCCTCAGCCGATCGCGCGCAGCAGCGGGCCACGCTGGGCCTGGATCCGCACTCCCCGCTCGTCATCGCGATCGGCCGTTTCTTTCCCGAGAAAGGGATGATCAATCTCGTGAGGGCGATCCCGGCGGTGCTCGAGCGGACCCCCGCCGCGCGGTTCCTGCTGGTGGGCGAAGGCCCGCTGCGGGCTGAATGCCAGGCCCTTGCGGATACGCTCGGGGTGGTTCATGCGCTGCGATTCCTCGGCCAGCGGGACGACGTGCCGGCGCTGCTCGCCGCGAGCGACGTGATGGCGATGACGAGCTTTGCCGAGCCGTTCGGCCTCGTCGCGATCGAAGCCATGTCCTGCGGCCTGCCCGTCGTGGGATTCGACGGAGGCGGCCTGCCGGAAATCGTCACCTCGGGCTCCGACGGGTTGCTTGTCCGCCAGGGCGATGTCGCCGGGTTTGCCGGGCTTCTCGCCGAACTGCTCGAGCAGCCGCCCCTCCGCGCGAGGCTGGGTCGGCAGGCCCAGGCGAGCGTCGAGCGCTTCTCGCTCGATGCGCACGTCGCCCACCTGTCCCGGTTCCTCGAGGAGGCCGTGGCATCGGCCAGCCGGCCCGGCGCCGCCGCGGCCTGAGCGGCCTGCCCAGCGGACACCTGTCGCGCTACCAGCGCAACAGTCGCGCGCCGGCGAGGGCTCCGATCGCCACGACGATGGCGGTGGCGGACCCGTACCAGATCGCGACGAACAGCGGGCTGTCGTCGGCGCAATGGGTGGCATAGAGCAGGGCGCCCACGCCCGCCGACATCAGTCCCGCCAGGGCGCCCGCGAATGCGGGGCGAGAGGGCGCTGCGCGCCGAAGCACGAGCAGGCTGGCGACCAATGGCGCCGCGGCCAGCGTCGGAATGAGCCGCAGGCAAATCGTGGCGTTCTGGCCCACGGCGGCCGCTGCCCACTGCTGCGGCGGTAGCCACATCAGCTCGACCGCCACGGCGGCCACGAGCGCCGCCGCGGGCAGCCACAGCCACCTGCCCCATCGGCCAAGTCCGGGCTGTGGCCGCGCCGCGCGCAACAGCGCGCCGGTCGCCGCCGCGGCCATGGCCGTGCAAACCACGAGCTTGAAAATGAACCTTGGGCTGCCGAGCGCCTGCGCGACGTCCGCTCGAACGCCGGCCAGTGCGACGAAGAGCGCGAGCGCCACGGCTGCGGCCGGGATCCCGGTCCGCATCAGCTGGCGCACGGGCGGCGCCTCCACCGTGGTGTCGGCCGCGAGCATCCGTACCAGTTCGTCGGTCTTCACGAGCGTTCCTCCCGAAGCTTCGAGGCCAGGCCGCGCAGGCAGCGATGCAGCGCCACGCGCAGCGCACCTTCCGACATGCCGAGTCGCCCTGCGGCGTCGCGGGACGAGCGACCCTCGATCGCGACCAGCCGGACGATCTCCCGCTGGCGCTCGTTCAGCGAGGCGAGCACGCGCTCGACGTCCTGCCCGGTGCTGGGCTCCTCGGCCGGGGCGCTGCCGAGTTCCTCCTCGAGGAAGTCATCGAGCGGCAGCTCGGCGCGCCGCCGTCGCCGCCGCAGCTGGTCGACCAGCTTGTTGCGGGCGATGGCCGCCACCCACGGTGTGATCGGTTCGTCCGGTCGCCAGGTGTGACGCTTCAGATGGATCGCCAGCAGCGCTTCCTGCACCGTCTCCTCCGCGTCGAGGTCATGACACCCGTAACGCGCGAGCCGCGCCCGCATCCGGGTCCGCAGCCAGCCGCCGAGCGCCGTCAGCAGCGACTGGTACGCTGCCGAGTCGCCCGCGATCGCCTGGCGCATGGCGGCCGCCCACTGCGCCTCGTGCTCGTCTGTCCGCATAAGGGTCTCTACCCACCGCTGTACGCTCCCGGGGGCTGGATCGTTACAGCCGTGAGCGACGCACGCTGCGATACTCTCATCCGGGCGCCCGGCTGTAACGAACACGCGACGCCATGCGTAGAGCGAGGACAACCCACCCTCCAAAGGAGTATGCGATATGTCCTCAACCCCTCGCTCGGCCCTCATCGGTTCGCTCGTCGGTGCGCTCGTGCTCGCTGCCGGCTCGGCTGCGGCCGCGGATGCCCCGGCCCCGGGCGCCAAGGAAAAGTGCTACGGCGTCGCCCTCAAGGGCAAGAACGATTGCGCCGCGGGCGCCGGCACCACCTGCGCCGGAACGTCGAAGGTCGACTATCAGGGCAATGCCTGGAAGCTCGTTCCGGCCGGCACCTGCACGGCCGTGAAGCTCCCGGGCGATCGCACCGGTTCGCTGGCGCCGCTGACCCGCGACCTGCCGAAGGCCTGAGTGTGCACACCCCGGCGCTGCCCCGCGGCGTCGGGGTGTCCCTGAAGGCCCAGCATTACCGCGACGTGCTGGCGGGCTCGCGCGGCCCGGCGTTCTTCGAGATCCACGCCGAGAACTACCTGCACCCGGGCGGTCCCGCGCATCGTTGGCTCGAGGCGATCCGGCGTGATCACCGGCTCGCGATCCACGGCGTCGGGCTCTCGCTCGGCGGCGATGAACCGCCCACGCGCGACGCCCTCGCGGAGCGCCTGGCACTGCTGCGCCGCTATGAGCCCGACGTGTTCTCGGAGCACCTCGCCTGGAGCAGCTTCGGCGGCGAGTATTTCAACGACCTGCTGCCGATCGCCTGCACCCCGGAATCGCTGGCGCGTGTCGTCGCGCACGTAGGCGCCGTGCAGGACGCGCTCGGCCAGCGCATCCTGATCGAGAATCCGGCCACCTACCTGCGGGCCGGCGACACGATCCCCGAGCCCGAATTCATCACCGAGCTCGTGCGCGCGAGCGGCTGCGGACTGCTGCTCGACGTGAACAACATCGTGGTGAGCGCCATCAACCACGGCTTCGACCCGCTGCGCTACCTCGAGGCGCTCCCGCTCGATTCCGTGGGTGAGGTGCATCTGGCGGGGCACGCGATGCGCGAGGACGCCAATGGTCGCCCGATCTGCATCGACAGCCACGACGGCCCCGTGCAGGAGCCGACGTGGACGCTCTATCGCGCGCTGCTCGATCGCACCGGCCCGCTGCCCACGCTCATCGAGTGGGACGCGAATGTTCCGGACTACGCGACGCTGCTGGAGGAGGCGGATCGTGCAGCGCGCTGAGTTCGGTGCGTTCGCCGCGGCGCTCCGCGACCCGGAGGCGCCGCTCCCTGAGTGGCTGGCTGCACCCGAGGGCGCGCGGATCGCGGATCGCTTTGCGGTGTATCGCAACAACATGACCGCGAGCCTCGTCGACGTGCTCGCCGATCGCTTCCCGGTCACGCATGCGCTGGTGGGCCAGGCGTTCTTCCGCGCGATGGCCCGCGCCTACGTGCGCGAACACCTGCCGCGCGACGCGAGCCTTTTTCGCTACGGCGGCTCATTCGCTGCGTTCGTCGCCGGTTTCGGGCCCGCGCGAGAGTTGCCGTACCTGCCCGACGTCGCGAGGGTCGAGAACGCCTGGCACGAAAGCTGGGGCGCTGCCGATGCCGGGCCGATGGGCTTGCGCGAGCTCGCCGCGCTGCCACCGGAGCAGCTGGTTCATTCGCGCTTCGGCATCCACCCCGCCGCGCGGCTGGTGCGCTCGCCCTGGCCGGTCGGCAGCCTCTGGAGTGCGCACCAGCAGGCTGAACCGGACCTGTCGGCGCTGGCCTGGCAGGCCGAGAGCGTGCTGGTCACGCGCCCGCACGCGCGGATCCACGTGCAGTGCCTGACGCCAGGTGCCGCGGCGCTCGCAGCCGCGCTCCTCGTGGGCACCACGCTCGAGCAGGCGTACGAGGCCGCCTTTGCCGAAGACCCCGTCCTCGATCCCGGCCACGCGCTGCGTGTGCTGGCAGATGCTGGCCTGTTCACGGAGACCATCGACCCATGATCCTTGCTGCCTCGAAACCGATTCCCTGGGAGCGCGCCGCGCCCCTGGCCCAGTTTGCGCTGCGCATTGCGCTCGCCGTGCCATTCTTCCGGTCGGGCCTCACCAAGTGGGACGGCTTCGGCCAGCTGTCGGATTCGGCGCAATACTTGTTCCGGGAGGAGTTTCGCCTGCATCTCTTCGGCCGGCTCGTGCCTTATCCGATGCCGGACGTGTTTGCGTTCCTTGCGGGCACAGCGGAGATCCTGCTGCCCGCGCTGCTCGTGGTCGGGCTGGGTACGCGCTGGGCGGCGCTCGGCATCCTCGGCATGACCGCGATCATCCAGCTCACGGTTCCCGATGGCTGGGCGAACTTCCACCTGCCCTGGGCCGCGATGGCCCTGGCGCTCGTGGCCTGGGGCGGTGGCCCGCTGGCACTCGAACGACGGGTGCCTCGGCCGCGCTAGCGGCGGGCGGGCTTGACGTTGCCGCAGTCGGCCGAGAGCCAGCGACCCTGCGTCTTCATCGTGACCTGCTCGGTCTTCCTGTCGACCTGCGTGTTCATCGTGAAGTCGCCGCTGTAGGCGGTCGAGCTCTGCAGCGTGACGGTGCCGCGCCCGCTCGAGGCGGGCTGGCCGTCGCGCGCCGGGCACTGGAACGTCACGGTCCAGGTGTTGCCGCTGCGCTTGGCAGTCTGCGTGCAGCCGTCCTGCGCGGCGGGGATCTCGTCGCGCGCCACGTCCTCCGCGGTCATGCAGATCCGGACTTTCTGGCCGCTGGCGTCGAGCGAGATGCCCTGCTGGGCCATCATCTGCTCCATCATCTTGCGCTGCTCGGGCGGCATGCTGGCCATGGCGGCCTGGGCCTCCTTCATCGCCGCCTCGATCTGGCCGCCCTGGCTGCCGACCTGGAAGCTGTGCTCCCAGAGACCGGGCTTGAGGCGGGGTGCGGATTGCGTGAGGGCGGCGGTGCTGGCCAGCGCGAGCGCGGCAGCGGCGATCCCGGTGGCGTAGGGCAGGCGGATGGCGGGGCGGGTCATCGGCATCTCCTGGCGGCGCGGGTGGCGCGGTCGGCGATATTCTACTCCCGTGGGGTCGGCTGCAGGACCGTCTGGTTGCGCGCCGTCCACGGCAGGTCGACGTAGGCGCGCGGCGTGTAGGCGGCCTCGAGCCGCTCCCAGGTGCCCGGCGGCACCCGCAAGTCCAGCGCGGCGACGGCGTCCTCGACGTGGCCGACGCGCGTGGCGCCGATGACGGGCGCGGCCACGGTGGGGCGGCTGAGCAGCCAGGCGATCGCGAGCTGCGCGGGCTTCACGTCGAGCTCACGCGCGGTGTCGAACAGCGCGCCGATCACCGGGTCGGTGGGCGGCCCGTAGAGCTGGTCGGCGACGTCGTCTTGCGCGCCGCGACCGGTCGAGGCCGACGCCGCGGGTGGCCTGGCGAGCCGCCCGCGCGCGAGCGGGCTCCAGGGCAGCACCGCGATGCCCTGGTCGGCGCAGAACGGCAGCAGCTCGCGCTCGTCCTCGCGGTGCAGCAGGTTGTAGTGCGCCTGCACGGTCACGAATTCCGGCCAGCCGTTCATGCGCGCGGTGAAGTTCATCTTCGCGAGCTGCCAGCCGCGGATGTTCGAGGCGCCGATCCAGCGGACCTTGCCGGCGCGCACCAGCGTGGCGAGCGCTTCCATCGTCTCCTCGACGGGCGTGTGCGGATCCCAGCGGTGGATCTGCAGCAGGTCGATCTGCCCGACGCCGAGGCGCTGCAGCGACGCCTCGCAGGAGCCGATCACGTTCGCGCGCGAGAGCCCGGCCTCGCCCGGGCCCACCGGATAGAACAGCTTGGTGGCCACGAGCACGCGCGAGCGCGAGCCGGTGCGGTGCAGGAATCGTCCCAGGACCTCCTCGCTGCGACCGGTGGAGTAGACGTTCGCGGTGTCGAAGAAGGTGACGCCGAGCTCGAGCGCGCGCTCGAGCAGCGGCTGGGCCTGCGGCTCGTCGAGCACCCAGGGACGCCAGGCGCTCGAGCCGAAGCTCATGCACCCGAGCGCGAGCCGCGGCAGCGCGGCCGGCTGCGGTGGATGCGGGGGCTGCACCATCAGACCTGGGTCCCGAGCGTGGCGGAGCCGGTGCCGCCGGCGCCGTCGATCAGCGGATCGCCGGTAGGGATCCCGAGCAGGCGCTTGCCGGTGGGCGACATCGAGTGATCCCAGTTGAGCTCGATGTGCATCGAGATCGTGCGGCAGTCGCGGTGCAGGCGCTGCACCGGGTTGCCGACCGTATAGCCCGAGATGCCCATCATCGAGGCGAGCGAGTCGGTGGTGGCGGCGCAGAGCCGCGAGCCGAAGGTCACGCTGCGCTTGATGCGCAGCAGCGCCTCGCCGGTGATGTCGCCGCCGCCCTCGCCGTGCGCACGCAGCTGCCGGATCACGTCGCGGAAGATCAGCTCGGCGGCCTCGATGTTCGCGTGCGCTTCGCCCGTGCGCACCTGCACGGGCACCTGCTGCGCCACGGACTCGCCGAACAGGCGGCCGGAGCGCGCGCGGGTCTGGTCGCAGTAGGACTGCAGCGCGCCGCGGGCGGTGCCGAGCAGCGGGCCCATGAACCAGCTCTTCTGGTAGGGCGCGGGGCGCATGCGGTGCACGTAGCTTTCGGCGATCTCGGCGCCCGGCGGCTCGGTGCTCGCGAACTGCGCCATCGTCAGCACGCGCCGGACCGGGATCAGCGCGTCCTCGACCACGATGTCGTGGCTGCCCGTGCCGCGCAGGCCTTCGGACTGCCAGGCGTCGACGACCTGATACTCCCCGGGCAGCAGCAGCACGAAGTGCGAGATCGGCCCCTTGCCGCCCTCGCGTGCGACGACCATCGCGCCGCCCGCGTGGTTGATGCCGCTGACGAAGCTCCAGCGCCCCGAGACGCGAAAGCCGTCGCCTTCGGCCTCGATCGCGCCGTGGCCCGCGGAGCCGGTGCCGAGCACGGCGTCCGGGCTGCGCGCGAAGAATTCCTCCTGGCCCTCCGGCGCGAAGCGCGCCACGAACATGATGTGCGAGAACACCAGCGAGGTGATCCAGCCGGTCGATCCGCACTCGCGCGCGAGCCGCTCCGAGACGGCGAAATGCGGGCCCCAGTCCATGCCATAGCCGCCGAAGCGCCGCGGCATGTAGAGCCGGTGGAAGCCGGCGTCCTTCAGCGCGGCGACGACAGGGGCGGGCAGGTCGCGGGCGGCCTCGGCTTCGACCGCGTGCTCGCGCACCAGCGGGGCGAGGCGCTCGGCGGCGGCGTCGAGCTCAGCCGGCGTGGGCGCGCTGAACCTGGGGCGACGGCTGGATGAAGTGACGCTGTGCGGATCGGCGGCCATGACGGGTCCTCGGGCAATGGCCGATCATCCCGCGGCGGGACTGTGCCTGCCCAACAACTCCCCGTCCGGAACGACAACCGCGCGGACGGCGGCCATGAACGCGAGGGCGGCGGGTGATTGGGCGGCGCGGCGGCGCCGCGCCGCGATCAGGTGCCAGGGCCGCGAGGACAGCTGCACGCCGAGCGCCACCACACGGCCGGCCACGATGTCGCGCGCCGCCGCCCGGTCGGACATCGCGCACAGCGCGTCGGTGCGCTCGACCCAGCTGGTCGCGAACTGCGCGGATTCGGCACGCGTTCGGGCGACGGGGGGTTCGAGCCCGGCCGAGGTGAAGTATTCGCGGAGGTCCTGCTCGGCGCGTGGCAGGTTGACGATCTCGATCCAGGGATGATCGAGCAGGCGCGGGGGAGCCGGCTCGGCGACGGCGGCCAGTGGGTGGTTGCGCGCCGCCAGCACGACGATCCGCGCGGGGCAGAGGCGCTCGGCGACGATGAGCTCGTCGACCGGATCGGTCGGCTCGGTCGAGAGCACGAGGTCGATCTCCCCGCGCAGCAGGCGCCGCGCGAGGGAGTCCCAGTCGGCCGAGTGCACCGAGACGACGAGCTGCGGGTGTGCGGACTGCACCTGGCTGAGCGCCGCGGGCACGATGTCGCCGAGCGTGCTGGGCGTGGCGCCGATGCGCAGGCGCCCCGCGCGCACGCCCAGGCGGGCGTCGAGCGCGTCCTCGAACTGCCGCAGCTCGGCGGCCACGGCCTGCGCATGCGGGCGCAGCAGCTCGCCGAAGGCCGTGAGGCTGACGCTCTTGCCGTCGCGCTCGAAGAGCTGCACCCCGAGCCGGGCCTCGAGCTGCGCGATGCTCTTGCTGACGGCCTGCTGCGTGAGGTGCACGCGCCCGGCCGCGCCGCGGAAGCTGCGTTCCTCGGCGAGCGCAAGAAAATGCAGGAGCTGGCGCAGTTCCATCTGGACCTCGGAAGGAGGCCCATGATAGACCGGCGCGCTCGCGGCAAACGACCTCGCCTCAGCCGGCCACCGGGCCTCAGCTGCGGACCTCAGCCCTGGCCCAGCAGCCGCCGGACCCCGGACTCGATCTGGTCCATCATCGCGCCGAACCCGTCGGCTTCGCCGTAGTAGGGATCGGGTACGTCGACGTTGCCCAGCAGGAGCTCGATGCGCGTGACGTTGCCCGCGGGGCGACGCTCCAGCAGTTGTGCCAGGTTCTCGCGGTCCATCGCGAGGATCAGGTCGCTGCCGCTGAAGTCCGCGGTGCCGATCTCGCGGCAGCGGTGGGCGCCGAGGTCGTAGCCGCGCGCGGCGCAGGCCTCGATCGAGCGCGGGTCCGCGGTGTCGCCAGCGTGCTTGTCCTTCAGTCCGGCCGAGCTGAACGACCAGCCCTGCAGCCCGGCTCGCGCCGCGAGGCTGCGCGCCACGATCTCGGCGGCGGGAGAGCGGCAGTAGTTGCCGGCATCGACGAACAGGACCTTCATGAGCGCTCCGCGGTGCTGGTGTTGGGGTTCGGATTGGGCTGCTCGCAGGCGGCGATCGCGGCGTCCGTGCGCTGCAGCCACTGCGCGCCGTAGCGCTTCGCGTACCACGCGCGCAGCGGCTGCGTGGCGGCGCGGAACTCGTTGCGCTGGGCCGGGGTGATGTAGTCGATGGTGCCGCCCGAGCGTTCGAACGCGGCCAGCGCGGGTCTTTCGCGCTCGAGCGCGGCGCGACGCGTCGCGGCCGCCAGCGCGCGGAAGGCGTCCTCGACGGCCGGGCGCAGGTCCGGCGGCAGCCGCTCCCAGGCGGCTTCCGAGTACCACCAGATCGCCGCCATGTAGCTGTGGCGATCGACGAACAGGTGGCGCACGTGCTGCTCGAACTTCATGCCCATGACGTCCTGCACGCTGTTCTTGGTGCCCGCGAGCATGCCGGCGCCGAGGGCGGAGTAGATCTCCGAGAACGGCAGCGCCATCGGGCTGGCGCCGAGTTCGCGCACCATCTCCTGCTCGAGCGCCGACGGCAGGGTCCGGATGCGCTTGCCGGCGAGGTCCGAAACGCCCCGGATCCGCGTGTTCGTCATCGCGAAGCTGCGCCAGCCGCCGGTGTTGCCGACGGCCATCAGCCGCAGCCCGAGGCCCTTGGCGAGGATGTCGTCGCCCATCTCGCGCAGCAGCGGGCCGTCGAACACGCACTCGGCGGTGCGGTCGTCGCTGAACTGGTAGGGCAGGTCGAGCACCTGTGCGGGGCCATAGAGGCCGGCGAGTCCGCCGATGGTCGTCTGGTGCATCTCGAGGATGCCGCTCTGCAGCGCCTCCATGCACTCGCGCTCGTTGCCGCAGAACTGCCCCGAGGGATAGATCTTCACCTCGACGCGCGAACCCACCAGTTCCCGCAGCCGTTCGCGGAACGCGACGGCGCCGATGTAGTCCTCGTCGTCCTGCGAGGCGAGGAAGGCGATGCGGATCGTGATCTCCGCCTGCTCCGCGCGCGAGAGCACCACGCCTGCGAGGCATCCCGCCACGATCAGCAGCAGGATCGCCCGCAGCACTACCGGGTTGGTCATGCTAGAGCAGCCCGAGGGAGCGCGGCAGCGCGAGCACGAGCCCTGGGAAGTAGGTGATCAGGAAGATCACCAGCACCTCGACGGCCAGGAACGGCAGGATCGCGCGAACGATGTTCTCGACGCGCTCGCCCGAGACCGACGCGGCGACGAACAGCACGAGGCCCATGGGCGGGGTGGCGAGCCCGACCGTGAGGTTCACGCACATGACGAGCGCGAAGTGAACCGGGTCGACGCCCATGCCGATGAAGATCGGCGCCAGGACCGGGCCGAGGATCAGGATCGCCGGGCCGGCGTCGAGGAACATGCCGACGAACAGCAGCAGCACGTTGAGCAGGAACAGCAGCAGGTAGATGTCGTCCGTGACACCGAGCATCGTCCGCGCGATCCCCTCGGCCATGCCCGATACCGTGACCAGCCAGCCCAGCGTGACCGCGGCGCCCACCAGCAGCAGGATGACGCTCGACTGCAAGGCCGTGTTGCGGAATATGCGCCGCAGCTCCGCGGCGTCGACGCTGCGCAGTACGAGGGTGGACACGACCAGCGCGTAGGCGCAGGCGACCGCCGCGCCTTCGGTGGCTGTGAAGATCCCGCTGAGCATGCCGCCGAGCAGGATCACCGGCATCAGCAGCGCCAGGTAGGCCCCGCGGAACGCCCGGCCGCGCTCGGCCCAGGACGCCGGCCGCGCCGCGGCGGGCAGGCGGTATCGGCCGGCCAGCAGCCTCGTGACGAGCATGAGCCCGCCGCCGATCAGCAGGCCCGGCACCACGCCGCCGGCAAACAGGGCGCCGATCGAGACGTTCATGACGAAGCCGTAGAGCACCATGATGCCCGATGGCGGGATGACCGGGCCGATCACGGCCGCGGCCGCCGTGACGGCCGCCGCGAAGGCCCGCGTGTAGCCTTCGCGCTCCATGGCGGGGACCAGCATCTTGCCGATGGCCGAGGCGTCGGCGACGGCCGAACCGGAGATCCCGGCGAACAGCATCGACGAGAGGATGGTCACCTGGGCGAGCCCGCCGCGCACGTGCCCGACGAGCGACTGCGCAAAGCGCACGATGGCGGACGTGATGCCGCCGGAGTTCATGAGTTCGCCGGCGAGGATGAAGAAGGGCACGGCGAGCAGCGGGAAGCTGTCGATGCCGTTGTAGAGCCGGGCGAGCAGCGCCGGGAAGTACTGCGTCTCGCCGTCGAGCGCGAGGCTCAGCGCGGGGCTGATCAGCAGCGCGAAGACGACCGGGGTGCCCAGCGCCATCAGCAGGATCAGCAGCCAGAAGAACGCGACGGACATCAGTCTTCCCTGTCGGCGACGGGAACGGGGACGGCGCCCGAGAGCAGCAGGTCGAAGCGGCCGTCGAGCAGTGCGCGCGCCAGCCGCAGCACGCACTCCAGGGCCACCAGCAGCAGGGCCGCCAGCGACACCGGGACGATCGAGTAGATCCAGCCCATCTTCAGCGGCACGGCCGAGGCGACGATCGTGAAGCCGCGGGAAACGAAATCGAAGCTCTCGAGCAGGAACACGGCGCAGATCCAGCCCGTGAGCAGGTTGAGCGCCAGTGCGGTGAGGTACAGCAGTCGGGGCGGTAGCGCCGCGGCGAGGGACCCGATGGCGACGTGGGCGCCGCTGCGGTAGGCGAGCGGTGCCGCCAGCAGCACCGACCAGACCAAGGCCATCCGGGCCATTTCCTCGGCCCAGTCGAGGGTGTGGTCGAGGATCGCCCGCGAGAGGATCTGCGCCACGGCGACCGCCAGCATCACCGCCAGCAGCGCCGCCGCAAGGGAACGCCCCCATCGGGTGATGGGGGCGTTCACGGCGGACAGCAGGCGGATCGTGGCGTCGATCGGTCGGGTCACGACCGCAGTGTCGGTCAGCGGGCCCCGAAGTTGAAGCGGGCCTGGATGCCGAAGTAGCGGTCCGCGTCACGCGGGATCTGCAGGCGAACCGCGCCGCCCGGGCCACCGCCGGTGCGCAGCACGGTGTAGCTCTCGTCGGTCAGGTTGCGGCCGACCAGCGCCACCCGGAAGCGGTCGTCGGCGTCTGTCAGGGCGAGCGTGAGGTCCACGGTGGTGTAGCCCGGGATCCGCAGCGCAAGGGGCTCGTTGAGGTCGGAGAAGCTCTCGCTCTGGTAGGCCACGACCACGTTCGGGGCGAGCGTGAACGAGCCGACCGGGATGCTGAGTTCGCCGTACAACGAGGCCTTCCACTCAGGAGCGAGCGGCAGCTTCGTGCCGGCGCGCACTGTCGGGGGCCGGTCCGGCGGGGTGAAGAAGTTGTCGACCTTGGCGTCGGTGTAGGCGGCACCGGCGCCGATCGTCAGCATGTCGTTCGGGCGCGCCTGCAGGTCGATCTCGAAGCCCTTCGACGACACCTCGCCGGCGTTGGTCAGCGTCGTGATCAGCGTGCCGTTGAGGAACAGGAAGTTGTTGGCCTGGAAGTCGTCGTACTTGGCGTTGAACGCCGCCACGTTCAGCAGCATCAGGCCGTCGAGCAGCGTGCTCTTCAGGCCGATCTCGTAGGAGTCGGCGGTCTCGGCATCGATGACCGGCGTGTTGTTGAGGGTCATGTTGAAGAACACGTTGTACGCCGGGCCCTTGTAGCCGCGGGCGTAGGTCGCGTACGCCATGAAGTCGTCACTGACGTCGAACTGCACGCCGGCGCGCCCCGAGACGTTGTCGGAGTCGTTGCTGCCGGTGAAGCCGCTGCGGTCGGTGCGGATGCCCGGCTGGCCCGCGAACGGCGTCGGCACGCGGTCGTGGAAGTAGTTGAGCTTGTCCTGCGTCCAGCGCAGCCCGCCGATCACCCGGAAGCGGTCCGAGACGTTCCAGGTGCCGTCGGCGAACGCCGCGAGGTTCTTGAAGTCCGCGCCGAAGGTCGCGTTCGAGAACGTGTCGATGAAGGTCGAGGCCCCGGCACGGCAGGGCCGCTGGCCCGTCGCGTCGACCGGCAGCGTCGTCGCCGTGCAGTTGAAGGTATTGCGCTGGAAGAAGCGCTCCGAGTCCGTCTGGGAGTAGTAGAGCCCGAGCACGTAGTCGAGCGCGCCGCCGCCGCTGGACGCAAGGCGCAGTTCCTGGGAGAAGGTTTCGGTGGTCTGCGGACCGAAGTCGTGCAGCCGCGCGAAGCCGTTGCCCACGTAGGGCGCCTCCACGTCGATCCAGTCGCCCTCGCGGTATTCGGTGGCGTCCCAGGTGCGATAGGCGGTGATCGTGGTGAAGGTGCCGATCGCGGTGTCGATGTCGCCCTGCAGCGAGACGCCCCAGGCCTTCTCGGTGGAGCGCATCTGCAGGTCTTGCTTGACCTGGCGGGTTTCGTCACCGGCGAAGGTGACGCCGCTGTAGAGCGCGGCGTAGGCGGCGGCAGTGGCGCCCGTGGGCGCGGTGCCGATCACCTCGACGCAGCAGTTGTCGTCGGACTCGCGGTAGTCGCCCGTGATCGTCCACAGGTTGCCCTTGTTGCCGATCTCCCAGACGGTGCGCAGGCCCTTGCGGTCGTAGCCGTTGAGGTCGCCGCCGGCCGCCGAGCCCGAGACGTTGTCGATGTAGCCGTCGAACTTGCCGTAGGTGAGCGTGGTGCGCGAGCGCACGTTCTCCGAGATCGGCAGGTCGATCGCGCCCTTCACGCGCATCTCGTTGTCTTCGTACCAGCCAAGGTCGAGGTAGCCGCCCGTCTCGGTGCCCGGGCGCTTGGAGACGATGTTGACCACGCCGGCCGACGCGTTCTTGCCGAACAGCGTGCCCTGCGGGCCGCGCAGCACCTCGACGCGCTCGATGTCGTAGAGGTCGCCGAAGGCCTCGCCGGCCGACGAGAGCACGACGCCGTCGAGCACGGTGGCCACGCTGGGTTGCGCGGCGATGGCGAAGTTGATCGTGCCGACGCCACGCAGGAACAGCGACTGGTTCAGCGAGGTGTTGGTCTTGCGGATGTTCAGCGAGGGCACCAGCGTGCGCAGGCCCTCGACGTTGAAGCCGCCGGTGGATTCGGCCAGCGCGCCGCTGACCACCGACACCGCGATCGGCACGTCCTGCAGCCGCTGTTCGCGCTTCTGCGCGGTGACGACGACTTCATCGAGACGGCCACTCTCCGCCTCGCCCTGCTGGGCGCGGGCCTCGATGGGCAGCAGCGCGGCCGCGACCGCGCACGACACGAGCGCCGGGATCCTGTGATTCGCCATGACATTCCCCTCTTGTTGCGACGGCACAACCGGGACGGGCGGCCGAGCGTGGAAGAACGCTAGCAGAGCGAAATGTGTCTTACAACCCTTATATAAGACATGAGACCAGACGCAGGTTCACGCTGCCGGCCGGGCCGCCCAGGCGGCTCAGGCCAGCCACTCTCCAGCGGGTGGGGCATCGATGCGGCCGGGAGCCCCGGGCGCCGCCAGCGGGATGCGGGTGCCGGCGCGCGCGAAAACCGCGAGCTCGCCGAGACCCAGGGAAAGCCTGTGTGCACGCCCGCCGGTCATCGGCACGCGGTCGGGGAAACGGCGCCAGTCGCCCTCGGGCAGGTAGACGGTCACCTGGCCGTCGGGATTCAGCACGGGCGCGACCAGCAGGTCGTCGCCGAACATGAACTGGTCCTCGAAGGCCCAGGCCGCGCGGTCCTGCGGGAATGCGAGTGCCATCGGGCGCTGCACGGGCAGCCCGGTGGCCGCGGCCTGCCGGACTGCACCGCGCAGGTAGGGCAGCAGCCTGTAGCGCAGCTGCAACGCCTGCATCGCGTGTTGCTCCGCCTCCGGCCCATAGCTCCAGGGCTCCCGGGGGCCAATTCCGTGGAGCCGCATGTGGGCCGAGAACACCGCGGCCTGGATCCACCGCACGTAGAGCACCGGGTCCCGCGTGTCGCCGTAGAAGCCGCCGACGTCCGTCGCATAGAACGGTGCCCCGGTCAGGCCCCAGGAGAGGCCGCTGCGCAGGTTGCCGGCGAGCCCGCCCCAGTCGGCCTGCGGATCGCCGCCCCACTGCGACGGATACCGCTGCGAACCGGACCAGCCGGCACGGCTGAACAGGAACGCGCCGTCGCGCGCGTAGCGTGCCGCCGCCTCGTAGACGCAGCGGTTGTAGAGCAGCGCGTAGATGTTGTGGAGCGCGTCGCCCTGGGTCCCGTCGCTGGCGAGCATGTGCGGCTCGATCTGCTCGCCGAAGTCCGCCTTGATCATGTCGACGCCGAGCTCGAACAGCTCGCGATGGCGGTCGCGCCAGTAGGCGTAGGCCTCGGGGTGGGTGAAGTCCAGCAGGCCGGACTCCGGCAGCTGCGTCAGCACCGCTCCGAACGGCTCCGGGTCCCACTGGTATCGATACGGCTCGCCCGTCCGTGCGTCGCGGATCAGCCAGCCGCGTTCGGCCAGCTCGGCGAACAGCGGGTGGCGCACGGAGACCAGCGGGTACTCCCAGACGCAGATGCGGAACCCGAGTGCCTTCAGCGCGGCGATGGTCGGCTTCGGGTCCGGGTAGCGCTTCGGGCACCATTCGAACGCGAAGCGGGTGTCCGTGTCCTGCCAGGCCCGCCCGTCGAAGGTGATGACCTCGCAGGGCATCCCCCGCGCCCGCACTTCGCGCGCGACCGCCAGGATTTCATCCGAGTCCTTGTAGTAGGCCTTGGAGAGGATCACCCCGAGGCTCCAGTCGGGGGGCACCGGCGACCGGCCCGTCAGCGCCGTGTACTGCGCGAGTTGCGCTGCGCCATCCTCGCCCGTGAACACGAACGCATCCAGCGCGTCGTCCTCGACGAGCGCCAGGTACGCGCGCTGCGACCAGGGCCCGTAGCCGACGCCGTGGGTCACGGGCGCGCCGGTGTGCACGAACACGCCCCAGCCGTCGGGGCTCCACCCAAACGGTATGTTCTTGTAGCTCCACTCCGCGTTCAGGCCGAGGGCATCGCGGTTGTAGGAGCGCAGCAGCTGGCCGCGCTTGTCGAGGCGGCCCGACTTCTCGCCGAGGCCGTAGACCGGCGTGTCCGGACCGAGGTCGAGCGCGAGCCACCAGCGGCCCTCATGCCGCGCAAGCGGCGGCAGGCGGAAGCGCCGCACGAAGTGCCCGTCGGTCGGGGAGCGCTGCACGAGGCGCCCCGCGCGACGCAGCTCGAAGCTCCACGGCTCGTGGCCGATGCGCAGCTCCAGCTCGGCGCCGTCCGGCGCCGTCGCGGACACGACGGTGCTGCGGTCCGCCGCGGCGAGCCGCAACGGCAACGGCGCCGTATCGCCGCACAGGATCCCGTAGTCGCGCGCGTCTTCCGCGCTGCGCAGCCGCAATCCAAACGCATGCAGCGTGCAGCGCAGCTCGCCCGCGTCGGTCGGGATGCGCAGCTCCGCGCCCTCGAGCCGCGGCGCGGCGGTGGTCCGCACCGGTGGAATCCTCCCCCAGTTCGGCGCGACCGGATCCATCGACGACATGTGCAGCCTCCGCGGTGCCGTCAGGCGAGTTCGAGCACGGGCACGTTCCAGCGCTCGGCGAGTGCGCGCAGCGCCGGCCGGTGGTCGCCATAGGCGAGCGCGAAATGGTGCTCGAGCGCCTCGTCGAGGATCCGGCGGCTCACCTCGCCTGCGGGGCGGTCGAATTGCACGGTGCCGCTGCAGCCAGTGAATGCCATCGGCCGGCGCAGCACTTCCGCGCCACCGATCACGAGCTTCGGCTCGTTCCGGGCGCGCGAGAGCCGGGCCAGCGTGATGCGCCCCGGCTTGATCGGGAACTGGTGCAGCAGGGGCATCTTGCGGTTGGTGTGGATGGTGGCCTCTGGGGTGAACTCCGGGTCGCACATCGACACCGGGGCGAGGCCGCAGTGCCACAGCACGGCCGTGTCGTCGTCGTCGGTGATGTCGACGAGGTCGGCCATCCAGGCGGGTTCACCCGCGAGTTCCTGCAGCAACAGCTGCGTGAACGAGCCGTTGACGTCGGCTTCGCAGGCCGACGGCACCTTCTTCTGGTTCATCATCGCCATCGGGCCGCAGGCCGCGCAGCCGTACTCGGTGAACATCTCCGGCCAGCAGCGCACGGCGAGACCGCGCGCGCCCGTGTCGCGCTGCACGTCCTCGAGCGCGCAGAACACGCGGAACGAACGGTCGAGCTGCTCCGGGTCGACGTCGCCGAGGCCGGAGACCGTCGCCTCGGCCGATTCACGCACCGTGGCGACCCGTGCCGCGTCGGTGGCGCGCGCGCGGGCGAACAGCTCGGGCAGCGTCACGCGGTCGATGCGCAGGCCGGCGAGCCGGTCGAGCAGCAGCGGATCGAACTCGCAGGTGTCGAAGCCGTCCGGGTGCTGCCCGACCACCGTGATCTTGGCGTCGCCGAGCGCGGCGAGCGCGCGATCGGCGGCATCGCGACCGGCGTCGGACGGCACGCCCGGCGGAGCGGCCCGCGAGGCCGGAACCGGCGCTGGCCGGGCGAGCGCGCGCAGGCTCGCCGCAAGGTCCGGCGCCGAAGGATCGGCGTAGAGCGCGCCGTGCGCCACGCCCGCGCGGCCAAGTGCGTGCGCCGCGAGGTTGAGGCCGCAGTAGGCGTTGAGCCGCAGCCGCCCGCCGAGCCTCGGCTCGGGCAGTGCCCAGATCGCGATAGGCGTGCCGGCCTCGCGCGCGAGCTTCACCGTCATGGTGGCGTCCGTGAAGGTGACCTGCAGGATCAGCAGCAGGTCCACCGGGCCGGACATCGCGATGCCCGCGATCGCCCGCTCCGCGGCGTCGCGGTCGAACAGCAGCTCCCGCGGCCCGACCGTGCGGATGCCGGCGGCCTCGAGCGCCGCGAACGCGCGGTCCTTCGTCTGCTCGGCAAAGGGGACGTCGAAAGTCGGTCGCGCCAGTGCCGCGACGCCATACGTCAGCATGAGCTCAACCTCCGGAACCGAAACCTGGGTAGACATGGCGGAAGCTCGCGTCCGCCGGGGCGATCCGCGCGCCGCTGGTGCCATAGCATGGGTGCTGCAACCAGGGTCGTGCCGTCGCATCGGTGAGCGCATTGAGCGCGCGCATGTAGTCCGTCGCGCCGCCGCGCAGCTCGCGCTCGATGGCCGCCCAGTCGGGGAAGTGCCCGAACGCGTCGAGCCAGATCGCACGGCCCGCGAGGTAGCCGGACGCGCCGGCGCGGTACGCGTGCGTCAGCACGCGGCGGAATTCCTCCATGCCTGCACCTGCGGAGAGCATCACCCAGGGCCGGCCCGCGGCCTCGGCCAGCGCGTCGAACCAGCGCTGCGTGTCTTCCCAGCCCGGTTGCCCGACGCCCGGCACATCGGCCGCGGCCACCGGGCTTTCGAGCTTGAAGAGGTCGACGCCGAACTTCGGGTCGGCGAATACCCGCACGCTCTCGAGCACGAGCTCCGGGTGCTTGGACTTCATCTCCACGTAGTCGCGGGTCTGCTCGGTGTCGCGCGCCAGTGGATAGACGAGCAGTTCGAACACGAACGGGATGTCGTAGCGCGCACAGGCCTCGCCGATCCGCGCGGTGAAGTCCTGTTGCGCGCGGCACACCGCCGGCTCGGCGTCCGGGCGGTACCACGTCAGCACCTTGACCGCGTCGCCGCCGGCGCGCTTGATCTTCTCGACGGACCAGTCGTCGATCTCGGACGACAGGCGTCCGCCCGGCGTCTCGCGGTAGATCGAGTCCTCGAGCGTGAGGATCAGCCCGCGCGAGGCGTCGAGCATCGTGACGCCGCGCGGATACGCGTAGTGCGGGTCGAGCAGCATCGCGGAAGACTCGCGCTGCAGCTCGCGGATCAGCATCTCCTTGAAGCCGGCCACGTCCTCCCACGGCGCCTCGGCCGTGCCGCGCTTCGCGCGGATGGGATTCTTGATCGGCGGGCGCTGGTCGACCGCCGTCATCTTGAAGCGTCCCGAGGGGTCGGCCATGCGGCGCATGCCCCAGTACTTCCCCGCAGACAGGTTCATCGCATCTCCAGCCAGGTATCCCGTTCGTCGCGTGTCGGCAGCGCGTCGCGGCCACCGCGCCTGGAAACCTTCAGCGCAGCGGCGGCGGAGGCGCCGCGCACCGCGTCGCGCTCCGTGGCGCCTTCGGCCAGCGCCAGCGCAAAGGCGCCGTGCCAGGTGTCACCGGCGCCAAGCGTGTCCACCACGTTCACCGGGAAGCCGGGCATGTGCTCGAGCGCGCCGCGTGCCGTCTCGGCGCCCGGCCGGCCGTCGACCACGAGCACGCCGTCGGCGCCAACGGTGACGGCGCACCAGGCGCCGGTGTCGCGGGCCACGCGCTGCAGCGCGCCCGGCAGGTCGCCCTCGCCGGCGTAGTCGCGCAGCCCGGGTTCCGAGAACGCCACGTGGGTCGCCGCACCCAACAGCGCGCCGTCCCGCGGCACGGGCACGTCCGCGTCGAGTACCGCCGGCAGCCCCGCGTCGCGAGCCCGAGCCAGCGCACGCGAAGCCCCCTCGGGCCAGCGCGTGTCCGCCAGCACCGCGTCGACGTCGGCGAGCGGGAGCGCGTCGATCCACGCGGGGTCCGCGGGCATCCCCGGGTCGGTGTGGTTCACGATCATCCGTTCGCCGGCGTCATCGACGAACACGGCCGACAGCGACGATTGCCGGCCGGCGAAGCGACGCAGCGCACTGCAGTCGACCCCGTGGCCGCGCAGCTCGGCCTCGATCGCCGCCGCAATGGCGTCGTCGCCCAGCCGCGCCGCGAGGCGTGCGGCACCGCCCAGCCGGGCAATGGCGACGGCGGCCGTCGCGGCCGGCCCTCCGCCGGTGCTGGCGAATCCCGAGGAGCGGTACTTCTCGGCCCTGGCCGGCAAGGGGTTCACGCGGAAGACGAAATCCTGGACCGCGTGGCCGACGCAGAGCACACGCTTCATGTCAGCGTGACGGCGTAGACGAGTTTCGAGGTGTCGCAACGGCTCACTCGCCATTCGACGCGCTTGCCGTCGACCGAGACCGCGACGCGCTCGACTTCCAGCAGGGGCGTGCCGGCGCGCAGCCCGAGTCGCCGCGTGTCGTCGCGGCGCGCGACGTCCGCCCGGAGCTTCTCCTCCGCCGAGACGATATTGATGCCGTAGTTGCGCTGGTAAAGGGCGTAGAGGGTGTTCGGCAGCGGCGCGAGGCGGTCGAGCCCGGGGAAATACTCGACCGGCACGACGATCTTCTCGTGCGCGATGGGCTGCTCGTCCGCGAAACGCGTGCGGACGATCTCGATGACCTCGGCGCTCGCGTCCAGCGAGAGCGCCTGCGCCTCCTGTGGGCGGATACGCCGGCGCCGGACCGTCTCGGCGCCGCTGGTCGGGACCGCGCGGACGCCGTCCGGGCGTGCGAGCCGGAAGAACCGGAACAGCGAGCGCTCCTGGGTCAGCTCGGCGACATAGGTGCCCTTGCCCTGCCGGCGGTCGATGACCTTGTCGATGGCGAGCGCATCGAGTGCCTTGCGTACCGTGCCCTGGCTGACGCCCATTTGCGCGGCCAGCGCCTGCTCCGAGGGCAGCGCCTGGCCCGCCTTCCACACGCCTTCGGCGATCTGCTTGACGATGGTCTCGTAGACTTGGCTGTAGAGCGGTCGGTATTGCGGGGCGTTGTCCATCTTCGTGTCCTGAACGAGGATCCGGGATGGTACCGCGGCGCTTGCGACGGCAGCTGTCATGTGTTTAGTATCTTATATAAGACTTGCCCGCCGCAAGCGGACCCAGGAGTTAGCGTAGTGAGTGTTCCCCACCTGCTCGTCCACGATCACAAGGACAACGTCGGCGTCGTCGTGGTCGAGGACCTGAAAGCCGGCACAGAAATGCTGTGCGTCGTCACCGAGGACAATTCGGATTTCCGCCTCCAGGCGCGGCACGACGTGCCGATCGGCCACAAGGTTGCGTTGCGCGACCTCGCGGTCGGTGACTCGGTCATCAAGTATGGCCAGGACATCGGCCGCATCGTCGCCCCGGTCGCCCGCGGCGAGCACGTCCACGTCCACAACCTCAAGACCAAGCGCTGGTAGGCCGCCAACATGAGCAATACTTCACGCAAGATCTGGGGCTACCGCCGCGAGAACGGCCGGGTCGGTGTCCGCAACTACGTCGCGATCCTGCCCGTCGACGACATCTCCAACGCAGCCTGCGAAGCCGTCGCCCACAACATCAAGGGGACCATCGCGCTGCCGCACGCCTACGGGCGACTGCAGTTCGGCGAGGACCTCGACCTGCACTTCCGCACCATGATCGGCACTGGCAGCAACCCGAACGTGGCCGCCTGCATCGTCATCGGCATCGAGCCGGGCTGGACCCAGCGGATCGTCGACGGCATCGCCAAGACCGGCAAGCCAGTCGCCGGCTTCTGGATCGAGGGCAACGGCGACATCGCCACCGTCGCCGCCGCGTCGCGCAAGGCGAAGGAATTCGTGCACCAGACGTCGGGCCAGGTCCGCGTCGAGTGCGACATCTCCGAGCTCTGGGTCGCCGCGAAGTGCGGCGAGAGCGATACCACGACCGGCCTCGCGTCGTGTCCCACCGTGGGCAACATGTACGACAAGCTTGTGCCGGCGGGTCTGTACGGCTGCTTCGGTGAAACCTCCGAGCTGACCGGCGCCGAGCACCTTGCCGCCGCCCGCGCGGCCACGCCCGAGGTGCGCGAGAAATTCATGAAGACCTGGCAGGCCTACCAGGACGACGTGATCGAGGCCCACAAGACGTCCGACCTCTCGGAGAGCCAGCCGACCAAGGGCAACATCGCCGGCGGCCTCACCACCATCGAGGAAAAAGCGCTCGGCAACCTCGAGAAGATCGGCAAGAAGGTGAAGTTCATCGACGTGCTCGAGCCCGCCGAGCCGCCTGCGCGCGGCCCCGGCCTCTACTTCATGGACACCTCGTCCGCCGCCGCCGAATGCTGCACGCTGCAGGCCGCGGCCGGCTACGTGATCCACATCTTCCCGACGGGGCAGGGCAACGTCATCGGCAATCCGATCATGCCGGTGATCAAGGTCACGGGTAACCCGCGCACGGTGCGGCTGATGCCCGAGCACATCGACGTCGACGTCTCCGGCGTGGTCCGCCGCGAGATGACGATCGACCAGGCGGGCGACGCGCTGATCGACTGCATCGAGCACACCGCGAACGGGCGCCTGACCGCCGCCGAGGCGCTCGGTCACGTCGAGTTCGTGATGACCAAGCTGTACCGCAGCGCCTGAGGCGGCCTTGACGATGGCCGAACCGGTCCGTCTCGACCTCGGCGCGGCGGAGAGCCTCGCGTTCGACGCGCTGCGCGCGAGCCGCACGAGCGGCGCCGCGGCGCGTGCGACCGCCCGCGCGCTCGTGGCCGCGGAGACCGACGGCCAGGGCGGACACGGGCTGTCCCGGGTGCCGTCCTACGCGCACCAGGCCCGCGTCGGCAAGGTCGACGGCGAGGCCGTGCCCCGCTGCGAGCTCGTCGCGCCGGCGGTGCTCCGCGTCGACGCCGGCCTGGGATTCGCCTACCCGGCGATCGATCTCGCGCTCGGCGAGCTGGTGCCCCTGGCCCGTCGCCAGGGTGTGGCGGTTGCCGCCATCCACCACTCCCACCACTTCGGCCAGGTCGGCGCTCACGCCGAGCGGATCGCCGAGGCCGGTCTCGTCGCGCTCGTGTTCGGCAACACGCCCAGGGCCATGGCGTTCTGGGGCGGCTCGCGGCCGATGCTCGGCACGAATCCCCTCGCTTTCGCCGCGCCCTGGCCCGCCGGCCCGGCGCCGCTCGTGATCGATCTGGCGCTGTCGGTCACCGCCCGCGGCAAGATCCTCGCGGCACAGCGCGCCGGCCGCAGCATCCCGCCGGACTGGGCCGTCGACCGCGATGGCCGGCCTACGACGGATCCTGCCACCGCGCTTGCGGGCACGCTGCTGCCGATCGGCGGCGCAAAGGGGGCCGCGCTGGCGCTGATGGTCGAGATCCTCGGCGCCGCGCTTACCGGCGGCGCGTTCGGCTGGCAGGCCAGCTCCTTCCTCGACGCGTCCGGCCCGCCGCCCGACGTCGGCCACCTTTTCATGGCGATCGACCCGGGCCCGACCTCGGGTGGCCTGTTCGGCGCGAAGATGGCCGCGCTTGCCACCGCCTTCGCCGAGGAACCGTCCGCCCGCCTTCCCGGTACGCGTCGTCTACAGGCCCGCGACCGTGCCGCCCGTGAAGGCCTGGTGATCGACGCCTCCCTTCACGCCGAGATCCGCGCGCTGATCGACTCGCCCGCCTGAGGACCCGCCGTGCCCGACATCGTCATCAGCGAATTCATGGATGAAGCCGTGGTTCGGCGCGCGTTCGCCGGGCGCGACGTGCTCTACGACCCTGCCCTGGTCGACCGGCCGGACGACCTCGCCGCCGCGGTCGCCGACGCACGCGCGCTCGTCGTGCGCAACCGCACGCAGGTGCGCGGCGCGCTGCTCGCCGCCGCCACCCGGCTGCGGGTGGTCGGTCGCCTCGGGGTCGGTCTCGACAACATCGACCTCGAGGGGTGTCGCGCGCGCGGCATCGCCGTGCATCCCGCCACCGGTGCCAACGACCTGTCGGTCGCCGAATACGTCATCACCGCGATGCTCGTGCTGCTGCGCCGAGCGTGGTTCGCCTCGCCCGCCGTCATCGCCGGGCAGTGGCCGCGGATGACCACGATCGGTCGCGAGGTCGCGGGCCGCAACCTGGGCCTGATCGGCTTCGGTGCGATTGCGCGCGAGACCGCGCGGCGCGCTGCCGCCCTCGGCATGACGGTGCTCGCCAGCGACCCGCTCCTCGACCCGGCCGATCCGGCCTGGCAGCAGGCCTCGCGCCGGAGCCTCGACGAGCTGCTCGCGGAATCCGACGTCGTCAGCCTCCACGTCCCCCTGACCCCAGCCACCCGCGCGATGCTGGGCGACGCGCAGTTCGCCCGCATGCGTCAGGGTGCGATCGTGATCAACGCCGCCCGCGGCGGCGTGCTCGACGAGGCGGCGCTCGCCGCCGCGCTGCGCTCTGGTCACCTTGGTGGTGCCGCGCTCGACGTCTTCGAGCGCGAACCGCTGGATCGCGAGTCGGCGCGCATATTCGAGGGCGTGCCGAACCTGATCCTCACCCCGCACATCGCCGGGGTGACGGAGGAATCCAACGTTCGCGTCAGCGAAGTCACGGCTGCCGCGGTGCTGCGCGCCCTGGGCTGACGCCGTCGTGCTCTACGACCTCCTCGTCGTCGGCGGCGGGATCAACGGCGCGGGTATCGCGCGCGATGCCGCCGGCCGGGGGCTTTCCGTGCTCCTCTGCGAGCAGCACGATCTTGCCGCGCACACGTCCTCGGCGAGCACCAAGCTCATCCACGGCGGCCTGCGCTACCTCGAGCACATGGAGTTCGGCCTGGTCCGCAAGGCCCTGCGCGAACGCGAGGTCCTGCTCGCCAGCGCTCCCCACATCATGTGGCCGCTGCGCTTCGTGCTGCCCCACGACGCGCACCTGCGCCCGGCCTGGATGATCCGCGCCGGCCTGTTCCTCTACGACCACCTTGCCCGTCGCCGCTGGCTCGAGGGCTCCCATGCCATCGACCTTCGCCGCCACCCTGCCGGCGAGCCACTCGACCTGCGCTTCAGGCGGGGCTTCGTCTATTCCGACGGCTGGGTCGAGGACTCCCGGCTCGTGGTCCTCAACGCCCTCGATGCCCACGAGCGGGGTGCCGTGGTCCTGCCGCGGACGCGCTGCCTCGCGATGGAGGTCCAAGGCAACGAATGGTGCGCGAGCCTACGCGACTCCGCGGGGGTCGAGAGCACCGTGCGTGCCCGCGCCGTCGTCAATGCCACCGGTCCGTGGGCGGCCCGCTTCCTCGCCGATTTCGGGCACGTGGTCGCGGCGCATGGCCTGCGCCTCGTGAAGGGCAGCCACATCATCGTCCGCCGCCTGTTCGACCACGACCACGCCTACATCTTCCAGGCGGAGGACCGCCGCATCGTCTTCGCGATTCCCTACGAGGGGGAGTTCACGCTGATCGGCACCACGGACGTGGACCACGATGGCGCGCCCGGCGACGTGCGGATCGACGCCGCGGAGATCGAGTACCTGTGCAAGCTGGTGAACCGCTGCTTCCGGCGGCAGATCGCCGCTCGCGATGTGGTGGCTTCCTACGCCGGGCTGCGACCGCTGCTCGAGGACGAGGCCGCCGATGCGAGTGCGGTCACTCGCGACTACACGCTCGAGCGCGCGGCCTCGCCGGCGCCGCTGCTGACCGTGTTCGGCGGCAAGATCACCACCTATCGCGTGCTTGCCGAGGAGGCGATGGCCGCCCTTGCCGACGTGCTCCCGGCGCGCGGAGGCCCCTGGACCGCGCACGCCTCGCTGCCCGGCGGCGACTTTGCGCGGCAGGGGTTCGACCGCTTCCTGGGTGCCCTGCGGCGCCGGTATCCCGCGCTGCCTGCGCCCCTGCTGCGGCGGCTCGCCCGCGCCTACGGCACCCGCGCACTCCGCCTGCTCGAAGGCGCGGCCGTGGCCGGCGACCTCGGGCCGGAGATCGCTCCCGGACTGCACGAGCGCGAGCTCGACTATCTTCAGCGGGTGGAGTGGGCCCGCAGCGCCGACGATGTACTCTGGCGTCGCAGCAAGCTGGGCTTGCATGTCGATGCCGCCGCCGCGGCCCGCGTGCAGGCATGGTTCGACCGGAGGGATCGGCAATGACACGCTACGTGCTGGCGCTCGACCAGGGCACGACGAGTTCGCGGGCGGTGCTGTTCGATCGAGCCGGGGCGCCCGTCGCGATGGCGCAGCGCGAATTCACGCAGCACTTCCCGCAGCCCGGCTGGGTCGAGCACGACGCGCTGGAGATCTGGGACAGTCAGTGGGCCACGCTCACCGAGGTGCTGCGCACCGCGGCCGCCTCGCCCCGCGACGTGGCGGCGATCGGCATCGCCAACCAGCGCGAGACCACGGTACTGTGGGAGCGGCGCAGCGGACTCCCGGTGGCGCGCGCGATCGTCTGGCAGGACCGCCGCACCGCGGAGTTCTGCGACCAGCTCAAGTCCGCCGGCCATGAGCCCGAGGTCGGCGCGCGGACCGGCCTCGTGCTCGATCCCTACTTTTCCGGCACCAAGCTCGCCTGGATGCTCGACCATGTGCCCGGCGCGCGCGAGCGGGCCGAGCGCGGCGAGCTGTGCTTCGGCACCGTCGACTCCTGGCTCGCCTTCCGGCTCACCGAGGGCCGGGAGCACGTGATCGACCTGACGAACGCGAGCCGGACGCTGCTGCTGAACCTGCGCACCGGCGACTGGGACCCGTGGATGCTCGAGCTGCTGCGCATTCCGCGCGCCTGCCTGCCGGCGATCCGCGACAGTTCCGGGGACCAGGGCGCGCGCGTGGTGCTCGAAGGCGTCGAGGTTCCTCTCGCCGGCATGGCCGGCGACCAGCAGGCCGCGCTGCATGGCCAGGCCTGCTTTGTCGCGGGCATGGCCAAGAACACCTACGGCACGGGCTGCTTCCTGCTGATGCACACGGGAACGCGTGCCTTGGCGTCGCGCCACAAGCTGCTGACCACGCTCGCCTGCGGAGGGCGCGACACGCTGCAGTACGCGCTCGAGGGCAGCGTGTTCGTCGGCGGCGCGGTGGTGCAATGGCTGCGCGACGGGCTGGGGCTGAT
>CAZPAJ010000014.1:0-100037 GCA_964584625.1 uncultured Acidibacter sp.
CCGCGTGATGATGCGGTCACGTTCTTCAAGAATCTCGGCGAGCACTACAAGGCCGAGATCATCGCGAGCATTCCCTCCAACGAGGCGATCAGTCTCTACGGGCAGGGAGAGTGGGTCGATCTGTGCCGCGGACCGCACGTGCCGACCACCGGCAAGCTCAAAGTATTCAAGCTGATGAAGGTCGCAGGCGCCTACTGGCGCGGCGATTCACGCAACGAGATGCTGCAGCGCATCTACGGTACGGCGTGGACGCAGGAGAAAGATCTCAAAGATTATCTGCACCGTCTTGAAGAAGCCGAGAAGCGGGATCATCGTCGTATCGGCCGCGAGCTCGACTTTTTCCACATGCAGGAAGAGGCGCCGGGAGCCGTCTTTTGGCATCCGAAGGGTTGGACGGTATTCCAGAACCTCATCGCCTACATGCGCGATAAGCAGCGCGAGGCGGGGTTTCAGGAGGTCAACGGTCCAGAGTTGATGGATCGCAGCCTTTGGGAAGCCTCTGGTCACTGGGAAAAGTTCGGCGAGAACATGTTCACGACGCAGACGCCCGACGAGCGCGTCTACGCGATCAAGCCGATGAACTGCCCAGGTCATGTGCAGATCTTCCGCCAGGGCCTGCGCAGCTATCGCGACCTGCCGGTCCGTTTCGCCGAGTTCGGCAAGGTCCATCGCTACGAGCCGTCGGGCGCGTTGCACGGGCTCATGCGCGTGCGCGCCTTCACGCAAGACGATGCCCATATTTTCGTGAGCCCCGAGCAGATCACGGCCGAGTCGGTGGCTGTCACCCAGCTCATCCTCGATATCTACCGCGATTTCGGTTTCGATGATGTGCGCATCAAGTTCTCGGATCGTCCCGAGAAGCGCGTGGGTTCGGACGACATCTGGGACAAGGCCGAGGCCGCGCTGAAAGAGGCTGCCCGCGTCGCCGGTATCGAATACACGCTCAATCCGGGTGAGGGCGCATTCTATGGCCCGAAGCTCGAGTTCGTGCTGCGCGATGCGATCGGTCGCGACTGGCAGTGTGGCACCTTGCAGGTCGATCTGAACCTGCCAGGACGCCTCGGCGCCCATTACATCGACGAGCACAGCCAGAAGCAGACGCCGGTCATGCTGCATCGCGCGATCTTCGGCTCGCTCGAGCGTTTCCTCGGCATCCTCATCGAGCACCACGCCGGCCGGCTGCCCGCCTGGCTCGCGCCGACGCAGGGCGTGGTCATGAACATCACGGAGCGTCAGGACGCCTACGTGCGCGAAATCACCGATTTCCTTAAAAATCAGGGGCTTCGTGTCGAAAGCGACTTGCGCAACGAAAAAGTCGGCTTTAAGATTCGCGAACACACGCTGCAGCGCGTGCCGTACCTATTGGTGGCAGGCGACAAGGAAGTAGCAGCGAAGCTCGTTTCCGTGCGCTCCCGCAGTGGCAAGGACCTGGGCCAGATGACCCCGCAGGCGTTTGCCGAGCGGTTGGCGCTGGAACTGGAAAGCCGCGGGCGCCGAACTTTGGAGGATTGATTTATAGCGACTGCAAGCAAGCGCATCCGGCGCAACGAGGAGATCACCGCCCCGCAGGTGCGCGTGATCGCGGCAGACGGTTCCCAGGCGGGCATCATGACCCGGTTCGAGGCACTGTCACTGGCGCAGAGCAGCGAGCTCGACCTCGTCGAAGTGTCACCGATGGCCGAGCCACCGGTGGTGCGCATCATGGACTTCGGGAAGTTCCTCTTCGAACAGAAGAAGAAAACCCACTCCGCGCAGAAGAAGCAGAAGCAGCAACAGGTCAAGGAAGTGAAGTTCCGCCCCGGAACGGAAGAGGCCGATTACCAGGTCAAGCTGCGTAATCTCAGCCGCTTCCTGAGCGAGGGCGACAAGGCCAAGGTAACCCTGCGGTTCCGCGGCCGAGAGATGGCGCACCAGGAGATTGGCCGTCGGCTCCTGGACCGGGTGGCCACCGACCTCGCAGCCGTTGCGAGCGTCGAGCAGCACCCGCTGATGGAAGGCCGTCAGATGGTGATGGTGTTCGCGCCAAAGAAGAAGTGATGCAGCGACCGTCGCAGCCGCTCCATGGTGGGGCGGCACGGCGACGCGGCATCCGCCCGTAGCGGGCCCGAAGGGCCTTGCGACCGGGGCTACAACGAGGAGAAGAGCAATGCCCAAGTTGAAGACCAACCGGGCGGCAGCGAAGCGTTTTCGCAAGACGGCCAAGGGCTACAAGTCCTACTCGGCCGGACGCCGCCACAACCTCGGCCACAAGCCGCGCAAGACCAAGCGCCAGCTGCGCTCCGGCGGTTCCAGCCTGGTTCACGAGAGCGACGTCGGTCGTCTCGACCAGCTGCTGCCCAACGCCTGAACACCACCCGAGGTAAACCAACATGGCACGAGTCAAGCGTGGGGTGACCGCGGGTCGCCGGCACAAGAAGGTTCTGGGCAAGGCCAAGGGCTACTACAACGCCCGGCGCAAGGTCTATCGCGCGGCCAAGCAGGCCGTCATCAAGGCTGGGCAGTACGCCTACAAGGGGCGTCGCCTCAAGAAGCGCGACTTCCGCGCACTGTGGATCCAGCGCATCAATGCGGCCGCTCGCACGCACGGGCTGTCCTACAGCCGCATGATCAGCGGGCTGAAGGTCGCTGCGATCGACATCGACCGCAAGATGCTGGCGGACATCGCCGTGCACGACGCGGCGGCGTTCGGCGCACTGGCCACCAAGGTCAAGGCGGCTCTCGGCATCGCCTGAGGCGCCGGTCGTGAGTGATCTCGCGACCCTGACCCGCAACGCCCTCGACGAGGCCGCGGCAAGCACCACGCTTGCCGCGCTCGACGAGGTGCGCGTGCGCTGGCTGGGCAAGAAAGGCCTCTTCACCGAGCAACTCAAGGCACTGGGCGCATTGCCCGCGGCCGAGCGGCCCGCGGCGGGGGCGCTCATCAACGACGCCAAGCTGGCATTGCAGGGGGCGATCGAGGCGCGCCGGGCGGCGCTGGCTGCGGCGGCCGTCGAGGCCGAGCTCGCGGCGGGGCGCATCGACATCTCGCTGCCCGGCCGCGGCGAAGACCGCGGTGGGCTGCATCCGGTCACGCGGGCGCGCCTGCGCATCGAGACGATCTTCCGCCAGGCGGGCTTCGAGGTCGCCACGGGTCCCGAGATCGAGGACGATTTCCACAATTTCGAGGCGCTCAACATCCCCGCCAACCATCCGGCGCGGGCAATGCACGATACCTTCTATTTCCCGGACGGGCGCCTGCTGCGCACGCACACCTCGCCCGTGCAGATCCGCGAGCTGCGCAAGGGCCAGTTGCCCCTCGCGCTGATCGCCCCAGGGCGGGTCTACCGCTGCGACTACGACATGACCCACTCGCCGATGTTCCACCAGGTCGAAGGTCTCGTGGTCGACGAAAACGTGAGCTTTGCGAACCTCAAGGCCATGCTGCAGGGCTTCCTGCAGGCCTTCTTCGAGCAGGACCTGCGGATGCGCCTGCGACCGTCCTACTTCCCCTTCACCGAGCCCTCGGCCGAAGTCGACATGTCCTGCGTGTTCTGCCGCGGCGAAGGCTGCCGCGTCTGCAAGCACACCGGCTGGCTCGAAGTGGCAGGCTGCGGGATGGTGCACCCCAACGTCTTCCGGGCGTCGGGGGTCGATCCCGAGCGCTGGACGGGTTACGCGTTCGGCATGGGCATCGAGCGACTCGCGATGCTGCGCTACGGCGTCAGCGACCTGCGACTGTTCTTCGACAGCGACCTGCGCTTCCTCCGCCAGTTCGGTGCGGCATGAAGATCTCCCTCGACTGGCTTGCGGACTTCGTCACGCCCGACTGTACACCGCGCGAGCTCGGCGACCGGTTGACCATGGCGGGATTCGAACTCGAGTCGGTCACTGCCGCGGCCCCGCCGTTCGCGGGCGTGGTGGTCGCCGAGATTCTCGAGGCCGTGCCCCATCCGCAGGCCGACCGCCTGCGCGTATGCCGTGTCTCCATTGGCGGGGCGGATCCCCTGCAGATCGTCTGCGGCGCGCCCAACGCGCGGGCTGGCCTCCGCAGCGCACTCGCCACGGTCGGTGCGTCGCTGCCCGGTGGGCTGGCGATCAAGGCCGCGAGGCTGCGTGGGGTCGAGTCGGCAGGCATGCTCTGCTCCTCGCGCGAACTGGGTCTGGCCGAAGGACACGAAGGCATCATCGAACTTCCCGCCGACGCGCCCGTCGGGACCCCGCTGCGCGACTACCTGCGGCTGGACGACACGATCCTCGAGCTGGCCATCACGCCGAACCGGGGCGACGCGATGTCGGTGCTGGGCGTTGCGCGTGAGGTGTCCGCGCTCGCCGGTCGCGCGCTGCCGGTACCCCAGGCGGCCGCGGTCGCGGCGGGCTCGGGTTCGACCTTCAACGTCACGGTCGAGGACACCGCCGCGTGCCCGCGTTTCCTCGGGCGAGTCATCGAAGGCCTCGACAACAGCCGTCCGTCGCCACCCTGGGTGCAGGAGCGGCTGCGGAGGGCAGGGGTTCGCTCGATCAGCCCCGTCGTCGACGTCACCAACCTGGTGTTGCTCGAACTCGGCCAGCCCATGCACGCCTACGATCTGGACCGGCTGGCGGGCGGCATCGTCGTGCGGCAGGCGGCCGACGGCGAGCGCTGCACGCTGCTCGACGGCAGCGACATCGAACTCGCACGCGACGTGCTCGTGATCGCCGATGCGGAAGGCCCGGTGGGGCTCGCAGGCGTCATGGGCGGGGCACGCACGGGGGTCTCCTCCACGTCGCATCGGATCTTCCTCGAGGTGGCATGGTTTCACCCGAACGCGATCGCCGGGCGTGGCCGGCGGTACGGCCTCACCACCGATGCGAGCCAGCGATTCGAGCGGGGCGTCGATCCGGAAGCTGCCCGCCGAGCGATCGAGCGCGCCACGGCGCTCATCCTGCAGCTCGCGGGTGGCGTGCCCGGTCCCGTCACCGAGCACACCGACGCCGGACGCCTGCCGCAACGCCCGAGGGTGGTGCTGCGGCGCCGGCAACTGGAGCGCTTGCTGGGTGTCACCTTGGCCGACGCCGACGTCGAAGCGGCGCTGCGCGCGCTGGGCATGCGGGTGAGTCCGGTGCCCGAGGGCTTCGAGGTCGAGCCACCGTCGCACCGCTTCGACATCGCCATCGAGAGGGACCTGGTCGAGGAAGTCGCACGCATGGTCGGCTACGCGGCAATACCGGCGGTCGATGCGCGCTTCCGGCAGGCCGTCTCGACGAGGCCCGTCGCGGCGCTCGAGGAGACCCGCGCGCTCGACGTGATGGCGGCGCGGGGCTACCACGAGGGCGTGCATTTCGCCTTCGTCGACCCGGGGCTGCAGGCCACGCTTTTTCCGGGCGCCGCGGCCCGCCGGCTTGCCAACCCGATCTCGGCCGACCTCGCCGAGATGCGCGTTTCGCTGTGGCCCGGTCTGATCCGGGCGCTGCAGGAAAACCTCCGGCGCCAGCAGGAGCGCGTCCGCCTCGTCGAACACGGCGTCGTCTTCCTCCCTGACGGCCGCGAAGTGGATCGCCTGGCGGCCATCGCCGTCGGTTCGCGCTGGCCGGAGCAGTGGGCGGGCGGGTCGGAGCCTGTCGGTTTTCATGACCTCCGGGCCGACCTCGAGGCACTGCTGAGCCTGGCCGGTTCGCTCTCGGACGTCGAATTCGAGCCTGCGACGCTCGGCTGCCTGCATCCGGGCCGCAGCGCGCGGATCCGGCGCCATGGCATCGAGATTGGCTGGATCGGTGAACTGCACCCGGCCACGGTGCGGGAACTGGGCTTGCCCAGCGCCCCCGTTCTGTTCGAACTGGACTACGCGGCCGGGCTGGGCGTCAGTTATGCGCCCGTGGAGGAAGTCTCCCGTTTCCCGCAGGTGCGCCGCGACCTCGCCATCGTGGTGGACGAGGACGTGCCTTTCAGCGCGATCCGCGAACGTGTAACCTTGGCCGCGTCAGGCCCATTGCGCGAACTGCGGCTCTTCGATGTGTATCGGGGGGCCGGTGTAGAAAAAGGTCGAAAAAGCGTCGCCTTGGGTTTGATTTTTCAAGAAAAAGACCGCACGCTCACCGATCAGGAGATCGACGCCTCTATGGCAGCGATCCGGGGTGAACTGGCGGCGGGGCTCAAGGCCGCGTTCAGGGAATAAGGGTCGACGACATCCATGGCGCTGACCAAAGCGGAGATGGCCGAGGCGCTGTTCAACCAGCTGGGCTTGAACAAACGCGAGGCGCGCGAGCTGGTCGACCTCTTCTTCGAGGAGGTTCGCGCCGCGCTGTCGAACGGCGAGCAGGTCAAGCTGTCCGGCTTCGGCAACTTCGACCTGCGCGACAAGAACCAGCGGCCCGGTCGCAACCCCAAGACCGGCGAGGAAATCCCCATCAGTGCGCGGCGCGTGGTGACGTTCCGGCCCGGACAGAAGCTGAAGGCACGAGTCGAAGCGTATGCTGGAAGCCAAGAATAACGACGAGTTGCCGCCGATCCCGGGGAAGCGCTACTTCACCATTGGCGAAGTCAGCGACCTCTGCGGCGTCAAGCCACACGTCCTCCGTTACTGGGAGCAGGAGTTCCCGCAGCTCAAGCCGGTCAAGCGGCGCGGCAACCGCCGCTACTACCAGCGCCAGGACGTCATCGTCATCCGCCAGATCCGCAGCCTGCTCTACGAGCAGGGCTTCACGATCGGCGGTGCCCGCAACAAGCTGCAGGGCGAGGAAGCCCGCAGCGACGTGAGCCAGAGCCAGCAGATCGTCAAGCAGCTGCGCATCGAACTCGAGGATATCCTCCGCATCCTCAGGCGCTGAACGCGCTATCATGTCCTCTCTGGTGCAGGCCTTCCCCACCTGCGCGTCTGCTGGATCATCGGTCGGGGCGTGGCGCAGCCTGGTAGCGCACTTGCATGGGGTGCAAGGGGTCCCGAGTTCAAATCTCGGCGCCCCGACCAATTTCTCCAGCCATTCAATGGTTCTCCGGCTCCGGCCGGGGTGGCTGGAGTGCGCATCGAGATGGCCCTGACCCTTTTCGAGAAAATCTGGCAGCAGCACGTCGTCCGCGACCTCGGCGGCGGCACGTCTTTGCTGGCCATCGACCGGATCTTCCTGCACGAACGCACCGGTTCAGTGGCGCTCAAGAGCCTCGAGGCCGCCGGGAGGCCTGTCGTGGACCCTGGCCGGGTGTTCTGCACCATGGACCACATCGTCGACACCTTCCCGGGTCGCGGCGACGAGACCCGCATGCCGGGTGGCAAGGCCTTCATCCTCGAGACCCGCGCGGCGGCACGCGCCGCGGGCATCCGCCTGTTCGACGTCGACGACCCGCTGCAGGGCATCGTCCACGTGATCTCCCCCGAACTCGGGATCGTGCTTCCCGGTGCCACCGTGGTCTGCCCGGACAGCCACACGTGCACGCAGGGCGCGATGGGGGCACTCGCCTGGGGCATCGGATCGACCGAAGCCGAGCACGCGCTCGCCACCGGCACGCTGCGCGTCGGCAAGCCCAAGACGATGCGGGTGCGCTTCGAGGGACGGCTTCCACCCGGCGTCGGTGCCAAGGACCTCACGCTTTCGCTGATTGCCCGGCACGGCTCCGCCGGCGGAAATGGCTATGCCGTCGAGTACGCCGGCAGCGCCGTGGAATCGCTCGAGATCGAGGCACGGCTCACGCTGTGCAACATGGCGACCGAGTTCTCGGCCATGACCGGGCTGATCGCCCCGGACGACAAGACCTTCGCCTACCTCGCGGGCCGCGCCTACGCCCCCAAGGGCGAGATCTGGGAACGCGCGGTGGCGCACTGGCGCAGCCTCCACAGCGATCCGGGCGCGGAATTCGACCGCGAGATCGTCATCGACGTCGACGGGCTCGCGCCGATGGTCACCTGGGGCACGAGCCCGCAACATGCGGTGCCTGTCACGGGCGTGGTGCCAGCCGTGGGCGACGCGTCAGGCGCCGCCGCCGAGGCGCACGGGCGTGCCCTGCGGTACATGGGCATCGAGGCGGGCGCGCCGCTCACGTCGCTGCCGATCGACGCCGCGTTCATCGGTTCCTGCACCAACAGCCGGATCTCGGACCTGCGGCGCGCCGCGGCCGTCCTGCGCGGTCGGCGCGTGGCCCCGGGGGTCCGTGCGATCTGCGTGCCGGGCTCACGCTCGGTCAAGCGGCAGGCCGAGGAGGAGGGGCTCGACCGCGTGTTCACGGACGCCGGGTTCGAGTGGCGCGACTCCGGCTGCTCGATGTGCTTCTTCGCGGGCGGCGAGAGTTTCGGCCCACGCGAGCGAGTGGTGTCCTCGACCAACCGGAACTTCGAGAGCCGCCAGGGCCCGGAGACCCGCACCCACCTTGCCAGTCCCGAGACGGTCGCGGCAAGCGCGATCGCGGGCCGGATCGCCGACGTGCGCGAACTGCTGGGCGAGCGGAGCTGAGCCGTGGAAAAGTTCGAATCGTTGACCGCGGTCGCAGCCCCGATGATGCGGGCCAACATCGACACCGACATCATCATCCCCTCGCGCGAGATGAAGTCCGTCTCGAAGACTGGCCTGGCTGCGGGTCTCTTCGCCGGGTGGCGGTACGTCGCCATCGGCAGCCGTGAGCCCAACCCAGAGTTCGTGCTGAACCAGCCCGCCTATGCCGGAGCGCGCATCCTGCTCGGCGGCGAGAATTTCGGCTGCGGCTCGAGCCGCGAGCACGCGGTGTGGGCGTTGCACGAGTACGGCATCCGCTCGGTGATCGCCCCGAGCTTCGCTCCCATCTTCTTCGGCAACTGCGTGCGCAACGGCATCGTGCCGGTGCGGCTCGCGGCGACCGAGGTCGCCGCGCTCGCCGAGTGGGTGCAGCGCGACCCGTCGGGCAACCGGGTCACGGTCGACCTGCGTGCCATGCGCGTGCACACGCCAGCCGGCCACGAATACCGCTTCGAACTCGACGACGAATCGCGCGACATGCTGCTCGAGGGGCTCGACGCGATCGACCTCACGCTGAAGCAGCGACCGGCGATCGAGGCATTCCGCCGCGCCGACCGGGTTGCGCGGCCCTGGATCTACCTGGACTGAAACGAATGGACATCCTCATCAGTGAAGTCGGGCCGCGCGACGGCCTGCAGAGCATCCCCAGCATCATGCCTCTCGAGGCCAAGAAGGCGTGGATCGACGCGCTGTTCGCCGCGGGCGTGCGCGAGATCGAGGTCGGCAGCTTCGTGCCGGCCAAGGTCCTGCCGCAGCTCGCCGACACCGGCGACCTGGTGCGCCACGCCGCGACGATTCCCGGGCTCACCGTGGCGGTGCTCGTGCCCAACCTGAAGGGCGCGGAAGCCGCCGTGGCCGCCGGTGCCCACAAGCTCACGCTGCCCCTGTCGGTCTCGGAGACCCACAGCCTCAAGAACCTGCGCCGCACGCACGCGCAGATGATCGACGAGGCCCGGGGCATTGCCGCGCTGCTGCGCACGCTGCCGGCCGAGAACCGGCCCAAGTTCGAGGGCGGCCTTTCAACCGCCTTCGGCTGCACGCTCGAGGGGATCGTGCCGCCGGAGCGCGTGGTGGCGCTCGGTGAGCAGCTCATGGCCGCCGGCTGCGACGAGGTGGGTCTTGCAGACACCACCGGCTACGCGAATCCCGCGCAGGTCAAGGAGCTCGTCCGCCGCGTCAAGGCGGCGCTGGGCGATCACACGCTGTCAGGGCTGCACCTTCACAACACCCGCGGCCTTGGACTCGCGAACGTCCTGGCCGGTCTCGAGGTGGGCATCACCACCTTCGACAGCTCCATGGGCGGCCTGGGTGGCTGCCCATCCGCGCCGGGCGCGTCCGGGAACATCGTCACCGAGGACCTGGTGTTCATGCTCGAGGCCATGGGGCTGCGCACCGGAATCGACCTGCCGAGGCTGCTCGCCGTGCGTGACATCCTCCGCGCTGCGCTCCCGGCCGAGTCGCTCTATGGCTTCACGCCCGACGCGGGGCTTCCGCTCGGTTTCCAGCCGGCCACCGCGCCGGCCGCATGAGGTAGCACGACGATGAACGACACGCAGGGCGCGACGCTGCCGCTCGCCGGCATCCGGGTGGTCGAATTCACCCACATGGTGATGGGGCCGGCCGTGGGCGCGATCCTCGTCGAACTGGGCGCGGAGGTCGTCAAGATCGAGCCGATCGGCGGTGACTCCACCCGCCTGCTGAAGGGCTCCGGAGCGGGCTACTTCCCCATGTACAACCGCAACAAGAAGAGCATTTGCCTCGACCTCAAGGCGCCGGAGGGCCTCGCGCTGGCGAAGCGCCTGTGCGCGCAGGCCGATGTCGTCGTGGAAAACTTCCGCAGCGGCGCGATGGACAAGCTCGGGCTCGGCTACGAGGCACTGTCGGCGGCGAATCCGCGGCTGATCTACTGCTCCGAGAAAGGCTTCCTGCCGGGCCCTTACGAGAACCGCACCGCGCTCGACGAAGTCACCCAGATGATGGGCGGCCTCGCGTACATGACCGGGCCGCCGGGCCGCCCACTGCGCGCAGGCACCTCGGTCATCGACGTGACCGGTGGCATGTTCGGCGTGATCGCCGTCATGGCGGCGATCGAGGAGCGCCATCGGACGGGCCGCGGCCAGAAGGTGAGCAGTGCGCTGTTCGAGACCACCGTGTACCTCGTCGGCCAGCACATGGCGCAGATGGCCGTCACTGGCCAGCCCGCGAAGCCCATGCCGGTGCGGATCTCCGCCTGGGCCATCTACGATGTCTTCGAGACGCGGGACGGCGAGCACGTGTTCGTCGGCATCGTGTCCGACGGCCTGTGGCAGAAGTTCTGCGAATCCTTCGGTCTGGCGGAACTCGGCGCGGACCCTCGCTACAAGCTGAACAACGACCGGGTCGCTGCGCGCGAAGTGCTGCTCCCGCAGGTTCGCGAGCTCTTCAAGGGCTACACGAAGGCCGAGCTCGTGCCCATCCTCGAGCGTACCGGCCTGCCGTTCGCGCCGATCGGCAAGCCCGAGGAGATGTTCGACGACCCGCACCTTGCCGCCAGCGGCGGTCTCGGCGCGACGCGCCTGCCGGACGGGCGCGAGACGCGGCTCCCGATCCTGCCGATCGACATGGGCGGCCGCAGGCCCAGCCAGGGTGGGCAGCTTGCCAGGCCCGGCGAGCATTCGGACGAAGTCCTCGGGGCACTTGGCCTCGGGGCCGGGGAGATCGCGGCGCTGCGGGCCGCCGGCACGGTGGGTTGATCGAAGCCGATAACGTGCGCCGTTTGGCATAACGCGCAGCCGCGGGGGCGTTATGTCCGGTCGGCAGGGCCGGGGCGGCGCAGGTCGTGGAGAATCCCCGAGGTTTCCTCCACACCCGGACTTGCAGCCCTTGGCTTCCGCGGCCCCAGATATCGAACCAGACGTTGCAGGCGACCCCGTGCATGCGTCGAGCGTGCCGTCAACGTTCCGCTTCGTTCTGAAGGAGCGTTTCTTCAAGTCGGGGGAGGGCATCAGCTACTGGCGCGCCCGCGAGTCGCGGGGTGGCCGCGAGGTGGTGGTCAGGGTCATCGATGCGCCGACCGCCACGCATCCGCGCTGGCTGGAGCAGCTCCAGCGCGAGCGTGCCCTGGGCGAGCGCCTGCAGAGCCCCTGCGTGCTCCGCACGCAGGTCCCGCCAGTGGAAGGTGCGTGCATCGTCCAGGCGGTGGAACCCATGCCCGCACGGCTGCTCCGCTTCGACGGCACCCAGCGCATGTCGGCATTGCGTGCGGCGCTGCGCATCGCCGAGACCCTGGCCCACTGCCATGCGCTGGGACACGCCCATGGCACGCTCGCCAGCTCGAGTCTGCTGGCGACGTCCTCGGGCGAACCCTTGATCTGTGGCTTCGGTATGGCTGGCGGCTCGGCGCATGACCTCCAGCAGCACGCCGCACGCGATGTCCTCGACTTAGTGGATCGGGTCTCCGAAATGCTCGCAGCGAGCGGAGGCCCGCCAGCGCGGCTGCGACGGGTGCTCGAGACCGGGCAGCCGCTCCGCAGCATGGATCCGATGAGCGCCATGGCCTGGCTGCGCGACGAACTCCGCGAGGCGATGGAGGACACGTTCCCGTGGCCTGTCATCGCCCAGCAACCGCGCCCGCTGTCGCGGGAGGACCTGGCGCCCAGCGCCGCGCCGAGAGAGGCCCCGGTCACAGCGCCGGAGAGCCTGCCCCCGCCCGAGGCCTTGCCGCAGGCGGAACGCCAGCCGCAACCGGATCGCACTGCCAAGCGGCCGGGCACGCCGGCCCCATCGGCGCCGGGACCGACCCGCGCGCCGTCGCCACGCACGTCCTCACCGAGGCAGCCGCCGGCAGCGCCCGCGTTCCGCGACGGGCAGCGGCCGGCTCGACCGGCGTGGCGGCGCGCCCTCATGGCCGTGATGGCGCTGGGCGGACTCACCCTGGTCGCCTACTTTCTTGTTCCCGGTGCCAATCCCCCGACCACCGCGCCGTCCACGATGCCCGCGGATCCCGTGGCGATCGGGCCGTCGTCGCCGGTCGAACTCGAGCGTGCGGTCGCCGCGGCGCTTGCGGACGCGGAGGCCCGGCTGCAGGCCGGGGAGCCCGATATCGCGCACGCCTGGTTCGAGCACGCGCTGTCGCTCGATCCTGCAAACGAGCGCGCCCTCGCTGGCCTTCAGCGTGCTGCCACGGCGGTCGATGCGCAGCGCCCGGGTCCGCTGGCCCGGCTCCTTCGCAGCCTGGGGCTCTCGGTGCCCTGATCTGCCCCGCGTGTAGACTCACGCGGAAATGTCGACCGGACCCGAACTGCCCTCAATCGATGCCCTCTGGCAGGCCCCCCTGGGGGGGTTCGTCGTCGCGCTGGGCGTGGGCCTGCTGATCGGTGTCGAGCGCGAACGTCGCAAGAAAGAGGATGCCACCGTGGGGACACCCGGCGGCATCCGCACGCACGCGTTGGTCGGCCTCGCCGGCGCCGCGGCAGCCCAGCTCGGCAGCCCGGCGCTGGTCGTCGCGGGAGCGCTGGTCGTGGGTGCCCTGGCCGTGGCGTCCTACCTGCGTTCAAGCCAGTCCGATCCCGGCATCACCAGCGAGGTCGCGCTGCTCGTGACCTTCCTCGTCGGTGCGCTCGCCGTGCACGCGTCACAACTGGCCGCGGCGCTCGGCGTCTCGACGGCGCTGCTGCTGGCCTCGCGCAGTGCACTTCACGAATTCGCGCGCCGGAGCCTCACGGACCGGGAGGTGCTCGACGCCATTCTCCTCGCCGGTGCGGCGCTGGTGGTGCTGCCGGTGATGCCTGACCGGGCGGTGGATCCGCTGGGAGTCATCAACCCGCACGTGATCTGGCGGTTGACCGTGGTGGTCCTGCTGCTCAATGCCTTCGGCTATGTGGCGCTGCGGCTGCTGGGCCCGGAGAGGGGGCTGCCACTCGCGGGCCTGTTTGGTGGCTTCGTCTCGAGTACGGCCACGATCGGCGCGATGGGCGCACGAGCGAGCGCCCAGCCCTCGCTGGGCGCTGCCGCTGCAGTGGCCGCCACGTTCTCGTCCGTGGCCACCGTGCTGCAGATGGCGCTGGTGCTTGGCCTGGTCGCGCCCATCGTCCTGGCCTCGATGGCGCCCGGCCTGGTCGCCATGGGTGCCGCCGCAGTCGCCACAGGCCTGCATGGGCTCTGGCGGCTGAGACGCTTGCCTGCCCACGACGGACAGGACGGGCCGCGGGGCCGCGCGTTCCAGCCCGGCCACGCGCTGGCCTTCAGCGCAACGGTGACCACGCTGCTGCTGCTGGCCGCCTGGCTGGAGAGGCGGTATGGGGCCACAGGCGCGCTGACGGGCATCGCGGTGGGCGGGTTTGCCGACACGCACTCGGCCGCGGCATCCGCGGCGGCGCTGCAGGCCAAGGGCTCGATCGCACTGCAGGATGCGGCGCTCGGAGTGCGACTGGCGATGACCGCCAACACCGCCTCGAAGCTCGTGGTGGCCTGGGCAAGCGGGGGCCTGGTCTACCTGCGTTCCGTCGCACCGCCGCTGCTGCTGATGCTCGCCGCGCTCTGGGCCGGAGCGCTCTGGCCCTGAGCGCCCCGGTCCCGGATGGATCGATCCCGTCGTCAGACGGTCATGGAGCTCGGCATCGTCATGAGCTGCGCGCCGCGAGCACGGCGGGCAACCTTGGTCTGGAACCGGCCTGGCTTGACGATCAGCACGTCGCAGGGCAAGGCGTCGAGCACCGCCTCGGCGGTGTTGCCGATCAGCAGGCGCTTGAGACCTGAGCGCGAGACGGCGCCCATGACCACGATGCCGGCCTTGAGCGACTTGGCTGCGGCAGGGATCGCCTCGCGCGGCACGCCCTCGACGACGGATACCTTGTGCGGCGGCAGCGGCAGGCGATCCAGCTCGGCCGACAGCGCCCGTCGCGCAAGCTTCTCCGCACCCTGGGCACCCTCGCCAGGCAGCACGACGGGGCCCGTGGCCCAGCCGGCGGTGACCAGCACGGGAGGGGGGAATACGTGGACGACCTGCAGCGTACCGCGGAGCGCCTCCTTGAGTGCACCGGCGGACTTCAGGATCTCGGCGTCGAGCCTCACGGGCTTCGCATGCTGATGCAGCGGGTCTACCGCCGCCATGACGCGAGGACGGTGATACGGCTTGCCCGTCTTGACGATCAGGACAGGGCAGGGCGCGAGGCGGAGGAGTTCCCAGTCGGTATAGCTGAGCATCCAGCCGGCGACGTGCCGACCCGCATGGCGCTCGGCAACGACGAGATCCGCCTTGGCGGACATCGCGGCGCGCACGATGGCCTCGGAGGGCGGGTAGTCCCATGCCGCGCTGACGCTGACCTCGATGCGGTGGCGGCGCAGCCGGGTGGCCAGCGTCTCGAGGCGCGCGAGCGTGCGGTCGAGCTGCTGCTTCTCGAAGTCGCGCAGGCTGACGTGCTGGGCCTCGAGCGCGTCGACGAGGACCGTCTGCGACAACCCGTGGAACAGGACGAGCTCGGCGCCGAATGACTTCGCGAGCTGGGCGGCCTTGTTGACCGCGGGCAGCGAGCGCGCGCCCGGATCCTTGATCGCGACCAGGATCTTCTTCACCGACTGCATGACGACCTCCCCGGGGAAAAGACTGCGAGGATGATCGCCCTGTGGACGATCCTCTGCATCCGTAGCTCTGCTTACGCGGGCTGGTAGAGTCCCGTCCGGGAACACAGGCGGGAGCGTTGTCGACAATGCAGAATCTCCAGCAGGCGTTCGCGGGCATCCTTGGCGCGGAGCACGTGCGTACCGATCCCGCGGCTCTCCGTGACGCGGGCAGCGACGTCTACGGCACGGGCGCCGCCATCGATGCCGTGCTGCTGCCGGGCGATGCAGCGCAGCTGGCCGAAATCGTCGTCGCGGCCACCTGTGCGGGATACGCGATCGTCACCCGCGGCGGCGGCATGTCGTACACCGGCGGCTATCTGGCTGAGCGCCCGCGCACCGTCATGGTCGACACCTCGCGCCTCAACCGCATCGTCGAGATCAGCGCCGACGACCTCTACATCACGGTCGAGGCCGGGGTGACCTGGAAGCAGATCCACGAGGCGCTGAAGCCGCTCGGCCTGCGGCTCCCGTTCTTCGGCACGTTCTCCGGCGCGAGGGCGACCGTGGGTGGCGGCCTGTCGAACGGCGCGTTGTTCCTCGGCACGGCGCGCTTCGGCACTGCGGCTGACTGCATGCTCGGCATGGAGATCGTGCTGGCCGACGGCAGCTTGCTACGCACCGGGCAATGCGCCGTGCAGCGTGCCAGCAAGCCGTTCTACCGGACCTACGGGCCCGACCTCTCGGGCCTGTTCATCCATGACTCCGGCGCGCTCGGGGTCAAGGTGCAGGCGACGTTCCGGCTGATCCGGACGCCGGCCCACACGGGCTTCGCCTCCTTCGTGTTCGAAGGCATGGAAGCGGCCGGCGCGGCGCTGTCGGAGGTGGCACGCACGGGAGCCACCGAGGAGGCCTATGTCTTCGATCCGGAAACGACCCGCAAGAACCTGTCCGCCGGCGATCTGGCACGCGATGCGCGGACGCTGCTCAACGTGGTGCGGGGCGAGTCCAGCCTGCTGAAGGGTGTCCGCCAGGGCGCGAAGCTTGTCGCTGCCGGCCGCGACTTCATGCCGGAGGACGCCTACTCGCTGCACGTGGTCTGCACGGGCCGCAACGAAGCGGCGATGGAGGCGGACCTCGCCGCCTGCCGCGCCGCCTGCGACGCACTCGGTGGACGCGAAATCGTTGACAGCATCCCGCGCGCGGTGCGTGCGAGCCTATTCCCCGAGCCTGACGCCGTGCTCGGACCCGACGGCGAGCGCTGGGCGGCGCTCAACGCGAAGGTTCCCCACAGCGATGCCCAGCGGATCATCCGCGCCTGCAGGGAGGCGCTCGAACCGCATCAGGCGGAGATGGCGGCCCGGCGCGTCTGGATGAGCCACCTGCTGATCGCCATCGGTACGAACGCGTTCAGCTTCGAGCCCGTCTTCCACTGGTACGACGAGTGGCTGCCGATCCACGAGCGCATGCCGTCCGCGACCCACCTCGCCAAGTTGCGGCGGCCGCGGGCGGATCCGGCCGCACGCGAGCTGGTGGCGCGCTTGCGCGCGCGCCTGATCGAGGTGTTCACGGAAATGGGGGCGGCGTCGAACCAGATCGGCAAGACCTACCCGTACGTGGAAGTGCTCGAGCCCGCGACGGCCAGACTGCTGCGGAACCTCAAGTCCGCCGTCGATCCCGGCGGACTGCTCAACCCGGGCGGGCTCGGCCTGCGTTGATCCGGGCGCCGCGGGTCAGGCCTGGGCAGCCAGCAGCTGGCCCGAGGGCAGGGCGGCGCGGTAACCCTGGCGGCCGTAAACCTGGGTTTCGCGCGACTGCCCGGTGAGCACGCCCAGCATTCCCTCGACGCGCCGCATCCGCGCGCCCACCAGCGCCCCGTTGCGATCGTTGAGATCGCGGCACCGCTGGGCCAGCTCGGCGCATTCGCCCCACGCCGCGCGCACGGCGCCGGAGGGGTCCTGTGCGTCGAGGAACGCGGCGATCGACGGGGCGTCGGTTCCGTGCCCTGATGCGGCCAGCAGGCCGCGGCGCTCGTCCTGGATCCTGAGCAGGCGGCCCATGCAATCCTGGCGTGCGGCGCACGCGTCCTCGAGCGCCTCGACGGAGGACTGGGTCGCAAGGATGTCGTGCTCGCGGGCCAGCAAGGCCTCGAGTTCTCCCAAACGCGCACGCTCCTCGTCCACGAGCCGGCGCAATGCCACCAGCGCCTGCGCAGAATCCGGCTGGCTCATTCCGTATCGTCCCCGCCCGCTGCCCTGAGGTCCGCATCGGCGCGCAGCAACCGGTCGGCGACCTGCTCGGGATCGACTCGATAGCGGCCCTGGGCAATCGCCTCGCTCACGGCCGCAACCCGGGCTTCGCTGACGACCGGCGCGGCCGCGACCAGCCGTTCCAGCGTGGCCATCTGCCGGGCGGCATCGGTGATCCGCACGTCAGCCGAGGGCACGCCAGGGTCGCCACCCTCGGCAACCGCGGTATCGCGGACCCGAGCGACAGGCGTCGCGCCGCCGACCCCGGCCGGGCGCAGTTCGATACCGTTGATCTTGGTGCTCATCCGGGTCTTCCTCCGGTTCCTACGCTTGGGTTAACGGCCGGCGGCGGCGGGACTTTAGCCCAACGCGTCATGGCCCGACCCGGACCTGCCCTGATTCAACGGCCAGGCCATCGATGATCTTGAGGGATTCGAGGTTGCGGATCCTGACCCGCTGGCCCGGGGCCGCGTCGGCCAGGGCCTCTCCGCGCACCCGGACGTCGATTCCACCCGCATGGCTCACCACCGTCACCGTCTGCCCGCGCTTGACGACCGGCGCGGGCTCCAGCGCCTCGCGGGCGAGCGGCGAACCGGCGTCGAGCGGGCGGCGCAGGCGCCAGGGACCCAGGTCATCCGGGCTGGACAGGTAGGCCGAAGAGAGCCCGGGCAGGCGCCGGCGGACGATCCTCACGTCCGCGGCACGGGGTTCGGCTCCCCGGGCCAGGGGCCGCTGAAGCACCAGCACGCCGGCCTCTACCTCCAGCGTGGCGGGCAGCTGAACACTCCAGGCCTTTGGCGTGCTGCAGCTGACCCGGACGAGCGTGCGGTGGCGGAGCGTGCTGCCCGGCGGAAGCGTGACGTCGAGGCGCGTCCCGCAGGCCGGCAGCCGAAGCCGGGGGTCCAGTGCGCCGATCCCCACCCTGATGTCCGCCGGATCGGCCTCCGGATGCGCGTCGGCCACCAGCGCGCGAAGACCGCGCTCCGCCGCGTGTGCCAGGGCATCGAGCGGCTCGAACGCGGGGGTCGCCAGCGCCGGCGAGGGGCAGGCGACCACGGCGAATGCCCAGATCGCGGAACTGAAACGAGCCAATCGGCTGACGGTCGATGCCATGACCAGGGAAGACAGCAAACGTCGTGCCAGTGCCGCGCTGAAACCCGGCACTCAAGTCCCGCACGCGTGAGCCGATACATACCTCGATACCCCGATGCGTGGCCCGCAGTTGCCGCGCAGGCGGCCGGTCATTGCCGTGCACCCGAGAACCACGTCACGGAAAAGTGACCGGGCAGCGCCGGAAACCGGCCTTTTCCGCGGCTTCGCCAGCATGGCATGCCGCTTGCTACCTCCCCCGCAAAGCCAATTTTCTGGCGGAGGTACGCCCCGTGATCAATCTCGACGCCCACATCGGAGTGCACGCCGACGCACTCCGCGTGCGCTCGCAGCGCGCGGAACTGATCGCCCGCAACCTGGCGAACGCGGACACGCCCGGCTTCAAGGCACGTGACCTCGATTTCCGCGACGCGCTCCGCGCCGCCGGGGACCCCGGTGCCCTGCGCCTCGCCACGACCCGCGGCGGCCACCTCGGCGGTGCGGCACCCGCCGATGCGGGCGCCGACGGCACCGCACTCAAGTATCGAACGCCGCTCGCACCATCGCTCGACGGCAACACCGTCGACGTCCAGGTCGAGCAGTCGGCGTTCGCGGAGAACGCCGTCCGCTACCAGGCGACGCTCACCTTCATCAACTCGCGGTTCAAGGGCCTGATGACCGCGATCACGGGCCAGTAGTCGCGGCGCCGTCCGCGGAGGATCAAAGATGTCCACCTTCAAGGTCTTCGATATCGCCGGGTCCGGCATGGCCGCGCAGTCCGTGCGGCTCAATACCGTGGCGAGCAACCTTGCCAATGCGAACAGCGTCGCGGGAGACGCCGCGTCGGTGTACAAGGCCCGGCACCCCGTGTTCGAGGCGGTCCGCGCCGCAACGGCGGGTGCAGAGGCTGGCGCAGCCGTGCGCGTCCGCGGCATCGTCGAGTCCGAGGCGCCCGCCCTCGCGCGCTACGAACCCGGAAACCCGCTGGCCGATGCCAACGGCTACGTCTACGCACCGAACGTCAACGCGGTCGAGCAGATGGTGGACATGATCTCCGCCTCGCGCTCGTACCAGAACAACGTCGAGGTGATGAACGCGTCCCGCGACATGCTCCTGGCCACGCTGAGGATCGGCCAGTGAGCCTCGTGGACGCGCTGGGCAACAGCCCCGCCGCGACGGCGACACGGGCGGCGGCGGCGGCCAATGACCCGACGCGCGGTTTCGGCCAGGACCAGTTCCTCACGCTGATGCTGGCGCAGCTGAAGAACCAGGATCCATTGAAGCCCCTCGAACCTTCGGAGTTCCTCGGCCAGCTCGCCCAGTTCAGCACCGTGACCGGCATCCAGGGCATGCAGCAGACCATGAGTGGACTCGCCGAGGCCTCGCGGGCCTCGCAAGTGCTGGAAGGGGCTGCGCTCGTGGGGCGCAATGTGCTGACGGAAACCTCGGCTGCCCGGCTCACCGGGGGCTCACCGATCCACGGGGCCATAGACGTGCCAGCCGGGGCGACCAGCGTCGAGCTGACCGTCCGCGACGCTACGGGCGCGCTCGTGCGCCGGTTCCAGCCACCTGCAGCGGAAGGCAGCGTCGAGTTCAGCTGGAACGGCCTGACCGACGGTGGCGACGCGGCACCGGCCGGCATGTACCGGTTCGAGGCCGTGGCCCGCACCGGCGGGCGGGCGGAATCGCTGCCGCTGCTGCTGTCGCAGCGCGTGGACAGCGTGAGCATCGACGCCACCAGCCAGGGCCTGACCCTCAACACCGCGAGTGGCGCGGTGTCACTCGCCAACGTGCGGCGCGTGATGTGAGCACGCGGCTCCAGCCAAAGACACGGAAACACTTGAAGAGGAACGCAACATGAGCTTCAACGTCGCCATCTCGGGACTCAATGCCGCGCAGGCGGAGCTGTCCGTCACGGCCAACAACATCGCGAACAACGCCACCACGGGATTCAAGGGGTCGCGCACCGAATTCGCCGAACTCTTCTCCGCATCCAGCTCGGGCTCGAGCGGCCAGTCGGCCGGCGCCGGCGTGCGCGTCGGCGCGATCAAGCAGCAGTTCTCGCAGGGCAACATCGAGTTCACCGAGAACAACCTTGACCTCGCGCTCAGCGGCCAGGGCTTCTTCATCCTGAAGGACGGCGGCTCGCTGAACTACACCCGGGCCGGCGCGTTCCAGATGGACGGCGAGGGCTACGTGGTCAACAGCAGCAAGCAGCGGCTGCAGATCTACCCGCCGCTGCCCCAGGGCGGCTTCAACACCGGCGCGTTGTCCGACCTGCGACTGGTCAACAGCGAAAGCCCCCCGGCGGCAACGACGCGCATCGAGGTGGTCGCCAACCTGCCCGCGAGCGCGCAGGTCCCCTCCAGCGTGCCCTTCAGCGCCGCCGACCCCAACAGCTACAACCACGCCAGCTCGATGACGGTCTACGACTCGCTGGGCGCCGCCCACACTGCAACGGTCTATTTCGTCCGCGACGCAGCGGCCAACAGCTGGCAGCAGCACCTCTTCATCGATGGCAGCGCGGTCGGTGCACCGCAGTCGCTCTCATACACCAGCTCCGGTGCGCTCGCCGCTCCGGCGGACGGACAGGTCAGCTTCCCGCCGTTCACGCCGGCCACGGGCGCCGCGCCGATCTCGCTCACCTACGACGTGTCGGAGACGACCCAGTTCGGCAATTCCTTCAGCGTGAGCGCGGTCACGCAGGACGGCTTCACGACGGGCCGCCTGGTGGGGATCGAGACTGGATCGGACGGTGTGATCAAGGCGCGTTTCACCAACGGCCGCTCGATCGCGCTCGGCCAGGTGGCGCTGGCCCAGTTCTCGAACCCGAACGGGCTGCAGCCGCTGGGTGACACGGCGTGGTCGGAAACCGGCGACTCGGGCCAGGCGTTGCGCGGACAGGCCGGCAACTCGGGCCTCGGGCTGGTGCAGGCTGGCGCGCTCGAATCCTCCAACGTCGACATCACCGAGCAGCTCGTCGCGATGATCGGCGCGCAGCGCAACTTCCAGGCGAACGCCCAGATGATCTCGGCCACCGACCAGGTGGCGCAGACCATCCTGAACATCCGCTGATCGACGGGCCAGGGGTAGCCAGCCATGGACAAGTTCCTGTACGTCGCGATGTCGGGCGCCAAGGAGACGCTGCGCGCCCAGGCGTCGAACAGCCACAACCTGGCCAACGCCTCGACCACCGGGTTCCGCGCGGACCTCAGTGCATTCATGACGCGCATCGTCGATGGCCCTGGCTTCGACACGCGCGCGTATGCGACCACCTCGACCGTGGGCTTCAACCGCAGCGGTGGCGCGCTGATGACGACCGGACGCGAGCTCGATGTCGCGGTCAAGGGCGATGGCTGGATCGCCGTGCAGGGGCCGGACGGCCGCGAGGCCTATACCCGGGCCGGCGACCTGCAGCTGGACGTCTCCGGACAACTGCGCACCGGCGCGGGCCACCCCGTGCTGGGCGATGGCGGGCCGATCGTCGTGCCACCCAATGCCTCCCTGACGGTAGGGAGCGATGGCTCGGTGTCCATCGTGCCGCTCGGCCAGGGGCCGCAGACCGTTGCGACCGTCGGTCGAATCAAGCTGGTGAACCCGGAGGCGGCGCAGCTCGAGCGCAGCACCGACGGTCTGTTCCGCCAGAAGGACGGCGCGGATGCGCCGGCCGACGCCGGCGTGCGCCTCGCCACCGGCGCGCTGGAATCGAGCAACGTCAATACCGCCGAGGCGATGGTCAACATGATCGAGCTCTCGCGCCGCTTCGACATGCAGGTCAAGGCCATGCGCGCCGCCGAGGACAACGCGCGCAGCTCGGCGAGCCTGCTGCGCACCCAGGGCTGAGCCCCGGGCCACCCGAACCACTGAGGTAACACGACATGGAACCCGCACTCTGGGCCGCCAAGACCGGACTCGACGCGCAGCAGACCCGCATGAGCGTCACGGCAAACAACCTTGCCAACGTCAGCACCACGGGATTCAAGAAAGGCCGGGCTTCGTTCGAGGACCTGCTCTACCAGAACGTCCGCCAGGTCGGCGCCGCCGCGTCGCAGGACACCCAGCTGCCCTCCGGTCTCTCCCTGGGTACCGGCGCGCGCGTGGTGGCCACGGAGAAGATGTACACGCAGGGCAGCCTGCAGGTCACGGGCAATTCGCTCGACGTCGCGATCAACGGCCGCGGGTTCTTCCAGGTGCTGCTCCCCGACGGCTCGACCGCCTACACCCGCGACGGCAGCTTCCAGGTCAGCGCCCAGGGCCAGCTGGTCACGTCCAGCGGCTACACGGTGCAGCCCGCCATCTCGATCCCGGACGGGGCGCAGTCGGTTTCGATCGGCAGCGACGGCACGGTGAGTGTTCAGCTGGCCGGGCAGCCGGCCCCGAACCAGGTGGGCACGCTGCAGTTGGTGGACTTCATCAACACCGCCGGCCTGCAGCCGCGCGGCGAGAACCTGCTGCTCGAGTCGGCCGCGAGCGGACCGCCGCAGGCCGGCACCCCGGGCCTGAATGGCCTCGGGGCCGTGCAGCAGGGGTCGCTCGAGTCGTCGAACGTCAACGTAGTGGAGGAACTGGTCAGCATGATCGAGACGCAGCGCGCTTACGAGATGAACTCGAAGGCGATCTCCACCACCGACCAGATGCTCGAATACCTCACCTCGCGGCTCTGAGCAGGACGCTGAACGATGAATCGCCACATCACGCGCCACGCGATCACGCGCCTGGCGTCGCTCGCCGCCCTCGTGCTCATCGCCGGGTGCCAGACCACGGATCCCCTGGCCGATGCCGGCTGGGGCCCCTCTGTTCCCGAGGAGGTGCCGCCGGTGGCCGCCGCCAACGGCGCGATCTACCAGGCGGGCCACGACGTGCCGCTGTTCGAGAACGCCGTGGCGCGGCGGGTCGGCGACATCCTGACGATCCGGCTCAGCGAGAACACCAACGCCTCGAAGAGCTCGAGCACGTCCACCAAGAAGGGCACCTCCGTCGACCTGCCGGGGCCGACGATCGCCGGACGACCGGTCACCGTCAACGGCGTCCCGGTGCTGGAGATGGGCGTCGAGAACGAGACCAGCTTCGACGGCGAGGGCTCCAGCCGCCAGAGCAACCGCCTCCAGGGCGACATCACCGTGACGATCGCGCGGCGGCTCGGCAACGGCAACCTGCTCGTGCGCGGCGAGAAGTGGATCACGATCAACCAGGGCAAGGAGCTGGTGCGGATCTCCGGGCTGGTGCGGACCATCGACATCGAGCCGGACAACTCCATCCCCTCGTACAAGGTCGCCAACGCCACGATCACCTACGCGGGCCGCGGCGCGCTCGCCGACGCCAATGCACCGGGCTGGCTCGCGCGCTTCTTCAACTCGCCGCTGCTGCCGTTCTGAGGACTGCCATGCCGCTCCCCCTGAATTCGCCCAACGCCCGCTCGATCCGCCTGATCGCCGCGACACTGCTCGCCGCAATCGCTGCGCTGTCCGCGCCGCAGGCGGCGGCCGAGCGGGTCAAGGACCTGGCGTCCGTGGCGGGGGTCCGCAGCAACCAGCTGGTGGGTTACGGTCTCGTGGTCGGGCTGGACGGCACGGGAGACCAGACCAGCCAGGCTCCGTTCACGGTGCAGAGCATCAAGAACATGCTCGCGCGCTTCGGGGTCACGATCCCGCCCAACGTCAACCCGCAGCTCAAGAACGTGGCCGCCGTGACGGTCAGCGCGGAGCTTCCGCCGTTTGCCAAGCCAGGGCAGACGATCGACGTCACGGTCGCCTCGATCGGCAACGCAGGGAGCCTGCGTGGCGGCATGCTGTTGATGGCCCCGCTGCGCGGCGTCGACGGCGAGGTCTATGCCATGGCCCAGGGCAGCCTGATCGTCAGTGGCTTCGGTGTCTCCGGCAAGGACGGGTCGCGCATCGCCCTGAACGTGCCGAGCGGCGGGCGAATCCCGAACGGCGCCACGGTGGAGCGCACGGTGCCCACGAACTTCGCGACCGAGCCGCACGTTACGCTCAACCTGCACAGCCCGGACTTCACCACGGCGACACGCCTGGCGTCCGGCATCAACAAGCTGCTGGGCGAGGGCACGGCCGAGGCGCTCGACGCAGTGTCGGTGCGCGTCACGGCACCCGTCGATGCCTCGCAGCGCATCGCCTACGTCTCGACGCTCGAGCAGATCGACGTCGATCCCGGCGAGGCGCCGGCCCGGGTGATCGTCAACTCGCGCACCGGCACCGTGGTGATCGGTTCCAACGTCCGCGTCCGGCCCGCGGCGGTCACCCACGGCTCGCTGGCCGTCACCATCACCGAGCGGCTCGACGTCAGCCAGCCCAACGGGTTTTCGCAGGGCGAGACGGTGGTCACGCCACGCTCCGACGTGCAGGTCGAGCAGCCGCAGGGGCGCATGTTCAAGTTCGACTCGGGCGTCAGCCTCGACGAGATCGTGTCGGCCGTGAACAAGGTGGGCGCGGCCCCCGGCGACCTCGTGGCGATCCTCGAGGCGCTCAAGCAGGCCGGCGCGCTGCGCGCCGAGCTGATCGTGATCTGACGGAGGGCCGCCGCGATGGCGATCGAACCTGCATCGACCGCATACACCGACCTGCAGGCCCTCGGCGGCCTCAAGCATGCCGCGCGCGCGGAACGGCCCGAGGCCCTGCGCGAGGCGGCCCGGCAGTTCGAGAGCATCTTCACGCGGATGATGCTCGAGAGCATGCGCAGCGCGAGCATGGGTGACTCCCTCTTCGACTCCCAGGAGAGCGGCTTCTACCGCGACATGTTCGACGACCAGCTGGCCGTGGAGATGTCGCGCGGCAAGGGGCTCGGGCTGGCGGAGGTGCTGGTGCGGCAGCTGCAGCAGGCCGGAAGCGTGCCGGACGAGCAGGCCACGGCGGCCAGCGCGGCTGCCGGACCCGCGACGCGGGCCGCGGCGCCCGCCGCGGCGGGCGCGCCGCGGCTTGGCGGCTCGCCCGAGGCCTTCGTCGAGCGGATGCTGCCGGCCGTCGAAAAGGCAGCGACCGCGCTCGGCGTTGCGCCGCGCGCGCTGCTGGCGCATGCCGCGCTGGAGACTGGCTGGGGCGCCTCGATGCCCACCGGCGCCGACGGCCGCGTCAGCTTCAACCTGTTCGGCATCAAGGCCAGCGGCAACTGGCAGGGCGGGGCCGTGGGCTCGAGGACGCTGGAATTCATCGATGGCGTCGCCGAGCAGCGCGTCGAGCGCTTCAGGGCCTACTCAGGACCCGAGGAGAGCGTCGCGGATTATGTCAGCCTGATCGGCCGCAGCGGTCGCTACGCCGCCGCGCGCGGCACCGGCGACGACGTCGCGGCCTTCGCCAACGCGCTGCAACGTGGCGGCTACGCCACCGACCCGCGTTATGCCCAGAAACTGACCGCGGTGGCCGAGACCGTCGGGCGATTGCTGGACGCCAGGCTAAAGGGCGGCAATTCCTTGCCGATACCGGGGCAACGTACCGCTGGAGTGATCGCGGATGCCTAATGTGCTGTCGACTGGCCTGAGCGGGCTGCTGGCCATGCAGCGGGCGCTGGACACGACCAGCCAGAACATCGCCAACGCCACGACCGAGGGCTACGTCCGCCAGCGGGTCGAGCTGCAGACGCGGACCTCCGTGCCCGTCGGCACGGCCTGGGTGGGCAACGGTGTCGAGGTCGGCACCGTGGCCCGGCAGGTCAATCAGTTCCTGATCGACCAGTCACGGGCGGGTGCCAGTGCCACGGCGCGGCTGGACGTCCTGGCCTCCGAATCCACGCGGGTGGCCAACATGCTCGGCGATCCCTCGGCAGGGCTTTCCGCGACACTGGGAGAGCTCGAGAGCGCCCTCCAGGCGGTGGCTGCCGAACCCGCCTCGCTGGCCGCCCGCCAGACCCTGATCGGCGAGGCACGCAGCGTCGCCGAGCGGCTGCACGGGTTCGATGCCCGGCTGTCGTCGCTCGACCAGGACGTCAGCCTGCGCCTGCGCACCGAAGCCGGGGAGATCAACCGGCTCGCCGAGGGCATCGCCCGGCTCAACCGAGACATCGCCGCCGGCTACGCGGCCCTCGAGGAACCGCCGAACGGCCTGCTCGACGCCCGGGACCGGATGCTCGACGAGCTGTCGGCCAAGGTCACCGTCAATACGGTCCCGCAGGGCAGCAACGGCCTGAACGTGTTCATCGGCAACGGCCAGGCGCTGGTCGTGGGTGAGGTCGCCTCACGGATCACCAGCCAGCCGGACCCGTTCGATCCGTCCCGGCCCCGCGTGATGCTCGAGGGCGACCAGGGCGTCAGCGACGTCACCGCCTCGCTGAGCGGCGGCTCGATGGGCGGGCTGCTCGACTTCCGCAGCCAGGTCCTCGATCCGGCTCGCAACGAGCTGGGCCGCATTGCGGCGGGGCTCGCCGACGCGATCAACACCCAGCATCGCGCCGGCACCGACCTGCGCGGCGCGCCGGGCGGCGATTTCTTCGACTCGGGCGCGCCCTCGGTGCTGCCTGCCTCGGGGAACCTCGGCAACGCGACGCTGGCGGGCGAACTGGGCGACAGCCGTGCCCTGACCGGCACCGACTACCAGCTCGAGTATTCCGGGGCCAGCTGGACCCTGCGACGGCTCGACTCCGGTGCCGCCGTGCCCCTCGCCGGGACCGGCAGCGCCGCGGACCCGCTCCGCGCCGACGGATTCTCCCTGACCCTCAGCGGCACGCCCGTGGCGGGCGATCGCTTCCTGGTGCAGCCGACCCGCAGCGTGATCCGCGGGTTCGGCGTGGCCGTCGCAGACCCGTCAAGCGTGGCCGCGGCCGCGGCATCCAGCACCGGCGTGGCCGCCGGCGACAACCGCAATGCCCTCGAGCTGGCGCGCAGCCTCTCGACCGGGCGCCTCGATGGCGGGGAGATGTCGCTCGCCAGCGCCGCGACCGGCCTCGCCACCGGCGTCGGCATCACCGCGCGGCAGTCGACCTCGAACCTCGAGGCCGAGACGATCATGCGCGACGAGGCGGTCGCCCAGCGTCGCAGCGTCTCCGGGGTCAACCTCGATGAAGAGGCCGCGAACCTGCTTCGCTACCAGCAGGCCTACCAGGCCTCGGCCCAGCTCGTGCGCATCGCGAACGAGATGTTCCAGACCCTGCTCGACTCCACGCGCTGAGGAACGCCCCGATGAGGATCTCCACGCTCACGATGCAGGAAAAGCCGGTGCAGGCCATGCTGCGGCAGCAGGCTGCACTCGCGCGCACGCAGACCGAACTCGCCTCGGGGCGACGCGCCCAGAGCCCGGCGGACGATCCCGTCGCCGCCGGCCGCATCGACACCCTCGAGCGCACGCTGGCCGCCTCGCGCCAGTACGCCACCAACTCGGAGCTGGCGACCATGCGCCTCGCTCTGGAGGAGGGCGCGCTGGCCGACGCCGGCAGCGTGCTGCAGCGCGCGCGCGAACTCGCGGTCCAGGCCAACAGCGGCGCGCTCGACGACGGCTCCCGCAGGCTGATCGGCGCCGAGCTCCGGCAGCTCCGCGACCAGATGCTCGCGGTGGCCAACCGGGCCGATGGCGCGGGCGGCTACCTGTTCGGTGGAATGCGCGACAACCTGCCGCCGTTCGCGCGCGACGCGGCGGGCGTGAGCTACTCGGGCGATTCGCTCTCGCGCGAGGTCGACGTCAGCCCGTCGCAGCGCGTGGCCGTGGGCCACTCGGGCGAGGAGGTGTTCCGCCAGATCCCGAGGGGCAACGGCGTCTTCACGACATCCGCTGATCCGGGCAACACCGGCAGCGGCCGCATCGACACCGGTGCCGTGGTCGATCCGGGCGCCTGGATACCGGGGGACTACGCGCTGCGCTTCGGCAGCGCCGGCGCGTGGGAACTCGTCGATGCCAGCGGTGCGGTCCGCGCCGCGGGCACGCACGCACCCGGGCAGTCGGTCGAGTTCCTCGGCGCGCGCGTCACCCTAGACGGCGCCCCGGCGGCGGGCGACCGCTACGCGATCCGCGCCGCCTCCAGCGGCGACGTATTCGGCACGCTCGCCGCCCTGATCGACGTCGTCGAAGCGCCCCGGACAGGAGCTGGCGGCGCGGCGCGCTTCGCCTCGGCGATGGGCGGGCTGCAGCAGGACCTCGACAATGCGTTCGAACACCTGCTCGCCGTGCGCGCCGACACGGGTGCCCGGCTCGCGGGGCTCGAGGCTTCGGCCAGCGCCCGCGAGGCGCTTGAACTCGAGCTCAACACCACGCTCTCCAGCCTGCGCGACGTCGACTACGCCGAGGCGATCTCGCGGATGAACGCCCAGATGGTCGGCCTGCAGGCGGCGCAGCAGTCCTACGCGCAGGTCGCGCGGATGTCGCTGTTCGATTACCTCTGACGCGCCGCGTGAAGCGCGTCACAGTCCCGCACGCCGCAACCGAATCCGCTCAAGTCAGGACATACCGAGACGATAACGGGAGTACAGGACGGCGCAGCCCGCGAGGGACGCGCAAGGCACTGAAACCCGAGGCTCCGGGGTGTTCCGGAGCAACCACAGACCAGGAGTTTGCTCCATGCCCCAGATGATCAACACCAACGTCGCTTCGCTGACGGCGCAGCGCAACCTCAACACCTCGAGCGCCGCGCAGTCGACGGCCCTGCAGCGCCTGTCCTCGGGCCTGCGCATCAACAGCGCCAAGGACGACGCCGCCGGCCTTGCGATCAGCGAGCGCATGACCTCGCAGATCCGCGGTCTCAACCAGGCCGCCCGCAACGCCTCGGATGCGATCTCCCTCGCGCAGACCGCCGAAGGCGCGCTCGGCTCGATCAGCAACAACCTGCAGCGCCTGCGTGAGCTGGCCGTGCAGGCCGCCAACGGCACGAACAGCGCCACCGACCGCGACGCCCTGCAGGCCGAGGCGGACATGCTGATCGACGAAGTCGACCGCATCGCCGGCCAGACGCAGTTCAACGGCATCGAGCTGCTCGATGGTTCGTTTGCTGCAACGGACTTCCAGGTCGGCGCCGACAACGGCCAGACGATCACGGTCGCGGCGATCGCGGACATGGATGCGACGGCTCTTGGTGTCAACGCGGTCGACATCTCGACTGCTGGAGGCGCGACCGCGGCCCTCACGGCGGTCAGCACCGCCCTCGACACGGTCAACGAGACGCGCGCCAGCCTCGGTGCCGTGCAGAACCGCTTCGAATCGGTGATCTCCAGCCTGCAGACGGCCTCGGAGAGCATGTCGGCCTCGCGCTCGCGCATCATGGACGCCGACTTCGCTGCCGAGACCGCCGCGCTGACCCGCGGCCAGATCCTGCAGCAGGCCGGCATCGCCATCCTGTCGCAGGCCAACTCGGCGCCGCAGAACGTGCTCGCGCTGCTGCGATGATCCGGAGTTGACCCATGAGGGCCAGGCTTGAAAGAGCCGGCTCCGACCGGCGCAGGGCGGCACCGCAAGGTGCCGCTCTACGCCTTTTCCGCGTGACGAGGTAACCGTCATGAGTTCAGAAACCGTCAACATGGCCAGCGCCGCGATGCAGACCCGACCGGTCCCGGGAACGGGCTCGGCGCCGCTGGCGAAGCAGACGAAGGTGGCGCTGCCCGAAATGCCGCCGCTGGTGCGCCCCAAGCTGCCCGAGCGCGACGTCGAGCAACAGCAGGCCGTCGCCACGCAGCTCGACAGTTTCGTCCAGCGTTCCGGCCGCGATCTCAGTTTCGCCTATGACGCGGCGAGCAAGCGCACGATCGTCACCGTCCGTGACGCCGGCGGCAGCGTCGTCAGGCAAATCCCGGATGCGACACGGGCCCGCGTCGCTGCGGTGCTCGAGGGCGCCGCCGGCACGATGTTCAAGGGCAAGGCCTGAGCATGGCCGGTCTTACCGCATCGGGCCTCGGCTCCGGGCTCGACGTCAACGCGCTGGTCAACCAGCTCGTGGCGGCCGAGCGGGCGCCACAGGAGGCGCGCATCAAGCGCCGCGAGACCCAGATCGACTCCAGGCTGACGGCTACCGGCACGCTGCGCGGGGCCCTGTCCACGCTCCAGACTTCGCTCTCCACCCTGAAGACCGAGACGGCCTTCCAGGCCCGCAAAGCCAGCTCGGCCGACTCCGCGGTCTTCACCGCAACGGCCGGCGCGAACAGCGTGGCGGGCACCTACGGGATCGAGGTGCGCGATCTGGCGAGCGCCCACAAGCTCGCGTCGCAGGCCTATGCCGGCGGGAGCGCCACCGTCATCGGGACCGGGACGCTGACTTTCACCCAGGGCGAGAGCACGTTCTCCGTGACGCTGGAGGAGGGCGCGGCGACGCTCGCCGACCTGCGGGCGGGGATCAATCGCGCCACCGGCAATACCGGCATCCAGGCCACGATCATCAATGCCAGCGACGGCGCGCGCCTGGTGCTGACCTCGCGGCTCACAGGCGCGACCAACGCGATCGAGGTCGCGGCCAGCGACGGCGACGGGGGCCTGCAGGCCTTCGAGTTCGCCGGCGGCAGCGGTGCGCTGACGCAGGTGAACGCCGCCCGCGACGCCGAGATCCGCGTGGACGGCTTCACGGTCACCAGCGCCAGCAACGCGGTGACCGACGCCATCGAGGGAGTGACGATCGACCTGCTGGCCGCGAAACGCGACACCACGCTGAACCTCACGGTCGCCAACGACACCACGGCAACGCGCGAGCGGGTGCAGAAGTTCGTCACCGACTACAACACGCTGGCCTCGACCATGTCGAGGCTGCGTGCCTATGATCCCAACACGCGCGTGGGCGGGCCACTGCTCGGCGACGCCATGCTGCGCGGCCTCGAGAACAGCATCCGCCGCGAGCTGGGCGCGACCTCGCCGACGGCCTCGGCACCCTACGACACGCTGTCGTCGATCGGCGTGAGCTTCGGGGCCGACGGCAACCTCAGGCTCGACGAGGCGCGACTGAATGCCGCCCTGGCTACGGACTACGGCTCGGTGGGTCGGCTGTTCGGTTCCGACGAGGGCGTGGCGGCGAAGCTGAACACGCTGATCGACCAGGCCATTGGCGGCGAGGGACAGCTCACCGGGCGCACCCAGTCGCTGAACGAGTCCAGGCGCGCGCTGACCCGCGAGCGTGATGCACTCGATCAACGGATGGCAGCCGTCGAGCGCCGCTACCGCGCGCAGTTCACCGCGCTCGACTCGATGCTCTCCGGGATGCAGAACACCAGCCGCTATCTCGCGCAGCAGCTCGGCTGACCGCACTCAAGTCCGGGCGCACGCCGCCGTTACATCTGGTGACAGATTCCTGCACCGGAGCGCGGCATGAGCTTCAATCCTTCTTCGAAACTGGCGGCGTACCAGATGGTCGCCACTCACGGTGGCGTCGCGGCGGCCGACCCGCATCGCCTGGTCCTGATGCTGATGGACGGCGCGCTGTCGCGCTTCGCCCAGGCGCGGGGCTGCATGGAGCGCGGCGAGAAGGCCGAGAAGTGCCAGCACCTGCAGCGGGCGCTGGCGATCATCGGCGAGCTGCGTGCGAGCGTCGACCTGGGCTCGGGTGGCGCGCTCGCCGTCAACCTCGACCGGCTCTACGACTACCTCTCGCGGCAGCTGCTGCGGGCCCATGCGTCAGAAGACACCGGCCTGCTCGATCACTGCAGCGCGCTGATGCAGGAGATCCGCAGCGCGTGGATCGCGATCCCGGCCAGCGCACGCAACGCCCGTCAGGCCGCGGGATGACGGAGCGCCGCCTCCGCCTCGCCGACGCCGTCGTCGCCGACACCCAGCACCTCGTCGAGCTCACCGGCCGCGGAGCATGGAGCGAGGTACCGGCGCATCTCGCGCGACGCCGCGCCAGGCTGGCCGCCCTCGAGCATGCGCTGAAGGGGGCAGGGCCCGAGGCGCTGACCGAGGCGAGCGCCACCCTCGCGGCCGTGCGCGCCGCGGTGCTAGAGTCGGATCGCGTCATGGCCTGGCTGATGCCCCGGGAGAACGGGCGGCCGCACTGAGGGGAGCGCCCGTGGGCGAGTTCGGCGATACGGTGATCCTGCACGACGAGCTGGCCTACGCCGACGTGTTGCCCGTGGCGTTCCATCCACTCGCCGACGAGCCCTCGGACGCGGCCCTGGCCGGCTGGTCGGAGCGCAACCTGCGGCTGCTGCAGGGCTGCACGGCGCTCGAGGAGCACACCGGCGCCGAGAAGCCGGACGAAGACGGACCCCACGCCGCCGACCTGCGCCGGATCGACCTCAAGGTCAACCTGCTGCTCGACATGCTGGGACACCTCGTGGCCACCGCCCAGGCCCGCCCGGCACCGCGCCCGCTGCGCTTCAATGCGCAGGGGATCGTCTGGAGCCTGGGGGCGGGTGAAGCGGCCCCCGCGGCCGGGACCCCCGGGCTCGTGGAGATCCATCTCAAGCCCTTCATGGTCGATCCGCTCACGCTCCCCGGGATCGTCGTGGGTGCCCGGCAAGACGCGCCTGACGCACACCACGGCACGGTGCACGTGCGGTTCGAGGGGCTGCAGGACGCCGTGACCGATCACATCGAGAAGCTTGTCTTCCGGCGCCACCGGCGGCAGATTGCCGGGGTGCGGCAAGCGCGCCGCTGAGGAACCCGGCCCCCCCGATGTGGGGGAATGTGACCCAGCGCACGCTTCGGCCCCGCCGAAGGCGCGCGATGCACGCCGCCCGGGCCAGTCCCATGGGACAGAATGCAGCCGCGAGTCGGAAGGGGAGCCTTTTGGTCAGATCTTTTCAAGCGGCCGGCGTGCCCGACATGACCGGTCCAGGCAGCGCTTCGGGCCAGGCCCGGATGCCGAGCGGTCGCTCGCCGGCGATCCGCGAGGTCGTGCACCTGATCCGCCAGGTCGCGGCGCACGACTCATCGGTCCTGATCCTCGGCGAGTCCGGTACCGGCAAGGAAGTCGTGGCGCGGGCGGTGCACGAATCGAGCCGGCGCCGCAACGGGCCTTTCGTGGCCGTGAACTGTGGCGCGATCCCGGGCGAACTGCTGGAGAGCGAGCTGTTCGGTCACGAGAAGGGTTCCTTCACCGGTGCCTACTCGGCGCGCCGGGGCCGTTTCGAGATCGCCGAGGGCGGCACGCTGTTTCTCGACGAGATCGGTGACATGAGCCTGCCGATGCAGGTGAAGCTGCTGCGCGTGCTGCAGGAGCGGGTATTCGAGCGGGTGGGAAACCACCAGCCGATCAGCTGCGACGTGCGCATCGTCGCGGCGACCCACCGCAACCTCGATGAGGCGATCCTGCGCGGACAGTTCCGCGGCGACCTGTTCTACCGCCTCAACGTCTTTCCGATCGAGATGCCGAGCCTGCGCGAACGCGTCGCCGATCTCGACGACCTGATCGCCGAGTTCGTTGCGCAGAACGTGGATTCGGGCCGTCGCGCGCTGCGCTTCACGCCACGCGCCCTCGAGGCCCTTCGGCAGCACCCGTGGCCCGGCAACGTCCGCGAACTGGCCAACCTCGTCGAGCGGCTGAGCATCCTGAGCACCGACGGCAACGTCGACCTGCTGCAGCTGCCCCCCCGTTACCGTCCAGCCGAGCCTGTCGCCGACCTGTTCGGCCAGTACGGTGCGCTGCCGCCGCCCGGCGAGGCCGCGACACCGGGCTCGGGGTTGGGATGGGGTACGGGCACCGGCAGCTTCCATCGGCCCGCGGCGCTGGACGCCACGTCGCTGGACACCGCGCTGACCGAGATGGAGTCGATCGGGCTCCTGGAGCCTGAACAGGCGGAAGCGGCTGGTGCGGCCCCGGGCGCGCATCGCCTGCCCGAGGAAGGCCTCGACCTGAAGGCACACCTCCAGGCGATCGAGCTCAGCCTGGTCACCCAGGCGCTCGAGCGCTCGGGCGGCACGGTGGCGCAGGCCGCACGGCTGCTCGGCCTGCGACGCACCACCCTCGTCGAGAAGATGCGCAAGCTCGGCCTGGCCGGACCCGAGTCCCCGACGGAAGATTGACGCCGGCGGCGCTTCGGCGCCACCTCGTGTGACGCCGGTCACACCGCCCGGCACCTGCGTGCCCCGGCACGCTTCTTGCTCCTTCGCTGACACAGCGCCTCGAGGCGGGCGCGGAGAATGCGATGACGGAGCAGAACATGCCGGCCTTGACGCGCACCCGGCCCGCGGCAGACCTCGTCGAACCGGTTGCGGTGGCCGAGGGGTCCCGACGCCTGATCGGCCTGGCGCGGCGCGTTGCCGCCAGTGACTGCACGGTGCTGATCTCGGGCGAGTCGGGCACCGGCAAGGAAGTGCTCGCGAGGTTCATCCACCGCCAGTCGCCGCGGGCGGATCGCCCGTTCCTGGCGGTGAACTGCGCGGCCATCCCCGAGAGCATGCTCGAGGCCCTGCTGTTTGGTTACGAGCGCGGGGCCTTCACGGGCGCGCACGCCAGCCACGCCGGGAAGTTCGAGCAGGCCCAGGGCGGCACCTTGCTGCTCGACGAGATCTCCGAGATGCCGCTCGGGCTGCAGGCCAAGCTGCTGCGCGTGCTGCAGGAGCGGGAGGTGGAGCGCCTCGGTGGCCGCCAGGCGCTCGCGCTCGACGTCCGGGTGCTCGCCACGACGAACCGGCACCTGCGCGCCGAGGTGGCCGCGGGTCGCTTCCGCGAAGACCTGTACTACCGCCTGAACGTCTTCCCCCTGCAGCTTGCGCCCCTGCGCGAGCGCCGCGACGACATCCTGCCGATCGCGATCCAGCTGCTCGCGCTGCGGGTGAAGCCGGCTGCGCCGATCCCCGCACTATCGGCCGAGGCGGCCCACGTGCTGCTGACCCACCCCTGGCCGGGCAATGCGCGCGAGCTCGACAACGTGCTGCAGCGCGCGCTGATCCTCTGCAATGCCCCGGTAATCGAGGCGTCACACCTCGAGCTGGACCCGCTGGGCGACGCCGACTCCGCGCCAGCTGGCATCGTCGCGGCCTCGAGCGCCGTCCGGGCCGGCGCGGCGGACGGTGCACTCGCGCGCTCCCGTGAACGGGCGGAACGCCAGGTGCTCCTCGATGCGCTGAGTTCGCCCCAGGCCACGCGCGAGTCCGTCGCGCGCCGGCTCGGGATCAGCCCGCGAACCCTGCGCTACAAGCTTGCGCGGCTTCGGGCCGCCGGTGTGGAGGTCCCCGCGACATGAGCCAGATGGACATCGACCGCGTGCTCTCGCAGATCCGCACGCTGCGCAGCCAGGCGGGCGGCATCGGCGATGCCACGCGCGGCGCAACGGCGGCCATCGGCGCGCCCGCGGCGCCGAATGGCGGCGACTCCCGCACCACGGTGAGCTTTGCCGCCGTGCTGAAGGGGGGCCTCGACCAGGTCAATGCGTCCCAGCAGCGTGCACGCGCGGCCGCGACCGCCTTCGAGCGTGGCCAGCCCGGGATGGACCTGCCGCAGGTGATGCTCGAGATGCAGAAGGCCAGCGTGCAGTTTCGCGGCGCGGTCGAAGTGCGCAACCGGCTGGTCTCGGCGTACCAGGAAATCATGAACATGCCGATCTGACGCGACGCGTCGGCGGCTGAAGATCGAGTGGAGGGAAGATGGCGGTAGATGCGTCTGTGATGGCGATGCCGAGGATGACGGCGGGCATCAAGCCCCTGTTGCTGCTGGTGGGCGTTGCCGCCGCGGTCGCCGCAGGCGTGGGCGTCGTGCTGTGGTCCCAGGGACCGACCTACAACCTGCTGTACGGCAACCTGTCCGACGAGGACGCTGCCAGCATCACTCAGACCCTCACGGGTGCGGGCATTGCCTACCGGCTCGAGAATGGCACCGGCGCGATTTCCGTTCCCATCGAGCGACTCAACGAGGCCCGGCTGCTGCTCGCCGGCCAGGGCCTCCCGAACACGGGCGGCTTCGCCAGCATGGGCAAGGACTCCGCTTTCGGCGTCTCGCAGTTCATGGAAGGCGCCCGGTACCAGCATGCCCTCGAGCTGGAACTGGCCCGCACGATCGCCAGCCTGCAGCAGGTGGCCGGCGCGCGCGTGCATGTCGCGGCGCCCCGGAACACGAGCTTCGTGCGCGACCGGGTCCCGGCGAGCGCGAGCGTCTTCGTGCAGCTCCGGGCCGGGCGGCGACTGTCGTCCGAGCAGGTGACATCGATCGTCAACCTCGTGGCCTCCAGCGTGCCGGAACTCGACGCCTCCCAGGTGACCGTCGTCGACCAGCAGGGTCGCCTGCTGTCCTCGCCCCAGGGGCGCGACGAATTCGCGATCCGTGACCAGCAAATGGAGATGGCGCGGCAGATCGAGGAGAACTACGCGCAGCGCATCGAGGCGCTGCTGTCGCCCCTGGTGGGACCCGGACGCGTCCGCGCGGAGGTCAGTGCGCAGTTCGACCTGAGCGCGACCGAGGAGGCGCGCGAGCAGTACCGACCCGAAAGCCAGGTCGTGCGCAGCGAGCAGCTCAACGAGGAAACCGTGGCGGGCGCGAACGGCGCGGGCGGCGTGCCCGGCGCCCTGACGAACCAGCCGCCCGAGGCCGCCGTGGCACAGCCGCCCGGCGCACAGCCCGCGCGGCCCGGCCAGGCGGGCGCGGAGGGGGCCGCCGCGGCCGCGGCCGGCAGCCGCCAGAGCACCCGAAACTACGAGATCGACCGGACCCTGGCCTACACCCGCCAGCCCGCCGGACGGCTCACGCGCCTGTCGGTCGCCGTGCTGGTCGACAACGTGCGCACGGTCGGCGCCGACGGCAAGGTCACCGAGACACCTCTCAGCAAGGAACAACTCGACCGCATGACCGCGCTGGTCAGGGACGCCGTGGGCTTCGACGCCCAGCGGGGCGACAGCGTGAACGTGATGAACAGCCCGTGGAAGGGCCAGCCGGTACCGGCCGCCGAGGAACTGGAGAGCATCCCGGTCTGGCAGCAGCCCTGGGCCCGTGACATCGCCAAGATCCTGGCCGGCCTCGCGATAGTGCTGGTGCTCGTCTTCGTCGTGCTGGGGCCGCTGCTGCGGCAGCTGACCGCAGGCGGGCTTGGCGGGGGCGCCGTCGGTGCACCGGCCGGAATGCTCCCGGGCGGCGCGGGGCAGGTGGACCCGGCGCTGCTGGCCAGCATGGGGAATTCAGGCCCTGCGGCCAACCTCGCCTATGAACAGCAGGTTGCCCAGGCCCGCTCGCTGGTCACCCAGGATCCCGCGCGCGTCGCGCAAGTCGTGAAGACCTGGGTATCTAACGATGGCTGATGCAGCGGCCAAGCCAGCGGCCGCGGCGCCAGCCACCGCGGTGGCTGCGCCCGCTGGCCCGAAGCGCAGCGGCGTCGAGCGCGCAGCGATCCTGCTGCTCTCGCTCGGCGAGAAGGAAGCGGCCGAGGTGCTGCGCCACCTGTCGGCACGCGAGGTCCAGCGACTTGGCGCCGCCATGGCGACCGTCGCCGGCATCTCGCGATCGGAGGTCGCCGAGGTGCTCGGCGCCTTTGCGGGCGAGGTGGAGGGACAGACCTCGTTCGGCCTGCGCAGCGACGAGTTCGTGCGCAATACCCTGATCAACGCGCTGGGCGAGGATCGCGCCGCCGGCGTGCTCGACCGGATCCTCACTGCGCGCACGAGCAAGGGACTCGAGGCGCTGAAGTGGCTCGAGGGCCGGGCGATCGCCGAGATGGTGCGGAACGAGCACCCGCAGATCGTCGCGATCATCCTCGCATACCTCGAGCCGGAGCAGTCGGCCGAAGTGGTCCGGCACCTGCCGGACGCGCTCCGGTCGGAGCTGCTGTTGCGGGTCGCCACGCTCGACGGAATCCAGCCGGCGGCGCTGCAGGAGCTCGATGCCCTGCTGGAGCGCCAGTTCAGCGGCTCGCAGAGCACGCGCAACTCCATCATGGGTGGACCCAAGGTCGCGGCTGACATCGTCAACCTGCTCGAACCGCGAATCGAAACCGCGGTCATGGCCGAGATCACGGAGGCCGACGGGGCGCTGGGGGCGAAGATCCAGGACCTGCTGTTCGTCTTCGACAAGCTGATCGAGGTCGATGACCGCGGCATGCAGGAGCTGCTGCGGCAGGTGCCCAGCGACAAGCTGCTGCTCGCCTTGAAGGCCTGCGACGAGGAGCTCAAGGCCAAGGTATTCAAGAACATGTCGCAGCGCGCCGCGGAGATGCTCAAGGACGATCTCGAGTCGAAGGGCCCGGTGAAGCTCTCGGAAGTGGAGGCCGCGCAGAAGGAGATCATCCTCGTCGCGCGCAAGCTGGCCGAGGAGGGCACGATCAACCTGGGCGGCAAGGGTGGGGACGACTATGTCTGAGCCGTCCGCGTGGTCATTGCCCGAGGTCAGGGGCCCCGTCGTCACGTTCCGCGGGCGCTCCGGCAGTGTCGCGGCCGCCGCGGCGGAGGCTCGGGCCGGCTACGACGAGGGATTCCGCCAGGGTCGCGAGGACGGCCTCGCCGCCGTCCGGGCCGAGGCCGCGGCACAGGCGCGCCGGCTCGAGGAAACCCTCGGTCACTTGCAGGCATTGCTGTCCCGCATGGCACGGCCGCTCGAGCGGCTGGACGACGAGGCCGCTGCGGAACTCGCGCGCCTTGCCTTGCTGACCGGCGCGCAGCTCGCGCGGCGGGAACTCCGGATCGATCCCAGCCAGGTGATCGCCATCATCCGCGACTGCGTGCAGCTGCTGCCCGCGAGCGCCCGCGAGCTGCGGGTGCACCTGCATCCGCAGGATGCCGCGGTCGTGCGGGAGCGGCTGGCGATGCCTGCGGCGGAGCGCGCCTGGACACTGGTCGAGGACCCCGTGATGGGGCGGGGTGGATGCCGCGTGGTCGCCGAGCATTCCCAGATCGACGCGAGGCTGGAAAGCCGGATCGCGGCAGCCGTGGCCAGCGTGCTCGGCGACGCCCGGCATGCCGCGCGCCAGTCAGGAGCGGACGATGATGCCACTGACTGAGCGACTGGCCGCATACTCACGGCGCGCCGGCTCGATTCAGCTGCCACCGGTCGAGGGGCGACTGACACGCATGGTAGGCCTGACCCTCGAGGCGACCGGCTGCCAGGCCGCGATCGGCGATCGCTGCGAGCTGGTGACCGGACGGGGCGAGTCGACGGAAGCCGAGGTCGTCGGTTTCTCGGGCGACCGCCTGTTCCTGATGCCGACCGGGGCGCTGCATGGGCTGGAGCCATCGACCCGGGTCATTCCTACGCCGAGCGCGGGAACAGTGCCCGTGGGCGAGGCGATGCTCGGCCGCATCGTCGACGGATCCGGCGCGCCGCTGGACGGCCTCGGGCCGCTCCGCTGCGAGGACGAGCGTCGCCTGACGGGTGCCGCGATCAACCCGCTGTCGCGCCACCCGATCGAGGAGCCGCTGGACGTCGGCGTCCGCGCGATCAACGCCACCCTGACCGTCGGCCGCGGGCAGCGCATTGGCTTGTTCGCCGGCAGCGGCGTGGGCAAGAGCGTGCTGCTCGGGATGATGGCCCGGTACACCTCCGCGGACGTGATCGTCGTCGGACTGATCGGCGAGCGCGGCCGTGAAGTGAAGGACTTCGTCGAGCGCATCCTCGGACCGGACGACAGGCGCCGCGCCGTGGTGGTCGCGGCCCCGGCGGACGCGCCGCCGCTGATGCGGCTGCATGGCGCCTGGCTGGCCACTGCGGTCGCGGAGTACTTCCGCGATACCGGCCGCTCGGTGCTGCTGCTGATGGACTCGCTGACGCGTTTCGCCCAGGCGCAGCGCGAGATCGGCCTGGCCATCGGCGAGGCACCCGCTACGAAGGGCTACCCGCCATCCGTGTTCGCGCGCCTGCCCCAGCTCGTGGAGCGGGCGGGCAACGGCGTCGAGGGCGGCGGCTCGATCACGGCGTTCTATACCGTGCTCACCGAGGGCGACGACCAGCAGGATCCGATCGCGGATTCGGCCCGCGCGATCCTCGACGGCCACATCGTGCTCTCGCGGCGCATCGCGGAGGCCGGGCATTACCCGGCAATCGACATCGAGGCGTCGATCAGCCGCGTCATGAACGAGATCGCGCCGCGCGAGCAGGTCGAGGCCGCACGCAAGCTGCGCCAGCTCATCGCGACCTACAACCAGTCGCGCGACCTCGTGTCGCTCGGCGCGTGGAAGCCGGGCGCCAACGGGGCGCTCGACGAGGCGGTGGCACTTTGGCCCTCGGTCAGGGGCTTCCTCGACCAGGATTGGCACGAGCGGGCCGGATACGCCGAAAGCGTGGCCCAGCTGCAGCGGGTGCTGGGCACGGCCACCGGCAGCGGCGGCACCGGAGACGCCACGTGAAGCGCGCCCAGCGACTCGATTCCTTCCGTGCAGGCCTCGATGAGGCCGAGCGCGACTGCGCGGCACGACTCCGTGCGGCCGAGGCCAGGGCCGTCGATGCGCGCGCCCGCCTCCAGGAATTGCTGCGCTATCGCGAGGAATACCTGCAGGAGTTCGCGAGGCGGAGTGCGGCCGGAATCGCCGCGGCGGCCTTGCGCGACTACCAGGCCTTTGTCGCGCGGCTGGCCGAGGCCATCGCGCAGCAGCACCGGCAGCTCGGGCGCTGCGAGGTCGAGCGCGACTACGAGCGCACGCGCTGGCAGGACGCGGCGGTGCAGGTCAAGGCCGTGGCCACCGTGGTCGACCGATGGCGCGACGAAGAGCGCGCCACCGCAGAGCGCGCTGACCAGCGCGAAATGGACGAGCGCGCGCGGGAGATCGCCTCCCGGTCGCGCGGAATGATCGCCTGAGGAGACAGGATGAACGCGACAGCCATGGTTTCGATGGAGGCGGGCAGCGCGGCGGGCAAGACACGCCCATCGAGCGCAGGCCAGGAGGCCGGCGGGACCGGCGACGAAGGCGCGTTCGGGAACTTGATGAACGCAGCGCCAGGCACGGCGGTCAAGCCACCCACCCCGGCCGGCCCGGGGACACCCCCATCCGAGGCGACGACCGCCGACCCGAGTCCTGATGCCGCGGCAGCGGCCACCGATCCGGCCCTCAGCGAGCCGGAGGCGGCAGAGGAAAACCCGGCTTGCGCAGATCAGGTCATGGCACTGCTCGGCCTCACGCCCACTGGGCCGCCGCCTCCGGCGGTGATGACTTCCCATTTGATGCTGACGCAGGCCCAGACCGGCAACACGCCGGCCGCGGATCCAACCGCGCCGGCAGAGCACGATTCGCTCGCAGACGTCCTGCGGACCGCGCCGCCCGTCCTCGACGGCCGTCGCGACACCCAGGCACCGGGCGGGGTGGCGACTGCGAGCGAGATGTCCAACCCCATGCTGCTCATCGGCGATGGCTTCGGATTGGAGCCGCGCCCGGTTGAGCCCGCAGCCTCATCGCAATTCCCTGAGCTGCCCGCGACGGCCACCGGAGACACGCAGCGCGCGCGCGGTGCAGCAGCACCCGGCAACGCCGCGAGTCCGCAGGCTCCCCACGCCGCAACACCCTCGCTGCAGCAACCCGTTGGAACGCCAGAATGGAACGATGAGCTTGGCGCGCGCCTCGCCATGATGCTCGACAAGGGCGAGCAGCTTGCCACCCTGCGACTGACACCCGAGGAACTCGGCACGGTGGAGGTCCGGATCTCGCTTCGCGAGGGCGAGGCCAGCGTGTGGTTCGGCGCACAGGCCGGCGAGACCCGGGCCGCCCTCGAGCAGGCCTTGCCCCGCCTGCGGGACATGTTCGCCGCCGGTGGCCTAGGGCTGGCCCACGCGGCTGTGGGCAGCGAGACCCACCGCGACCCGCAGCGCGCACAAAGCTCCGCAGCTCTGGCCAGGGGCAGGCGGGAATCCGGAGACCCGGACGAAGGCACCGCGGGCGCCGCGGTGACGATCAGGCGGGGATTGCTCGACTTGTACGCCTGAGTCGGCGGCCGCGCCGCCACGCCGTCAGGAAACCGTCGCTCGACGGCCGCCCGACCCCGGATTGCGTGACGCCGTTCACATGACGGCGGCTGGCACGGCGATTGCTTCTGTCCACGTGGTGCCACGTGGCACCGAGCATCGGACCGACCCATGGCGAAGGCAGAAGCGGCAGCGGCACCTCCGGCGGACGGCGCGGAGGCAGCGGCACCCGGCGGCAAGAAGAAGCTGTTCCTGATCATCGGACTCGCGTTGCTGCTCGCCGGCGGAGGCGCCGGGGGATTCTTCTTCTGGAAGTCACGCCAGGCCGCCGAGGCCGCGGCACCCGCCAAGCCAGCCCCGCCTGCGCCCTTGCTGTTCCATCCGCTCGATCCCCCGTTCGTCGTGAACTTCCAGGGCGATCAGACCGTGCGGTTCCTCCAGCTGGAGGTGCGGCTCGCCAGCCGCGACCCCGCCACGATCGAGCTGCTGAAGGGCAACGATCCCGTGATCCGCAACGACCTGCTGCTGATGCTGGCCTCGCAGCAGGCCGCCGAGCTCGCGACGCACGAGGGCAAGCAGAAGCTGAGGGCGGCCTCGCTGGAGACCGTGCGGCGCATCGTCACGGCCAGCGGCGGGGCAGCAGAAACGGTGGAAGCCGTGTTCTTCACCAGCTTCGTGATGCAGTGACCCGGAAGGATCGCCGATGTCCAGCGAAGCCGTATTGAACCAGGACGAGGTCGACGCGCTGCTGCACGGCATGAAGGCCGGGCAGGTCAGCACCGAACCCTCGTCGCCGCCCGCGCCGACCCGGCCGTACGACCTGGGCCGCGAGGCGCGGCGCGTGCGCGGCCGCATGGCGGCGCTCGAGATGATGAACGAGCGCTTCGCCAAGCGATACCGGCAGACGCTGCACGGACTGCTGCGACGCAACGTGAGCGTCGGCGTCCCGGATCTGCAGTCGCTGCGCTTCGACGAATACCTGCAGCGGCTGCACGTCCCGAGCAGCCTGCACGTCGTGCGCCTCGCGCCGCTGCGCGGGACCGGCCTGGTCGTGCTGCCTCCCCAGCTGGTGTTCTCCGTCGTCGATCATTACTTCGGCGGCAATGGCCGCCCCTCACGGATCGATGGCCGCGAGTTCACCTCCGCCGAGTCGCGAATCGCGCAGCGCCTCGTCGAGGGAGCGCTCGCCGACCTCCGGGAGGCCTGGAGCAGCGTGCTGCCGATCGCGCCCGAGCACGTGCGCAGCGAGATGAACCCCCAGTACATCTCGATCGCGGATCCGTCCGAGGCCGTCGTCGTGCTGGCGTTCCAGATCGAACTCGAGTCCACGCGCACCGACATCCAGCTCGTCATGCCGTACGCCATGCTCGAGCCTGTGCGGGAGCGACTCGAGGGTGGCGTGCCCGACGGCGCGGTGCCGCCGGACGGGCGCTGGTCGACCAGCCTGCGCGAGGAAATCGAGGACGCCGAGGTCGAACTCACCACCTGCATCGGACGGGCGCAGCTGACGCTCGCCGGCCTGCTGAACCTCAAGCCCGGCGACGTGATTCCCTGCGACTTCTCGGGTCGCGCCACGGTATGCGCCGAGGACATTCCCATACTGCGCGGCACCTTCGGGATCTCCCGGGGGCAGCAGGCCGTCAAGGTCGACGAGCGCGTCCTGCACGCACGCTCGGCCGTGGCGCCGTCCCGCGCGACCGCGACCCCATCCAGGAGACCATCACGATGAGCGCCAACCTCAACGAATCGCAGGCCGAGCTGGCCGCGTTCGAGCAGATCGCAGCCACGCCCCCCGTCCAGACGGGGGCCGCGGCGGCCGAAGTGAATCTGGACGTCATCCTCGACGTGCCGGTCACGTTGTCGATGGAGGTCGGCCGCACCCGCATCCCGATCCGCAACCTGCTGCAGCTGAACCAGGGCTCGGTCGTGGAACTGGAGCGGGCGGCGGGGGACCCCCTCGACGTGTATGTCAACGGCACGCTCATCGCCCACGGCGAAGTCGTCGTCGTCAACGACAAGTTCGGCATCCGGTTGACCGACGTGATCAGCCCCGCCGAGCGGATCCGCAAGCTCAAGTGAACACGCCGACCTCCAGCGCAGCGCCGATGCTCGACCTGCCGAACCTGGCGTTCTCGCTGCTGGTCGTGCTGGGCACCCTGTTCGCGCTGGCCTGGTTGGCGCGGCGACTGCGCGGCATTCGCGCCGGGAACGGGCCACGCATCGAGATCCTGTCGGAGACCCCGCTGGGTCCCAAGGAACGGGTGGTGCTGCTGCAGGTCGAGGGCCAGCGGGTGCTCGTGGGCGTCGGCTCCGGGCAGCTGAGCGCTCTCCACGTGCTCCCGCCGGTTGAGCGGGCTGCCGATGCACTCGCCGCCACACCCGCCGCGGCGGCACCGACGCCGCCCAGCTTCCGCGAGCTTCTGATGAAGGGACTCGGCCGATGAGGCAGCGCATGACCTGGCTGGCTGCCCTCGTGGCCGTCGCGCCGGCGCTGGCCGCCGCGGCGACCGAGCCCACGGTTGCCCTCGGCATCCCGGCGCTGACCGTCAAGGCCGATCCGGGCGGCGGACAGACCTACACGCTGACGCTGCAGGTCCTCGCGCTGATGACGGCGCTGACGCTCCTGCCGGCCATCGTGCTGATGATGACCGCCTTCACCCGGATCGTCATCGTGCTGGGGATCCTCCGCCAGGCCCTGGGCGCAGGCCAGACGCCGCCGAACCAGGTGCTGATCGGACTGTCGCTGTTCCTGACCTTCTTCGTCATGACGCCCGTGATCGAGCGGATCGACGCCCAGGCGCTCAAGCCGTACTCGGCGGGAGAGATCCAGGCGACCGAGGCGCTCGACCGGGCGCTCGTGCCGCTTCGCGGCTTCATGCTGCGACAGACACGTGACGCGGACATCGCAGCCTTCGCGAAGATCGCCGGGGGTCAGACATTCGCCAAGCCCGAGGACGTGCCCCTCTCGATCCTGGTGCCTGCCTTCATCACCAGCGAGCTCAAGACTGCCTTCCTGATCGGCTTCCTGATCTTCATTCCATTCGTGATCATCGACCTGGTCGTGGCGAGCGTGCTGATGTCGATGGGCATGATGATGCTCTCGCCCGTACTGATCTCGCTGCCTTTCAAGCTGATGCTGTTCGTGCTCGTTGACGGCTGGACGCTCGTGATGGGCAGCCTTGCGGGGAGCTTCTACCCATGAGCCCGGACATGGTCATGGCGGTGGGGCAGCGCGCCCTCGAGATCATGATGCTGCTGGCCATGCCGCTGCTGCTGGTCGCGCTCGTCGTCGGTCTGCTGGTGGGCGTCTTCCAGGCCGCGACGCAGATCAACGAGATGACGCTGTCCTTCATCCCGAAGCTGTTGGCGATGGCGGCCGTCATGGTCGTGGCCGGCCCATGGATGCTCCGGGTGCTGGTGTCCTACACGCGGGAGCTCTTCGAGAGCATCCCCTCCCTGATCCACTGAGCCCATGCCCATCCTCACCGAAGGACAGCTCGAGCAGTGGCTGGCGGCGTGGTTCTGGCCGTTCGTCCGCATTGCCGCCTGCCTCAGCGTCGCGCCGGTCTTCAGCGCGCGCTTCGTCCCGGCGCGCATCCGCATCGTGCTCGCCGGGGCGGTCACGCTGCTGGTCGCGCCGCTGTTGCCGGCGCCGCCAGAGGTGCCCGTGTTCTCGCCTGCCGGCCTGCTGATCACCGCTCAGCAGGTACTCATCGGCATCGCCTGCGGCTTCGTCGTCCAGATCGTCTTCGACGCCATCGGCCTCGCCGGGCAGCTGCTCGCCAACAGCATGGGGCTGTCGTTTGCCTTCAACGTCGACCCGATGCGGGGCACGTCCACCCCGGCGCTGGGCCAGCTCTATGTGCTGCTGATGACCATGACGTTCGTCGCGCTCGACGGCCATCTCGTGCTCGTGCAGGCCATTGCCGCCGGCTTCCAGACGCTTCCGGTGGGCACGACCGGCCTGGGCAACGCCGGGCTCTCGATCGTGCTTGCCTTCGGCACACAGCTCTTCGCCGGCGCGATCGCCGTCGCGCTGCCGGGCATGACGGCACTGCTGGTCGCCAACGTGGCGTTTGGCGTGATGAGCCGGGCGGCGCCTGCGCTCAACCTGTTCGCGGTGGGTTTCCCCATCACCCTCGCCATCGGCATGGTGATCGTGCTGCTTGGGCTACCGGCCGTGCAGCAGGGTTTCGTCAGCCTGCTCGGCACCGCGATGGACACCGTCGGCGCGCTCAACGGCGCGGCTGGCCGCTAGGGAGGCGCCCATGGCGGAGAACGAAGACGGCCAGGAACGCACAGAGCGCCCGACACCGAAGCGCCTCGAGGAGGCGCGCAAGAAAGGGCAGGTGCCTCGATCACCCGAGCTGGCCGCGGCCGCCGTCGTCATGCTGTCCGGGGGTGCGCTCTACCTGCTCGGCGGATCGATCGGCGGCGGCATGGCCGCCATGATGCGCCGCGCGCTCTCGCTCTCGCCCATGGCGGCCGGCGACACGCACGCCGCCATCAATGCGTTCCGCGATGCCGCGGTCGAGGCGCTGCTGGCCTGCGCACCCGTGCTTGCCGCGGCCTTCCTGGCGGCGCTCGCCGCGCCGCTGGCCATCGGCGGCTGGAACTTCAGCGGAGAGGCGCTCGGTTTCAAGTTCGAGCGGATCAACCCCCTGAGCGGTTTTGGTCGCATGTTCTCTGCCCGCAGCGCCGTCGAGCTGGCGAAATCGCTCTCCAAGTTCGCGGTGGTCGGGACCATTGCGGTAGCGGTGCTCTGGACCCAGGCCGACGACCTGCTGGGGCTCTCCCGGGAGCCGGTGGGCAACGGCATTGCTCACGCCGCGCAACTGACCGGCCAGGCCCTGCTGGCCATGACGGCCGGCCTCGTGCTGATCGCAGCCATCGACGTGCCCTTCCAGCTCTGGCAGCACACCCGCGACCTGCGCATGACGCAGGACGAGGTCCGGCGCGAACTGAAGGAGACGGAGGGCTCACCCGAGACGCGCGGTCGCATCCGCGCGATCCAGCAGGCCATGGCCCGCCGCCGGATGATGCAGGAGGTCCCGACCGCCAGCGTGGTCGTTACGAACCCGACCCATTTCGCCGTGGCGTTGCGCTACGACGACAAGCGAAATCGCGCGCCGGTGGTCGTGGCCAAGGGCGCCGACGAGGTCGCCGCCCGGATCCGCGAGCTCGCCGCGGAGAGCGGCGTGCCGCTCGTTTCCGCGCCACCGCTGGCACGCGTGCTGTACCGCCACGTCGACCTCGGGGTCGAGATACCCGCCGCGCTGTACGTCGCGGTCGCCCAGATCCTGACCTATGTCGCCCAGCTGGCTGGCGCGCGCAAGGCCGGGATGCCCCCACCGCCAGCGCCCAGCGTCGACCCGGACGTCGAGCACGCCCTAGGCAAGGCAGGAGCCTGATCCATGACCAGCCAGGCCGGCACCGCAAGCGGCATCCCCAACCTCCGCGACATCCTGACCCGGGGACTCGGCGTCCCGGTCGGCCTCGTCGCGATGCTGGCGATGGTGATCGTGCCTCTCCCGCCGATCGCGCTCGACGTGCTGTTCACCTTCAACATCGCGCTGTCGCTGCTGATCGTGATCGCGGTGTTCTCGGTCCGCCGGCCGCTGGACTTCGCGATCTTCCCGAGCGTCCTGCTCATCGCCACGATGTTCCGGCTCGCGCTGAACGTGGCCTCCACCCGCGTGGTCCTGATGGACGGCCACACCGGAACAGGCGCCGCCGGCCATGTGATCGAATCGTTCGGCGAGTTCGTCATCGGCGGCAACTACGCCGTCGGCATCGTGGTTTTCGCGATCCTGACGATCATCAATTTCGTCGTGGTGACCAAGGGCGCCGGCCGCATCTCCGAGGTCAGCGCACGATTCACCCTCGACGCCATGCCCGGCAAGCAGATGGCGATCGATGCGGATCTCAACGCTGGACTGATCTCGCAGGACGACGCCCGCGAGCGCCGGCAGGAGGTTCGCGCGGAGGCCGACTTCTACGGCTCGATGGACGGCGCGAGCAAGTTCGTGCGCGGTGACGCCACCGCGGGCATCCTGATCCTGCTGATCAACCTGCTGGGCGGCCTTGCCATCGGCTCGATGATGCACGACATGGACCTGGCCGACGCGGGCCGCACCTATGTCCTCCTGTCGATCGGCGATGGCCTGGTCGCGCAGATCCCGGCCCTGCTGCTGTCGACCGGTGTCGCGGTGATCGTCACACGCATGTCGCGCGACCAGGACATGGGCGGCGAGATCAACCGCCAGCTGTTCGCCGATCCGCGGATCGTGGCCGTCGCAGCGGCGGTGCTCGCGGCGTTCGGGGTGATCCCGGGCATGCCGAACCTGGCCTTCCTCAGCATGGCGGCGATCTGTGCCGCTGCGGCGTGGACCCTGCACAGGCGGCGACTCGCGAGGCGCGTCGCACCGCCGCAGGAGGCGCAGCCGGTCACGCCGCCGGAGGCCCGGGAACTCTCATGGGACGATGTGCAGCCGGTCGACCCCATTGGCCTGGAAGTCGGTTACCGGCTGGTCCCGATGGTCGACAAGTCACAGGGTGGCGAATTGCTCGCGCGGATTCGCGGCGTGCGCCGCAAGCTGTCGCAGGACCTCGGGTTCCTGGTGCCTGCGGTGCACATCCGCGACAACCTCGAGCTCGGGCCGAACGCCTATCGAATCCAGCTGGCCGGCGTGCCGGTCGGGGAGGGCGTCATCTACCCGGACCGGGAGCTCGCGATCAACCCAGGCCGCGTGTTCGGGGCACTGCAGGGCATCGAGACCCGGGATCCCGCCTTCGGCATGGAGGCGGTGTGGATCGAGCCCGGGCTGCGCGAGCACGCGCAGGCGATCGGCTACACGGTGGTGGACGCAACCACCGTGGTCGCGACGCACCTGAGCGCGGTGTTCCAGCAGCACGCCCACGAGCTGCTGGGCCACGAGGAAGTGCAACAGCTCCTCAACAACCTCGCCAAATCCACGCCGAAGCTGGTCGAGGACCTGGTGCCCAAGCTCCTGCCATTGGCCGTAGTGGTCAAGGTGCTGCAGGGCCTGCTCGTCGAACGGGTTCCCGTGCGCAATTTGCGGGCGATCCTCGAATGCCTGGCCGAGCATGCGCCGCGCAGCCAGGACCCGCAGGCGCTCGTCGCACTGGTGCGCGTCGCGCTGTCGCGGCAGATCGTCCAGGACATCGCTGGCCTCGGTGCCGAACTTCCCGTGATCACGCTCGAACCCGAGCTCGAGCAACTGCTCGCGGGCTCGATCACGCCCGGGGCGGCGACGCCGGGCCTGGAGCCCGGCCTGGCCGAGCGACTCCAGCAGCGCCTGGCCGAGAGCGCGCAGCGGCAGGAGATGGGCGGGCAGCCCGCCGTGCTGCTGGTGCCGCCCGCCCTGCGCCCGACGCTGGCGCGCTTCGTGCGTGCCGGCGTGCCGCAGATGCACGTGATTGCATGGAACGAGATTCCCGACAGCCGTCGCGTACGGCTGGTGTCCACAGTAGCCAAGTAGCACAGCGAGCCCAACGATGCAGATCAAGCGCTACACCGCACCCGACATGCGAAACGCCCTGCGCCTCGTCCGCGAGGAGCAGGGGCCCGATGCGGTGATCCTCTCGAGCCGCAAGCTCGACGGCCAGGTGGAGGTCACGATCGCCATCGATCCGGCGGAACTGGACGCAGCGCTCGCGCAGGCCGACGTCGCCCCCTCCAGGGGCTTCGAGGCGCTGGTGGCAGCGCCCGCACCGCCACGCCCCGACGACGCGCTGAACGAGGAGCTGAGGAACCTGCGACGCATGCTCGAGAAGCAGCTGGCGGCCCTGGCGTGGAACGACCTCACGCGGCGCGAGCCGGTCGCCGCCGAACTGCTGCGCGAGCTCACGGAGTTCGGCTTCTCGCGCGAGCTGTCGGCCCATGTCGTCGATGGCCTGGGGTCCAGCCTCGACTACTCGGGCGCGCGGCGGCTGGCGATCGCGCGGCTCGCGGACCGGGTCGCGGTGCTGGGTGATCGCTGGACGGAATTCGGCGGCCGCGTCGCGCTGGTCGGGCCTTCCGCCGCCGGCAAGACCAGCGCCATCGCCCGGCTGGCTGCGCGATGGGTGATGCGCCACGGCCCCTCGCAGGTCGCGCTGGTCTGCGCCGACGAGCAGCGCCTCGGCGCACGCGAGGACCTGGCCCGCATCGGGCGGCTGCTGGGCGTGGCCACCTTCGCGGTCGACAGCCTCGATCAGCTGCCCGCATTGCTCGAGCGGCTCGAGGACCGACGGCTGGTGCTGGTCGACACCGCCGGTCGCGGACCCCGTGACGCGGGACTCGACGCCCAACTGGCCGCGCTGCGCGCGGTGCCGGGGGGCATCGAGACCGCGGTCGTGCTGCCCGCGACCACCCAGGCGGGCGCGTTCGAGGAAGCGGTGTCGCGTTATGCGCAGGCGGCACCGGCGGCCTGCATCCTGACCCGGACCGATGAGTGTGCGAGCCTGGGCGGGGCGCTCTCCGCACTGATCCAGGCACAGATTCCGGTCGCCTACGTGAGCGACGGGCCGAGGATCCCGGATGACCTGCGCCCGGCACGAGCGCTGGACCTCGTCTGCCTTGCCGTGCAACTGGCGGAACGCAGCGGCGCCACGGCCGACGAGGACATGCTCGCGCGGCGCTTCGGGGGGCGAATCCATGCAGCCTGAAGCCCGCGTCCGGACCGGGCAGCCCACGCCGCCTGCGATTCCAACCGCTGGTCGCGTGCAGGTCATCGCGGTGACCGGCGGAAAGGGTGGAGTGGGCAAGTCGACCGTCAGCGTGAACCTTGCGACGGCATTTGCCCAGGCCGGTCGTCGCACGCTGCTGCTGGACGGTGACCTTGGGCTGGCCAATGCCGACGTCCTGCTCGGAATCACCCCGCGTCACACGCTGGCGCACGTGCTCTGCGGCGAGCGCAGCCTCGACGAGGTCATTGTCCAGTCGCCGCAAGGGTTCGGCGTCGTGCCGGCCGCTTCCGGCGTCGCGCGCCTCGCGGCGCTCGGCGAGGCGGAGCACGTGGGCCTGGTGCGCGCCTTCAGCAGCCTCGGGGATGACCTCGACGTGCTGGTGGTCGACACCCCAGCAGGCATTGCCCCCGGCGTCCTGCAGCTCGCCCAGGCGGCACAGCACGTGGTGGTCGTCGTCTGCGACGAGCCCGCCTCGATCACCGATGCCTACGCGCTCATCAAGGTCTTGAGCCGAAACCATGGTGTCAGCCGCTTCCAGGTGCTCGCCAACATGGTGCGCGAACCCGGCGCCGGTGAGCGCCTGTTCGCCACCCTGAACCGAGTGACCGCGAAATTCCTCGACGTCACTCTGGAATTCGGCGGCGGGATCCCCGAGGACCCGTGGCTGCGCAAGTCCATTCGCGAGCAGCAGCCGGTGCTCGCTGCGTATCCCGCGAGCCCATCGGCGCGCGCGTTGCGTCATTTCGCCTGCCGCGCGGAGCGCTGGCCAGTGCCCGCCGGCGCACGCGGCAACATTGAGTTCTTTGCCGAACGGCTCGTGCAGCGGCCCGCACCGCGCCTGGAGCTCGTTCGATGAACGCAATCAACGCGTACGCTGCGGCAGCCGCCCGCGGCGACGCGGACGCGCTGGTGCTGCGCCACGCGGAACTGGTCAAGCGAATCGCCTATCACCTCGCCGGGAGGCTGCCGCCTTCGGTGGATGTCGACGACCTGGTTCAGGCCGGGATGCTCGGCCTGCTCGAAGCGGCGCGGCATTTTTCGGCGGGGCGGGGTGCGAGCTTCGAGACCTACGCCGGGATCCGCATCCGCGGCGCGATGATCGACGCGCTGCGAAAGCTGGACTGGGCCCCACGTTCGGTGCACCGCAAGGCCCGCGATGTCGCGCAGGCCATGCGCGAAGTGGAACTCGAGCTGGGACGCGAGGCGCGTGACACGGAAATCGCGGGCCGAATGGGCATCGGGCTCGAGGAATACCATCAGATCGTCCAGGACGCCGCCTGCTGCCAGATCGGCAGCCTCGATGAGGGCCAGGGAGCCGACGCCAGCGACGACTCCTCGGACCCGTTCCGCGAGGCCGCCGACGGCGGGTTTCGGGCGGCCCTTGCGCTGGAGATCGGACGCCTGCCCGAACGCGAGCGGATGGTGATGGCGCTCTACTACCAGGACGAGCTCAACCTCAAGGAGATCGGGCGCGTCCTCGGCGTGACGGAGTCCCGTGTCTGCCAGCTGCATGGCCAGGCGGTGACGCGGCTGAAGGCACGCCTCGCGGAATGGCGTGATCGCCTCGAGCCGCCCGCATGAACACAGGGTCCCGGGTGCAACGCGGTCAACGCGCAGATCTGCTGACGCTTGGGGGGCTGGCCGGGGCCGCGGTGGCGCTCCTGGCCGGCTCCTGGCTCAAGGGTGCTGCGCTTTCGACTTTGTTCTCGCCGGCGGCGCTGATGATCGTCGTCGTTGGCACGTTCGCCGCGATCTGCGTCCAGACACCGCTCCCGGTGCTGCGGCATGGCCTGCGCATGTTCCGCTGGATCGCCTGGCCACCCCCTCTCGACCGCCGCGAGCGGATCGAGCGGATCGTGGAGTGGAGCAAGCGTGCACGGCGCCAGGGGCTGCTCACGCTGGAGGCGGCCATCGGCGCCGAGCACGATGGGTTCGTCCGCAAGGGGCTGCAACTGGTCGTCGACGGCGCCGAGCCTGAGCGGATCCGCGCGATCCTCGAGGTGGACCTGGTGTCGCGCGAGCAGGCCGACTATGCGGGCGCGCGCGTGTTCGAGGGCATGGGAGTCTACGCGCCGACGCTGGGCATCATTGGAGCGGTCCTGGGCCTGATGTCCGTGATGCAGAACCTCACGGATCCGTCGAAGCTGGGCGCCGGTATCGCAGCCGCGTTCGTCGCCACCGTCTATGGCATCGCGCTGGCCAACCTGCTGTTCCTGCCGGCCGCGGCGAAGCTGCGTGCGCTCGTGGCGATGCAGACCCAGACGCGCGAGATGATCATCGAGGGGCTCGTCTCGATCGCCGAAGGCGAGAACCCGCGCACGATCGAATCGAAGCTCCTCGGTTTCCTGCAGGAGTAGGGGAGACGCCCGGATGCCTCGCCGCCGCCCGCCACCCGATGCGCCCCGACACGACGCCTGGGTGATCCCCTATGCGGACTTGCTGACGCTGCTGCTGGCCTTCTTCGTGGTGCTCTATGCCGTCTCCTCCGTGAACGAGGGAAAGTACCGGGTGCTGTCCGATGCGCTCTCCTCGGCGTTTCGGGGCACGCCCATGCGCCCGGAGCCGGTCGACCCCGGCACGCCCGCCGCTGGCGGCCCGCCAATGCCTGGCTCAGCCCTCCCGCAGCCGGGCATCCAGCCGCTGGAGTTGATCGCGCAGCGGGTCGAGCGCGCCATGGCACCGCTCGTCATGCGAGACCAGCTGACCGTCCGACGCCACCCCGACCGGGTCGAGATCGAGATCCGCAACGACCTGCTGTTCCAGGTCGGTTCCGCGACGCTGTCGCCGGCTGCCCAGCAGGTGATCCGCGAGGTCGCCGCGACACTGGTTGGCGACGCCAATCCAGTGCGCGTCGAGGGCCATACGGACAACCTGCCGATCAATCGCCCGGCGTTCCCGAGCAACTGGGAGCTGTCCGCAGCCCGCGCCGCAGGGGTGGTCCGCGTCATGGCCTCGAGCGGTATCCAACCGGAGCGCCTCGCGGTCCTCGGCCTCGGCGAATTCCGGCCCGCTGCAAGCAACGACACACCGGAAGGACGCAATGCGAACCGCCGCGTGCTCATCGTGGTGCTCCAGCCTTGATGGCACGTTTCATGCAATTCCCCGGTCATACCTTCCCACGGAGCCCACGCCGCCGGAAAACCGTCGTCCGGCCAGCGCGCGGACCCGGGCCATCGAGACCACATACGGAGAGGCCTGTGCCTGAACTGACTATCGCGCTCACCCCTGAACTGATCGTTACATCGGCGCTCGCCGTGTCAGCGGCCGTGGCGGCCATCCTGGCGTGGCTGCGGCTGGCCGCGGCCCAGCGCAGCCTCGAAGCGCTGTCCAGCGCAGCGCATTCCGCGCTGGCAACCCTTCGCGAGGAAGTCCGCGCCGGCACACTCGCCACGGCCGGGCTCACCGAAAGCCTGGAACGCCTCTCGACCCGTGTCGACACGGACCAGCGCCACCGCAGCCCCGAACCTTCAGGTCGGGTCGAAGCGGGCTATGAGCTGGCGATTCGCCTCGCGCGCTCCGGGGCCGGGACCGAGGAGCTCGTCACCGCCTGCGGCATGACCCGCAAGGAGGCCGAGGTCGTGACCCGCCTCCACGGGCGCCCCGCGGCGGCGGCGGCGACCCCCCGTAACCGGCTTGCCGTGGTGCCGCGATGAACGCCCCGGCGGCACCGGCTGCGGCCACCGCCGCAACGCCTCGCGGCGCGGCGTTCGAATTCGTCCGTTCCCTGGCCGACGAGCTGTCGAAGGGGCAGGTCGAGATCCCCAGCTTCCCCGAGGTGGCCGCGCGGGTCCAGCGGGTGCTGGCGGACGAGAACGTGGCCCCCGACCGGATCGTCCGGGTGCTGGGCTCCGAGCCCGCGCTCGCGGCACGCATCCTCGGCATGGCGAACTCCGCGGCGCTCAACCCGGGCGGTGAACCGGTCACGGACCTCCGGACAGCCGTGCTTCGCATGGGGTTCGACATGATCCGGGGCACCGCGCTGACCTACGCCATGGCGCAGGTCCGCCGGGCGCCCCAGTTGCGGGGCCTCGAGAAGCCGATGAGCCAGCTGTGGAACCGCAGCGTGCTGCTCGCCTCGCTCTCGCAGGTCGTGGCGCGCCGCTACTCGACCCTGAAGCCGGATGCCGCGATGCTCGCCGGTCTCCTGCACGGCATCGGCAAGCTGTACATCCTGACGCGCTCGACACGCCACTCCGCCTTGTTCGGCGACGCGGCGGCCTTCGACGCCATCGTCACGGACTGGCACGCGAACATCGCGCGAGCCGTGCTCGAGAACTGGGGCATGAACGAGGAGCTCGTCGAGGCGGTGCATCAGTTCGATGACCCCGACCGCGAGCCACGCGGCCTGGTCTGCCTCACGGACGTGCTCGCGGTCGCCCACGTGTTCGCGCTGCACGTCGACCAGCCCGGGTCGGTCGCGGAGGCACTGCATGACAACCGCTATGCGCTGCGCCTGCAGCTCGGGGCCGGGCCGTTCGACGTCGTGTTTGACGAGGCCCGCGCCGAGATGCAGGCCTTGCGCCGCGCACTGGGGGACTGAACAATCCCCCCACATGGAGAAGCTCATCCGCCTGCCGGGCCTGCTGCGTGCCGCGGTGCTGTGTATCGCCGCAGGCCTTTGCGCCAGTCCGTCTCCCGCCGCGGTCTATGAATTGCGCGAGGACGGCGGAGACGTCTTCGGCAGCGTCGAGCGCGTGCGCACGCGCTACGAGGACACCCTGATCGAGCTTGCCCGACGCTACAGCCTGGGCTACGAGGAGCTCACCCGCGTCAACCCGGGCGTCGACCCGTGGCTGCCCGGGGAGGGCACCGAGATCCTGATCCCCGGAATGCGGCTCCTGCCGCCGGGTGCTCGGCAGGGCATCGTGGTCAACCTGCCGGAACATCGCCTGTATTTCTATCCCAAGCCGCGCAAGGGCGAGAAGCCCACCGTGATGACCTTCCCGGTCAGCGTGGGGAAGATGGACTGGCGTACGCCGATCGGGCTCACGCGAATCGCGGACAAGCGCCGCAACCCGACCTGGACGCCGCCCACCTCGGTCCGCAAGGATCGCGCCGCCCGCGGCGACCCACCCCTGCCGGCGGTGGTGCCGCCCGGACCGGACAACCCGCTGGGCGCGCACGCCATGAGGCTCGCCATACCGGGGGGTGCTTACCTGATCCACGGCACCAACAATCCCGATGCGGTCGGCATGGCCGTCACGCACGGCTGCCTGCGCATGTACCCGGAGGATGTGGAGAAGCTCTTCGAGGCCGTTTCCGTGGGTACGCCCGTCGCGCTCATCAACGAACCCGTCAAGCTGACCCGGGCAGGTGGCGAAGTCTGGCTCGAAGTGCATCCCCCCGTGGATGCCGAGGGGCAGCGGGTGGAGGTCCCGCTCGAGGATTTCGAGCGTCGCCTCGACGAACTGCTCGGCCCAGCCGAGGTGATGATCAACTGGGACCGCGCGATCGAAGCGCTGCGCGAGGCCTCGGGCATCCCGGTGGTCATCGGCCTGGAGCTGCTGCCGGAGGAGCCGCCTCCGGGTGCCGTCGAGCCCGAGCCGGAACCCGCGGTCGCGACGGAGCCGCCCGTCCGCTAGACCAGGGCCGCGTGGTGCCCGCCGTCCACCGGCAGCACCACGCCGTTGACGTAGGAGCCGGCGTCGCTGGCCAGCAGCAACGCCGGGCCAACCAGTTCCCCGAGCTCGCCGGCGCGACCCGGGGGGATGCGCTGCAGGTACGCCTGGCCCGCTTCGGTGGCGAAGTACGCCTCGTTCATCTCCGTGACGAACCATCCCGGTGCCAGCGCGTTGACGCGAATCCGGTAACGCACGAACTCCACCGCGAGGCTGCGCGTCAGCGACACCAGCGCGGCCTTCGAGGCCGAGTAGGCTGCGTAGCCAGGACCGACGCCCAGGGCGAGCACGGACGCCACGTTGATGATGCTTCCGGGCCGGCCAGATGCGACGAGGCGGCGTGCCGCCTCGGCACTGACGTGCCAGGCGGCGTCGAAATTCGTCGCCATGGTCTGGTCGAACGCCGCCGCGCTCGTCTTCAGGAAGCTCGCTGGCCTCGCCACGCCGGCGTTGTTTACGACGACGTCAGGCACGCCGAGTTCCACGCTGACGCGCTCGAACGCGGCAGGGATCGCCGCCGTGTCGTTCACGTCGAGCGCCACGCAGGCGACCCGGGTGCCGGCGGCGCGCAACTCGGCTGCGAGCGCCTCGAGACGATCGATCCGCCGCGCAACCAGCGCCACGGCCGCACCTGCACCCGCAAAGCCGCGGGCGAGCGTGGCGCCGATGCCGCTCGATGCCCCGGTGACCAGGGCAACGCGACCGTCGAGACGCAGCGCACGTGAGGGGTCGGGCAGGGTCATCGTCGGTCTCCGGCTGCCGGGGTGGCGGTTTCGGCAGGATATCATCCGCCGCGCGGGTTGCCCGCGCTGCACGGAGCGAGTCTGAATGCTGCGAGATCAACAGTTGTCACGGGCGCTGGTGGGGAGCTGGCTGCTGCGGCGCTGGAGCATTGCCTACCCCGATGGCCGGCCCGACGCGCAGCCCTTTGGCGACGACGCCAAGGGCCTGCTGGTGTATGCGGCCGACGGCTGGATGTCAGCCACCATGTGTCGGGCGGGACGCCAGGCGCTCGCCGGGGTATTGGCCACCGGCGGGACCGACTCGGACCGCGCCCAGGCGTTCAACGGTTACCTCGCCTACGCGGGGCGCTGGACGGTGCAGGGCGACGTGGTGACCCACGACGTGCAGATGTCGATGAACCCGGTGCTGCTGGGCACGGCGCAGCTGCGACGTGCCGCGCTCGACGGCGACACCCTCGAACTCAGCGCCGACGAAGCAGACGCGCGCGGCCGCAGCAGGCGCCACGCGATCCTCTGGCACCGGGCAGGGCGCTGACCCGCCCGGCAGTCGTCCTCAGTAGGTGCCGGGCAGGTAGTACTGCAGCAGCGCGGCGGGCTCGGGGCTCTCGAACGGCGCCTGCAGCGCAGCGATCTCGCCTCCGCCCGCGATCGTTCCCGCGGGGCAGGCGCCCGACGGGGAGCCCAGCCAGCCCAGTGCGGCCGCCGTCATGCCCTCGAGCGGGTCGCCAGGCAGCCGCGCGAGATCGTCGGCAGCCGCGCAGGCGCGGCCGCCGGCGTTCGTGAAGGCGGCATACGGCAGGCCGAGGAAATAGTCGCCATTGCCGTCACGGTTCACGGACTTGAAGGTCACGAGGCGCAGCCTGAAGTCGCATTCCGCGACATCGAAGGCGAATTGCCCGACGGGCTTGCCGAAGCTGCGCGTGCCGACGACGGCCGTGGGCAGGTAGGACACCATCGAGTTCGCGACCAGCTCGCTGGCGGACGCGCTTGCGCCGGTCATGACGAACGCCACGCGCAACGTCGGCAGCGTCTGCGCCTGCCGCACGAAGCGCACCGTCTCCTGTTGCGACGCCTTGCTCGAATTGAGCCGCGTGGAGTAGGAAACCTGCTGGTCCCGGTCCCCTGCGATCAGGTTCATCAGCAACTCCGCGATCGAGACCAGTCCGCCGCCGTTGTACCGCAGGTCGATGATCACGTCGCGGACGCCCTGGGCGCCGAACTGGGCGAATGCATCGCGCAGCGCCGCCAGGTTTGCGGCCTGGCCACTCGCGGCCGGATCCGCGACGAAAGAGCGGAACGTCAGGTGCCCGACTCGTCGGCCGTCCGGCAGCGTCAATACACGCACACCCGATGCAGGCACCGGGTTGATCTCGAAGGATCGCTTGGTCACGGTCTTCTCGGACACCGTGCCGGCGAGGCTGCGCCAGCGGATCACGCGCGCCACGCCTGCCGTAGAGGGCCCGAGTGCGCCATTCAAACCGCCGCTGCTGGCCAGGATCGTGGAAATCGGCACGAGATCCGCGCTGGTCGTGCCGATCGCCAGCAATTCGTCGCCGCGCGCAAAGCCCGCATCGGACGCCGCGGAATTCTCGAACACCTGGCCGATGAACACGGCATTGCCCCGGGTCAGCAGCGTGAGCCCGAAACCGGCGGTCTGGCCCTGCAGCAGGGCGTTCTCGGCGGCAATGCCGGTGATCCCGCTGAAGAAGCGGTCCTTGCCCTCGCTGCGGGCCGTTGCCGTGATCGCATCGAGCAACTCGCCGGGCGTGCCGAAGGCCGCCGGGTTGACGCTGGCGGGCAGCGTCTCGGGGAACAGGTACCAGGACCGGGAGGTATCCAGGACGAACTGCTTCAGCCGCGTGTTGCCGCAATCGGGCCCCGGAGGCGCGACAGGGCTGTCGTCGATGCCGCCGCCGCCGCAGGCCACGACGAGCAGGCCGCAGAGCAGCGCGAAGAGGGGACGTAAGGGCTGTAGAGTCATTGCAGTCGACCCAGGGATTCCGCGATGCGGCCGCGGACCTCCGCGAGGCGGATCGCATCGACCCTGGCCTCGAGTGTGTCGGTTGAGAGCACCCGGCGCAATTCCTCGAGCGAGCGCCTTGCCCGCTCCCTGGCAGGGCCGGTGGCTGGCGGGCCCTGGGCGAAAGTCCACTGCAGCACGCCTGCCACGGACTCGAGCAGCACGTCGGGACGGTCCGCGGCGAGAGCCGCGCGCGCGCGCACGGCGAACAAAGGCAGGCTCGGCTGCACCACGACCGCTCGGTCCACCAGGCTGATGGCCTGGTCGGCCAGGCGCGCACGCAGTTCCGGCGTTGCAACCCTGGAGCGCCATTCGGCCCGCAGCAACACAGCATCGAAATACCAGGGATCGGTCCAGCGGGCGGCGGCCAGCGCCTCGTCGAGCGCTGCGAGTTCAGCGAGCTTGCCCTCGGCCAGCAGTCTCGCACCCTCGAGCGTGGCCTGGGCGCTGGGCGGCAAGCGGACGATCCGCTGGCGCAGGCCATCGTCAGCCTCGCCGCGGACGATCTGACCGAGCGCACCCTGCACGTAGGCGAACCCGAGGAGGGCACTGCCGGGGTCCGCCGCCGAGGACTCCAGGGCCAGCCGCCGCGCCGAGGCACCGTCGCCCGCCGCTGCGACCAGCATCGCCTGGAGGAACCGCGCCGCCGAGGGGTCGGGGACGTGAGGCAGCATTCGTCGCACGCGATCGACCCCGCTCGGGTCGATCAGCCGGAAGAACATCTGCCGTCGACCGATGTAGGCAAAGTCCAGCTGACGGCCCAGCTCGCCCGCATAGATCCGCGGGTCGCCGCGCTGCAGCGGGTCGTGCTGCGCGAGCACCCGGCCTGCCGCGTCGGCGGACAGGCCGCGACCGAGTTCGAACACGCTGGAGGTGGCCATGCGGTTGCTGTCATCGGTGATCAGCGGCGCGCCTGCGGCGAGCGAGCGAGCACCGTCCTCGTCCACCGCCAGGGCGGCCACGAGGTCCTCGAGCACGTTGATGCCGAAGCGGGCGAAGTGCGCGGAATAGACGTTCAGCGGCGCGCCGCCCCTGGCCGCAAGCTGCTCCTCCGTACGCAGGGGCTGCCGCGCGGCCACGAAAACCAGCGTGTTCGGATCAGGACGATAGATACGGACATGGCCGAACACGTCCAGCAGGGTGGCCGTCAGCGAGCGCAGCAGCGCCTCGTCGAGAAAGGCGACGTTCATCCACTGCACGAAGACGCCGCCGTCGGCCAGCCGCGCGCTGGCGAGTGCCATGAACTCCCGCGTGTAGAGGTGCGAGGCACCAGCGGTCCAGGGGTGGGAGGGCTGCGAGACGATGGCCCCATAGCGACGCGATGTCAGGCTCAGCGCGCCGCGCGCGTCGTTGGTCACGATCCGCACGCGCGGGTCGGCAAGCGGATCGAACTTGCGGCGCGTGCGCGTCGCCGCGTTCGCCTCGATCACCTTCGGCTCGAGCTCGATGACGTCGATCCGCTGCACGGTAGGGGGCACGCCCTCGACGACGACGCCGCCGCCGAACCCCACGATCAGCATGTCGCGCGCGTCGGGGGCGGCGAGTGCGGCCAGCGACGACATCCAGAACTCCCCGCTGAACCGGGGGGGCATGCCGGGCGTGTCCATCAGTGCCTCGGGCAGGCCGTTGGTCCGCAGCACCAGCCCGCCTTCCTGCTGGAGCAGGACCACGCTCGCGCTCCGCCCGACGTCGTAGTGGAGGATCTCCCCCCCCGGCGTGACGCTGAGCGGTGACGCGAGCAGCAGGCGCTCGGGCGGCCCCGGCCGGAACAGCACAGCGGCCAGAACGACGACGGCCGCAGCGGCGCCGGGCCACCAGGCGCGGCGCCGCGCAAGCAGCAGCAGCGCGAGCACGGCAAGCGTCGCGCTGCCCAGCGCGGCCACCCGGATCGTGCCCTCGTAGCGCAGCAGCGGAATCACATAGAAACCGGCGGCCAGCGACCCGCCGATGCCGCCCACCGTGTTCCACGCATAGACGCGCGCGCTCGCCGGCGCTGCCTCCTCGGGCCGATCGGCGAGGATCCGGACGGCAAGTGGATAGGTGAGGCCGATCGCGAAGGTGAGCGGCAGCAGCAGCAGGAACCCGAGGAACACGTTGCGCGACAGGCCCGACTGCTCGGGCACCCATGCGTCGAGCAGCAGGAACGCGACGGCGCCCCATGCACCGGTGGCAAGCAGCGCCATGGCGAGTGCATCGACCGACCGCTCCCGGTCCCGCGCGACCAGGGCTCCCACCGCGCCGCCCAGGGCGATGCCGGCGAGAAAACTGCCCACCATCACGCCGAACGCGTAGATGCTGCTGCCGACGATCTGCGCGAGCATGCGTGTCCAGAGCACTTCGTGCGTGAACGAGATCGCCCCGGACAGCAGCATCAGCGGCAGGACCCAGCCGGGCCCCGGCGGCGCACCGATCGGAAAGCGCACCCGGTCGCTGGCGGACCCCCGGGCGCGGGCGGGGGCAACGCCCGGCGATTCCCGCTCCTGGCGCACCAGCCACGCCGCGAGCAGGAACACCAGCAGGTTCAGCGCGGCACCTACCCAGACGCTGCGCCGCAGCCCGATGCCTGGCAGCAACACGAAGGCCGTGGCGAGTGCGCCAACCACAGCGCCCGCCGTGTTGGCGGCATAGAGGAACCCGATGCGTCGACCGATGTGTGCCCGCTCCTGCACGGCGTGGCGCGCCAGCAGCGGCAGCGTCGCGCCCATCAGCGTGGTGGGGATGGCGAGCGCGACGAATGCGCTCCCAAGGTAGAATGCAGAGATGGCCACGTCCTCGCTCGAGGGCGGGACGTCCTGGCCGCCGAACCACGCGGCAAGCAACGCGCGGCTCGCCAGCAGCAATGCCGGCACGAGCAGCACGGCGCCGATCGCGATGCCGAGCTCGAGTCCGGCGTAGACGAGGACCGGTCGCGAGATGCGCGGCAGCCAGCGCTCCACCAGCCACGCCCCGAGCGCCAGGCCACCCATGTAGGCCGCCAGCACCGTCGCGACGGCAAGCTCCGATGTGCCGAAGACCAGCGCGAACTCGCGCGTCCACGCGATCTGGTAGACCAGCGCCGCGCATCCGCTGAGCAGGAAGCAGACCACCAGCACTGGCAGCGTGGCCGCCTCGGCGTGGGGGGATTTGACAGCCGCGGACGCAGACGACATGGTCCGCGTTTGTGCCTGCGCGTTGCAGGATTGTCAAACCACGGACGGGGGGGCAACGATGGCCGGGTGGGAGCCGAGTGGCGTGATCACGCTGACCACGGACTTCGGTCTCAAGGATCCGTTCGTCGGGGTCATGAAGGGGCGGATCCTGCACCGTCACCCAGCGGCCCGCATCATCGACCTCACCCACGACACACTGGCCCACTGGCCACCGGAAGCCGGGTTCTGGCTGGGCCGCTCCTTCAGCTACTTCCCCGCGGGCACGGTGCACGTCGCCGTCGTCGACCCCGGGGTGGGCACCGCCAGGGCGATCGCGGTCGTCGAGGCCGCTGGCCACGTGCTGCTGGCGCCCGACAACGGATTGCTCGCACCGCTGGTCGCGCAGCACCCCGGGGCCACGCTCAGGCACCTCGAACCCGGGGCCATCACGCGACTGGCGGAAGCGCGGCCGAGTGCCACCTTCCATGGCCGCGACATCTTCGCGCCCATCGCGGCAGCGCTCGCGGCAGGGCAGTGCCGGCCAGACGAACTCGGACCACGCGTGCCGGCGCTGATCCCGGGATGGGTGGAAGAACCCTCGCCGGGCGACGGCGCGGTGAGTGGCGTCGTCATCACCATCGACCACTTCGGGAACCTGATCACCAACATCGACGGACGCCACCTGCGTGGCTGGGTCGAGCCGCACGTCTACGCGGGAAGCGGCGTCTACCCGCTGCGCCGCACCTATGGCGACGTCGAACCCGGGACCGTCCTGGCGCTGGTCAACTCCTTCGGGGTGATCGAGATTGCGCTGGCCGAAGGGCATGCGGCCGACCGGCTGGGCCTGTCGCGGGGCGCGCCCGTCGTCGCCCGCGACGTCGTGCGGCGATCCTGAGCTTGCCAAGCGGTCCTTTTTCGTTATAGTTCCGGCCTCGCGAAGCGCCGCTTCCGTCGCAAGTCATTGTTTTACAAGGGCCTCACAACAAAATGTCCGAGCGAGACACCGACAGCTTCGATCTCGACGACGATTTCCTCGGCGAAGGTGCCAGTCAGGACGACGGCAACGACTACGACCGCTTCCTCGATCGCGTCGAGCGGCGTGCCAAGCCGGTAGCCGGAAAACGCGGCAAGGCCGCGTGGAGCAAGCTTGAGGAAGTCCTTGCGGACCGCAAGCTCGAGAAGGACCTCCGCGACGTCTACGACGACGAGCTCTAGCCCGGCTCCGCAGCCGACGGAGGCTTCGACGTGACGACGACCCGCCCCGAATGGGTGGTGCTGAAATTCGGCGGCACCAGCGTTTCCAGCGAACCCAACTGGCGCAGCATCGCGCGCACCTGCCGCGAGCGCCTCGATGGCGGTGCCCGCGTGCTCGTGGTGCACTCGGCCATCAGCGGCGTCACCGACCGCCTCGAGAAGCTGCTCGCGCTGGCCATGGAGGGCCGTCATGCGGAGGCGCTGGACGCCATCGTCGCTCGGCACCACGAGCTGGCGACGGCGCTGCAGGTCCAGGCGGGCCCGGGCCTCGAGCGCTGGTTTGCCGAGCTGCGCCGCGTCACCGACAGCGTCGCCCTGATCCGCGAGGTCACCGACCTGACCCGTGCCCGGGTCATGGCGATGGGCGAGCTGATGGCCACCGAACTGGGCGTTCTGTACCTTCGCTCCCAGGGCCTCGACGTCACCTGGGCGGACGCGCGCGAACTGCTCCGCGCGGAGGCGCGCAATGCGGCCACAGCCCGCGCCAGCTACCTGTCGGCCACCTGCGCGTTCGCGCCCGACGCGGCCATGCAGGCACGCCTCGGCGCGCTCACGCCGGTGGTGATCACCCAGGGTTTCATTGCCAGCGACGAGGCCGGTCACACCGTGCTGCTCGGCCGCGGGGGTTCCGACACCTCGGCAGCCTACCTCGCCGCCAAGCTCGAGGCCCGCAAGCTCGAGATCTGGACCGACGTGCCCGGCATGTTCAGCGCCAACCCGCGCTCGACCCCGACCGCGCGGCAGCTGCGCGTCCTGACCTACGACGAGGCCCAGGAGATCGCCACGGCTGGCGCCAAGGTGCTTCACCCGCGCTGCATCCTCCCAGCCCGCCAGCACGGCATCCCCCTGTACGTGTACGCAACCCAGGGGCCAGAGCTCGGCGGCACTCTGCTCACTCACGCGCCGGGCAGCGACGCAGGCCAGGTGAAGGCGGTGTGCGTCAAGAAAGGCGTCACGCTGGTCTCGCTCGACAGCCCCGGCATGTGGCACCAGGTCGGTTTCCTTGCCGACGCCTTCCAGGTGTTCAAGGCCCACGGCATGTCCGTCGACCTCGTGTCCACCTCCGAGACCAACGTCACGGTGTCCCTCGATCCGCAGGCAAATTCGCTCGATGCGGCTGCCCTCGAGGCACTGCGGAGCGACCTCGCGGAGCTCAGCGGCGTGCAGATCATCGGCCCCTGCGCCTCGGTCAGCCTGGTGGGCCGCAATATCCGCGGCATCCTCCACCAGCTCGGCGAAGCCCTGCAGCTGTTTGCGGAGCAGCGCATCTACCTCGTCAGCCAGGCCGCGAACGACCTGAACCTCACCTTCGTCGTGGACGAGGACCAGGGCGATCGCCTGGTCGAGGACCTTCACGACCTGCTCGTGCGACCAGTGCGCGCGGACTCAGTGCTGGGCCCCACCTGGGAGCAGCTCTTCGGCAAGGCGCCGGTGGCCACTCAACCCTCGTCGCAGCCCTGGTGGCGCGCACGCGCCGGCGAACTGCTCCGGCTGCTCGACGATGTCGACGCCTGCTACGCCTACGATGGCACCACGGTCGCCGCGCAGTGCAGGGCCCTCCGGGGCCTGCAGTCGGTGTCCCGCGCCTGGTACGCCATGAAGGCGAATGCCCACCCGGGGGTGCTGAGAATCGTCCACGACGCGGGGCTCGGCATCGAATGCGTCTCGCGGGGTGAAGCGGAACACGCCTTCGCGTCCGTTCCGGGCCTGGTGCCTCAGGGCGTGCTGTTCACGCCAAATTTCGCGCCCCGCGCCGAGTATGCCTGGGCGCTCGAGCGGGGCTTGCGCGTCACGATCGACAGCCTGCACCCCCTCAGGGAATGGCCAGAGCTGTTCGCCGGCCGCGAGATCCTGCTGCGTGTCGATCCAGGCCACGGCCGGGGGCACCACCAGCACGTGCGCACCGGCGGTGCCCACTCGAAGTTTGGCATTCCGCTCGAGGAGATCGATGACGCCGCCGCGGCCGCCCGCGCCGCCGGCGCGAGCGTGGTCGGCCTGCACGCGCACGTCGGCAGCGGAATCCTCGACCCGGGCAGCTGGGTCGACACCGCCCACACACTGCTTGGGCTGCGCGAACGCTTCCCGGCGCTGCGCGCACTCGACATTGGCGGCGGATTGGGCGTTCCTGACCGCCAGGGCAACCCGTCGCTGGACCTCACCGAGCTCGACACGCGGCTTTCCGCGCTGGATGCGGCCGGCCAAGGCCTGGAGCTCTGGATCGAACCGGGTCGCTTCGTCGTGGCCGAGGCCGGCGTCCTGCTGGCACGTGCCACCCAGGTCAAGCGCAAGGGCGACAGCCACTACGTCGGCATCGCCACCGGGATGAATTCACTGATTCGCCCCGCGCTCTACGGTGCCCATCACGACATCCACAACCTGTCGAGGCTCGATGAGCCCGCGACGGCGTTGTTCGACGTGGTGGGCCCGATCTGCGAGACCGGCGACGTGCTGGGCCATGACCGCCTGTTGCCGGCCGGCACCCGCGAAGGCGACGTGCTCCTGATCGCGACCGCTGGCGCCTACGGGGCGACCATGGCCTCGCGATACAACCTGCGCGAACCCGCGATCGAGAAGCTCGTCTAGGACCGCGCGGCGTGGCGCCGCTCGAGCTCCGCCACGACGTCCGCGAGCCCGAGACCCCGCGCCTTCAGCAGCACGATGAGATGGAAGAGCAGGTCGGCCGACTCGCCGACCAGCTTTTCAGGGGCTTCGCAGGACGCCGCCAGGGCCACTTCCACGCCTTCCTCGCCGACCTTCTGCGCGATCCGGCGCGGGCCCGCCGCGAACAGGCGGGCCGTGTAGCTGCCCCCGTCGGCCGGGGCGGCCGCGACCCGCGATTCGACGACGTGCTCGAGCCGGGCCAGGAACTGGAGCCGCTCGGCCTCGGTCGCAGGACCCTCGCCAAAGCAGGTCGAGGTGCCAAGGTGGCATACCGGCCCCGCGGGCCGTGCGAGCACACGCAGCGCATCGGCGTCGCAGTCCGCGCGGACCTCGACCAGCTCCAGGTGGTTGCCGGAGGTCTCGCCTTTCTCCCAGAGCCGGCCTTTGCTGCGACTCCAGAAGACCACCCGGCGACGCTGCAACGTCTCACGCAACGCCTCAGCGTTCATGTAGCCGAGCATCAGCAGGGCTCCGCTCTGCGCATCCTGCACCACGGCCGGCAGCAGCCCGCCGCCCTTGGCGAAATCGAGGCCCTCGACATCGGACTCGAGCAGGCTCATGGACGTACCTCGATGCCTGCTGCACGCAGGCGCGACTTGAGGGCGGGAATGGCAATCGCCCCGCTGTGGAACACGCTCGCCGCGAGGGCGGCATCGACACCCGCCTCGCGGAACACCGCCTCGAAGTGCTCCGGCGCCCCCGCGCCGCCCGAGGCCACCAGCGGCACCCGGCAGATCGCGCGGACTGCCCTCAGCTGCGCCACATCGTAGCCTCGACGCACACCGTCGCTGGCCATGCAATTGAGAACGATCTCCCCGGCACCGCGCTCCTGGACCTCGCGCACCCAGTCCAGGGTGTCGCGGCCAGAGTCCCGCGATCGGCTGGGGTCGCCCGTGAACTGGTAGACGCGATAGCCGCCCGGCGTCGTCTCGCTGTCGATGCCGACCACCACGCACTGCGCGCCGAATCGCGCCGACAGACGGCCGATCAGCCCGGGATCGGCGAGGGCAGGAGAGTTGACGGAAACCTTCTCGGCGCCGGCGTTGAGCACGGCCTCGGCGTCCTCGACCGAACGGATGCCGCCGGCGACACAGAAGGGAATGTCGAGCACCCTCGCCACGCGCCCGATCCACTCGCGGTCGACGGAACGCCCCTCTGGGCTCGCGGTGATGTCGTAGAAAACCAGCTCGTCGGCACCCTCGTCGCGATAGCGCTGCGCGAGCTCGAGGATGTCGCCGACGACGCGATGGTCGCGGAAACGCACGCCCTTGACGACCTGCCCGTCGCGGACGTCGAGGCAGGGGATGATGCGGCGAGCGAGCACCTCAGCTCCCGAGGAACGGGCGAAGCTCGTCGGCGCGCATGCGCTCCTCGAGCAGCGCCTTGCCGCTGATCGCCGCGGCGGCACCGATCGCAGCCAGCGCCGCGAGGTCCGCGGCGTCACGAACGCCGCCCGAGGCCTGCCACTGCACAGAGGGATACCGTCCGATGGCGTCGCGGTAGAGCTCCACGCTGGGTCCCTGCAGGGCGCCGTCGAGCTCGACGTCCGTGCAAAGCACGTGGCGCAGTCCGAAGGGCAGGTACTCCTCGACCGCAGACCAGAGCGAGAGCGAGGTACCCTGCGTCCAGCCCCGCGTCTGCACGCGGGGCACGCCGGTGCCGTCCTTCCTGACGTCGAAGGCCAGGCAGACCCGCTCGGCGCCAAACCGGCTCAGCCAGCCGGCCACCTCTCGCGGGGACTCCACGGCCGCGCTGCCGATCACCACTCGATCGACTCCGTGACGCAGCAGGTCATCGACCACCTCGAGGGAGCGTACGCCGCCGCCCACCTGGAGGTTGACGGCCTTCTGGCTCGCCAGCGCGAGGATCAGCGCGCGATTGGCGAGCTGGCCGTCGCGTGCACCGTCGAGGTCGACGATGTGGAGCCACGTCGCGCCGAGCGAGCGGTAGCGCGTGAGCAGCTCGTGCGGCTCGAGGTCATAGCGGGTCTCCGCTGCGAAGTCGCCCTTGAGGAGGCGGACGCAGCGACCACCGCGCAGATCGATAGAGGGAATCAGCAACATGCGACAGGCCTCCGGCTCAACAGCCTATCCCGAGGAAATTGGCCAGCAGGCGGGCGCCGGCAGGACCCGAGCGTTCCGGGTGGAACTGCACGCCGCGGAAGTTCCCGCGCCGTGCCACCGCCACGCGGGGGCCGCCGTAATCGGTGACCGCCAGGGTCGTCTCCGCAGGCGACGCCGCATAGCCGTGCACGAAGTAGAAATACTCGCCGCCTGCGATGCCCTCGAGCAACGGGTCGGGCCGCAGGGACTCCAGCGTGTTCCAGCCCATGTGGGGAACGGGCAGGCCTGGTGCAGCTGCCAGGGCTGTCACGCGCCCGGGCAGCACGCCCAGGCAGCGCGTGTCGCCCTCGTCCGAGTGCTCGAACAGCAGCTGCATGCCGAGGCAGATCCCAAGCAGCGGCTGCGTCAGCGCGGCAATGACGGCGTCCAGGCCGTTGCCACGCAGGCGACGCATGGCATCCGCCGCGGACCCCACCCCCGGCAGCAGCAACCGAGGCGCCGCGACGATGACCGCGGGATCCGCGCTGACGCGGGGCCGGGCGCCGAGCCGCTCGAGCGCGAACACCAGCGACGCGAGGTTCGCGCCACCTGAATCGATGATGACGACGTCGGCGGCGTCGGTCACAGCAGTCCCTTGGTCGTGGGCAGGTCGGTGCTCTCGCGCCGCAGGGCCTGGCGCAACGCGCGGCCCACCCCCTTGAAGCAGGCCTCGATCATGTGGTGGGTGTTGTCGCCGGTGACCGAGACGTGCAGCGCGGCGCCCAGCGAGTCCGCAAGCGAGCGGAAGAAATGGGGCACGAGTTCGGTGGGCAGGGTGCCGACCTGTTCCCGCCCGAACGTCCCCTCGAACACGGCATACGCGCGCCCCGAGAGATCGATCGCCACCTGGGCGCGGGCCTCGTCCATGGGCAGCAGAAAGCCGTAGCGCGCGATCCCGCGCTTGTCGCCGAGCGCCCGGCGCAGCGCCTCGCCGATCGCGAGCGCGCAGTCCTCCACGGTGTGATGCTCGTCGACGTGGAGATCACCCCGGCATTCGAGCTCCAGCGAGAACCCGCCGTGCTTGCCGAGTTGCTCGATCATGTGGTCGAGGAAGCCGATACCCGTGGACGCGCGGAGCGGATCCGTGGCGTCCAGGTCGACGCGCACCACGATCTCGGTCTCGCGCGTGACGCGACGCACCTCGGCACGGCGGGCCAGGATCTCCCGCGCCACCTCGGGCCAGGTCTCCGACCGGTCGCCGTGCCGGCGGACACGCAGGCCGCGCACGCCGAGGTTGGCCGCAAACGCGAGATCCGTGTCGCGATCGCCAATCACGGCGCTCGCCCCGAGGTCGACACCGCGCTCGCGGACCCAGTCGTCCACCAGCAGCGTCCGGGGCTTTCGGCAGGCGCAGCCATCGGACGGCCGATGCGGACACACGAAGACCGCATCGAACTCGATGCCCTGGCTGCTGAAGGCGTCGAGGATGAAGCGGTGCGGCACCTCGAAGGCCTCCGTGGGGAAACTCGCGGTACCCAGCCCGTCCTGGTTCGTGACCATGGCGAATCGGTAGCCCGCGTCCCGCAATTGCGCCATCGCGGCGAATACGCCGGGCAGGAAACGGATCTTGTCGAGCGCATCGACCTGCTCGTCATGCGGCTCCTCGACCAGCGTGCCGTCGCGATCGACGAACAGGACCTTCATGCTCCCAGGCTCCTCAGTAGGCGATCGTTCTGGTCGGGCGATCCGACCGTGATGCGCAAGGCCTCGTCGAGGCCGGGCTTGCCGCGGAAATCGCGCACCAGCAGGCCGACACCCGCGATCGCCGCCAGGGCTGCGCCCGCGTCGTCGAACTCGACCAGCAGGAAGTTGCCCGCGCCAGGCCACACCCGGCGGACGCCGCGCGCTCCCGGCAGCGCTGCCGCAAGCCGCTCGCGCTCCGCGACGACGCCCGCGACCCGCTCCAGCGTCACCGCCAGCGCGGCGGGCTCGAGCGCGCGCAGGACGGCATCCACCGCGGGTTGCGCCAGCGCGTAGGGCGGGATGACCTTGCGCAGCAGCGCCACCACCGACGGCAACGCGATCAGCGTGCCGAGGCGCGCGCCCGCGAGCCCGTGCGCCTTCGACAGGGTCCGCAGCACCACGAGATGCGGATGGCGATCGATCCAGCCGGAGTAACCTTCGCGACCCGCGAATTCCATGTAAGCCTCGTCGACGACGACCAGGGCGCGCCCGCTCGCCGCCTCGAGGACGCTGCGCACGGCGTCGTCGCCCAGCAGGTTGCCGGTCGGGTTGTTCGGCGTGCACAGGAACACGAGCTTCGCGCCACGCTCGATCGCGCCGATGACACCCGTCACGTCGAGCGCAAAGCCCTGGTCGCGTCGCAGCGGCACCTCGAGCACCGCGGCACCCTGGATCCGGGCCGCCACCGCGTACATGCCGAAGGTCGGCGGGCAGACCACGATCGAGTCACGCCCCGCGGCGCAGAAGCCGCGCACGAGCAGGTCGATCGCCTCGTCGCTGCCGCGGCCGAGCAGCACGCGATCCGGCGCGACGCCATAGAGCACCGCGATCCGCTCCACCAGCCTGCGCGGCTGGGGCTCCGGATACCGGTTGAGCCCCGCGGCGTCGCACTCCGACAGCGGCGCCCACGGCGCCTCGTTGGCATGCAGGCGCTCCAGCGACGGATCCCAGGCCGCGTGCTCGTAGGCCTTCAGCGCAAGGATCTCAGGGCGCGCCAGCTTGAGCGGGTCGTTCATGACGCGGCCTCCGCGGCGAGGGCGTCGAGCCGCAACCGGACGGCAGACGCGTGCGCGTCGAGACCCTCCAGCGCGGCCAGCGTCTCGGCGGTGGGCCCCAGGTCGCGCAGCCCGGCGGGGGTAATCTCCTGCACGGTGATGCGACGCACGAAGTCGAGCAGCGACAGGCCGCTGTACGCGCGCGCGTAGCCGTAGGTCGGCAGCACGTGGTTGGTGCCGGAGCAGTAGTCACCCATCGGCTCGGGCGTCCAGTGACCGAGGAACACCGAGCCGGCGCTCGTCACCGAATCGAGCCAATCGCGCGCGCCGGCGACCTCGAGTATCAGGTGTTCCGGGGCGTATTCGTTCGAGATGGCGATGGCCTCGGCAAGGTCGGCCACCACGATGGCACGACTCTGCGCAACCGAGGCAGCGAGCACCTGCGAGCGGGACAGCGTGGACGCCTGCCTGCCAACCTCCTCGGCCACCTGCAGCGCGAGCCCTCGCGAGGGCGTCAGCAGGATCGCCTGCGAGAGCGGATCATGCTCGGCCTGGGCCAGCAGGTCCGCGGCCACGAAATCCGCGCGAGCGGTCTCGTCGGCGATCACCAGCACCTCGGATGGCCCCGCAGGCAGGTCGAGCGCCGCTCCGGCGGGATCCGCGGCGACGAGCTGCTTTGCTGCCGTGACCCAGGCGGAGCCCGGGCCGAAGATCTTGTCGACCCGCGCGATCGACTCGGTGCCATAGGCGAGCGCGGCTATCGCCTGTGCGCCACCGACGGCGTAGATCTCATCCACGCCGCAGACCCGGGCCGCGGCGAGGATGGCCGGGTCCACCCGCCCGTCCCGACCCGGCGGCGTGCACAGCACCCGGCGAGGGCAGCCGGCGATAGCCGCGGGAATCGCGCTCATGATCAGCGCCGACGGCAGCGGCGCGCTGCCAGCGGGCACGTACAGGCCGACCGCGCCAATGGGCCGCAGGATGCGCTCGCAGCGCACGCCGGGCGAGGTCTCGATGGACAACGGGGCGAGCCGCTGAGCCTCGTGGAAGCGTCTCACGTTCGCCGCCGCCCGCTCCATCGCGGCGAGCGCCGCCGGCCCCACTCGCTCGAGCGCGGCATCGACCTCGCTCGCCGCAACGCGCAGCGACGCCGGGGCGCCGCCGTCGAAGCGGCTGGCGTATTCACGCAGCGCCTCATCGCCACGCTGCCGCACGGCCGCGACGATCTCCCGGACCGCGTCCGCGACGCCCTGTCGCTCGCCCGCCGCAGGTCGCGCGAGCGCGCGTCCGCGGGCCGCCGCATCGAGCGACCCCCACTCGAGGACCTGCAGCATCATGCGAGCATCTTCTCCACCGGCAGCACCAGCAGCGCGCTGGCGCCGGCCTTCTTGAGGCTCTCGAGCGTCTCCCAGAACACGTTCTCGCGACAGACCGCGTGCACGGCCACCTTGTCCGGGTGACCCTCGAGGGGAATGATCGTCGGCGACTCGCTGCCGGGCAGGAGGCTGCGGATCTGCGGCAGCGCGGAGCGCGGCGCGTGCAGCATGATGTACTTGCTCTCGCGCACCTGCTGGACACCGTCGATACGCATCAGCAGGCGCTGCACCCACTCGTCCTTGGCCGGCGCCAGCGGCACTGGCGTGCGGATCAGCACCGCGTGGCTCTCCAGCACCGTCTCGATCTCGCGCAGGCGGTTGGCCAGCAGCGTCGATCCCGTGGACACCAGGTCGCAGATCGCATCTGCCCGACCCAGCCGCGGCGCGATCTCGACCGACCCGGAGAGCGTGACGATTTCCGCGCGAATACCGCGGTCGTCGAGCCAGCGCCCAAGGATGTAGGGGTAGGTCGTGGCGATCCGGCGACCCTCGAGCGCGGCGGGCCGGTCGATCGGCGACCCCTCGGGCGCGGCAAGGCTCAGCCTGCAGCGTCCGAAATCGAGCGCACGCAGTACGGAGAATTTCGCCGGCTGGCCCCGCGAGGCCAGTTCGAGCCGCTTTTCCTCGATGACGTTGAGGCCGACCAGCCCAAGGTCACAGACGTCTTCCTCGACCAGGTCCGGGATGTCGTCGTCGCGGACGAACAGGAGGTCGAGCGGCATGTTCTCGCCGTGACCGAACAGCTGGTCCTTGCCTCGCGAGACCTTCAGCCCGCAGCGCACGAGGAGGTCGACCGAGTGGTCGGTCAGGCGGCCGGATTTCTGCACGGCGAGCTTGAGACGGGCGTCGGGTTGCATGGGAGACGGGGTCCTGGAGGCAGAGGAATCAGGGATCGGGAAGCGGCTCAGCGCGCGTCGCCGACGCGCCCGCCGCGACCCAGCCGGGCGGCGGCGAGGGCGTAGCCGCCATGGCCGGCGGCAAGGTAACGGGCGACGCGACCGATCGTGGTGACGCTGACGCCGGTGAGCCGGTGGATCTCTCGGTAGGGCAGGCCGCGCCCGAGGCACTCCACGACCGCCCACCGATCAGCCATCGCCTCGATCTCGCCGGGCGTGCACAGGTCGCGGAAGAAGGCACGCGCCTCGTCCGGCGTCCGCAGCGTCAGTACGGCGGCGTACAGGTCACGCTCGGGATCGCGCGCACCTGCAACGAGATCAGCGGGGCGAGGCGGCTTCATGACGTTCCAATGTAATAACGTGTTAATACACTAGCACGCACCCAGGCTTCGCGTCAACGACATGACGGGCCGCGTTGACGGCCCCATGACCGGTTCGTAGACTCCGCGCCACTCATCGAGACCGGCTGAGGGAAAGGCCCTTTGACGCCGGGGCAACCGCCGAAACCCACCATTTCGGGAAGGTGCCAACTCCTGCGGCTGTGGTCCCACCGGGCCACCGCGAGATGAGCGGTCCGCGCAGCGCCCCGCAAGGTGTAGGGCGCGGACACCCGCCAGCGGCGGGGCTCGCCGGGAGTGCAGATGGGTTTGCGCAGGGCAGACCAGAGCAGGACACGACGAGCATGGCCGAGAAACCCCAGCACGCCGAGGCGACGAGCGCCGCCGGTGTGGCGACCGACGCGTCGTCCGCCGTGGCGGGCGCACGCGAGGGCATCCTCGAGATCCCGGGCGAAGTGGCGCTCCACCACGGCGCCGTGCTGCAGGGCGTCAGGGTCGCCTGGCGACTGGCAGGGCCGGCCCAGGCGCCCGTGGTCGCCGTGCTGGGTGGAATCTCTGCCCATCGCCGGGTCTATTCCACCGATGACGCATCGAGCGGGTGGTGGAGCGAGATCGCCGGCCCGGGACTCGCGCTGCCCGTGGAACAGCTGCGGGTACTCTCCTTCGATTACCTTGGCGGCAGCGGCGACACGACCGGCCCGCGCAACGGCCAGCCCTTCCCGAGCGTGTCGACCTACGACCAGGCGGAACTGCTGCTGCGGCTGCTCAATCATCTGGGCATCAAGTCACTGCGCGCGATCGTGGGTGCATCCTACGGCGGCATGGTGGCCCTGGCGTTCGCCGAGCGCTGGCCGGAGCGCGTGGCGCACCTGGTCGTGGTCAGCGCAGCCGACCGCACCCATCCGATGTCGACCGCGTGGCGTAGCGTGCAGCGGCGAATCGTCCGCTTCGCGATCGACTGCGGGCGCCCGGCCGAGGGACTCAAGCTCGCCCGCGCGCTGGCCATGTCGACCTATCGGAGCCCCGAGGAGTTCTCGGCCCGGTTCTCGGGCAGCCCGCGGCCGACACCGGCGGGCTTCGTGTTCCCCGTGGAGGAGTACCTGCTGGCACGCGGCGAGGACTACGCGCAGCGCTACCAGCCGGACGGCTTCCTGTGCCTGTCGGAGTCCATCGACCTGCATCGTATCGAGGCCGGGCGGGTATTCGTGCCCGTCACGGCGGTCGCCGTGCGCGAGGACCAGCTGGTGCCGGTCGCCGACATGCGGGCCATGGCCGCGCGCCTGCCTCACGCCAAGCTTCACGAGATTTCGTCGGTCTACGGACACGACGGGTTCCTCAAGGAGGGTGAATTGCTCAAGCCGATCTTCGCGCGCCTCGCGGGTGCGCAGCCATGACACGCCCACTCGACCCACGCACCCGCGCGGTGCGCGCGGGCCTGGAGACCGACGACTCCACGGGGGCCGTCGTCCCACCGATCCACCTGACCTCGACCTTCGCGTTCCGCGGCTTCGCCGACAAGCGCAAGTACGACTACTCGCGGTCGGGCAACCCCACCCGCGACCTGCTGGCCGAGGCGATCCGCGACCTCGAGGAAGGCGCCGGCGCCACGATCACGGGCTCGGGCATGGGCGCGATCACGCTGGTCGGCCACCTGCTGCCCGCGGGGTCCCGGATCGTCGCACCGCACGACTGCTACGGCGGCACGTTCCGCCTGTTCAGCGCGTGGAAGCGCCGAGGGGAACTCGACGTCGAGTTCGTGGACTTCGGTTCCCCGGCGGCGCTCGAGGCGGCGCTGTCTCGCCCCGCGCAGATGGTCTGGATCGAGACCCCCAGCAACCCGCTGCTGCGCATCACCGACATTGCCGCCGTCGCAGCCCGCGCGCGCGCCATTGGCGCCCGCGTCGTCGTCGACAACACCTTCCTGTCGCCCGCGCTGCAGCAGCCGCTGCACCTCGGGGCCGACATGGTCGTGCACTCGACGACCAAGTACCTCAACGGGCACAGCGACGTCGTGGGTGGCGCCGTCGTGGCGCGCGACGCGGCCGACCACGACCAGCTCGCGTGGTGGGCCAACGCGCTGGGCATCACGGGCGCGCCCTTCGACGCCTTCCTGACGCTGCGGGGCCTGCGCACGCTGCATGCGCGGATGGCCATCCACGAGCGCAACGCCGGCGAGATCGCGAATTGGCTCGCGACCCAGCAGGGCGTGAAGCAGGTGTACTACCCGGGCCTCGCGACCCATCCGGGCCATGAGGTCGCGGCCCGCCAGCAGCGGGGCTACGGGGCGATGGTGACCCTGGAGCTCGAGGGAGGCACCGAGGCGGTGCGCGCCTTCGTCGAGGGGCTGCGACTCTTCTCGCTGGCGGAATCGCTGGGTGGCGTGGAGAGCCTGGTCGCGCATCCGGCCACGATGACGCACGCCGCCATGGACCCTGCCGCACGTGCCGCCGCGGGGCTCGTCGACGGCCTGCTGCGGCTGTCGATCGGCATCGAGGAGGTCGAGGACCTGCGCGAGGACCTCGCGGCCGCGCTGGTCCGGGCCAGCCGCGGCGCGGCGCGCTGACCCAAGCGCTCCCGCGGCGCTCAGGCCCGAGCGAGCGCCGCGAGCACCGCGCTGCCCATGGCGGCGGTGCCGAGCGGCGCTACGCCGGGCAGCGCCAGGTCGGCGGTGCGCGCTCCGCCCGAGACCGCCTGGGCGACGGCGTTCTCAACGGCCGCGGCCTCCGCCTCCAGGCCGAGCGAGTGACGCAGCAGCAGCGCGACGCTGAGGATGGTGCCGCAGGGGTTGGCGATCCCGCGGCCGGCGATGTCCGGCGCGGAGCCGTGGATCGGCTCGTAGAGCCCCCTGCGCCCCTCACCCAGCGCCGCCGAGGGCAGCATCCCCAGCGAGCCGGCGAGCATCGACGCCTCGTCGGTGAGGATGTCGCCGAACAGGTTCTCGGTCAGGATGACGTCGAAGTCCCTCGGCCGGCGGATCAGGTGCATCGAGGCCGCGTCGACGAACATGTGCTCGATCTGGCAGTCCGGGAATTCATCACGCACGACCCGACCCGACACCTCACGCCACAGTCGCGAGGTCTCCAGGACGTTGGCCTTGTCGACCTGCGTGATCCGGCGCCGCCGCTGGCGGGCAAGCCGCCCGGCCACGCGTGTCACCCGCTCGACCTCGGCAACCGTGTAGGCGCACTCGTCGACCGCGCGGTCGCCCTCGCGCGCCTTGCGACCGAAATAGCTGCCGCCGGTCAGTTCGCGCACGAACAGCATGTCGACGCCGTCGAGCACCTCGGGCTTGATCGTCGAGGCGTCGCGCAGCGCCGGCAGGATCGACACCGGCCGAAGATTCGCATACAGGCCCAGTTCGGCGCGCAGCCTCAGCAGCGCGGGTTCCGGCCGGACGGGCGCCGTGGGACCCCACTGCGGGCCGCCGATCGCGCCGAGCAGGATGCCGTCCGCCTCGACGCAGGCGCGCAGCGTGGCGTCAGGCAAGCCGTCGCCGTGCAGGTCGATGGCTGCGCCGCCAAACGCGGCCTGCACGATCGCGAACTCGTGCCCGAACCGCTCGCCCACCGCGGCCAGCACACGCAGACCCTCGGCCACGACCTCTGGCCCGATGCCGTCGCCGGGCAGGGCGGTGATCCTGGCCTTCATGGGCGGTGCCGGGCCTCGTAGGCGCGGATCTCCGGATCCTTGGACAGCAGGAACCCGAGTTCATCCACGCCGTTCAGCAGGCAATAGCGCGGGAACGGGTCGACCGGGAACTTCACGCTGGTGCCGTCCGGGAGCGTCAGCGTGGTCGCCTCGAGATCGATCGTGATCTCGGCGCCCGGGTTGGCCAGCAGCCACTGATGGGTCGACTCGTCGACGATGACCGGCAGCAGGCCGTTCTTGAGCGAATTGTTGCGGAAGATGTCGGCAATCTCGGTGCTGACCACGGCCTGGAAGCCGTAGTCGAGCAACGCCCACGGCGCATGCTCGCGGGAGGACCCGCAACCCACGTTCCGGCCGGCGACCAGGATCCGGCAGCCCTGGGACTGCGGCTGGTTCAGGATGAAATCCGGCTTCGGGTTGCCCGCGGCATCGTAGCGCCAGTCCGCGAACAACTGCTGGCCGAGGCCTTCCTTGGTCGTCGTGGTGAGGAAGCGCCCCGGGATGATTTGGTCGGTGTCGATGTTGGTCGACGGCATCACGACGGTGCGTGAACGGATGGTCTTGATCGGGTTCATCGGCAGTGCCTCAGCCGTTCATCAGTTCGCGGGGATCGGTCACGCGGCCGCGGATGGCCGACGCGGCGGCCGTCTCAGGGCTCGCCAGCAGGGTCCGGGCACCCACGCCCTGGCGCCCCTCGAAGTTGCGGTTGCTGGTGCTCACCGAGTACTGGCCCTTGGGCACGGTGTCGCCATTCATGCCCAGGCACATCGAGCAGCCGGATTCGCGCCATTCGGCGCCCGCCGCGCGGAACACCTCGTGCAGCCCCTCGGCCTCGGCCGCGCGCTTGACGTCCTGGGAACCCGGCACGACGAGCATGTGGACGCCCGACGCCACCTTGTGTCCGCGCAGCACCGCCGCCGCCGCGCGCAGGTCGCTGAGCCGGCCGTTGGTGCAACTGCCGACGAACACCACGTTCACGGGAACGTCGCGGATCGGCTCGCCCGGACGGAGCCCCATGTAGCGCATCGCGGCATCGAAGACCGGATCGCCATGGCGATCGGGAATGCTGCCGGAGACCGGCGCAACCATGCCCGGGTTGGTGCCGTAGGTCACCATCGGCTCGAGCGCCGCGGCGTCGATCGACACGCTGCGGTCGAAGGTCGCGCCGGCGTCCGTCGGAAGCTCCTTCCAGCGGGCTACGGCCTCGGCCCAGGCCGCGCCCTTCGGCACGCGCGCACGGCCCTCGAGGTAGGCGAAGGTGGTGTCGTCGGGCGCGATCATCCCCGCCCGCGCGCCGGCCTCGATGGACATGTTGCAGACCGTCATGCGCTGCTCCATGGACATCGCACGGATGGCCTCGCCGCGGTACTCGAATACGTGCCCCGTGCCGCCCGAGACGCCCACCTTGCCGATGATCGAGAGGATCAGGTCCTTGGCCGTGACGCCGGCCGGCAGGTTGCCGCCGACCTCGATCGCGAAGGTCTTCGGTTTTTTCTGCAGCAGGCACTGCGTGGCCATCACGTGCCCGACCTCGGTCGAGCCGATGCCGAAGGCGAGGGCGCCGAACGCCCCATGGGTCGAGGTGTGGCTGTCACCGCACACGATGGTCTTGCCAGGCTGCGTGGCCCCGAGCTCGGGCCCGATGATGTGCACGATCCCGCGATCGTGGTGCTGCAGTCCGAGCAGTTCGATGCCGAACTCGGCACAGTTGACCTCGAGCTGGCGGATCTGCTTGGCCGCCGAGTCGATGGTGATGGGAGCGCCGCCGAACACCTGCTCGGTGCGGGTCGGGGTCGCGTGGTCCATCGTGGCCAGCGTGAGATCCGGGCGCCGCACACGCAGGCCGCGGGCGCGGAGTTCGGAGAACGACTGCGGAGACGTGACCTCGTGGGTGAGGTGCAGGTCGATGAAGATCACTGCCGGCGTGTCGGCGGTCTCCGGGACGACCTCGTGGGCGGCCCAGACTTTCTGGAACATGGTCCTTGGTGCTGTCATCGGTTTTGGATCCGTGGTTCGGTTCGGTACGTGTTGTGGCGGTGGCGTCAGACCGCGGCCTGGGCGGCGGTGACCGCCGCCTCGTCGGCGCCCCGGGGCATCGCGGCCTTCTGCGAGAGCTCGATCCTGTTGATCACCTCGAGGAAGGCCCGGGTGGCCGACTCGACGATGTCGGTGCTGACGCTGGAGCCCCGATAGCTGCGGTCGTTGAAGTCCACGTAGACGATGGCCTCGCCCTGCGCGTCCTCGCCCTCGGAGACGCTGCGCAACTCGAACTTTCGCAGCACCGCGGCGATGCCGGTGGCCTGCTCGATGGCCTTGAAGGCGGCGTCGACCGGCCCGTCGCCCGTGCCGGGCATCTCGATGTGCCGGCCATCGGCGTGCTGCAGGGCGACGGTCGCGGATGCCGCGCCGTCCTGCGACGCCGTGCGGAGGCCGGCGAGCGTCCAGGGACCCGCGGCGCTGCCCTCGGCGCGCAGTACGAGGGCCTCGATGTCACCGTCGAAGAGTTCCTTTTTCTTGTCGGCCAGCGCCTTGAACTCCTGGAAGACCCGCGCGAACTCCTGGTCGTCGAGCTCGAAGCCGAGCTCGCGGACGCGCTCGCGGAAAGCGTGGCGCCCGCTGTGCTTGCCCAGCACCAGCGACGAGCGCGACAGGCCAACGTCCTGCGGCGTCATGATCTCGTAGGTGCTGGCATGCTTGAGCATGCCGTGCTGGTGGATGCCCGACTCGTGCGCGAACGCGTTCTCGCCCACGATCGCCTTGTTGCGCGGGATCGGCATGCCAGTGATGCTCGAGACCAGCCGCGAGACCGGGTAGAGCCTCTGGGTGTTGATCCCTGTGCGGGCATTGAAGAACGCCTCGCGCGTGCGGATCGCCATCACCACCTCTTCGAGCGAGCAGTTGCCCGCACGCTCGCCGATGCCGTTGATGGTGCACTCGACCTGGCGCGCGCCGTTCACCACGGCCATCAGGCTGTTCGCCACCGCCATGCCGAGGTCGTCGTGGCAGTGCACCGACAGCGTCACACGGTCGATGCCCCGCACGTTCTTGCGCAGGTAGCGGAACAGCTCCGAGAACTCGTGCGGCACCGTGTAGCCGACGGTGTCGGGGATGTTGATCGTGGTGGCGCCGGCCTCGATGACGGCCTCGACCACCTGGGCGAGGAACTCCAGCTCGGTGCGAGAGGCATCCTCCGGCGAGAACTCGATGTCCTCGCAGTACTCACGGGCGATCCGCACGCCCTCGACGGCGCTGCGGATGATCTCGTCCTTCGCCATGTTGAGCTTGTACTGGCGGTGGATCGCGCTGGTGGCGAGGAACACGTGGATGCGATGGCGCTCGGCGTCGCGCAGCGCGCGCGCCGCCGACTCGATGTCGTCGCGATTGCAGCGCGCGAGGCCGCAGATCACCGGGCCCTGCACCTCGCGCGCCACGCTGTTGACCGCCTCCCAGTCGCCCCGGGACGCCGCCGGGAAACCCGCCTCGATCACGTCGACGCCGAGTTCCGCCAGCGCCTTCGCCACCCTTAGTTTCTCCGGCTGGGTCATGCTGCAGCCCGGCGACTGCTCGCCATCGCGGAGGGTGGTGTCGAAGATCAGTACGCGGTCGGGGTTCGGTGACATCGGTGGGTCTCCCGTGGGGTCTGCGGCTCAGCGGCCCTGGTCGAGCCAGGGCATGCGGCCACGCAATGCGAAGCCGACCTTCTCGATCGGGCGATCGAGGTCGGCCTTCAGCAGCTTGTCGTACTTCTTGCGGCCGGTCGCGTTCTCCTTGATCCACTGCCGGGCGAACTTGCCCTGCTGGATCTCCTTGAGGATCTTGCGCATCTCCGCCTTGGTCTTGGCGTTGACCACGCGCGGGCCGCGGGTGAGGTCGCCATACTTGGCGGTCTCGCTGATGAACTTGTGCATCTTCCAGATGCCACCCTCGTGCAGCAGGTCGACGATCAGCTTGAGCTCGTGCATGCACTCGAAGTAGGCGACCTCCGGCTGGTAGCCCGCCTCGACGAGCGTCTCGAAGCCCTTCACGACCAGCTCGGTCGCGCCGCCGCAGAGCACGGCCTGCTCGCCGAACAGGTCGGTCTCGGTCTCCTCGGCGAACGTGGTCTGCAGCACGCCGCCGCGGGTGCCGCCAATGCCGTGCGCGTAGGACAGCGCCTTCTTGAACGCGGCGCCGCTGGCGTCCTGGAACACCGCGATCAGGCAGGGCACGCCGCGGCCCTGCTGGTACTGGCGGCGGACGAGGTCACCGGGCCCCTTGGGCGCGATCAGCACGACGTCCAGGTCCTTGCGCGGCTTGATCTGCTTGAAGTGGATATTGAATCCATGGGCGAAGAGGAGGGTGGCACCCTGCTTGAGGTTGCCGACCACGGCCTCGTAGAGGCCCTTCTGCGCCAGGTCGGGCGCGAGCATTGCGACCAGGTCAGCCCCCTGGACCGCCTTGGCCGGCTCCGCCACCGGCAAGCCGTCCTTCTTGGCCTTCTTCCAGCTGTCGCCCTTGCGCACGCCGATCACGACGTCGAAGCCACTGTCCTTGAGGTTCAGCGCATGCGCGCGACCCTGGCTGCCGTAGCCGAGGACGCAGACACGGGCACCCTTGAGGACCTTCTTGTCGACGTCCTTCTGAGAAAAAAGCTTCATTTTGCGCAACTCCACGATTGGCGATAGAAAAAAAAACCCCGCATCGGCTGGCAGGCCGGTGCGGGGTCTTTGGTGATCTCTCGTCGCCCGGGACCCGACCCTTGGGAGGTTCAGGCCTTTGCGACGCGCCCGCGCCGGCTCGTCCCGGATAGGACTAGCGCCCCGGAAACGCCGTGCATGCGTGGGTCGGCGGGCACGATATTCGCGAACGAGGCGGCGGGGGGATACATCAGGCGAATAAAACCATGCGACGCCCTTCGCTGTCAATCGACCGCGGCATCCACCTAGGTCGTCGACGACGCCGATGCACTACACTCCGAACGATGACTGACGATGCGCTGATCCGCGGCGATTCCAGCACCGCCCGGCCGCTCTGGCTCGTGACCGAGCGCGACCTCGACGCCTGGCGCAATGGCCAGCCGCCCGCGGTCCGCGAGTGGCTGCAGTCGCAGAATTTCAGCGCGGAGCGCGGGCGCGTCCTCGCGCTGCCGGGCGCCAGCGGCGCGGTCGCGGGCGCCGTAGCCGGACTCGGCGCGCTCGAATCGCCGGAGCACCTGAACGTCTGGCACGGTGCGTCGCTCGTCGACCGGCTGCCACCTGGCGACTGGCGGGCCGCGCAGCCACTCGGCCGCGAAGCGGCCACCGCGCTGTCGCTGGGCTGGTGCCTCGGCAGCTACCGCATGACGCGCTACCGCGGTGCCGCCACGCCGCCACGTCCACGGCTCTCGCCCCCCGAGGCCGCCGACGTGGCCCAGGTCTTGCGGCTGGCCGCGGCCACGGCGATGGCGCGCGACCTCATCAACACCCCCGCCAACGACATGGGGCCCGCCGAACTCGAGGATGTCGCCGCCGATCTCGCCCGGCAGCACGGCGCGAGTTTCTCCTGCACCGCGGGCGAGGCCCTGCTGGCCGCGAACTACCCCATGGTGCATGCGGTTGGACGGGCCAGCGCGCGCGCCCCGCGCCTCCTCGACCTCCGCTGGGGCGACGAGAACCGGCCGCGCGTGACCCTGGTCGGAAAGGGCGTCTGCTTCGACTCGGGTGGGCTCGACATCAAGCCCGCACCCGCGATGTTCCTGATGAAAAAGGACATGGGCGGAGCGGCGATCGCGCTCGGTCTCGCGCGCAGCCTGATGGAGCGTGGCGCGCCGATCCGCCTGCGCGTGCTGGTGCCCGCGGTCGAGAACGCCATTGGCCGTGACGCGTACCGGCCGGGCGACGTGCTGCGCTCGCGCCGCGGACTCACCGTCGAGGTGGGCAACACCGACGCCGAGGGCCGGCTGGTGCTGGCCGACGCACTGGCCGAGGCCGACGCCGAGCATCCCGACCTGCTCGTCGACTTCGCCACGCTGACCGGCGCCGCGCGCACCGCGCTCGGCCCGGAGCTTCCGGCGCTGTTCACGCCGGACGATACGCTGGCCGCGCAGATGCTCGCCTGCGGCGGAGCGGAGGCCGACCCCGTATGGCGCCTGCCGTTGTGGGACCCGTATGACGACGAGCTGTCGAGCCGGGTCGCGGACCTGGGCAACGTCGCCAGCCATGCGTTCGCCGGAGCGGTGCTCGGCGCCCTTTTCCTGAAGCGGTTCGTGACGCCCGGCCGGCGCTGGGCGCACCTCGACCTGTATGCCTGGAACCCTCGCGAGCGCCCCGGCCGTCCCATCGGCGCAGAGGCGCAGTGCCTGCGCCTCGTCGACAGGCTGGTGCGCGAGCGCTACGGCTGACGCGCAAACGCCCGGCCGCGCCTGCGGCGGGAGAGGGTGCTAGGCTTCGCGCCCTTGATTCACGAGGCGCCGCGGCGCGGCGCAGGAGCAGGCAGGATGGCGGGCAAGAAGACGGGAACCCGGGACACGGATCCTCGCCGCTGGTCGAGACTGGTGGTCGACGGACCCAAGCAGACGCCGTCCAGAGCGATGCTGCGGGCCGTCGGCTTCACCGACGCGGACTTCGCCAAGCCCCAGATCGGCATTGCATCGACCTGGGCCAACCTCACGCCCTGCAACATGCACATCGACGGACTCGCCCGCGAGGCGGAGTCGGGTGCGAATGCCGCGGGCGGCAAGGGCGTGCTGTTCAACACGATCACCGTGTCGGACGGTATCTCGATGGGCTCCCCGGGCATGCGCTACTCGCTGGTCTCCCGGGAAGTCATCGCGGACTCGATCGAGACCGTCGTGGGCGCCGAGGGCTTCGACGGCTTCGTGGCGATCGGCGGCTGCGACAAGAACATGCCGGGCTGCGCGATGGCGATCGCCCGCCTCAACCGCCCGGCCGTGTTCGTCTACGGCGGCACGATCCGCCCCGGCGCCAAGCGGCGCGACATCGTCTCGGTATTCGAGGCCGTCGGTGGCCACGCCGCCGGCAAGGTGACCGACGCACAGCTGCTAGAGGTGGAACGCACGGCGATCCCCGGCCCGGGCAGCTGCGGCGGCATGTACACCGCGAACACGATGGCCTCCGCGATCGAGGCGCTCGGCCTGTCACTGCCCGACAGCTCGGCCCAGGAGGCGGTCAGCCCGAACAAGCGCAGCGATTGCTTCCGGGCGGGCGAGGCGGTGGTGAACCTGGTCCGCGCCGGGATCACGCCGCGCGACATCCTGACGCGCCGCGCGTTCGAGAATGCCATCACCGTGACGATCGCGGTGGGCGGCTCGACCAACGCCGTGCTGCACCTGCTCGCCATCGCGCGTGCCGCGGGCGTCAAGCTGACGCTGGACGACTTCACACGGATCGGTCGTCGGGTGCCAGTACTGGCGGACCTCCGCCCCAGCGGGCGCTACGCGATGTCAGAGCTGATCGCGATCGGCGGCATCCAGCCGCTGATGCGCCGCCTGCTGGACCGCGGCCTCCTGCACGGCGACTGCATGACCGTGACGGGCCAGACCCTGGCACGCAACCTCGAGGGTGTCGGCGACTACCCGGCGGACCAGGACATCGTTCGGGGCTTCGACAACCCTATCAAGAAAGACAGCCACCTCGTTGTCTTGTATGGAAATGTCGCGCCGGAGGGAGCCGTCGCCAAGATCACGGGCAAGGAGGGCCTGTCGTTCACCGGGCGAGCGCGGGTATTCGACGGCGAGGAACGCGCCACGGCGGCGATCCTCGCCGGCAAGGTCAAGGCCGGCGACGTCGTCGTGATCCGCTACGAGGGTCCGCGGGGCGGCCCAGGCATGCGCGAGATGCTCAGCCCGACCGGCGCGATCATGGGACGGGGCCTCGGCGACAAGGTGGCGCTGATCACCGACGGCCGTTTCTCCGGCGGCAGCCATGGGTTCGTGGTGGGCCACATCTCTCCCGAGGCGGCCGTCGGCGGTCCCCTCGCGCTGCTGCGCAGCGGCGACCGGATCACCATCGACGCCGCGCGCCGACGCATCCAGGCCGAGCTCAGCGCCGCCGAACTGCGCGCGCGCCGCAAGGCCTGGAAAGCGCCGAAACCCTACGCCACGAGCGGGGTGCTCGCGAAGTTCGCTCGCGTCGTCCGCAGCGCGTCCGAAGGGGCCGTGACCGACTGAATCCGCGCGCCTGCACCGCTCGCGCAAGAGTCACATTCTCTTCATGCGCGCACGGTTGTCAGGCACCGCGGCTGCGGTTACAGTTGGGCTTGTCGGCGCTTCGCGGGAATGCGGCGCGCCCGGGGGAATACGAAGCAGGGAAGACAGACGCAGGTCAGCGCAACCACCGCACCAACGGTGTCCCGCTGACCGCAAAGGCAGGGGTCTTCAACGCGAGGACGGAAACCGCGCTGAAGTTCAGGTTGCAGGTGTCGCGCAGGCCCGCTAGCGTGCCGCGCCGACCGTCGCAATCGTCAAGACAACGGGTTCATCTCGACCACGAGAGCACATGCCAGCCTACGTACAACAGAACAACTCCCGTCGAATGATGGTCTTCGCCGCCATCGTCGTGTTCCATCTCCTGATGCTCTACGGGCTCGTGACCGGGCTCGCCCGCAAGGTCGTCGAGGTCGTCGCCCCACCGCTGGTCACCGACCTCATCGAGGAAATCCAGCAGGAAGACAAGCCGCCGCCGCCGCCGCCGCCGCAGCTCGAGCGGCCCCCGGTGCAGGTGCCGCCCCCGGAGGTGTCCATCGACATCCCGATCGATACCGCCCAGACCACCGCCATCTCGGACGTCACCAACCGGCCGGTCGCGCCGCCGGCGCCGCCGCCGCCGCCCGCGCCGCCCGCCGTGGTCCGCGTCGCGCCGAAGCTCGACGTGCGTCGCTCCCCGCCGACCGACGACTTCTACCCGCCGTCGGCGCGCCGCGCGGAGATCGAAGGCGTCACCACGGTACGCGCCTGCGTCGGCCCGGACGGCCGCACCTCGGGTGAGCCTACGGTGACCAAGAGCTCGGGCAACGACTCGCTCGACCAGGCCGCCGCCCGCTGGGCCAAGCGCGCGCGCTGGACGCCCGGCACGGAGGACGGCAAGCCGGCCGAGATGTGCTCGCAGTTCAACGTCCGCTTCAAGCTCACCGACTGATCGTCACACAGCATCCAGGGCGTTGCCGCGGCAGCGCCCTTGTTTCAAGCAGAGGAACCCATGGAAAACCAAGCCACCGCCGTCGTAGAAAACCCGTATGGTCTCCAGGCGCTCTGGGCGCAGGGCGACTTCGTAGCCAAGGGCACGCTGATCATCCTCGTGATCATGTCGCTCGTCTCCTGGTACATCATCTTCCTCAAGATCTGGGACCAGCGGAAGCTGACCCAGGCCGGCAAGAACGCAGAAGCCAAGTTCTGGACGTCCGGCTCGGTCAAGGAAGGCATCGACCGACTGCCGAAGGGTGACACCTACCGCCTGATCGCCGAGGACGCGGTTCGCGCGGTGTCGCACCACGAAGGTCGTCTCAACGAGCGCATCGGCCTGCACGAGTGGGTGACCATGTCCCTGCAGCGCTCGCTCGAAGGCGTCAACCACAACATGCAGACGGGCCTGGCGTTCCTGGCCTCGGTCGGCTCGACGGCTCCGTTCGTCGGCCTCTTCGGCACGGTGTGGGGCATCTACCACGCGCTCGTGGCGATCGGCGTGTCCGGCCAGGCGAGCATCGACAAGGTGGCCGGTCCGGTCGGCGAGGCGCTGATCATGACCGCCATCGGCCTGGCGGTCGCCGTGCCCGCCGTGCTGGGCTACAACTGGCTGATCCGTCGCAACAAGGACGTGGCCGAGACTCTGACGAATTTCTCGACGGACTTGCACGCTGCCCTCGTGAGCGGGTCGCGCGTCGTCGTGCCGGCGCCGTCGGCGCCCGCGGCGGCCCCGAAGAAGTAACCGGCGCAACGGTGGTGGACGCTCCGCCGCGCGCCCGCGCGGCGGAGCGGGTCCCGCGATAGTTCGATCCTGAGGTAAGCCGAAATGGCGATGAGTGTGGGAAACCAGGGCGGCGATGACGCCCCGATGTCCGCGATCAACACGACTCCGCTCGTGGACGTCATGCTGGTGCTGTTGATCATCTTCCTGATCACGATCCCCGTGATCCAGAAGACGGTGAAGCTGTCGCTGCCGCAGGCGGCGAACATCCCCACCGAGACGAAGCCGGAGAACATCACGATCGCGGTGGACGCGAACGGGAACATCTACTGGAACGACAGCTTGATCTCCGACCGTGACCAGCTCCTGGAGCTGGTGAAGACGGAGGCGGTCAAGGATCCGCAGCCCGAGGTCCACATCCGCGGCGACATCAACGCGCGATACGAGTACGTCGGCCGGGTGCTCAACTCCGTCCAGCGGGGTGGCATCGTCAAGGTTGGATTCATCACCGAGCCCGACCGGGGCATCCGCGGCACTCGCTGAGCGCGTCCAGGATCCCGGCACACCGACAGGTTTCAGGAGTCAACGACAATGGGTATGAGCGTAGGTTCGGGTGGCGACGACGGCGCCATGTGTGACATCAACACGACGCCGCTGATCGACGTCATGCTGGTGCTGCTGATCATGTTCATCATCACCATTCCGATCATGACCCACGCGGTCAAGCTCGACATGCCGCGGCCCACCGACGCACCGCCCCCTCCCGTGCGCCCCGAGGTGATCGACATCGAGATCGACTTCGACGGCACGATCCTGTGGAACGGCACGCCCGTGGATGGCGTCGACGCGATCGAGGGCTACTTCCGGACCGAGAGCCAGAAGGACCCGCAGCCAGAACTGCACCTTCGCCCGGACAAGCGCGCCAAGTACGACGTCGTGGCCCGCGTGCTTGCAGCCGCGCAGCGCAACCGGATGAAGAAGATCGGGTTCGTGAACGTTGCCGAATTCAGCGAGTGATCCTCACTCGAGAGCCGCCGCAGGAACCTGCGGCGGTTTTTTTTGTCCACCGTAAAGAGGCCGGGGCTGTCCCGGCCGTTCCCGCGTAAGAGGGCAGTCATGATGAAGTCTGTTGCGATCTGGTCGGCCGTCGCAGCCGCCGCCTTGGTGTTCAGTCTCCCCGGTGCCGCAGAGGCCCAGACCGTCAGCAAGGGGATCGCCAAGACTCTGAAGTCTGCCCAGGATGCCAGCAAGGCCCGCCGCTGGAGCGCCTGCCTCTCTGACCTCCGGCAGGCCGAGAGCGCGGGGGGCCTGACGCCCTACGACACCTACATCATCAACGAGCTGCGCGGCTTCTGTGCCTTCAGCTCGGGCGACCGCGCCACGGCCGTCCGCGCCTACGAGACCAACCTCACGTCGCAGTACGCCACCAAGGCCTCGATGCCCGGGCGCGTCAAGTCGCTGATGCAGTTGAACTACGACGCCAAGAACTACGGCAAGGCGCTGGAATACGGCAAGCGCGCGATTGCGGGCGGCTTCGCCGACGCCGACATCAATACCCTGATGGCGCAGTCCTACTACGTCCAGAACGATTTCAAGAACGCGAAGGACTTCACCGCCAAGTGGATCGCGGACCAGGAAAAGCGTGGCCAGAAGCCGCGTGAGAACGCCCTGAACATCTACCTCACCTCCTGCCTCAAGCTGAAGGACGAGGCCTGCACCACTCAGGGCTTCGAGAAGCTGGTCTCGTACTACCCGAACCCGGACGCGTGGGCGAACCTCATGGACTCGCTGTTCAAGGCGGGCAATGAGCAGAGCATGCTGCATACCTATCGCCTCGCCACCGAAGTCGGTGCCATGCGCAACGCGTCCGACTACACCGAGATGGCGCAGCTGGCTCTGGAGAGGGGCCTGCCGGGCGAGGCGCAGTCTGCCGTCGAGGCGGGCTTTGCGCGCAAGGCCTTCGTCGAGAAGCGCGACGTCGACCGCAACACCCGCCTGCTCAACAATGCCAAGGGTCGGGTCGCGACGGACAAGGCCAGCCTTGCCCAGCGTGAGAAGGCCGCAGCAGCCGGCAGCGCCGACGACAACCTCCTGCTGGCCCAGTCCTACATGAGCTATGGCCAGTTCCCGCAGGCCGTCGCCGCGGCGCAGCGTGCCGTGGCCAAGGGCAACGCCACCAATCCTGCGGAGCTGCAACTCGTGCTGGGCATGGTCCACTACCGCGCCGGCAACAAGGCTGAGGCCGTCAAGGCCTTCCGGGCGGTCAAGGGAGATCCAAACCTGGTTCGCCTGGCCAAGCTCTGGGCGCTGCGTGCCGCCTGACGCAGGCTGACCTACCAGGAGTTCGCAGACTATGAACCGCAACATCATCCTGTCGCTCGTTGCTGTTGCCGTCGCGCTGTCAACCGCGGCTCACGCCCAGGACAAGGCCGCGGCCGCGAAGCCCCCCGCCCTGACCAAGGCGCTGATCAAGCCGCTCACCGCGTCGCAGAAGGCGAGCAAGGAAGAGAACTGGGCCGAGTGCATCGCCAAGGCGAAGGAAGCCGACGCGATCCCGAACAAGACGGCGTACGACACCTTCGTGGTCAACGAGATGCTCGGGTTCTGCGCGATCCGCGCGGGTGACAACTCGACGGCGGCGCAGGCGTTCGAGGCCGTGGTGGACTCCGAGTTCACCGACGCGACCCGGCGGGCGACGTTGTTGCGGCTGCTGATGCAGATCAACTACACCGCCAAAGACTACCCCAAGGCGATCCAGTACGGGCAGCGGGCCATCCAGGACGGCAGTGCCAACGACGAGGTCAGGCTGCTGGTGGCCCAGTCCTACTACCTCAAGCAGGACTACACGGGCACGGTCAGCTACCTGCAGGGCTGGGTGGCCGAGTCGGAAAAGGCGGGCGCCACGCCCGCAGAGAACGCGCTGCAACTCTACCTCAGCGGTTGTATCAAGCTCGAGGACGACGTCTGCACGATGCAGGCGCTGGAGAAGCAGGCCCGGCACCATCCAAAGCCGGAGACCTGGTCCAACCTGGTCGTGCTGATGCTCCGCGCGACGCCGAACGACGACACGACGCTGCAGATCTACCGCCTCGCGTCCGAGGTGGGCGGCATGCGCCGGGGCGAGGACTACCTGGAGATGGCCCAGATCGCGACCGAAAAGGGCTTCCCGGGCGATGCGCAGGCCGCGCTGGAGTCGGCGATTGCCAAGAAGGCCTTCAGCGACCCCAAGACCCTCGAGACGGCCAACCGCATGCTTGCGACGGCCAAGACCCAGGCCAGCGCCGACAAGGCCACGCTCGGCAAGACCGCCCAGGCCGCGGCCGCAAACAAGAACGGCCAGATCGACGTGCGCATGGGCCAGGCGTTCCTGAGCTACGGCCAGTATGCCGAGGCAATCAGCACGATCCAGAGGGGCATTGGCAAGGGCAACGTCCGCAACATGGCGGAAGCCCAGCTTGCGCTTGGCCAGGCCCAGATGAAGTCGGGCAACGCGGCGGAGGCGGTGAAGACCTTCGAGTCCGTCAAGGGCGATCCCGTGTTCGAGCGCCTCGGCAAGCTCTGGGCGATTCACGCGGGCCGGCCCGGCTGACCGGCGCAGGCGCGGAGCCACCCGCTCGGCGCGACGTGATCCAAGGCCCCGTTCATCGAACGGGGCTTTTTTCTTCTGGTGACAGGAAGACCCGATGCTCGACACTCTTCGCGGCTATCCCCTACGGGCCTTCCTGATCGCGCTCGTCGGGCTGTCGTTCGCCAACCTCGATCACTCCCTGTTCGCGCTCGTGCTGACCCAGGTGAAGGACGAGTTCGGGTGGACCGAGACAGAACGGGGACTCTACCTGTGCCTGACGTTCATCGTCGCGGGCGTCGTCGTGACCCAGATCGGCGTGCTTGCGGATCGAGTCGGGCGCAAGCGCACGCTGCTGTGGACCATGCTGGCAACGCCCGTGTTCGTCTGCGCGATGTTCTGGTCGCACAGCACGCTGTCGCTGCTCACGCTGCGCGTGCTCGGGTTTGCCACCGCGGGCGCCCAGTCCCCGCTGACGGGAACCCTCGTGCTCGAGGAGGCGCCGGCGCGGTATCGCGGGCTGCTGTCGGGCATCCTGCAGATCGGCTACCCGATTGGCTGGGCGCTGGCCGCGCTGGTGTTCGTGCCGATGGTCTGGGACGCCGAGGCGGATCCGGCGGGTTGGCGCAAGGTCTTCCTGCTGGCGCTGATCGGGCTGCCTGTCGCCTGGGTCTTCCACCGCTACCTCCGCGAACCGCCGGCCTGGGAGGCCTCGCGGGCCGCGCGTGCCCACGAGAAGCCGGTCAGCACAGCGGCACTGTTCACGCCCGAATACCGCTACCGGACGATCGTGCTGTTCCTGGGCCAGTTCCTCCAGGTCTTCGCCTACGGCGCGACGATCCTGCTGGTGGCGTACTTCCAGGAGGCGCGTGGCTGGAGTTTCGCGGAGTCGAGCACGCTGGTGGGCATTTCGTATGCGGTCGGTGCGCTGGGCTACGTGCTGGCGGCGGTTGTCGGTGAATTCCTGCTGAGCCGCCGCACCGTGATCATCCTGTGGATCTGGCTTGGGGCGCTGGCCTTTGCCTGGACGATCTGGATCGCCGGCAGCGTCGTCGAGACCACGCTGGCGTTCTGCGTCACGACGTTTTTCTTCTACGGGGCGACCGCGGTGATCTTCACGTTCACCGCCGAGAATTTCCCGGCCCACCTGCGCGCGACGGCCGTCAGCTTCTCGGGGTCGCTCGGCGTGAACCTCGGCGTCGCCTTCGGACCGCTGGCCACGTCGCTCGTCGTGCCGATCTACGGCTGGCAGTGGGCGTTCACGGTCGCGGGCATCCTGCCGCTGCTCGCCGCGGGCGTCGCCTACCTCTTCGCGCGGCCGGTCGGCCGCGACGCCCTGGCCTGAGCCCGCGGCGCTCGATCCGGGATCAGGCCTCCACGGCCGCGATGACCTCCGCCTCGCTCTGCGGCATGCCGCGGGCGGTCAGTTCCTCGAGCTCGGACTGCGCCGCACGCATGACGCGGTCGACATAGGCGGCGCGACGAGCGGCCCGCTGCGAGGCTGCCGCCACACCGGGGCGATAACCCTCGATGTCGCGCTGCCTGAGGACGCGGGAAGCCTCCAGCAGCCGCTCGACCGTATCGAGCCGGTCACGCGTCACCGAGAGTTCCTCCATCAGGGTCAGGGTCATCCACAGCAGCTTGTCGATCGCCGGATCGCTGAAGTACTGGGGCTTCTTGCCCTTCGCGATACGCGCGATGCGCGGCGGCGCGCCAGCCGCCGACGCCCGTGCAGACGACCGGCCAGCCGGCGCGGAAGTCCGCTTCGTGGCGCGTGCCGGCTTGCGTCTGCGGATCGGTGCTTTCTTCTTGCTTGCCATTCCCGGGCTCCGGTTGGGGCGCGCGCTCAGCGGCGCCCGACGAGGATCTTCCAGAAGAAATGCTCGGTGTAGTTCATCTGGGCGACGTCGAGCTTCGGCGCGAACTCCTCGACGGAAGTCGATGCCGGATCGAAGCCGGCCTTGACGGCCTCGCCCTTGAGGTCGAGATCCGTCATGTAGCGGGAGAACGTCTCGTTGTTGTTGTAGCTCTCCCAGTTGTGCATGAACTTCTCCATGACCGTGCGGCCACGCGGAATCTCGAGGTGAAGCATCATGCCGCCCGGCTTGAGCAGGCGGCGGCACTCGGCGAGCACCCGCACCAGCGCGGACTTCGATGTCTCGTGGAGCACGATGTGGGAGACGACGAGGTCGAAGCTGGCGTCCGGGAAATCGGTGCCCTCCGCGTTCTGCTGGCTGAAATCCACCGGCACGCCCAGTGCCTGCGCGCGCGCATGGGCGTAGCGCAGCACGGGGGCACCCACGTCGATGCCGTGGACCCGGGCCTTCGGGAACGCGCGCGCCCAGACCACCGAGCTGTTGCCGATGGCGCAACCCATGTCGAGGATGGTGCGGGGCCTGAGGTCTGCATGTCGCTCGCGGACGTAGGCCACCAGCGTGTTGCCCATGAGGTCGTTCTCGGGACCGAGCGCGCCACCCATGTAGAGGTTGATGCCCTTGTCGTATACGGCGCCCGCGGCGACGTCGTTGGCGGTGAAATCGGTGTGGTAGCCGCCTGGCTGCAGGTGGATGTCCGCCGCGGTGTGGTATCGCGGGACCTCCAGCGAGGGATCGAGGCGCAGCGTGCCCTTGCGGCGACCCCGCAAGGCTCGCCGCGAAAGCTTGCGGGAACGCTCGATGAGTTCCGGCAATTGCCGCTCGGTAGGATCGATGACCGCCTCCCACATCATCTCCTGGCTGCGCCGCTGCATCGCGCTCCAGAACTGGTAGAAGGGCTCCTGGGTCATCTGCGCGCGCACCTCGTGCTCCGTCGCGGGAGGCCGGCCGTGGCGCGCCTTGAACGCCGGCTCGACCTTCTCGCTGTAGACGCGGTAGGCGCCGGGCATGAGGCGGCCCGAGAGGTGGCCACGTAGCGCGCCGACGAACTCCTGGCGCGACTGCTCATCGTGGCTGGTCGAGGGAAGCATGCCGTGCTGCGTGAAATCCGCCATGGACCTAGTCCTCCTGGTTGATGCGTGCCTCGCGAAAATCGCGGAGGGGCTTCAGCAGTCGCCGGGCCAGGTCCGCACGGCGCGCGTCCCGCTCGCCGGCGACCGCATCCTCGGCGACGAAGCCCTCGATCTCGGCGCGCGTGACGTCCGTGTGACGCTCCAGCAGCCGCTCGAGCGTGTCGATGCGCTCGAACGCCACGGCCAGTTCCGTCGCGAGCGCCACGTACGCCGCATGCAGCTGGTCGACTGCCGGGTCGTCGAACACCTGGGGCCGGTGCCCCTTCGGGCGCGTCGGCGCAGACATGTCAGGCCGGCGCCTCGATCAGCTCGATCAGTTCGCCCGCGGCACCCACGCAGACACCCGCCCGGCGCCCGTGATACGGGGCCTGGGGCAGGGCGGACGGGGGCGAGATCCATTCGAGGGTGGTCGGCAGGGCATCGACCACGAAGCTCACCATCGAGATGGCCGGCGGCAGCTCGTCGCCTTCGCTGGTTCGCGGCAGGGTGCCGGCAGGCATCGCATCCGCCTCGATGAAGCACTGGCCTCGCAACGTGAGGGCAGCGAGTTCGTGGGGGGTCTGGGGCGGCAACCCGTGCGCGTTCGAGAGCACCGAGATCACGCCCGACATCGACGGCGCAGGCGCGACCCCGAGGTGCCTCGAGTAGAAGTCATTGATCACCGCGACACTGGGGCCGCCCAGGATGACGATGAAGGTCCGGTCGATGAAGTGCTTCGCATCCGGGCTGTCGAACTCGGCCATCTTTTCCTTGAACATGGTCAGGTACAGGGACTCCCGCGACGGGCCCAGCACCTGCATGGCGCGGATCTTGTCCGAGAACGACAGGTCCGCCGGGGGACCGATGATGCTGAAGGGCGAGTCGGCGAGGCGCTCGGCAGCGGCGTCGGTGTCCTGGACGATCAACTCGGCCGCGTTCCAGCCCATGTGCCGGAACGCCACGTAGCCGGGCGACGGCCGGCTCTCGACGAAGCGGAAGAACGTGTTCCCAGTACCGCCGGGCAACATCAGCGCATAGCGGCGGCCCGCCAGGCCGGGGCGGCCCCACAGCTGCGCCTGGGCGGGACCCACCCGGCCGTGATCGACCAGTTCGTAGCCCAGGTAGAGCTGGTAGGCGTCGATCATCCGCTGCAGTTCGGGTGCAGCGATCGTCACACAGGAAATCGGTCCGAGTTGCGGCATGTCGCGAGCCCTCAGGCAGCGGCGGGGGAGATCGACGCCAGGTATTGCCGGACGGTTGCCAGGTCCGCCACCTCGGCGTACTTGGCCTGGAGGTCGAAGAGGTTCGCCTCGTGCGGCCCCGGCGCCCGATCGCCGACGGCCTCGCGCACGACCACGGGCACGAAGCCGTGCTGGCAGCAGTCGACGGCGCTCGCACGGATACAACCGCTGGTCGAGAGCCCCGCGATCAGCACCGTGTCGACGCCCAGGGCGGTGAGGGTGGATGCCAGGGACGTGCCGAAGAAGGCGCTCGCATACTGCTTGGAGATCACGGTCTCCCCGGCAATGGGCTCCAGCCCGTCGGCAAACGCCGCGAGCTCCGGGTGGGCGCCTGCCTCGAAGCAGCGCAGCGCAGGCACCTTGCGGAAGAACACCCCGCCGTCGCGTCCGCCGGGCTGGTAGACCACATTCGTATGCACGACGGGGATACCGGCGGCACGGCAGGCCTTCAGCAGCACCTCGCAGTCCGCGCGGGCCTGCTCGACGCCCGCATAGAGCGGCGAGTCCTTGACGAGATACGCCTTGACGAAATCGATGACCAGCAGCGCCGGACGCTTGCCGAAGGCCAGCGACTTGCCAAAGCCGCCGCGCGCGTAGTTCTCCGAAAGGCTTTCCGACATCGGCGGGACCTCAGATGACCTTGGCGGCGCGCAGCTGCGCCATGCGCTCGGCGGTGTAGCCCAGCAGCCGCGGGTAGACATCGTCGTTGTGCTGCCCGAGCTCGGTGGGCGCCGCGTCGTGGATCGCCCCAGGGGTCTCGGACAGCTTGGGCGCGACGTTCTGCATGCGCAGGTCGCCGAAGTAGGGATGCTTCGTGGTGACGATGGCGTCCCGGGCCTGGAAATGGGGGTCTTCCAGCATGTCCGGCGCCCGGTAGATGAGGCCAGCCGGTACGCCGTGCTGGTCCATCAACTCGAGGACCTTCTTGGTCGGCAAGGTCTGCGTCCAGGCCTCGATCAGGCCGTCGAGCAGCTTCTGGTTCGAGCCGCGCGCCTGGTGGTTGACGAAGCGCTCGTCCTTCGGCCAGGCGGGCTGGCCCATGGCGTCGCAGAGCCGGCCGAACACCGTGTCCTGGTTGGCCGCGATCAGCACCAGGCCGTCCGCGGTCTTGTAGACATTCGAGGGGGCCACGTTCGGCAGGATCGCGCCGGTGCGCTCGCGGATGTAGCCGGTCTTGTCGTATTCGGTCACCAGCGACTCCATCATCGCCAGCACGGCCTCGTACAGCGCCGAGTCGACCACCTGGCCCCGGCCCGTCTTCTCGCGGTAGTGGAGGGCCGAGAGGGCACCGATCGTGGCGAACACCGCCGCGAGCTCGTCGCCGATGCTGATGCCCATGCGCGACGGCGGGGTGGACGGGTCGCCGCAGACATAGCGCAGGCCACCCATGGCCTCGCCAATGGCGCCGAAGCCGGCGCGGTGGGAATAGGGGCCGCTCTGGCCGTAACCCGACACCCGGATCATGATCAGGCGCGGGTTGATCTTCGAGAGTTCCTCATAGCCGCAGCCCCACTTCTCCATGGTGCCGGGGCGGAAGTTCTCGAGGAGGAAATCCGCCTCCTTGACCAGTTCCTTGAGGACCTTCTGGCCCTCGGCCTGGCGCATGTCCAGGGTGATCGCCTTCTTGTTCCGGGCCACCACGGGCCACCACAGCGACGGCTCTCCGGCCTTCTGGCGGCCCCATACGCGCAGCGGATCACCCTGGCCCGGCGGCTCGATCTTGACCACCTCGGCGCCCATGTCGCCCAGCAACTGGCCACAGAAGGGGCCGGCGAGAAGGGTGCCCATCTCGATGACGCGCAGGTCGGAAAGGGGGCCTCTCTTGAAGTTCGGATCAGCAGCCATGGGCAACCTCGGTCGAGTCTCGGGCAAGGGGTGGAGGGGGCTTCTTGTACAGAGCGCCCGGTGAACGGTCAAGCAAGGCTCTCGCGGGCAGCCACGGCGCGCGGTAGTACAATCCGCGAAGCGTTTTCCAGACCCTGTTTTCCAGACCCTAGAGGAAGCCCCATGACACGGACCGTCGAGATCGTCGAGGTTGGACCGCGGGACGGCCTGCAGAGCGAGCCGGGCGTCGTCCCCACCGCCACCAAGGCCGAATACATCGAGCGCCTGCTCGACGCCGGCATCCGCCGCATCGAGGTCACCAGCTTCGTCAACCCCAAGCGCGTGCCGCAGATGGCCGACGCGGAGCCGCTGCTGGCCTCGCTCACCAAGCGGCCCGGCGTGCGCTACATCGGCCTGGTGCTCAACCGGAAGGGCTTCGACCGCGCAGTGGCTGCCGGCTGCAACGAGGTCGGCATGGCGGTCGTCGCCAGCGACACCTTCAATCGCCGCAACCAGGGCGTCGGCACCGACGAGTCCATCGCCGCCTGGCTCGAGATCGCCCGCGAGGCCCACGCCGCCGGCGTGCGGCCCCAGGTCACCATCGGGGCGTCCTTCGGCTGCCCGTTCGAGGGCGAGATGGATCCGAACCGCGTCATCGACGTCGCCAGGCGGGTCGCCGAGGGCCAGCCCTACGAGATTGCCTTCGCCGACACGATCGGCGTGGGGGTTCCCTCCCAGGTCACCGACCTGCTCGGCCGTGCCCGCGAGGCGCTTCCCGGCGTGCGGCTGCGCTGCCACTTCCACAACACGCGCAACACCGGGCTCGCCAACGCCTATGCGGCGATCGAGGCGGGGGTGTCCGCGCTGGACGCGAGCACCGGGGGAATCGGCGGGTGCCCGTTCGCGCCGGCCGCCACTGGCAACATCCCCACGGAGGACCTCGTGTACATGCTCACCCGGATGGGTGTCGCCACCGGCATCGACCTCGAAAAGCTCATCGCCACCGGCCAGTGGCTGCAGGATGCGCTGGGGCGCCCCGTCCCCGGCATGCTGACCAAGGCGGGCAGCTTCCCGAAGCCGGCGGCGCAGGCGGCCTGAAGGCATTGCTTCGGGCGTTTCGAGGCCGGATACTTCGGCCTCGAGGCGCTTGAGTCCTCACTGTTTTCCTTTCCTCAAATCAAGCGATAGCGAGCCCACGCATGTCATATCGATTGGGAGTAGATGTCGGCGGCACGTTCACGGACCTGCTGCTCGTCAACGAGAAATCGGGCCAGACCTGGTCCGCCAAGGTGCCCTCCACGCCAGCCGACCAGTCCATCGGGGTGCTCAATGGCATTCTCAAGGTCTGCGAGCGCGCAGGCATCGACCCGAAGCAGATCGACCACGTCATGCACGGCACGACCGTCGCGACCAACACGGTGCTGACTGGCACGGGCGCCCGCGTCGGCCTGGTCACCACCAAGGGCTACAAGCAGGTCCTGCAGATCGCCCGCTCGTACGTGCCGGGTGGCCTGGGCGGCTGGATCATCTACAACAAGTCGCTGCCGATGGCGCCGCTGGCGTGCACTATCGAGGCGGACGAGCGCGTCAGCGCCAAGGGCGAGGTGGTGCGCCGCCTCGACGAGCCCGCCCTGCGCGAGAGCCTGCGCGGCCTGCGCTCCAAGGGCATCGAGGCCCTGACGATCTCGCTGATCAACGCCTTCGCCAACGACTCGCACGAGCAGCGGGTGCGCGAGATCGCGCTCGAGGAACTGCCGGGCGTGCCGGTGTCCATCTCCTCCGAGGTCGTGCCCGAGATGCAGGAATACGAGCGCACCGTCACCACGGTCGCCAACTCCTACGTCCGGCCCCGCGTCGACCGCTACGTCAAGAACCTGCAGGCCAAGCTTGCCGAGGCCGCCAGCTCAGTCAAGCTGCACATCCTGCGCTCCGACGGTGGGCTCGCCTCGTCGAGCAGCGCCGCCGAGTACCCGGTCAACCTGCTGATGTCCGGCCCCGCCGGTGGTGTCACCGGCGCACTGTGGGTGGCCGTGCAGGCGGGCTTCCCGAACATCCTGACGGTCGACGTCGGCGGCACCTCCACCGACGTCGCGCTGATCCAGAACGGCGAGGCGCGGCTGCGCCGCGAGACCACGGTCGGCGACGTGACCGTCCGTGCCTCGTCGGTCGACATCCGCACGGTCGGCGCCGGCGGCGGCTCGATCGCCCACGTCCCCGAACTGACCAAGGCACTGCGCGTCGGCCCCCAGTCGGCGGGTGCCGATCCGGGCCCGGCGGCCTACGCGCGCGGCGGCACCGAACCCACGGTGGCCGACGCCAACATCGTGCTCGGCTACCTGCCCGAGATGCAGAAGCTCGGCGGCGACATGGTTCTCAACCGCGAGCTCGCGCACACGGCGGTCAAGAAAGTGGCCGACGCGCTGGGCCTGTCGGTCAAGGATGCGGCCCAGGGCATCTACAACATCGTCAATGAGAACATGGTTGGCGCGCTGCGCCTCGTGTCGGTCGAGCAGGGTTATGACCCCCGCGACTACGCCCTGATGGGCTTCGGCGGCGCGGGTCCGCTGCACTCGAACGCCCTGTCGCGTCTGCTCGGCTCCTGGCCGGCCATCGTGCCCCCGGGCCCGGGCGTGCTCTGCGCGCTCGGCGACGCCACGACGGCCGTGCGTGACGAGCGTGCCCGCACGTACGTCCGCCAGTTCTCGCTGACGAGCGCCAAGGAAGTCGAGAAGGTCCTCAAGGACCTCGCGGCAGACGCCTCCAAGAGCATCGAGAAGGAAGGCGTCGCCAAGAAGGACATCCGCACGACCTACCAGGTCGATGTCCGCTACCGCGGCCAGGGCCTGCGCCTTGCGGTCAACATCGACCTCAAGGACCTGCAGAAGAAGGGCCTGAAGGCGATCTCCGACCAGTTCGACGCGGAGCACGAGCGGCTGTTCACGTTCGCGCTGCCGCTGGAGCACGAGCTGGTCACGCTGCGCGCGGCCGTCCAGGGCCAGGGCATCAAGATCAAGCGCAAGGTGCTCACGAAGTCGGGCAAGGATCCGAAGGCTGCCGCAGTCGGCAAGCAGAAGGCCTACATGGACGGCAAGGACGTCACGGCGATCGTCTACGACCGTGCCAAGCTGAAGGCCGGCAACCAGGTCAAGGGCCCCGCGATCGTCATGGAGATGGACTCCACGACCGTCATCCTGCCGAAGCACACCGGCACGGTGGACGTGCACGGAAACATCCTGATCTACCCCGACGGCTACAAGGCCCCCAAGGCCGCCAAGCCGGCCAAGCGCAAGAAGTAACCGGGTCGACCCGCCAGCGAACACGCAAAGGACACAGCAATGCCTGCAACTATCGTTCAGCGCAACAAGAAGGCCTTCAAGAAGGTCAAGGTCGACACCGTCACCATCGACATCATCGAGAGCGCGCTGC
>CAZPAJ010000015.1:0-97652 GCA_964584625.1 uncultured Acidibacter sp.
GCTCCAACCTGATCGGCATGGGCGTGCTGCCCTGCCAGTTCGTCGACGGTCAGAACGCCCACAGCCTCGGCCTGACCGGTCGCGAGGTCTTTGACTTCGGCGACCTCCAGGACGCCGAGGCCCGCGAGGTGTCGGTCACGGCCACGCCCGAGAACGGCGGCACGCCGATCGTGTTCAAGGTTCGTGTCCGCATCGACACCCCCAAGGAGCGCGACTACTACCGCCACGGCGGCATCCTGCAGTACGTCCTCCGGCAGCTCGCCGCGCCCGGCTCGCGCTGAGCGGCCACGCGGGGCCAGGGCAGCCCGATGCAGAGCCACGCCGTCGGGGTCGAACCCAAGCTCGTCTTCTTCGACCTCGACGGCACGATCACGTACCGGGACACGCTGCTGCCCTACGTGCTGCGGTACGCGGGGAGGCACCCCGTGCGGGCTTTCAGGCTCGCTGGAGTGCTGCCAACCCTCCTGCGCTACCTGCTCGGACGCGCCGACCGGGGGGCGCTGAAGGGCGCCCTGGTGCATGCAGCCCTCGGCGGCCTGACGCGGGAGGAGCTGGCCGCCTGGACGCGGGAGTTCGTGCCCAGACTGCTCGCGCGAGGCGTGTTCCGTGACGCGCTCGACGCCATTCGCGAGCATCGCGCAGCGGGAGACCATCTCGTCCTGATGTCGGCCTCCGTGGACCTTTACGTGCCCGATATCGGCATCGCCCTGGGCTTCCACGAGACCGTCTGCAGCCGGGTGCGGTGGTCCGGCGACCGGCTGGACGGGAGGCTCGACGGGCCAAACTGCCGCGACGTCGAGAAAGTCCGTCAGCTCCAGCGGATCGCGCCCCGGTTCGCCGGTCGCGCTATCGTGGCCTACGGCAACTCGGCCCCCGACCTCGACCATCTCCGGCTGGTCGGTGCCCCGGTGCTGGTCAACGCGCCGCGGAAGCTGCGGGAAAAAGCGGCGGGGCTGCCGGTATGCTTCGTGGAGTGGCGCTGAAGGCGCAGCGAATGGAGCCATTCCCATGAAACGCCGGGACCCGACGATCATCCGCCCCTCGGACATCACGCCCCGCGACGTCTTCCTGCGGCGACGGTCCGTGCTGGCTTCCCTGGCGGCGGCAGCCTCGATCGGCACCGCCTGGCCCCAGGCCGGTGCCGCGCGACCGTCCACGCCGGCTGCAGGCGGCGCCGCGGGCCAGGGATCTCCGCAGTCACGGCCACGGTTCACGCGCAATGCCAGGTACGTGGTCAGCGACCCGCCGCCGAACTCGTTCGACGACGTCACGAGCTACAACAACTTCTACGAGTTCGGGATGGACAAGTCCGACCCGAAGGCCAATTCCCAGGGAATGCGTACGCGCCCCTGGAGCGTGGAGGTCGCAGGCGACGCGGAGATCACCGGCAAGTTCACCATCGAGGACATCCTGCGGCCGCACGCCCTCGAGGAGCGCATCTACCGCTTCCGCTGCGTCGAGGCCTGGTCGATGGTCGTGCCGTGGCTGGGCTTCCCTCTGGCTGACCTGCTGAAGCGCTTCAAGCCGACGTCGCGGGCCAAGTACGTCGAATTCACGACCTTGCTCGACCCTCGGCAAATGCCCGGGCAGCGGCAGCGCGTGCTCGACTGGCCCTACGTCGAGGGATTGCGGATCGACGAGGCCGTGCACCCGCTCTCCCTGATGGTGGTCGGGCTGCACGGGCAATGGCTGCCGAACCAGAACGGCGCACCGCTGCGGCTGATCGTGCCCTGGAAGTACGGTTTCAAGAGCATCAAGTCGATCGTCCGGATCCGCTTCACCGAACGCCAGCCGCGGACGAGCTGGAACCTCTCGGCGCCGGACGAGTACGGCTTCTACGCCAATGTGAACCCGGCGGTCGATCACCCCCGCTGGAGCCAGGCCAAGGAGCGTCGCCTCGGGTCGGGGCTGTTTGCCTCGCGGGTCGACACCCTCCCGTTCAACGGCTACGCGTCGGAGGTCGCCGGGCTCTACCGCGGCATGAATCTTCGACGCTTCTACTGAGGTGCGCGACACCTACCGACGGATCGACCGCCCGCTGCTGCTGCTCGCGGTGATCGCCCCCCTCGGTTGGCTCGTCGCCTCGGGAATCGGGGTGGCTGGCCTGTCCCTCGGACCCAACCCGGTGCAGCACACGATCCACTTCACCGGCAAGACCGCGCTCAACCTGCTGCTGCTCACCTTGCTGGTCAGCCCGCTGCGCGCCTGGACCGGCTGGAGCCGCCTGCAGCGCTGGCGCAGGATCCTCGGCGTCGCAGCCTTCTGCTACGCGCTGCTGCACTTCCTCGCCTACTCGGTCCTCGAGCTTGGCCTCGACTTCTCGGACCTTGGTCGGGAAATCGTCCGTCGGCCCTACATCACGATCGGGCTGACCTCGCTCCTGATGCTGGTTCCGCTGGCCGCGACGTCCACCGACCGCTCGATGCGCCGGCTGGGCCGGCGCTGGCTCAGCCTGCACCGCCTGGCGTATCCCGCGACGCTGCTGGCCGCGTGGCACTTCCACTGGCAGGTCCGGGCAGGACTGCTTGAACCCCTGCTCTACTGGGTGGCCCTTGGTGCCCTGCTCGGCTGGCGCGCGCGGCGCGCCTGGCTGCAGCGCGTCACATCGACGTGCGCACCTGCCACAACTCGGGAAAGAACCTGAGCTCGAGGGCCTTTGCGAGGTAGGACACGCCGCCCGTGCCACCCGTCCCGGGCTTGTAGCCGATGATCCGCTCCACCGTCTTCATGTGATGGAAGCGCCAGAGCTGGAAGCGGTGATCGAGGTCGACCAGGCGCTCGGCGAGCTGGTAGAGGTCCCAGTCCTTTTCCGCGTTGTGATAAACGCCGAGCCACGCACCCGCCACGGCCTTGCTGGCGACATAGGGTTCCGCGAAGTCGCGCGCCAGGTAATCCTCGGGAACGCCGTAGCCGCGCCGGGAAAGCAGCTGCAGGCACTCATCGTAGAGGGACGGTGCCGCGAGCGCCCTGGCAAGCCGCTCGAAGGCCCCGGGGTCGCGACGATGGACCGCGATCATGTCGCGGTTCTTGTTGCCGATCTGGTACTCGAGCAGCCGGTACTGCATCGACTGGAACCCCGAGGCACGCCCGAGCGAGTTGCGGAACGCCGCGTAGTCGAAAGGCGTCATCGTCGAGAGCACCTCCCAGACGGACAGCAGCTGCTGCTGCACCTTCGAGATGCGGTCGAACCTGCGGAACGACGGTCCGAGCTCATCACGTCGGACGCAGTCGAAGACTCCGGCGAGCTCATGCAGGAAGAGCTTCATCCACAGTTCCGATGCCTGGTGGACGACGATGAAGAGCATTTCATCCTGCTCGAAGGTATTCGGCGCCTGCGCAGCCAGCAGCTTGTCGAGCTGCAGGTACTCGCCGTAGGAGCGCGACGAGCCCAGGTCCCAGTGGATGCGCTCGTCTGACAGGTCGACTCGCCCAGGGGTGTCGCCCGGACCCTCACCTGCACTCACCGGAACACCCAGCCCGGCACCCTCTCCCAGCCTCGCATCAGCTCGCGATCGAGTGCGCGCCAATCCGGACAGGTGGCCTCGACGCGCGCCCAGAATGCGCGGGAGTGGTTCATGTGATGCGTATGCGCGAGCTCGTGCAGCAGCAGGTAGCGCATGACTTCCGGCCTCTGGAAAGCGATGCAGACGTTGAGGCTGATGGTGCCACGTGTGGAGCAGGACCCCCAGCGCGTGCGCTGCCGGCGCAGCTCGAGGCGCTCGTAGGCGTACCCGTGGGCGGCGGCGAGCTCGTCGAGCGTTGCCGCCAGGTGCACCCTGCTGCGCTCCACGAGCCAGGCCAGCAGCAGCCCGCGGGTACCCTCGCGGCCAGCGGGCGCGCCGCTGAGCTCCAGCAGCGCGGGCCCGCATTGGCGCAGCCGCCCCTTTCCCTCGGGTGCCCCACGCCCAAGCACCCAGCTCTCCCCGAAAGCCACGAGGTCGATCGCCGGAGGCGGGAACGCGAGTTCCCGGGCGGCCGACGATCCGGCGGCCTCCGCGCTGCGCCGCTCGATCCACGCCCGATGCCGGGCGACGAAGTCGCGCAGCAGCGTCTCGGTGGCGCGGGCCGGCGCGACGATCTCGACGCGACCATCCAGGAAGACCCGGGCACTGAATCGTCGCGCGCGGGTGCTGCGGCGCACCGGCCAGGGAAAGCCCGGGCTGCCAGGCGGAAACAGCGGGAGCTGCGGATCGATGGCGAGTCGGGCAAGGCGCTTCACGGGCGGATTCTACCGCCGATCGGGTAGCATTCGCTGCCGATGGCAAGCTACTTCAAGAGTGACAACACAGCTCCGGCAGCGCCGGAGATCCTCGCGGCGATCGCTGCGGCCAACTCCGGATTCGCCCGCAGCTACGGTGATGACGAATGGTCCGGGCGGCTTGATGCCCGATTCAGTGCGGTCTTCGGCTGCCCGGTCCGCGTGTTCCCGGTCGCGACCGGCACGGCGGCCAATGCCTTGTCGCTCGCCACGCTGGTGCCGCCATGGGGCGCGATCCTCGCGCACGAGGAAGCACACATCGTCCGCGACGAGTGCGGCTCCCCCGAGTTCATGAGCGCGGGAGCGCGGATCATCCTGCTCCGGGGGCCGGGAGCCAAACTCACGCCGGATGCCATCGACGACTGCATCGCGGCGAACCCCGCCTCGGTGCATACCGTGCAGCCCCGCGCCGTGTCATTGACCCAGGCGACTGAACTCGGCACCGTCTACACGCCCGCCGAGCTGGCCGCGGTCTGCGAGGCGGCGCACCGCCACGGGCTCGCGGTCCACATGGACGGGGCGCGATTCGCGAACGCCGTGGCCTCGCTCGCCTGCAGCCCCGCCGACCTGACCTGGAAGGCAGGCGTAGACGTGCTGTCCTTCGGCGCCACCAAGAACGGGGCGCTCGGCGCCGAGGCGGTGGTGTTCTTCGACACCAACCGGATAGCGGACTTCGAATTCCGGCGAAAGCGCGCGGCGCACCTGCTGTCGAAGATGCGTTACGTCTCCGCGCAGTTGCTGGCCTACCTCGAGGATGATCTCTGGCTGCGCCTCGCCGCAGGCGCCAACGGGCTCGCCGCACGGGTCGGCGAGGCCTGCGGCAACCGGTTGATGCACCCCGTGCAGTCCAACGAGGTGTTCGTGCGCCTCGGCGAGGAAGGCGTCGCTCGCCTGCGTGCCCAGGGCTTCGAGTTCTACGACTGGGGCGCCACGGGCTCCGGCGAGGCGCGCCTTGTCGTCTCCTGGAACCAGCCCGAGGAAGATGTCGATCGCCTGTGCGACGCGCTCGCCAGCCTGGCTGGCGGAGGCCCGCCGTGACGGGGGGGACGCATGCGGCTCTGTTCGACATCGGCATCAACCTCGCGCACGACAGCTACGACGCCGATCGGGCACAGGTTCTGCACCGCGCGCTGGATGCAGGCGTCGCGCAGATGGTGGTGACGGGATCCTGCGTCGAGAGCACCCGGCGCGCGATCGAGCTGGCGCAGGACGTTCCGCGGATGCTGCGCTGCACCGCGGGCGTCCACCCACACCAGGCGGCTTCGCTCACCCATGAAGCTTGCGCGGTGCTCGGCGAGCTGGCGCGGCATCCGGCCGTGGTCGCGGTGGGCGAGTGCGGGCTGGACTACCACCGGGACTTCTCGCCGCGAGAGGCGCAGCGCGAGGCCTTCCACCTGCAACTCGAACTCGCAGCGCGGGTCGGCAAGCCACTGTTCCTGCACCAGCGCGATGCGCACGATGACTTCGTGGCGATCCTGCGGGAGCATGCGCGCGACCTCCCGCCTGCCGTCGCACACTGCTTCACGGGGACGCGCGAGGAACTGCTCGCCTACCTCGGGATGGGACTCTGGATAGGCATCACCGGCTGGATCTGCGACGAGCGGAGAGGGCACCACCTGAAGGGCCTGGTCGGGCTGGTGCCCGCCGGCAGGCTGATGATCGAGACCGACGGCCCCTACCTTCTTCCCCGGGATCTCCAGCCCCGCCCTGCGTCGCGGCGCAACGAGCCCGCCTACCTTGCACATATCGCCCGCGTCGTTGCCGCGGATCGCGGCGAGTCGTTTGAATCGCTCGCCGAGCACACGACCCGCACTGCGCGCGACTTCTTTCGCTTTCCCACCGGAGGGGGTTCGCCATGAGCCTGGACTTGCACGAGATCGGCACTGAACTGGAGCGGCAGTGGCAGGACTCGGTCGTCCCCTGCCTCGAGGAATACGTCCGCATCCCCAACAAGTCCCCGTTGTTCGCGCCCGACTGGGAGCGCGAGGGGCACATGCAGCGTGCGGTCGACCTGCTGGCAGGCTGGTGCCGCCGGCAACCGCTGCCAGGCATGGTCGTCGAGGTCATGCGCCTGCCCGGCCGGACCCCATTGTTGCGCGTCGACATCCCGGGCGAGGTCGACGATTGCGTGCTGCTCTATGGTCACCTCGACAAGCAGCCGGAGTTCACAGGCTGGGAGCCGGGGCTGTCGCCCTGGGAGCCGGTGATTCGCGACGGTCGCCTCTACGGCCGGGGCGGAGCGGACGACGGCTATGCGGTGTTCAGTTCCCTCGGCGCGATCGCCGCGCTGAAGTCGCGCGGCATCCCGGTCGCCCGCTGCGTCATCCTCATCGAGGCGTCGGAGGAAAGCGGCAGCCCCGACCTCCCGGCCTATCTTGACGCCATGGGGGCGAGCCTCGGCCATCCATCGCTGGTGGTCTGCCTCGACGCCGAATGCGGCAACTACGAGCAGCTGTGGTGCACGACCTCCCTGCGCGGCAACGTTTCAGGAACGCTGCGTGTTGAGGTGCTGCGCGAAGGCGTGCACAGCGGGATGGGCACGGGCATCGCCCCGACGCCGTTCCGGATCGTCCAGCAGCTGCTGGCGCGGATCGAGAACCCGGTGGACGGCGACGTCCTGCTGCCTGCCTTGCAGTGCCGGATCCCGGAGGATCGCGTGAACCAGGCGCGCACCGCGGCAGCCGTGCTCGGCGACGAGGTCGCCGGCAAGCTGCCGTTCCTTCCGGGCGTTTCAGCCGTCAGCAGCGACCCTGTGGAACTGCTCCTCGGCAGCACCTGGCGGAGCACCGTGGCCATCACCGGCGCCGACGGCCTGCCGCCCGTCGCCAGCGCCGGCAACGTGCTGCTGCCGCAACTGTCCTTCAAGCTCTCGGTGCGCACCCCACCCACCACCGACGCGGCGGCGGCCAGCCGCGCCCTCAAGCAGGAACTCGAGCGCGATCCGCCCTACGGCGCGCGGGTCTCGTTCGAGCCGGGGCCCGCAATGGACGGGTGGAATGCCCCATCCTTTGCGACATGGCTGGAGGAGTCGATGGATCGGGCGTCGAAGGCCGTGTTCGGTCGTGGTGCCGTGCACGCGGGATGTGGAGGCAGCATACCGTTCATGGGCATGCTGGGGCGCCAGTTCCCGGGGACTCAATTCCTGATCACGGGGGTCCTGGGTCCGCAATCCAACGCGCATGGCCCGAACGAGTTCCTGCATCTTCGCTATGCGCAGCAGATCACCGCCTGCGTCGCGCAGGTACTGGCCGACCACGGCGCACGCACGCGCGCGAACCCGGAGCCGAACGTCAGCGCTTGACCAGTGGCGAGGGCGAGAGTTCCGCCTTCAGGCGCTGCCAGCCAGCGCGGAAGCCGTCGCAGGAGCGCTCGGCCGTTTCCCGGTCACCGAGCGGATAATCGGTGAGCATCGACTCCTCGCCGAGCGTGAAGCGCGGCAGGCCCTTGGGGAACGCGGCACGCCGGGTGAACACGATCCGCCCCTCGACCGGCACATCGAGCACCAGGGCCTTGACGGCGGCGACACGGTCGTAGAGCGCGCCCTGGGGGTTGGGGAACGTGTAGCGCTGGGCCTTGTCCATGACGGTCCAGTCGCTCATCTGGTCCGACCCGAACACATTTCCGCCTACGTCACGCAGGTCGATCACGAGCAGGCCGCGCGGCGTGAGGAGCACGTAGTCGACGTGCAGCACGCCGCCGTTGCCGTCCGGCACCAGGACGTCGCGGACGTGATCCACCGAGACCGACGTGATCCGGGCAATCAAGGCCAGCCGTTGCCGCCGCTGCCGGTACCACCGCCACGCAGCCGCCAGGCCGAGCCCGATCGCGATGCCGATCGCGATGCCGGCGATCGCGACCAGTGCGGATTCAGTATCGAACGCCATCGCTCAGCCGCGCTCCGCGAGGACGCGTCGCAGCGCGTCCAGCGACGCATCGATCTCCATGCATTTGGAGGGGCGCCCCAGCAGCTCGGCGAGCGCGGGTGGCACCTCAACGGGCCGGCCGATCAGAGGCTCGACGATCTCGGGGAACTTGGCCGGGGACGCCGTGGAGACGATCGCCCAGCTCCTGCCCCGGCGCTCCACCTCGGGCAGCCGGGTCCAGGCCTCGGCCGCTACGGCCGTGTGCGGGCACCACACCTGGCCGAACCGCGCGAAATCCGCGCGGATCCGCTCGCGGATCGACTCATCGTCGATGCTGGTGGCACGCACGGCTGCGCGAAGCGAAGCCATGTCGGGATAGAGCGCGCGCAAGCGCTCCATGTTGGAGGGATTGCCGACGTCCATCGCCGACGCCAGGGTGGCAACCGAGGAGCGTGGTCGCCACTCACCCGTCTCGAGGAAGTCGGGCACAGTGCGGTTGGCGTTGTGGGCCAGGAGGATGTCGCCGATCGGCAGGCCCACCCGTCGCGCCCAGGCGCAGGCCACCACGTTGCCGAGGTTGCCGCTGGGAACGATGAACGACAGCGGTTCCCCACGATGACGCCAATGCGCCAGGCTCGCTGCGGCGTAGTAGACAGCCTGCGGCAGCAGTCGCCCGAGGTTGATGCTGTTCGCCGAGGACAGCTCGAAGCGCGCGCGAAGGTCATCGTCCATGAACGCGTCCTTCACCATGCGCTGGCAGTCGTCGAAGGTGCCGCGCACTGCGAAGGAGCTGACATTGCCGCCCCAGCAGGTGAGCTGACGCTCCTGGGTGGGTGACACCAGCCCCTTCGGGAACAGCACGCTCACGTGGATGCCGGGGCGTCCATGGAAGGCGGCGGCGACGGCGCCGCCGGTATCGCCCGAGGTCGCGACGAGGATGTGCAGACGCCGCTCCCCGTCCCCGGGCATCCGCTCGAAGCAGGCGGCGAGGAACCGGGCGCCAAAGTCCTTGAACGCCGCCGTCGGCCCGTGGAACAGCTCCAGGACCTTGAGGTCGCCCTCGCCCGAGGCCACGTCCACCAGCGGTGCCGGGAAGTCGAAGGCATCGCGGACGATGCCCCCGAGATCCGCCGCGAGCGGATCGCCTGCCGCGAACGGCCCGATCAGCCGCTCGCCCACCGCGGGCAGCGCGAGATCCCCGAAATCACCCGCGCGCAGCGCGGGCCAGGACGCGGGGACGTAGAGACCGCCGTCCGGGGCGAGGCCACGCCGCAGCGCGGAGGAAAACCCCGTACGCATCGCGGGGTCACGAGTGCTGTGGAAATCCATGGGAAGTGCCTAGGACTCGATGATGCGCGCCCCGTCGGATTCGACGGGCACGACCCAGTGATCGGTCTCGACACCGTGGCGCGCGAACTCCGCCACCATGGCCTGCCGGACACCCTCGGCTTCGGCTGCCATCGCCCACGCGAACATCGTGGGTCCCGCGCCGGAGATCGAGCAACCGAGCGCTCCGGCCGACAGGGCCGAGCTGCGCACCGCGGAGAAACCGGGGATCAACTGGCGGCGCTGGGGCTCGATCACGACGTCGTTGAGGCCTTCGCGGATCAGCTCGAGATCGTTCGTGTAGCAACCCGAGATGAACCCGGCGAGGTTCGCGGTCTGCCACACGAAATCCGACATGGTCACCTCGCGCTTGAGGATCGCGCGGGCCTGCTTGGTGGACAGGAACATGTGCGGGTGGGTGATCACGGCGCAGATGCCCGCGGGCACCGGGATGCGCTTGACCCGCGGATTGTCGATGCCGACGGTGAGCACCAGGCCACCGAACAGCGATGGCGCGATGTTGTCGGCGTGCAGCGAGCCGCTCGCCACTGCCTCACCCTGCATCGCGAACTGCAGCAGTTCCAGCTTGGACAGCGGCCTGTCCAGCAGGGCATTGGCCGCGACCACCGCACCGACCGCGGAAGCCGCCGAGCCGCCGAGACCCGAGCCGAGCGGAATCCCCTTCTCGATGTGCATGTCGAAGCCGAAATCCGGGCGAACGGCCACGTTCAGAGCGAGCAATGCACGCCCCGCTGTGTTGCGCTCCGGTTCGGACGGCAGGTCGGAGACGACGCCAGACGCCCCGGTGATGCGCACCCCGGACGTCGGGGAACGTGTCACCGTGATGCGATCGCCGAGCGCGTCGACAGCGAAACCGAGGATGTCGAACCCGATGGCGACGTTACCCACCGATGCCGGCGCGAAGGCCGTTGCACGGGTCTTGCTCACAGGCGCGCCCCCAGGTATGCCGACAGCCGCAGCAGGTCGGCGAAGACACCACCGGCCGTGACCTCCGGACCGGCACCCGGGCCCTGCACGATCAGCGGATTGTTGTTGTACCGGCGCGTCGCGAAACGGACGACGTTGTCGGTCAGCGCGATGTTGGCAAAGGCGTGCCGCTGGTCGAGCTCGACCACCCCGACCGTCGCGGAGCCATCGGCGAGCAAGCGCCCCACGTAACGCAGCACCTTGCCACGTGCTTGCGCGGATTCGAAGCGCTGGCGCATGGCGGTGTCATGCGCCGGCAGGCGCGCGAGGAAGTCCTCGATCCCGCCCTGCTCCAGACCCGGCGGCACGAGGCTCTCCACCCGCACGTCCGACATCTCCAGCGTCAGCCCCATCTCGCGACCCAGGATGATCAGCTTTCGGGCCACGTCCATGCCAGACAGGTCGTCGCGGGGATCCGGCTCGGTGTAGCCACGCTGGCGCGCGTCGACGACGATCTCGCTGAACTCCCGCGAGCCATCGTAGAGGTTGAAGAGGTAGGCGAGCGTGCCGGAGAAGATGCCCTCGATGCTGGTGACCTCGTCGCCTGTCTCGCGAAGATCGCGCAGCGTCTGGATCACCGGCAGCCCCGCGCCGACGGTGGCCTCGTAGAGGTAGTGCGTGCCACCCGATCGACGCGCCTGCTGCAGGGCGCGGTACGACTCCAGCGGCGCGCTGTTGGCCTTCTTGTTGGGGGTGACGACGTGGATACCAGCCGCGAGCCACTCCGCGTAGTGCTCCGCCACCTCGCCACTCGCCGTGCAGTCGATGATGACGCGATTGGGAAGGTAGTCGACGCCGACGTGCTCGACGAAGCGGCGCAGGTCCGCCGGTTCCGTGGCCGCGGCGAACTCCTCGGACCAGGCCGGCAGCGACACGCCCTTGTCGGACAGCAGCATTCGGCGCGAGGCAAGGATGCCGCGCACCCGCAGGTCCAGCTTGAAGTCGCTCCGCAGGCGCTCGGTCTGCGAGGCGATCTGGTCCAGCAGCACGCGCCCGACCGTGCCGGGACCGATGATGCCCACCGAGAGGGTGTGCGCGGAAAGATAGAAGCTCGCATGCACCGCGCGCAGCGCGCGCGTCGCCGCCTTGCCCGGCACGACCACGGAGATGTTGCGCTCCGAGGCACCCTGGGCGATGGCACGGACGTTGACCGCGGCATTGCCCAGCGCATTGAACACCTTTGCGGCCACGCCAGGCATTCCGGCCATGCCATCGCCCACGACGGCGAGTATGGCGAGGCCCGTATCGGCCTCGACCGACTGGATCTGGCCGCCGGTCAGTTCGCGGTCGAAGGCCGCGCGCACGACGCGCAGCGCGCGCTCCGACTGGTCACGCGGCACGGCACAGCAGATCGAGTGTTCCGAACTGCCCTGCGAGATCAGGATGACCGAGATGGACTCCTCGCGCAGCGCACCGAACAGCCGGCTCGCCGTGCCCGGCACGCCAATCATCCCCGCGCCCTCGAGGTTGATCAGCGCGACGTCCTCGATCGTCGTGATGCCCTTGACGGCGAGCGACGACTCGGGGTGCGCGCAGATCAGCGTCGCCGGGTTGCCGGGCGCAAAGGTGTTGCGGATCCAGATCGGGATCTCGCGACCGATCGCCGGCGCCATGGTCTGCGGATGGATGACCTTCGCGCCGAAATACGCGAGCTCCATGGCTTCGCTGTAGGACAGCGAGTCGATGACCTGCGCGTCGGGGACCCGGCGCGGGTCGGCGGAAAGCACCCCGTCCACATCGGTCCAGATGTGGATCTCGGCAGCGGCGAGCAGGGCCCCGAAGATCGAGGCGGAGAAGTCACTGCCGTTCCGGCCCAGTGTCGTCTGTACACCGCGCGAGTCCGAAGCGATGAAGCCGGTGATGATCAGTGTGCCGGAGAACCCCGGAGGCACCAGCGCAGCAAGCCGCCCCTGCGACTCGGGCCACTGTACGGCAGGCCCGAGTGGCCCCCACTCGACCACCACGGCCTGGCGTGCATCGAGCCAGCGGACGTCGCCGGGCCGCTGACCACGGCGCTCGTAGAAGTCCTGGAAAAGCCGGGTGGACCAGATCTCGCCGTAGCCCGACACCAGGTCGCGCACGCTGCGTGACGCGGACCGGATCAACTGCACCGTGTGCAGGATGCCCTCGATGTCGTGACAGTCACGGTCGAAGGCGGACATGTAGAGCGCGGCCGCGTCGGCCGGCAGGAGCTCCCCCGCGATCCCGGCATGCCGGGCACGAAGGGCCTCGATGCCGAGGCGATACCCGGTATCCTGGCGCTCGGCCCGTGTGACGAGGTCGAGCAGCGCGTCGGTGACGCCCTTGCACGCCGAGAGCACCACGCCCAGGGGACCCGCCGGCTGGGAGTCGAGGATGGCGGCAACCCGCCGGAAACAGCCGGCATCGGCCACGCTGGAACCGCCGAACTTGTGAACGGCCCAGGCCGCGGACGGGGAAGCTGACATCGAGGGGGGAACTCACGAGACTTAAACCGTTGAACTTTAAAGGCCCGGACGCCCTCCGGGCAAGCAGAAACCCGCTCGGCTAAACTGCACCGGGCGTTGGCGATTGGGGGTGCGGGTACTGTGGATTGGATCTCGCTGGTGCCCGTCGTGGCCGCGATGCTCGCAGCGGGTCTCGCGGCGGGGGTGATCGCGGGTCTGCTGGGCGTCGGCGGCGGCATCGTGGTCGTGCCCGTGCTGGAGTACGCGCTCGCTTTCGCGGGCGTCGCGCCCGAGTGGCGCATGCATGTGGCCGTGGCCACCTCGATGGCCACCATCATCCCGACGTCCGTATCGTCGTCCCTTGCCCACCACGCGCGCGGAGCAGTCGACTGGAACCTCGCCCGATCGTGGGCGCCGGGCATGCTTGCTGGTGCCTTTGCAGGGGCCCTGCTCGCCGCCCGTGCGGACGCGGCGATGCTGACCGGCCTGTTCGGCGTCGTGGCGCTGCTGGTCGCGCTCAAGATGCTGTTGCCACTCGATCATCTGCGGGCGGCAACCCGCTCGCCCGGCGGCCTCGGCGGCAACGCCATCGGCGCCGGGATCGGCACCGTATCCTCCATGATGGGCATCGGCGGGGGAACGCTCTCCGTTCCCGCGCTCACGTTATCGGGCGAGCCGATCCACCGGGCAGTGGGCACGGCGGCGTTCTTTGGCCTGCTGATCAGCGTGCCGGCCACGGTGGGCTACCTGCTGGCGCGGCCAACGCCGGGACTGCCCTGGCTGACGATCGGGCTCGTGAGCCTGCCGGGCGTGGCCCTGATCGCCCCCTGCTCGATGCTCACGGCCCCCATGGGTGCGCGACTGGCACATGGGCTGTCGCGCCGCGCATTGTCGGGGATCTTCGGCGCGTTCCTCGCGGTCGTCGGCGCAAGGATGCTCTATTCCACCTTCGGCTGAATTGCACCATGACCATGAATGATGTCGAGACCGTCTCCGGACCCTGGTTCGAGGACTTCGAACTGGGGCAGGAGTTCGACGCGCCGGCCATCACGATCACCGAGGGCCACGTCGCGATCTACCATTCGCTGTTCGGCGACCGGCTCAGACTGCCACTGGACCGGCACTCCAGCACGGCGATCGCCGGCTCGGGTTGGCTGGTCCATCCGCTGCTCGCGATCAACATCGCGATCGGGCAGTCGACCTGGGCGTCCCAGCGCGTCAAGGCCAACCTGTTCTATCGAGGGCTCGTGCTGCGCCGCCCCGTGCATGTGGGCGACACGCTGCACACGCGCACCCGCGTCGTGGCGCGGCGCCAGAATCAGGCGCGGGCCGGACGCGGCGCCACGGGCATCATTGCCCTCGAGATCGAGACCCGGAACCAGCACGGCGACGTGGTGCTGCGATTCTGGCGCTGCCCGATGATCCCCTGCAGGCTGGACTCGACGCAGACTGGTCATGCCGACGATCTCGACCGCGTCGGCTCTCCCGTCAGCGGAGACGACCTCGCCGCCGCCGTGCCGCGCGGCTGGCGGCTGGAGCACACCCTGGCCTGGCGCGGGCCCAGGGCCACCGAGCTGGAGGCAGGACAGGCCTTCGCGATCGAGTCGCGCGACACTGTCACGTCGGCGCCGGAGCTGGTCCGGATGACGCTCAACATGGCGATGGCCCACACCGACGCACGGCTCTCCTACCTGGGCGAACGCCTCGTGTACGGCGGACACACGATCTCGATGGCCTGCGCGCAGATCGGCCGGGCCCTGCCCAACCTGCTGTCGATCATCGCGTGGGAGCGCTGCGACCACCTTGCCCCCGTAGTCGAGAACGACCGCCTGAGGACGACGTTCACGATTGCCGACGTGCACCATCTCGACGCGGAAGATGGCGGCGGCGCACTCCTGCGGATCGAGGCGGAATGCTTCGCTGCGCGGGGCAACCCCGAGCAGGAGTCCCGCGTGCTGGACTGGCGATTCTGGGCCTGGTCGGCCTAGCGGCGGGTCAGGAGCGGTCTTCCCCCAGCTCGCGAGCCACGTCCTCGGGGGCCGGATCGGCGGCGCCGCCGCGCTGCATGGCGTCCATTTCCTGCTGGAGCACGCGCAGCAGCCGCGCGATGTATTCCATCTGCCACCGGCCCCGCTCGGCGGCCGCGAGCGGGTCGGGCCGGTACGCCTCGATGTCCTCGCGCGGAAGCAGCGACCTGCCCTCCAGCAGGCGTTCGACCGTATCGAGGCGCTCGCGGGTGACGGCGAGCTCGCCCGCCATCGCCCAGACGATGGACAGCAAACGGTCAACGTCACGATCGTCGAAGAAGTGCGGCCTCCGACCTGTCGCGGCTGCGTTGGCCAGCCGCAGCACGTCGTCGGGATCGAGTCCGCGCGGGTTGCTCATGCAGGTGCCCCGGGACGCTCCGAACCAAACGCGTACCACATCCCGCCTCGCCCGAAGTCCTCGGCCTCCTCACCCACCTTTGGCATCTCGTCCTCGACGACGGCGTGGATCGAGGTCTCGAAGACTGCATCCCCGGGGAAGCCAAGCTCGGCCATCAATGCGGGCATGCTGAGGTCGTGCAGCGTGGTCCAGAACGGCTCGTTGTTGTGGTAGCAGTCCCAGTCGCGCAGGAACTTCTCGAACTCGTCCATTCCGCGGTACGGCGGCTGCTCCAGGTGGAGGTGCAGGCCGCCCGGGGCCAGCAACCGGTCGATCTCGCGGAGGATGCGGCGTAGCGCAGCCCAAGATGTCTCGTGCAGGAACATCGTGCTGTAGATGACATCGAAGCTGGCCGACTCGAATGGCAGCGCCTCGGCGTTTCCCTGCATGAACACCACGTTGCGCACGCCCATGCCGGCTGCGCGCGCATGGCCGTAGCGCAGCATCGGGCCAGCAAGGTCGACCGCGAATACCCGGGCCCCTGGAAAGGCTCGGGCGACCGGCACCGTGTTGTGGCCCAGTCCGCAGCCGATGTCGAGGACGCGTGGCGGGGTCCAGCCCGGCCGTCGCGCCGCAAGCCAACCGGCCACGCCCCGGCCCGCCCCATCGAGAAAGCGCCCGAACAGGCCCGTGGTGGTGGCGAACATACCCGCGTCATAGTTCGCGGCCGCGGAGACGTCGCCCGGGAAGTATTCGGCGAAATAGCTGCCCGGCATGCAGTGGTTGTCGATCGCCGACTGATAGCGCGGAACCTCGACGCGCGGATCGAGTTGCAGCGTGTCGGCGCCCGCATTGATCGCCTCGGCGCGCCGGCTCAGTTCGCCTGCCTGGCGCAACACCAGGGATCGGCCGGCCTGCTGGCGCATCTCCATGCCATTGCGGCGCAGGGCGCTCCACATGCGGTAGTAGGGGTCGCGAGACATGGCGTCGCGGATTTCGCGTCGGTCGCGCGGAGGCCGGCCGTGCTCACGCTCCCATTGGGGCCGGACGCGCGTGGCATAGGCCACGGCGTTGCCCCCGACCACGCGGGTCGACATGTACTTGTTGAAGTTGGCGAGGAAGTTGAATCGCGCCGTATCGTCATGCCCGGCGCGGGGCGACATGGCATGCTGCCCTGCGTCGCTCCACGGGGGCGCGCAGTCAACGGCAGGAACGGTGCTCATGGCCCGATTCTAGAGCAGCCCACACGGCCACGGCTCCGCCAGGTGGTCGCGTAGGGCCGGTGGAGACGGGAGCGGCACCGCGTTGCTAGCATGGGCCCGCCATGCATTCGCACCAGGATACGAGCCCAACGGCGCGCCTCGTCCGGCACGTCGCCGCCAGCCGTTACGAGAGCCTTCCCGCAGACGCCACCGAAGCCGCGCGAACGTTCATCCTCGACTCGCTCGGTGTCGCCCTGTCGGGAACCCGGGTTCCCATGGTCGCCACGCTCAAGGCGCTGGCGGCGACCTGGGGCACCGGCGACGCCTCGACGGTCTGGGGAACCGGCGAGCGGGTTCCGGCCGGCACCGCTGCGTTCGTCAACGGATACCAGATCCACAACCAGGAGTGGGACTGTGTGCACGAGCCCGCCGTGGTGCACCCGATGGCGGTCGTGCTCTCTACCCTGCTGGCCTGGGCGGAAGCACGCGGCGGCATCGACGGACGCGCCCTCATCACAGGCTGCTCGGTAGCGGTCGACGTTGCGACCACGATCGGCCAGGCGGCGTGCAACAAACTCAGGTTCTTCCGGCCCGCGATGTGCGGGGCCCTGGGAGCAACCGCCGGCATCGCATGCATGCTCCGGCTCGACGAGCAGACGACCCGCAGCGCGCTCGGGCTGGCGTACAGCCAGCTCTCGGGCACCATGCAGGCCCACGTCGAAGGGTCGCCGGTGCTGCCGATGCAGATCGGCTTCAACACGCGGGCGGCGCTCAATGCCATCGAGCTTGCCACGCGCGGCATTGCCGGTCCGCGCGACTTCCTCGAGGGGCCTTTTGGCTACTTCACGCTGGTCGACCCGGAATGGGACCCGCGAAGCTTCGACGATCTGGGGCGCGTCCATCGCATCGCGGAGCTCTCGCACAAGCCGTTCCCCAGCGGTCGCGCGACGCACGGCGGCTGCGACGGCGTGCTGACGCTTCGCGAGACCCACGGTTTCGCGATCGACGAGATCGCCGCGGTCCGCGTCTATGCACCACACCTCGTGATCCAGCTGGTCGACCGCCCGCCATCGCCCGACATGGCGCCGTCCTACGCACGCCTCTGCCTGCCCTATGTCGCTGCCACTGCCCTGCTCGAGGGCACGGTCGACGTGGGCGACTTCGAACCCGCCGCCCTGAGTGAACCGCGCCGCCACGACCTGGCCGCGAGGATTCGCGTGGTGCACGACGGCAGCACGGCACTCAACACACTGGCCCCCCAGCGCGTGGAAGTCGACCTCGCGGACGGGCGCCGCCTCGCCATGGACCTGCCCTGGGTGCTGGGCGCACCCGGGCGCCCGCTGGGACGCGAGCGCCACCTCGGGAAATTCCGCCGGGCGGCGAGTTCGGGCGCCAGGGCGATGCCCGTCGAGCGGATCGAAGCGCTGATCGAGTCAGTGGACCGTCTGGAGCAGATGCCCGACGTCCGCAGCCTCGTCGCGCTGCTGAGCTTCCCGCAGGACTGATCCGATGGCCTTTCCCCACTACTACGAATCCTTCGACTACGCGCAGATGCTGCGCGACTTCCCGATCGGCGACGACTTCGCCGCCTACGCGCGACTGTCCCGCGACGAGATCCGCGCCCGCCAGGACGTGCTGTTCCGGCGCTGCGTCGCGCGGGCCTGGGAGATCCCCTTCTACCAGCGTCTCTGGGCCGCGGCAGGCCTCGAGCGTGGCGACGTGCGCGGTCTGGACGACATCGAGCGGCTGCCGATCTTCGGCAAGACCGAGCTGATGCGGAGCCTCGCCGAGCACCCGCCCTACGGCGACTACCACGGCTGGGACAAGTGGCCGCTGGCCGAGCGTCCCGTCACCGTCATCCACACCACCAGCGGGACGACCGGGCGCCCCCAGGTCGTGCTCTTCAGCCCGAAGGCGCGCGAGGTCCAGGCGCTGCTGGTCGCCCGCTGCTGGCGCCTGCAGGGGCTGCAGCCCGGCGACGTGATCCATTCGGTCTACGGGCACGGGATGATCAACGGCGGCCACTTCGTGCGCGAGGCGGCGCTGCACTACACCAACTGCCTGTTCCTTTCGGCCGGCACTGGCAAGGAGACGCGCTCGGTCACGCAAATCGAACTGATGCGCGACTTGCGCGTCACGGTGATCGTGGGCTTCGTCGACTACGTGCGCCAGCTCGCCGAGACGGCACGCGAGATGGGCATGCATCACGGCCGCGACCTGCACGTCAGGGCGATCCTCGGTCACGTTGGCCGCGAATCCCGCGCCGCGCTGTCGCGAGCCTGGGGCGGAGCGGAAGTCTACGACTGGTACGGCGTTGCCGACACCGGACCCATCGCCGCCGAGGGCCCGGACCGCGACGGCATGTACGCACTGGAGGACGCGCAGTACCTGGAGATCATCGACGAATCCACGGGGCGCGAGGCCAGCCTGGGTGAGCCTGGCGACATGGTCGTCACGTCGCTCTACCGCGACGACGTCTATCCGCTGATCCGCTTCAACACGCACGACATGTCGGCCTGGAAGGCCGGGAGCTCGGCGCTGGGGTTCAACCTCCGGCGCACGGTCGGCGTCCTGGGTCGCAGCGACAACATGGTCAAGCTGCGGGGGATCAACGTGTACCCGCTCGCGCTCTCGGGAATCCTGGGCGAACTCCCTGAATTCGCGGGCGAGTACATCTGCCGGGCAACGCGCGACGCGTCGGGCCGCGACGACATGACCGTGATCATCGAAGTCCGCGGCGACGAGTCGGCGCGAACGATGGCGCTGTCGCGCAGCTTCGCCGAGCTCCTCGCCCGCCGGGTCGGGGTCGAGCTGCGGGTCGAGCTGGTCGGCATCGGCGCCACCGCGGCTCTGACCCAGATCGACAGCCGGCAGAAGCCCATTCGGCTGATCGACGAGCGGCCGAAGCCCGCCGGATGATCGAGGGTCGCCAACTCGACCTCACAGGTTGCGCCCAGGCACTGTCCAGTGGCGCGCTGACGGCCTCGTCACTGGTCGAGCAGTGCCTGGCGGCGATCGCCCGCGACAACGCCGGCCTGGCCGCCTGGACATTCGTCGACGCCCGCGCAGCGCGGACGGCCGCGTCCGAATCGGACGACCGGCGGCGCCGCGGTGCCGCGCGCGGGCCGCTCGACGGGATACCGGTAGCCGTGAAGGGCAACATCGCGGTGAAGGACTGGCCCCTGACCGCCGGACTGCGTTTCCGGGCGGAATCTCGCGCGGGCGAGGATGCCTTCGCCATCACGCGCCTGCGCGATGCCGGCCTCGTGCTGCTTGGCGCGACGAACATGGACGAGGGCGCGCTGGGTGCCGAGGGCGCCAACCCCTGGTACGGGGCGATCCAGAACCCGCTGCGCGAGGGCTATTCGCCTGGCGGATCCAGCGGCGGTTCGGCGGTCGCCGTCGCGGCGCACCACTGCATCGCCGCGATTGGCAGCGACACCATCGGCTCCGTGCGAATCCCGGCCGCCTTCTGCGGGATCGTGGGGCTCAAGCCGTCGCACGGCCTGGTCAGCCTGCGCGGCGTCGTGCCCGTGCACGCGCGCTTCGACCACGTGGGCCCCATCGTCAAGCGCGCCCGTGACCTGCCGCTGCTGCTTGCGGTACTGGCCGCCTACGACCCTGCGAGCCCGGTCTCCTTTCCGCTGCCGCTCGCCCCGGCCCGCCTCGCAGACTCCCCGCGCAGGCTGGGCTATTGCGTAGGCTTCGACGGACTCGCGGTGACCGAGGAAGTGGTGCTCGGCTACAACCGTGGACTCTCCGCGCTGCGTGCGCTCGGTTGGCAACTGCTGCCCATCGACCTGCGTCGCTGGGACCTGCCCCGGCTCCGCCGCGCGATCCTGGCTCTGTGCGAGCAGGAAATGTGGCGCGAGCATGGGGACCGCGCCAGCACCCGCCCCGAGGATTTCTCAGAGGGGCTGCGTGCATTCATCCGCTTCGGCGGCAAGCTGGGCGCGAGCGAGCTCGCGGCGGCCGAGGAGCGCATCGCGGCGTTCCAGTCGGACTGGGCTACGCTGATGGATCCGCTCGACGCCATCGTGCTTCCCACCACACCGTGCACGGCGTTCCGCCACGGCGACCGCCACCCCTACAACACCGCCGACCTCACCGCCGTCGCCACAGGTGCCGCGCTGCCCGCCGTGTCGGTGCCCCTGCCGCGCGCACCCGGCGCTTTGCCAGCCGGACTCCAGATCGTGGGCCATCGCGGGGCTGAACTGGACCTCGCGGCGATGGCTGCCACCATCGAGGACCAGTTCGCGGGGCCCGCCAGTCAGCCGCCGATCGCGGCCTCGTAGTGCGCGGCGATGTCGCGGCGCGTGGCGATCCACACTCCACGCACCGATGCCGCGTAGCGCAGGAACTCATCGAACGCACCGATGCGGCCTGGCCGGCCAATGATCCGCAAGTGCACACCCAGCGACATCATGCGCGGGCGCTGCGCCGATTCCGCGTACAGCCAGTCGAACGTGTCGCGCGCGTATTGCAGCCAGTCGCGCGGCGTCAGCGCCGGCGTGTTCCACATCTTCATGTCGTTCGAGTCCAGCGCGTAGGGCATCACCACCATGGGCCGGGGCAGCGACCGGTCCATGAAAGGCTCGTCCCGGCTGAAGTCGTCCATGTGGTAGCGGTAGCCCTCCTCGGCGAGGATGCGGCGGGTGTCCCCGGTGTGGAGGTAGCGCGATAGCCAACCCACCGGTCGGGTCCCGGTGGTGCGCTCGATGCTCTCGGTGGCCTTGCGGATGAACTCGCGCTCCTTGTCCTCGGGCATGCCGAGCTGGTGCGCCCAACGATGACCGTGGGCGCAGACCTCGTGCCGGCCCGCGACGATTCCCGAGGCAACCTCCGGCGCACGCTCCAGGGCCACCGCGGCCGCCGTGAAGGTCGCCTGCATGCCGTAGCGCTCGAGCAGCGACAGCACCCGCGGCGCACCCTCGTTGATGCCGTACTGGTAGTTCGACTCGTTGCCGAAGTTGCGGACGGGCTTCTTCAGCACGATGCCGAGTTCGTCGACCGGGTCGGGCCCTCGGTCGCCGTCGAGGACGTTGAACTCCGCACCCTCCTCGACGTTGACCACGACAGACAGCGCCAGCCGCGCTCCCCGGGGCCACCCCCAGCCCATCAGTGGTACTCCTCGCCACCCGAGACGTTCATCGCCTCGCCCGTGACGTAGGACGCCTCGCCAGAGGCGAGGAAGGCGCAGGCCTTGGCGATGTCCTCCTGCAACCCTGGGCGGCCGAGCGGAATGCGGGCGCGCATGTCCGCGAGGTACTTCTCCTCGCTGCGGCCGGTGGCCTCGCTGAAGAAGCGGTTCTGCCAGGCACCCAGCCCCGTCGTGACGTGGTTCGGGCAGATCGTGTTGACCGTGATGCCGTGAGGCCCGAGTTCGATCGCCGCGGTACGGGTCAGGCCCACGACGCCGTGCTTCGAGGCCACGTAGGGCGCGGCGAACGGGAAGCCGGACTTGGAGGCCTGGCTGCCGATATTGATGATCCGGCCGCCGCCCCCCTGCGCGATCATCTGCTTCGCGGCGTGCTTGATGCCGAAGAACACGCCGCGGAGATTGACGCCCAGCACGGCATCCCAGTTCGACTGTTCCATCTCCACGAGCGGCTTCATGAGGTAGCCGATGCCGGCGTTGTTGACCATGATGTCGAGCCGCCCGTAGTGCGAGACGGTACGCGCCACCAGCGAGGCGACCTGCGCTTCCTCGAGGACATCGCAGGCGATGCCCGTGGCTTCGCCACCCGCCGCACGGATCGACTCGACGATCTCGTCGATGCCCGCCGTCGTGCCGATCGCCTCCACGGGAATCTCCGCGCCGCGCGCCGACCCGATGTCGCTCACGACGACCCGGCAGCCCTCGGCCGCGAGTCGCCTCGCCATCGCCTCGCCAAGACCCGCCGCCCGGCCGGAGCCGGTGACGATGGCGACCTTGCCCGCGAGATCCGGATACATGCCCATAGCTGGAATGACCTCCCTGTCGATCCGATACCGGCCGCTGATAACATCAGCCCCGCCCACAAGAGTCAACGAGCACCATGACAGACATCCGGATCGACCTGCACCCGCCCCTCGCCCGGGTCACACTCAACCGACCCGACAAGCGGAATGCGGTGTCGGCGGCGATGTGGCGGTCGCTGCTCGATCTGGCGGGCAGCCTTCCCGGCCAAGCGGGTGTCAAGGCGGTCCTGCTCGCGGGCGCCGGCCAGCAGGCCTTCAGCGCCGGTGCGGACATCGCGGAGATGCAACGGAACCTGCAGCATCCCGAGACGATGCGCGCCATGCAGGAGGTCGTGCAGGACGCGCAGGCGGCCTGGGCGTCCATGCCGCTGCCGACGATCGCCGTGATCCGCGGCGCCTGCACCGGCGGCGGCTGCGGCCTCGCGCTGTGCTGCGACCTGCGACTGGCGACGCCCGACGCCTTCTTCGCCATCCCGCCGGCCCGACTCGGCCTCGCCTACAGCCTCGCCGACACCAAGCGCCTGCAGGACCTGGTGGGTCCCTCGCGCGCGAAGGAGATCCTGTTCACGGCGCGGCGCGTCGATGCAGCCGAGGCACTCGCACTGGGCCTCGTGAACGAGATCGTGCCCGCCGACCGCATCGACGCACATGCGCAGTCCCTTGCGGAACGCATCAGCGCCAACGCGGCCAACTCGGTGCGTTCTGCCAAGGCGGTCGTCAACCTGATCTCCGCCGGAACCGCGGTGGAGACGGCCGAATCACGGCGATACTACGACGACAGCTTCGGCTCCCCGGAGTTCCTCGAGGGCGCGCGCGCGTTCCTCGAGAAGCGCGAGCCCCGGTTCTAGCCCCGCGGGGAATCGAGGTAAGCACGCACGCGCCGGGCCGTGTCCGCCGGCGCCTCCTGCACCGCCATGTGGCCGATGCCGGGCAGCACCTGCAGGTCTACCGACGGCGCCCCTGCGAGCAAGTCCCTGAACTCATAGGCCAGCGCAACAGGGACCCGCGTGTTCTCCTCTCCCCAGAGCAGCAGCACCGGCACGCGGACCGCGGCGATGCGCGATTCGACGTCGCCGGAGACGTACTGCCGCAGCCGGGCGAGCATCGCCGGGCGATTGCCCTCGCGCCTCCACATCTCGTACCACTCGTCGACCACCGCGTCGGAGACGCGATCCGGGTCGCCGTAGCCGGCACGGAGCAGCGCCGAGGCAAGGAAACGCGGCGTGACGTGGGCGAACACGTCGGCGACGCGCGGCACCTCGCGCGGGGTGGTGCGTCCGCGCACCTCCTTCTCGAGCGACCCCGGGCTGACCAGCAGCAGCCGCTCGATGCGTCCTGGATGGGTCACTGTGTAATGCATGGCCACGGTGCCGCCGAGCGAGGTACCCCCGACCGTGAAACGCTCGAGCCCGAGCGCGTCGACGAACCGCGAGAACAGCTCCACCGTGCGGGGCAGGGTGTAGTCGCCCGTGGGATCCGCGCCCGTCAGGCCATGCCCGGTCATGTCGAGGCGGATCACCCGGTACCGGTCCTTGAGCGCCGCCGCCCAGGGCTCCCACATGAACAGGCTGGCGTAGTTGGCATGCAGCAGCACCACGACCGGTCCGGCTCCCTCGTCCCGATAGTGGATGCGGACGCCGTCGATCACGATGAACCGCGAGGGCGGGTTCGCCCACTTCGCCTCGACCGTCGCCGCGGGCACGTCGCGATAGGCGACCGCTCCCGCGCCCACAAGCATCGTGCCCAGCAGCACGACGCCCGCCACTCCCCACAGGATCCTGCGCAGCATGAGCCCCCCGGTACCGCTCGTCACCCGATGCGCCAGAGATATACTCGGCTCGCGCCACGCACAAGGCCGAGGGGAAGTCGGTGACCACAGAACGCTCACAGGCAGGAAGCCTGGCCTATGCATGGTTCGTCGTCGCGGTGCTGGCGCTCGCCAACTGCGTCTCGTTCATCGACCGGCTGATCCTCTCGCTGCTGGTGCAGCCCATCAAGGCCGACCTCGGCCTCAGCGACACCCAGTTCAGCCTGCTCGCCGGCGCCGCTTTCGCGATCTTCTATGCCGGGATGGGCCTGCTGATCGCGCGCTGGGCCGACCGATACAGCCGCAAGTGGATCATCACGACCGGCATCGCGGTCTGGTGCCTCATGACGGCGCTCGCCGGCACGGCACGCAGCTACGGCCAACTGTTCCTGTACCGGATCGGGGTCGGCGTCGGCGTCGGCGAGGCCACGCTGTCGCCATCCGCGTATTCGATGATCGCCGGCTACTTTCCGCCGCATCGGCTCGCCCTCGCGGTCGGCGCGTTCGGCGCGGGCGTCACGGCGGGCACGGGACTGGCGTTCCTGCTGGGCGGAGCGACCATCGGCTGGGTGATGGGCCTCGGTACCGTCGAGATACCCGTCCTGGGCCCGATGTCCGGCTGGCGCCTGGTGCTCGTCGTGGTCGGGCTGCTGGGCCTGCCGGTGGCGCTGCTGATGCTGCTGGTCCGCGAGCCCCCACGCGCGCCCGGGTTCGCGCCCGCGAGCGCCGTCGAGGTCTGGACGCATTTCCGCAGCAACCTGGGCGCCTACGGCTACGTCTTCGTGGGCTACGGCACCACGTCGATCACGGCGTTCTCTGTGATGACCTGGACCCCCGCCTTGTACCAGCGGCAGTACGGGGCGACGATCACGGAAGCCGCCGTGACGCTGGGCACGGTAGCCCTCGTCGGTGGCCTGCTCGGCGCCTTCTGGGGTGGCGCCATGGCCGACCGCCTCGAGTCTCGGGGCGACCGCTTCGGGAAGCTCCGCGTGCTCCATTGGTGCGGCCTGGGCCTCGTGTTGCCCTCCGTGATCGCACCGTTCATGCCGACGATGACCGGCCACGCCGCACTGATCTTCTTCACGTTCTTCTTCGGCACGGCGGCCACCGGCCCGGCCGGCGCCTGGGTGCAGTCGATCACCTCCGACCGCATGCGCGCCCAGTTCGGCGCGGCATACCAGCTCTCGCTGACGCTGGTCGGCGCCACGCTGGGCCCATTCGCCGTCGGCTTCGTGACGGACTACGTCTTCGGCGACGAGTCCAGGCTCGGCGAATCGATGGCTCTCGTCTCTGCGATCGTCAACCCGATCGCGGCCTGGCTGATCTGGCTTGCCCTCAAGTCAGCACGTGCACGGCCTTGAGCCGCGTGTAGCTCAGCAGTTCCTCAAGGCACTCCTCGCCTCCCAGCCCGCTGTCCTTCCAGCCCCCGAAGGGCGTTCCCACGAAGTGCTGGCCCGCGGTGTTGATCCAGACAGTACCCGCCTCCACCCGGCGCATCATCCGCATCGCCGTCGCCAGATCCCGGGTCCACACCGCCGCGGTCAGCCCAAGCTCGACCGAGTTCGCGAGCTGCACCGCCTCGTCCTCGTGCCTCCATCGCATCGCGCAGACGATCGGCCCGAAGACTTCCTCGCGCGCCACCCGCATGGCGGGGGACACCTCCGCGTACAGGGTCGGCTCGACCCAGAATCCGCGCTCGAAGCCCTGGCCAGGTGGCCGCCGGCCGCCGGTGACCAACCTGGCGCCCTCATGGCGCGCGGAGTCGATGAATCCCATCACGCGCTCGTACTGGCGCCGGGAGTTGACCGGCCCCATCTCGGACGCGGTATCGAGCGGGTCGCCCAGGCGCAGCGCACGCATTCGCGCAGCGACGCGCTCCACCACCTCGTCATGCACCGATTCGTGCAGGAGCAGTCGGCTCGTCGAACCGCAGGACTGGCCCGCCCAGGAGAAGTTCATGCCGGAAACCGCGTGCTCGACGACGCGGTCGATGTCCGCGTCGGGAAACACGATGAACGGATTCTTGCCGCCCAGTTCCAGCGTGACGTGCTTGACGCCGGACTCGGCGGCGGCTCGCTGGATCGCAAGACCCGTGGGCACCGATCCGGTAAACCCGATGCGGCGCACCTGCGGATGGCGAACGAGCGTGTCACCCGCCGGGCTCCCCCGACCGTGCACGATGTTGACCAGCCCCGGGGGAAGATGCGCGAGGCACAAATCGCCCAGCAGTGAGCCCGTGAGCGGACTGGTTTCCGGTGTCTTGACCACGACCGCATTGCCCGCCACCAGCGGGGCGGCCAGGTGGGCCGCCGCAAACATGAATGGGTGGTTGAACGGAACGATCCGGCCCACCACGCCGTAGGGCTCGCGAAGCGTGAAATGCAGGCCGCTGGCGGTGGCCGGCACGGTCTCACCCTTCATCTCCGAGGCAAGGCCGGCGAAATACTCGAGGTAGGCCGCCGCGATCTGCACGTCCGCGCCGAGCTTGCCGATCGTATTGCCCGTGTCCCTCGCCTCGAGGGTGACGATCTCCGCGCCTCGCGCGCGGATGGCCGCCGCGAGCCCGCGCACCGCCGCGGCGCGTTCCCACACCGACCTGGCCGCCCAGGCCGGCTGGGCGGCCGCCGCAGCGGCGACGGCCGCGCTGACGTCGCGACCGGTGGCATTGGGCACCCTGCCCAGCACCGTCTCGTCCGCCGGACTGGTCGACTCGATCCAGTCCGTCGACTCGCCGCGGGTCATCTCTCCGCCAATGAGCATGAGGCCGTCCATCAGGCCGCTCATCCTGCGTCCTCGACGATCGTGACGACGCTCCGCAGGCGTGGAGCATCCACGACCTGCCGAAGACCCGACGGCCAGACCACCTCGATGCGCTCCACCGATTTCCGGCCGCCGAGCCCGAAGGTGATCACGGGGTCGTTCGTGGAGTTGTAGCCATGGGCGCTCTGGGTCTCGTGGTGCTGGATGAGGTCACCCGAAACGACGGTGATGCGCGCCCCATACGCGTTGCGGTTGCTGCGCTGCCCTTCCAGCCGAACCTTGATCCAGCCGTTGTCGTTGCCACGGTTGACGAGCAGACGGTTCTGGCCCGGCTCCGGACTGACACGCTTCCCCATCGCGTAATAGGTGCGGTTGGTGACGAACAGGTCCGGGAATCCGTCGCCGTTGATATCCGCGGCGCCGACGCCGGATCCGATCCCCAGGCTGTCCGCACCCGATTCTTCGCTGACGTCCGTGAAGGTTCCGTCGCCGTCGTTGCGCAGCAGCGTGTTCCGGGCGGGCTCCCAGGCAATGTAGAACTGCACGAACGGCGGGAAGTCGGCGATCACGTCGTTGATCAGGATATTCGATGGACCGCCGTTGTTGAGGTAGAGGTCCACGTGGCCGTCATTGTCGAAGTCCGCCGCCGCACAACCGCGCGCGCCGCGTATCACACCCGCCCCTGATGCGGCAGTGACATCCTCGAAGAGGAGTTCGCCGCGCTCCCGCAACCGGTTCATGATCATCCGGCTTGCCTGGTCGGCGAGCGGCAGGAACACGTCCATGTCGCCGTCGTTGTCGAAATCCGCGATGCAAGCGCCCTGCGCGTAGCCCGGGTTCAGGAACGGAATGCCGCTGGGCGCGCGTCGCGCGCGCGTGACGTCCTCGAAACCGCCATCACCGCGATTGCGCAGAAGGATCTTGCTGTCGCGCTCGTTGGTGACCAGCAGGTCAACCCACCCGTCCTGGTCGAAGTCGACCCAGTTGGGAGAGCCCTGGGCGTTGGAGTCCTTCAGCCTGGACTGGATCGCCGCACCCGCTGCCGCGGTCACGTCGGTGAAGCGCCATTCGCCGTCGTTGCGGAACAGCGCGTTGTCGATGTCGCCGTCGGCGTTTTTCCAGAACAGGTCGAGGTCGCCGTCGCGGTCATAATCGGCGCAACCCACGCCACCCGCCGTATCGCCGATCCCGCCGATCCTCTGGTCGTTGTCGTTGCCCATACGCATGAGGCCGGCGGCGCGCGTAACGTCCTCGAAAGCCGGCTTCCCCGACTCGGCCAGGAGGTTCCGGAACAGCGTGGTGGGCACGTGGCGCTCCCGCGCCTGCCCGGGTGGCATGTTTGCGGACAGCAGGTCGAGGTCCCCGTCGTTGTCGAGGTCGCAGAACACTGCGCCGCGGCTCAGGCTTCCCGGGTTCCGGACCCCGCGCTCGAGCGCCACGTCGCGGAAGACGCCGCGGCCATCGTTCTCGAACAGCCGGTCGGCAAGGCCGGGGGCCAGGTCCTCGACGGGAACGAAGACGTCGAGATCGCCATCGTTGTCGTAGTCGCCGAAAGTCGGGCCTGTTGAATTGACCGCGAGGTCCTGCACGCCACGCGCGACCGCCTCGTCCACGAAGCGGATCGGGGGGGCGCGACCGTCGGACGCCCCCGCGACCCCGGAAATCCATGCTAGGCCGAGAGCCAGGGCGAGCGCACCGATCACCCGGGACCGGCCGGGCTGGCGGCTCACGATGCACCTCGCGGACGCGCCGTGAGACGCTCCGGGTACTCCCTCTGCGCACGCTCGAGGTATTCCCGTGGAAGCTCGTCGATGCTCCGCAGCTTGACCCCGGAGGCGTGCCAGATGACGTGGCCCGGGTGGTCCTTCATATCCATCCATTTGAGCCACCCCATGAACACGGTGGAGGAAAACACGGAAGGCAGCGCGCCGATCCGCGCGTCGACGAAGTCCCGTCGCGGCACGAACATCGACTGCCGCTGACCGTGCATCGCCGGCATCCCGGGCGGGTAAACCGTCTGGTGCTGCAGCCAGACGTAGTCACGCATCGAATGCCACTGCAGCCGCAGGGGCCGGCGACGCGGCTCGCCGAAGGCCGCGCCGTCGAGACGCACCGGCCAGATGCCTTCGGTCGTATAACGGAACCCGAGGTTACCGCCCTGGACGGCGGGACGCACGGTGTCGCGTCGGCCGGTCCAGGGGTTCTGGAACTCGTGGAGGAATGCCTGGGTCTCGACATCCCGGAAGAACGTCACGGTGTTCCCGCCCAGCACGTAGCCCCCCGGAACGTGCTGGAACCAGTAGATCTCCAGCCCCTCGAAGCGCACGAGCGGGCGCGGCGTCTCGCCGTCACCGGTGACCGCGAAGATCATCCCCGTGAACCACCAGGGCACGTCCTCCTCGCGAAGACTGCCCTGAATGCGCACGATCTCCCGCAGGTTGACGAGTGGGTCCGAGAAGTCCGTCGCCGCATCGCGCGCGGCTGCGGAATCCGCCAGGGCCGGCAGCAGCGCACCGCCAGCCCCCAACCCCAGCGCGAGGCCACCCGTCAGCACGTCGCGCCGAGCGGTCATGCCTTCTCTCTGCATAGCCCCGCCCCTTCTACCCGTCGCGGCGCAGCCCGCAAAAACAAGGGGGCGGCCCCCGGTTCGAGGACAGCCCCCTCTCGACTACCGTCGCCCCACCCCGGCTCAGAACTTGTAGCTGACGCGCAGGCCGATCGTCCGCGGTCGCGGCAGGTCCGCGAAGACCGCCGTCGGGATCGACAGTCCAAACGGCGCGACCGGGTTGCGCAGGTTGGCCGGCAGCACGCCACCGGCCGCGACAACCCCCGTGCGCAGGTCCGCAAGCGCGTTGCCAGGACCCGTGCCACCGGAGCGGATGGTGTCGTCGTCGAGCAGGTTGTCGACGTAGGCGAGCGCAGACCAGCGATCGTTCTCCACGCCGAAACGCAGGTTCGCCATCCAGTAGGAGTCGAGCCAGATGGTGTTGTCGTCCTCCGTGAAGCGCTCGCCGGTGTAGGTGGCGTCCACGTCGACGAACCAGGACGAACCGCCGTCACCGAACGGCCGCCGGTAGGAGGCGTTGAGCGCCGCAGCCAGTTCAGGCGTGTCCTCGAACTGATTGCCGGTGCGGCTGACCTGGCAGGTCGATTGCGCCTGGTTCGCGCCGCTCGAGGCGCGCACCACGGTGATCACGGGCGTGCAGTTGCCGACCCTGGCGACCTCGGCGGCGCCGCTCGTCAGCGTCACGTAGTCGGTGTACTCGTACTCCAGGAAGTAGGTGACGCCCAGGCCGAAGGACAGGTGGTCGGTTGCGCGCCACAGGCTGGACAACTCCAGGCCCTGCAGTACGCCGCCGCCGGCGTTGGTGACGCGGTTGCCGAGCGTATTGCCGATGATGACCTGGGTGCTGACCTGCTTGTCGGTGAAGTCCTGGTAGAAATACGAGCCGTTCAGCTGGAACCGGCGGTTGGGCGCCGTCCACTTCGCACCGAGTTCGTAGACGGTGATCTTCTCCGGCTCGAACTCGAGGTCCGGCCGGCTGGCAAGGCCAAACGCACCGATCGTCAGCGTGGCGAAGCCGCCAGGCTTCTGCCCCTGGGCGTAGGACGCATACACGTTCAGGTCACGCGACGGCTGCCACTGCAGGGTGGCCTTGGGCGTGACGTAGGAATCGTTGCGCGTGTAGCCGCCAAGCCCGATCTGGGCCGCACCGGAGAAGCTCCGCGGCAGTCCTGGCTGGGGGGCATAGGGGATGTTCGCCGCGACGTTGCAGTTGCCCGTGGCACCGCACAGGATCACCGTGCCCGGACCCTGGTTGCCCGCCGTGATCGGCCCCTGGACCTCGTTGTCCTCGTCGACGTAGCGGGCCTCCGCGATGAAGCGGAGCGAGTCCGTCACGTCCCACTCGAACTCGAGGTATGCCGAGGTGTGATCCACGAAGCGTCGCACCAGAGAATCCCGTCGTGCGGCGAGGACGTCGTCCATGTAGGGCACCGCGCTGGTGCTCGAGAAACCGCCGCCAGGCACGCAGATGCCACGCGGCGTCGGGAACGGGATCGCCGCCACCAGCACGCAGCTGGTGCCCGCCGCGAATACCGTGTTGTTGCGGTCGAACTGGTCGGACCGCTCCGTCCAGTACTGCACGCCCGCGATGAATTGCAGCGGACCGTCGAAGTCCGAGGTGAAGCGCAGTTCCTGGTTGAACTGCTCGGTCCGGTTGTCCGTCTTGATGGTCTGCTGCTGGGTCAGATTCGCCGTCTTGTCGAAGTCGAGGTCGACGGACACGTTGGCCTTCGTGTAGCCCGTCAACGAGGCGAACGTGCCGAACGCCGTGGCGAACTCCTGCACCGCCGACAGGCGCAGCACCTGCCGGTTGCTGCCCGGGAACTTCGGGGCCGTCAAGCCATTGTCGCGCGACTGCGTGTAGTCGGGGTTGTAGGTCACCGGCTTGCCCTGTGCACTGCCCAGCGAGCCGCGGTACGAGGGCACGACGGCATCGTCATAGATGCCGCGGTTGCCCGTGCCCGTCTCGAACAGCCGCACCGGGTTCGGTACCACCCCGGGAATCGCCGCGATCGGGTCGAGCGTCGCGCAGGAGTTGTCGAGCACGGGACCGGTCGCCACCAGCGCCGAACCGCCCGCCGGATTGGCGATCGAATAGGTCCTGCAGCTCGAGGCTGCCGCCGGGATCAGCGAGGTGCCGTTGAAGGCGACGTTGGCCTGGGCGGGCTCATCGAACTCGTCATCGGCGTATTCCGTGCGGAACTTCAGCGAGTAGCTCTCGTTCGGCTCCCACTTGACGGTCAGCGAGCCACCGAGCCCGCTGCCGCCACCGACCTTCGCGCCGGTGACGGAATTCTCGTAGTAGCCGTCGTCGTTGAAGTGATAGCCGTTGACCCGCACGCCGAGGGTGTCGGTCAGCGGCAACGAGAGGCTGGCCTTGATCTCGGACTGCTCGCGGTTGTTGAAGTCGGCGGACGCGCTGCCGCTGACCTCGTCGTCCGGGTCCGCCGTCACGTAGGAGATCGCCCCGGCGAAGGCGCTTCGACCGTACAGCGCGCTCTGCGGCCCCTTGACGACCTCGATCCGCTGGACGTCGACCAGCCGAGGGTTGATCAGCAAAGAGCCACCGGCCACGCCGATCGCCTCGCTCGAGACATCGATGCCGTCGATCAGGCTCGCCACGTTAGGGCGCCCGCGGGTCGGCGACAGTCCACGGATCACGATGCGCGTGTCGTAGGGCGCAATGCCGAGGTCAAAGGACAGGCTGGGATCACGCTCGATCAGTCCCTCGACGTCCTTGATGCCCTCGCGCTGCAACTGCTCCTGCGAGATGGCCGTGACCGCGATCGGCACGTCCTGCAGGTTTTCCTCGCGCTTTCGCGCCGTGACGATCACTTCCTCGAGCACTGCGACCGAGTCCGCCGGCTCCTGGGCAAGCGCCGGCGAACCCGCGACGATCGTCAGTGGAACGGCAACCAGCCCGAAACGCCAGCCGTATGGCTTCGACATGGATGAACCCCCCTTGAATTCCGAACCACCGGCCAGGCACCTCCCCGGAAGGGCACCACGCCGGATACCATGGCGACGTGTCTCCGCCGCTTGACACTCCCGGTGTTTAGCTTTTTCAACACCAGCAGGAAAGCCGGGCTTCCGGCCCGCCCGACACGCGGACAGCGCCCGCGGTTTCCGTTCAATCGCCGAGACTGACCATGACCTTGTTGTCCGGCCCGATGGCGGAGACGCGGACCGGCACGCCGAGCACGTCGGCGTAGCCCTGGATGCGGGGCTTGAGCCAGGTCTCGTGGACCTCCTCGTCCGTCAGGTCGAACTGGCCGATCTTGCGCGAGATGGCCAGCACCCGACTGAAGGGGAACGTGAAGCGGCGGTGCCCGGGAGCCGACTCCAGGTCCAGGCACAACTGGTAGAGGCAACTCGTGCGGTCGAACATGCCGACCAGCGCAAGCTCGCGGTCACCCGTCCTATCGATCAGCGCCTTCACGCGCTGCAGCATCGGCTGCATCGTGCGCACGTCGTGCTCCACGTACTGGCGCTGCAAGCCCTTGTTCTTGGCGAACTGCACCGAGTTCAGATGCATCTTGACCAGCGCGTCGTTCATCTCGTGCTGGTACGGCATCGCATCCTTGAGGGTGCGGATCGCAAGCGCCACGGCGCGACCGAGTTCGCGCTCCCGCCCCTCGAAGCCGCTCGTGGCGGGGGCAAACCCCGCTGCCTGCGCGGCAGCGCCCGCAGCGCCGCTGTTGGAGTCCTGCGGATTGACCATCGCCCCCCCCTCGAGCCGTGACCGCTCGCTCGAACCTTGCCCCGCCTTATACCGTTGCCCGAGGGCTACGGCGTATTGCGCGCTGGCGCGATCCGCCGGCCTGTTCATCGTGTGGACACCGGGTGAATCGCGTACTAGGCTCGTGGCGAGCGGGAGAGTACAAGCGACGAGGTCTGCTCGACCCTCGAAAGAAAGGGCAGGGAGAACACGTCATGTTCATGAATTTCTGGTACCCCGTGGTGCGCTCCGAGGACCTCGGCGCCACCCCTCAAAAGGCCCGCATCCTCGCTCATGACTTCGTGGTCTTCAGGGACGAGCACGGCAAGCCTGCTGTCCTCTCCGACACCTGCGTCCATCGCGGCGCGTCGCTGGCGCAGGGCAAGTGCAAGGAGGACGGCACCGTCCAGTGCCCCTACCACGGCTGGCGCTTCAATTCGCAGGGCGTGTGCACGCGCATCCCGTCGATCGGTTCGAAGACGAAGCCGCCGCCGCGGGCGCGCGTCGACGCCTACCCCGTCCAGGAGAAGTACGGCATCGTGTTCGCGTTCCTCGGTGACCTGCCGGAGGAGCAGCGACCGCCGATCATGCCGGTCCCCGAGCACGGCACTGACGAGTGGCGCTCGACGCTCGTCACGTTCGACGTCAACTATCACTACGAACGCTCGATCGAGAACGGCCTCGATCCCGCCCACAACGAGTACGTCCACACCACGCACGGCTACCAGGGCGAGCGCGAGGACACCTACACGATGATGGAACTGCGCCCGGAGCAGAACAACCCGTGGGGCCATGGCTTCATGGCGACCTTCGACGCGCCGCCGCTCAAGAACCCCATCATGCGGCGATTCCGTCGGGTAGGAGGAAAGATGGAGGCAGGTTCGGGCACCTACGGCCCGAACCACATGTGGACCTACATCAACTTCACGGCCAAGACGGCCATGCGCCAGTACATGTTCGAGGCGCCGATCGACGAGCACCGCACGCGGGTGTTCCTGCTGAACCAGCGCAACGTCGGCTTCTTCAAGTCGAGCAAGATGGGCCTCGTGGGCAAGCTCTTCAAGCCGCGCGTGAACCTCTGGCTCGACAAGAAGATCAACGAGCGCAACATGTTCATCGCCTCGCAGGACATCCGGGTGATGAACGAGGTGGCGCCGCGGCTGACTCCCCCCTCGCGCTCCAAGGAACTGATGATGCCCGCCGACAAGTGCATCCTGCAGTATCGTGACAAGCTGGACGAGTTCGAAGCACGCGGGTGGCGCATCGACATGGACGCCGTCCGCGCCGCACAGACCAAGGGCGACGTAGTGTTCGCGATCCCCTGCCCCGCCAGGCGCGACACGAACGCTTGGGTGCTCGACGAGGCGCCACGGGTCAGGCCACCGCAGCCCGCGGCCCAGGCGACGCTCCAAGCGGCCGGCTGACGCGACCTCGACGCCGCTGCGCGCCCGGGGGGCGCGCGCAGTGGCGCGACCATCACGCAGGGAGGGGGGATGGACGCTTCGTCGCAACGGGAGCGTGCCGCGGCCGGCACGCGCGTCGGCATCTGGGAGCTCGCACCAGGAATCGAACGTTCCAATTTCTATGCCCTGCTCGGCACGGCGTTCTTCTCGATCGGCCTGCTGACGCTGGTCGGCAACCTGCGACCCTACCTGTTCAACTCGATGCTGGGCATCCCGGACGATATCCAGGGCCGGGTCAGCGGCACGATGGACGTGCTCAGCGAGATCCCCGCGCTGCTGCTATCGGGCCTGGTGGGTGCCGCCTCGGATCGCCTCGGTCGCAGGATGATCTATGGCCTCGGCTTCGCGATCCTGGCAGTGGGCTACCTGCTCTTCCCGTTCGCCCGATTCGACTGGACCCTGTACGCGATGGTGTTCATCACGGCCTGCGGCGCGACGCTCGTCGCAGCGATGCTATCGGCGGTGATCGCCGACTACCCGCGGGAGACCTCGCGCGGGAAGCTGGTCGGCATCTGCTTCTTCCTCAATGGGCTCGGGGTCGCCTCGCTCGTTGGCATGGCGGCGCAGCTGCCGAAGATTTACCTCGCACAGGGCATGACCCCGATCGAGGCGGGCCGGGCGGCCTACTGGACCGTGGCCGCGCTCTGCCTGGTGCCCATGGTCATCGTGCTGAAGGGCCTTGCCCGACAGGCCGGCAACCATCCGGGACGGCGGGAGCCGCTGCTGGCCACGCTGCGAATTGGCATCAGCGCGGCCCGCGACATCCGCGTGCGCCTCGCCTACGCCTCCGCGGCGGTCTCACGGGCGTCGCTCTCGATCATCAGCGCGTTCTTCTTCCTCTGGATGGTCCAGGCGGGCAAGGAACAGGGCATGACGCCCGCCGAGGCGCTGTCGCGTGGCGGCGGAATCTTCGTGACCATCCAGATCACGGCCACGATCTGGGCCGTGACCGTCATCAGCTTCATCGACCGCATCGACCGTGTGCTGTTCATGGCGGTCGCCTCCGGACTCGCCTGCGCGAGCTACGTATGGTTCGGACTCGTCGACGACCCCTTCCAGCCGGCGATGTACGCCGCGGCGGTATTCCTCGGCATCGGGGAGATGAGCGGCATCCTCGCCTCGCAGGCGCTCATAGGCCAGGTCGCGCCTGAGCGCGGTCGTGGCGCGGTCATCGGCGTGTTCACACTCTGCGGCTCGCTCGGAATCTTCCTCGCGGCGATCGTCGGGGGCACGCTATTCGACGCCTGGCGCCCGTCAGCGCCCTACATCGTGACGGGCTGCGTCAGCGGGGCGCTCTGCGTCCTGGCCACCCATACCTGGATCGCCACCCGCCTGGATCCCGGAAGCCGCAGGGGCCTCGCCTGAGCCGCAGCGGGTGATACCCTTCAGTCATGAACGAACTCGATTTCCTTCGCACCCAGGTGGCGCGCGAACACGAACGCTTGCTCGAGGCCCTTGGATCGGCGCGCTCCTCTGCGGCAGCAGCCTACCTGCGGTTCTCGATTCGACGGGCGCTCGCCCGCGACCGCGCGCATGCCGCGCGGCTCGAGGCGCGCGTGCTGCCGGGCGACGCCACCGCGATGCAGGCGATCGCCGCCCTGCGAGCCGGCTTCGAGGAACGGGAGCGCGCGCTCGCAAGCCTCCAGGACGCGCCGGTGCATCTCGTCGACGGTGACAGTGGGGGTGCAGCCCGGCTCGCCGCTGCGATCGACGCGGCCGCACAGGCTCACCACGACCTGTCACGGCGCTGGCAGGAGCTGGAATCGACCCTGCTGCGGCATTACGTGATCGAAGACTGGCGCGCAACCATGCTGGTCGACGCCGACGCGATCCTGGAGGAGCGCCAGCTGCACGCAGCATGGGTCTGCGCCACGCCGACATGAGCGTCCAGGAAGGCACGGGCTCCTTCGCCATCGGCACCGAGGCCGGTGTCCACGCCCTCGTGCTGGCAGCAGGCGGCTCGACCCGCTTCGGGTCGCCAAAGCAGCTGGTACGCATCGACGGCCGGCCCATGCTGCATACCGTGGTGGCGCGGGCCACCGAAATCGCCGGTAGCCAGGTCACGGTGGTGCTTGGCGCGCATGCGCGCGAGCTCGCGCCGCTGCTCTCCCATTCCACCGCAGCGGTGGTCATCAATCGCGAGTGGGAGAGCGGCATGGCCAGTTCGATCCGCGCGGGCGTGGGCGCACTCGGCGGCGCCGCCGAGGGCCTGCTGATCCTGCTCGCCGACCAGCCTGCCGTCAGCGGCGAGGACCTGCGCCGGCTGCTGCTGGCCTGGAGACGCCACCCCGACGGAATCGCCGCAGCGACCTACGCCGGCACAGTCGGCGTCCCGGCGATCTTTCCGCGCTGGACGTTCAGCGAACTGCAGCAGTTGCGCGGTGACCGCGGCGCACAGCTGCTGCTGCGCCGCCATGTCGACCGAGTGACGCGTGTCCCGATGAGCACGGCCGGCGTGGACATCGACCGGCCCGAGGATCTCCTCATGGTCGAGGCAGCGGGACTTCCCCAGCGCCCCCGGGGTGTTGATCAGGGCGGAAAAGACGACTGACCGGGCGTCGTTGCCTGCACATGCACGGCCGCGACGGATTCGATGGGTAGGCGCCCGCGGGCGCGACATCCCAGGTCGAACACCGACGTCGAGGCCCGAGCAGGCCAGAAGCTCGAATGCCAGGGAAACAGCAACTCGCGGCAATAGCGCACCCGGACCACGAGGACCCTCACCTCGGGACTGGACTCCAGCGAGGCAGGCACCGTCGCGGCAGTCGCCAGCGACACCGAGGCAAGGTCCGGGCGGAGAAACTCCGCTGCGGCGATCATCGCACCCTTCGCCCCCCGCTCTTCCGCGGGAGTGTCCTCGGCCGGGTCGGCCGGGGCAAACAACGGCATCATCGCGCGCGCCAGCTGCCGGCGCAGCACCTGCGGGCTTCCGTCATGCAGGGCCGCGGCGCGAGCAGCCTCGAACACGCCATGGTTCAGCGCATGCCGCGCAACCGCCATCTGCGCGACTTCGACGATCGCCAGCGCCAGAGGCAACACGACCAGGGCGGCCACGACGAACTCGACGGACGCGGCGCCTGCCGAACGACACGCCCGGTGGCGCGGCACCCGACTCCACGTCGTCACGGCGCGCGCGCCTCGAGCCGTTGGCCTGGGCGGATCGCCAGCGCTGCGGCGGTGCCGGCCGGTGCCTCCCAGGCCGTGGCCGCACCCTGCGAGATGGCCACCCTCCACGGCCCGAGCACGTGGCACACCTTCTGCACTGTGCCGACGCGGTCCGTGAACACGACATCGATGCTTCGGCGCATCCCGAACGTATGCACGGCGCCGCAAGGGCGTAGCGCCAAAATCGCATGGCCGGCGGAATCACTCCCCCAAAGGAGGCCTCGCGCCCGGGACCACATGGACTCGGCAGGCCGGACGGGCCAGCTGGTAGCCCTCCCGTCAATCCAAAGCCTCAACCCCTGCTCGCCTGAGTCAGTCACCGACGAACCTCATGACGAGTGGAAACGCGAGCACCAGGAAGGTGCAGGGGAAGATGCACAGCACCAGCGGCCCCAGCATCTTGACCGGCGCCTCCAGCGCCCGGCGTTCCGCTGCATTGAACCGCTCGGCAAGCCTCTGGTCGGCCTGCGCGCGCAGGACTGCCGCCAGGCTTGCCCCGCTTGCATCAGCCTGGATCAGCGCTGCGACCACTGGATGCAGCGTCGGCACGTCGACGCGCTCCGCCAGCGCCCGCAGCGCGTCCGCGCGACTTCGACCTGCCCTCATGTCGATCTGCACCCGTTCGAACGCACGCCGCAGCACGCTGTCCGGCGTTCGCTCGGTGGCCGCGCGCAACGCAACACTCAAGGTACCGCCAGCCTCCAGCGCCAGCACCAGGACATCGAGGTAGAACGGCAGTTCCCGCAGCACCTCGTGTTCCCTGCGCCGCGCGGCACTCCTCAGCCACAGCCACGGGGCCGCCTGCAACGCCGCCCCGAGCAGCACCACCGAGAGTGTGGTGGCGCCCGCGGGCGCGAGAACGACGATGGCAATGAAGCCGCCCCACAGCAGCAGCGACAGCGCAGCCAGTTGCTGAGGCTGCAACTCCTCGTCGACGCCGGCTCGACGCAGGCGCCCGTGCAGGCTCTGCCTGACCCAAAGCGGAAGCCGTGGACCAAGCCACTCGGCGAGCAGACCCGCCAGGGGAACAAGCATTCGCAGCCATATCGGCAGCGCCGCTCCGGAAAACGGGCGCCCGCCCCGATGCCGCCGCTGCAGCCCTCGCCGCGCGAACGGCACCACGAGCCAGAGGAAGGCCGCTCCGGCGGCGATCGACACCGCCGCCAGGCCGCCAACGGCCAGGGCCAACCCAGGGGAGGCCGTGGAAATGGCCGCAGGTGTCATACGTCGATGCTCACGATGCGCCGGATGGCCCACCAGCCTGCGATCTCGAGGGCCGCGACCAGCAACAGCGTGACCCACCCCAGCGGGTGGTGCAGCAGCAGCTGCATGCGGGACGGATCCAGCACGAACAGCGCCGCGGCGATCACAAGCGGCAGCAGCGCCATGATGATGCCCTGCAGACGCCCCTGGGCCGTGAGTGCACGCACGCGCTCCTCCATGGTGATTCGACGCCTGACCGAACCGGCGAGTCGCTCGAGCGCGTCGGCGACGCCGCCACCGAGATCGCGGGAGATGGACAGCGTCGCCACCAGCAGTTCGACGTCCCTGGAACCGGCCCTCGACGCGAGGTGGGCCAGCGCATCCTCCATGGGTACGCCAAGCCGATGCTCACGCAGGGCGAGCGCGAATTCCTCGGCCACGGGGCGCGGATGGAAGCGCGGGATCTGCTCGAGGGCCTGGCCGAGACCGAGCCCCGCCCGCAGCGCTGAAGCCAGTGCCACGGCGGTGTCGGGGACCTGCTGCTGCAGACGGCTGCGGCGCGTCGACCGGATGCGGCGATAGATCAGCCCTGGCAGCACGAGCACCAGCGCCCCTGCGATCAGGGTCATCACGAACGAAGCGGTTAGCAGGTAGGCCACCGTTGGCAACACGAGCAGCGCCCCGGCATTCCACAGCGCGAATCGGCCGGGGTCGATGAAGACGAAGAGTTCCGCAAGTTCCTGGTCACCCAGGCGCCGCAATCGACTCTGATGCTCGGCGGAGCCCCACCGCACTGCGATCGCCACGCCTGCAGCAGCGGCGCCGGCGGCGAGGGCCAGGCCGGTGGCGGCTACCCACGGCCAGGGGTCGGCGGCAATCACGCGTGGCCACCCTGCCCCACCGACGCGGCCGCGAGGAAGGGCGCGAGATCGAGGCGCAGCCCTGAGCGCGACAGGGCCTCGTAGAACTGCGGCACGTGCCCCGTCGCCCGGAACACGCCTGCCCCCGTAGACGGCGTCGCGCTCCCTCCTGCGCCGTCGAGGACGAAGATGTCCTGGGTCTGGACGACACCAGCGGAAATTCCCGTGACCTCGGTGATTCGCGTGATGCGCCTGACCCCGGAGGCGAATCGGACCTGATGGACCACGATGTTGATCGCCGCCGCGATCTGTTCCCGGATGGCATGGATCGGCAGGTCCACGCCCGACATGAGCACCATCACCTCCAGCCGCGACAGCAGTTCCCGAGGGCTGTTTGCGTGCACTGTGCTCAGCGAGCCGTCGTGCCCCGTGTTCATGGCCTGCAGCATGTCCAGCGTCTCGCCGCCCCGGCACTCCCCGACCACGATCCGGTCCGGCCTCATTCGCAGTGCGTTACGCACGAGATCGCGCACCGAGACCTCACCCCTGCCCTCGATGTTCCTTGACCGGGTCTCTAGGGCCACTAGATTCGGGTGGTCGAACGCGAGTTCCGCGGAGTCCTCGATGGTGACCACTCGCTCCTCGCGTGGAATCAGGCTGGACAGCACATTCAGCAACGTGGTCTTGCCCGAGCCCGTGCCGCCGGAGACGATCATGTTCCGCCGATGCAGCACGCATACCTGCAGGAACTCCAGCATGTCGCGGTCCAGGGTCCCGTTCGCCAGCAGGTCCTCCGCCGCGGGGCGCCGCCTCCCAAACCGCCGGATCGTCACCGCGGTGCCGCGCAGCGCCAGCGGTGGGACGATCACGTTGACACGCGAACCGTCGGGAAGACGCGCGTCGACCATCGGCGACGCGTCGTCCACCCGGCGCCCGAGAGGCGCGACGATGCGGTCGACGATCCCGCGCAGCGCGGGCTCGCCGCTGAAGCGGCATTCGGCGCGCGACAGCCGGCCCGCGCGCTCGACGAAGATCGAGTCCGGGCCGTTGACCATGATCTCGCGGATCGAGTCATCCCCGAGCAACGGCTCGAGCGGTCCCAGCCCGAGCGCCTCGTCGAGGACGAAGGCGACCAGCCGGTCGGCGTCGATGTCTCTTCCCTGATGCTCGGCGAGTGCGATCGGGCCAAGCAATCCGCCCGCCAACTCGCGCAGGGCGGCATCGGACATGCCCGCGACATCGCGGCGACGCAGGTCGAGCTGCGCCAGCAGCGCCTGGTGTGCGCGCCGCGCTGAGGCCAGGAACGCCTCGCCGGGGATCCCGCCGGTCGACTCCGCGACATCATGCGTCGCCGCACCGTCTGCGGACGCGGCCCCGGCGGACGCCGGCACCTCGACGATACGGATCTCGGTATCGCCGACGCCCACCACGTCCCATGGACCCAGCGGGCCCGCGGTGACGACCCGCTCGCCGTTCACCCGGGTGCCGGCTGGGCATCCCAGATCCACGACGCTGAACCGGCCATCCCGTGTCACGTCGAGTCGCGCATGGCGAGCCCCTACCCCGCGCCCCTGGATCCTGACCTCGCAGTCGGGTCCGCTGCCGATCCACGCGGTTCCCGCCCCGATCGGCAGATCCATGGCCGAACGACCACTCGAGCAGACGTGAACGTGCATCTCAGCGCTCCCCATCCATGCGGTCGATCAACTGCCTCGCGCGATCGAGGCTGACCGGCGCAGGGCGGGCAGCGGCGCCGTTCATGACGGGCTCGGCATCCGCGACGCGTGGGGTGATGAAGATCACGAGTTCGGACTCATCCCCGCGTCGGCCACGTACCCCGAACAGTCGCCCGCCGACCGGCACCCGCGAGAGACCGGGAATGCCCGAGACATCCTGGCTGCTATGGCGGCTCGCCAGGCCGGCGATCACCAGCGTCTCGCCACTCCGAAGGTTTACGTCCGTGGCGGACCGCCGCTTCAACAGGCCCGGGACGCCGAGCACCGTCTGCGATCCATCGACCTGGCTGAGTTCCGTCTCGATTCGCGCGAATACCGAGCCGGCCTCGTCAGCGACAGGCTTGACGTCGAGGATGACGCCATACTCCCGATACTCGATGTCGGTGGCTCCCACCCCGTTCACGACCGGGACCGGGATCTCTCCACCGGCCACGAAACGTGCCGACCCGCCGCTCCTGCAGCTGAGCATGGGCTCGGCCACGATCGTCGCCTCGCCGCTCTTCTCGAGCGCACGGAGGCGCGAGTCGAGCGTAGCGGCGATGCCGAGATAGCCCCTGAACGCGGTCTTGCCGGGCAGTGGCACGAAGGCATCGGCCGTTATCCCGGGGTCTGGCGCGAGCGCCCTGAACCGGTCGTTGCTGATGAAATCCGCGATGACTCCCGCCGTCGGACCGGTGGTGTCGTCGCGCCACCGGATCCCGAGTTCGCGCAACCGCCCCCGGCGAAACTCCACGATCCTCACCTCGAAGTTGAGCATCAGCTCCCACCCAACCTTGCCGACGAAATCCAGCACCACCCCTGGATAGAGCGCAGCGATCGCGGCGGCGCGCTCGCGGGCACGCGCGCCGGCGCGGGTCCCTTCCAGCACGATTCGCTGCCCGGAAGACCGCGCCGTGACACCGTCGACCCCGGAGAGCAGCTCCCTGACAGCCCCAAGCGTCGCCTCGAGGTCGCTGGACGCCACGGTCACGACCATGCGGTGCCGAGTACCGTCGCGCAGCCACAGCTGGACGACCGTACTACCCGGCGACTGGCCGATCAGCACGAGCTGCCCGGCACTGACTGGCGAAACCGACAACACCTTGCCGTTGCCGACGGCAACCCTCGTGGTCCTTGCAGCCAGAACACGACTGTCGCCCACGAAGAGGTCCAGCCGCTCCGGCAGGTCTCGCGAGATCCCAGGCGCGACGGCCGTGGCACCGGCAGGCAGCGGACTGGATACGGAAGCCGATGCGCACGCCTGCAGCAAGGCAAGGAACAGGATCCGGGGAGGAATTCGATTCACTTTGGGACTCCTTGGGTCGATCAGCCTTCCGGCAACCACACGCGGGTGCGCTCCACCGAGTCGCGCCCACCCACCATCATTTCGAGCCGTGACCCCTGGGCGACGACGGGCTGCGGACCAGGCGATTCCGCAGTGCGGCAGCCGGTCCGTTCGGTACCCATCGCCTGGAGCCCGACGGGTGCCCGGTCGTCCTGGCCGCGAAGCATCGGAATCAACTCGCCGACGCGCAGGCCCACAGCCAGCTGCCCGGCCTGCTCTGGCGTCACGTCGAGCGTGATCGTCGAATAGCTATGGTCACGGCGATCGATCGCAGGTCCTGAATCCGGCCCCGCGGGCTGCTGCATCTGCCCCGTCGCCAGCACCGGCAGCGACTCCAGCAGGGAGCGGACGACAACGCATCGCTCTGCGCCCTCCACGCGCTCCTCTGCCAGCAGCAGGTCAACGCGATCCCCGGGCCGAACCAGGCCAGCCTGCGAGCTGACCTCGTCGACGGGGACGGTCACGGCCCGGTTGCCGTCGCGCAGTCGCGCAGCCAGCGAGGCCTGCTCATCGGACTGGATTAGCGCGCGCGTGAACGGGTCCCCGGCTTTCATCGGATGCAGGAGCCGTTGGCCCAGGGCCATTGCGGAATCGTCGGCCAGCAAGGTGCCGCTGGGGATGAAGGCGGTAGGCATGTCCCGACGCGCGAGGTCGTCTGCCGTGACGATGTCGCCGGCCTGCAGGTCGCGCTGGGCCACGAGCACGTTCGAAGGCGCGAAGCGGCTACGCCAGCGAGACTCGACGTCCGTCGTCGCGCGCTCGAGGTAGCGCTGCGCGCCGAGGAACGCCAGGCTGCCCGCGAGCAGCGCGAACAACAGCAGGCCAGCAGCCATGCGCAATCGGGGAGGTGCGATCATTGTCCTAGCCCTCTTGTGTTCAGCAACAGGAAATCCAGTACTCGAAAGCCCGCAGGGACGCCGTCAGGGCGCGCAGCAGTCGTGCGGCGGGCGCCTCTCCCCCGGCCCATGGCAGGCAAAGCGCCGCAACCACGAGAACCACCACCAGCACGAACTCGACCGCCGCCTGGCCGGAGTGGGGGCGACGTCCGCCACGCCTAGCGGATCGCATCGGCAGCACCCGTCCGGTGGCGACGATGCAAGAGCACGAGACGCGCGCCCGCGACCCGCGGCTGGATGACGCCTTCCACGGATGCGTCGGCACCGTGTGCCGTGACGAACCGCGACCCGGACGCCTGGCCTGTTCCTGCGGGAGCACGCGCCGTGGCCGTGAAGCCCGCGCGCTCCAGGGCGTGCTGGAGCCTGGCCCAGGTGGGGAGCACACCCACCCGGCTGGCCAGGATGAACACGACCGGCCGCTCCGCTGCCTCGAGATCCTCGATGACCTGCAGCCGGCGCAGACCGGGAGGCATCGCGAAGGGCGGAAGCGCAGCACGGGCCGGCCGGGAGGCAAGATCGATGACCGAGACGCGACCCTCGACGACACCGGGCCGACGACCCGGGCGCAACTCGACGGTCTCATGCAACGAGCCGCGCTGCCGCCCGAGGATCCACGCGCTACCGCGCCGCTGCAGCCGGCGTGGCGGCTCGCGCGCCACCCGCCAATCAGCGGCCAGTGCACCGGCAATCCGAGCGGGGTCACCAGCGAGAGTGAGCGTGACCACGTCGAATCGCACGCCATTGATGCGATAGGCAGCGCGGCCGCTGGCCTCCGCGCGGGCGGCGGGCAATGCACCGACTCCCAGGCACAGCGCGAGCAACGAGCAGGCAAGAGTCGAGGTCGACCGGGTCGTCATTGACATGGGATTTGCCTCAGCTCGGTCGGGGCCGCACTCAAGCCCGCCAGCCGGTCAGCGGGCACCACGTCGACGTCGATCCGGCCAAGGCACAGTCGCTCGAATGCTGGATCGACCAGCGCGAGCGCGCCGCGCACGCCGCGCAGCGGCTCAACCCACTCGCGTGTCCGGCCGGCGGCGGACAGCGACGCCACCCGGGAGCGGCTCGTCTCCGCGCCGTTGGAGCGCCATGGATCCGTGAGCAGCGACAGGTTGGCGGTCAGGCGGGGGCCCCGCACTCGCCCGAGCGTCCGCGGCAGCAGCAACGCTCGAGCCTGAAGGCTGATCGCAGCACGCACCCCGCCGCCGCGTTGGAGATCCAGTACACCACTGCCGAGCGCACGGGCCGGCGCGAGCAACGCCAAGGCCGCCGTTTCAGTGGTCTCCAGGGACCCAGGCAACGCCCAGGGCAGCACCTCGACCTGGACCCCTGCGTCGTCGATGAGCTCGGTGCCACGCGAATCGATCCCGAGCCAGCCACGCCCACGGCCGTCGAGGACGTGACGTGAAAGCGCCTCGCGGGACTGGCCGACCGACACCCCTTGCCCACCGAGCGCTGCGTCGAAGGCGACATAACGTGCGGCGACGAGCGCAGCGTGACGGGCGTCCTGCCAGACCCACATCAGGTAGGCGGCCACGAACATCGGCAGCAGCAGCAGCGTTGCCACCACCGCCTCGATCAGGGCCTGTCCGCGCTGTCGCGCGCCTGCCCTCCGGGTGTCGCCACGGAGCCTCATGGGAGACCCACCGACGCCGCCAGCGGCGCGCCGTCGACCGTAGCGCCGACAGCACGGTCCGCAGCGGACACCGCTGCAAGCCGCGCAACCCAGTAGGGCGCATAGAGACTGGGCAACTCGCGGGCGCCGTCTGCCCGCGGCCCTGGCCGGTGGAAGGCGGTATCGGCCCCCGCCACTGCGTAGACACCCACCGGTGGTGGCTGAAGGCTCCGGGAGACGCCCGACGGCCCGAATGCCGGGATGGCACGGACGCCCAGCAACGCAGCACCGCGCCGCGCCGACTGGCGCGGAAGCACGGCGCGAACAACGATCCTCGGCGAGACGAATTCCCGACGCTGCGCAACCGACAGGTCACGGAGCGACGGCAGCCCGAGATACGCGCGCGGCCGGCGCTGGATCGCCTCGGCCAGCCGCGATGCCCGCGGATTGGTTCGCGCGCTGCCGCCGAAGACTCCCGCCGCGCCCGTCGGCTCGCCGTTGGAGGCAGCGCCCCAGGCCAAGGGAAGCTGCTCCCGCATGCGCCCGAACAGGACCCCGGAACGCGCATGCAGCGACAGGGTATCCATCGCCCGCCAGGTCTCGAAGTTGCTCCTTTCGGTCCCGCCCCGACGCTCGATGCGCAGTACGCTGCCGACCAGCGGCGGTGAGATCGTCCGGCTGCGCGACGTCGTGAAGCCATCGAGGGAACGGTCGACCACGTCAGCCTGGCGCCAGCGCCAGGCCCCGCCATAGCTCGACGTGAATGCGGCCCACTCCGCCGACCAGCGCGCCAGCAGGACCTCTCCACCGGCGGACAGCGTGTACGCGGGGTCGTTTGCCGCAAGGGTCCGCCGCACCGCCTCGGGCACGAACTCGAACGCAGCCACGTGAACGAGCCGCTGCGCGGCAGCCATCTCGTGGTCTGCAAGGCTGATTGCCCCCTCGGCGGCGGTCAACCCAGGCTGCAGACCCGCGTCGAATGCGCTCCAGAGGCGATCCAGGGTCGCAGACGCCGCGTTCAGCGCGGGCAACCAGCGGCTGGCCACCGCGCTGTTGGCGAGCAACTGGCCCATGTACGCCGACCATGACCGCAACGACACGGACTGCGCGATCACCACTTCGTTCGCGACGATCGCGCGGTTGATGTACGAGGAGAAGTTGAGCGCGCGGGCCTGCCACGTCGCGGCACCGAACGCCGCGGCGTCGGCGGCGTCGGTGAGTCGACGCTTCTCGGCCACGGCATGTCCGGCATCGAACACCCACAGCAGCGCCACCGCCAGCACGAGGAGCAGGGGCGTGACCAGCACCAGCGCCTGCCCGCCCTGCCGGTTCGCGTTTGCGGGACCGTGGCCCGGGGACACTTCAGCGTTCCTCGAAGTTCTCGAGCGTGCGCTGGCGGGCCGCCTCGTTCGCACGCCCCTGGGCGTTGCCGACCAGGCCCCGGCCGTTGCCGTTGTCATCACCCGACAACGCCGCGGCAGCGACCGAGGTCTGCCCGCGGACGATGTCGCCAAAGGCCGAATAGACGCCAATGGCCGCGATGGCGATCAGCGCGACGATGATGATGTATTCGGTCATGCCCTGACCGGCGATTCGACGAGGCGTGATGGACTTCATGGCTGTGCTCCGGCGTTGCACCGGCACGTCGCCGGCGGGTCAATTGGAACCGCCGCGGACCGGTCCTGGCAGGTCCCGAAATGCGTGCGATCGCGCTGATTCGCCAGCCAAGCGCCAAATCGCCCCACTCGCGCGAGATTCGCGCGGCCTGTGCTGTAATGCGCGCCTCGCCCCGACCCACGGACGCGCCATGACACGCCTGCTCTCCCCCCTGATCGGCTTCCTCGCCCTGCTCGCGGCCGTGCTGCCCACCAAGGCCAGCGCCGACGAAGGCATGTGGACGTATGACAATTTCCCGTCTTCACTGGTCAAGGAGCGCTACGGCGCCACGATCGACGGCGCCTGGCTCAACCGGCTGCGGGAGGCCACGGTTCGCCTGTCGGGCTGCTCCGCGTCGTTCGTCTCCAGCAACGGGCTGATCCTCACCAACCACCACTGCATCACCGGGTGCCTCGCGGAGAACTCCTCGAAGGAAAGAAGCCTCCTCGAGGACGGCTTCCATGCGCGCTCCCGCGAGGAGGAGATTCGCTGCGCCACGCAGGTCGCCGACGTGCTGATCGGGATGGAGGACGTGACCGCGCGGGTCAACGCGGCCACGTCCGGCCTCGACGACCGCGCAGCCAATGAGGCGCGCAAGCGCAGCCTCACGGCGCTCGAGCAGGCTTGCGAGAGGCCTGCGCCCGGCGTGAAGTCCGCGCCGCTCAAGTGCCAGTCCGTGACGCTCTACAACGGCGGCCAGTACTTCCTCTACAAGTACCGCCGCTACACCGACGTCCGACTCGCCTTCGCACCGGAGGCCGCGATCGCGGCTTTCGGCGGTGACCCCGACAACTTCCAGTTCCCGCGCTGGTGCCTCGACATGGCGTTGCTGCGTGCCTACGAGGATGGCAGGCCAGTCCAGGTCGCACGGCCGCTGCGCATCGACTTCGGGGGCCCGGCGGCCGGTGAGCTCGTGTTCGTTTCCGGGCACCCGGGCTCCACTGACCGCCTGCTGACGCTCGCGCAACTCCAGCAGTTGCGTGATACCGACCTGCCGCGCGCGCTGTTGCGCTCCAGCGAGCTGCGCGGCCGCTACATACAGTTCGCCAAGGGTGGCGACGAGGCGCGCCGGATCAGCGCGGACTCGCTCAGCGGACTGGAGAACGGCATCAAGGTTCGCCGCCGGCTGCTCGACGCGCTCCTCGAGGAGGAACTGCTCGCCCGCAAGCGCAGCGAGGAGGAGGACTTGCGCCGTCGAGTCGCCGCGCACCCCGAGCTGCGCGGGATCGGCGACCCCTGGGCCGACATCGAGCAGGCGACGCGGGCGGCGCGCGCCCTGGCGGATGAATACACCTTCCTCGAGGGGGCCGCCGGATTCAACAGTCGGCTCTTCCGCTACGCGCGCGCGTTGGTGCGCGGCGCGGCGGAACGACCGCTGGCGAATGCGGAGCGGCTGCGCGAGTTCACGGATTCAGCGCTGCCGCGGCTGGAGCAAGGCCTTCGCGCCAGCGTCCCGGTGTACCCGGAACTCGAGGTCATGACGCTGTCATTCGGCCTGGAGCGGATGCGCGAGTGGCTGGGTCCCGACCACCCCGTCGTCCGCAAGCTGCTTTCGGCCGATTCGCCCGACACGCTCGCGGCACGGCTCGTGGCCGGTTCGCGTCTCGCCGACCCGGCCGTGCGTATGGCGTTGTGGCAAGGCGGCAGCCCGGCGATCGCCGCGTCGGACGACCCGTTGATCCGCCTCGCGGCGGACGTCGATGCGGTCTCGCGCGCCGTACGCAAGCGCCATGAGGACGAGGTCGAGGCTCCTACGCGCGTTGCCGAGGAAAAGATCGCCAGGGCACGATTTAGGCTCGACGGAACCGGCGTCTACCCGGACGCCACGTTCACACTGCGACTCAATTTCGGCACCGTTCAGGGCTGGAGCGAAAACGGCCGCGACATCGCGCCATTCACGCGACTCGAGACCGCGTTCGCGCGGGCGACTGGCCAGGACCCGTTCCGCATCCCGCAGAGCTGGGAGAACCTGCGCGGCACCCTCGATCCCTCGACCCCGTTCAACCTGTCGACCAACAACGACATCGTGGGCGGCAACTCGGGAAGCGCGTTGGTCAATGCACGGGGTGACGTCGTCGGGCTGATCTTCGACGGCAACATCCATTCGATCTCGGGCGCCTACTGGTTCGACACCGCGCGCAACCGCGCGGTCGCCGTTCACCCGGCAATCATGCGAGAGGCACTGGAGAAGGTCTATGGGGCGGGATCGCTTCTCGAGGAGCTCGAGCAGCGCTGATCAGAACTGGTCCTCGGCCATCCTGATGAAGCTGTCATCAGGGCGTCGCAGCAGCGCCAGCTGACCACGCGCCCGGGTCAGGTCGCTGCGGAAGAAGCTGCGGCAGGCCCGAAGCTTGCCCTCGACGTAGGCCTGGGTCTTGGCGCTGGGTGCCTCACGCCGCAGCAAGCGGGTGGCCGCAGCCGCCATCTCCAGCCAGCGCCAGGCCACGACGACCGTCCCGAACGCATCGAGGAATGGCGTAGCGTGGCCGAGCGCATGCTCCGGGTCGCCCGCATCCGCGACCTCGCGGAATTCGCGCACGGTGCCCGTGACGGCCTGCACCGCCGCAGCCAGCGCCCGGCATTCGGCGCCAAGGCCGCCGGCCGCGAGGGCGTGGCGGACCGTCGCATGGATCTCGCCGATCAGCAGCTGCAGTGCCCGGCCGTCCTGCATGCGCAGCTTGCGGCCCACGAGGTCGAGGCCCTGGATGCCCAGCGTGCCCTCATGGATGTGGTTGAGCCGGTTGTCCCGGTAGAGGCGCTCCAGCGGCAGGTCGCGGGTGTAGCCAGCGCCGCCGGCCACCTGGATCGCATACTTGTTGGCTTCCAGCCCGTACTCGGCGGGCCAACTCTTGGCAATCGGCGTCAGGAGTTCCAGCAGCAGCATCGCGCGCTCGCGTGCAGCCTCTTCCGGCGCCGACGCAACTTCGTCGACCAGCCTCGCGCAATACAGGACCAGCGCGAAGGCTCCCTCGGTCCACGCCTTCTGCGCCAGCAGCATCCGTCGCACGTCGGCGTGACCGATGATCGGGACCTGCGGCGACCCCGGGTCCCGCTGCGACGCTGGCCTGCCCTGCCGTCGCTCCCGGGCGTAGCCCAGCGAGAACTGGTAGCCGGCATAGCCCAGCGCCGCGGCGCACAAGCCCACACCCACCCTGGCCTCGTTCATCATGTGGAACATGTAGCCCAGCCCCTCGTGCTCGCGGCCAACGAGCTCGCCGAGGCAGTCCCCCTCGTCGCCGAAAGCCAGCGCCGTGTTCACGTGGCCGCGCCAGCCCATCTTGTGGTTGAGCCCGACCAGGCTCACGCCATTGGGATCGCCTCCTTGCCCACCCTCGCCCGGGCGGTAGCGCGGCACGATGAACAGCGAGATCCCCTTGACTCCGGGTGGCGCACCACGCACTCGCGCAAGCACGAGGTGGACGATGTTCCCCGACAACTCGTGCTCGCCACCCGATATCCACATCTTGCGCCCGCGGATCAGGTACTGCCCGGGCGTGCCGGTGGCTTCCGCAGTGCAACGCAGGTCGCCCAGCGAGGAGCCCGCCTCGGGTTCGGAGAGGCACATCGTGCCGAATGCACGCCCGTCGAGCAGCGCCGGGAGGTAGCGGCGTCGCTGATCCTCGCTGCCGAACCTCGAGATCACGTTCGCGGCGGCCTGCGTCAGCATCGCGTAGGAGAACGCGGGCACGTTCGCCACGGCAAACGCGGCACCGCAGGCCTGCGCCAGCAGGAAAGGCAGCCCCAAGCCGCCCAGAGGCCGGGGGAAAGCCACCGCGCCGAATCCGCCTTCGGCATAGGCGCGCAGCGCCACGCCGGTCTCTGCCGGTAGCACCACGCGACCGCTTTCGATCCGTGGCTCGTCCGCATCGAGGCGCGACGCGCAGGGTGCGAAGCTGTCGGCGGCGAGCTCGATCGCGGCTTGCAGCATGGCGTCCGCGAGCCCGCGGTCGTGGCTGCCGAAGCGCCCAAGCGCAAGCAGCGACTCGAGCCGCAGCACCTCGAAAAGCTGGAAATCGAGTTCGCGTGCAAGCGCGCTCGTGTTCATTGGCGCGTCCAATCGCCCGACCCCGCACCCCCGGAAGAGCCGAGGACGGTAGAACGGGAGCCGCGGCGGGTCAACGTGGCTTCGCACCCACGGGTGTCGGGAGCACCTCCGCCTTGCGCAAGACTTCGATGAGGCGCTCGTCCGTGGCCCTGACCAGGTCCCGATTGAGATCCCATTCGACGAGCTTGCGGGTTGGCCCGGATAGCTGCTGGCGAAGCACCCCGAGGAAATGCTTTCCCGCCACGAGCCAGACGCGATCGACCCCTCCGGTGCGCCGCGCCTGGTCGAGGCGCCGCGAGAGTCGGCGGGCGAACCGCTCCAGTTCGACGACATGCGGATCGAGGTCGCTGCCCGTGTTGGCCCGTACCGCGGACCTCGGACCAGGGCCGCGTGCCGCCCTGGCGAACACGCTGCCACCTCGATCGGCCTCCAGCGCACGGCTCGGCTTCCGCGCAGCCGGGTTCACCAATGACTCGCGGAGCTTCAAAGGCGGCGCCGCGCGCCGCGCGACGTCGTAGACCCGGGCCTCGCTGCCGTCGGCCACCACCAGGAGCGTCGTCATGCCTGTACCTCGATGCGAAGATGGGTGCCGTCATTGTGGGGCCCGCTGGCGGGACGGCAGATAGGGAAATACCCGCAGCCGATACGCACTCCAGCGAATGCCGCCGGCCGCGCGCCGACCGCAGATTGCAGGCCGTTGCATCCGACGTGACGGGGTACGCCATGACGGCGAAGCAGGTTCTGTTCAGGGCGGCGGCGCGCGAGAAGATACTCCACGGTGCCGGCCAACTGGCCGACGCGGTGCGCATCACGCTGGGTCCGCGCTCGAAGTCGGTGCTGATCCAGAAGAAATGGGGCGCGCCCCTGGTCTGCAACGATGGCGTGACGATCGCCAAGGAAATGGAGCTGTCGGATCCCGAGGAGAACCTCGGGGCGCAGATGCTTCGGCAGGCGGCCGAGCGGACGGGGGACGCGGTCGGCGACGGCACCAGCACATCGACGTTGCTCGCGCACGCGATCCTGGCCGAGGGCGTGCGCAACGTGGCCGCGGGTGCAAGCGCGATCGACCTCAAGCGCGGACTGGACCGCGGCGTCTCGGCCGCCGTCGCGGAGTTGCGCAAGCTGTCGCGGACCGTGCAGACGCGGCGGGAAAAGGCCCAGGTCGCCACGATCTCGGCGCACAACGACCCGTTGATCGGCGAGATGGTCGGGGACGCCATCGAGAAGGTGGGCAACGACGGCGTGATCACGGTCGAGGAGTCCAAGACCACCGAGACCGTCCTCGAGGTCGTCGAGGGCATGCAGTTCGACCGCGGCTACCTGTCGCCCTATTTCGTCACCGATCCCTCGCGAATGGAGGCCGTGCTGGAGGATCCGCTGGTCTTCGTCACCGACCGCAAGCTCGGTGGGCTCAAGGACCTGATCCCCCTCCTCGAGCAGGTAGCGAAGTCCGGTCGCCCGATCCTGTTCATCGCCGAGGACATCGAGGGCGAGGCTCTCGCCACGCTCGTCGTCAACCAGATCCGGGCCGTGCTGCGCAGCTGCGCGGTCAAGGCCCCCGGGTTCGGCGACCGCCGCAAGGCAATGCTGCAGGACATCGCGCTGCTGACCGGGGCGGAACTGCTCTCGGAGGAAACCGGCGCGAGCCTCGAGGAAGCCAGGCTTGAGCAACTCGGCCGCGCCAAGCGGATCGTCATCGACAAGGACCACACGACGCTGATCGGCGGCGCTGGCGACCCCGCGAAGATCGCTGCACGCGTGGCGCAGATCCGTGGCGAGATCGACCGGACGACCAGCGACTACGACCGCGAGAAGCTCGAGGAAAGGCTGGCCAAGCTGTCCGGGGGCGTCGCGGTGATCCGCGCGGGCGCGCCCACCGAATCGGAGATGAAGGCCAGGAAGGACGCGCTCGACGACGCGATCAACTCGACCAAGGCCGCCATTGCCGAGGGTATCGTCCCAGGCGGCGGCCTCGCCTTGCTGAAGCTGTCGAAGGCAGTGGAGGCGGAGGAAGCACAATGCGCCGGCGACGAGCGTACCGGGGTGCGCATCCTCCGGCGCGCGCTGGAGGCACCTGCGCGCCAGATCGCGGAGAACTCCTCCGCGGATGCGGGCGTGGTGGTCGACCGGATGCGGACCGCCGGCAACAACATCGGCTTCGACGCCGCGACCCAGCAGTACGTCGACCTGTTCGAGGCCGGCATCATCGATCCTGCGAAAGTGGTGCGGGTTGCACTTGAAAACGCCGTATCCGTCGCGAGCGTGCTGCTGCTGACGGAGGCGACGATGACCGAGAAGCCTGAGCCCCCCTCGCCTGCGGCGAATCCCGCGGCGGAACTCTAGGCTCCGGGGAGACGCTCGACCGCGCAACGGCAGCTGCCGCGGAGCCGGACCGGGCGCCCCGAAGTGCTGTGGCTCCAGCGACCCGCGTCGCTGCCTCCTGGCCATCGCGCGCCTGTCGAGCGCGCAGCGGATTGGCCGGATCCGTCGAAGCGGCTGAATACGCCAACCGGCCGTGGCATCCTTCCCGGCGCTGATGCCTCACCAGGAGATCGCCATGACCGTCGCCGCTCCGCCGCTCCGCCGCCTCGGCCGCTCGCCACTGCTCGTCTCACCGATCTGCTTCGGCGGCAATGTGTTCGGCTGGACAGCCGACGAACCCACGTCCTTTGCCCTGCTGGACGCCTTCGTCGACGCGGGCTTCAACTTCATCGACACGGCCGATGCCTACTCGCGCTGGGTGCCGGGTCACCGCGGCGGCGAGTCGGAGACGGTGATCGGACACTGGCTGAAGGCGCGTCCGGGAATGCGCTCGCGCGTGATCATCGCCTCGAAGCTCGGTCTGGAGATGGCCCCTGGCGACAAGGGCCTCTCCCGCGACTACATGCCGCGGGCGCTCGAGCGCTCCCTCGAACGACTGCAGACCGACTACATCGATCTCTACCAGGCCCACCGCGACGATCCGGACACGCCGCTGCCCGAGACGCTTGAGGCATTCGATGCACTCGTGAAATCGGGCAAGGTGCGGGCAGTCGGCGCATCGAACTATTCCGCTGGCCGCTTCGCGGAAGCACTGGAAATCAGCCGCGACCTCGGGATCGCGCGCTTCGAGAGCCTGCAGCCGCACTACAACCTGCACGCGCGGGCCGGATTCGAGGCCGACCTCGCACCACTGTGCGCGGCCGAGGGCGTCGGGGTCATCCCGTACTACGCGCTCGCCTCGGGCTTCCTGACCGGGAAGTACCGTAGCGCTGCGGACCTCGGCAAGAGCCCCCGCGGTCGGGGCATGGCAGCGATGCTCGATGCGCGCGGGCTCGGCATCCTGTCCGCACTCGACGAGGTCGCGAGCCAGCTGTGCGCGACCCCGGCGCAGGTCGCCCTGGCATGGCTGCTTGCGCGCGGCGTCACCGCCCCGATCGCCAGCGCGACGTCTGTGGCCCAGCTGCGGGACATCCTGGCGGCCCCTGGGCTACAGCTTGAACCCCCGCAGCTCGCTGCCCTGGACCGGGCCTCGGGCTGAGGCTGCTTTGCACGGCGTGAGCCCGGCTCCCTACACGCGACGCGAGGAACTGGCCCACGTGGCCACTCACGCGGTCGGGCTCGCTATCTCGTTGGTTGCCATTCCATGGTTCGCCTTCGAGGGAGCCCGGGCCGGCGACTCGTGGAAGCTCGCTGGCGCGCTGGTGTTCGCCGTCACCGCGGCCCTGCTCTTCGGCACGTCCTGCCTGTATCACTCCGCGGTGCGACCCGAGAGCAAGTCCCGCCGGCGTGTCCTCGACCACTCGGCGATCTACCTGCTGATCGCCGGCACCTACACTCCGTTCACGCTTGGGGTGATCCGGGAATCCGTGGGATGGTGGCTCTTCGGGGTGATCTGGGCCCTCGCGCTCGCGGGGATCGCGTCGAAGCTCACCATCGGATTCCGCTATCCGAGGCTTTCGACGGTGCTGTATGTCGGCATGGGCTGGGCCGGGATCTTCGCGGTGGGGCCGCTGGCCGAAGGCCTGACGTCCGCCCAGCTGGCGTGGGTGATCGCGGGCGGCATGGCCTACACGGCTGGCGTGCCGTTCTACCTGCTGAAGCGCGTCCGCTATACCCACGCGGCCTGGCACGTATTCGTGCTGGCCGGCGTCGCCTGCCATTTCGTCGCCGTGCTGAGCGTCCTGAGGACACCCGGTCGCGCAGGCTGAGCGTGCGAGGGCGCGGCTCGCCGGGTGCGGCAGGGAAGCCTACAATTCCTTCCCTCGCCGGCGTGGCGACACCCGCAGGAGCACATCACCCATGGCAGGATTCGTCTTTCCGCCGGCCGAGCGCGCCAGCGTTGCCGTCGCCGGCACCGAGCTCCGCTTCCCCGTGCATCGCATCTACTGCGTGGGCCGCAACTACGCCGAGCACGCCCGCGAGATGGGTTACGACCCGGTCAGGGAGCCACCGTTCTTTTTCTGCAAGCCGGCCGATGCGATCGTCGCCGACGGCGAGCACGTGCCCTACCCGCCCCGAACGGCGAACTTTCATCACGAGATCGAACTGGTGGTCGCCCTGGGATCGGGCGGCACGGACATCGCGCCGGACGAAGCGCTCTCCCGCGTGTTCGGCTATGCGGCGGGCATCGACTGGACCCGGCGAGACCTTCAGGCCGAGGCCAAGGGTCAGGGCAAGCCCTGGGACACGGCCAAGGGCCTGGATCACGGCGCCTCCATCTCGGCACTCATACCGGCCAGCGACATCGGGCACCCTTCGGAGGGGCGGATCTGGCTCAGCGTCGACGGCACGGTCCGCCAGGACTCCAATCTTCGCGAGCTCATCTGGTCCGTGCCCGAGATCATCGCGGAGCTGTCGACGCTGTTTACGCTCCAGGCCGGCGATCTCATCTACACCGGCACGCCAGCGGGCGTCGGGGCGGTGCGACGCGGGCAGCGGATCGAGGGAGGCATCGACGGCGTGGCCGGGATCTCGACGCTGATCGCGTGAGACCCGCGCCACGCAGCGCGATGCGGCGCCCTACTTCCGAGCGGGCGCGGGCGTCTGCTCCAGCGCGTAGCGCTCGAGCGAGGACAGGGACGGTTCCACCCACTTGTCCGGCGCGTTGAGGTACAGCGGGAACTTCTTCTCGACGTAGTCGAGCACCTTTCTGGGCAGCACCTCCTCGAGGTCGTTGCCGCCGCCCTGGAAGGTCATGTACTGGCAATGGCCCGGCTCCTGCCCCATGAGCATCCAGGGCAGCCAGGGCGTGACGCGTGACCAGGTGCCATGGAAGGGCAGCGCCGTGCACGTGGGATCCTGGATCTTGTCGAGCGGCACGAAATAAGAGAAGAACTCGGACACGCGCGACATCGGCCCCGACGACTCGCGCGGCCACTTGTCGGGTTGCAGCGCGGCCTTGTAGTAGAGGTGGATGTGACGCTCCAGGCGGGCGTAGGGCCCCTGCCGGCCCCAGGGGTAGATGGCGGGGATGCGAGGCGGCGGGGCGGTCGGATTCAGGCCCCCGTAGTTCGGCGGCGGCTGGAGATACTCCTGGAGCACCTGGTTGAACGGGTCGTTCGCCACGTGCACCACCCGTACCCGCTCGTTGGTGTACGGATTGAGGTACTCCTCGAGCGGCTCCTTGGACTTGAGATCGTAGTAGATGCCCACCTCGCGAAGCACCTTGCGGTAGCCCTGCCCGCTCTCGTGCGGGAGCAGCCGGGTCATGCCAAAGCCGGCGAATCCGAACAGGTCGCGGAGCGGTTCGTTCGGACGGACGCCGGTGACGTAGCCGTCATACCAGCCAGAGCGCTGCTTGCCGAGATCGAGGTCGCCCACGATGCGCGCCATCGTCAGCAGGTTGCCGAGGGTCGTCGTGAGATCGACATAGGGCCCGGTGAGGCCGGGACCTGGGCCGGCCGATGCCGCGGCAATCGCCTCGGGCGACCCGGTCGCGGCCAAGGCGAGGCCCGACAGGCCACCGAACAGGATCTGACGTCGTTCGAAGTCCATGGCTACCCCCTTCAGAAGATGAACAGCGACGCCTCCGGCGCCGACCGGACTATCGCATAGAGCAGGCCCGCCAGCACCGCCAGGCACAGCATGGCGAGCCAGGCACGCGAAGAGCTGATTTCCTCGCCGGGGGGCACCGCAGACGACGGCTTCCGCCCGGTGATCATCGGCAGGATCAGGTTCTCGCGCTTGATGAAGAGGTAGGCCAGCGCCGCGACGACGTGCACGGCGATCGCGCCGACCAGCACATCGAACAACCGCTTGTGCACGGTTGTGAGCTGGTCGCTGAGCTGCGCGGTGACGTAGCCGAACAGCGGGCCGGTCTCCATGATCTGGTCGTTCGCGAACAGGCCCGTCACGGCCTGCGCGAGCAGCAGCACGAGCAACGCGAGCACCATCAGGGCGCCAAGCGGGTTGTGCCCGGCCGGCGACGGAGGTCCTCCGGGCCGGAGGAGTCCACGGAGATATCCGAGGATTGCCCTGGGGCCACGCACGAAAGCCGGGAAGCGCGCGTGGCGGGTGCCGATGAAGCCCCAGACGACCCGTGTGGCCGCCAGCAGCAGCACCGCGTAGCCGCACCAAGTGTGCACGCGGAACCAGTCGCCCTCCAGTTCGCGCGACAGCCAGGCGCCGGACACGGCGAGCACCAGCCCCCAGTGGATGATCCGCACCGGGAGATCCCACACCCGGCGACCCTGCGAAGTCTCAGGCTTGTTCATGGCGCTGGTTGTACTCGATGAAGTAGTCATCCGGATCCCAGAGGCTGAGGGAGGTCATCGACAGCGGCTCGCCGTCCGCCCCGCGCACCTCGAAACGGTGGGGTGCCGCGTGGACCCGCGCGCCGAAAGCACGTGCGCGCTGGTAGACGCCTGAGACGTCGTCGCCCTGCAGCACGAAGACCACGTCGCCGATGCCGAGGCGATGCCTTGGCGGTGGCTCGGTCTGGCGTGGGTCCACGAATTCGAGCAGCCCGATCATGCCCACCACGGGATCCTCTGCCTTGACGATCACCAGCCGCGTGAGGTCACCCTTGCCGCCGGCCGCCAACCCGACCCCGGACAGCGTGATCAGGTCGTCATACCAGACGGAGAAGCCCAGCACGTCCCGATAGAACGCCAGTGAGCGATCGATGCTCCGAACGATCAGCGTCGTCCGCTTGACGAGCGTGGGCATGCCGCATTCTAGGCCCACAGCCCGGGTCTGTAGAACCACCGTTCAGCGGGTGCGTGACAGGAGTACGGCAGCCATGCCACCCATCAGAACCGTGGGGATCCACGCCAGCACGACGGGATTGGCGTCGAACACCACGGCACCGCTCTCGAGCATCCGCTGGAGCAGGAAGAAGCCGATGCCGATGACCAGGCCGAGCGTGGTGCGGGCGCCCGCGCCCGAGCCACGCAGGGACCCAAAGACGAACGGCAGCGCGAGCAGGACGGCTGTCACGACGGCCACGGAACGGGCGATGCGCGACCACAGCGCATAGGTGGCCTGGCGCGCGTCCAGGCCATTCGACTCAAGGTGACGGACCATCCGCAGCAGCACCGCAGAAGGCAGCTGCTGCGGGTCGGTGGAAGCGATCCCGAGGAACTCCGCGCTGAGGTTGGAGTCGATCGCGCGGCGGGCGACACGCGACGCCACCACACGGTCACCCTCGAACCGGGATTCCGCGTACTGCGCAAGGCTCCACTGGCCGTCAGCACCGGCCTGCGCGCTGGCGGCTCGCCCCACCGCGACCAGGCCGTGCCCTGGGGAGAGCTCGTAGAGAGCCATGCCGCCGAACTGGGCCTCCCCGGACTGCGTCTCGACGTTCACGATGAGGTTGCCGTCGCGCACCCAGGCGCCGCCCCCACCCGCGAAGCTCACGTCCGCAAACTTGTCGAACGCCTTCCGCTGCTTGGCCAGCTGCTGCATCGGCGGCGCCAGCAGTTCGCCCAGCACCGCACCGACGCCGCCCAGCAACACGCCCGCCATCAGTACCGCGAGCGCGAGGCGCCAGACCGACAGCCCCGCGGCGCGCATGACGATGAATTCGCTGCCCCGGGCGAGGGTACCGAGGCCGATCAGCGAGCCGATCAGGGCACTGATCGGCAGCAGTTCCCAGGCCTGCTGCGGCAGGTTGAGCAGCACGAAGACCAGGGCACCGAGCGCGGTGTACTGGCCGACGCCGATGTCGTCCTGCTGGCCCATGAAGAGAAAGAGCCCGCCGAGCGTCAGCAGCACGCCCGCCACCATGAGCACGCCGAGCAGAACCGCCCGGATGATGTGCCGGTCGAGGATGGTCATGCCGGCACCAGGGTCGGGCGATGTCGCCACCGGGCAAGCACACCCGGCAGGGAGAGCGCACCGAATACCAGCAGGATCACCAGCACGTGCACCCACCAGAGTCCGAGCGCGTCGGGGGTCACGCCCCGCGCGACCCAGACCTTCGCGGACGAGACCAGGCTGACGTAGAGGAAGTACGCGACGATGGCCAGCCCCACTCGCGCGTAGCGCCCCTGCCGGGGCCGCAGGCGGGCCAGCGGGATCGCCAGCAGCGCAAGCGCCAGCGTCATGACCGGCAGTGCCACCCGCCAGTGGTACTCCGCGCGACGCTCGGGATCGGCGGACGCGCGAAGCGTTGCCGTGGGCAACGCCTCGATGGGCGTCGCGGCGTCGCCCGCGGCCGGCAGGCGCACCGGGATCACGTTCTCGCCGAACCGCACGATACGGAACTCCGGCTGCCCGGGAACCCCTTCGAATCGCTCGCCGTCGTAGAGCGTGAGGGTATGCAACGAACCATCGGCCGAGATGCTGTGCCGGGCGCGGCGGGCGACCGCAATCTCATACCGGCCACCGCGGCTGCGCTTGACGAATACCCGCTCCAGCGTGCCGTCGGCGCTGGCCGACTGCGCGTAGACCACGGTCGACCCTCCGCCAAAGCTGCGGAACCGCCCGGGCGCGATCGGTGCGAACTGGCCGCTGCGGACCGCCTCGTTGCGCAACTCCGTGACGCGCGCCGCCGCCTGCGGCGTGCCAAAGAAACTGAGCCAGCCCATCGCGAGGAACACCAACAGCGTGAGTGCGGCAACGGGGCTGACGATGCGGACTGGACTCACGCCGCAGGCCAGCGCGGCCGCCATCTCGCTGTCGTGGTAGAGACGCCCGAACGCCAGCACGATACCGAGCAGCAGCGCCACGGGAACCAGCACCGAGAGATTCTGCAGGGCGCTGAGCGCGATCAGCTCTGCCACCACGCCACGGGGATACTGGCTCTCGGCAGCCCGGTCCAGGACCCGGGCCACCTGGTTCGTCAGGAGGATGACCAGCAGCACGATCGTGACGGCCAGCCAGCTGGTCACGACCTCGCGGAGGATGTGTCGGTCGAGGATGCGTCGCACGGACCCGGTTCCCGGCTTGAGATAGAATGGTACTTCAGTTCGCGGGCCCCGAGTGCCCCGGCACCGTCGCCGGGCTGCAGGCCGCGGAGGCAACCGATGCAGTTCGACGTCTTCTCCAAGGGTCTTGCCCAACTCAAGGTGGATTGCCTGGTCGTGGGAATCCATGAATCCGGCGAGCTGTCGGATCCCGCGCGCCAGCTCGATCGGGCCACTGACGGCGCGCTCTCGCGTTTCCTGGCACACGGCGACTTCGCCGGGCGCGTCGGCGAAACCCTGCTCTTGCCCGCGCTGCCGCGCATGCGCGCCAGCCGTCTCCTGCTCGCGGGGCAAGGCGCGCGCGCAGCGCTGAACCGCCGCGCATGGCGCCGCTCCATCGCGGCCGCGGTGGGCGCGCTGTCGCGCACCAAGGTCACCAGTGCGGCCGTGGCGCTGTCACGGCCGGCGCAACGCGAACTGGACGACTACCACTTCGCCCGCTCTGCCGCGGACGTCTCGCACCTCGCCGTCTACCGGGTCAACGACCTCAAGACCGGAAAGAAACCCCCGGCTCCTGCCCTGCAGCACCTGTCGTTCGGCCCGCTGACTGCCAAGGCCGCGGCCGCGGCCCGGCGGGGCCTGCAGCATGGCGCGGCGATGGGTGCCGGCGCGCGAGTGGCCCGTGACCTCGCCAACCTGCCGCCCAACGTCTGCACGCCGACCTATCTGGCGGAGCATGCCCAGCAGCTCGCGACCCGCTACCCGAGCCTCTCGGTACGCGTGCTCGACGAAGCCGCCATCCGTGACGAGAAGATGGGCTGCTTCCTCGCCGTGACGCAGGGCAGCGACCAGCCGCCACGCTTCATCGTCATCGAGCACAAGCCGGGTCGTTCGCGCCGCTCGCCGGTCGTGCTCGTCGGCAAGGGCATCACCTTCGACACCGGCGGCATCTCCCTGAAGGACCCCGGCGGCATGGACGAAATGAAGTTCGACATGTCCGGCGCCGCGGCGGTGTTCGGCGCGCTCGTCGCAACGGCCGAGCTCGGTTTGCCCTTGCATGTCGTGGGCCTGGTGCCTGCATGCGAGAACATGCCCAGCGGTCGCGCGATCAAGCCGGGCGACGTCGCGACCAGTGCGTCGGGCCAGACCGTCGAGATCCTCAACACCGACGCCGAGGGTCGGCTGATCCTCTGCGACGCCCTGCATTACGCGAGGCGCTACGATCCTGCCGCGGTCGTGGACGTGGCGACGCTGACCGGCGCCTGCGTGGTCGCGCTGGGTGCCCACCACAGCGGCGTGATGGCCAATGACGACGCGCTCGCGCAGGAACTGGTCGACAGCGGCCTGCGTGCCGATGACCGCGCCTGGCAGCTGCCGCTCACGGAGGAATACGGGGAGCAGCTCAAGAGCAACTTCGCGGATTTCGCCAACGTGGCGGGACGCGACGGCGGGGCGATCACCGCGGCGGCATTCCTCGCGAAGTTCACCCGCGGCATGAAGTGGGCGCACCTCGACATCGCGGGCACCGCGTATCTCTCGGGCGCGCTCAAGGGCAGCACCGGGCGACCGGTCGGCCTGCTGACGGACTTCCTGATCCGTCGATCGGGCCGCTGACGCCGATGGACAAGGTCTACGCGCCGCAGCGGATCGAGCAGCGGGTCTACGAGCGTTGGGAATCCGCAGGACTCTTCGCGCCCCGGGGCGAGGGTCCCGGCTACTGCATCGTCATCCCGCCACCGAACGTGACCGGGACGCTGCACATGGGGCACGCGTTCCAGGACACCATCATGGACGCGCTGACCCGGTACCACCGGATGCGGGGCGAGCCGACCCTGTGGCAGCCTGGTACCGACCACGCGGGCATCGCCACCCAGATGGTCGTCGAGCGGCAGCTCGAGGCGCAGGGCATCCGCCGCGCGGATCTGGGTCGCGACGCGTTCGTGGAGCGCGTCTGGGAGTGGAAGGCCAAGTCGGGGGGCACGATCGCCCACCAGCTCCGGCGCCTCGGGGCATCGGTCGACTGGTCCCGCGACCGTTTCACCATGGACGAGGGCCTGTCGCGAACCGTGACGGAGGTCTTCGTCCGCCTGTATGACGAGGGTCTGATCTACCGTGGCCAGCGGCTCGTCAACTGGGACCCGGTGCTGCGCACCGCGGTGTCGGATCTCGAGGTCGCGAGCGCCGAGGAAGATGGCTCGCTGTGGCATATCCGGTACCCGATCGACGGTGCGGACGGTCACGTCGTCGTCGCGACCACCCGTCCCGAGACGCTGCTGGGCGATGTCGCCGTGGCGGTCAACCCAGAAGACGAACGCTATCGACACCTCGTTGGCAAGCAGCTCCGCCTGCCGCTGACCGGGCGCAGCATCCCCGTCATCGCCGACGACTACGTCGACCCCGAATTCGGTTCCGGCTGCGTCAAGATCACCCCGGCCCATGACTTCAACGACTACGAGGTCGGGCAGCGGCATGGCCTGCCGCTCCTCAATGTCTTCGCGCCCGACGCCACCCTGAACGAGCTGGTCCCCGAGCGCTTCCGCAGGCTGGACCGGTTCGAGGCGCGCCGGCGGATCGTCTCCGAGCTCGAGTCTGCCGGGCTGCTGGAGAAGGTCGCACCCCACAAGCTCATGGTGCCGCGCGGCGACCGCTCCGGCTCGGTCATTGAACCCTACCTCACGGACCAGTGGTACGTCAGGGTCGAGGCGCTCGCCGCCCCGGCGATCGCGGCCGTGGAACGAGGGGACATACGCTTCGTGCCGGAGAACTGGTCGCGGACCTATTTCGAGTGGATGCGGAACATCAAGGACTGGTGCATCAGCCGCCAGCTCTGGTGGGGCCACCGCATCCCCGCGTGGTACGACGAGGCGGGCCGCGTGCACGTCGGCCGGACGGAGGCCGAGGCGCGCGCCCGCGCGGGCCTGCCCGCCGACGTGGTGCTGCGGCAGGACGACGACGTGCTCGACACGTGGTTCTCGTCGGCTCTCTGGCCGTTCTCGACGCTCGGCTGGCCCGCCGACGACGCGGCGCTGCGTCAGTTCTACCCGACCGCCGTGCTGGTGACCGGCTTCGACATCATCTTCTTCTGGGTCGCCCGGATGATCATGATGGGGCTGAAGTTCATGGGCGAGGTTCCCTTCCGCGAGGTCTACGTTCACGGCCTGATCCGCGATTCCGAAGGCCAGAAGATGTCGAAGTCGAAAGGCAACGTCATCGACCCGCTCGACATCGTCGACGGCATCGGCCTCGAGGACCTGGTGTCCAAGCGCACGTCTGGCCTGATGCAGCCACGCCTCGCGCCCGCCATCGAGAAGGCGACTCGCAAGGCGTTCCCCGACGGCATCGCCGCACACGGCACGGACGCGCTGCGATTCACCTTCGCCTCGCTGGCCACCCAGAGCGCAGACCTGAGGTTCGATCTCGCGAGGGTCGGTGGCTACCGGAATTTCTGCAACAAGCTCTGGAACGCATCGCGCTTCGTGATGATGTCGGTCGAATCGGTGCCTGGGCCCGACGGCACGGTCGCCATCGAGACCGGCGTTGCGGAACGCTGGATCGAGTCCCGGCTCGGGCGGATGCTTGCGCAGGTCGATGAGGCGTTCGCACAGTATCGCTTCGACTACGCGGCGTCCGCGCTCTATGAATTCACGTGGTATGAGTTCTGCGACTGGTACGTCGAGCTCGCCAAGCCGGTGCTGCAGGGCGACTCGGCCAGCCCAGGCGCCCGCCTCGGTACCCGGCAGACCCTGCTTCGCGTCCTCGAGACGCTGCTGCGGGCGCTCCATCCGATCATGCCGTTCATCACCGAGGAGATCTGGCAGCGCGTTGCGCCGCTGGCGGACGTGCCAGGCAACTCCGTGATGCTGGCCCCCTGGCCCCGCAGCACGGATTACCCGGCCGACCCGGCCGCCGAGCAGGACATCAGGTGGATCCAGGGCTTCGTGCTCGGCATCCGCCAGATCCGCGGCGAGATGGACATCAGCCCCGCCCGCCGGCTTCCCGTCCTGCTCGAGAACGCCTCGGCTCGCGACCTGGCCTGCATCGCCACCCATCGCACCCTGCTGGAAAGGCTGGCTGGAGTCGAGGGACTGTCGGCGCTCGACCCCGGCGCAGCGGTGCCGCCCTCCGCCACCGCCCTGGTCGGAGAGCTTCGCGTGCTCGTGCCCATGGCCGGCCTGATCGACGCCAGCGCGGAGGCCGACCGGCTCTCGAGGCGTATCGCCAAGACGGAGGACGAGATCCGTCGCGCGCGCGGCAAGCTGTCCAACGAGAACTTCGTCCGCAATGCGCCGGCGGACGTGGTCGCGCAGGAGCGGGCACGGCTCGCCGAGTTCGAGGGCTCGCTGGCCAGCCTCGGGCATCAGCTCGAGCGTGTCCGCCAACTTCTCTAGCGCCCACTGCCACGGACCCTCCCATGATCGACACCGGACTCCAGCAGGCGATCTCCACGCTCGAAGGAGTGATCCTCGGCAAGTCGGCCCAGGTCCGGCTCTGCGTGGCCTGCCTGCTCGCCCGGGGCCACCTGCTGATCGAGGATGTCCCCGGCGTAGGCAAGACGACGCTCGCGCATGCGCTCGCGCGAGTGTTCGGCCTGGGGTGGAACCGCGTCCAGTTCACGAGCGACCTGCTGCCCGCCGACATCGTCGGCGTCTCCGTGTTCGACCGCGCGACCCAGGAGTTCGAGTTTCGCAAGGGCCCGGTGTTCACCCAGCTGCTGCTCGCGGACGAGGTCAACCGTGCCAGCCCCCGCACCCAGAGCGCGCTGCTCGAAGCCATGGAGGAGCGCCAGGTCAGCGCGGACGGCCAGACGTACGTGCTGCCGGACCCGTTCTTCGTCGTGGCCACGCAGAACCCCAAGGATCAGCTGGGCACGTTCCCGCTGCCCGAGTCGCAGCTCGACCGCTTCCTGATGCGCGTCGCGCTGGGCTATCCGGACGCGGAGTACGAACGCGCGCTGCTTCGCGGCGACGAGCGGCGCGTGCTGCTGGAGCGGACCCATGCCAGCCTGGACTCCGTCAGCGTGTGCCAGCTGCAGCAGCAGGTACGGCAGGTGCACGCGTCGGAGCCGCTGTTCGAGTACCTGCAGCGGCTGCTGGCGCTCACGCGACAGCGGCCGGACCTCAAGCTCGGGCTGTCGCCGCGCGCGGGCCAGGGCCTGCTGCGCGCCGCGCAGGCGTGGGCGTTCATCGACGGACGGAATGCGGTGCTGCCGGACGACGTGCAGGCCGTGTTCCCGGCCGTCGCGGGTCACCGCCTGCTGCGCGAGGAGGTTCGAGGCACCCAGCCCGTCGATGATCTCGTGCGCGAGATCGTCCGCGCGGTCCCGGTCCCGGAGTAGCCCCACTTGCGCGCGGCTATCGGTCGCTGGCGTACCCACCTCAGCAGACGATCGGCCGCGTGGATCAGGCGCCGGCAGGGCGAGGATCGCCTGCCCGTCGAACTCGGGCGCCGTCGGGTCTACATCCTGCCTACCCGCGCCGGCGCGGGATTCGCCGGGATGGTCCTGACGATGATCGCCGCGGGGCTCAACTACGCGAACAGCCTCGCCTTGCTGCTGTCGTTCATCCTGGGCGGGTTCCTGGTCGTGGCGATGAACCTGTGCCATCGCAACCTGAACGGCCTGAGGGTGATCGCGGCAGGCGCGGACCCCGCCTTCGCGGGCGAAAGGCCTCGCGTGTCGCTCACGATCTCGAACCCTTCCGTGCTGGCGCGCCACGCGCTGAGGCTCGACGCTCCCGATGGCACCCACGTGTCCCGCTCGGTCCCGGCGACAGCGACCCAGCGGCTCGACCTGTTGCTGCACCCGCGGGGCCGGGGCGTGCACGCGCTGGATCGCCTGCGCATCTCCACCGACTTTCCGTTCGGCCTGTTTCGTGCGTGGAGCTGGTTGCACCTGCCGCTCGAGGTGGTCTGCTACCCGACCCCCGTCGGGGCGCGCAGGCCACCGGCAGCGCCTGAGACGCGCGAGACCGGCGTGCGCCCCAGTGATTCCGGACGCGAGGAGTGGCGCGGGCTCCGCCCGTTCCGCGATGGCGACTCACCACGGCAAGTCGCATGGAAGGCCTACGCACGCGGACTTCCGCTGCTGGTCAAGGAGTACGGGGGCAGCGCCGCCGATGCGCTGGAACTCGACTACGCCGCGCTCGACGGCACGGACCCTGAGGCGCGTCTCTGCCAGCTCAGCCGCTGGGCACTCGACGCCGAAGCCCAGGGCGGGCGCTATGGGCTTCGCCTGCCCGGTCGCCGGATCGATGTCGGCCGCGGCGCGACGCATCTGGCGGCCTGCCTCGACGCGCTCGCACGCCTCGACATCGAGGGGAGTCGCTGATGGCGCGGGCGAAGCCGGCCGCGGATCCCGGCACGGAGGCGCGCGCATTGCGCTGGACCACCACGGCCTTCGCGGCAACCGTCGCGCTGCACGTCGACCGCTTGCCCATATGGGTGACAGCGTCGGTGCTGTTGCTCGGGTCCTGGCGCCTGGTGGCGGCGACCGGCCGCGTTCCGATGCTGCCCAGTTGGCTTCGGGTCGTGCTCAGCGCAGCCTTGCTGCTCGCCGTGATCGCACGCTTCAGCACGATATCCGGGCTGTCGGCGGGCACCGCGCTGCTTGCAGCTATGGGAGCGCTGAAGCTCACGGAATCGACGGGTCGGCGCGACCACTACGTCGTGCTCGGTGTGGCCCTGTTCCTTGTCGTCGCGGCATGCCTCGACCGGCAGGACCTGCTGCGCGCGCCGGCGTATGCGGGCGTAACGTGGCTGGTCTGCGCGGCGCTCGCGGTCGCCGGCTCGCCCGGCTCCATGCTCCACGCCCGCGAGGCATGGCGGCTTTCGGGCCGCACGCTGCTGCTCTCCTTGCCGATCGCGGTATTGGCCTTCCTGCTCTTCCCGCGGCTGCAGGGGCAGATCTGGGCATTGCCCGGATCCGGCGGGGCCGTGACGGGCCTGTCCAACGAGATGAGCCCGGGCGCGATCAGCGAGTTGTCGGAGTCCTTCGAGCCCGCGTTCCGCGCGCGGTTCGAGGGCCCTCCTCCGCCGGCGCACGAGCTCTACTGGCGCGGCCCGGTCCTCTACAGCTTCGACGGATACACCTGGCGCCGCGAACCGCGGGCATTCCAGCGGGTTCCGCGCATCGCGAGCGAGGGCCCTGGGTATCGGCACCGGGTCATGCTCGAGCCTCACCAGCGCAACTGGTGGTTTGCGCTGGACCTGCCCGCTGCAGCACCCTCGCCGAGGGTCTTCCTGACCGCCGAATACCAGCTCGTGGTCGCCGAGCCGGTGACCCAGCCGGCAAGCTACGACGTGACCTCATTCACCCGCGTGCGCTTCGAGACGCCCTTGTCGGCGACCGCACGCCGACAGTCTCTGCAGTTGCCCGGGGGCCGCAATCCACGCAGCACGGCGCTGGCGCGCGAGCTTCGCAGCCGGGCCGCGGGCGAGGCGGACTTCGTCAATGCCGTGCTGGATCTGTTTCGCAACGGCGGGTTTGCCTACACCCTGACCCCACCGCGCCTGGACCTCGACTCGGTCGACGATTTCGTATTCAACACCCGCGCGGGCTTCTGCGGGCACTTCGCCTCGGCGTTCGTGTCGATGATGCGTGCGGGAGGCCTTCCGAGCCGCGTCGTGACGGGTTACCACGGCGGGGAATGGAACCCCATCGGGGGTTACTACATCGTGAGGCAGTCGGACGCGCACGCCTGGGCAGAGGTCTGGATCGATGGCAGCGGCTGGACGCGGGTCGACCCGACCGGAGTCGTGTCACCTGAGCGGCTCAACAGGGGCTTCTTCGCATCGATGCCCGACGCCGTGTCGCGTGCCGACCGGATCCTCCGCGAGGTCGACTGGATTTCCGGCCTGCGGCTGCGCTGGGACTCGGTCAACACGTGGTGGAAGGACCGCGTCCTGGAGTTCGACCTGCGCGCGCAGCTTTCCCTGCTGGATCGGCTTGGGCTGCGGGCACCCCACGTCGCGTGGCTGGCCTGGCTGCTCGCGGCCGCGCTCGCGCTGTGGCTCGCGGCGGTGGCTTTGCTGGTCGGACGCGGCGCGCGCTGGGCGCGTGGCGACGCGCTGGCACGGGCCTATCGCAGGCTCTGCGCAAGGCTGGCGGCCGCCGACCTCCCGCGCGCAACCCACGAGGGCCCGCTCGACTACGCGCGGCGAATCGCCAGCGCACGCCCCGATCTCGCCGACCAGGTCACGCCGCTGCTCAGGCGGTACGCGCTGCTGCGCTTCGGGCCACCGGGGTCCGGTGACCCCGGGCAGCTGGCCGCGGAACTTCGCGCCCTGCGTGTCGATCGGCCGCGCCGTTCCCGCCCATGAGCGGGCTGCCGGGCTGGATCGCCGCGATGACTGTCGCGCTGGTGATCTCCACGCTGGCGTGGCTGGCCTATGGGCGGAGCACACGGCGCGCCCCGCGGATCGCGCTCCCCCGGCAAGTCGCTGCCCAGGAATGGCACGCGCTGCTCTCTGAACGCGTCCGGCTCTACCGGCGACTGCCCCCGGACCTTCAGCCCCACCTGCGCGAGCGCCTTGCCGGATTCCTCGGGCGGGTGGAGTTCGCGGGCTGCAACGGGCTGCAGGTCACGGACGAGATGCGGCTGGTGGTCGGCGCACAGGCCTGCATCCTCGCACTCGGGCTTCCGGACGACGCGCTTGCCGACCCGTGGGGTATCAGCCTCTATCCCGACGAATTCCTGGTCGACGAGCGCGACGAGGACGAGGATAGCGGCGTGGTCACCGAGGGCAGGCGCGCGCTGTCGGGACAGACCCTCGACACCGACCGCATCGTGCTGTCCTGGCGCGACGTGCTCGAGGCCCAGGACCGTGACGACGGCTACAACGTGGTCGTTCACGAGTTCGCCCACTTCATGGACCATGCCGCGGGGCTGGCAGGATCGCGCGGGCACGCCGCGCTGACCCGCGAGTACGAGGCCCTTTGCGCTGCGGTCGACCGGGGCGAGGACACCCTGATCGATCCCTACGGCGCGGAGGATCCCGCGAAGTTCCTGGCCGTGGCCGCCGAGGCGTTCCTCGAGTTGCCGCGCGAGCTGCGCGACGCGCACCCGGAGCTCTACTCGGCGCTGCGCGAACTGCTGTCGCTGGACCCGGCCGAATGGCCCGACTCGCCCTGAGCAGGCACCCGCACCAGCAACAGCAGCAGCCCCCCGGCAATGAAGAGCGGCAGCAGCGCCAGGATCGAGGCGCGCGAGCTGCCGGTCGCCAGTGCAACCAGCGCGACCATGACGGGACCGAGTACCGTGGCGAACTTGCCCATCATGTTGTAGAAGCCGAAATACTCCGCGCTCTTTCCCGGAGGCACCAGGCGCCCGAAGAACGACCGCGAAAGGCTCTGCACGCCACCCTGGACGAGGCCGATCACCACGGCGAGGGCAAAGAATTCAGCCACCGTGTCCAGGAAGAAAGCGTAGGCGGTCGCCAGCGCGTAGACCACTAGCCCGGCGAGGATACCGGCCCGTGCCCCGACCCTCCCGCCTGCCCAACCAAAGGCCAGGGCCGCCGGGAACGCCACGAACTGGGTCAGGAGCAGCGCCGCAAGCAGGCTCGAGGTGGGCAGCCCCAGCGCCGCCCCGTAGTCCACCGCCATCTTGATGATCGTGTTGACGCCGTCGATATAGAGCCAGTACGCGATCAGGAACAGCATGATCTCGCGCCGCGAGGTCATGCTCCGCATCGTGCGCCAGGTCTCCTCCAGCGCGTCACGCAGCCGCCCGCCCCTCGCGGCCGGCCCGACGGCCGGCGACTCCCGCACGTTCCACGCAAGGGGCAGCATGAACAGCAGCCACCACGCCGCCACCGTCACGAAGGACATGCGCACCGCCTCGCCCGCGTCGGCGAGGCCGAACCACGCCGGCCTCAGCGTCATCGCCACGTTGACGGCAAACAGCAGGCCACCGCCCAGGTATCCGAGCGAGTAGCCAAGGGCCGACACACGGTCGAGATCGCGCGCCGGCGCCACGTCCAGCAGCAACGCGTCGTAGAACACGTTGGCCGCCGAGTAGCCGACCATTGCGACCACGAACAGCGACACCGCGGCGACCCACTGCCCCTGGCCGACGAACCAGAAGGTGCCAGTCGCCAGGATGCCGAGCAGGCTCCACGCGACCAGGAATCGCTTCCGCTGGCCCCCGTGGTCCGCAATCGCCCCCAGGACCGGCGCCAGCACTGCAACCACCAGCCCCGCGATGCCGTTGGCGATGCCCAGCCGCGCGGTCGTGACGGTCGGATCGACGCCGGTGCTCCAGTAGGCCTGGAGGAATGCCGGGAAGAACCCGGCAAGCACCGTGGTCGTGAAGGCCGAGGCTGCCCAGTCGTAGAGGGCCCAGGACACGACCTGCCGTCGCGTGCCCGGCGCTGCCATCTCAGCCCGCCTGCTCGCGAGTTTCGCGAAACACGATGTCGGGCCAGCGCTCGATGGTCAGCCCGAGGTTCACCCGGGTAGGCGCGAGGTAGACCAGCGCCCCGCTGTGGTCGAGTGCCAGGTTGTCGTAGGCCTTGACGCGAAAATCCGCGAGCTTGCGCTCATCGCCGCAGTAGACCCAGCGGGCGGTGTGCACGCCGATCGGCTCGAACGCGCACTGCACTGCGTACTCGTCCTGGAGGCGGAACGCGACGACCTCGAACTGCAGCTGCCCCACCGCGCCGAGGATCTGGTCGTTGTTGCGAAGTGGCCGGAAAAGCTGCGTGGCGCCCTCCTCGCACAGCTGCGCGAGGCCCTTGGACAGTGCCTTGGCCTTCAGCGGATCCTTGAGGACGGCCCGCCGGAACATCTCGGGGGCGAAGTTCGGAATGCCCGTGAACACCAGCTCCTCGCCCTCGGTGAACGAATCGCCGATGTTGATGGTGCCGTGGTTGTGGAGGCCGACGATGTCTCCCGCGAAGGCGTCCTCGGCGGCCTGCCGGTCAGACGCCATGAAGGTCAGGGCATCCGCCACGCGAAGTTCCTTGCCCAGGCGCACGTGCTTGAGCCGCATGCCGCGCGAATATCGCCCCGAGCACAGCCGCAGGAAGGCGATCCGGTCCCGGTGCTGCGGGTCCATGTTCGCCTGGATCTTGAACACGAATCCCGTCAGCCGCGGCTCGCCCGGCTCGACGACGCGCTGCCGCGTGGCACGGGACTGCGGCCCGGGCGCATGCTCGGTGAAAGCGCGCAGCAGCTCCTCGACGCCAAAGTTGGCGATCGCCGAGCCGAAGAACACCGGCGTCTGCCGCCCCGCCAGGTAGGCCGGCAGGTCGAAAGCCTGCGTAGCGCCTCGCACCAGCTCGATCTCCCCGTAGAAGGCGGCGGCGCGCTCGCCGAGCAACTCCCGGCCGGCCTCGCTGTGCAGTCCCTCGATGACGACGTTCTCGCCGACACGGCCGCGCTCGCCTGCCGCGTAGACGTAGATCCGGTCCTCGAGGAGGTGGTAGATCCCGAGCAGTTCACGGCCCATGCCGATCGGCCAGGTGACCGGGGCCGTCGAGATCCCGAGCACGCGCTCGATCTCGTCGAGCAGGTCTATGGGCGAGCGACCCTCGCGATCCAGCTTGTTGATGAAGGTCATGATCGGCGTGTCGCGAAGGCGGCACACTTCCATGAGCTTGATGGTGCGCTCCTCGACGCCCTTGGCGCAGTCGATGACCATCAGCGCTGAGTCCACGGCGGTGAGGGTGCGGTAGGTATCCTCGGAGAAATCCTCGTGCCCCGGCGTGTCCAGCAGGTTGACGATGCAGTCGCCGTAGGGGAACTGCATCACCGAGGACGTCACGGAGATTCCGCGCTGCTGCTCCAGGCGCATCCAGTCGCTGGTCGCATGGCGTGCCGCCTTGCGCCCCTTGACCGTGCCGGCGAGCTGGATGGCGCCCCCGAACAGCAGCAGCTTCTCGGTCAGGGTCGTCTTGCCAGCGTCGGGATGCGAGATGATGGCGAACGTGCGTCGCCGGGCGACTTCTTCTTCGAGGTTCATCGTCAGGTGCGGGATGGGGAGAGTTCGAGGCGCAGGACCGCGGCGTCCTCGCGGCCATTGACGGCCTGATAGTAACCGCGACGCACACCCACCTGGCGGAAGCCCATGGAGAAGTACAGCCGGATCGCGGAGAGGTTGGTCGGTCGCACCTCGAGGAACATATCGGACATGCCGGCGGCCCGCGAGGCTTCGAGCATGGATTCAAGCAGCCGCCGCCCCACGCCGCGACAGCGAAACTCGGGCCGCACGCAGACATTGAGCACGTGGGCCTCGCCGGCACCCATGGCGAGGATCCCGTGTCCGATGACCAGCCCGTCCAGTTCGACCACCCGGCAGTGGTAACCGACGCGAAGGCAGTCGCGAAAAATGCCCTCGCTCCACGGGAACGGGTAGGACGCACGCTCCACCTCCGAGACCACGGTAACGTCCCCAGCGTTCATCGGCCGGATCACGAGCTCGGGCACCGGGCGGACGTGTTCGGGAGCTGTAGCCATGGATCAAACCGGGGACTCGGCCGACTCCGCCGCTTCGAGGGCCTCGAAGGTACGCCGGGCGAACTTGAGGTCTTCCCAGGCCTTGCGCTTGTCGGCGGGCGTGCGCAGCAGGTACGCCGGATGATACGTGACGATCAATGGCGTGTTGAGCGGCCCGAATCGGTGGACGACGGCACGCAGGCGGGACAGCGGCGCGTCGGTGCCCAGCAGGCTCTGGGCCGCGACGCGGCCCACGGCAAGCACCAGTCGCGGCCGGACCAGGGCCACCTGCCGATGCAGGTAGGGCAGGCAGCGCTCGACCTCGACGGGCTGCGGATCCCGATTGCCGGGCGGGCGGCACTTGAGCACGTTCGCGATGAACACGGAGGGCCGCGGCAGCTCGATCGCCCGCAGCATCGCGTTCAACAGTTGTCCGGCCGCCCCGACGAAGGGCTCGCCCTGGCGGTCTTCCTCGGCCCCCGGCGCCTCTCCGATCACCATCCAGCGAGCGGCACGATCGCCCACGCCGAAGACCGTCTGGGTGCGCCCCTGATGCAGCGGACAGAGACGGCACGCGGCGACCTCGGCCTCAAGCTCCGGCCAGCCTCCGGCCGCGGCAGCGGGGGCAGCAGCGGGGACGGATGCGGATACGGGCTGGGGCGGCGACGCCGCGGCCTGCCTCGGCACCCAGACGTCGATGCCGAGCGCCTCGAGGTAGGCCGCCCGCCGGGCTTGCGGCATGTTCATCCAGGCCCGGGCGGCTCGGCGCCCGAACGGCCGCCGCGGCGCAACCGCCGTCCGAGCCAGAGGGCCGGGGCCGACAGCGCGTAGGTCGAGAACATCGACAGCAGCATGGTGGAAGGTTCGGCGGCGATCAGGGCCAGGAACACCGGCACGATGATGAAGTAGGCGAGTTTCACGCGACGGTCCCAGTCGACCTGCTTCAGGCTGGGATAAGCGAAGCGCGACACCATCAGCGCACCCGCCACGACGGTGACCGAGAACGCCGCGACCAGCCCTTCGAGCCCGGGCTGCTGCCATTCGCTGGAGAACCAGACGAACGCCGCGACCAGCGCCGCGGCCGAGGGGCTGGGCAGGCCCTCGAAGTAGCGCTTGTCGGCGGTGGCGGACCGGGCGTTGAACCGGGCGAGGCGCAACGCCGCGCACACGGCATAGAAAAACGCGGCAATCCAGCCGAAGCGCCCGAACGCGTCGCCGAATTCCGCGATGCGCTCGACGCCCCACTGGTAGGCCACGATCGCCGGCGCCACGCCGAACGCAACCATGTCGGCCAGGCTGTCGTATTCCTTGCCAAACACACTCTCGGTGCGGGTCCAGCGGGCCACTCGGCCGTCGAGCCCGTCGAAGATCATGGCGACGAACACGGCGGCCCCTGCGCGCGCGAAATCGCCGTTGATCGCCGAGACGATGGCGTAGAACCCGCAGGCCAGGCAGCCGGTCGTGAGCAGGTTGGGGAGCAGGAACACGCCCCGGCTCGGAGGGGGCCTCGGCGACGCCAATGGGGTCGGCTCGGGGGACATGGGCGCGGTGTCGGTTCCGATGGCGATGACGCGGCCATGATAGGGGCCGACGGCCTGCCCCACAACGCCGCCGCCCATGACACCCTGCCCCGCCTTCCTTAACATGTTGGCCCCTCTCGCCGCCGATGACATCGCCATGCGCTGGTCCCGATACCCGATCGCCACCGTCAAGGAAACTCCGGCCGAGGCCGAGGTCATCAGCCACCAGCTGATGCTTCGCGCCGGCCTGATCCGCCGGCTGGCGGCCGGCATCTACACCTGGACGCCCCTCGGGCTGCGCACGTTGCGCAAGGTGGAACAGATCATCCGCGAGGAGATGGACCGCGCAGGCGCACTCGAGGTGCTGATGCCGGCGGTGCAGCCAGCCGAACTTTGGCAGGAATCGGGCCGTTGGGAGCAGTACGGCCCGGAACTGCTGCGACTGAAGGACCGGCACGACCGGGACTTCGTGATCGGCCCGACCCACGAGGAGGTCATCACCGACCTGGCGCGGCGTGAACTGAAGAGCTACCGGCAGTTGCCGGTCAATTTCTACCAGATCCAGCTGAAGTTCCGCGACGAGATCCGGCCACGCTTCGGCGTAATGCGCGGCCGGGAGTTCATCATGAAGGACGCCTACTCCTTCCACGCCTCGCCGGAGTCGCTGCAGGAAGGCTATGACGCCATGCACCAGGCCTACTCGCGGATGTTTGCGCGCATGGGCCTCGAGTTCCGCGCCGTGAAGGCGGACACCGGATCCATCGGCGGCACCGCTTCCGAGGAGTTCCAGGTGCTGGCCGACTCGGGAGAAGACGCCATCGCGGTGTCCGACGGCCCGGATCGCTACGCCGCCAACCTCGAGCTGGCGCCGGCGCTGCCACCTGCCGCACCGCGTGGCCCCGCGACCGAGGCGCTGCGCAAGGTGCCGACGCCTGGCCGGAAGACCATCGCGGCGGTGGCGGAATTCCTCGGCGTCGCCCCGCAGCAGACGCTGAAGCTCCTGATGGTCGATGGCACGGAGGGCGGCGTCGTGGCGCTGCTGCTGCGCGGCGATCACGAGCTCAACGCGATCAAGGCGCAGAAGCTGCCCGGCGTGGCCAGCCCGTTGCGGATGGCAAGCCGCGAGGCAGTGCTGCAGGCCACCGGCTGCGAACCGGGCTACCTCGGCCCCTTCGGCCTCGGTTGCCCACTCTACGCGGACCATGCCGCCCTCACCGTGGCTGATTTCGTCTGCGGCGCCAACGAGGCCGACATGCACTTCGCGGGCGGCAACTGGGGCCGCGACCTTGCAGAGCCCTCGGCAGCCGACCTCCGCAACGTGGTACCCGGCGACCCGAGCCCGGGTGGCGAGGGCACCCTCGCGATCCGCCGGGGCATCGAGGTCGGCCACATCTTCCAGCTCGGCCGCAAATACAGCGAGGCCATGCAGGCGAGCGTGCTCGACGAGGCAGGCAAGCCTGTGACCATGTGGATGGGCTGCTACGGCATCGGCGTGACCCGGATCGTGGCCGCCGCGATCGAGCAGAACCACGACGCTGCCGGGATTGCCTGGCCGGAGCCCCTTGCACCCTTCAGCGTCGTCGTCGTGCCGCTCAATGCGGCGAAGGCACCGCGCGTCGCGGAGGCAGCCGATGCCCTCTACCGAGGGCTCCTCGACGACGGCGTCGAGGTCCTGCTCGACGACCGCGACGCGCGACCCGGGGTCAAGTTCGCGGATGCCGAGCTGATCGGCATCCCTCACCGCATCGTCGTCTCGGAACGCGGACTCGATTCGGGCCAGCTCGAGTACCGGTGGCGCCGCGCCACGACCAACGAAAACTGGCCGGCCGGCGAGGTCCGGCAGAGGCTGCGGGCCTTGCTCGGGCGCTAGCCTGATGCGCGCCGCCCAGATGCCCCGCCTGGCCGCCGCGCTGGTCGCACTCGGCATTCTGGCGCCGGCAGTGCGGGCAGACCAGCAGCGCGACCCTGAGCTGCGCGCTACGGTGCAGCAGGCGATCGCCGAGGCGGACTGCTTCGCCGACCCGTTCGAGGCGGAGGTCTGGTACAAGCTGATGGAGCCCCGGCTGCGGCGCACCGTCAAGGACCCCGCCGAAAGGCTGGAGATCCTCGAGCACGTGTTCTGCGAGGCCCACCGCCCCGGCGAGATGCGACTGCCGCCCGGCCTGGTGCTGGCGATCATCGACGTCGAGAGCCGGTTCGACCGCTGGGCCGTGTCGCCGGCCGGTGCGGTTGGGTTGATGCAGGTGATGCCCTTCTGGCCGGAGGAGCTCGGCATGCGTCGTCACCAGCTCGTCCGCATCCCGGACAACATCCGGATGGGCACGGCCATCTTCCGGCACTATATGAAGCGCGAGCGCAACGACGTCGCCAAGGCACTTGCCCGCTACAACGGCAGCGTCGGGCGCCGCTGGTACTCCGACATGGTGATCCAGCGCTGGACTCGCTGGAACGGCGCCGACGACCTCGGGCGATCGCCCGCGGCGGCGGCACGCTGAAACCCCGGCCACTCCTCAGGAACCGACGCATGAACCCGGCGCAGATACTGGTCGTCTTCTACTCGCGCCACGGCGCCACCGCCGACCTCGCGCGGCAGATCTGCCGCGGCATTGAATCCGTGGAGGGTGCTGCGGCGGTGCTGCGGACCGTGCCGGCCGTGTCGGCCGACAGCGAGCGATCGCCCCGCCCCGTGCCCGACGCCGGGGCCCCCTATGCCACCCAGGATGACCTGCGACGCTGCGACGCGCTGCTGATCGGCAGCCCGACGCGGTTCGGCAACATGGCAGCACCGCTGAAGTACTTCCTCGATTCGACGTCGGCGATCTGGGCCGACGGCAGCCTCGCGGGCAAGCCTGCCGGGGTGTTCTCGGGCAGCAGCAGCCTGCATGGCGGACAGGAGAGCACGCTCCTCTCGATGATGCTCCCGCTCCTTCACCACGGGATGTACCTGGTCGGCATCCCCTACGCGGAGCCCGCCCTGTCGACGACACGCGGGGGCGGCTCGCCCTACGGGGCCACGCACTTCACTCCGTCGGGGAGTGCACAGGTGCTCAATGACGACGAGCGGGCGATCGCGCGCGCGCTCGGTGCGCGGGTGGCCTCGCTCGCGGTCAGGCTCCGGTCGGCGGATTCCGCGGCTCGCCCAGGATCTCGCGGATGAATGGCAGGGTGACGCGTCGCTGCGCGGAAAGCGCGGCGGTGTCGATCCGGTCGAGCAACGCCGCCAGCGTGGGCATGTCACGCGGGTAGCGTCGCTGCAGGTAACGCGCCACCTCATCCGGCAGTTCGATGCCGCGCAACGACGCGCGCAGCCGCAGTGCGGCGACCTGCTCGCCGTCGTCGAGCAGCCGGAGCTGAAACACCTCGGCAGCCGAAAATCGCGAGGCGATGTCCGGCAGCGCCCACTGCAAGGCCTGGGGCGCCGCCCGCGCGGCTACCACGAGCGCGCCGCCCCGATCCTCGAAGTCGCGGTACAGGGTGAACAGCGACCGCGCGAAAGCCGGGTCGGCCGTCACGGCATCGAGATCGTCCAGGCACAACAGGTCGAGTTCGCCCGCCGCTGCCAGCAGCCCCGGGCCCGCCTCCCGCATCGCGCCGAGTGGCAGGTAGGCTGCCCGCCGGGCCTTGTCGGCCCCGGCACAGGTGGCCTGCAGCAGGTGGGTGCGCCCGCTGCCGGAAGCGCCCCAGATCCACGCCACCCCGCGACCCGCCTGCGCCAGCCCACGCAGGCGCAGGACGGCTTCGCCATTCGCCCCCGCCAGGAACGCATCGAAGGTGCTGCGCTCACGCAGGCGGACACCGAGGGGAAGTTGTCTCACGGCAGCTGCGGCGCGGCGCGCGCTCAGCGACGGACCGGTGGCAGGTGCCACGCGCGACGGGCGAAGTCGCTCACGTAGCCCGCGCCGCTGGCGATCGTGGTGAACAGGGCAAGGACCGCGAGCGCGAGCAGGATCTCGCGCGGCGGCCAACCCGAGGCAGCCTGCAGGATCGCCGCGACCAGGCAGACGATCTGCGCCCCCGTATTGACCTTGGACACCAGCGTCGGCCGGCCGTTGAGCGGCCCGAACCATAGCCGATAGATCAGCGCTCCTCCTGCAATCGCCAGGTCGCGCGCGATGGCCGCGGCGGCCAACCACCAGGGCACCAGACCCTGCCAGGAACAGGCCACGAACACGGCAACCAGCAGCAGCTTGTCGGCGAGCGGATCCAGGAACCTGCCCAGCGCCGAGGTCCAGTTGAAGGTCTTGGCGAGGTAGCCGTCGACGCCGTCCGAGACCGCCGCCAGGGCGAACAGCCCGAGCGCCAGCACGTAGTCGCCGCGGGCGAGCGCCTCGACAGTGGGCACGACGAGCAGGATCCGCAGCAGGCAGATCAGGTTAGGCAGGTGACGCAGGGCACGGCGCAATTCACGACCCCTGGCGGTCCAGGATGCAGACGAGCCGGTCTCTGGATACGTCGATCGCCCTCAAGGCGGTCGACTGGCTGAGAGCGGCAGCGAGCCCATCCGCGCCGCCGCGCGCACGAACCAGAAAGACGGCTTCCGACCCCGTTGACTCGACGAGAGAGGCCGTCCGGACACCCGTCACGGCACCCAGGAGCCGGGCGGCCTCGGCGTAGTCGGCGAGCCCGTCGACACCACGCACCTCGACCAGCACGTCGTCTTCCGGCTGCGCAAGCACCGCGAGCGCCGCACTGGCGAGGGCGTCGGCGGCGCCGTCGATGCCCGCCTCGATGCCGCCGTCGAACTCCAGCAACTGCCCCGGCGCGTGGTAGGCCCAGCGCCAGCCTGTTTCGTCGCCGCGGCCCACGAGCGCGACATTCGCACCCAGGCGCTGTGCGGCGGCAAGCGCCGCGTCACCTCCGACCTCGGTCGAGCCTGCAAGACCCGCAGCCTGGGCCGACGAGAGCCGCAAGGGCAGGCCGCGCGCCGCGCCAGCGTCCTCCAGGGCCCGCCGCGCGGTGGCCGGATCGGCGCCCGGCGGCGGCTGGACGATGACCACCAGTGCGACGGGACGATCGCGCGGCCAGACGCTCCGACCCGCGGCGACGATCGCGCGCTCCAGCGCCGCGGCGTCGAAAGTGACCTGGGTGCCCGAACCGGCACGCGCAGGACGGTAGATCTGCACGTAGCGGGCCGCGTCGCCGACCAGCGACTGCAGCGCCGGGTCGGTGGCGGCGTCGCGGCGCCCCGTGGCCCGGACCAGCGCCGCGCGCATCGCTTCCTCGAATGCGACCGCCTGCTCGGCGGCCGGAACGGTCACCTCATTGAAGCGCACGGGTTCGGCGGCGACGACCAAGTCCGGGGCGCCCAGCGCGACGAGCCCGAGCAGACACAGGAGCGCCGGCATGCGCGCCGCAGGAGCGCAGGCCACGGCAACCCGGCCGCGAAGGAGCAGCTTGTCCATCGCCCGATTGTACCGGCATGAGCTGGCCGGGGCACCGGCCAGGGCTTCGCGTACAATGCCACCATGACCCAAGATAGCCCGGGCGGCCTGACCTACCGCGATGCCGGCGTCGACATCGACGCGGGCGATGAACTGGTCGAACGCATCAAGCCTGTCGTGCGCCGTACGCACCGACCCGAGGTCCTGGCCGGCATCGGCGGTTTCGGCGCACTCGTGGAGCTGCCCGAGGGCCGGTGGCGCCGACCGGTGCTTGTCTCGGGCACGGACGGCGTAGGCACCAAGCTCCGGCTCGCCATCGACACCGGGCGCCACGACACGATTGGCATCGATCTGGTCGCCATGTGTGCCAACGACGTCGCGGTCCAGGGCGCCGAGCCGTTGTTCTTCCTAGACTATTACGCGACCGGCCGGCTCAGCGTCGAGGTCGCACAGAGCGTGATCGCGGGAATCGCGGAGGGCTGCATACGCGCCGGTTGCGCGCTGGTGGGCGGCGAAACAGCCGAGATGCCGGGCATGTACCACGGCGGAGACTACGACCTGGCAGGGTTCTGCGTCGGGGTCGTCGAGAAGGACGCCATCATCGACGGCCGCACGATTCGTCCCGGCGACGCGGTGATCGGCATGGCCTCCTCGGGCCCGCACTCCAACGGCTACTCGCTTATCCGCAGGCTGCTGGCCGACTCGAACGCCAGCCCGTCGACCGAGGTCGACGGGCGCCCCCTGTTCGACCGCCTGCTCGAGCCAACCCGGATCTATGCCCGTTCGATGCTTGCGCTCGCGGCCGCACTTCCCGTCAAGGGGTTCGCCCACATCACCGGCGGCGGCCTGACCGACAACATCCCACGTGTGCTCCCCGAGGGCTGCGAGGTCGTCCTCGAGCGGTCCGCCTGGCCTCACGACCCGGTGTTCGAATGGATCCAGCGCGCCGGCCGGATCTCCGCTGCCGAGATGCACCGCACCTTCAACTGCGGCATCGGCATGGTCGCCGTCGTCGAGGCCAGGCACGTGGAGCAGGCGCTGGCGCTGCTCGCCAGCCGCGGCGAAACCGCCACCCGGATCGGCGAGGTCAGCACGGGTGACGGCGGTGTCCGGATCCGGTGACGCATCCGGACGACGCACTGCGCGTCGCGGCGCTGATCTCGGGCACCGGCAGCAACATGCTGGCGATCGCCCGCCGCTGCGCCAGCGGCGAGATCCCGGCGCAGGTGGTCCTGGTGGCCTCGGACCGGGCCGATGCGCCTGGGCTGGCGGCCGCCACGGCACTCGGAATCGAGACCCTCGCGCTGCCGCCACGGCCGGGTGAGGCGCGCAGCGCCTACGACGCGCGGCTGCGAGAAGCCATCGATGCACGGCGCCCCGGCCTCGTGGTGCTGGCCGGCTTCATGCGCATACTCGATACATCTTTCGTCGACGCCTATGCAGGCCGGCTGCTGAACATCCACCCGTCGCTGCTGCCGCGACACAAGGGACTGCACACCCACCAGCGCGCCATCGACGCGGGTGACCGCACCCACGGGGCAACGGTGCACTACGTGACACCCGAGCTCGACGGCGGCCCTGCGGTGCTGCAGGCCAGGCTGCACATCCACCCGGGCGAGGACGCGAGGGCACTCTCTGCGCGAGTGCAGGCTTGCGAGCACGTCATCTACCCGCGCGTGGTCGACTGGGTTGCGAGGCGCCGCCTCGGCTGCCCCGGAGGCCAGCCGGAACTGGATGGCCACCCGCTGGTCCAACCCATCGTGGAGGATTTCGATGCCCCACCCCGATGATCCCCGCGCCGCCCGTATCGGGGCGGTCGCGATCCTTGCGCTCTTGGGCGGCGCGACCGCGCCCGGCACGAGCCCCGGCGCCCAGCCGTCCCCGGCGCCGACCGCCGGCCCGCAGCCCTTCTCGGCATCGTACGAAGTGCTCTGGAAGGGCATGAACGCCGCCTCGGCCTCGCTGGAACTGCGACGCGACGGCCCGGACCGCTACGTGTACGTGTCTCGCAACAACGCGCGGGGCATGTTCCGGCTCGCCTTCCCGGGCGAGGTGAACCAGACCAGCCATTTCACGCTTGAAGCCGGCACACCGCGGCCTGTCAGCTACCGGGCCGACGACGGCACGACCGACACGCGACGCGACGTCGGCCTGGCGTTCGACTGGTCGGCGATGCGCGTCCGCGGAAGGGCCGAGGACAAGGCCGTGGACCTCGCGCTGCGCCCCGGCGTACAGGACGGGATGTCGGTACAGATCGCGCTGATGGCCGAACTGCAGCGCGGCACCACACCATCCGGGTTCTCGCTGATCGACAAGGACGAGATCAAGCAGTACGAGTACATGGACGAGGGTACCGCCCGTCTTCGAACCGCGGTCGGCGAAACCGACACGGTCATCTGGTCCAGCCGCCGGCCCGGCTCAGATCGGGTGACGCGCGTGTGGTATGCGCCCCAGTTCGGCTACATTCCGGTGCAGGCCGAGCGCCGGCGCGGGGGCAAGCTCGAGTGGCAGATGCGTGTCACGCGCCTCGTGCGCGGCAACGGGAGCTAGCGGCGCCGCGCTCAGGTCCGCGGCAGGGTCACGCCACGCTGCCCCTGGTATTTGCCGCCCCGATCACGGTAGGAGGTCGAGCACACCTCGTCGCTCTCGAAGAACAGCATCTGCGCCACGCCTTCGTTGGCGTAGATCTTTGCCGGCAGCGGCGTCGTGTTCGAGAACTCCAGCGTCACGTGCCCTTCCCACTCCGGTTCCAGCGGGGTCACGTTGACGATGATGCCGCAGCGCGCGTAAGTCGACTTGCCAAGGCACACGACGAGCACGTTCCGCGGGATCCGGAAATATTCCACCGTGCGCGCCAGCGCGAACGAGTTCGGGGGGATGATGCAGACGTCCGCGGCGACGTCGACGAAGCTCTTCTCGTCGAACTGCTTCGGATCCACGATCGTCGAGTTGATGTTCGTGAAGATCTTGAAGTCGCGGGCGCAACGTACGTCATAGCCGTAGCTCGAGGTCCCGTAGGAGACGATCCGGCGGCCATCGACCTCGCGAACCTGCTCCGCCGCGAACGGTTCAATCATTCCGGAGTCGTGCGCCATGCGCCGGATCCAGTGGTCGGACTTGATGCTCATGATTCCTCGACGACGATGCGCGGGAACGCCCCGCTGCGGTCACGGGCGCGGCGCGCCAGTTCTCCCGCCGCGCGGCGGGCCGTGGCCAGGTAGGCCTGCGCGCGGGCCGTGCCCGGCGCCGCCACGACGGTCGGGCGGCCGCCGTCGGCCTCCTCGCGGATCAGCGCGTCGAGCGGGAGCTCGCCCAGCAGGCGGACCCCGTATTGCTCGGCCATGCGCGCGCCGCCTCCGGCACCAAAGACGTGCTCGGCATGGCCGCAGTTCGAGCAGACGTGCAGGCTCATGTTCTCGACAATGCCCAGCACGGGCACATTGACCTTCTCGAACATGCGCAGCCCCTTGCGGGCGTCGGCCAGGGCGATGTCCTGGGGGGTCGTCACGATGATCGCCCCCGCCACCGGCACCTTCTGCGACAGCGTGAGCTGGATGTCGCCGGTGCCGGGCGGCATGTCGACGACCAGGTAGTCGAGGTCGCCCCACTCGGTGTCGCCCAGCAGCTGGTTGAGGGCAGACGTCACCATCGGGCCGCGCCAGACCATGGGCTGCTCCGCGTCGACCAGGAACCCGATGGACATCGCACGGATCCCGTGGGCTTCGAGCGGCACGAGCCGCTTGCCCTCGAGCGTGCCCGGACGCCGGCCCGCCAGGCCGAGCATGATCGGCTGGCTTGGACCGTAGATGTCGGCGTCGAGCAGCCCAACGCGGGCCCCCTGGGCGGCCCAGGCCAGCGCCAGGTTCACGGCGACCGTGGACTTGCCCACGCCGCCCTTGCCCGAGGCCACCGCCACCACGTTGCGTATGCCCCGCAGGGGCGCCAACCCGCGCTGCACGGCATGGGTGGCGATGTCGGCCTCGAGATCCAGCACCACGGTGGCGTCCACCCCGGCGGCGGCGACGTGGCGTGTCAGCTCGGCGGTCAGTTCCGGGCGGTACCCGCCTACCGGAAAACCGTAGACCAGGCGGGCGCGCCACGCGCCGCCGCCGAGCGGCTGCAGGTCGCGCACCACGCGGGCATCGGCCAGCGACTGGCCCAGGAACGGATCCCGGTAAGTGCCGAGGGCGATTGCCAAGGCCTCGCGCGAAGGTTCTTCAGCCATCTTGTTAGTGTAACCGCGACGCCCTCCTACGGTGCACCGGGGCGCCTGTGGCATACTTGAGCGTCCATGCAACGCTGTCCTGTCATCCCCGCCGCGGCGGTTGTCTGATGGGGTTCTTCTCCAGCCTCCGCGCGGATCGCCTCGTCGCCGAACTGCGCGAGAGCGCCGACCCGGGAGACCCGGCAACCCGCAAGGCGATTGCGAAGCTTCGCGACCTGGGCGAGGCTGCGGTGCCCCCGATCGTCGCGGCCCTGCCCGACGCGGGGAAAGACACCACCGCGGCGTTGCTCGAGGCGCTCGCGCTGCTGGTCAGCCCGCGCACCTTCCCGGCGCTGCTGGCGGCGATGGTCGATGGCGCGCCCCGCGTCATCGCGGGGGTGAAGTGGGCGCTGACGGCGAGCAAGGCCTATCCCCCGACCCTGCTGCTCGAGGCACTCTCGCAGCCCGACGTCCCCAAGGCGGTAGTGCTCGAGATCATCGCCGCCCACAAGCAGCGCTTTGGCGTCCGCGACCTGCTCACCGCGGCGCACTCGCAGCAACCAAACGAGAAGGCCGCGCTGTTCCGTATCGTCGCGGAGACGGCGACCGGCGACGCCATCCCCGAACTCGTCGGGCGGCTGCAGAGCAAGGATGCCATCGCGCGCCTGCACATCATCAACACGCTGAGCCGCTTCAACGTGCCGGAGGTGCGCGTGGCGCTCCTGCAGCAGTTGCGCGACACGAGCAAGCTCGTGCGCTCGGCGAGCCTGGCCGCGTTGACACGCATGGACGGCCTGATCGACGTCAGCCAGGTGGTGCCGCTGCTGCGCGATCCCGAGATCGACGTGCAGTCCAAGGCCATCGACCTGGTGATCAAGGCGAACGACCCGCAGACGGTGCGCCTGCTGGTCGACGTGATGAAGGACCCGGAGGAAGGCCCGCGGCGCGCGGCGGTCGAGGTGCTCAACGAGATCTGTGACGCGGAATCGGTGCGCTACCTGATCGAAGCCATTGCCGACGAGGACTGGTGGGTGCGCAGCCGCGCCGCCGACGCACTCGGCAAGATCGGGGGCCCGAAGGTCGTCGAGGCGGTCCTCAAGCTGATCGGGGACGAGGACGAGGACGTCCGCCGCGCCGCCATCGAGATCCTCAACCAGACCAAGGACGAGCAGGCGGTCGACCAGCTGATCGCGGCAACGCGGGACCCGGACTGGTGGGTCAGCGAGCGGGCGGTCGACGCCCTCGCGGAGATCGGCAGCGCGAAGGCTGTGCCGCGCCTCCTGGAGATGCTGCAGGTCGGCCCGCCACGCATCCTGTCGGTCGTGGTGCGGGCCCTGGGGCATCTCGGCGACATCCAGGCCGTCGACCCCATCCTCGCCGCCATGAAGACCCGGCCGGAGAAGGACGTTCAGGTCGAGGCGGCGCAAGCCCTGGCCAGGCTTGCAGACGACCGCTCGGTGGAGCGCATCCGCGCCCAACTCGAGGCCCGCACCGCCACCACGGCCGACCCCACGGTGCATCGCGCCGCGACGGGAGCCCTCGACGAACTCCAGCGTCGGCTCGCCACCGGGTCGCTGGCCAGTTCCGACCGCAGCGCGAGCCAGTTGCTGCCGACCGCCGCGACGGGGCGCAACCCTGAGCTCACCCGTTCGCCTCCGACCCGTCGCGACGGCGACACGCGCGCTGCCCCGGACCAGGCGCCACGTCCCTCCGCGGCGCCAGCCGCGGCGCCGCGCATGGACATCTCGACGCTGAGGCCCGGTGACCTCGTCGAAGGCCGCTACAAGTACATCGAGCGGATCGGCAAGGGTGCTTTCGGCACCGTGCTGCTGATGGAGGACATGGTCGTCGACGATCGCCTGATCCTGAAGTTCCTCAACCCCAACGTGGCCGAGGACGAAGAGACGATGAAGCGCTTCGTGCATGAACTGCGCTACTCGCGACGCATCACGCACCGCAACGTCATCCGCATCTACGACTTCCTGTACATCCAGGGCAACTACGCCATCTCGATGGAGTATTTCCCGTCGCACACGCTCAGCCAGGAGATCGTCGACGACAAGCCTCTCGACCTGCCGCGCGCGATCCGCTTCGGCATCGACATCTGCACGGGCATGCAGGTGGCGCACCAGGCGGGGGTGGTCCACCGGGACCTCAAGCCCGCCAACGTGCTGATCAACGACCACGGCCTGCTGAAGATCGTCGACTTCGGCGTGGCAGCCGTGCAGCGCGAAGGCGACACGCAGCTCACCAAGACCGGCTACGTGATCGGGTCGCCGAAATACATGGCACCCGAGCAGATCCTCGGCAAGAAGATCGATCCAAGGGCCGACGTCTACGCCACCGGTGTCATCCTCTACGAGATGCTGACCGGCACGCCGCCCTACACGCGCGGTGACCACATGTCCGTGATGTACCAGCACGTGCAGGGCAAGGCGCGGAAGCCGATCGAGGTCAACCCTGCCCTGCCCCCGGGCCTGTCGGACGTGGTGCTCAAGGCGATGTCGGTCGACAAGGCCACGCGCTACCAGACGATGGACGAGTTGCGGGCGGCTCTCGAGGCCTTCGCCTAGCACGACTGCGCACCGCCGGGTCGGCTTGCCCCGTCGCGTGACATAAGTCAAATTCCGGGACATCCATGTTGCCCGCCGCGCGCCGGGACCGGAACATAGCCGCGCCACCTTCAGGAACCCATCGCCTTGGCCAGAATCGACGCCTTCCTCAAGCTCGGCACGCAGCAGGGTTGCTCGGACGTGCACCTGGCGGTGGGTGTCCCGCCGATGCTGCGGATGAATGGCGACCTGCTGCCGATCCGCTTCCGTGAACTGCGCGACACGGAGCTGGAGGGCTACCTGGTCGAGATCCTGACCCCCAAGCAGGCCCAGCACTTTGCCGCCGGCCATGACCTCGACTTCAGCTACGTCAGTGCCGAGGGCGGGCGCTTCCGGGTCAACCTGTTCCGCAAGGAAACCGGCATCGGCGCCGTGTTCCGGGCGATCCCGAGCGCGATCCCCTCGCTCGAGTCGCTGCGCCTGCCGCCAGTCGTGCGCCGACTCTGCGACCATCACCAGGGCATGATCCTGGTCACCGGGTCGACCGGCACCGGCAAATCGACCACCCTGGCCGCGATGATCGACCTGCTGAACGGCTCGCGGAAACTGAACATCATCAGCCTCGAGGATCCGGTGGAGTTCGTCCACCGCAGCAAGCAGAGCCAGGTCATCCAGCGCGAGCTGGGCACCCACATCCCGTCGTTCGCGGAGGGCGTTCGCGCCGCGATGCGCGAGGACCCCGACGTCATCCTGGTTGGCGAGCTGCGCGACGCCGAGACGATCTCGATGGCGATGACGGCCGCCGAGACGGGGCACCTCGTGCTCGGCACGCTGCACACCACCAGCGCCACCAAGACGATCGACCGCATCATCGACGCGCTGCCGGTCGAGCAGCGCGAGCAGACCAAGAGCTTCCTCGCCTCCAGCCTGCTCGCCGTGGTGACGCAGGTGCTCTGCAAGTCGGCCGACGGCCGCGGGCGCCGCGCCGTAGTCGAGGTCATGGTGATGACCCGCGCGATCGCCAAGCTCATCCAGACGGACCAGACCTTCCAGATCCCGAGCCAGCTGCAGATGGGGCGCGAGCACGGCTCGCAGACGCTCGACCAGGCCCTGCTGCAGGGCCTCGTCAACCGCGAGCTCGACCCCGACGACGCAGTCGCCTACGCGCACGAGAAGCGGCTGTTCCAGAAGTACGTCACCGATACCAGCCTGCTGCCCAAGCTGGACCTGGCCGGAGGCTGATCCCTTGGCACGCATCGACGACTACCTCCACCAGGTGATCGAGCGTCGGGGCTCCGACCTGCACTTCATCGCCGGGGACCTGCCCAGGATCCGCCTGAACGGCGATCTCCTGCCGCTCGCGGAGCAGCCACTCGACCCCGAACTGGTGCGCGAGGCGCTGCTGGAGATCATGCCGCGTGCGGCGGTGCAGCGCTTCGAGGCCCAGGACGGGGCCGACTTCGCCTATACGATGGCCGACGTCGCGCGTTTCCGCGTCAACGTCCTGCGCCAGCTCAACGGCATGGGCGCCGTGATGCGGGCGATCCCGTCCAAGGCGTTGTCGATGGACGACCTGCAGCTGCCCGATCCCGTGCGCCAGCTCTCCAAGGCCCCTTCGGGACTGATCCTCGTGACCGGCAAGACCGGATCGGGCAAGTCCACGACGCTCGCCGCGCTCATCGACGACATCAACCGGCGCACCAAGGGCCACATCCTGACGATCGAGGACCCGATCGAGTTCATCCACGTACGCAAGAGCTGCCTCGTCAGCCAGCGCGAGGTCGGCGTGCACAGCCCGAGCTTTGCGCACGCCCTGCATTCGGCGTTGCGCGAGGATCCGGATGTGATCCTGGTCGGCGAGCTGCGGGACCTCGAGACCATGAGCATCGCGGTCACCGCCGCCGAGATGGGCATCCTGGTCATGGGCACGCTGCACACGAACGGCGCGGCCCAGACCGTCGACCGGATCGTCAACGTCTTCCCGGCCGACAAGCAGCCGCATGTCCGCACGATGCTCTCGACCTCGCTGCGCGGCGTGATCTCGCAACAGCTGCTGCAGCGCGCGGACGGCAAGGGCCGCGTCGCCGCGCTGGAGGTCATGATCAACACGCCTGCCGTGTCGAACCTGATCCGCCAGGGCAAGCTCGACCAGCTCGAGACGACCATGCAGTCGGGCGGGGCCCATGGGATGCGGACCATGGACGCGGCGATCCAGGCACTGCTCGACAAGCGCCTGGTCACCGGCAAGGAGGCCTACAAGAAGGGCATCAACAAGTCCCGCTTCGAGCCCGTCATGAACCAGGGCTGACCCGCCGGCCCGGCAGCCTGTGCGACAATCCGCGCATGCCACGCCAGATCCTCGTCACCAGCGCGCTGCCCTACGCCAACGGGCCCCTCCACCTCGGCCACGTCATCGAGGCCGTACAGACCGACGTCTGGGTCCGCTTCCAGCGCATGCGCGGCCATGAATGCCTGTATGTCTGCGCCGAGGACACCCATGGCACGCCCGTGATGATCAAGGCCCAGTCAGAGGGCCTGACGCCCGAGCAGCTGATCGCCCGGGTCGCCGCCGAGCACCGCGCGGACTACCAGGGCTTCCTGATCGGCCACGATCAATTCCACTCGACCCACACGGCGGAGAACCGGCACTTCGTCGACCTGATGTACACACGGCTGCGCGACGCTGGCCACATCAGCCGCAGGGCCGTGCGGCAGGCATTCGACGAGAAGGCGGGCATGTTCCTGCCCGACCGCTATGTCCGCGGCACCTGCCCGCGCTGCCGGGCTGCCGACCAGTACGGCGACAGCTGCGAGTCCTGTGGTGCCACTTATACGCCGGCCGATCTCATCGACCCGGTCTCGACCGTCAGCGGCACCCGCCCCGTCTGGCGCGAATCGGACCACCTGTTCTTCCAGCTCGGTCATTTCGAGCCGATGCTGCGCGAGTGGGTGGCGAGCGGCAGCCTGCAGGATGCCGTGCGCGCGAAGCTGGCCGAGTGGTTCGAGGCCGGGCTGCAGGACTGGGACATCTCGCGCGACGCGCCCTACTTCGGCTTCGAGGTCCCCGACTCCCCGGGCAAGTACTTCTATGTCTGGTTCGACGCGCCGATCGGCTACCTCGGCAGCCTGAAGGCCTGGTGCGACGCTCGCGGGCTCTCGACCGACACCTGGCTCGCGCCCGGGACGGCGACCGAGATGTATCACTTCATCGGCAAGGACATCAGCTATTTCCACACGCTGTTCTGGCCCGCGGTGCTGCACGGCTCGGGCTACCGCCGCCCGACGGCCGTGTTCGTCCATGGGTTCCTCACCATCGACGGCCAGAAGATGTCCAAGTCACGCGGCACGTTCATCACCGCGCGCCGGTACCTCGAGCGCCTGCCGGCCGACCCCTTGCGCTACTACTTCGCCGCCAAGCTCGGCCCGGGGATCGACGACATCGACCTCGCGCTCGACGACTTCATCGCCCGTGTGAACTCCGACCTCGTCGGCAAGCTGGTCAACATCGCGAGCCGCTGCGCGGGCTTCGTCTCGCGGGGCGGCGGCCGGCTCGCGGAGAGCCTGCCCGACCCTGCGCTGCACGAGGAGTTCGTCAATGCAGGGGAACGCATCGCGGAGCTCTATGAGTCGCGCGACTACGCGCAGGCGATGCGCGAGATCATGGCGCTGGCCGACCGGGCCAACCAGTACGTGGACTCGCACAAGCCCTGGGCGCTCGCCAAGGACCCGCAGCGTGCGGCCGACGTCCTCGGCGTCGCGACGCAGGGCATCAACCTGTTCCGCGTGCTGATGGTCTACCTCGCGCCGGTGCTGCCCGGTATCGCCTGCAAGGCTGCGGGCTTCCTCGGCGCGCCGCTCTCGTCCTGGGCGGAAGCCGCCACGCCGCTGCTCGGAAGCGCGCTGGCGCCCTACGAACCGCTGGCCCTGCGCGTCGACCCCAAGGTCGTCGCGTCGCTCGTCGAGCCCGCCGCGACGCCGTCAGCGGTGCCGGCGGCACCCAAGGCGGCGGCCGACGAGGCGCCGGCGGCGCTGGTCTCGATTGACGACTTCTCCAAGGTCGACCTGCGCGTCGCGCGGGTGATCGAGGCGGCGACGGTCGATGGCTCGGACAAGCTCCTGAAGCTGACGCTCGACGTCGGCCCGCTCGGCACCCGAACCGTGTTCTCGGGGATCCGCAAGTCCTACGGCCCGGAGCAGCTCACGGGGCGTGCCGTGCTGCTGGTGGCGAACCTGGCACCGCGCAAGATGCGCTTCGGCACCTCGGAGGGCATGGTGCTCTGCGCCGGCGACGACACCGGCGGACTGCAGCTGCTGTCGCCCGACCCGGGTGCGCAGCCGGGCTCACAGGTACGTTGACCACCGGGTTACGCGAGACGCCGTGCGCGACGCCGACGCCATCGACGCGCTGCTGCCGCAGACGCAGTGCACCCGCTGCGGCTATGCAGGCTGCAGGCCCTACGCGGAGGCGATCGCGCGGGGCGAGGCGGGTATCAACCAGTGCCCGCCGGGGGGCACCGCCACCATCGAGCGGCTCGCCGGCCTGCTCGGGCTGCCAGTACTGCCGCTGTCCGCGGACCACGGCGCCGAGGGCGCGCCCCGCGTTGCGCTGATCGACGAGGCTGCCTGCATCGGCTGCGCACGCTGCCTCCCTCCGTGCCCGGTCGACGCGATCGTGGGCTCATCCCGCCACGTGCACACGGTGCTCGCCGAGCTCTGCACAGGGTGCGAGCTGTGCATCGCCCCCTGCCCCGTGGACTGCATCACGATGGTCCCGCGCAGCGCGCAGTCACCGGAGCCGTCGCCGGCCGACAACCGGCGTCGTTACGTCGCCCATCTGGACCGCGGGGCGCGCCGGCAGGCCGAAAGGGAACGTCTCCTCGCGGAGCGCAAGCGCCTCGCGCAGGACGGTGCCGCGGCATGAACCCCGCCAAGCGCCACGAGATCTTCCGTCGGCTGCGGGAACGCAATCCGCACCCGACCACGGAACTGGAGTATTCGACGCCGTTCGAACTGCTGGTCGCGGTGATCCTCTCGGCGCAGGCCACGGATCGCGGCGTCAATGCCGCCACCCGAAAACTGTTCCCCGTGGCCCGCACTCCACGTGCGATTCTCGAACTCGGCGTCGAAGGGTTGTCGGGCTACATCCGGACGATCGGGCTCTACAACGCCAAGGCAAAGAACATCATCGAGACCTGCCGGATCCTGCTCGAGCAGCACGGCGGGGAAGTCCCGCGCAGCCGCGAGTCACTCGAGGCACTGCCCGGGGTCGGGCGCAAGACCGCCAACGTGGTGCTGAATACCGCCTTCGGTGAACCGACCATCGCCGTCGACACGCACATCTACCGCGTCAGCAATCGGACGGGGCTTGCACCAGGACGCACACCCGCGGCCGTCGAGGCACGCCTGCTCAAGGTGGTGCCCGATGAATTCCGGAAGGACGCGCACCACTGGCTGATCCTCCTCGGTCGCTACGTCTGCAAGGCGCGCAGGCCAGACTGCCCGGCATGCCCGATCGCCGATCTCTGCGAGTACCGGTCGAAGACGCGGGCGGGCACATGACGTCGCTGTTCGCCGGGCAGTCTCGCGATGACCTGCGCCGCGGCTGGATCGACGCGTGGCGACGCAGTCGCGAGGCGGTCGTCCTCACGCCCCTCGAGGCGCAGATCGTCGCGGTCATTCGCGACCACCCCGAGTATCACGGCTGGCTGGAGGCCGGCGACCGCGCCCTGGCGCGGGATTTCACACCGGCGGACGGCGCAGTCAACCCGTTCCTGCACATGTCGATGCACCTCGCGGTGCGCGAGCAGGTTGGCACCGACCGCCCCGCCGGGATCGCCCGGATCCACGCCGCACTGTCCGCGAGGCTCGGCTCCCCGCAGGCCGCCGAGCACGCGATGATGGAAGCGCTAGGCGAGGCATTGTGGACGGCGCAGCGCAGCGGCCGGCCGCCCGACGAGGCCACCTACCTCGAGTCGCTGCGCCGGCTGGCCACCAGCCGCTAGGCCTTCTTCGGCACGTACAGGTCGGTCAGCGTCCCTTCGAACGCCTCGGCCGCCAGGCCCACGGTCTCGGAGAGCGTCGGGTGCGGATGGATCGTCAGGCCGATATCGGCGGCGTCCGCGCCCATCTCGATCGCCAGCGCCACCTCGGCGATGAGCTCGCCGGCGTTCGGCCCCACCAGTCCGCCACCCAGCACACGATGGGTCACGGGATCGAACAGCAGCTTCGTAAAGCCCTCGTCCCGACCCTGCGCCAGTGATCGTCCGCTCGCGATCCACGGGAACAAACCCTTGCGGTAGTCGACGCCGCGGGACTTGGCCTCGGCCTCGGTGAGTCCCACCCACGCCACCTCGGGGTCCGTATAGGCCACCGAGGGAATCACGCGCGCGTCGAAGGCGCGCTTGTGCCCGGCCGCGACCTCCGCGGCCACCTTGCCCTCGTGGCTCGCCTTGTGCGCCAGCATCGGCTGGCCCACGACGTCGCCAATGGCAAAGACACCCGGCACGTTCGTGCGCATCTGGCGATCCACAGGGATGAAGCCACGCGCGTCCACCGTGACGCCCACGGCCTCGGCACCGATCGCCTTGCCGTTTGGCCGTCGCCCCACCGCGACGAGCACGCGGTCGTAGAGCTGGGGTTCGGGAACACCGGGCCCCTCGAACGTCACCCGCAGGCCCGCGTCCTCCGCCGTGACCGCCGTGACCTTCGCGCCCAGGAGGATCTGCTCGTAGCGCTTGCGCAGGCGCTTCTCCAGCGGCCGCACGAGATCGGCGTCGCAACCGGGCATCAACTGGTCCATCAGCTCGACGACCGTGACCTTGACGCCCAGGGCGTCGTAGACGCAGGCCATCTCGAGGCCGATGATCCCGCCGCCGACGACGAGCAGCCGCCGGGGCAGATCCCTGAGTTCAAGAGCGCCGGTCGAATCAATGACCCGGGGGTCGTCGGGGAGGAACGGGAGCCGCACGGGCTCGGAACCGGCGGCGATGATGCACTGCTCGAATCCGATGTGGATGGTGCCCTGGTCGCCCGCGACCTCGACGACGCCCGGCGCGACGAAGCGGCCCGTGCCCTGCACGACGCTCACGTTGCGCTGCTTCGCCAGCATGCGCAGCCCGCCCGTGAGCTTGCGGACGATGCCGTCCTTCCACGCGCGCAGCTTGTCGAGGTCGATCCGGGGCGGGCCGAACTCGATGCCGTGCGCGGCCATCGACGCAGCCTCGTCGACCACCTTCGCCGCATGCAGCAGCGCCTTGGACGGAATACAGCCCACGTTCAGGCAGACGCCGCCGAGGTTGGGCCAGCGGTCGACCAGCGTGACCTCGAGACCAAGGTCCGCGGCGCGGAACGCGGCGGTGTAGCCTCCGGGCCCGGCACCGAGCACCAGCAGGCGGGTCCGGCGATCGACCGGCACCGCCACCGGAGCTGACACGGCCGGAGACTCCACGGCTGGCGACGGCGCAGCCGGAGTGGCGGCCGCCGATGTCGCCGCGGCAGGCGCCGCCGCGGCAGCCTGCGCGGAAGTGACGTCGATGCGCGCGATCAGCGTGTCGCGGGATACCCGGCTCCCCTTGGCCACCAGCACCTCGGTCACCGTGCCCGCCAGCGTGCTCGGCACGTCCATCGAGGCCTTGTCGGTCTCGAGCGTGATCAATGGCGCGTCGACTTCGATGACGTCACCCGGCCGGACGAGGACTTCGATCACGGGCACGTCGGCGAAGTTGCCGAGATCCGGTACCCGGATGTCTTGACTGCTCATGTGCGGCGCTCTCCGATCAGGGCACGGCTTCGAGCAGGCCGCGAGGATCCGCGAGGCAGCCCGAGAGGTAGGTGATGAACCGCGCGCCCTCCGCGCCGTCGATCACGCGATGGTCGTAGGACAGGCACAGCGGCAGCATGAGCCGCGGCACGAACGCACCGTCTCGCCAGACTGGCCGGATCTGCGAGCGCGCCACGCCGAGGATCGCCACCTCGGGAGGGTTGATGATCGGCGTGAACGCCGTGCCACCGATTCCGCCGAGGCTCGAGATGGTGAAGCAGCCTCCCTGCATCTCGGCGCCGGAGAGCTTGCCCCCGCGGGCCTTCTCCGAGAGCTCCGCCAGCGCAGCCGCGGTCTCGTAGATGTCCTTGCGGTCGGCTTCGCGGATAACCGGCACCATCAGGCCGTTCGGCGTATCGGCCGCGAACCCAACGTGGCGGTAGTTCTTGAACACGAGGTTCTGGCCACTCGCGTCGAGGGAGGACGCGAACTTCGGAAACTCCGCGAGTGCCCGGACCACGGCGCGCACGATGAAGGCAAGCGGTGTCAGCTTGATGCCGCGCGCCGCCGCGGAGTCCTTGAGTCGCCCGCGGGCTTCCTCGAGCTCTGTGATGTCGGCCTCGTCGTACTGGGTGACGTGGGGAATGTTGACCCACGAAGCCTGCAGGCGCGGGCCGGAGATGCGCTGGATACGCCCGATCGGCCGGACCTCGACGGGACCGAAGGCCGCGAAATCGACCACGGGCAGGGCAGGCAACCCGGCACCGCCCGCTGCCGCGGGTACGCCTGCGCCCTGCAGGCTGCGCTTGACGAATGCCTTGACGTCGTCGTGCGTGATGCGTCCCTTCGGTCCGGTGCCGGATACACGGCCCAGGTCGACACCGAGTTCACGCGCGAGCAGCCTCACCGAGGGACTGGCGTGCGCGCGCGAGAAACCGGGCTCGCTGATCGGCGCGAGGTCGTCGCGCCCGCCAGGAATCGCCGACGAAGATGCCGGGACCACCGCCGGGGGTACTGGGGCAGGGGCTGGGGCAGGGGCAGGGGCAGGGGCGGGACTCGCGGCTGGGGTCGGGGCTTGCGCCGGCACGGGCGTCGCGGCGACCGCAGCGGACGCTTCGAGTGTGGCGACGAGATCGCCGGCGTTGACCTTGCCACCCCGTGCGACGTGCAGCGCCTTCACGGTGCCGGCGGCGGACGAAGGTACGTCCATCGTAGCCTTCTCGGTCTCGAGGGTAGCAAGCGGCGTTTCGAGCTCCACGATGTCGCCGGGCTTGACCAGCAGCTCGATGACGGAGACGTCCTTGAAGCTCCCGAGGTCGGGAACGCGTACTTCGATGACAGGCATGGGGCCGGTGTTCTCCGCAATCAGGAGTTGAGCGGGTTGGGCTTCGCCGGGTCGATGCCCAGCGACACGATCGCGCGCTCGACCGTGGCACGATCGATCTTGCCGTCGTCGGCGAGTGCGCGCAGCGCGGCCAGCGCGATGAAGCGCCGGTCGACCTCGAAATGCTGCCGCAGCGCCGCGCGGGCATCCGAGCGGCCATAGCCGTCGGTGCCGAGCACGACATAGCGGCCGGGCACCCACTGACGGATCTGGTCCGGGACGTTCCGCACGTAGTCGGTGGCCGCGATGAACGGGCCAGAGCGATCACGCAGCGCCTGCGCCACGTAGGGCACGCGGGCGGACTCGCCAGGATGCAGCATGTTCCAGCGGTCGCACTCCAGCGCGTCGCGGCGCAGCTCGCTGAAGCTGGTCGCGGAGAACACGTCGGCGGGTATTCCGAAGTCCTTCTCGAGCAGCTCGGCTGCGGCGATGACCTCGCGCAGGATCGTGCCCGAGCCCATCAGCGTGGCGCGCACCTTGCCGCGACCGCCGATCGACAGCAGGTACATGCCATTGAGAATGCCCTGCTCGACACCCTTCGGCATCGGCGGCATCGCGTAGTTCTCGTTCATCACCGTGATGTAGTAGAAGACGTTCTCGCCTTCCACGTACATCCGTCGCAGACCGTCCTGGACGATGACAGCGAGCTCGTATGCGAAGGTCGGATCATAGGCCCGGCAGTTCGGAACCGTGGTGGCGACCAGCTGGCTGTGTCCGTCCTGGTGCTGCAGCCCCTCGCCGGCCAGCGTCGTTCGGCCCGCGGTAGCGCCCATCAGGAAGCCCCGGGCCTGCAGGTCCCCGGCAGCCCAGATGAAGTCCCCCACCCGCTGGAAACCGAACATCGAGTAGAAGATGTAGAAGGGAACCATGTTGACGCCATGGTTCGAGTAGGCAGTGCCGGCAGCCATCCATGAGCACAGCGCGCCCGCCTCGTTGATGCCCTCCTCCAGGATCTGTCCTTTCTTGTCCTCGCGGTAGGACATCAGCTGGTCGGCGTCCTGCGGCGTGTAGAGCTGGCCGACGGAGGAATAGATGCCGACCTGGCGGAACAGGCCCTCCATGCCGAACGTTCGTGCCTCGTCCGGCACGATGGGCACGACATTGCGGCCCATGTTCTTGTCCTTGAGCAACGCCGTGAGCAGCCGCACGAAGGCCATCGTCGTCGAGATCTCCCGGCCCTCGGTCCCGTCGAGCAGCGCCTGGAAGGCCTCGAGCGGTGGCACCGCCAGCGGCGGGGCCGCGGTGCGCCGCGTCGGCAGGTAGCCGCCAAGGCTGATGCGGCGCTCGCGCATGTAGCGAAGCTCCTCGCTGTCGTCCGCGGGCCGGCAGAACGGCAGGCGGGAGATTTCCTCGTTGGTGATGGGGATGTTGAAGCGGTCGCGGAACGCGACCAGGTCCTCCTCCGAGAGCTTCTTCTGCTGGTGAGTGATCATCTGGCCTTCGGCGGCCTTGCCCAGCCCGAAGCCCTTGACCGTCTTGGCCAGGATCACCGTAGGCTGCCCGCGATGCTGGCTCGCCGCCCAGTAGGCCGCGTAGACCTTGCGCGCGTCGTGGCCACCGCGATTGAGCCGCCAGATCTCGTCGTCGGACATGTTGGCGACCATGGCCTTGAGCTCGGGGTACTTGCCGAAGAAATTCTCGCGCGTGTAGGCCCCGCCCTTGGCCTTGAAGTTCTGGTACTCGCCGTCGACGCAGTCTTCCATGACCCGTCGCAGCAGGCCGAGGTTGTCACGCTGCAGCAGCGGATCCCAGCGCGAACCCCAGAGCACCTTGACGACGTTCCATCCTGCGCCGAGGAAGGCGGCCTCCAGCTCCTGGATGATCTTGCCGTTGCCACGCACCGGCCCGTCGAGGCGCTGCAGGTTGCAGTTGATCACGAACACCAGGTTGTC
>CAZPAJ010000016.1:0-1461 GCA_964584625.1 uncultured Acidibacter sp.
TTGGGGAAAATGCAATGCGATGCGCCGGGGTGCTACACTTCGTCGGCGGACACCCCCTCCGCCATTACGCGGGTCGTCGCGTACCTCCCTCAGCGATGGCGCAGCGAGCTACTCGCGGTTCCGGGCCCCGTCGATCGACAGCTTGATGCCGAGGATGACGCACAAGGCATATATCCCCACGAGCAGGAAATAGGAGATGGGGTCGTCTTCCAGGCCATGTGGGGTTCCCCGGCCACGCACCACGCCGGTTCGGACGGCGTCGACGAGCAGATGGCCGGAGCTGGCCGTCAGCCCAAGCCCAGTGACCACTTTAAGGATGCGCATCGGGGGTGGCTTCGCTTCTCTGCTCCGGGTCCAACGGCAGTAGGCTGGCCGGTCAACCGTTTCCCTGCACGTAGCATTCCGCGCCTGACGGGTGAGACCCGGCTGACGCGATGCCGGAGGGGCCCAACATACTACAGCTAATGGCGGGCCCGAGTGGGGCACGCGGCTTCAAGCGGACCGGACTGTTGATCGTGACCGCCGGCAGGGAATCCTGCACGCTGACCGCTGCGCCAGTATCCACCGGCTCGCAGAAGGGCGATCGTTGCGGAAGCCTCTTGCTAACGCACGTGGGGACTAAGGAGGGCGCGACCCTGTCCATAGGCGCGGGCTATCAGGCCGATCGAAATATGCAAATATGCTAATTTAGAGATCACTGATATGGTGGGGTCGTTGTCGCATTGACCAGGAGATGAACATGATCGACCCAACGCAGACAGTGTCCTCGATGCCCCGCCTCAACGAGCCCGCCCCGGACTTCGTCGCCAAGACGACCCACGGCGAACGCAAGCTTGCCGACTACCGGGGAAAGTGGCTCATTCTGTTTTCGCACCCCGCTGACTTCACTCCGGTTTGCACCACCGAATTCATGGGCTTCGCGCGGCACGCGCAAGAGTTCAGCGCGATGAACACGGAGTTGCTCGGGCTCTCGATCGACTCGAACTACGCCCACATCGCCTGGGTGCGAAGCATCAAGGAAAAGTTCGGGGTCGAGATCCCCTTCCCGATCATCGAAGACATCTCGATGAAGGTGGCCACGGCGTACGGCATGGTGCACCCGGGCGCTTCGGATACGCAGGCCGTCCGCGCGACCTTCTTCATCGACCCCAACGGCAAGTTGCGGGCGATGGTGTATTACCCGATGTCCAACGGTCGATCGATCGCCGAGTTCCTGCGACTGATGAAGGCCTTGCAGACGGCCGACGCGAACAAGGTCGCCACGCCCGAGGGCTGGCAGCCGGGCCAGGATGTCATCGTCCCGCCGCCGCAGACTGCGCCGGCTGCCGAGGCCCGGGCGTCAGAGGGGTATTGCTACGTCGACTGGTACTTCAGCACCAAGTCGCTCTAGTGGTTGGCGCGGCACGGCCTCCGGGGCGGGCCCCCTCCAACCCCCGCGAAGAAACCCCCGGTTGGGGCGGG